>NZ_JBNGOQ010000013.1:0-737 GCF_050589645.1 Eudoraea algarum | reverse complement strand
TTGGTGGACAATGGTAACGGTAGCTTTACCTACACCTCTGAGGACGGGACCATAACGACCTTTAACGAGACGACCTCGACCCTTGCCGACAACGGTGATGGGACCCTGACCTATACCAACGAGGACGGTACGGCGACCACCTTTGATGCCAGGCGCGCCACGGTGGTGGACAACGGTGACGGCACCTTCGATATCACGGACGATTCCGGTACCACGGTGACCGTGGACACCAATAATACGGTGACCACACTTGTGGACAACGGTAACGGTAGCTTCACTTACACCAGTGAGGACGGGACCATAACGACTTTCAACGAGACAACATCCACCCTTGCCGATAACGGTGACGGGACCTTGACCTATACCAACGAGGACGGTACGGCGACCACCTTTGATGCAAGGCGTGCCACTGTTGTGGACAACGGTGACGGCACCTTTGACATCACGGACGATTCCGGCACCACAATAACGGTGGACACCAACAATACGGTGACCACACTTGTGGACAACGGTAACGGCAGTTTCACCTACACCAGTGAGGACGGGACCATAACGACCTTCAACGAGACGACATCTACCCTTGCCGACAACGGTGACGGGACCTTGACCTATACCAACGAGGACGGTACGGCCACGACCTTCGATGCAAGACGTGCCACAGTGGTGGACAACGGGGACGGCACCTTCGATATCACGGACGATTCCGGTACCACGGTGACCGTGGACACGAACAATAC
>NZ_JBNGOQ010000012.1:0-788 GCF_050589645.1 Eudoraea algarum | reverse complement strand
GAGGTCGTCTCGTTAAAGGTCGTTATGGTCCCGTCCTCAGAGGTGTAGGTAAAGCTACCGTTACCATTGTCCACCAAAGTGGTCACGGTATTGTTGGTGTCCACCGTTACCGTGGTGCCGGAATCGTCCGTGATATCAAAGGTACCGTCGCCATTATCGACTACAGTGGCCCTTCGGGCATCAAAGGTCGTGGCAGCGCCGCTTTCGTTCGTATGGGTAAAGGTACCGTCACCATTGTCCACCAAAGTGGTAATCGTTTCCGATATCGTCACGGAGGCCACGTTCAAATACAGGCCGCCATCCGTTCCTACGGCAATATCATTATTGGCATCCGCACTTATCAAGTCAAAGGTCTGTGCTGTACCAGCCTCGTTGGTATAGGTAAAAGTTCCGTCACCATTGTCCACCAAGGTGGTCACGGTGTCATTGATGTCCACCGTTACCGTGGTCCCTGAATCGTCGGTGATATCAAAGGTACCGTCGCCATTGTCCACCACCGTGGCACGCCTTGCATCAAAGGTGGTCGCCGTACCGTCCTCGTTGGTATAGGTCAATGTACCGTCACCGTTGTCGGCCAGGGTACTCGTCGTCTCGTTAAAGGTGGTAATCGTACCGTCCTCGCTGGTGTAGGTAAAACTACCGTTACCGTTGTCCACAAGTGTGGTCACCGTATTGTTGGTGTCGACCGTTACCGTGGTGCCGGAATCGTCGGTGATATCAAAGGTCCCGTCACCATTGTCCACTACCGTGGCACGCCTTGCATCGAAGGTGGTCGCCGTTCCGTCCTC
>NZ_JBNGOQ010000011.1:0-1263 GCF_050589645.1 Eudoraea algarum | reverse complement strand
AATGGTCACGGACTGCTGCGTTGCCGGGCATCCGAACTGGTCCTGTACGTCAATGGTATAGGTTCCGTTGGCCAGGTTGGCGAAGGTGTATGTTGTTGCGGTTGCGGGCGTTGGTGTCATCCAGGGTCCGCTGTTGATGCTGAACTGGAAGCCTCCGTTGCCGGGCAGTGATGTGACGTCGACCTGTATGGTGGCGTCGTTGGCGCCGCTGTAGCATGCCGTTTCGGTAACGGTAAAGGTGGGGTTGCTCGGTGCGGCAACGGTTATGGCCGTGTCAATGGGGTCGGAGCACAGGTTGTTGTCCCTTGCCCTGATGATATAGTCCCCGGCGCCGACATTGTTGAAGACGGCACTGGCCTGGTATGCGGTGATCACGCCCCCTACATTGTCCTCCAGTTGGTACTGGTAAGCGGGGGTCCCGCCGCTTGCGCTCGCGGTAATGGTGGCCCCCGTGTTGTTACAGGTAAAGGGGTCGGTGATGGATGCCGCGGCCACGATGGGCGTTGGCTCGGTGAGGGCCTGGTTCAGGGTCACGGAACAGTTGGCCGTGTCCCTAAGGTCCCTTACGATTATGGTGTATGCCTGTGCGGTGAGCCCCGACAGGGTCACGGGGGATACCAGTGATGTGGTGAAGCCCCCTCCGTTGATGTTGTACTCGAAGCCTGTGGCCCCGTCGAAGTTTTCGGCCGATATGGTGATATCGCCGTCTGCCAGTCCGTTACAGCTGATATCGGTAAAGGCGTCGATGTTCGCGCCGAAGGCGTTCCCGGGATCTACCACCACGGTGGTGTCCACGGTACAGTCGCTTCCGTAGTCTATGGTCACGGTATGGCTTCCCACGGCGATGTTGTTGAAGACGTTGGATGCCTGTGGCGCGCCGGCGTCGATGCTATAGGTATAGGTTGGATCGTTGGGCAATATGGTGATGTTCCCGCTGCCGTCACAGTTGTAGGTCACGGAAGAGGCGGGCACGGGCTCTGTGGGCAGGGGCGCGATGACCACGTCGGGCAGTACCAGGGTACAGGAAGTGGCATTGGCGTCCCGGACCTCTATGGAATAGGTGCCGTCGGCCAGGTCGGTGAAGACGGTCCCCCCGGTGGTCACGGCGCTCCATGCGCTTCCGTTGATGCGGTACTGGTAGTCGCCGGACCCCCCTGATGTTGGCGTTACGCTTCCCACGGTGATCTGTCCCAGCTGCAGGCAGGTATATGCCTGTGTCTGTACGGCCTCGGCGGCGAGCTGTGCCGGTTCGAGGACGTCAAT
>NZ_JBNGOQ010000010.1:0-1448 GCF_050589645.1 Eudoraea algarum | reverse complement strand
GTCCCGTCCTCACTGGTGTAGGTAAAACTACCGTTACCATTGTCCACGAGCGTGGTCACCGTATTGTTCGTGTCCACTGTTATTGTGGTACCTGAATCGTCCGTGATATCAAAGGTCCCGTCACCGTTGTCCACCACAGTGGCACGCCTTGCATCAAAAGTGGTGGCGGTGCCATCCTCGTTGGTATAGGTCAAGGTCCCGTCACCGTTATCGGCCAGGGTACTCGTCGTCTCGTTAAAGGTCGTTATGGTCCCGTCCTCGGAGGTATAGGTAAAGCTACCGTTGCCGTTGTCCACAAGTGTGGTCACCGTGTTGTTGGTGTCCACGGTCACCGTGGTACCGGAGTCGTCCGTGATATCGAAGGTGCCGTCGCCATTGTCCACCACCGTGGCCCTACGGGCATCGAAGGTGGTGGTTCCGCCATCTTCGTTGGTATAGGTCAGGGTCCCGTCGCCGTTATCGGCCAGGGTACTCGTCGTTTCGTTAAAGGTGGTGATGGTCCCGTCCTCAGAGGTGTAGGTAAAACTGCCGTTACCATTGTCCACCAAAGTGGTCACCGTATTGTTCGTGTCCACGGTCACCGTGGTACCGGAATCGTCCGTGATATCAAAGGTGCCGTCCCCGTTGTCCACCACTGTGGCCCTTCGGGCATCGAAGGTGGTCGTTCCGCCATCTTCGTTGGTATAGGTAAGGGTCCCATCACCGTTATCGGCAAGGGTAGATGTCGTCTCGTTAAAGGTCGTTATGGTCCCGTCCTCAGAGGTGTAGGTAAAGCTACCGTTACCATTGTCCACAAGTGTGGTCACCGTATTGTTGGTGTCCACCGTTATCGTGGTACCGGAATCGTCCGTAATATCGAAGGTGCCGTCGCCGTTGTCAACCACCGTGGCCCTTCGGGCATCGAAGGTGGTCGCCGTACCATCCTCATTGGTATAGGTAAAGGTCCCGTCGCCGTTGTCGGCAAGGGTCGAGGTCGTCTCGTTAAAGGTCGTTATGGTCCCGTCCTCGGAGGTGTAGGTAAAACTCCCGTTACCGTTGTCCACGAGCGTGGTCACCGTATTGTTGGTGTCCACCGTTATCGTGGTACCGGAATCGTCCGTAATATCGAAGGTGCCGTCGCCGTTGTCCACCACCGTGGCCCTGCGGGCATCGAAGGTCGTGGCAGCGCCGTCCTCATTGGTATAGGTCAGGGTCCCGTCGCCGTTGTCGGCAAGGGTCGAGGTCGTCTCGTTAAAGGTCGTTATGGTCCCGTCCTCGGAGGTATAGGTAAAACTTCCGTTGCCGTTGTCCACAAGTGTGGTCACCGTGTTGTTGGTGTCCACGGTCACCGTGGTACCGGAATCGTCGGTGATATCAAAGGTACCGTCGCCGTTGTCCACAACAGTGGCCCTACGGGCATCGAAGGTCGTGGCAGCGCCGTCCTCGTTGGTATAGGTCAATGTACCGTC
>NZ_JBNGOQ010000009.1:0-1805 GCF_050589645.1 Eudoraea algarum | reverse complement strand
ACGGACGATTCCGGTACCACGGTGACCGTGGACACGAACAATACGGTGACCACTTTGGTGGACAACGGAGACGGTAGTTTCACCTACACCTCCGAGGACGGAACGATCACTACCTTTAACGAGACGACATCTACCCTGGCCGACAACGGCGACGGTACATTGACCTATACCAACGAGGACGGTACGGCGACCACCTTTGATGCCCGAAGGGCCACGGTGGTGGACAACGGTGACGGCACCTTTGATATCACGGACGATTCCGGTACGACGGTAACCGTGGACACCAACAATACGGTGACCACTTTGGTGGACAATGGCGATGGCAGTTTTACCTACACCTCTGAGGACGGCACGATCACCACCTTCAACGAGACGACTTCAACCCTTGCCGACAACGGCGACGGCACTTTTACCTATACCAACGAGGACGGCGCTGCCACCACCTTTGACGCCCGAAGGGCCACTGTTGTGGACAACGGTGACGGCACCTTCGATATCACGGACGATTCCGGTACCACGGTGACCATAGACAGTAATGGTACCCTTACCAATTTGGTCAACAACAGCGACGGTACGTTCACTTATACCAACGAAGCCGGTACGGCCCAGACCATTGATTTGGTAAGCGCCGATGCCAATAATGACATCGCGGTTGGAACCGATGGCGGCCTTTATTTGAATGTGTCTTCCGTAACGATATCAGAGACCATTACCACTTTGGTGGACAATGGGGACGGTACCTTTACCTATACGAACGAAAGCGGTGCGGCCACGACCTTCGATGCCCGAAGGGCCACTGTTGTGGACAACGGCGACGGCACCTTCGATATCACGGACGACTCCGGTACCACGGTGACCGTGGACACCAACAACACAGTGACCACTTTGGTGGACAACGGTAACGGTAGCTTTACCTATACCTCCGAGGACGGGACCATAACGACTTTCAACGAGACAACATCCACCCTTGCCGACAACGGTGACGGGACCTTGACCTATACCAACGAGGACGGTACGGCGACCACCTTTGATGCAAAGCGTGCCACTGTTGTGGACAATGGTGATGGCACCTTTGACATCACGGACGATTCAGGGACCACAATAACGGTGGACACCAATAATACGGTGACCACGCTCGTGGACAATGGGGACGGCAGTTTTACCTATACCTCTGAGGACGGGACCATCACCACCTTCAACGAGACGACATCTACCCTTGCCGACAACGGTGACGGTACATTGACCTATACCAACGAGGACGGTGCGGCCACGACCTTCGATGCAAGACGTGCCACGGTGGTGGACAACGGGGACGGCACCTTCGATATCACGGACGATTCCGGTACCACGGTGACCGTGGACACGAACAATACGGTGACCACTTTGGTGGACAATGGTAACGGCAGTTTTACCTACACAAGTGAGGACGGGACCATCACCACCTTCAACGAGACGACGAGTACCCTTGCCGACAACGGTGACGGGACCTTGACCTATACCAACGAGGACGGTACGGCGACCACCTTCGATGCGAGGCGTGCCACGGTGGTGGACAATGGCGACGGGACCTTTGACATCACGGACGATTCAGGGACCACAATAACGGTGGACACCAACAATACCGTGACCACACTTGTGGACAACGGTAACGGTAGCTTTACCTACACCAGTGAGGACGGCACGATCACCACCTTTAATGAGACGACAAGTACCCTGGCCGATAACGGTGACGGTACATTGACCTATACCAACGAGGACGGCGCTGCCACGACCTTCGATGCCCGTAGGGCCACTGTTGTGGACAA
>NZ_JBNGOQ010000008.1:0-1843 GCF_050589645.1 Eudoraea algarum | reverse complement strand
TAATCAGCATCACCGCCATAAACATCACCGGCACCGATGCCGCCATGTTCGGCCATTCGGCCGCACTGCCGCTGGACGTGGATCCGCAGACATCGGGCTCGATCCCGGTCACCTTTACGCCCAACGGCGTGGTGGGGACCAAATCGGCCAGTCTCGAGATCGTACATTCCGGGGGCAACAGCCCCGTGACCATAGCCCTCACGGCTGAACTCTTCGAAATTATTCCTTTGACCCTTAACACTATTCCAGATCAATTCAATGAAGTAGGGCAAATGAGCAGTTTAATTGCCGTAGCTTCAGGAGGAGACCCAAATGAAAATGTAACTTATAGTATTGCCAACCAACCATCGGGAATAGTTATTGAGCCCACCAATGGTCAACTTACGGGTGTCATTGACGCATCGGCATTGACCGGGGGATCAAATTCCGACGGGGTGCATTTGGTTACCATCACGGCTAGCAAAGCGGGCTCTATTGATGCTACACAGCAATTTAATTGGACCATTACCGCGGCTTCGGCCAATACGTGGTTTGATAAGGACGAAGATGAGACCTATACCGCCCGGCATGAATGTTCCTTTGTTCAGGCGGGAGATAAGTTCTATCTGTTCGGTGGTAGAGAAAGTGCACAGACGCTGGATATTTACGATTATAATTCAAATACCTGGACCTCTTTGGTCAATTCCGCACCTATCGAATTCAACCATTTCCAGGCGCTGGAATATGAAGGTTTGATTTGGGTAATAGGCGCCTATAAAACGAACGTTTTTCCTTCTGAAACTCCAGCAGACCATGTTTGGAGTTATAACCCGGCCACTAGCGAATGGATTCAAGGACCCGAAATTCCTGTAGCAAGAAAAAGAGGGTCTACCGGTTTGGTAGTCCATAATGATAAATTCTATATTGTTGCTGGAAACACCAACGGCCATAGTGGTGGTTTTGTGTCCTGGTTTGATGAGTATGATCCCGCTACCGGTATCTGGACAGTTCTTCCGGATACTCCAAGACCAAGAGATCATTTCCATGCAGCCGTCATAGATGGAAAGTTATATGCGGCTTCCGGACGTCTTTCCGGAGGAACTGGTGGAACATTTGCCCCCGTAATTTCCGAGGTGGATGTATACGATTTTGCTCTGGGCACTTGGAGCACATTGCCCAGTAATCAAAACCTTCCTACACCAAGGGCTGCAGCAATTGTTGCCAATTTTGAGGGCAAGCTTGTAGTTGCCGGAGGAGAATCCAATGCTTCCTCAAGCGCATTCGACATTACTGAAGTTTTTGATCCGGTTTCAGGGAATTGGACGCTGGGTGATAATCTTAACCATCCTAGACATGGTACGCAAGGAATTGTCTCAGGCAATGGTATTTTCGTAGCCGCGGGTTCTCCCAATCGAGGCGGTGGAAGGCAAAAAAACATGGAATACTATGGACAGGATGCTCCAACAGGGAGCCCAAGTGTGGCCAGCACTATGGCCGCCGATACTGCTATTTCTTTTGGCAGTGGTGAATCCAAAAACGCGACAATCAACATCACCACAGGCAACGTAGGTATAATCGTTCGATCTATGGATTTGTCCGGACCGGATGCCTCGGAATTCAGCATTGACAGTGGTAATCTTACCAATGGTTTGCTAAAAAGCAGTAGTCAACATGTAGTTGGCCTTGCCCACACGGGTACGGGCACCAACAAAAGTGCCACTCTGACCATCAATTATAACGAAACCGATACCCATGTCATTGCATTAACTGTGGACGGTGCAGGGTCTAACCAGGCCCCGGTGGCCGTGGCCTCGGCCGATCTTCTTACCGGAGAGGCGCCCCTGGACGTGGCCTTTACCGGAAG
>NZ_JBNGOQ010000007.1:0-2500 GCF_050589645.1 Eudoraea algarum | reverse complement strand
CGCTTGTAGGCGTATGGTTTCAGGATCTCTTTCACTCCCCTGTTCGGGGTTCTTTTCACCTTTCCCTCACGGTACTTGTTCACTATCGGTCTCTCAGGAGTATTTAGTCTTGGCGGATGGTCCCGCCGGTTTCACACAGGGTTTCACGTGCCCCGCGCTACTCAGGATACCGCTATCGGTAACGATCTTTGCCTGTACCGGGCTATCACCGTCTATGGCCCCTCTTTCCAAAGGGTTCCAGTTCATTACGCACCGAACATCGCGGTCCTACAACCCCGATGTTGCCGAAACAACATCGGTTTGGACTAATCCGAGTTCGCTCGCCGCTACTATCGGAATCACTTTTGTTTTCTCCTCCTCCGGCTACTTAGATGTTTCAGTTCACCGGGTTCGCTCGGCCTTGCGGCCGTGGCATGTCTTCAACATGCCGGGTTGCCCCATTCGGACACCTGCGGATCATATCGTATGTGCCGATCCCCGCAGCTTTTCGCAGCTTATCGCGTCCTTCTTCGCCTCTGAGAGC
This sequence comes from Eudoraea algarum, assembly GCF_050589645.1. Classification (NCBI taxonomy): domain Bacteria; kingdom Pseudomonadati; phylum Bacteroidota; class Flavobacteriia; order Flavobacteriales; family Flavobacteriaceae; genus Eudoraea; species Eudoraea algarum. The sequence goes on along the minus strand of NZ_JBNGOQ010000007.1, from coordinate 1,977 downwards.
CTAGGCATTCCCCATACGCCCTTTTCCAGCTTGTCGCCAGATCTTGTATTCTATTGTTCGTACTACTTTACTTTCGTATGTTAGAGACGCACGGTATCCGATACCGTACGCGCTCTGTCCCAATATGTCAATGAACGTTGTGGCGGGCCGCAACGGACAATTATCCCTAATTGCCTGCAACAGGCCCCTTGCCTAAATCGTTCGCCCCCATTCGCCCCCTTCACATATGGACCTTGTCCATCGGAGCGCGCCATGGTGGGCGTTGGTGGAGAATATCGGAGTCGAACCGATGACCTCCTGCGTGCAAGGCAGGCGCTCTAGCCAGCTGAGCTAATCCCCCGTTTTTTCAGTGGCCGGCCGACAGTTATCGGCCAACAGTCCCAAACGGTCCACGATAACGTGCAACTCAACCTCCAGAATTTCCAATGTTCCAAATCAATGAACTTCCCATCTTGTAGTCCCGGGCAGACTCGAACTGCCGACCTCTACATTATCAGTGTAGCGCTCTAACCAGCTGAGCTACGGGACTGTGCTCAAAATAGATCTTATATATAAAAAAATTGGACCGACAACAACGACAAAAAAAAAAAAGCTTCCCAAAAGTGCACGGGACCAAGGGCCCAAGGGCCTCTTGTCCGGCCCCCGAAGGGACCGCTCTAGAAAGGAGGTGTTCCAGCCGCACCTTCCGGTACGGCTACCTTGTTACGACTTAGCCCTAGTTACCGATTTTGCCCTAGGCCGCTCCTTGCGGTGACGGACTTCAGGCACTCCCGGCTTCCATGGCTTGACGGGCGGTGTGTACAAGGCCCGGGAACGTATTCACCGGATCATGGCTGATATCCGATTACTAGCGATTCCAGCTTCACGGGGTCGGGTTGCAGACCCCGATCCGAACTGTGACCGGTTTTGTAGATTCGCTCGTGGTCGCCCACTGGCTGCTCTCTGTACCGGCCATTGTAGCACGTGTGTAGCCCAGGACGTAAGGGCCGTGATGATTTGACGTCATCCCCACCTTCCTCGCGGTTTGCACCGGCAGTCCCGTCAGAGTCCCCAACTTTACTTGCTGGCAACTGACGGCAGGGGTTGCGCTCGTTATAGGACTTAACCTGACACCTCACGGCACGAGCTGACGACAACCATGCAGCACCTTGCAGGATGTCCGAAGAAAAGTCTGTCTCCAGACCTGTCATCCTGCATTTAAGCCCTGGTAAGGTTCCTCGCGTATCATCGAATTAAACCACATGCTCCACCGCTTGTGCGGGCCCCCGTCAATTCCTTTGAGTTTCATTCTTGCGAACGTACTCCCCAGGTGGGATACTTATCACTTTCGCTTGGCCGCCCAGCCCGGAGGCCGGACAGCTAGTATCCATCGTTTACGGCGTGGACTACCAGGGTATCTAATCCTGTTCGCTCCCCACGCTTTCGTCCATCAGCGTCAGTACATGGTTAGTGACCTGCCTTCGCGATCGGTGTTCTATGTAATATCTATGCATTTCACCGCTACACTACATATTCCGGCCACTCCACCATGACTCAAGACGACCAGTATCAAAGGCAGTGCTACGGTTGAGCCGCACCATTTCACCCCTGACTTAATCGCCCGCCTACGGACCCTTTAAACCCAATGATTCCGGATAACGCTCGGACCCTCCGTATTACCGCGGCTGCTGGCACGGAGTTAGCCGGTCCTTATTCTTACGGTACCGTCATAAGGGCACGCGTGCCCCTTGTTCTTCCCGTACAAAAGCAGTTTACGACCCATAGGGCGGTCTTCCTGCACGCGGCATGGCTGGATCAGGCTTCCGCCCATTGTCCAATATTCCTCACTGCTGCCTCCCGTAGGAGTCTGGTCCGTGTCTCAGTACCAGTGTGGGGGATCCCCCTCTCAGGGCCCCTACCCATCGTCGCCATGGTAGGCCGTTACCCTACCATCAAGCTAATGGGACGCATAGCCATCCCTTACCGTAACCTTTAATG
>NZ_JBNGOQ010000006.1:0-19802 GCF_050589645.1 Eudoraea algarum | reverse complement strand
GTCACCGATGCCACCGCCAGTGGATCGCTGGTCCGTGCAGGGGCAGGTACCACCGCTAGCCCGTATACCCTGGACGTCGCCGATGGCGGGATCGGTACCGCGGAACTGGCAACGGACGCCGTGACCACCATCAAGATCACCGACGCCAACGTGACCCTGGCCAAACTGGCCGATGGTGCTACGACCGGGAACCTACTTCAATGGAACGGTACGGCCTGGGTGGAAGTGGCCGAAACTGCCATTACGGCAACGAAATCCATTACCGCACAAACAACCGATTATACGGTATTGACAAGTGATTATACCATTATTCTTAATTCGGGAGGATCTTTCACTACCGGAGTCACCTTACCAACACCGGCCGCTGGCAACACAGGGAGAATTTATGTGCTACGTAACAATAGCGGCGCAGGAGTTGCCATAGCAGGGGCAGGTACAGGAGGCCCAACCACGATTCCAGATGCATCCGCAGTATGGGTCCAAAGTAATGGAACCTCTTGGCTACAGATCAACTAAAGCAAAAGGGTGCACGGGACTTTCGACATGAAACACCGCCTGCCGAGCGGGCGGTGTTATACAAAATAGACCTTGTGCCGGACAACAATGCCGGATATAACAAATAACTATGATACAGCAACGTATGATGATACAAAAACTACGATTAGGGATGCAATGCATTTTGGCCATGGGGGTCATGATCGTATCCACATATAGTATAGAGGCCCAAATGGTCAATCAGGGCGAACTCACCATAATGCCCAACACCCAGGTAGGTGTATTGGACCCCATTGATAATGCCTCCTCTGGGATTTGGATGAACGATGGGGAGCTCTTTTGCTACAACCACTTTAACAATGACGGCATGGTAGATTTCCTCAACGAGGGCCTGACCCGGTTCGAGGGCAGTACCGTACAGCGTATTACGGGAAGTAGTGAAAGCTTTTTTTACGACCTGCTTTTTAACAACGGTTTTATCGCCTTGGCCTTTCAATTGGCAGGGAACATCACCGTAGAAAACGAGGCCAATTTTGATACCGGAGTTGTGGACGGTCAAAATTTTGGGGGCCTGTTGAGCTTCACCGCCGGAGCAGACCACATAAATACAAGTGACAATAGTCATATGGACGGAACCGTAATAAAAAACGGGGACAACAGTTTTGACTTTCCCATTGGAAATGCCGGGCAATACAGACCTGCCACTATAAATGCCCCCCAAAATGTTCTGGACCAGATTACCGGCCGTTACATTTTGGAGAACAGCGATCCCACCTATTCCCACGGATCTGCCGTTGGTGTTATAGAACGAATTGACAATACGGAATACTGGGTAGTGGAAAGGACCAACGGAAACTCCAATGTGGTTCTCACCCTGGGCTGGGATGCCGATACATCACCTAGCTTCATAACCGCTGCCAATCCTAATAGCTTGCATATTATACGATGGGATGCAAATCAGGGTTTTTGGGTAGATGAAGGGGGTATTCCGGATGCCGCCAACCAAACGGTAACCACCATTGCGGAGGTTTCCGGATATGGAGTCTTTACCCTGGCCACGGTAAGTGTGGAGGAGGTATTGCCTGGAGGTTTGGTATCCTACAATGCGGTATCCCCCAACGGAAATGGGGAAAACGATTTCTTTAGAATAGATGGTATAGAGCGCTTTCCAAACAACACCATGGAGGTATTCAATCGGTGGGGCGTACCGGTATACAAAACAAAGGGGTACAACCTCACTGACAATGTATTTCGGGGATTTTCCGAGGGCAATCTTACCCTTGGTGGTTCTGAGCCCTTGCCAACCGGAACTTACTTCTATGTCCTTACTTATGAATTCTCTGAAAATGGAAGTACTCCCCGTACGGTTCGGAAAACCGGATTTCTTTATATAGATGCAAACTAGACCAACACAAATGGAACTGCGAATTAATATGACTGCATTCAACAAAATTTTAGGAATCGGGGTACTGCTCATAATGACCATACCCGCGATTGCCCAGCAAGATGCGCAATATACCCAATACATGTACAACACCATCACCATTAATCCTGCCTATGCCGGAAGTCGGGGTTTTATGAGCTTTAACGGTATTTACCGATCTCAATGGGTTGGTCTGGAAGGAGCTCCAAAAACATCTTCTTTTTCATTGAACACCCCGGTAAATGGAAACGTAGGCGTTGGATTGTCTTTTTCGAATGACGAAATCGGGCCTTCCATTGAAAATGCTTTGGCCCTGGATTATGCCTATACCCTCCAGGTAGCACGGAATGAGACCAAACTTAGTTTTGGTATTAAGGCCGGGGTACAATTATTGGATGTTGATTTCACAAAACTTCTGATCTACAGCCCCTTGGAGCCTCAATTTCAAACAAATATTGACAATCGATTGACCCCCTTGATCGGATTGGGAACCATGCTCCATCATGATAAATGGTATGTCGGGATTTCCGCGCCAAATTTACTCAGAACGGAACATTATGAGAACAGCACACTATCTACCGCTTCGGAACAACTGCATGTATTCCTTACAGGAGGTTACGTGTTCGACCTTAACTTGGATACCAAATTTAAGCCCGCCTTCTTGGTCAGATATGTCAATGGAGCCCCCTTGGGGCTTGATATTTCCGCCAACTTTCTGTTTTTTAATAAACTAACCTTGGGAGCCGCCTATCGTTTGGATGCTGCGGTTAGCGGCCTGGCCGCTTTTCAATTGAGTGATCAGATAATGTTGGGATATGCCTATGATGCCGATACTACCGGCCTAAGCAATTACAATTCGGGCTCCCATGAAGTATTTCTAAGGTTCGAACTGTTTACGCGGGTGAGAAATAGGATATCCCCAAGATTCTTTTAAAACATATGGATGACATGGACCTTTTTAAGTTGTACGTTTTTACAAAAAAGATAAAGTATATGGTAACAAATTCCGCAATACGGTCATTGGCACTGACATGGACCCTTATGATAGGTATAACCCCTATTTTGGCCCAGGAGGGCAAACTAAAACGGGCCAACAAACAATACGATGATTTTGCCTACATAGATGCTGCAGAAATATATCTTGATGTAGCAGAATCCGGGTATAAGTCCGAAGAGCTCTTCAAAAAGTTGGGAAACACCTATTATTTTAATGCCCAGTATAATGAGGCGTTAAAATGGTATACCGAATTACTGACGTTAAACCCCCAACCAGATGAGTCCATTTATCTGTTGCGCTATGCACAGACATTAAAGGCCCTCGGGAAGGACAAGGAATCTGAAAAAGTATACAATGACTTTCTGGAGACGTTCAAATCCGAAAACCCAAGGTATTCCGACGCCCAGAATTATTTGGATATCATAGAAAAAAACTCCTATCGATATACCCTGGAGCCCCTTTCCATTAATTCGGAAGAAGCTGAATTTGGCACCGCCGTATTGGGAGATAAACTGATATTTAGCTCTTCAAAGGAAGAGGTCGGTGTGGTAAAACGGTTGAATGCGTGGACCAACGCAGCCTTTTCCAATATTTATGAAGTAACAATAGGTGAAGATGGCAACTTGGGGGAGCCCTTGAAAATTACCGGAAATCTGAATTCCAAATACAATGAATCATCACCAGCCTTTACCCGGGACGGCAATACGGTATATTTTACAAGGAACAACAACACCCCCTTGGACAAATCAGACAAAAAACAGCGGGAGAACCTTAAGATATATAGGGCTACCAAAACGGATGATAAATGGGGAAACATCCAAGATCTCTCCATCAATGGAGACAATTACTCCACCGCCCATCCGGCCTTGAGTCCGGATGAAAACACCCTGTACTTTGTTTCCAACCGGCCAGGTTCCCGTGGGGAAACCGATATCTTTTCGGTGACCATAAAGCCAGACGGCACCTTTGGAAAACCAAGAAACTTGGGCCCTGAGATCAATACCAAAGGCAGGGAATCCTTTCCCTTTGTGTCTTCGGATTATGAGCTCTATTTTGTTTCTGACGGACATTTTGGTCTTGGCGGGTATGATGTGTTCTACGTAGATCTAAAAAGCAAGGTGTTGCAGATGGTCAATTTGGGCAAACCGATTAACGGGCCTGAGGACGATTTTGCCTTCAGTATAGACAACGCAACCCGTAAAGGGTATTTTAGTTCCAACAGGACCGGGGGTAAGGGCCTGGATGATATTTATGCCTTTACAGAAACCCGAAAGATCAATGAAGCCATTACGAGTACCATCTCCGGTACCGTTACCGATAAAGATACCAACGAACCGCTAAAAGATGTGCGCATTAGCTTAAAAGACAACGAAAACCAAGTGGTGACCGTCACAAAAACCGATGAAAACGGAAGGTATACCCTGGATCTCAATAAATATTATGACCACACCCTGGTCTTGACCATAGAAGACTATGATGCCACGGACCTTTTTGTGGGCAAAGGATCGGAATCCCAGACCCTTGATTTTCAACTAAAGTCGAATGTCATAGATGTGATTGAGGGCACGGACGTAGCTACTATTCTGAATATGGCTATTTATTTTGATTTGAACGGTTACAGTATCAGACCGGATGCGGAACCGGAGCTTGCCAAAATCGCGGCAATCATGAAGCGAAATCCAGAACTAAAGATTACAGTAAGGTCGCATACGGATAGCAGGGCCAATGATAACTACAACCTGAACTTGTCCCAGAAACGGGCCGAGGCTACGGTCCAATTTATAATCAGTCTGGGTATAGACCCGGAAAGGATTTCAGGTGAGGGATTTGGTGAGCAGGAGCTCTTAAACCATTGTAGCAATGGGGTTTCCTGCAGTAAGGAAGAACACCAATTGAACAGACGAAGTGAATTTATAATTGATTCCATTAAAAATGAATAGGGCTAAACCAATTTAAGAAACCATCCAAACGCTGTTCAACGTCTTTTTATAGTAAGTTTAAGTTAGTTTGTTTCAAGATAACCGTTGCCTTAAGGCGGCGGTTTTTCTTTTGGGGTCAACAATCCCGAAGCCTATTGGAAAAAATCCATCCCCAATTCAGACCTATCGTTCTGATTATAATCCAACTCGGAAATATCCATATGGGTATAATTCATGCGAATGTTGTTAACCATGAAAAATGGATCATTTTCAGACGCGACCCAGTTTCCCATGGTATTCAAGGTTCCTTCCCAGGTGTCGCCAAAAACCTTTTTTGACCTCTATTTTTTAACGTATTTTTTCAAGCGGTCTCCACAGATAAAGGGAAAAAGTGATCCTAAGGTTTCACCGGTTAAATCTAACTCTACCTCTACAAAAAAATTCTCCATGGTGTACAAGATATAGGAAGACCGCTTAGTGCGATGACTACCAATACGCTTGCCCTGGGCCAAAAGAAGATCCCATTGTTGGGCTTTTGTAAGCCGGAGAAAATGAAGAATGGTCATAGGTTCTATTTTTCCGTATGGGGTCCCCTATCCATGAAATGCATCGGAGCCATATACGCATTAAAGTAAGCCCTATGTAGGGTCGTGGAAAAACCTCGTGTAATAACTGGGCCTATATGGTAATATGTGGAGTCATTGATTGGATGACCCGTGGGTAGACACTTCTTATTCCCAAAAAACAATGATTGCCCTGCAGTTGAGTATACACCCCCTTTTGCTAAAGTCCTACTTTGGTTGACTTCTGGAAATAAAAAAATCCACACTTACGTATGGATTTTTGTTTGTGGTGGGCGCTGAGGGATTCGAACCCCCGACCCCCTCGGTGTAAACGAGGTGCTCTAAACCAACTGAGCTAAGCGCCCTATTTCATTAAATTCCCCCATCCTTGGATAAGGGAGTGCAAATATAGGATTGTTTTTATTTCCTTAAAAGAAAAAAATGTAAAAAATTACAACACTTCCGCCACGGTAAAGGTACTCCCGCCAACATAGATAAAATCTGTGTCCAGCGCCTTTTTCAACGCAGCCTCGTAGGCTTCTTTCACCGAGGTGTATGCCTGGCCCTGTAAGCCATAAGCTTGGGCCTTTTCCAGTATCCCTGCAACCTCCATACCCCGTCGGATATTGGGCCTACAAAAGTAATAGGTGGCCTTTTTAGGTAACAACGGAAAGATCGAATCCAAATTTTTGTCCATTACAAAGCCAAGTACCATGTGCAAGCTATCAAAATGCTGTCCATTTATCTGCTTCAGTACAAGGGTGAGACCTTCACTGTTATGAGCCGTATCGCACACCACTTTGGGCCCATGCTGCAACACCTGCCACCTTCCCATCAATCCTGTATTTTCCACTACACGCAAAAAACCGTTCTTAAGGTGCTCTTCCCGAATGACAAACCCCTTGAGTTGCTTTAGCACAGCAAGCACACCTTTACAATTTCTGGCTTGGTAATGACCCAATAGGGAAGTTGGGTAACTGTTGTGCACCTCTTGGCTGGCGAAGACGAGTTTTGTCTTTTTTTCCCTTGCGACCGATTCAAAGACATCGGCTACCTCTTCTTGATATTCACTTATGACCACGGGCACCTTTTCCTTTATGATTCCTGCTTTCTCATAGGTGATTTTGGATAAACTATCCCCCAACATATCCATATGGTCAAACCCGATATTGGTAATTAGGCAGACCTCGGGGGTAATGATGTTTGTAGAATCCAATCGGCCTCCCAACCCCACCTCAACAATAGCAATGTCCACGCGATTTTTTGCAAAGTAATCGAAGGCCATACCCACGGTCATTTCAAAAAAGGAAAGTTGCTGTGCCTCAAAGAAAGGCCGGTTCTCGGCTACAAAATCAATGACATTGCCTTTACTGATAGGTTCTCCATCAATTTTTATCCGTTCCCTAAAATCCTTCAGGTGTGGCGAAGTGTACAATCCAACTTTATAACCGGCCTCATATAAAATGGAGGCCAACATGTGGCTGCTGGAGCCCTTGCCATTGGTGCCGGCTACATGGATGCTCTTAAATTTTCTTTCCGGACGGCCCAAGTGCTCGGAAAGGGCCTTAATGGTGTCTAACTTTCCATTGAACGCACTTTTACCTTTTTCCTGGTACATTGGAAGTTGTACAAACATCCAATCTAGGGTTTCCTTATAGGTCATGTAATACCAATTGAATTTGCAAAGGTACGACCTATTCTCCCAATTTAAAATTGACCACGACAAAGCCCACCTGTTGATTCGGTGCATTGGAATCCAAATTCCATCGATGCTTAAAAGCGGTTTTCCTTGCAGGGTCCAATAGACACGGATCATTGTTGGTAGTTCCCTTTACACCGGGGGTGGCGCTGACCACTTTTCCATTTCTATCTACCACAATTTTTACAACGACCCTTCCTTCCTGATTACAATCTTGCGGTACTTTGCCCCTGCTCACCAAGGACCTTCCGTTGAGGCCAAAGCCACCGGTACCACTTCCCGAGCCTGGGCTTCCATAATAACTGGTAGCGTAGGGGTCCCCTTCTGGCTTGCCTTTATCACCGCTTCTGTTATCATCGCCTTCCGAACCGCTGGCGGTGCCGTCGGATTTGTTGAGTCCGCCCATCAAGGCATCCAATTTGTTTTTTTTGGCTTCGCGTTCCTTTTGGGCCCGCTCCTCCGCTTCACGTTTTTCACGGGCTTCCCTATCGGCCTTGGCCTTGGCCTGCTTGGCAGCTTCGTCTGCTTTGCGTTTCGCCTCCCTTTCCTGCTTTATTTTGATGGATTCGGGGTCTTCCTTGGTAAGTACCTTTTCTACCGGTTCTTCTTTGGCCACCTCTTCCTGGGCAACTTTTTCCGGTTCCTCCTCCTCTTCCACTTCTTCCGGAACAGCTGGCTTATTGGGTACTTTTACAGGTTCCGATTGTATTTTTTCTTTGGGCTGCACTCGTCCACTTCCAAAATCGGTCGTGCCAAAATTCACGGAAATGCCATTCTCAATGGGCGGATCCATATAGGTGAGCCCTATGTAAAAAAGTAAAAGGAGTAGTACACTTAACAACAATGTGGTAAGTGTAAAGGATTTTTTTTTGTGTCTCGTATCTAGTAGCGACATTAATTGGGTCGCACTGCAAGAATAACCTTGTAACTGTTTCTGTTGGCGATATCCATAACGTTTACCGCCTCTTTGATGGCAACACTCTCCTCTGCCCTAAGAATAATCGTAGGTTTCTCCTGTCCTTCCAGTGCTTTTTTTAATTCAATTTCTATGTATTCTCCGTTGATGCGTTCGCTGTTCACAAAATATTCCAGGTCCTTGTTGATCGTAACCGATACATTTTGGGTGTTGGTCGATTTTCCTTTGGCCTTGGGTAATAGAAGATCTAGGGCGTTGGGCGCATTTGAGGTCAGCATAAAGAAAACCAATAACAGAAAGACAATATCTGTCATGGACGACATACTGAATTCCGGGCTTACCTTGTTTCTACCTTTTAACTTCATGGGCTCGGGCTAGGCGGGTTCATTCAACAAATCCAAAAATTCCACCGCATTGGCTTCCATTTTATGGACTACTTTATCGGTCCGGTTCACTAGGTGGTTATAGCCAATATACGCAATAATCCCCACTACAAGACCTGCTACGGTGGTTGTCATGGCTGTATATATCCCTGATGCCAAAGAGCCCATCTCGGCCTGTCCGCCGCTAGAGGCCATTTCGTGAAATGCAATAATCATACCGATGACCGTTCCCAGGAATCCGATCATAGGAGCAGCTCCGGCCACAGTTGCAAGAACACTGACATTGCGTTCTAATTTGTAGACCTCCAAGGTACCTGCATTTTCTATTGCTGTGTTGATATCATCAAGCGGTTTTCCAATTCTGGAAACCCCTTTTTCCGTAAGCCTGGCCACCGGGGAATCGGTCTGGGCACAAAGTATTTTGGCCGCTTCCAATTTGCCGTTCATGACATGGTCCCTAATCTGGTTCATGAAGTTTTTATCTATTTTGGAGGCTGCCTTTATTGCAAATATGCGTTCAAAATAGATGTACATCGCAACAAATAACAGCACAAAAAGCACGGAAATAATCACGATACTTCCGGCGCCCCCATTAACGATTAAATCTACAACTGAAAGTGTTTTCTCTTCGGACAAAGCATCCCCGATTTCGGCCTCATTGGCGAGGTCTTGGAACAATACCATATGTTTTCATGTGTTTACGTTGCCTTAATAACGGTATTTTATCGATAAAATTATACGTGTATTACAAAATCTCGCATTAAAATAAAGGCAATGGCACCGGCCACAAAACCTACCATAGCAAGCCAGGCAATTTTTCTGAGATACCAGAAGAAATCTATTTTCTCCATTCCCATGGCCACTACTCCGGCAGCGGACCCAATGATGAGCATACTGCCCCCGGTACCGGCCGAATACGCAATAAAATGCCATAGCGGATTGTCTATAGGTTCTGAGAACATGCCCATACTTGCAGCTACCAAAGGAACATTGTCAATTATCGCAGAGCCTACACCAAAAAGCATGACCACAATGTCGGTATTGGGTATGGCCTCATTTAAACTACCTGCATAGTTGAATAAATACCCTAAGGATTCCAATGCGGCAACTGCCAGTAGTATTCCCAGGAAAAATAAAATACTGGGCAATTCAATTTTGGAAAGCGAATGATGCACCGGACTATGATGGCCGGCAGCAGCGTGACTTCCGTCATCCACATTGGATATGCTAAATTTGGAACTGCTGTATATTTCCGCAAAGGTGGCCACCACGGCTAGGGAAAGCATCATGCCCACATAAGGTGGCAAATGGGTTATCGTTTTGAAAAAGGGCACAAAAACAATGGCTCCCAGGCCCAAATACAACATGGTTGCCCCAAATTTTGATTTAGGACCATTTTCCTCAAACGACCCTTCAATTTGGCCGCTAAACTCCTTTTTTGTACCTGCGAGCAGCGTGGGCACGATCATACATATGATGGAGGGTATGAGTACATGGATAATCAACTGACTTGCAGAGACCTTATTGGCAATCCACAACATGGTGGTGGTAACATCTCCGATCGGTGACCAGGCACCTCCCGCATTGGCAGCTATAATAATCATACCGGCAAACCAAAGTCTGGTGTTCCTATCCTTGATCACCTTTTGTAAAATGGTTACTAAAACAATGGTCGCCGTTAGATTATCGATGATCGCGGACAGGATAAAGGCCAAAATGGAGAAAAGCCATAACAGCTTTCGTTTGCTCTTGGTCCGGATATAGCCCTTTATTGTTGCGAACCCATCAAAATAATCTATGATTTCAACAATGGTCATAGCGCCCAATAGGAAGACCAATATTTCCGCTGTTTTTCCCAGATGATGCAATAATATTTCATCTATATGGGTTGGCTCCAACTCCCTAAGTTCAGCGTTCACCTCAAAAACGGGCATGTGCGCCAAAGCTATGATAGCCCACAATATTGCCATCATGGCAAGGGCCGGTATGAGCTTATCAATTTTAAGGTTATGTTCTAGGGTAATTGCTAAATAGCCAGCCAGAAATACAATGATAATAATGGTCTCCATAGTCGGTCGGTTTTAGTTATATTAATTGTTTTAATGCAATCTCAAATCCAGTCTTGCTGAGATTTTGCTTCGACGGATTTTGCTTAAAGATATTCAAAATTGCCTTTCGAATGGTATCGGAAGTATCATTAAAAATTAATTCATCGTCCATTCCTACCCTTCTTTCCATAAAATAGGCAAAAACCCGAGCCATTCCACAATTGGAAATAAAGTCCGGAATAAGACTCACCCGTTCATCCGTGTACTCCATAATGGGTCCAAAAAAAATCTCCTTATCGGCAAAGGGGACATTGGCCCCACAGGTAATGACTTCAAGGCCCGAATCGATCATTTTACCAATCTGCTTTTTCGTAATCAACCGCGAGGCGGCACAGGGTGCAAATATCTCCGTAGGCAAACTCCATATGCGCTCATTGATTTCTTCAAAAGGTATCATATTGTGGGCATCTGCCATAAGCGTGTTTCCTCTTTTGTTTAGGAAAAAGGTGTTGATCTCTTCAAAGGAAAAACCCTCTTCATTGATAACACCTCCCACTCGGTCAATGATTCCAACAACCTTGGCCCCCATCTGCGCCAGATAAAAGGCGGCGGCCGAACCCACATTTCCAAAACCTTGGATTATCGCTCTTTTCCCTACCACTGTTCCACCGTAGATGGCGTAATAATGCCTTACGGCCTCGGCCACCCCGAACCCGGTAATCATATCGGCTACGGTATATTTTCGGGCTACATCGGGGGAATAGGTATGACTTTCCAATACCTTGATGACCCCGAGCCTCAGCTGACCGATCCTATTTATTTTATCTGCTTCCGTAGGCCTAAAATGTCCGTTAAATACACCCTCTTGGGGATGCCATACCCCCGCGTCTTCGGTTATGGGGATTACCTCATGGATTTCATCCACGTTTAGATCACCTCCCGTGCCATAATAACTTTTCAATAAGGGTGCTACGGCGTTATACCATCTTTCCAAAACCTTTTTTTTTCTTGGATCGTTCGGATTAAAATTAATGCCCGACTTGGCGCCCCCTATGGGCGGACCCGAAACCGTGAACTTAACCTCCATGGTCTTTGCCAGGGACAGGACCTCGTTCATATCGAGGCCTTCCCGCATGCGGGTACCCCCACCGGCGGCACCTCCCCTAAGGGAGTTTATGACCGTCCAACCTTCTGCCTCAGTTTCTGGATCTTTCCAATTAAAAACGATTTCCGGTGCCTTGTTTTCGTATTTATTAAGTAATTTTTTCATTTTGGATTAAATAAAATTATGTGACCTAGGTATTTCACTTCTCGCTCAAAAAACAAATCAAACCGTATGCCCCTAAGGGCTAATGCTGTCTCATAATTTATACTTATCTTACATGGCGGACCTGCCAACGGACAAATATAAAAATATTGGTCAGGTTTTTGAGTTTTTCCCGGGAGCAAGAAGAAAATGCCCGTCTAAGCCTTCCGTTTTCTACATTGAAACATTCATATTTCTCACCTTCATTTATTACATATTTGCCAATATACCTGTATATTTGCAGGGATTTTTTATCAATACCACGGAAAAATGGACTTTACACTATCAGAAGAGCAATTAATGATACAACAGGCGGCAAGGGACTTTGCCCAGAACGAATTGCTTCCAGGGGTAATTGAACGCGATGATGCCCAAAGATTTCCCACGGAAGAAGTAAAAAAAATGGGGGATCTGGGGTTTCTTGGCATGATGGTAGACCCCAAATATGGGGGAAGCGGCCTTGATACGATGTCCTACGTTATTGCCATGGAGGAACTCTCCAAAGTAGACGCATCCAGTTCCGTAGTGGTCTCGGTAAACAATTCCCTGGTATGTTGGGGCCTGGAGACCTTTGGAAACGAAGCTCAAAAGGAAAAATATTTAACCCCGCTGGCAACCGGTGAAATGATTGGGGCCTTCTGTCTGTCGGAGCCAGAGGCAGGCAGCGATGCCACCTCCCAGAAAACAACAGCTATAGACAAGGGAGACCATTATGTGCTGAACGGGACCAAAAACTGGATCACCAACGGAAACTCTGCGGGTGTGCACTTGGTAATAGCCCAAACCGATGTAGAAAAAGGGCATAAGGGAATCAACGCGCTTATCGTTGAAAAAGGCACTCCCGGTTTTGAAATTGGCCCTAAGGAAAATAAACTGGGAATCCGCGGAAGTGATACACATTCCCTTTTGTTCAATGATGTTAAGGTACCTAAGGAAAATAGGATAGGCGAAGACGGCTTTGGATTCAAATTTGCCATGAAAACACTGGCCGGTGGCCGTATTGGTATTGCCGCCCAAGCTTTGGGCATTGCGGCCGGGGCCTATGAACTTGCCAGAAAGTATGCCAAGGAGCGAAAGGCCTTTGGGACGGAGATAGCGAACCATCAGGCCATTGCCTTTAAATTGGCCGATATGCACACCCAGATCGCAGCCGCCCGTCACCTGGTCTACAAAGCCGCTTGGGACAAGGATCAGGGAAATAATTATGACCTTTCCGGTGCCATGGCCAAATTATATGCCTCACAGGTAGCCATGGAAACAACGGTGGAAGCTGTACAGGTGCATGGAGGTAACGGCTTTGTCAAGGACTATCACGTGGAACGATTGATGCGCGATGCCAAGATCACACAAATTTATGAGGGAACCTCCGAGATCCAAAAAATCGTAATTTCCAGAAGTATTCTTCATAATTAACTCTTGCCAACGCTTCATACTTGGACAATACCCCTTTATTTTATAGGGTATTCCTCCAAATTTCATACAATTGACACCATTCTCCTTGAAAATAGTAGGGGTATGATTAATTTTTGATACAATCCCCACATCTTACCCCTATTATTGACACCCATGCATCCCGTCGGATGGGTCAATTTATCAATATCATAAATTACCCCAAGCAAAAATCCAGATATATGTTTTTTTCAATGTTTTATTACAAACGTTGAATTTTTTGTTAAGTATCTATAATAAGTTTACATATACTTCAAATAAAATGATATTTTTGAGAAAATATCGCAATTTATGAAGTTGAAAAAGCAGGGATTGTACTTACCGGAATTTGAGCATGACAATTGTGGTGCAGGATTTATCTGCAGCCTAAAGGGAAGAAAATCCAACGATATCATCCATAAGGCACTGGAAATATTGGATAAGTTGGAGCATAGGGGCGCTGTTAGTGCGGACGGTAAAACAGGGGACGGTGCGGGAATTTTGATCGACATCCCCCATGATTTCTTTTTGGAGGTTTGTGATTTTGAATTACCGGAGCCCGGCGGCTATGCGGTAAGCAATGTTTTCTTGCCCCAAAAGGAAAACCAAAGGGACTATTGTATCTCAATACTTGAAAAAGAGATAAAAAAACAGGGCCTCAATTTGCTCGGATGGCGCAATGTTCCCGTAAACAAATCGGTTCCTGGAAGGATAGCTGGCGAAACCGAACCCTTTGTAAAGCAGCTTTTTGTTGGCAAGGAAAAGGAAGATCAGACCTACTTTGATTTCAACCTAAAACTGTTTATTGCAAGAAAGGTAGCAGAACACGGTATTCTCAGTTCCAAGCTCTCAGAAAGCCAGTTCTTTTACCTGCCCAGTCTGTCCACTAAAATTATCATCTTCAAAGGGCTCCTTATGCCCCAGGATATTAAATTGTACTATAAGGACCTTATGGATCCGAGGGTGGTGACCCGTTTGGCCCTGGTGCATCAACGGTTTTCCACCAATACCTTTCCCACCTGGGATTTGGCACAACCTTTCCGCTACATGTGCCATAACGGCGAGATCAATACACTACGTGGCAATGTCTCCAGGATGCGGTCCCGGGAGGAGCTCTTAGAAAGCGATTGGTTCGGAGATGAAATCAAAAACGTCCTCCCCATAGTACTGCCCGGAAAATCGGATTCGGCAACCATGGATATGGTGGTGGAATTATTATTGATGACAAGGCGCTCCTTGCCCGAGGTGATGATGATGCTGGTGCCCGAAGCGTGGGAGAAGAACACGGAAATGTCAGAAGCCAAGAGGGCCTTCTATGAATATAATTCCTGTCTTATGGAACCCTGGGACGGTCCGGCATCGATTCCTTTTACCGACGGAAACTATATTGGCGCCGTCCTTGACAGAAATGGCTTGCGTCCTTCACGCTATTCAGTGACCAAGGATGGCTACGTCATTATGTCCTCCGAGACGGGCGTGGTTGAATTGGAACCGGAGAACATTGCGTTCCACGGAAGGTTGGAGCCTGGAAAAATGTTCCTGGTAAATATGGAGGAGGGTCGTATCGTAAACGATGAAGAGATCAAGGAGGAAATCGCGC
Organism: Eudoraea algarum; assembly: GCF_050589645.1. Classification (NCBI taxonomy): domain Bacteria; kingdom Pseudomonadati; phylum Bacteroidota; class Flavobacteriia; order Flavobacteriales; family Flavobacteriaceae; genus Eudoraea; species Eudoraea algarum. The sequence continues at coordinate 5,025 of NZ_JBNGOQ010000006.1, read as the reverse complement.
AACGGCATCCGTATAAAAAATGGCTGGACAATAACCTGGTGCACCTAAGGGATATCCCCTATAATGACTGCCCACTTTTCTTGGGGGAAGCTCCCTTGGAAAAAAGAAAGGCGGTCTTTGGGTATACCTTGGAGGACATCAATACCATTATCCTTCCCATGGGGAAGAATGCCAAGGAACCTATTGGCTCTATGGGGTCCGATACGCCTATTGCGGTACTTTCCGAACGGCCTCAATTGATTTACAATTACTTTAAGCAATTGTTCGCGCAGGTTACCAACCCGCCCTTGGATGGTATCCGGGAAGAACTGATAACCGATATTAGCCTTACTTTGGGCAGTGATACCAACATTTTTGAATTCTCTGAACTGCACTGCAGAAAATTGAAAATCCAGAATCCGGTAATTTCAAAGGAAGACCTTGACAAAATAAAGAATTACGATGCCAGTCCGGATTACAAGGTAGTTTCCATCCCAATGCTCTACGATATTGAAAAAGGCCATAACGGATTGGAGCAAGCACTGGAATCGATCCTGGATAAAGCTTCGCGTGCCATTGACCAAGGGGCCAATATCATCATCCTTTCGGACAGAAATGTGAATGGGGACAAAGCTCCGATTCCCGCCTTGTTGGCGTGCTCCTATGTAAACAGCGGACTGCAGCGCCTACGAAAACGCTCACAACTCAGTGTTATCATAGAGTCGGCAGAGCCTAGGGAAGTACATCATTTTGCATTGTTATTCGGTTTCGGAGCCAGTGCCATTAACCCCTATTTGGTCAACGAGATCATTGCAGAACAAATTGAAGCGAACGATATTACCGAGTACTCCTTTAACGAGGCCATAAAAAATTATAACAAAGCAATAGGCAAGGGAATATTAAAGGTGATGAACAAAATTGGCATCTCTACCTTAAATTCCTATCGAGGTTCCCAATTGTTCGAATGTATCGGTATCAATACAAAAGCCGTGGAGAAGTATTTTCCCAATACGCCCACGCGCATTCAGGGCATAGGCCTGTATGAAATTGAGAAGGAAATCAACAAACGGCACCAAAAAGCCTTCAAAAAGCAGGAAATTGCAGCCAATCTCGATTTGGAGATCGGCGGGGAATACCGATGGAGAAGGGACGGGGAAAAGCATATGTTCAACCCCCTTTCCATTGCAAAACTTCAAAAATCGGTCCGGAACAACGAACCTGAAACCTATAGGGAATTTTCAGAAATGGTGAACGAACAATCCAAGAATTTAATGACCATTCGCGGCCTGTTCGAGTTTTCAAACTACGATCCCATTCCCATAGAAGAGGTTGAACCTTGGACCGAAATCGTAAAACGGTTTAAGACTGGTGCCATGTCTTATGGATCTATAAGCAAGGAGGCCCATGAAAATTTGGCCATTGCCATGAACCGTATCGGGGGGAAAAGCAACTCGGGAGAAGGCGGTGAGGACGCAGAACGTTTTTATAAAAGTCAGAACGGGGACTGGAGAAACAGCGCCATTAAGCAGGTGGCCTCAGGAAGGTTCGGGGTAACCTCCAACTATCTGACCAGTGCCCAGGAAATACAGATAAAAATGGCCCAGGGCGCAAAACCAGGCGAAGGTGGGCAGCTGCCGGGACCAAAAGTTAATCCCGCTATAGCAAAAACAAGAAATTCCACTCCCTATGTAGGATTAATATCCCCGCCACCGCATCACGACATTTATTCCATTGAGGATCTGTCCCAATTGATATTTGATCTAAAATCTGCCAATCGGGATGCACGTATCAACGTAAAGCTTGTCTCTGAAGTAGGCGTTGGAACCGTTGCTGCGGGCGTAGCCAAGGCCAAGGCCGATGTTATCCTTATTTCTGGGTTCGACGGCGGTACAGGTGCTTCTCCCCTAACCTCGTTAAAACATGCAGGCCTGCCCTGGGAACTGGGCATCGCCGAGGCACAACAGACCTTGGTACTCAACGATTTGAGAAACAGGGTAGTGGTAGAATGTGACGGACAGCTAAAAACAGGTAGGGATGTGGCCATTGCCTGCCTATTGGGTGCTGAAGAATTCGGTTTTGCAACAGCCCCCTTGGTTGCCTCGGGTTGTATCATGATGCGGGTATGCCATTTGAACACTTGCCCTGTAGGCATCGCCACACAGAATCCGGAACTGCGAAAAAAATTCAAGGGAAAACCGGAGCATGTCGTCAATTATATGTATTTCATTGCCGAGGAATTACGTGCGATTATGGCCCAATTGGGCTTTAGGACCGTCAATGAAATGGTGGGTCAAGTACATAAGTTGGATCGAAAAAAGACCATTGAGCACTATAAGGCGGCAGGAATTGACTTGACCCCTATATTGTATCAAGTTGATGTGCCCAAGGGGACCAAATTTTATAATACCCAGGAACAACGCCATCATATTAACGATTCTATGGAATTCGAAATCATAGAAAAAGCGCATCCAGCTTTGTTCCGCAAGGAAAAGACTGTCCTGAATTTTCCCATTAAGAATACGGATCGGGCCATCGGGGCCATTATTAGCAATGAGATATCAAAGATATACGGGGCCGAAGGGCTGCCCGAGAATACTTTAAAAATAAACTTCACTGGATCTGCAGGACAAAGTTTTGGGGCGTTCGCCACAACAGGTCTCACGATGATCGTCAACGGAACCACCAATGATTATTTGGGAAAAGGACTCTCTGGGGCCAAATTAGTCATCAAGGTCCCGGATAAGGCTTCCATAGATCCGGAAAAAAATGTAATCACCGGAAATGTAACACTGTACGGGGCTACTTCAGGAGAGGCCTACATCAATGGCAAGGCCGGGGAACGCTTCTGCGTTAGAAATTCGGGCGCCAAGGCTGTTGTAGAGGGCATTGGCGATCATGGATGCGAATATATGACCGGTGGGGTGGCTGTAATACTGGGCGAAGTGGGTAGAAACTTCGGTGCGGGCATGAGCGGAGGTATCGCTTATGTCTTCGATGAGCACACCACTTTTGAAAAGAAATGCAACAAGGAGGCCCTGAACTTGCTCCCATTGGATGAGGACAACGATATCAAAACCTTGAGGACGTTGCTTGAAAATCACTATAATGCTACCTTAAGCCCTCTCGCGCAGCGTATTTTGGAAAATTGGGAAAGCTACCTGCCCAAATTCATAAAGGTTTTCCCTGAGGAATACAAACAAGCCCTGATCCGTTTGGAAAAGGAAAGATTAGAAACCATATAAACATCGAAAATGGGAAAGATTACAGGATTTTTGGAATTCGATAGAAAGGTGGAGCAATACGCACCTACTGAGGAACGTGTAAAGCATTTCAAGGAGTTTACACTTCCCATGAAGGAAAAGGAGTTAAAGGAGCAGGGGGCTCGCTGTATGGACTGTGGTATTCCTTTTTGTCACAGCGGTTGCCCGCTAGGAAATATGATTCCCGATTTTAATGATGCGGTGTACCGCGGAAAATGGGAGAAAGCAGCAGAAATTTTGCATTCTACCAACAATTTTCCGGAATTTACGGGGCGACTGTGCCCAGCACCTTGCGAGGAAGCCTGTGTCCTTGGGATAAACGAAGACCCTGTCTCCATTGAAAACATAGAGAAAAATATTGTGGAAACTGCGTTCGATAAAGGGTGGATTACCGCCCAGATTCCAGAAAAACGCAGTGGGAAAACCGTTGCCGTGGTGGGTTCGGGGCCAGCCGGTCTTGCGGCTGCCCAACAATTGAACAGGGCAGGGCACTTGGTTACCGTATTTGAGCGCGATGAAAAAGTGGGTGGACTACTACGGTACGGAATCCCTGATTTTAAAATGGAAAAGCACATCATAGATCGCAGATTGAAGATTTTGGAAGAAGAGGGCATCCAATTTAAGACCAATACCCATGTTGGGGTGGATATTATGGCTGATCAGCTCAAAAACGATTTCGATGCCTTGATATTATGTGGCGGGGCCACTATCCGAAGAAACCTTCCTATCGAAGGCGCCAACCTAAAAGGGGTGGTACAGGCCATGGATTTTCTCGCACAAAATAACCGACGGGTCGATGGAATACAGGACTTGGGCGAAGCGATTTTGGCCAAAGGGAAAAATGTCATTGTAATTGGAGGGGGGGACACTGGTTCTGATTGCATTGGGACTTCCTTTAGACAGGGTGCAGTGAGTGTTTCCAATTTTGAGATTATGGGTAAGGGCACCCCTGAGCGTCCGGCGGATCAACCATGGCCCTTTTGGCCCATGCGTCTGCGCACAAGTTCCTCACATAAGGAAGGGGCAGAACGCTTTTTTAGCATCTCCACCAAAAAATTCATAGGGGATGCGGACGGAAATCTTAGTGGCCTGGTTACTGCGGAGGTAGAATGGATAACAAAACCCGGTGAAAGGCCCGTATTAAAGGAAGTACAGGGTACAGAAAAAGAGTGGAAGTGCGAACTGGTGTTGTTGGCAATGGGTTTTACGGGTTCGGAAATGACCATAGCGGACCAGCTTGGACTGGAGATTGATCCACGCACCAACATCAAGGCTTCCGTAAAGGATTATATGACCAATGTTCCCGGTGTATTTGTCGCTGGAGATCAGCGCAGGGGGCAATCGCTTATTGTTTGGGCCATTTCCGAAGGTAGGCAGGCGGCCTATCATATAGATAGTTATTTAATGGGCAGATCAAACTTGCCGCTTAAGGGCGAAGGAGATTTACCAAGCTTATAAGAAACTGTTTATTTGTTTATTTGAATTAGTTGATAAAGGCTGCTCCTTGCCCTGGGAGCGGCTTTTATGTTGTTGGTCTATTTCTTATTGCTCTTGACCTGTCGGACGGTGGGAAAGGAGCTCGATGACCGTACCCGATCTACCGCTACGGCCCTTTTTTTGGGGCCCTGCTCCAACTCCTCCCCCCAGGGGGGAGGTGGTCTTGGCTCCGCCAAGACCGGAGGGGGACGTCCCGGGATGGGTCCCCGTACAAAAAAAGGGCACAAAAAAAAGTCCCCCACAGTAAACTGTAGGGGACTTCGAAAAAAGGCGGCGGCCTACTCTCCCA
>NZ_JBNGOQ010000005.1:90313-518443 GCF_050589645.1 Eudoraea algarum | reverse complement strand
ACGGTGAGCGACGGCGTGCTCAACATCGCCTTCGGGCATGTCGTGGAAAACCCCTTGGTCAACGCCATTGAAGTTCTTGGGGCCCAATCTGTTGGAGGAGGAAGTTCTTCAGCCCGTTCCAGTGGGAATTCTGAACCTATTCTAGCCCTACAAACAGATGCTTTACTCGATGATAATCTAATCGTAAATGATGAGGTTCGTATCTATCCTAACCCGGCCTCGATAGAGTTGTATATAACCACAAGCAGATCTTCCAGTAATCTTGAGGACATTAGTTTGTACGATTTTAGTGGTCGACTGATCAAAAGCAGGAATGCGGAAAAAATCAAAGTAGCCAACGGAAGTTATCGTTTGTCCTTAATCGGATTGGAAAACGGCACATACGTACTTAAGACTACGAACGTCAAGGGCGTGGTGAAAATGCAAAAGATTGTTGTAAACAATTAAAATGGAGCAGCCGGAAAATACATTGCGGATTACAGAATTTTAGCTGAACCGTAAATCCGAATAAAATAAGAATCAAGGGTATAGGAAACCGTAATGGGGACCTATACCCTTGAAAACTAGTTAGCAATACAATATTGGGGGCATAAGTGGAGTTTTTATAGCATAAGTGTACGTAAATACGTAATAAATGGGCAAATATTCGATAATTTTCACTTTTTCATCGTCTAAATGCGGTTATTTGTACGTATGTACCTGTAATTGAGTAAAACCAAACCCCAATCTTATGCTTCGATCCTTTTTTTTGGTCCTTACCCTACTATCGCTTTTTTTGGTAGAAGGACAGAGTCCAGTTGTAAGCGGTGAACAAAAAAAATGGCACAAAATCACCATAGAATTTACTGATGACAGTACTTACAATGAAGATGGAACACCCAACCCCTTCCTTGATAGAAGACTCGATGTTACATTTATAAGCCCCAGCGCTCAAACCTATGTAGTGCCCGGTTATTTCGCTGCAGATGGAAATGCAGCAGAAACGAGTGCAACCAGTGGCAACAAATGGCAAGTAAATTTTTCTCCAAATGAGACAGGTGTATGGACCTTTTCAGCCTCCTTTAGGGAAGGTTCCAACGTTGCCGTGACCTATCCCGCTTCTCCATCAGATGGTAGCGCGGGTTCCATTGATGGACAATCTGGAAATTTTACCGTTACAGGAAATGACAAAACGGGAATAGATCTTAGGGCAAAAGGAAGACTGATGTATGACGGAACGCGGTACCCTAAATTTACGGAAACCGGAGAGGCTTTTCTGAAGGCTGGGGCAGATTCTCCGGAAAATTTATTGGCTTTTTCGGATTTTGACAATACCACAGCTTTCTATGACTGGTCGGCCCATAGCGGAGATTGGGTATCTGGTGATCCCCAATGGCAAGGGACAAAAGGAAGAAATTTGATTGGAGCAATCAATTATTTATCCGGCAAAGGCATGAATTCCTTTTCTTTTCTTCCCATGAATGTTTTAGGAGATGGTAAGGATGTTTGGCCTTGGAAAGGTGGGTATCTCGATGTTTTTGATAATACGGCCAATGATATAGATGAACGTCGCCGCTATGACGTCTCCAAGTTGGCGCAATGGGAGATTGTGTTTCTTCATGGGCAAGAAAAGGGAATGTTCCTACACTTCAAATTGCAGGAAGAAGAGAATGATCAACTGATGGATGGTGGGGCTTTGGGCACTACTAGAAAGTTATATTGCCGAGAGCTCATAGCCCGTTTTGGCCATCATCTTGCCCTGAATTGGAATATAGGCGAGGAAAATACCCAAACCACGGCACAGGTGGTAGATATGATGCAATATATCAGGGATATAGACCCCTATGATCATTTAATAGTACTACATACCAAACCTAACGACCAAATATTAAAGTATACGCCTCTCTTGGGAAGTGCCTCGGAAATGACTGGGGTATCCCTACAAATTCAGGATGTTCTGACGCATGATGAAATAAAACAATGGATAGATGCCTCGGCCGCGGCAGGGAAACAGTGGGTGGTTGCGAATGACGAACAAGGCCTTCCCACCGTTGGAGTTGCCACAGATGCGACTTATTCAGGAGATCGTGGAACAGTTCCGGATAACAGGGAAACCGTGCGTGACGAAATCCTCTATGGCACGCTTATGGCCGGAGGTTGGGGTGTAGAATACTATTTCGGTGCTAGTACTGGCGTCAAGGATTTGGACGGAGCGGACTGGAGAAGTAGAGACGTAAAATGGGACGATGCCAAACATGCTTTGGATTTTTTCAACACCCATCTTCCTTTTACTGAGATGGCGGGTGATGATACCTTGGTTACAGATCCCGAAGCCTATTGCTTCGCAAAGATAAATGATGTTTATGTAGTGTATACACCAGATGCAAGTGTCTCAAATTCAATAGACTTGGGAAACTCGGGGGATACCTATACTATAAGATGGTATGATCCCAGAAGTGGGGGTTCATTGCAAAATGGATCCATAACTAGCGTAGTGGCTACCGGCGGTAACAAAAATATAGGCACTCCACCCAACAATACATCAAGCGATTGGTTAGCACTAATAGAGAATACGCAAGCGGATGGTGCTAGTATTTCAATAGACAATGTTACCGTGGCAGAAGGTGGCCAGGCAACCTTAACGGTTACCTTGGACACAGCAGTATCGGGAGGTTTTACCGTAGACTATGCCACCCAAGACGATACCGCAGAAGATGGAACAGATTACACGGCCGATACCGGTACGCTCACCTTCAGCGGTACAGCTGGTGAACAGCAACAAATTACCATTAGCACTACGGATGACACGGATTCGGAAAACGATGAGTTTTTTTTTGTAAACCTGAGCAATGCTACGGCTAGTGTAACCATCGCGGATAGCCAGGGGGTGGTTACCATCACCGACAACGACAATCCACCCAGTATTTCCATCGCTGATATTACCATATCGGAAGGTGATGATGCTATTTTTACGGTAAGCTTGGACAAGGAAGTTCCCGGAGGTTTTACGGTGGATTTTGCCACGTCCGATGGTTCCGCCTTGGACGGATCCGATTACACCACAGACTCGGGAACCCTAACGTTTAGCGGAAGTGCTGGTGAAGATCAGACGATTACCATTACTACCTTGGATGACGCTTTTGTAGAGAACAATGAGCAATTCACGCTAACCCTGAGCAATCCCAGCGAGGCAATAACGATTGATGACCCCACGGCTACAGCCACCATAACGGATAACGATGTAGCTTCGATCATTTCCATAAACAATGTTACCGTTTCGGAAGGCTCCGATGCGGTATTGGTGGTGACGCTCGACGATGCTACCGCTGCTCCCTTCAGCATAGATTTCAGTACACAAAACAGCACCGCTACCAGTGGAGCGGATTATACAGCGGATAGTGGAACCCTAAATTTCAATGGCCTTGCCGGGGAAACGCAGCAAATTACCATTGGTACCATTGACGATTTAATCGTAGAGAGCGAAGAGCAGTTCTTTGTAAATATCGAAAACGTAGTCGGTGCTTCGGTCGACATTTCGGACGGACAAGGGACCATCAGCATTACCGATACCGATACCTCGGCACTATCGATCAACGACATAACGGTAACGGAAGGTGGTAATGCAACCTTTAGTATCAGCCTTACCAATGCGGTAGATGGCGGGTTTTCTGTGGATTATGTCACCCAGGACGATGCTGCCAATGCGGGATCGGACTACCTTTCAGAATCGGGGACCGTGTCGTTCTCAGGAACAGCCGGGGAAACCAGGCAGCTGAGCATTTCAACTGTTGATGACCTGGTGGTGGAAGTGGATGAGCAGTTTTTTGTAAATCTCAGTAATATCGCCGGTACACTATCAGCTTCAATAACCCTTAGCGATACCCAAGGTGCGGCAACGATCAACGACAATGATTCCGCTTCCATATCGATTGATGACGTGGTCTTGCTCGAAGGAGGTGACGCCGTTTTTACCATTTCCCTAAACAATGCGGTCGATGGAGGCTTTAGCGTAGACTATGCCACCCAGGAAGATACCGCCCTTGCCGGGCTAGATTTCACCTCCCAGAATGGCAGTATCAACTTTATGGGAAGCGCCGGGGAAACCCAACAACTTACCATTGCAACACTGGATGATGCACTAGTGGAGAGCAACGAACAATTTTTTGTGAACCTCAGCAACCCCACCTCGGGAGTAACACTGGCTGATGCCCAGGGAACCGCAACCCTGAATGACGGCGATTCTGCCAACATCTTCGTCAACAATGTGTCCGTAATGGAAACAGGGGGTACCGCCATATTTATGGTGACCTTGACCAATGACGCAGGTAGCGGATTCACCATAGATTATTCCACCGCCGATGACAGCGCGGTTGAGCCCTCGGACTACGAGGCGGCAACCGGCACGCTTACCTTTAATGGTACGGCAGGGGAAACACAGCAAATAAGCATCAATATCACCGATGACAGTACCGTTGAGGATACAGAGCAGTTTTTTGTGAATATCAGCAATTTGGTAGGCGCCACGGTAAATATCTCCGGAGCTCAAGGAAGGGGTACGATTACCGACAATGATACAGCAAGCATCACAATCAGTGACCCAACGGTTACGGAAGGTGAAGCCGTGGTCTTTTCGGTTACTCTAACCAATTCCGTTAGCAGCGGTTTCAGCGTTGACTATGCTACGTCCAATAGTACAGCAATCGCCGGGTCCGACTTTGCCAACACCAATGGAACCTTAAATTTTTCGGGTTTTTCTGGTGAAATCCAAACCATCAACGTGGGTACTACAGACGATACCCTGGCAGAACAAACAGAGCAGTTCTATATGAACCTGTCCAACCTTACCGGCGAGGCAATTATCATACAAGACGGGCAAGGTTTAGCTACTATTGAAGATAATGATACCGCATCCCTTACCCTTAACAATGTTTCCGTTACCGAAGGGGAAAACGCCATTTTAACCGTTACCTTGGATAGGGATGTTGCCAGCGGATTTACAGTGGATTATGCTACAGCAAACAATACGGCCCAATCCGGATCCGATTACACGGCAAACTCGGGGTCTTTGAGTTTTGCCGGAACGGCCGGGGAAACACAGCAAATAACCATTAGTACCATTGATGATAGTAATACCGAAAGTGTTGAGCAATTTTTTGTGACCTTAAGCAATGTGGCCGGTGCCCCTGTAACCTTACCCGATCCACAGGCCACGGTTACACTAACAGACAATGACACTACCGGACCATCGCTTCGCATTGACGATGTCTCCGTAACCGAAGGACAAGCCGTAATCTTGACGGTGACGCTTACCAACAGCGCCTCTGGCGGGTTTAGCGTGGACTACGCAACGGTGGACGACTCTGCATTGGCGGGGTCCGATTACGACGCGAACAGCGGGACACTTAGCTTTAATGGAACCTCCGGTGAGCAACAGGAAATAACGCTGGGCACCATAGACGATGTTCTTTTGGAGGACACGGAAGTTTTTTTCGTAGACCTCGACAATATAACAAATGGGGCCGTATCCATCTCCAAGGATCGAGGGACGGTTACCCTACTCGACAACGACGACGCTCCGGATGCACCACCAAGCATAAGCATATCGGATGCCGAAGGTATTGAAGGGGATGTACTGCGTTTTGTGGTGACTTTGGATAAACCATCCACAGAGGATATACGCTTTACCCCTGAATTTACCAACCAGACCACAACAGACGGGGATTACGATACAAGTTCCATCCAAGAAGTTACCCTGCTGGCCGGGGAGACCGAAACTATTCTGGAGGTCGCTCTGGTACAGGATGACCAAAGGGAAGAGGATGAGATATTTTTGGTGGGAATAGGATCGGTGGAAACCGGCGCCCTTGCCAATTTGGAGGTTACAGCCCAAGGTACCATTCAAGATCGTTCCGTGGTGCTTTACCCTGTGCCCTTCAGAAGTACCGACACGGACCTGACCATTGACGGGTTGAGCAACGGCACCTTTTTCCTAGCATTGTACAATATGTCCGGGCAGTTAATGTTGGAACAACAGGTGGAAGTGGTGGACAACACCTATACTTGGCAAGCATTGGATATCCTATCCAACGGCACCTACCTCCTAACCATGGAAAACCCGGTTTTGGGAGAATCCGTGCAAAAACGTTTTGTGGTTGCCAAATAGCGGGTTTGGGTGTAAATCCAGATCTTGTTCTTAAGCGTTTTGTCCGCTTTGTCATGGCCCTATGCCATGGTAGGTATAACACAACCATTTTTTTGTCATTTCGACCTATTTTCCATAGAATTGTTTAAAATTCATTTATGTTTGTTTCCACAAAGCCTCTAAGTTCCACGGCTGGTTACAAAACTTGGTGATGCTGTTCAACTCGTTTGAATTTCTATTTTTTTTTCCGTTAATCCTGTTAGGCTTTTACCTTGTCCCACATAGGATGCGATGGATATGGCTCCTTTTGGGCAGCTATTATTTCTACATGGCCGCCGAGCCCTCGTTGGTACTTTTGTTGCTGCTTTCAACAGTGGTGGACTATTTTTGTGGTCTTGGTATGTGGGAAGCAGGTCAACAGCTAAAAAAGCTGTACCTGGCAACAAGTATCTCGGTCAATATTGGCATCCTGTTCGTATTTAAGTATCTCGGTTTTTTCACTGCTTCCTTCCAAGGTGTTTTAGGTTTTTTCGGTTTGCCCGAATCAGATCCGGACAGTGCCTATCAGTTTGAACAGATTCTGCTCCCGGTAGGCATTAGTTTTTACACCTTCCAGACCTTGGGGTATTCCATCGAAGTATATCGGGGGAACATTAAACCGGAGCGACACTTCGGAACCTTCGCCCTCTACGTCGCGTTTTTCCCGCAATTGGTCGCCGGCCCCATTGAACGGGCCAATCGCTTGCTGCCCCAACTAAAAAAGCGCATTCACCTCGATTTGGGGAATATCAGGAAAGGCCTCATTTTTATGGCTTGGGGGTTCTTTTTAAAAATTGTGGTCGCCGATAGATTGGGGCTCTATGTAGACGAAGCCTATTCCGATCCCGAACTTTATCACGGATTACCCTTGGTGTTAAGTGCAATCTTTTTTGGCTTCCAGATATATTACGACTTTTCGGCCTATACTGCCATTGCTATCGGAGCCGCTAGAACGATGGGGTACGACCTGATGCAAAATTTCAACAGGCCATTTTTTGCGACCTCGGCCATGCAATTTTGGAATCGTTGGCATATTTCCCTGACGCGATGGATGCTGGACTATCTCTATCGTCCGCTTAAAGTGACCCTTAAAATGTCGAGACTCCTGGCCGTGTTTCTGGTCTTTTTCGTAATCGGCCTTTGGCATGGGGCCAATTGGACCTTTGTGGTCTGGGGAATGCTTAACGGGCTATTGCTCATCCTGGAAGTGGCCACTAACGGGTTTCGAAAAAAGATCATAGCCAAATTGGGGCTGTCCAAAAAGGTGGTCGGCGTCCTTGGATGGATTATCGTTATGGGGTATTTGGTCATTTCCCTGATTTTCTTTAGGTCGCCCTCTATAGAAGCCGCATGGTACTATTTGGAACACATGTTCACGATTACCAATCTACACGTGAACATATTGAACAACTATTTTGAACTCTTCTTGTCGTTCTTGCTTATCCTTGGGGTCCAGGCCGTACACTATACCAAAGGAAACCACAGGATCGATGAACTGGTCGTGCACAAGTCCACCCCCTTGAGATGGACCATTTATATTACCTATATCCTGATCATTGTATTTTTTGCCCTGAACAGGCAACAAACCTTTATTTACTTTCAATTCTAGGGTATGGGGAAAAACTTTTATCTGAAACTATCGTTTTTTATCCTCCTCTTTATCGGGACCTATTTTTTTGTGGTTCACCAGCTTTCGCAGGGCTATGTGGATGTATATTACCCAAAGTTTACACAAAGGGCAGAGAGCTTGATCATAGGCCTATCCAGAGGTCATGATGGCATTTCTCCGGATGTGATAGCGGACGAACTGGACAGTTTTCCTATGGCCCGTCCCCTCATTAATTTTGCTTTTGATAAATATCAGTCCCCCTATGGTGAAATCTATCTGGAAGGCATAGCAAAAAAAATTGGGGAAAATACCGAAGATGGTCTTTTCATTTTGACCCTCTCCCCTGGTGGTTTTACGATACCAGGTAAAATGGATGACGACGCTATTCTCAAGATGGATAAAAAAATGATTATGGGAAAACTGAGTGATTTCCATTCCAACCCTAATTACAACTATATCGTAAAGTGCTATGCGCAGTCCTTATATGCCGTTTACAATAGAAACAATCTCTTTGAAAATCAGGTCACCCATCCCAATGGATGGAATGAAATTAAGGTTTACACGGAAGAAAGCGAAATCTCCGAGGCCGACATGAAACACTGGAAATCCCTTACCTTAAGGGGCTACGAACAAATCATGAAAAAGGAAAAAATCTCCGCCTATAGAATCAGGCATTTTGTAAAGACCTTGACTTTTTTGAAGGAAAGAGGGACTGTCCTTATGGTACGCCTGCCTTCGGATCCGGATATTATCGCTCTGGAGAATGCCTATTGGAGCAATTTTTCCGAACAGATGGATAGTATTTCCATAGCCCATAAGGTGCCTTTCTTTGACTATACAAAGCAACCGCACGCGTATAAAACCTATGACGGTTCGCACCTCGTTTCCCGTAGTGCAGTGGAATTCTCCAAGCGGCTTGGAGGGGACATCCGGGCATACCTAAAGGAGCAAAATAATTAAAAATTACGCCTTGTCCATCGTGGAGAACCAGTGACAAGACAAATGATAACGAGAATTTAAAAACAAATGTTAATTTTAGGACAACCAATACCGACCCACCTTCCGGGGAATCCTGGAGCACTAGGTATGCAGAAACTGTAAGTATAACCAAATGTTAATCCCCCTCACCCATCATTCCCGCTTCGTTTTCGAACTTTTCTTGGAAGGAAAGGTGCCCTTTTTTTATAAACCCAGGGTGGTAAACAGTATTACAGGTACTACGCTAATGCCACATACATACACGATTGGGTTGGCTAGTCCCCAAGTGTACCTGGTGCAGGATGTCGGGGATTATTTGGAGGTGGAATACGACCTTGAAAAGCTCCCGCTCCAAAAGAAAATAGTTCCGCAATATCAAGGATATTTGGTAAAACTTAACCAATACCATCAGATCGATGAGTATCTGCTTGCCCAGCTGAGTAAACGAAATAGAAAGAATTTATTTTCCAAAATACATAAATTGGAAAGGGAAAAGGATGTTACCTACCAGGTGTTCTTTGGGGAAATAACCCGAGTGGAGTACGATGCACTTTTCGAAACTTTTTACGAGCTGTTGAAAAAACGGTTCGATGAAAAAAAACTATACAATCGGCATCTAGAGCGTTGGGAAGCCTTGTATCGATCCACATATCCCTTGCTCTTGGAAAAAAAAGCTTCGATATTTGTAATCTATGATAATTTACGGCCCATCACGATTACCCTGAATTTTCACATGGGCGATGTTGTTTTTAGCCATATCCAGACCTATGATCTAAACTATCGCCAATACAACATGGGCGATGTTAGCATGTTACGGCATCTGGAATGGTGTTTTGAAAACGGGATGCAGGTCTTTGACCTGTCCATGGGTGCCAACCCGTATAAATTAAAATGGTGCAATCACTCCTATCTCCTAAATTATCATATATTTTATCGATCAAGCTCGGTCCTATCGGTTGCTATCACCACCTTTGTGACTTACAAGCTGCGCTTGATGCAATTTCTGAGGGATAAACAGGTCATAGGTAAGCTGTTTAGCCTTGAACGTTTCATATATCCCTGGAAGGCAAAAAAACTGAAGAAACAGTTTGTCGCAAGTGAAATTGGCCCAAGTGGTGATTAAAACAGCTTTAGGCCCGGAAAACGGCGAGCAAAAGGAAAAAACCAAACGTATATGGCCCTTCTTTTGAGGAAACACTTAGTAATCGACTTTTTGAACGTTTTTCTGGAAAGAAGAGACCTGGCTCCCCTATTTAAAAAAGTTGGCAATACCTTGGTAAACCGTACCATCTTTGAACGTCCATTGGAATATGAGGGTACTCCAGGGGAAAAAACCCTACTGATTTTTGATGTTCCCAGTTACCTGAAAGCCACCCCTGGCCTTGGCCCGGATACAAAAACCTATATAGCAAATGCCTATAAGGGATCTACCATTCACCTGGCCAACTACCTGGATCTGGAAGATTACCTGAAAAAAAGGTTTTCGGCCAAAAGAAGGGCCCAACTGGCTTCCTATGAAAGACGGATCCAAACTTCCTTTAACATCACTGGTCGGTTCTTCTACGGTCCCATGGAAAAGGAGACCTTTGAGCGCCTTTTCGATGCGTTCTATCACATGCTCGATAGACGTTTTCAAGAAAAGGCCACCCAAAATGAGGATATTCCGCATTGGGACAAGTACCGGGAAATGGCCTATCCGTTGATCCAGGATAAAAAAGCGTGTTTATCCGTAATCTATGACGACCAGAGACCTATAAGCATGAGTTTAAATCTCATTCATGACAAGATCATCTTTGGGTATATGAAATCGCATGATACGGACTATTCCAAATTTTCCCTAGGGTTTTTGGATCTAAAAAACATGCTCCAATGGTGTTTTGACAACGGCTTTGAGGTCTTTGACTTCCTAAAGGGCGAATACAGTTACAAAAGCAAATGGACCGACGGTGAATATTACTTTCAAAGGTATATTGTATGTCCTTCAGCATCTCTTTCCAAAAGACTTTATGCAAGAGTGCTCTATCTAAAGATCAGAGGGTTTTACAGTCTGGTACGTTTCCTTAAGAGAGTCAAGATTCATCTCATCTACCATAGGTACAAAGCCTTGAAATATAGGCTAACCCACAACAGCACAACCGCATATGACAACTCGATACAGGTAGCGGTAGCGAAGGAGGTTCCACCACCGGAGTCACGCATCACCGTCCCCTGGGAGCGCCAGGAGTTTTCTTTTTTAAGAAAACCTGTATATGATTTTTTATACACCTATAAGGAGCACCGCAGGCACATTGAGGTTATCAGGACGCCCAATGTAGACAACTCATATCTTGTTCTCGGAAAAAACGGGGCACAAAGGCTTACATTTGATAGGGCATTCAATACAAAGCAAAAAAATGGGTAGAGGTATACGTAGGATTATTTTTCTGGATGCCTTGCTTTCTAAAGGAGACTTGTCCCCATTCTGCCGTAAGGTCACCAACACCATTACGGGCAAGGTCATCTATTGTCAAGGCCAGGAACAACCCGAAATACCCTCCAAAGCCACTTTTTTTGTCCGGGACGTTCCCGGCTATTTAGATCTTGAAATCCCGGATTTAAACAACAAGTCCCATATGGTAAGTATCCCCACCTATCAAGGGTATACCATTCAATTGCACGCCTATGCCGACTGCGATGCATACCTAAATAGCAGAGTAAGCGCTTCCGGGCGTTCCAAGCTAAGGAGATATCAAAGAAAACTGGAAACCTGTTTTCCCATCCGGTACCAAACGTACTACGGAAGTATACAAAAAACGGAATATAATCGGCTGTTCGCCCAACTTAGGGTCTTGATCGAAAGACGTTTTTTTCAAAAAAGGGAGCACAACTACGATTTGCAATACCTGGACTATTTCCAGGACACGGTCTATCCTTTAATTCTTGAAAAGCGGGCGAGTCTGTGCGTTATATATGACGACAAAAAGCCTATCAGCATTAGACTCAATATGCATTATGAAAAGATTATCTATTCGCTGATCACCTCCTATGACATTGATTACGGCAAATTTGGTCTGGGCTCCATAGATATGGTCAAAAACATTGAATGGGGCTTTGATCAGGGTTTTGAGATTATAGACTTGCTTAAAGGGTATTACTATCACAAAAAAAAATGGATTACAGAAGCCTATAATTACAGGCATCTTGTAATTTACGGTCGTAATTCGCTCCCTACCTATCTGGGCGCCTACTACATAAAATTAAAACTGCTGCTATTCTATCGTTTGGTAAAACTCGGCAGGCGTGTAAAATTGGATAAGGTATACAAAAGGTACAAAACCTATCGGTACGGGAGATCCATACAATCAAAGCGCAACAGACCTACCAAATTTGTGGGCGCGCTTGTTGAATGCTCAAACGGCGCCAAAAATTGCGATGTCATTCAAATAGAAGCAGGGGAATACGCCTTTGTACGGGAAGCGGTTTACGACTACCTGTACTGCAACAATTGTCGCCGGGAGGATGTTAGGGTGACAAAATGTAAAGAAAGTAAGGGTGATTTTTGTGTGCATAGGCGGTAAATTTCATACCAGAGCATCTGGTAATAAATAGTATTTTTGTTAAAAGTCATTAACGCGATAAATTAGGTGGGTCAAAAAGAAAACAATACCGTTGACCGAGAGAGTTTTTTGGAATTTTTAATTGGATTACGGTCCGATCTCTTTTTTTATGAAGGAGTGGTCAATAGCCTTACCCAACAGGTATTGTACAAACGAACCGCCCCGGAGAACCGCTTCTTTAAAAAGACGCTTCGTTCCCTGTTCGACGTCCCCGATTTTTTACAAATGGAACCGGCGCATGGCGGTAGGGTCAAAATTTTGAAAGCCCCTCTGACCTACGGTTTTTTAATCGACCTAAGAGCCTATGAACATACGGAAGATTATCTTCAGCACACCTTTGGAAAACGGAGCCGATCCAAATTAAGAAGGTATAAAAAAAGACTGGACCAATGTATTTCCCCCGATTATCGGATGTATTACGGGGAAATGGAAAAGGAGGTATACGATTTCCTCTTTGCCGAATTGGAAACGATGATCAAACGTCGTTTTGCACAGAAAAGGGAACAAAGTTTTGAACTTCCCTTTTTACCGGTTTATCAGCAGATATTATATCGCGCGATCTTGGACAAAAAAGGGAGCATGTTTGTCATATATGACGGTGCGCGCCCCATAAACATCAGCATTAACTTTATCTATGGTCATACCCTTTTTTCGTGCAATAGCTGTTACGATATTGACTATTCGGCCTTTAGTCTGGGAAACATTGATATGGTAACACACCTCGACTGGTGTTTTGAGCACGGCCTAAAAGTTTTTGATGCCGGGCGAGGGGATTTTATACATAAACGAAAATGGGTAAACACCCGATATCTGTATCAGCGGCACATTTTTTACGATTCCAGCTCCCTTTACCTAAGGTTACAGGGCTATCTCATTGCCCTTAAGACCAAGGTGCTATTCTGGTTGCTACGTGCCCTTCGAAAGATGAACTTGCATATTGCGTATGGGGCATTGGTTCGCTTGCTATATCGCCAGGACAAAGGGCAATCCCAAAAAATACCGCCTTCTTTTGTTTTAAACCAAAAGATTGAAATACCTTCAACTGAAGATTTGACCCCTATAGATCTTAGCGAGGAAGCGAACGCTTTTCTACGCAAGCCACTGTATGATTTTTTATATACCAATCATGAATCCAAACAGGCGGTGACCGTATTGGGGCACCCCAAACATCGGAACAAATTCTACTTTAAGGGCAAAAACGCGAACGCTTCGCTCCTTTTGTCGTAAACGGGAATGGGCATGGGGAAAAAACGAATTTAAAATGAGGTTGTTGAACAAGTTGTATACCAGGTTTTTCACCCTGCTCTTTAGGAGCGGTGATATTTACGACTACTATGCCCGACTTGAATATTTTGATCAGTATTGTGAAAGTACCGCCGGCCACTCGCCTATGGATCCACAACTTAGGAAAAGTGTCTATTCCATTAGACTGGTCCCGGATTATTTCAAGCTAGCACTCAAGGATTCCTCCCTGCGCACCAAAACAATTTCCCACTACAATTGGGGCTATGCCATTCAAATGAAAGGGGAAAACATAGATCACTATCTGGAGCAACAGTTCAAATCGAAGTATCGAAGCATTATTAGACGGTATGTCAATCGATTGGAGGCCTGCTTCCCCATTCAGTACAAACTCTTCCACGGCACTATCTCCTCTGAGGAATACAGATTCATCATGGAGACCTTGCATGCCATGATTGTCCGAAGGTTCGGGCAGCGCAAGGAAACCCATAAGGAGCTCTATCAATGGAATCTTATACTTAGGGATACCTACGAGCAGATTCTGGCTAAAAAGGCCTCCCTATTCGTTATTTACGACGGTAACAAGCCTATCGAGGTTTCCTTAAACTATCACTTTGAACGCATTCTTTTTAGCGCTTTATCCTCTTACGACATCGATTACTCAAAATTTGGTCTGGGCCATGTTGAGATTTACAAGCAGGTGCAATGGTGCATAGCCAACGATTACCTGCTTTTCGAAATGGGCGTGGGCGGTATGGATTACAAACGTAGGTGGTGCAATCTAGTCTATGCGTATGAACATCACGTCATGTACCACCAAGACTCTATTTCCTCCTTGTTGTACGGCCAATTGGAGATTTTTCGGGTTCGGATAAAGGAGTATCTAAAATCCAAAAAAGTAAATGAAATGGGTTATCGGCTTGGCATCGTCCTGCAAAACATATTCCCCGGGAAAGGACCGGTTGGGCCACAGTATGAGTTACACAAAGTGGAAGATATTGAGGCCTATACCGATAAGGTAGCTGTAAGCATCAATGAGCCCGGAATACCTTTGAAAAAGAAAATGGTATACGATTTTTTATACTCCCATACGGAAAATATCGGGAACGTTTCCCTCTTTCGCTTAGGGAACCAACCAGGCGTTTTTCTGATCAGCGGACAAAAAAACCATGCAAGGGTGGTATTTCCCGAACCGGGTTAAGGCTTGCCTTGCCCCTAGTATCCCACCACCCTAAACTCAGACCTGCGGTTTGCCCTATGCTTTTCCTCCGGACAATAGACATGATCCGTACAGTCATTGCTCAAATGGGTCTCACCCAAGGCCTCGTGCGTTAAACGTGTGGTATCAATGCCCTTGGCAATCAGGTATTTCACCGTTCGTATCACCCTGCGCTCGGAAAGCCACAGATTGTATTTCGCCGAACCCCTGGAGTCCGTATGTGCACTCACTTTTAGGGCCACTGTAGGGTTGTTTTTAAGGATGAGAACCAGCTTATCCAAAAGCTTCTTATCTTCCTGGGATAGATACGAGGAGTTCAAATCGAAATGGACCGCCCCAAGAGCCCGGATTTGATCTGCTATATTTTTCCTTCTTAGCACTTTCTCGTCCTTTTTCCGCTGCTCCAAAGCGGCCAATCTTTCCATTTCACGTTCGCGTTCCAGTTGGGCCGCCAAGGCTTCGGCCTCTTTTGTCCTCCTCACTTGATCCAATGAATCCTTTGTGCGTTGCTGTTGGTCTTCAAGGGTTTGACGAAGTGCCAATTGCTCGCGGCCTTTTTTGGAGATGTCCTTTTTGATTCCAAATCTATGGACCACGCCTGCTACATGCTGTAGCTGCTTTGTGCTACCTTCGGGAAGTCCCCACTTGCCCATGGTATTCAGGTTTAATCCCCATCGATCCGTAAACCAAATATTAAAACCAAAACCGGCATTGGCGGTGGCCCGACCAAGGGTCCCAATTTTTGAATACCCGCCCCCCACGCTTAGGTAGGGATCAAACCAAGCCGTTTCCCCCACTAGACGGTTTAGGTCATAGTTTATTTTTCCATCAATAGCGTAATAGTTCCTGGGAGCCGCATTGATGGCCCCATCCACGATCTTACCTGTTTTATAGCGGTTGTAGGAACCTATCAAAACAAGGCCAAAACCATTATTGAATGTCCTGCCCAAGCTAAGAACCGAAGGGAATGGAACAATGTTCCAAGTGCTTTTTATGTCCAAAAAGGTCCGTCCAAAAGGCGTTGCCGAATCATCTACGGCATTGAACCCCAATCCAACAGTCCATGCGCTTTTGACAATGCTGTCCCGGGTACTGGATGTGTTATTTTGGGAGAAAGTACAGTGCAGGGCAAAAAAGGCCACCACAAGTAGGTTCGACTTATAGGCATTCATGGTTTTTGATTTTGGGACCAATAATTTGAGCTAAGTTACTGCAAATCAAAAGGAAGGGATATAATTTGCTTTAAAGTGCGGTAATATTCGATATAGCGCATAAAGTGGGTTTAAAACCCCTGTGCCATATACCCGGGAACAATTTCTTTTGGTTTTCAGTGCCGGTTACCTGTAAACGGCTAACCTCGGATTTCTTTTTCAATTGCAACCCATTGAGTTTCGCGCTTGCCCCTAATCTGGTATAGCTGTGTACCTTGTCTAAAAACCGCAATATCATTGATATGTTCCCGGTGTATATAGAGAAAATTATTAATGATGATCTTTAAAAAACGAAACTCGCTCTTTCGGAAATCAATGGAAATGGCATCTTTTATAGAAACTTCGGACTTATCATCCATAATCCGATAAACCAAACCGCTCTTTCCCTTGTGGTTTTCACCTGGGTGTAATAGAAAAAGTACTCTTCGGTACAGTAGGTTGACATTTTTCACCCTCAAATATTGCTTTAACCTATAGTACCAGCCCAAACCGGTTGCTATGGCGTTCGAAACCAAGTTTTTAGGATAATAGAGGATATGGTAATCAAATACATAGGTGATGTCACTCAATTTTTCTTTATAATCAAAATGGCCTTTGGAAAAATCAAACACCTCAAATTTTTTCTCCAAACACCACTCGATCAGTTTTATGATCATTATTTTGCCTACGGAAAATTTGTAGTAATCTATGTCATACACCGTGATAGCCCCTATAAATATAGTATCTGTATGAAAGTGTAGGCTAATTCCGATAGGCTCGGAATTTTCATAAACCACCATTAAGGAGGCTTCTTTTGCATGTATCATGGGATAGACCAGATCTCGGTAATAGTTCCATTTTTTCAGCACATGGTAATCGATTTTTTTTGATAAATACCGTTTTTTGAGCAGGGCTTTAAAAGTATCAAAAACCATGTCATAGGTATCTCTTTCGATAGATCCGTGATACAAGGTAAAATCGACATCAAAACTGGATGTCAACCCGCTTAATCTTCTCCTATATTTGCTCCGTTCCTTAGCAGGAAGCTTTTCTGCCAAAAACCCATCAATATCTTTATACTTCGTTAGGTCTATCATGTACCCCCGGTACTGGTTTATTTTTTTTAATTGGAGTGATCCTCGCTTACCAAACTCGGGAATCGCAAAATAGGAAGGTACGTCATGAACCAGGAATACCCTGTTCCCGGGCTTTTTGACCTTATCCCCATAAAGGGTGTAAAAAAGTCCGTTGGTCATATCACTCCCAACGTTGCTATACAATGGAAGGCCTTTGTTTTTAATGAATTCCAACCCCTCAAAAAAATCGAATTTTAACCCAGACCTTGATTCGTTATAATACTTTAACCAAGTATTTACGAAGGTTTGGGAGGTAAATGGATTGTTTTCTTCAATCATTTCAATCATCATGTATAGCTTCGATTATTCGAATTCATATGGCCCTTAATTAAGGACGAGTCCCCACGCAATATACAAGTGGCCGTCTATTGATCGTTCGGATACCTTGACCCTCCATGCCAAAATCTTAGCTGGGATCATCATCGCAATCGGCTGGCCCACCATGTGGACAAAAAATCTGTTTCCTACTTTGGTAATCTGTGTATCGAACCAATAAAATAGGTCAATGACAACAGCACCCTATTACTAAAATTACATTTAGTCCTAGGTTATACCAACAAAGTGCCTTGAGGCGTATGAATAATCGTTATAGAGGCCAAATCATTACAATGATCTGCCCTACCTTTCGTTCAAAGTAACGGTTTTGGGGGTAAGTGGCATCTTATAGATGCATATGGGGGTGGTGACCACCGTGATAGATGCGGCTTCGGGGTCTACCTGCTCCACGAGCTCTACCAGTACCGTATCCCCTGTCTCCTTTCCGGTGCGTAGGCTGGTCGAGGTATTGGTGCTTGTTTCACCACTGCAGTATACGACCAAAAGATCCTTTGCGAAATCTACCTCGGGCACGGGAATGCCCGGTTTTCTTGTCCTGTTAATTTTTGAAAACAGGCCTTGTAGCTCCTTGGCCCCTTTGATGACCATAAACTGCGGGGCACTAATACCGCTGTAGTCATCCTGAAAGACCAAGGTTAAGCTGTCTGACTCCACCTCCTGGCCCGTAGTATTTTGCGCGCGCTCCTTGGAGCTTTTACAGGCCATTCCCAACAATACGATCAAACTCAACAAAAACTGTTTCATGGATATGGGTCAATAAAAGTTTTTATAATTGGTCTTATAGGCTTTTTCATAAACCGCTTCGTACAAGGGCAGAATGTTCAAGATATCAAATTTGGAAGCAACTCTGGCCGCATTTTCTTTAAATTCCTCCATGACATCCTCATCTCGAAGAATTTTTAAGGCATTTTCGGCCATTTCCTCTATGTCGCCCACATCGCTCAAAAATCCGGTGACCCCATGTTTGTTGACCTCAGGGATACCTCCTGTATTGCTCGAAATGACAGCTACTTTGTTGATCATGGCCTCCAGGGCCGCCAAACCAAAACTCTCGGATTCGGACGGTAGGACAAAAAGGTCACTAAAACAAAGAATCCTATCTATTTCGTTGCTGTTGCCCAAAAAGACCACCTTCTCCTTAATACCCAGCTTTTCACATAAAAACTCGGCATGTTCCTTCTCAGGGCCTTCCCCTACCATGATCAACTTGGCCGGAATCTCCTGCAATACCTTGTAAAAAATCTGAATCACATCGGGAATCCGCTTTACCTTTCTAAAATTACTGATATGGGTGATGATGCGTTCGTCATCATTGGCCATCAAAGTGCGTTGGCAATCCGTAAAATCTGGACGGTACTTGGTACGGTCAATAAAATTAGGGATAACTTCGATATCGTTCTTGATATGGAACAATTTCAGGGTGTTTTCCTTTAGGTTTTCCGATACGGCCGTCACTACGTCCGATTTGTTGATGCTAAAGGTTACTGCGGGCTTGTAAAAGGGATGTTTGCCCACCAGGGTGATATCTGTACCGTGCAAGGTGGTAATCATAGGGATATAAATCCCTTCCTCTTCCAAAATTTTCTTGGCCATATATCCCGCATAAGCGTGGGGGATGGCATAGTGCACGTGCAGGAGTTCTATCCCAAAGAACTTGATGGTGTCTACCAGTTTGCTCGATAGGGCAAGTTCATAGGGTTGGTAGTGGAACAAAGGATATTCGGGCACGTGGACCTCGTGAAAATGGATCTTATTGCTCAGCAGTTCCAATCGCACAGGCTGACGGTAGGTGATAAAATGTACTTCATGGCCCCTATTGGCCAGGGCGATGCCCAATTCCGTAGCTACAACGCCGCTACCACCAAAGGTGGGATAACATACAATGGCTATTTTCATCAAACAATATTCCTGGTTTGTTGCTTACAAAACTACCATTTAATTTATAATGGCATCGTAAATGGCGCTCTGAATCCTCGTTCTTAACCCAGATTTAACTAAAAGTGTATTGGTTGCGGAGGGGAAGGTCCTGTTCGAGAGAAATACATAAACAATTTCCTCTTCCGGATCGGC
This sequence comes from Eudoraea algarum, assembly GCF_050589645.1. Classification (NCBI taxonomy): domain Bacteria; kingdom Pseudomonadati; phylum Bacteroidota; class Flavobacteriia; order Flavobacteriales; family Flavobacteriaceae; genus Eudoraea; species Eudoraea algarum. Next base: position 498,907 of record NZ_JBNGOQ010000005.1, on the reverse strand, counting down.
CCAGGTATACGTACCGGTAAAACCACTATGCCCAAAACTCTTTCGGGATACACATCCACAGGTAGGCCCTTTTTCCTCCAATTGCGGTTTGTCAAAACCAACCCCTCGTCTTACATTTTTATGGCAGAAATAGCAGGTGTTGAATTTCTTGATCGTACGGCCGTCAAAGAAGCGTTCCCCTCCATAAAAACCTTCCTGAAGGTACATTTGCATTATTTTGGCCACATCGTTGGCATTGCTGAAGAGTCCGGCATGTCCACCTACGCCACCTTGCATGGCAGCACCCATATCGTGTACATAACCCTGTACCGTCTGATATCTAAAATACGTATCCACTTCCGAGGGAACAATATGCTCCCGGGAAAACCGTTCCAAGGGATTGTAAGCCGTCTTGACCGCACCCAGCCGTCTGTAGAGATAATCCTCCGTTAATTTGTCCAAACGGGTCTTATAGATTCCCTCTATGTATTTTTTAAAGACATAATAGGCCACATCACTGTAGCGGTACCTGTTGGATTTGAGGTCTTGTCTTCCAATTCTGTTATATATGGAATCCTGGTAGGCATTGGAAAGATATAACTGATCGGTAACCTTAATGGAAAAACCGTCCGAGGGACTGTTTCTATAGAATTCGCTCGAGGGTTTTCTTCTCTTGTCCAAGGTATCTACGTAAAAGGCAATCCAAGCAGGCAGTCTGCCATAGTGGGACAACGCCTTTAGCACGGTAACATCCTTGAGTTCCGTATCGGCGTAGGCAGGTATCAACTCCTGAAAGGTGGTATTTAGGGCTATTTTACCTTCCTCTTCCATGCGCATGATCATGGGTAGGGTCGCCAAAATTTTGGTCAGGGAAGCCAGATCGTACATATGATCCGGACTAATGTTTGTCTCGGCATCATAAGTGGGCTTGCCAAAGCCCTTGTTGTAAATTACCTTTCCTTTTCTTGCAATAAGTACCTGGGCACCTGGGTACATAAGGGAATCCAAGCCGTTTTGGACCAAGGTATCCACTAACCTCAATCTCTCGGAACTCATTCCTACCCGCTCCGGATAGCTATATCCCAATCTGGACAGGGAATCCAATACGACCGAAGTGTTTACCGGGAATTGTGGGTTGGCGGTTACGGGCAAGACCCCTTTGGCCGGAATGGCCCCAAACAACATTTGGGCCGCCTTGCGCTGGGCCAAGGCACTGTTCTGGTAGGCAACGACCACACCATCAATATTTTGAAAGGAGCTTACGTCCAAGAGCGCATACGGTTTTGTAAAAAGTGTTAGGATAACATTGGAACTTCTTTGCCGCGCAACTTCCTGGAGCCAAAACTGCTCGTCCTCAGAAAATTTGAACGATTTCCATGGACTCTCATTGCTTTTATGGTGGCCGATGATCACCAGGTTATAATCGGACAATTTGCTTTTTAGCAAGGCGATATTCTTGGCTTGAACCTGGGTGACCGAAGCGTATTTGCGCAATTCATGTAAAAAGGGCATATGATCTGAATCCCCGAATTTCACATAGGCAATTTTTTTATTTTCCAGTTTTTTGATGGGTAAGAGGGAAAAATTGTTCTTCACCACGGTAAGCGCATTTTCAATGGCCTCCTCGTACACCAGATCATTTTCCAAGGTGTTAAGATCTTCGTAGAGCTGTGTTAGTTTTACAGGGGCATACCGGTGCAGTCCCGCCTTATACTTGGCCTTGAGTATTTTTTTGACGGAAGCGGACAAGCGGTTTTCCGAAATGATTTTGTTTTCAACTGCCTTGAGCAGGGCCATTTTCGCCTTGTGGACATCCTTGGGCATCAACAACATATCGTTCCCGGCAAGGAACGCGGTCAGTGCCACTTCCCCGTCCTCCGCAAATTCCGATACCCCTTTCATGTTCAGGGCATCGGTGAACACGAGACCCTTAAATCCCATTTCCTGTTTTAAAAGCTTGGTTATAATGGCTTCTGACAAAGAGGAAGGGTGTTGTTCTCCCTGTTCCAGGCTTGGTACGTTAAGATGTGCCACCATTACGCTGCTAAGGCCTTCTTTTATCAATTCCCTATACGGAAACAGTTCAATACTATCCAGGCGTTCCTTGGTAAAGTCGATTACTGGAAGGGCCTTATGCGAGTCCACAGCGGTATCCCCATGACCTGGAAAGTGTTTTCCGCTTGTCAGTACACCAACGCTTTCCATCCCCTTCATAAGGGCTATGCCCTTTTGGGCCACATTTCGCCGGTCCTCCCCGAAGGATCGATTTCCGATGATGGGATTTTGGGGATTAATATTAATATCGATGTCCGGCGCAAAATTGATGTGAACTCCCAGGCGTTTGGCGTGTTCTCCTATTTGACGTCCTACCTTGGCTATTACCGCCGTGTCCTTGATGGCCCCCAAGGTCATATTCCAAGGAAAAGCATAGGTTGAATCCAAGCGCATGGCCAGTCCCCATTCAGCATCCATACCGATCAACAAGGGGGTTTTGGAGGCCGCCTGATAGGAATTGGTAAGCTTGGCCTGCCGTAGAGGTCCTCCCCGGGAAAAAATTACCCCTCCTATTTTATGCTCCTCAATTAGGGTTTTGATCCGGTCCGTGGCGGTGTGGTTCTGCTCCGAAGCTACGCTCACCATGAACAGTTGTCCTACCTTCTCCTCCATGGACATCCCATCGTAAGTGGTATCTACCCATGCCTGCTGCGCAAGACTATCTGTCGTTACAAGTGGACCCGATTGTCCATTGACCACATAAAGGGAAATGAAAAAAAGTAGAGAAGCTAGGGAGCTAAATCGCATAAAAAATAATCTATCGTAGTAACTTAAAACAGCAAAAAATATTGTATTTGGTCGAGTTTTGCAATAAAACTGGGCCCTCTGTCACGATTTTATCGATAAAACCTACATAAAGCGCCCGTGCCAGCTCTCCGATGCGGGTACTTCCCAATGCGATAGATATTCCTCCTTGTTGGCGACCAGATTATTAAAAACAATGGTGTTTTTGGAGACCGCCTTTTGTCTCGCCATCTTTTTGAAATCGGCCAAGGGCTTATACGCTATATAATCTCCTTGTTTATAGGAAACATTCATTTTATCAAGGAGATTCATCTTATATTTTTTTTCGAGTGCCTGTATGAAATGGACAGAAGCATCTATGGAGCAACCCGAGGCGCCAGCGTGTTCCTGATCGAGTCCTATGGTGATAAAACGCTTGTACTTCAGGTCATAGCCCGCCTTAAGTTCACTGCCATGGGCCGTCCATGCTTCTATAAACTGGTCCAATTCCTGTTTAAGTTCTTGTAATTCTTCCTCGGAAAAACTTCGACTGGCCTGATAGATCCAGACACGTGAGGTATTTGGTAAGCTTTTGAAATCCACTAACATTTGTATAGGTTTACGGGGTATTGTTCATAAATCGTTTCACCCTTCAACGGGTTGTTCTGCCCACTTTTTTTAGGCGGGGCCTGTGAGGACCCAATTGTGGTCCTTACGCCTTTACAAAACTACAAATCTTCGGCCTGCGCCAAGAGTTCGGCAATATCCATTACGGCCACAGCGGCTTCTTTTTCCTTGTTTTTAACGCCATCGGTCATCATGGTATTGCAGAATGGGCAAGCGGCTGCAATAACTTCGGGACGGGTCTCCAAAGCCTGTTCTGTGCGTTCTACATTAATGTCCTTGTCCCCCTTTTCGGGCTCTTTGAACATTTGGGCTCCACCGGCCCCGCAGCACAAACCTTTCTTCCTGCAATTTTTCATCTCGACCAATTCGGCATCGAGTTTTTTGATCAGTTCCCTGGGCGCTTCGTAAATGTCGTTGGCCCTACCCAAATAACAGGGGTCGTGGTAGGTAATACGTTTTCCTTTAAAGCGTCCACCTTCCAAACGTATCCTTCCATCGGCTACCAGCTGCTTCAGGAACTGGGTGTGGTGTACCACTTCATAGTTGCCTCCCAGGCCCGGATATTCATTTTTGATGGTATTGAAGCAATGTGGGCAGGCCGTGACCACTTTTTTGACGGCATAGGCGTTCATCACCTCAATGTTGGTAACCGCTTGCATCTGAAAAAGGAATTCATTCCCGGCACGCTTGGCGGGATCCCCGCTACAGCTCTCTTCCGTTCCCAAGACAGCAAAACTTACCTTGGCCCGATGCAACAGTTTTACAAAGGCTTTGGTAATCTTCTTTGCCCTATCGTCAAAACTTCCCGCACAGCCTACCCAAAACAGTACTTCGGGTTGTTGGCCAGCTGCAAAAAGTTCGGCCATTGTAGGCACCTTTAGTTCACTACTCATATACCACTTTCTTTATCCTATGATTCGTTTGTCCAGTTAAGCCTATCCATTTGATTGAATGGCCACGGAGCACCGTTGTTCTCTATATTGCCCATCATATTATTAAGGTCCGAAGGAGCTGCGGACTGTTCCATGACCAGGTACTGACGCATATCCATGATGATCGACAACGGATCTATACTTATGGGACAAGCCTCTACGCAAGCGTTGCACGACGTGCAGGCCCAAAGTTCCTCATGGCTGATATAATCCCCCAACAACTGCTTGCCATCTGCAACAAACGTACCCTTGTTCAATCTTATGTTTTTTTCCACTTCCTCCAGCCTATCGCGGGTATCCATCATTATTTTTCTGGGCGATAGCTTTTTTCCGGTTTGGTTGGCCGGACATTCACTGGTACAACGGCCACACTCCGTGCAGGTATAGGCATTGAGCAGCTGCACCCAACTGAGGTCCATCACATCCGAAGCACCAAACTTGTCCGGTACCGGAGCATCCTCGGCCGGTGCTGCAAAAGGATCTGCAGAGGGGTCCATCATCAACTTTACCTCTTTGGTAACGGCCTCCAAGTTCCTGAATTGGCCCTTGGGCCTCAGATTTCCGTAATAGGTATTGGGAAAAGCCAATAAAATATGAAGGTGCTTGGAGTAATACAGGTAATTTAAGAAGAACAATATGCCCATGATATGCAACCACCAAGCGCTGCGTTCCACAAGGATCAGATCGCCAATGGACATCCCCTGGAACAAGGGCGCCAAAAACTGGCTTACGGGAAAGGAGCCTGCCTGTACGTAATGTGCCGCCCCTTTCAGCTGAAGTTGGTAATCCGCGGCGTTCATCACCAGGAAAAGACCCATCAATATCAGTTCAAAATAAAGAATAAGATTGGCATCCCTTTTTGGCCAGCCTTTCATTTCCGGTTTTATAAAGCGCTGCAGGCGAATAATGTTCCTGCGTACCCAAAAGGCAAGGATACCAACAATGACCAGTACGGCCAATATTTCGAAAGCCGCTATGAGCACATCGTACAGGACTCCTAAGGGTGAAAAAACCCTGTGGGTACCCAAAATACCATCGATAATGATTTCCAAAACCTCAATGTTGATAATGATGAACCCCAAATACACGATGATGTGCAGGATTCCGGCTATGGGCCGCACTACCATTTTGGTCTGGCCCAGTGCAATCCGGGCCATGTTTTTCCATCGCAGGGGTTTATTATCGCTTAGGTCAATGTCCTTACCCAATTTAATACTCTTGCTTAGCCGTTTCACATTCCTGGCAAAAAAGCCGATACCAGCTATAAGCACTATTCCGAATAAAATATTGGGAAGGTATTCCATCTACTGCTTTTCGGTTTTTTCCGCGGGATCATTGTCCGGGAGGGTATATTCTTTTTGTTTCTTGCCAAACACGGATACGTTCACATATCGCTTGGGATTTAAGCGGAAATCCTGCAGCAATAGGTCCAACTCCTTTGAGGCATTGGAAAGATTGTTGTACAGCGCCTCGTCCTTGACCAATTTTCCCAAGGAACCTTCCCCCTCGTCAATTTTTGCAAGCACCTTGTTAAGATTCCCAATGGTAGTTTCCAGATTTTTCACGGTACCCGCCAGTCCGGCATTGGCTAGGGAATCGGAAAGTTTTGAAAAATTCCCTGTGATATGGTTTATATTGGTAATGGAACTGTCCAATTGCCCTTTGTTTTCGGCCAACAGGTTGTTCAACGTATTGGCGCTACCCTGAAAACTTCTGATCAGCTGATTGAGTCCGGCGATACTCTGTCTCAGATTCAGTTTGGTGTTGTCATCCAGTATTTCATTAAAATTGACCAGCAGCGAATCGGCATCGGAAACGGCGCCTTCGATCTTTAACTGTAACGGAGCCAGGTTTTGCTGCACCAATTCGGTCAAACCGGGTTTGGAGGTGGTGGCCAGCGTATCCCCTGATTTTACCATCGGAGCTCCATCAAAGACGGGCTGTATCTGGATGCCCTTTCCTCCTATTATCCCCGTATCGTACAACTGGGCCTTACTATTCCTTGAAAACTCAAAACTGTTGTTCACGGAAAAGGTGACCAACAAATTTCCCGCGGTATCCTTAAATTGGATACTCTGCACCTTCCCGACCGCAAAGCCGTTGATCGAAACTTGGGTGCCCGGTTGCAGTCCCCCCACATGGTCATAGACCGCGTAAAGGATTTTACTGTCATCAAAAAGTGGGGCCGATTTTAAATAGCTAAAGCCTAAGATAAACAGGAAGATACCACCCAAAACGATAATCCCTGTTTTAATTTCCCGAGATAGTTTCAAAAAGATCAGTTTACGGTTCCAAACAAAATTAGAAATAATTTTGAGAAGAGGGCCATTATTGGGAAACGTATTTTAGCGCTTCGGGCATAGGGATGCGCTTACCGTCTTTATACGCAACGATGTATGAAGAAGTATACCCTTTTGCATCGGCGTTGGACTTCAATAGTTTTGCCTCAAAATGGGTGCTGACATTGCCGTACATGTATCGGAAAAGGTTTTTGTACGGTTCTTTGGACAGTCTATTCAGACCATGGAAATCTTCGGCCCTTAACGGTAAATCTTTGGAACTGGCCAATATTTGCACCTTAAAAATGATATCATGCATCTTTTCTGCCGGCGCCTGTTTCCCGTTGGTGGCCATCTCGGTAACTTCCTTTTTTTCTTCGGGAATACCAGCCTCCTCCTTTGGCGGTTTTATGGCCTCCACGGCTAGGGCGACCTCCTTTTTAGGCAGGTCCTTGATCTCCTTGGCCTCCATTTCATCCTTGGCAACCGTCTTTTCCGTTACCGTTTGCGCGACCTGCTCCTCCTTTGTGGGCGTGGGATCCTCCTTTACGGGATCGGGTTCTTCCTGGTTTGAGACAATCTCGGCAGGGTTTGGGATATCGACCACTTTTATGTTTTCCTTGTAGTTTAGAATAGCTTCGGCAATGGCCCTGCCCATTTCTGACTGTCCGGTCCTGGAGTTAAGGTAGCTTCCCTCTGATTTGTTGGTCAAAAAGCCCGTCTCTATGAGCACACTGGGCATAAAGGTTTGATGAAGCACGATAAATCCTGCCTGTTTCACCTTTCTATTGTTCCGTTTTAACTTCTTGGAAAAATTATCCTGCATTAATTTCGCCAGCAGGATGCTCTGATCCAAAAACTCCTCTTGCATAATGGTAAGGCCGATGACCGATTCAGGAGAATTGATATCATATTCGGCATAGCGGGATTCGTAATTGTCCTCCAGATAGATTACTGAATTTTCCTTTTTGGCAATCTCAAAGTTCTGTTTGTTGGCATGTAGTCCCAATACAAAGGTACCAGCCCCATGGGCATCGGAGGTATGCGAATCGCAATGTACGGACACAAAAAGATCGGCATTGGCCTTATTGGCAATCTCCCCCCTCACGTACAAGTCCACAAAGGTGTCGTCCTTGCGCGTATAGATTACCTCTACTCCGGGGTTCTTGGATAAGATTTCGCCCACTTTGAGGACAATGTTCAAGGCGATGTTTTTTTCCAGGTACCCGTTTCCCAAATTTCCAGGATCGTGCCCCCCGTGGCCCGCATCGAGAACAACGATGAATTTATCCGAATCCCGATTTTCGGCATCATTGTCGACGAAAGATGTCAACAACCACATGAGCAACAAAAAGGGAATAAAAAAAATCTGCTTCATTTTCATGTCAACCAAGGTGTTTTGATGCTTTTATTATGGTTAAATTTATTGTAATACGCTACAGGCGGAATAAAAAATATATGTAAGTTTGGTCCCAAAAACTAGGCCAAACCTTTACAAAAATAGGATATAAAGCTTTGCAATCAAACAAACATTATCTACTTTTCCTATTGCTGCTCTTGTTTGGCACCCTTTTCATATTTGCTCAAGAAGATCCCATTAAGCCCCTCCCTATTAAAGCGGTGAACGATAGCATCGTAGCACCACTACTCCCTCCGGATATCATCAGGGATAGCACTGCGGTAGACTCCACAGAGGTAGATTCCTTGAACGCAAAGCAACCTTTATTGCTCGATAAAATAAAATACAAGGCCAAGGATTACGTGAAATTGAGCCAGAAAGACCAAAAGATATATTTGTACAACGAGGCCGAGATCTATTACCAAGATACAGAACTAAAGGCCGGGGTCATTGTAATGGACTACATCAACAATGAGGTATATGCGGGGCGTATTAGGGACTCTTTGGGCAATTATACACAAATCCCGTATTTTAAGCAAGGTACCAACGAGGTCTACCCCGATTCCATCCGTTTTAACTTTGATACCCAAAAAGCGCTCATCTGGAATTCCAGGACAGAGCAGCAGGCGGGCCTGGGCCAATTGGGCAGTGATGCCATGAAGGTATATGCGAAAATCACAAAAAAAGAGAACGATTCGGTCTATTTCCTAAATGAGGGCAAACTTACTACCTCAAAGGATACGGTTGACCCGGACTACTATATCCGGGTAAAAAAGGCAAAATTTGTTCCCAAAAAGAAGGTCATCGCCGGGTTCAGCAATTTGTATATCGTGGATGTTCCCACACCCATTGCCTTGCCCTTTGCCTATTTCCCTTTGACCACAGGGCGCACCGCAGGGCTTATATTCCCTACTTTTGGTAACGACCCCGATCGCGGCTATTTTCTGCAGAACGGTGGCTATTATTTTCCGTTCAGCGACTATGCCGATCTCTCGGTGCTGGGGGATTTTTACACGAACGGTAGTTATGGTTTTCGCGGGGAAAGTGTCTATGCAAAACGTTATAAGTTTAGAGGAAGGGTATATTTCAGTTTTGAAAACATCATTAACAGCCAAAAAGGTTTTGATGATTTTAGTCGTACCACCAGTTACCAAATACAGATAAGCCATACACAGGATCAGAAGTCCAATCCCAATTCCAGGCTTTCCGCCTCGGTCAATTTGGGAAGTAGCAACGTTTTCAGAAATTCGCTCCTACAGCAAAATTTGCCCAATACACAGATCAACAACCTATCATCTTCGATCTCTTATTCCAAGACATTCCCGTCCTATCCATCGGTAAATTTGAGCCTAACCGCTACACATAATCAGAACACCAATACAGAAATCATAAATCTCACCCTGCCTACCCTGCAGGCCAGTATGGAGCGGATCTATCCCTTTGCCAAAAGGGACGGAATAAAAAAGGGAGTAGTTCAGAATATCAATTTTCAATATGATGTCAATGCCCAAAACAGTATACAGACCAACGACGATGACTTTTTCACCGCAAAGATGTTCGATGATGCGCGGGTTGGTGCAAGACATCGCATCCCTTTCAATACGAACTTTAAATTGGCCAAGTACTTCAGCGTGAGTTTGGGAGGGTCTTATGAGGATGTTTGGACACTGGAGACCATTGACCAGAGTTTGGACCCTAACACCTTAACAGTGGTTAGGGATACCATTAGCGGATTTGACCGCTTTAATCAATACAACTTTAGCGCCAGTGTGGGAACCACGCTCTATGGAACCTTCAATTTTGGGGAGGACAAAAAATTTCAGGCGCTACGCCATGTAATGCGGCCCAGTGTCAGCTACGGCTACGCGCCCTCTTTTGAGCAATTTTATGACGAATACTTGGATGCAAGCGGTAATTCCGTGCAGTTTACTAGGTTTCAGGGCGGGATATACGGTGTCCCTAGGCTTGGTAAATCCAATTCGCTGAGTTTCTCCCTGGCCAACACCCTGGAAGCCAAAGTGCGCGACCGCGATTCTACGGCTACTGAGCCCAAAAAAATATCGATCTTGAACAGCTTTAATTTATCCTCGGGCTATAACTTCGAGGCCGATTCCTTGCGGATCAGTCCGGTGAGCATCACCGGTGGAACCGTTTTGTTCGACAACAAAATGAACATTAATTTCGGGGCCAGCCTAGATCCCTATGCCATTGACAACAACGGCAGGCGCATCAATACCTTTAATATCGACAATGGGGGAAGCCTCTTTAGACTTACTACTGCGCGATTAAACGTGGGCTATTCCCTAAGCAGCGAATTGTTCAACAAGCAAAAGGGGAAGAAGGATGAGGAAGAAATACAGGACGAGTACTCGGCTACCAGTGGGGGCCGAACGGACGATCTTTTTGGACGGGCGACCAATTTTAACGATAGTAGAAACTTCCGAACCAGAAAGGATGATGACGGGCAGGTCGAAAATCCGGTCTATGGTACCAAAATCCCATGGGACCTGAGGTTGCAGTACGCGGTTACCTATAGCAACTCCAACAGACAAAATGAATTTACCAACCATTCCCTGATGTTTTCGGGAAATGTTACCCTATCCCCCCGTTGGGAAGTGGGGGTCTCCTCCGGTTACGATTTTAGGAACAAGGGGTTTACCCTTACCCAACTTCGCTTTGCGCGCGACCTCAAAAGTTTTAGGCTCAACTTTGATTGGACGCCTTTTGGAAACTTTGAGCGATGGTATTTCTTTATTGGCATAAAGAGCTCCATTCTCAGTGACCTAAAATGGGAAAATAGGAGTCAGCCCATACGTTAGTAGGTATTTTTAAGTTTAATTTTATTCGCTAAACCCAATATCAATGAAAAAAATTATCACCACCCCGAACGCTCCGGCGCCCATAGGACCTTATAACCAGGCCGTACTAAGCGGCAACACCCTTTATATTTCCGGTCAGACGCCAATAGATCCCGCCACGGGAGAATTGGTAAAGGATAATATAAAATTAGAGACCAAACAGTGCATGGAAAATTTGAAGGCTATCCTTCTGGCGGCCGGCATGAGCTTTGAACATGTAGTTAAAACTTCCATTTTTGTAAAGGACATGCATCAGTTTGCAGCGGTGAACGAGGTCTATGGCGCTTATTTTAATAGCGATACCGCACCAGCAAGGGAAACCGTAGAAGTGGCCAATTTACCTATGTTCGTACATGTGGAAATTTCCATGATCGCGGTAAAGGACGAATAATATAGGGGTTCCCGATCCGATCTAAACGTTCCCCTTGTGAAATTCCATAAGGCCTTCTATGGGTCTTTGCCGGATTACCCCGAGTATTAGGTCGTTCCTTTCGATTACGGCCGTGAGTTCTTCCCTGAGATAATGGGCTATACTGCCTACAAAATTGATAGGTACCTTGGTGGCCAGTTCAAACTGCATGATGTTGTTGTTCACAAACTGCTGAAACCCCTTGTCTATTACACCCTTGCAGTAAGGATGGTCTTTGTTTTCCACAATAAATCTGGCAAAAGTGGCCAAATAGGTATTGGGGTTCGGCTGCTTGTACAGATTTTCCTTAATGACATCGGGACCTAGATCATACTCGCTGGCAAACTTTAAGGCCAGCGTCTGGGGCATTTTGTGGAAGTAGTAATCGCGTAGCAGCTTTCTACCAAAAAAATTACCGCTGCCGTCATCCATAAGAATATATCCCAATGCGGTCACTTTTTGAAAAAGCTGATGTCCGTCGTAATAACTACAGTTGGATCCTGTACCCAAAATGCATACAATGCCCTGATGACCGATTTTGGTTGTGGCGAACACCGCTGCATAGGTGTCTTCCTTTACCTCACATACCGCCTTGGGGAAGAAGTTTTTAAAAATATCCTTCAAGAACTGCTTCATCCTATCCGTACCACAGCCCGCACCGTAGAAATGCACGTGTGTTACCTCCATTTTGTTCTCGGAAAGTTCAAAATTATTGGCCAAGCGATCTTCTATGACCTCACGGGTCAGCACTTCCGGACTTAATCCCAGGGTACGGGTAAGGAATAGCTGATTTCCCTGGTCATCCAGGGCGATCCAATCCGACTTTGTGGCACCACTATCAACGATTAATATCATATATGCGCATTTAAAAGCGCTTCCTGAAAGGAAGAAACTCGAAAATCTCTCGCTTTCAGGAAGTTAGCTCAAGCAAAGGTTTTATAACTCGTTTACGTACTGGGCAAGGTCTACCAGTTTATTGGAATATCCTGCCTCATTATCATACCAGGATACCACCTTGAAGAACTTGGAATTCAGCTCGATCCCCGCACCGGCATCAAAAATGCTGGTCCTGGCATCGCCTATGAAATCCTGGGATACCACGGCTTCATCGGTGTATCCCAAAATACCCTTCAATTCGCCTTCCGAAGCCGATTTAATGGCCTTTTTTATGCCTTCATAGGAAGTATCTTTCTGCAAACGCACGGTTAGATCCACCACGGAAACATCGGCTGTTGGTACCCTAAGGGCCATCCCGGTAAGCTTTCCTTCCAATTCTGGGATAACTTTGGTCACTGCCTTGGCAGCACCGGTAGACGCGGGAATAATATTCAAAAGTGCACTCCTTCCTCCACGAAAGTCCTTTCTGGACGGTCCGTCCACGGTCAATTGGGTAGCGGTAGTGGCGTGTACGGTGGTCATCAAAGCCTCTTCGATGCCAAAATTGTCATTGAGCACCTTGGCCAAGGGGGCCAAGCAATTGGTGGTACAGGACGCGTTGGAAACAATGGTATCGGAAGCTTTTACCTCCTTGTGGTTTACGCCCATAACAAACATGGGAGCGTCCTTTGAGGGGGCGGAAATTACGACTTTCTTGGCGCCGCCATCAATATGGTACTGCGCTGTTTCCAAGGTGGTAAAAATACCGGTGCACTCGGCTACAATGTCCGCACCTACTTCGTCCCATTTTAGATTTTTCGGATCTCTTTCCGCCGTAATGCGAATCGTTCTTCCATCCACAATCAAATTCCCGTCCTTTACGGTTATGGTACCATCAAATTTGCCATGTACGGAGTCGTATTCCAATAAATATGCAAGATGCTCCACATCCAAAAGATCGTTGATCGCCACGACATCTACGTCATCCCTTTTCAGGGTAGACCTGAAAACCAATCGTCCTATTCTTCCAAATCCGTTAATTCCTATTTTTAAGCTTGACATTTTTCTTTGTTTTAGTTTTAAAATTAAGTGGTCATTATATCGGATACCCTAATGAGTTCCTTATCAATTTTCGTATGCCCTTTTATGGCCTGGGCTATCGGGGTCAGGATAATCTTATTGTCCTGTATACCCACCATCAGGTTGGTTTTTCCCTCCAACAGGGCCTCTACTGCCCTCACACCCATTCGGCTGGCCAACACCCTATCGAAACAGGAAGGTGCCCCACCACGCTGCATGTGGCCCAGAACAGAAACGCGAACGTCATAAATAGGAAGATGTTCCTCTACATATTCCTTGAGTTCAAAAACATTTTTTCCAATTTTATCGCCTTCGGCTACCACCACGATACTGGATGATTTTCCCGATTTTTTACTGCGCTTTAGCGAATCGAGCAAACGTTCCAAGCCCAGGTTCTCTTCAGGAATTAAAATTTCCTCGGCACCTGCCCCTACCCCTACATTTAGGGCAATATGGCCAACATCCCTCCCCATTACCTCCACAAAAAACAGGCGGTTATGGGAACTTGCGGTATCGCGTATCTTATCAATGGCGTCTACCACCGTGTTCAGGGCGGTATCGAAGCCAAGGGTATACGTGGTTCCGAAAATATCGTTGTCTATGGTCCCTGGAATTCCGATTACCGGGAAATCAAATTCTTTGTTGAAGGTCAATGCTCCCGTGAAGCTTCCGTCACCTCCGATGACCACAAAGGCATCCACTCCCTCTTTTTTTAGCTGCTCGTGGGCCTTTTGCCTGCCTTCCGCCGTTCTAAATTCCTCACATCTGGCCGATTTTAAAATGGTACCTCCCTTATTGATGATGTTATTAACGCTCCTGGCGTTCATGGGTTTAAAATCGCCATCGATCATACCATCATAACCCCTATAGATCGCCACGCACTCTACCTTCATATAAGCACAGGTACGCACTACGGCCCTAATGGCTGCATTCATACCCGGAGAGTCCCCACCAGAGGTAAAAACCGCTATTTTCTTTATGTTCGTCGCCATTAAAAATTTTAAGAAGGTAAAACTAGCAAACTTATTTTAATTACGTGAAGTAGGCCCACCCTATTTTAGGGTTCCTTGAAACTTCAAACGTTTTCGTTAATAATTTTTATCCTACCAGGCGAAAAAAATAACAAAAAAGGAGTGTTAAGGACGATTATTCAGCGTTTTTGGCTTCTGCGTAAATTGGATGAGACTATCCTTCCCCATAATGTTTTGAGGTTTGAGATCAGGTTCGGGGGCTTGAACTTCCGGTTTGGGTTTCTTTTTAAAAATTTTCCCCATCAACTCCTTAAAATTATTGAAGTCTACCTCGTACGAAAGTCCCACACCCTGGGTATACCCCTGTCGGTCCGCCAAAAACTGCTGTATCTCATTCTCGCGGTTAAAAATCTTGGCCCGTAAGGTACCATCCTCGTTAAGCAATACCTGAACTTCCACATCGCCGGCCACAATGGTTTCGCTTACTCCGCCAACAGGCACCCCAAACTCCCCGTTCAAAAGGATACGGTCACTTATTTGGGTAGATACGGTTACGCCGATGCGGTTCTCGGTCTGCACATCGGCACTGGGGTCCAGATACCCCTGCTCATAGGACACGCCAAGGTCAAATTTACTATTGTCTCCTGCCAAAACCTGATTCAAAAGGCCCGAAGCGGTCTGTATAAGGTTCCCGGTAACAGCTTGCTGGTTAATACCGGTGCTTTCATTGACAAAGGTACCCTGGGCCAGCAGAAAAAATGCGTTTCTTTCCTCTACCGTAGGGTCCTGTAACCGATACTCCAATTCGGATTTAATGATCGAATTGGTCCCTGGAAACTCAATGTTGAACTCAAAATTGGGCCGTTCCAGTTCCTCTGTCAGCCTTACGACCACATCGGTGGGTATACGGCCGGTAAAACCTGCGTTATCCAATAGCGGGGATGGATTCGCATTTAAGGAATATACCGCTTCCATATTCAATCGGGCCGCCAAGGGATCCCCTTCCCATAAAATGGTACCTCCAGGCCTAACGGTAAAAGTCTTGTCTATAACGCCCCCAAACCTATAGTTGTACTCTCCGGTCACCGCCACGAACTCACCGTACATATTGAACTTCCCGTTGGTGTTAATTTCGATGAGCAGGATACCCTCTCCGGTTCCCTTGAGGGAACTGCCCGTTTTCTGATCTACCACGATCTCTACTTCTGCATCTGGTGTAACGTCCAGGTCAAACACCAGTTCCAGTCCCTCATAGTCGCGCAGCACCCGCTGTTCTTCTATGGTCCTTATATCGTTCCGTTCAATAAAATTGATAAAGGAGTAATCCCCTACACTTGCAATATCGCTCAACGGTATTTTCAGGGATGTTCCCGGGGCTGTAGATCCGTCCACATTAATGGTCAAAGCGCTCGTTGGGCCAAATATCCTACCGGTACCGTTAAAAAACCCGGTACCGTAGTACAGTACCTCTTCCTCAAATTCCGTGTTCAGTATCAGAAACCTATCATTATTGGAATCCAAGTCCAGATCCAAGCGCCAGTCGCCAAAACCGGTGTGGCTTATCGTGCCATCAATATTGGCCTTGGTATCGTAGGCCACGTCCGTTAGCCCTATATTCTCAAAATAAAAGGTTTGATCAAAAAGTCGCACCCTGGAATTGGGTGCAAAAGCATAGTCCACATTTAAATACGGTATCCCCAAACCAGCATCGTTCAGGGTCAATTGGCCGCTAATATCCGGGTTTTTGATATCCCCTATGATCCTGGCGCTGCCGTTGATATATCCCCTGATATTTGTAATTACCCCCTCGCCCAAGGGACTAAAGGGCGCCATTTCAAAATCATTGAAATTGGCCAATAAGTTGGCCTTGGGATTATTGTTCTGATTGGTGATATTGCCTATGACACTTAGCTTCTCCCTGCCATTATCCGTAATTTGGGTATTCACCACAAAATCCGTTAGGTCCCGATTTCCGACAATGCCTATGGCCAAATTGCCCAGTCTTGCCTTATTGACCGAGAAATCCGTAATTGCCAAATTGGACGAGGGCAAATAGACATCGTCTTTTTGCAGGATATTCAAGGTACCGTTTACTTCACCTTGTAGCTTTAGGCTATCTATGGCCGGGGTTATCTTATCAAGGGATACTATTTTAAATTGGAGTTCCAAATCCTTATAGGTAGAATCGGCCAGTTGGCCCCTAAGTCTTATTTGTTCTTTTCTGTTATTGTTCATTACGATTTCCTCGATCGTAATGCTATCCAAGGTCTTGTTTAGGATTACCTTGTTCTTTGTGTTCCCCTCCCTATTGAGAACCCATTTGTTCCCTTTAAAACTGATATCGGACGTTTTTAGGCCAATAACAGACTTGTTCTGCTTGTTAAAGGTGTGGTAGAAGTTAAGGTTATAACTATCATCGTACTCACTCCCGCCCTGAAATTCCGTTCTAAAGAACAGTGTATCCTTAAGGGTGGTATTGATCAGGCTAAAATTCTTGACGTCATAATAAATGGTGGAAACATCTTCTACCGATACAAAGGTGTTGAACAAGGGGTTCTTGTTGTCTACCTTTACATCTATATTGTCCATTTTATTTCCGAAAGCTGCAATACTGGGGGATTTAAAGATGAGCTTAAAGTCGCCCTCATCTGCTATGATATTGCCCCTTATAAAAGTATTGGGGCCAAAAGTGACTTCAGGAAAGAACACGTCTACGATCTTGTTGTAGATATTGAAATTAAAATCGAGACGCTGCCCCTCCGATATTTCGTAAGGTTTGTAGTTGGTATAAATACTACCGACGGAATTTTGCATTAATTTACCCAGCTCCCCCACTTTGAAGTATCCTTTCATATAACCGGTTATGATATCCGGCGAGTTGATTTCTATGGTACGGCTCGAATCGGCCTCAAATTGGGATGAGATCTTAAAATCATCAAAGTAATAGGTGTCGTTCTTGTTTTGGTAATTGGTCTCGGAAAACTTAATCTCGCCCACGATATTATCCATGGTATTCCCGGTAATATCCATATTTACATGGCCCTTGAATACGGAAACACTGTCATTTATAAAATTCAACTTCTTTAGATCCGCATAATCCACCGACGCTATAAAGTTGAAATTGTTGCTATCCCCTTTGCCAAAGTCTGCCAATCCCTTAAAGTTGAATTTAAAGTTCTCGTCATTGCTAAGGAGTGAACCATCGAACAATTGTTCCTTTAGTATCCCGGACACCTTTAGGCCCTTGTAATCGTAGTTGTTGAACGTGAGATTGTACACTTCCCCGATGACCTCGGTATTCAGGTTTTCTTGCACAAAACCCCTGCCGTCCACATTAAAATCCAGGGAGGTCTTACCAAAGTTTTTATCCTGCAGGAAGTTCCCGATATCAAAATCGATAAAGGACACGAACCCCTTATAGGAAGCGTTGTCTATATCATCTATTTCCGTTAATTCCAAATCGGAATAACTACTGCCGATCGCCGTATTTATGTTCACCTTGGAAACAATGGAGGTTTCGGAAATCAACGCGTCTCCGCGAATGGTGAACCGCCCCAATCTTTGAAAGGAAGAAGGCAGGGAGTTTCCCAAAATATTGGGTAATAGGGACCGCAATTGATAATAACTGGTGGTGAGGTCCTTAATATCGGCATCCAACTCGAACGGCGCTTCCCTGCTGAAAAGATTTTTAAAGTTAAAATCCCCCCGAATCCCCGTCTGGTCCGATTGCACAAAGAGTCGTTCCATGTTCAGATCGTTCAAAACACCGTTGACATCTGAGGAAAACGACACTTCTTTTCCCTTGCCGAATTGATCGTAAAGTAAGTTGATCTCGTCCAGGGCTATGGTAGACTCGGCAAATGAAGCGGTGAGGTTCACCTTGTCTGTAAAGTTTGCAAAATCCTCCCTGTTGTAATTGAACACCAAATTGCCATTGAGGCTGGATTCGGGTGTATCTATATGCAAGGAGTCAAAACGCATCTGCTGTTTGGTATATTTAAACCCAGTGGCGAGCCGCTGTATCTTTAACCCTTCCTTACTGTGCAATGACAAGGCCTCAATTTCAGTGGTTACCTCAGGTCCCAAGATCTGAAAATCCGAAGCTTCTATATTTAATTCCTTAAAATCCAAGGTTTTAGGCTGTTCCAAATTTTCATCGATCAGTCTAAACCTGCTCTCTTCAATCGTTACATCAGAGCTGGAAAAAAAGAAAGGAGGCGTTCCCGGCGCCCTAGGTTTTCCATCATCGAGCTTGTCCACAAAGATGCCCAGATTACTGTCCGGGGCATCCTTATACGTCTTCATCTTAAAATCGAGTTTTTCGATGTCGATATCGCCAAACTCAAGCTTGCCCCGTGCCATGTTGCGCATGCTGAGAATAGAGGTAGTAAGTTCATCGATATAAATCAGCGTATCCTTTTTGTAATCCTCCACGTAGATTCCCTCCATGGAAGCGTCCAGGGTAATCAGCGAAATGCGTAACCTGTCTATATTGATATTGGTTCCAAATTCCGTATTGATGGAATCCGTCGCAAACCTGGCAAATCGAGTTTGTACAAAGGGCAAGGAAAGTACCACCGTACCCAAAACAATGATCATGAGGACGACCAAGAGGGTTCTAAGCAGTATTTTTCTTAATTTTTTGATAGGGCTTTATGTTTTACCTTTGTACAACCAATTTTTATTCCAAACCCAGGTGGACAAAGAAAATATTTACATTCTTGCCATAGAATCTTCATGTGACGACACTTCTGCAGCAGTTTTACACAACACTAAGACACTTAGCAATGTGGTGGCCACGCAAAAAATCCATGAGGAATTCGGCGGAGTGGTGCCCGAGTTAGCTTCCAGGGCACACCAGCAAAATATCGTTCCAGTGGTACATCAAGCGTTGGCCAAGGCAAATATCGACAAAAAACAGTTATCCGCCATAGCTTTTACACGTGGACCCGGCCTCATGGGTTCCCTTTTAGTAGGGACCTCTTTCGCCAAATCGCTGGCATTGGGATTGGATATACCCCTTATTGAGGTGAATCATATGCAAGCCCACATTTTGGCTCATTTTATCGAAGAGGAAAACGTACGTCCCCCCGAGTTTCCGTTTTTGGCCATGACCATTAGCGGGGGCCATACCCAGATTGTTCTGGTAAAGCACTATTTTGATATGGAGCTCCTGGGGCAGACCTTGGACGATGCGGTTGGCGAAGCCTTTGACAAAAGCGCTAAAATTTTAGGGCTTTCATACCCCGGAGGACCACTGTTGGACCGTTTGGCACAAAATGGAAATCCAACAGCCTTCCGTTTTCCAAAACCCAAGGTGGCCGGGTTGGATTTCAGCTTCAGCGGACTGAAAACGAGTGTGCTCTATTTTGTACAAAGACAGTTGAAGGAAAATCCCAAATTTGTTGAGGAGCACCTGAATGATGTCTGTGCTTCCATACAACACACTATTGTCACTATTCTTATGGACAAGCTCAAACTGGCCGTAAAGCAGACCGGGATAAAGGACGTTGCCATTGGCGGCGGGGTCTCGGCCAATTCTGGAATCAGGAAAGCACTACAGCAAGCGGAGGATGAACTGGGTTGGACAAGTTATATTCCTAAATTTGAATATTGTACCGATAACGCGGCGATGATAGGTATTGTAGGTTACTTAAAATACAAGGAGGGCACTTTCTCCGATCAAGGAGTTACCGCAAAGGCAAGGTATCATATTTAATCACTGGGAATTATGGCATACGATGAGGCTTTGGCAAACAGGATACGGGCGGGGATAAAACTATTTCCGGAAAACTTTACCGAAAAGAAAATGTTCGGCGGCCTATCCTTTTTATATCAGGGAAAAATGACTGTTGGGGTAGTCAAGGAAGAATTGGCAGTGCGTGTGGTAGCCGAAAAAATGGATGCCGTCCTAAAAATGGATGCGGTTCGCCCCATGGACTTTACCAAACGACCTATGAAGGAATTCATTTATGTGGCAACAAACGGTTTTGATTCGGAGGAGCAGTTGCACCATTGGATCGAATTGGGCCTTGAGCATGCAAAAAGTAAACTGTAAACGATTAATCAACGGTAATGCAACTTTTTTATAGTCCAAACATAGATCATAGCGCCTCCCTATTTGTCTTCCCCGGGGAGGAAAGCAAGCATATTGTAAAAGTGCTGCGTAGAAAAATAGGGGATGTCCTAAGCATTACCAATGGCAAGGGGTATATTTTCCAGGCAAAAATAGTGCTCGCGGATGCCAAGCGCTGTAAGGTGGAAATCATTTCGAGCGAAAAGAAACATCCCAAAAAGCATTGGTTCCATATGGTGGTGGCCCCCACCAAGATGAACGATCGCTTCGAGTGGTTTTTGGAGAAGGCCACGGAAATAGGCGTACATGAAATAACACCGGTCCTCTGCGAGAACTCAGAACGGAAAGTGATCAAAAAGGAACGTATGGAGAAAGTTATCCAATCCGCAATGAAACAGTCCTTGCAAGCGTATCTTCCCAAGCTCAATGATCTTATCCCCTACAAGGATTATATGGCCGTACCCCATGAGGGTCTTTTGTTTATAGCACACTGTGCGGAAGGGGAAAAAATGGAGTTTAAAAGACGTGTCGCGCCAGATAAGGATATCACCATTTTAATAGGCCCGGAGGGCGATTTCTCAGCGGGGGAAATTGAGGAAGCAGTAGAAAAGGGCTTTCTACCGGTCTCCCTCGGGCAAAACCGTTTGCGAACGGAGACTGCTGCGATTGTGGCCTGTACGGTGGTCAATATGATCAACAACGGCTAACAAAAAGTTCCGCACCCCTAACCGCTGAACAAAACAGCTAGAAGTGCGGAACAACAATAAACACCAAACACTTATCTTTCAACACTGCCCTTGGCAGCCCCTGTAATATCGTACGTGTCGTTCTCCACGAGTAACATCAACTGTATTTTTTCATTGGGCCCTACACTGTCGGGAATCGCGATGTAGGAAGAAGCCTTTCCTTCCTTTGCCGAGATTGTTTTTTCCGCCACAACAATGTTGCTGTTGCGCAAGGTCCGGTTTCTATTCTCCCCACGTTTTACCTCCGTGATCCTTTGGTCCAACACCAAAATGGCCCTTAGACGCTTTCCTTTGGTACTGCCCTTTATTTCATATTGGAACCCAACGCTGTTGTCGGCAGCCTGCAATTGGGAAATGCCCACACGGTTTCCGGCTTTCACCTTTTGGTAAGTATTGATCTTCGAATACATTTTAGAGGCGCTCGATCCCACAAAATGTTCCTGCCCGTTGACCACCACCTGGGGTGTATAATTGCTCCTATTCCTGAATTTTATATTGTAGGCCCGCTGCTTTTCGGCATATTCCGATTTGCTAAAAGGGTCCTTCCAACCAATGTAGTTCCAATAGTCAACATGATAGGAGAGGGCAAACACATTTTCTTGATATTCCTTTTTCACCTTATCGAGCAGGGCATCGGCCGGAGGGCAACTAGAGCATCCTTGGGAAGTATACAGCTCCAGTACCACAATGGGTTCGTAAACACCTTCCTCCATTGCCTCCGCTGTATTTGCACTGTCGTTTTCCGGTGCTTGGGTAAAGCCTGTAAAGGCCATAAATCCAAGGCTGACCAGAACAATTACAGCTCCTATGATTTTTTTGAACATGATAATTATTACATTTGATTCAATTAATTGTTCGAATCCCTATGAAACAACTTACGTTCCTTCTTTTCATTTTAACTTTTTTTGTGAAATCCTCGCTTGTGGGACAGGAACTGGCCATTCTTAAATATGGCGGAGGAGGCGATTGGTATTCCAACCCTACGGCCCTGCCCAATCTTATCAAGTTCTGCAATGAGAACATTGGTACAAAGATCAACCCTAAACCCGAAACGGCAGAAGTAGGCAGCAACAGCATCTTTCAATACCCCTTTCTCCATATGACCGGGCACGGTAATGTGTTCTTCTCGCAGGAGGAAGCGGATAACTTGAGGACTTACTTGTTATCTGGCGGGTTTATCCATATCGATGACAATTATGGGATGGAGCCCTATTTGAGAAAGGAATTGACCAAGGTCTTCCCGGGCAAGGAACTGCAGGAATTGGGCGTGGACCATCCCATCTTTTCGCAACGGTACAATTTTCCGGAAGGACTGCCCAAAATTCACGAACACGATGGCAAACGTCCGCAAGCGTTGGGCATCTTTCATGAAAACAGATTGGTGCTCCTCTTCACCTTTGAAAGTGATCTGGGCGATGGCTGGGAAGATGCATCCGTACACAATGATCCGGAAGAAGTACGACTCAAGGCCTTGCAAATGGGCGCCAATATTGTACAATATGCTTTTAACAACTAAGACATGACACCAAAGAACATTTCTGAAGGTATTCTACGGGCGGTAGGTATTATGGCAGGAATTGTACTGCTCTGTTATTTTCTGTACCAGATCAGTTCTGTGCTGGTATACATTACCATCGCCGTAATTGTTTCCTTGATAGGGAGACCCATAGTGCTTTTTTTACGGAGGCGACTCAAGTTCAGGAATACCTTGGCCGTAATCGTAACCATGCTCCTTTTGGTGGGCATATTGGTGGGTATTATCGCGCTCTTTATTCCGCTACTGGTACAGCAAGGGCAAAATCTGTCGCTCCTAAACATTGAGGCTATGCAGGCCAATGTGGAAAGCCTGTACCGGGAAGTCACGGATTATCTCGGGGTAAGCACCTCGGACATAGAGGAAAGTATAAAGGAATCGAAAATTTTTGCGAACCTCGATTTTGGTTTTGTCCCCAATTTTTTGAATTCCTTTGTGGGCGTTTTGGGCAGTTTTAGCGTAGGCCTTTTTTCCGTGCTCTTTATTGTGTTTTTCTTTCTAAAGGACAGCAAACTCTTTGAGGATGCCCTTATGGTCCTGGTGCCCGATGGGAAGGAAAGAAGGCTTAAAAGTTCTATAAATACCATAAAAGATCTGTTGTCCAGATACTTTGTGGGGCTGGTGCTGCAAATCCTGATCCTCTTCATTATCTATACCGCCGTCTTGTTGATATTTGGAATAGAGAACGCAGTGGTCATCGCCTTCCTATGTGCCCTGCTGAACCTCATTCCCTATATAGGCCCGATCATTGGTGGGGTGCTCATGTTGACCTTGACCATGACGAGTAATATTGGTTCGGATTTTAGTACGGTAATCTTGCCCAAAACCCTCTATGTAATGATCGGTTTTGTCCTGGGACAATTGGTGGATAATTTCTTTTCACAACCCCGAATATTTTCCCAAAGTGTAAAATCGCACCCCCTGGAAATCTTTCTGATCATCATAATCGGAGGGCTCCTCTTCGGGGTCACCGGAATGATCGTAGCGGTACCCGGATACACCGCGATCAAGGTGGTTCTGAAGGAATTTCTTGCCGAAAACAAGATTGTAAAGTCCCTGACTAAAAATTTATAGTTTTACTTTGAATAAAAAGTTATTAAATACTGGTGTACAGGATTTTATAAATAAAAATTTAAACACTGACATCCTGTCAGTTTTACTAAAAAAGGTTCCTTTTGAGGGCATTAGCGCCCACGAGTTGGCCCAACAGCTCGAAGCAAAGAAAAAGTGCCGGGAGAAGCTTCCTCTTTGGTTCGGTACCGCGGGAATCTACTATCCCAACAAATTGCATATTGCGCAAAGTTCATCGGAAATCACAGCACGTTATAAGGCCGCTATCGTTTCTGGGAAATCGCTCCTGGATGCCACAGGAGGGTTTGGGGTGGACAGCTACTTTTTTGGACAAAAAATGAAGGAGGTCGTGCACTGTGAACTTAAGCCGGAACTCTCGGAAATTGCCGCTTATAACTTTGGTGTTTTTGGTATAAAAAACATCCAAACAATGGTGGGCAATGGAATCGATTTCTTAAAAAAAACGGAGCTGCATTTTGATTGGATCTACCTTGATCCTTCACGCCGAAACGAGCAAAAAGGAAAAGTGTTTACCTTGGTGGATAGCCTCCCCAATGTTCCTGAACATTTAATGCTTCTTTTTTCAAAATCGGACCGTTTGTTGATCAAGACCTCTCCCCTGCTCGATTTTTCAATCGGAATACAAGAACTTCAATTTGTAAGGGAAATCCATGTGGTGGCGGTACGGAATGAAGTTCGGGAGCTGTTGTGGGTCCTGGAAAAAGGGTATGGGGACGCCATTGTCATTAAAACGGTGAACTTCACCAAAAAGGGACCGGAAAGTTTCAACTTTGGGTTATCTGAGGAAAAAAGCGTTCAGGCCACTTATGCTATGCCCATGACCTACCTCTATGAACCCAACGCGGCCATATTAAAATCCGGGGCATTTAAGACTGTGGGAAATCGTTTTCAGTTAAAAAAACTGCAGGAACATTCCCATTTGTATACGTCCGATCGGTTGGTTGATTTTCCCGGTCGGCGTTTTAGGATTACGAAAAGCCAGCCCTATGGTAAAAAAGCACTGTTAGGGCTGGATATACCCAAGGCCAATATCACTACAAGAAACTTTCCCATGACTGTGTCTGCCCTGCGTAAGCGGTTTCAGATTAAGGACGGAGGGGACCGATATCTTTTTTTTACGACGGACCAAGAGAGTCGATCAAGGGTGCTGGTTTGCACCAAAGTACCTGAGGAATAACGTATCGGCTTAGTTGCACTCCCATTTAAAGTCGTCCACTTTGTCGTTGGAGGCCGCAGCAAGGTTGTAATGCCACCATTCCGTGCGAATGGACCAGAACCCGTGTTGTTCCATGGTCTCCTTGAGCAATTTTCGATTTTGCAGTACCTGTGCCGGCAGATCCGTATTGTCGTGATAGGCCCGCTTACCAAAAAAATCAAAATCGGTACCCATGTCGAGTTCCTTCCCCTCCAAGCTGACCAGGGTGATATCTACCGCCCCGCCCTTGTTGTGGATAGAGCCCTTGACAGGATCGGCCACGTATTGGGGATTGGGCACAATCTTCCACATTTTGTGCTGCACGGAATTGGGTCGGTAGCAATCAAAAAATTTGATTCTATACCCCTGTTCCATAAACACTTTGTTGGCCTTTAACAGGGCCTTTGCGGTTTTTACCCGGGTATAACATTCCGCGCAGTCGTATACCTGGGCCTTCAAGAAGTTGTTGGTGGTGGCATAGCGCATATCATAGGCAAAATCCTTACTAAAATCTGCCAGGCGCACAAAGGTGGTGTCGGCCAGTCCATCAAATGATCGTATTTCTTCCTTTTTGAAATCCTCGGAAAGGGTTTCCAAAATGTTGCTTTGCTCCAAGGGCGGCGTATCGGACTTCCTGGTCTGGTTGCGGTCCCCACATGCGGAAAACAAAAGAATCAGTAAGGAAAAGAAGAACCCCAAAGCACGGGGTGCACACTTCGTTATCATGCTGCTGGATTTTAGATTTAGGGAAAAATACGGCAACTTTTTCAATTCCCGGGTCAGTTTGTACAATTTAGGCTAGTAATTATCTACAATTTATTTCATCTTTACAGCCACTAAAACGAGCTAGAATACCGTATACGATGATACAATTTCCGAAAGATTTTATTTGGGGCTCGGCCACGTCCAGCTACCAAATTGAGGGAGCGGCCATGGAAGGTGGCCGAGCTTGGAGCATTTGGGACGCCCATGCCCATATCCCCGGAAGAACGGCCAACAATGACCATGGTGATGTGGCCTGCGACCATTACCACCGCTACAAGGAAGACGTAAAACTTATGGCCGATCTGGGGCTTAAGGCCTATCGCTTTTCCATTTCATGGAGTAGAATCCAACCCGATGGTCAGGGTGCGGTGAACCCTGAAGGGATTCAGTTCTATTCCAACCTCATCGATGAACTGCTCAGCTACGGGATTACGCCATGGATAACCCTGTATCATTGGGATCTGCCCCTGGCGCTCCATACGGAAAAGGATGGGTGGTTAAATCCGGAAATTGCCGACTATTTTGCCAAGTATGCGGATATTTGTTTTACACATTTTGGAGATCGTGTACACCATTGGATCACCCATAATGAACCCTGGGTGGTTGCAATACTTGGTTATAGCGCCGGTGTGTTTGCCCCAGGAAGAAAATCCGAGGACGAGCCCTATATCGTTGCGCACAACATCTTGCGTTCCCATGCCAAAGCGGTACAACGGTATCGAGAAAAATACCAACCCGCACAGGAGGGTACCATTGGCATTACCAACAACTGCGATTGGCGTGAACCCCTTAGTGATAAGCCCGAGGATATTGATGCGGCCCAACGGGCCTTGGAATTCTTCTTAGGCTGGTTTACGGATCCCATCTATTTTGGGGATTACCCGGCGGTAATGCGTGAGCGCCTAGGCGACAGGTTGCCACAATTCAGCGAGGAGGAGAAAAAACTTTTGATCGGTTCTTCCGATTTTTTTGGATTGAACCACTACTCTACCCTCCTGGCGGCTGACGCCCCTTCTGGTGTGGAAGTGGAAAACAACGTCTATGGCAATGGGGGTATCTTCGCGGATCAACGCGTGTTGTTGACCGCAGATCCGGAATGGAAGACCACTGCCATGAGATGGCCCATTGTACCCTTGGGGTGTCAAAAGCTACTGGAGTGGATCAGGGATCGGTACGACAACCCGCCCATTTATATCACCGAAAACGGTTGTGCCTTTGATGATGCAAAGGATGAAAATGGTGAAGTTAGGGATACAGACCGTATCCATTTTTTGGAAGGGTATATAGACGCCTGTCACCAAGCGATTGAAAATGGAGTGGCCCTAAAAGGGTATTTCGTCTGGTCTTTGATGGACAATTTTGAATGGGCCCAGGGATATTCCAAACGTTTTGGCATTCACTATGTGGATTATGAAAGCCTGGAGCGTACGCCCAAACATTCGGCCCATTGGTACCGAAAGCTTATTGAAAACAATGGTTTTAAGTTAAGTCAGTAAATTTCCCGCTTCGTCCCATTCCGCAATGATGCCCCTTTTGCTCTGGTCCACGCACTTGGCCAACCAATCGGGATCATAGGCCACACCGTGCTGGGCCAATACCTCATCGGGTACCCCGTCCCAAACGTTGGGCATATTACCTTTGTACCCCAAGTCGGTTATACCCATTTTTGAGGTATAATAACCGGTGAGGGTCAAATTCCGTATCAGCGAGAAAAATTGAATTTCCAAGGGGTGTTCCTCAGAAGGTACCTCTACATCGGGATAGGCTATGGTGTCCAAAATCTGTTTTTGTTGCTCCTCTGCCGCAGTTTTGAACTCGGTGCCAAATTCCGTGTTGCATTTGTGATCTAACCACATGAATCCGCCCCTTAAATCGGTTTGCATCTCCGGAATATCCTTCGCCATAAATTCAATGAAATCGGGTACTCCGGCATCCGTAGCACTACCAAACTCGGCATTGGCCGGCAATATCAAATCGCATAGGACACCTAGGGTTTCCAGTTCGTGGACATTAAAGAATTGTTCCGCATTCAACTCCTGAATCAGTTCTTTTTCTTCGGGTGTTCTTCCAAAATGGTGCTCGGAAGTCAAAAGGGCATCACCGTCCGCGGCCGCTTCGGCTTCCGGTTTGCATCCGTGCATGGCCAATCCACCGGCTACGGAACCCAGAATAATTGATTTTATACTTTTTCTTCTGTCCATGATCTAGATGTTTTGCTGTTTTAATTGTTCAATAATATAATCCGACGTGCGCCAGGAGAGCGCCAGAATGGTCCAGGTAGGGTTCTTATCGGCCTGTGAAACAAAGGGTCCCGCGTCTACAATAAAAACATTGTCCGTATCGTGCAACTGTTGAAACTTGTTCACCACAGAAGTTTTGGGGTTATCCCCCATTCTAGTGGTACCCACTTCATGGATGATCCAACCTGGGGGCGAAATCCCGTGCTTGGCTTCCTTGGAGGGCCGGTCGCCCAAAATTTCCCCTCCCATGTTGTGGGCGAGTTCTTCAAAGGTATCCTGCATGTGATTTACCTGCTTGTGCTCATAGTCTGTCCATTGGTAGTTGAACCGTAACACCGGAATACCAAATTCGTCCACTTTGGTCGGGTCAATTTCGCAGTAGTTGTCCTGCTGGGGAACAGATTCCCCACGACCACCGAAACCAAGGACCGATCCGTAATACTTTTTAACGTCTTCCCGAAGGCCGTTACCATAACCCCCGACCTTTAGTCCAAAGAATTTATTGAATTCGTTGACATTGAAACCAAACCCATAACTGGGCATCCCCATGCCGCCCCACACTTCTATGTGATAGCCCCTGGGGAAGTCCAACTTCTTATTGTCTAGCCACCAGGGTGAATATACGTGCATTCCCCCAACGCCATCCTCGTTATAGGTTTTTCTGTTCATGAGGTCGGGAACAAAAACGGCCCGACTCACCCCTGTGCTATCATGAAGGTACTTGCCCACCACATTGCTGCTATTGCCCAATCCGTTGGGATGCTGTTTACTTTTGGAGTTGAGCAAGATACGTGCGGAACTACAGGCAGAAGCAGCTAAAACAACTACTTTGCCATGTAATTTGTACTCTTTTCGGTCTTCCTTGTTGATATAGGAAACCCCGGTGGCCCGGCCTTCTTCGTCCGTGGTTACCTCGCGTACCATACAGTTGACGAACAGATCGATCTGCCCTCCGCTCTTTTGGGCCGGGAAGATGAGGCAGGTGCCCGATGAAAAATCGGCATATACCTGACACGCCCTGGAACATTGGCCGCAGTAGAAACAAACGCCTCTTTCCTTGTTTATTTTTTTGGTCAACATGGACATCCGGGAAGGGATTACGGGGATGTTCGACTTTTTGGCCCCCTTGATATAAAAAAGCTCGTGCAACCTAGGTTTTGGGGGTGGAAGGAAAAATCCGTCCGGATCATTGGGCAGGCCTTCATTGGTGCCGAATACCCCGATCAGTTTGTCTACCTTATCATAATACGGTTTTACGTCCTCGTAACCGATCGGCCAGTTATCGCCCAAACCGTCTTGGTCCTTGCGCTTAAAATCCTTGGGACCAAAGCGCAGTGAGATTCTGCCCCAATGGTTGGTTCTCCCGCCCAACATCCGGGAGCGGAACCATCTAAAATTGCTGTCCTCGGTATTGGTGTAGGGCTCCCCTTCTATATCCCATCCGCCATAGGCACTATCAAAATCACCAAAATGTCTGACGGTGGAGGCTCCTCTTCGAGGGGATTCCCAAGGCCATTTCAATTGGGTCTGCTGTTCTGGATTTGCGGGATCAAAAAAAGGTCCGGCTTCCACCACTGCTACCTTAAGGCCTTCATCGGCAAGTATCTTGGCGGCCATGCCCCCACCTGCTCCGGATCCCACGATAACAACGTCGTACTTGGTTGGAGATTCAATTATCTGCATAAATCATTGGTTTAGTCTGTTATTTAATTTTTATGGTCTGGGTGCACTTGTTGTCAAAAGGATCCATTCGCCTCAAAGTACTCTCTTGATACCAGAAAAATCCTTTCTCCATTGGGATGGGGTGCGATTTTTGCTTTTCTTAAAAATCCTGTTGAAATTGGCAATGCTGTTAAACCCACAGCGAAAGGCAATTTCGGATATACTAAAATCCTTTTCGATCAACATGGTGGAAGCATAACCGATACGCACATCATTGAGGTATTCCACAAAAGTCTTTCCTGTCCGTTTCTTTATGAACCGATTAAAGGACACACTGCTCATGTTCACCAGGTTGGAAACGTCGGCCAGGGTAATCTTGGTGCCATAATTCTCTTGCACGTAGTCATACACGGCCTTCAACTGCTCGCTATTATCAAAATTTTCCAAGTGGATGGTGGCCGTGGAAAGCAGGCGCTGATTCCTGGAGATGGCCAAATCGTATAGGATGGACATCAACTCCAAGAAATAGTCCATACTATCCAACTTGGAAACCTTTAACAATCTGGGTGCCACGCGGCGTATGGCCTCCTCGGAAAACAAGATGCCATGAACAGACCTGCGGAACATATCCCGCAAGGGTTTCATAATGCTTCTGCTCAAAAAGGCCCGATCAAACAGGTCGTTGTGAAATTGAATGGTCACCTCATGCACATTTTCGCTGGTACATTCGTGCAGTTCCCATCCGTGGTACAGGTTGGGGCCTACCAAAATAAGTTCCAATTCGGTGATATTTTCAATACTGTCCCCTACGATTCTACGTACCCCTTTTCCATTGGAAATAAAATTCAGCTCCATTTCCGGGTGAAAATGCACCGGATAATCAAAAACCTTCTGCTCCCTGTCCAAGACCAAAAAACAGTCTTTTTCGGACAATGAAGTGATTTCCCTTTGGATGTTTTTAAGGATTTCCAAGTGTTAAAAATTTATGATACGATTTAATCAGGTCACTGATAAGAAATATTCACAATATTAATGAAAATTTCCATTTTCTCGTAAAAAAAGAAAGCCGTGAACAAAAATTCTTGTTAAATAAATACCTTTTTCTTAGATCATTGTTAGTCCCTCCCCCTAGGTAATTTAATGGGGCATTTTTGCGCGACAAGGGATGTCAGCTTCTTTAATTTTTCGTAAGTAACTTAAAATCAATTGATTGCTTATTTTCAAACTTTCACCCCATCATCACATCCCTAAAAAACAAAAGGCCTTTCCCCTACGCTGGGCACCGGCCACCAATACTATTTTAACATTTAACTTTTTTTTTAGGAACTGCTGATATACTGATGTTTTACTGATAATGCATATTATATAGGTTAAGGATAATATCAACAATTGATAAAATATTTGAATATATCTATGTATATTTCATATAGCTTTGTTAATTCAACATTAAATTTATGATTTCTTTACATTGACTCTAAACTAAACGTTTTATTACAGTTAATTTCAGGAATCATGGCTGACACTTTAAATAAAACTAACAAACACTAATGATTATGCTTAAAAAAACTACTTGTCATTCGTTAAAACCCAAGAAATGGAGGGTGATCTCCAGGTTCATGGTTTTATCCGCACTACTTTGTTTTGTTGGGAATTTTGCCTATGCAAAAGCTCCAGCAAGCGATGAAAAATCCGTCTTAGACGAGACACTCCAGACGACCATAACCGGTACGGTTACGGATTCGGATGGCGCACCACTACCGGGGGCCAATGTTGTGGTCCAAGGTACGACCAATGGAACACAGACCGATTTTGATGGTAATTATACCATTACGGCAGACGCCAATGCTACCTTGGTCTTCAGTTATATTGGTTTTGCCACCCAGTCGGTGGCCGTAAATGGACAGACCACTATTAATGTGACCATGGCCGAAGATGCCAGCCAGCTCAGCGAGGTGGTCGTTCTAGGGTATTCCAGCCAAACCCGGGGCGATCTTACTGGTTCTGTAGCGTCCGTTGACATTTCGGAAGCCACCAAGGCGCCTATTGTAAACGCTGCTGAAGCCCTGGAAGGTAGGGTTACCGGAGTTTCCGTGACCAATGCGGGAAGTCCAGGTTCCTCACCTCAAATTACAATTCGTGGTTTTGGTACCAGTAACAACACTGATCCGCTGTATATTATTGATGGGGTACAGACCGATAACGGTAATATCCTTAATAGTATCAACCCAGCGGATATTGATCAGATCAACGTACTGAAGGATGGTGCTGCCGCTATTTATGGAGCAAGGGCATCCAACGGGGTTGTGATCATTACCACTAAAGGAGGAGGGTACAACCAGGCCAAGCCTGTAGTTTCCTTTGACCTTTACACTGGTATTTCAAGGGCCTCCAACATTCCGGATCTGTTAAATGCTCAACAGCATGGGGATATGATCTTTGAAAGTTTGGCCAATGATGGAGCAGCCGTTACCCACCCACAGTACGGGAGCGGTGCTACCGCAGTAGTGCCTTCCAGTCTTCAGGGATATACAAGAGTGATTTCCTATGATCCCATTGTACGCGCACCTGCCAATGCCACGGTTAACCCGCAGGGTACCGATTGGTTCGATGCCGTTACCCAGGACGGGCAGACCCAAAATGCATCTGTATCCATACAGAACGGAAACGAGACCGGTAAGTACTTCCTGTCCGCTAATTATTTGAACAGGGAAGGTATTTTTATAAATACCGGATTCAAGCAGGGTACTACTCGATTGAATTCAGAGTTTAAAATAAAGGATAAAGTGGTTATCGGGGAGCATATGAATGTTTCTTTTTCCAATACCAGGACGGGAGTATTTGGTTCACAGACAGGAACCGATGGACAGCTTAACTCCAACCCTGCCGCCTTTGTCCCTGTCAATGAGGCCTTGCGAAGCAGCCCCCTGATCCCAGTTAGGGACGATGATGGCAATATAGCAGGTACAGGTGCTCCAGGTTTAGGAAACTCCCGTAGCCCATTTGCCAATTTGGTGCGTAGCCAAGATAACTTCAACAAACGTTTTAGAATGTTCGGGGATATTTACCTGTCCGCCCAACTGCATGAGAAGGTGACCTTTAAGACTACGGTCAGTGGAAGTTTGGAATCTTTTGATAGTAGACGTTTCCAAGCGCTAGATCCCGAACATATAGAGCCATTGGGTACAAACACCTTGGTGGAGCAGAACATTGATAATTTTGCATGGACTTGGAACAACACCTTAACGTACGTCAATGTATTTGGTGAGCATAACGTTAATGTACTATTAGGTATAGAGGCCGTTGAAGAAGGAAGTAAGGGCAAGCAGATCAGCCGTAACGGGTTTCTTTTCGAAACGCCTGATTTTTACCTATTGAACAATGGTAGTGGTACCCCTAACGTAGACGGTGCCTTTGACGGTGGCAACACCCTGTTCTCCCTTTTTGGGACAGCTACCTATTCCTATGCTGGAAAATATTTCGGTACAGTGACCGTAAGACGTGATAAGACTTCCCGTTTCCTTGGGGACAACCAAAGTGACGTCTTCCCATCCTTCAGCGCAGGTTGGTTGATCAGCCAGGAAGATTTCTTCCCTAAAGATGGTTGGGTAAACAGACTTAAGCTCTTTGGCTCATGGGGACAGTTGGGTAACCAATCACTACCTGTTTCCAATCCTACGATCAACATTTCACAGTTGAACGAAGGTTTAGCCAACTATTCTTTTGATGGCAGTACCATCGCAACGGGAGCTATCTTGAACCAAGTAGGTAATCCGGATCTTCGCTGGGAAACCAGTGAGGCCACCAACATTGGATTGGAGTTTGGATTGTTCGACAGTGCACTGAACTTATCCGTGGAATACTTTAATATTGATACCAAGGATTTGATTACCAGGGACAACAGCTTAATCAGTACCACCGCCATCGATGCCACCGCACCTTTGGTAAACTTGGGAGATATCAATAACACAGGTTTCGACATCAGTCTTAACTACAACCACGATACAAGCTACGGTTTAAACTACGGTGTTCGTGTCAACTTCTCCACCTATGAAAATGAGGTGGAAAGTTTGATCAGCGACTTCCAGGTAGGTAGAACAGATCTACGTGGTGGTGCGGTTACCCGTACACAAGTGGGCAGACCTATATCGTCCTTCTACGGACGTCAGGTGACCGGTTTTGACGGTAACGGACGTTTTACCTATCTAGATGTCAACGGTGATGGTGCTATTGACGATGATAACGACCGTACCTTTATTGGATCTCCACATCCAGATTTCACCTATGGTATCAACCTTACTGCCAACTACAAAGGTTTTGATATCTCTGCCTTCTTTTCAGGGTCTCAGGGGAACGATGTGTACAACTATGAGAAAATCTTTACCGATTTCCCAACCTTCTTTAACGGAAACAGAAGTACACGGGTATTGGATTCCTGGACGCCCAACAATACGAATGCTTCGCTTCCTGCTTTGAGCCAAACGATTCAAAACGCAGAAACGCAGCCTAATTCTTATTTTGTGGAAGACGCATCCTTTTTACGAATGAAGAATCTACAAGTTGGGTATACATTCCCAGAAAATATAGCAAGTACATTGGGCATGGACCTTTTAAGATTATATGTCCAAGGTACTAACCTGTTTACCATCACTGGTTATGACGGATTTGATCCTGAAGTTATTTCCGCAAGTAACTTATCTTTAGGGATAGATTTTCAGACTTTTCCAGTCGCACAGATATTTACTGTAGGTATTAACACAAAATTCTAAAAAAAATGAAAAAGAGATTAATTTATTATGTGAGTTTTTTCTTTGCTATACTAGCGTGTAGTGATGACTTTACTGAAGTGCCCGCAATTGGGGCATTAAGTGATAGCGCTCTTCAAAATGCAGAAGGAGTGAATCTATTATTGGTTGGTGCGTACTCCACTTTGGATGGGATACGGAACAACCAAGGGGGAGCCGATTGGACCGTTAGTGGAGACAACTGGTGGTTCGATGTTATCTCGGATGACGCCCATAAGGGTAGTACCGATGGTGACCAGGCCGATTTGTTCCTATTGGAAACTTTTGATTGGACTTCCGCCAACCCATACTTGACCGTATGGAACGGTAGGTTTGCCGGTGTCAACCGGGCCAATGCCGTAATTGCGTTAATCAATTCCATTGAGGAAGGTGATTTTTCCGCACAGCTGGCAGAAGCACGTTTCCTAAGGGGGCACTATAATTTTGACCTTCAAAAAATGTTCGGTAACATTCCTTATATTTCTGAGACGAATTTTGCCGACACGGATTTTAACGTTGCCAATCCCGGACCGATATGGGCCGATATTGAAGCTGATCTTCAATTTGCCATAGATAATTTGCCTGATACCCAAGGTGATGTCGGAAGACCCACCTCCTGGACCGCTAAGGCATTCTTGGGCAAGGCCCGCATATTCCAAGGTGATTATGCCGGTGCACTTGCACTTTTCCAGGATGTAATCAACAACGGACCCTATGCACTGAACCCAGAATTCTTGGCCAACTTTAGCCTTGCAGGGGATAACAGTACCGAATCTATTTTTGCGATTCAGTTTACCACGGATTCCGGACAGTCGTTGAACGGAAACAGGGGGGGTACTTTGAACTTCCCCAACCCCGGACCCTTTAGTTCTTGTTGTGGTTTCTACCAGCCTACCCAGGATTTGGTAAATGCCTATAGGACCGATGCCACAGGCTTACCGCTATTGGATACCTTTAACCAGAGCGATGTTGTCAATGACTATGGTGTGGAAAGTGCCGATCCGTTTACTCCAGATGCCGGTAATCTTGACCCAAGGTTGGATTATACCGTAGGAAGAAGGGGTATCGATTACAATGGGTATGGTACCATGATCGGTAAGGATTGGATCCGTGCCAGTTTTGCGGATATCTCAGGACCTTATCTTCCTAAAAAGAATGTATACCAATCCGGTGAGGATGGTAATATTGGTGCCGGTGCTTGGGGGCAGCAGCACTCCGGAATCAACTACCATATCATGCGCTATGCCGATCTTTTGCTGATGGCAGCGGAATGCGCTGTTGAAGGTGGTGATTTGGCTACAGCCCTGGACTACGTAAACCAAGTTAGGCAAAGAGCCATTAGTTCTTCCCAGGTACAGAACGAGGCCGGAACCGGTCCTGCCGCCAATTACGTAATTGGATTGTATGCAGCGTTCCCGGATGCCGACTTTGCGAGAAAAGCGGTGCGCTTTGAGCGCCGTTTGGAATTGGCCATGGAAGGACATCGCCTTTTCGATCTTAGGAGATGGGGCGTTGCCGCTGATGTAATCAATACCTATGTGACCAATGAGGCACGTACCATTGCCAACTTTGGAACCAAGGCCGGGACGTATATGCCCAATATGGATGTAATGCCAATACCAATAAACGCCATTGATTTAAGTGGCGGAATTTTGCAACAAAACCCTGGATTTTAAGTTTAGTTTAAGGAGTTAGTTTGGAAGACGGGGCAAAAGCGTATTGCCCCGTTTTTTTTTGCATCACATCCGGGCTAATTCTTATCTTTATTGTTTCAAAATTGCAATCATGAAGAGGAGCTTTTTTTTAATAGCACTGGGCCTTGTGCTTTTTTCCTGTAGCCATCAAGAGCAAGCCGAGACACGTATATTTCAGCAGCTTGGCCAGGACCATACCGGCATCACATTTTCAAACGTCCTTACCGAAAACGATTCCCTGAATTACTTCACCTATTCCTATCTCTATATGGGAGGGGGAATAGCTGCCGGGGATATCAACAATGATGGACTGATCGATCTGTATTTTACCGGCAATATGGTCCCTAACAAATTATATCTCAACAAGGGAAACCTGCAGTTCGAGGACATTTCCGAAAAAGCCGGTGTTTCTGGAGATTCCCGCTGGTATACCGGCGTTACCATGGCCGATGTGAACAACGATGGTTTATTGGACATTTATTGTTCCGTAGGCGGAAAATTTCAGCCCAAGGAAAACCAGCTTTTTATAAACAACGGGGACCAAACTTTTGCCGAAAAAGCCGCAGAGTACGGGATAGCCGATGTTGGGAACAGCGTGCAGGCTACTTTCTTTGACTATGACAAGGACGGGGACTTGGACATGTATCTCGCCAACTACCCCCCTACCCCCTTCAATGCACCCAACCAATTTTATCTGTTCAAGACAAAATTTCCCAAGGAGAACGAAACGGATAAGCTGTACCGAAACGATGGGGAAGTCTTTGTGGATGTTGCAGAAGAAGCGGGTTTAAAGACTTTTGGCCTGTCGCTAAGTGCCACGGTAGGCGATGTAAACAATGATGGCTGGCCCGATCTTTACGTATCCAATGACTTTAGCACGCCGGACTATCTGTTTATCAACAACAAAAACGGTACGTTTTCGGAACAAGTAAGGCGGGTTACCAAAAACACTTCCTTTTACGGAATGGGCGTGGATATCGCCGATTTTAACAATGATCAGCTCCTGGACATCCTACAGGTAGACATGACCGCCCAGGACAATCGCCGGTCAAAGGCGAATATGGCCAGTATGAACCCCAGTTTATTCTGGAGTACCGTAAACTCGGGCTTTCATTACCAGTACATGCAAAACAGCCTGCAGCTTAACAATGGGCTGGTACATGATACGCTTCCCGATTTCAGCAATATATCCCGATTGGCAGGGCTTTCGTCAACAGATTGGAGTTGGGGGCCCCTATTTGCCGATTTGGACAATGACGGTTGGAAGGATATCTTCATTTCCAACGGTACCCGAAGGGAAATCAACAACAGGGACTACTTTCTGGCTTTGGAAAACCGCAACAAACCCATAGACAGCACTTTGGAACGCAGTCTGGCCATTCCTTCGGAACGTATTGACAATTTTGCCCTAAAAAATAACGGGGACCTTACCTTTAGCGAAATGAACGAGGCTTGGGGCATCTCTTTTAAGGGATTCTCCAACGGCAGTGTCTATGTAGATCTTGATAATGATGGAGATCTGGAAATAGTGACCAACAATATAGACGATCCGGTTTCGCTTTTCGAAAACAAAAGTGCGGAACAAAGTAATTTTATGACCCTCCGGTTCCAAGGAACCGATAAAAATCCCTTTGGTGTCGGGGTAAAAGTATCCCTTAGTATAAAAGGCAGTACACAATTCCAGGAAATGACGCTCACCAGAGGGTTTCAGTCCTCCGTAGCGCCGCAATTGCACTTTGGACTGGGCAAGGCCTCCGAGGTGGACTCCATACGCATCCAGTGGCCCGATGACCGGGTTCAACATATGGCCGCGGTAAAAAGCAATCAGTTGTTGGTCATTGCGCATTCGGATGCCAAAGCTGAAACTCCCAAACCTGAAGAAAAGCTCGAAAAACTGTTTGCCACAGAAACCGATACCACGCTTATTGCCGAACATCAACATTTGGAGAACTACTATGACGATTTTGAAAAGGAAATCCTTTTACCGCACCAAACCTCTATGCTGGGCCCCGGACTGGCCGTAGGCGACCTAAATGGGGACGGATTGGACGATTTTATGGTGGGAGGCTCCGCTGGCTACGAAGCCGGACTGTTTTTTCAAACAAATACCGGTTTTGAAAAGCAGGATACAGAAACGATAGCCATTGACAAAGCGTACGAGGACATGGGCATCCATATGTTTGATGCTGATAATGATGGGGATCTGGACGTATATATGATAAGTGGTGGCAACGAATTTGACAAGCAATCCATACTGCTACAGGACAGATTGTATGTCAACGATGGAAAAGGCCACTTAAAAAAATCCCTTGCAGCCCTGCCGGAGATGATCAGCAGCGGCTCACGGGCTCAAAGTTTTGATTTTGACAAGGATGGGGATCTGGACCTATTTGTCGGGGGACGCCTTGTCCCGGGCAACTACCCCTTCCCCGCCAACAGCTATATCTTGGAGAACGTTAGTACGGCTGGTGCCCCAAAATTTGTGGATATCACCAAGAAAGTGGCCCCGTTCCTAGAAGAATTGGGCTTGGTTACGGACGCGGTTTGGTCCGACTTTGATCAAGATGGGTGGACCGATCTGATCGTGGTAGGTGAATGGATGCCCCTTACCGTTTTGCGGAATCAGCAAGGTGTGTTCAAAAATGTAAGTGAAGATCTTGGGCTAAAGGATACCAACGGTTGGTGGTTTAGCATTCAGCAGGGTGATTTTGACAAGGACGGAGACCTGGATCTGGTAGCTGGCAATTTGGGCCTAAACTACAAGTATAAGGCCAATGAAAAAGAGACTTTTGATATCTACTTTAACGATTTTGATCGGAACAACACCAATGATATTGTACTCAGTTATTTTAATGGAGGTAAAAAATATCCGCTAAGAGGCAGGGAATGCTCTTCCCAACAAATGCCCGGAATAAAGAAAAAGTTTGAGGATTACGCCTCCTTTTCCACGGCTACACTGGAAGATGTGTACACCGAGGATTACCTGGAAAACTCGCTGCACTATCGGGTAAAATCTTTTGCCAGTGTGTATTTGGAAAATGTGAACGGCCAGTTTGTCCGCCATGAACTGCCCAATTTGGCACAACTTTCCAGTATCAACCAAATACTGGTGGATGACTACGACGGTGATTCGCATTTAGATATGGTCCTTGCGGGCAATCTGTACGGGGCAGAGGTGGAGACTCCCAGAAATGATGCGGGAAACGGTTTGTTCCTGAAAGGCGATGGCGCCGGTCATTTTGAAGCCATTACAGCAACAAAAAGTGGACTTTTTGCCCCGGGCGACGTTAAAGACATGCGTACCATAGGTCTAGCAGGGTCTGGTTACATTCTTTTGGCGAAAAACGGTGATTTTATCCAGTTCGTTAAAATTAATACACCCAAAAATCCGGTGATAGCACAATCCGTTATGCGCTAAGGGTAAGTCTAATCCATGATAGGTAAACAGCAAGCCCGGTTTTCCCGGCCCGGTCAAGATGTAAGGACACGGAAATATTTATTTTTTGCTGTTTTTCCCTTGATTTTAAGTCTATTAGCTTCGTGCAAATCCGTAGCTCCCGTGATTCAAAAAAATACAGCCAACTTCACAATAAACAGAAACCCGGCCGCACAGGGACTGTATACAAGAATACAGCACATTGCAGAGAAGGGGTATGCCTTTGGACATCAGGATGCCACGGCCTATGGCATATCCTGGAAAAATGATGGCACCCAATACAAAAGTGATGTAGGCGACGTTGCCGGGGACCACCCTGCGGTCCATGGCTTTGAAATTGGACATATAGAATTGGGCAACTCCCACAATCTGGATACGGTTCCCTTTTCCCTAATCAAGACCTTGGTCAAAAAAGGACATAAAAAAGGTGGCATCATAACGCTGAGCTGGCACCCGGACAATCCAGTTTCCAACAAAAGTGCTTGGCATACGCGCAAGGCCGTAAAACATATCCTAAAAGGGGGGCGCCTGCATGAAAAGTATAAGGATTGGCTGTCCAGGGTGGCCCAGTTCATCAATGCGTTGACCGATGAATCTGGAAAGCCCATTCCCTTGGTTTTTAGGCCATTTCATGAGATGAACGGTTCCTGGTTCTGGTGGGGCAAGGGGCACTGCAGTCCGGAAGAGTACCAACGTTTATGGCGGGAAACCGTATCCCTAATGTATACGGAATTTGGGGTTTCGCACATTCTCTACGCCTATTCGCCCAACACCTTTAGCGATGAGGCAGAATATCTTAGCTATTATCCGGGTGATGCCTTTGTGGATATCTTGGGGGTAGATATCTATCAACACTGGACCACGGCCAATTTTACAAAGAACCTGCAACAAAACATAAGCATTTTAGGACATATCGCCAAAACAAAGGACAAACCCTATGCCCTTACCGAAGCCGGATTGAACAAAGTGCGGGTAGCCGACTGGTGGACCCGGGTTTTGGACAAGCACATAGCCCATTCGGGCATTGCCTGGGCACTCTTCTGGAGGAATGCCAGGCCCAGCCATCATTTTGCACCCTATCCAGAACAAAAAAGCAGTGCCGATTTTGTAAAATTCAGGCAGCTGCCCCATGTGCTTTTCCTAGAGGATATCAAGGATATCAGGTAAGGTTACTGGTTACTAAAAACTACCGAGTTGATCCATGGCTTCCGCAACGGTCTGGACGGGAAGTTTACACGTGCTGTTCCTGCACACATAAATAAAGGTCTCCCCGGGCACATAACGTCCTTTGAACAGGGGGAGCTCGCTTTCCGACAAACTGCCAATCACCAGAGCATTGGGAATATGTTGTTTGTGCAGCGATGCTACCAGATCGGTACCCCGGTCCCCTACCACCGCAATTTCATAATAGGGATATACCTGGTTGAGTAAGAGGGCGTTCCACTGCGCATAGCTCGGAGCATTCTCCACAAGCAACGGTACCATGGAAGAAAGCATACTTTTGGATCTGTCCATGGATGCCGTATC
Source organism: Eudoraea algarum (assembly GCF_050589645.1). NCBI lineage: Bacteria > Pseudomonadati > Bacteroidota > Flavobacteriia > Flavobacteriales > Flavobacteriaceae > Eudoraea > Eudoraea algarum. The sequence goes on along the minus strand of NZ_JBNGOQ010000005.1, from coordinate 457,971 downwards.
GTAATTGAGGTGCCCCAATTGGAATAGGTTTTGTGCCATCACCGCATTGGGGGAAGGCAACACTCCGTCATCGGTCTTTACAATTTTGGAAATAAGTTTATTGCTGCTGTTGTACCTGTACATTCCCGATGCACTATCGGTAAAGTGGGTTTCCACGGTTTTCGCCAAACTGTTGGCAAAATCAAGGTATTCTGCATCCAGGGCAACCCCGTACAGGTTTATGGACGCTTTGATAAGAAAGGCATAGTCTTCCAGAAAACCATCGATCGGCCTTCCCCCCTTTTTATAGGAATGCAACAAACGGCCTTCTTTATAGCTATGGGCACGGATAAAATTGAATATGCCCTTGGCCCTATCCAAAAAAACCGGGTCCTCAAAAGTCCTATAGGCATCCACATAGGCACTGATAAGCAAGGCGTTCCAGGACGTAATAATCTTGTCATCTATGTTGGGCCGTATGCGTTTTTGCCTGGCATTGAGCAGCGCTGTACGCCATTTTTTTTGATACTCCTGCAATTCCGATAAGGAGATGCCATTTTCAGCGGCAAAGTGCTCATCGTCCTGTGATTTGAACAAAATATAGGAGGAATTCTCCCATACATGTTGGCGCTCAATATTGAAATAGTTCGAGAATAGCGGAAAATCATCGGCCAACAAGCCCCTTAATTCTTGCTCTTCCCAGATGTAATACTTGCCTTCTTCCCCTTCGCTATCCGCATCCATTGCGGCGTAATACCCACCATCTTCATATTTCATTTCCCGCTCCAGAAAAGTGATGGTTTCAAAAACCACTTGTTTGTACTCTGTTTTCTTAAACAGTCCATAAGCCTTGGAATACAAGCTTATCAGTTGGGCATTGTCATACAGCATTTTCTCAAAATGGGGGACCTTCCACCGGCTATCGGTGCTGTACCTATAGAAACCACCACCGATTTGGTCGTAAACCCCGCCCATGGCCATTTTATCCAGGCTAAGCCGCACATGTTCACTCGCATCCTTATCTTCGGCCAGGAGGCTAAAATTTAGTAAAAAGTCCAAATTTATGGGAAGCATAAATTTTTGTTGTTCCCGATTGCCGCCCCATTCGGGATCCCACCTTGTTTTCCATCTTTCTACGCTGGTAAAAAGGGCATCCCGGGTCAACGCCCCGAAACCATCGGATGGCTGTACCACATTGACTTCCTGTATCCCTGCCGCCACGCGGTCTGCATACTCATTGGCCCGTTTGGGATCTTCGGCATACATCCCACTTATTTCGGTCAATACCTTATTCCACTGCGATTTGGTATGATAAGTACCCCCGTACAAAGGTTTTCCATTGGGAAGCACAATAACGTTCAACGGCCAGCCACCATCCCCTTTCATGAGCAATAGGGCGGTCATATATATCTGATCCACGTCCGGGCGTTCTTCCCGGTCTACCTTGATGCTGATGAAGTTCTCATTCATCATTTTCGCAATCTCCTCATCCTCAAAAGTTTCTTCCTCCATCACATGGCACCAATGGCAGGAAGAATAACCAATACTGACCAACACCAGCTTGTTTTCCTTTTTGGCGGTTTCCAACGCTTCCTCACTCCAGGGTCTCCAATTCACGGGATTATGGGCATGCTGTAACAAATACGGACTGGTTTCGTCGATCAGCGCATTGGTATACTTATGCCCGCTGTCCTGTTTCCCTGTTTGTTTACAGGAAAAAAAGGCCATAAGGGACAAAAAAAGCAAGCTAATCTTAAAATGTTGTATGCTTCGCCGGGTGCTATGGGTCATAGAAGTAAAATAAGGCCTAAAAGTACTATAAATATGGATAAAAGTCTGTTAAGAAAATGGCAACTATGCCCGTAAGGAAGTGTCTGCTTATTTTTATTTTTCGGTAGTTGCTCAGTGTGATTCTTGTTCCAAAAATCCAAGGATATAGGTCAAGGGAGCGTTCCAGTTGAGGCATATTTCGTTGCTGGCGAAACTGGGTTCCTGATCGACCCAGCTTTTCATGGGTGCCGGGTCTTCGGGATAGACCACACCGCTGGAGGCATCCTGCAACCTGCTGTTGGGTCCGCCGGAAAGTAGGCCGGGTACCGGTTCCTCAACCGCGTCACCGGCACTTTGCCTGTGGTGAATGAACATGGGTGTTTTGGTGCCGAAACCGGTAAGATAGCTATACCCCATGGCGTTGTTTCCCAAAACATAATCAACGGCCTGCTGTACGCCTTTTAAATAGACCTCCTTGGGTTCTAGCTGATAGGCTTGCGCCATAATCATGGCCGTATTTAATACGTCGCTATTGGAACCCCACTGAAAATCGTCTATCGGTTGGAAATAATCCAGGGCTGCCGCTTTTTTGACCAAGGCGTCGGCCGACCCCAAAATACCTGCTTTTAGTTCTTCATAGAACCCATCGGGCAAGGCATCTTTCTGCTTTACCAGCGAAAACATACCCAAAAATCGCATATAACTCGCCCAGCCATCCCCGGGCTTGTAAGCGAAATTAAGATTGTCCTTTTTAAGATTGTCCAAGTAAGTGGTGTCCCTGGTGGACAGGTAGAGTTCGGCCCCTGCCCAAAAAAACTCATCATCAAAATTGGTGTCACCGTATTGTCCGGTAATAATACCCTCGGGATTTACAAAGGAAACTTCAGGATTTGAAATGGCCCAGGCATAGGCCTTTTTTGCTGCGTCCAAACAGTTTTGGGCATAGGTAGCGTCCTGAGCTAAAAAAATGCGGTAGGCCTTGGCTGCGGCTGCCGCAAAATCCAGGGTAGCCGCAGTGCCTTTTCCAATGATGTAGCGCTGTTTTACCGACTTATGTGGCATGATCATATCTTCAAAACCAAAGGCCGTCAATTTATGGAACAGGCCCCCGTCTGTATCCTGCATGGTCAAGACCCAATCCATTTCGTATCGGAGTTCGTCCAGATAATCGCTCTGTCCGTTTCCGCTTTCCGGAATATTTAACTCGTTATCGCCAATGATTTCGGGATAATCTTCCTGTAGCTGGAAAAACTGTCCCAACGGAAAACTGGCGTTTAACACGTACTTTCCATAATCACCGGCGTCATACCAGCCCTTGGGCGATGCCATATAACCGGTATCTTTGCCCGAAGAAGGGTGAAAAAGAATGCTGTCATCGGGGTGACCCATGGGCCTGTGCCATTTTCCGGCGTATTGCTCCTCCAAAGCCATGCCCGCTCGCTGATAGTACAAGCCCTTTACAGAACCTAAAAAGGCTTTGCGCAGCACCTTCTTCCCAATGGAAAAAGGATATGAATACCCTATGCCATCAACAAAAATATGGTATTCGCCCTCGGTATTTAGTTCAGAAAAATCAGCCACCTGCACCTGTTCGCCGGCTAGTTCCCAGGTCATGGGTTCGGAAAGACTCCCCTGAAACACCGCCTCCTTCGTAGTTGCATCCACCACACTGAATTTCCCTGCGTTCTTACTTTCCACGATTACCGCCTTTTTGGTGGCTTTGGGATAATAGCCAATTTGATTTAAACGGATCATATCACTATAGATACCGTCCATTGGAGGTACAGATTTCCTGCAACTTGTCATCAGTAGCAGTATTGCCAAACTTATTACGCTTAAGAATTTGCCCATCAGAGTTCCTATTTTTTTGGTTTAGTGTCTTCGTCCTTTCTTTTCTGTGCCGCAAACCAGTCGTACAATCCATCCGTGTTATACGCCCTTACCCACGAATTATGTCCAACCCCGGGATATCTGGTAAACTGCACCGGGTGCCCCAATTTTTGCAAGCGGGCCACCATTTCTTCCGATTCGGATATGGGAATGGACCTGTCTTCCTCCCCGTGAAACACCCAAATGGGCATCTCCTTGTCTATCCATTTGGCGTATGGAGTGGGTGCCATACCACAAACTACGGCCATAGCGGCAAATTTTTTGGGATAGTGTACGGCCAACTCCCATGCCGCACTCCCTCCCCTACTTAATCCGGTAAGGTAGATCCTTTTTTTATCCACCCTGTTATGGGCAACAATGGTATCCAATAACTGCATCACCGATCGGGTGTTCCACCATTGCTTTTCGTGGGGATGCTGCGGGGCCAGAATTAGAAAAGGGAACTGCTTGCCGTCTGCAATCAATTTGGGCGGACCACTGGATTTGATCCTCGAAAGGCTATCGCCCGCGTCGCCACCGCCATGAAGAAACAACAAGAGTCCAAACTCCTTGTCCTTATCCGTTTCATAATCCGGAGGAAAATAGAGATAGTACCGCAGTTTTTCCACATTAACGGTCTCTACTTCATCGGCAATCAATTGGGACTGTGCACCACAGGCCTGAAAAAAAAGCGCGTAAAGGACTAAGGATAAAAAAATGGACAAGGGTCGTTTCACAAGCTAGGATATGACTTACTCCTTAAAAGTATAAAAATTACCACAGACCTTACCATTTATGGGGGAATACGTGGCATGAAAAAAAATCCGATAAAAAAGAGCTACGGCCCGGTCAGTTATTTTCGTAAATGGGGTAGCTGTCCATATACCTTGTAATGGTTTCTGGGTTCATGTAACGTTGGTCAATGGCCGGGCCCTCTTCTGCCAACAGATCTTCCGATGCACCCCGCCATTCACTAATGTTCAAAACCTCACGTACATAACTGCTCCAAGCGTAAAGTTGGTACCCCAATCCATGTTCAATACTGATGCGATCGGTATTAAATTCAAAGGCATCCGTGTTTTTCGATTTCAACAATTTAAAGGGCAGGCTTATCAATTGCAAAGTGTTCTTACTACTGTAGTAGCGTGTATGCCCCAATTCATGTCCTAGCACCCCGATCTGTGCATTATAGGGTAGTTTGGAAAATAAAATAGGCGTAAGCGCTTCGCTGGAACGGGTGCTGATCGTAATAATGTAGGTTCGGTTTTTCCTTTTCTTGAATACGCTCCAAACCTGTGGTCTGGAGGCGAGGGGGGTCTTACGTTTGCGCAAGCGAAAGATTATTTTTGTCTCCCGCAATTCGGGATAATGCGACAGGGCAATCAGCGCCTGTGGGCGGATTTCGCCGGGTATTTTTTTATTCGTTTCAAAGGCCGCGTATTTTAAGGAATCAAAGATATCCTTTTGGAAGTGTTTTACCGGCATCTGAGCGGTCAGATGGACGCATATGCATAGGAAAATCCCAAAAATACAATATGTTCCAGCCTTGCGCCTTTGCATACAAAACGGGCTTAAAGGGAAAAATAATACTGTAATGAAATACTGGCGATAAAATCCTGGGCCACGTCATCACCGTTGGTGACCACGTTTATTTCCCGTCCAAAGCCCGCGGTAATACCGATTCGTGAGGAGGCATTGAGGTCCAAAAAGTAACCGGCTTCCAACCAGGGTTGTAAAACCAGTATGTAGGTGGTCCCTGAACTTGGATTGGGCGTATTGATGCCGTCGCGCCAATCGATCCATAAATTCCAGATATCTGTGTTAAACCCAGCGATTATCTTTCCCTTCCCTACTGGAAAATGTTTGCGATACCCGAAAGAACCGCCAAAGCCTGCCCCTTCCTCCTCGTCATTTTCATCGCTAAAATCCTGACGGTCCGTGATGTTGGCCCCCAGGCGAAATAAAAGGGAAGATTCCTCAGAAAGATAGTGTTCCGCATTTATGGTAGGGATTATTCCCGCAGGATAAGCCTGAACGGACAGGCCCAAATCCGTTCTTTTGCCCGGATCCGATTGTGCATAAAAGGGCAGTGTGCATAAAAAACAGAGGACAAAAAACCAAGTGGTGGGTAGATGGCGCATATCAAATCAATTTTAGATGTTCTTCCAATTCCTTATTTGCCCGCATCATGGCCCTGCCGTCCCTGTAACTAAGGTATCGGTGCCCCTTTCTATTGTTTATGGCACTGATCTCGTACATGAGCCTCCAATGCCTGGTAATTTCGCGCCAAGCAAAGAACAGGGAATGCTTGGGGTCATAAATATGTGTGGGCTCGCTACCCGCTCCGTTCACCTCTATTACACTAAAGTCCTTCCCTGCCGCCAAAGCGTCAAAGGAGGAATACAGAATGTCTAGGCGACCAAAATAGAAATCGGGTATTTGCTTGCAAATGGTATCTATGGTATCCAAAAGCTGTTGGTTCTTCAAATGCGATTTGTCAATGAATTTGGCCCCCCTGGTATGGCTGCCATAAGGTACGAGAACAAATTGCTCACCCTTGGCCAAAACCCGATCCAAGGTAGCTCCATATCGGCGCATTAAAATTTTGAGCTGAAAATGGCTTCTCGGGGTTTGTTTGATTAGATCCTTTATACTGTGTTGCCCATCACCAATGACCGATAAAAACTCCTTGGAAACAATGCCCGTAATGACGCCTTTTTCAGCATCGGGTTTCCGTGCGTAAAAAATACCTACCTCCTTGGGGTAATCCACAAATTCCTGTACCAAAAAATTGTCGGCTATCTTATCCAGATATCCTTTAAGTTCGCCCTCGTGGTTTATCTTATCCACCGCAAAGGCCTTTAACCCGATATCGGGTTTTGCGATCATGGGAAAATGGATTCCCGCTTGCACCACGGATTTCATGGCCTCCTCCAGGGAAGCCCCTTTGTTTATAAGCACGGTTTTTGGAATATACTGGGGCGGGATGATATCATAAATCTCTTTTTTTGACTCCATGGCCATACCCCCATTTTTAATGGATGGGTTGGCAGCACTAAAAAAGAAAAAAGAGCGGGCCTTTATCGCATAATATAACCAAACGGGAAAAATAGGGTAATAAATAGCCTCCATGGGCCAATACTCCCAATGGAATAACTTGTGCAATTTTAGCCTTAAATAGCTCATTTTGAATGATTGGACATATGCCTCGTTGCCATCGAAATAAAATACTCCTTTTCGCGCAACAGATCCATATGGTTTAAGCCTATTTCATCTTCATCCACAATTGCTTGGGTAATACTGAGTGTTTTTAGGGAATCGTTCCGGTTGATCACAAAACCATTTTCAAAATCATCATGGTTATTGGAATGAAACCCGATAATGTCCTCGGGCCGAACGACCGTGGTCCTCTTCAAAAACCCGTCAAACAAGGTCTCGCGCTGCCTCCTCACCACTGCGTCGTACAGCGTGGCAGAAGACCAAATATACGCTTGTGCGCTGTCCAATTCCTTAAAATACTTCCGATGGCCATCCCAACGAAACTCCAGCAATTCCCGATTTACAAAAAGGATAATGGTAAAAGGTTCTATCCGTTGTAGATCTATGGTCCTCAATTCAAAAACCGGTGTTGCCGCGCTTATCACCTTTAAGAGCACAAGGCCCCTGCTCATAGCATAGTTTCCTTGGGAAATATGCTTTTCAAAAGCACCGTTGAGCAACACGCATACGTTTCCATTTTCATTGACCGCGAACCAGGTACCTCCCGCCTTTGGATCCTTGGGATAAATTAACCTGCAATTATGGGTCACTTCTTCGACGGGCTCAAAGGCTACGCTGCGCGAAGGCTGTTCATCCCGATTGGAGGTGATGAAAAACCGATCTTTACTAGGAAGAAAACTTACTGTGCACATTGCGTTCTAAATTGCATGGTTGATGGTGCAACCCCAAAGGATTCTGGTAAGGGCATATCCGTAAATTGCCGAATTCCGACCTTGATCAAGGCTTGATGATGTATGGTGTGTTCCAAATTGTACATGACCTCCCTAAAATAATTTGATGTAAGGGCTACCTCGCTATTATCCAGGTCATAATTGACCCGTAGTACTTTGTCCGGACGCTCCAAGGAATCCTGAATTTCCTGAAGTTGGTCCAAGGCAAAAGTTAGTTCCTGCTCAATTCGCCTATCCCTTTTTCTCTTATCGTAAGATACTTCGGCACAATCATACCCCTGTAAGAGACATTGGTACAATTCAATGATGTGTCGGGTATGCTGGCCAATGCTTGCTTCTGACAACATTTGGCAAGGCCGGGTGTAACAATCTTCCGGGAGCTGCGATAAGATCTCCTTGAATTGCTCGATTGTTTGAATGGAGGATTTGAACATAAGCTTATGAAATTTTTAATTTTAGATGCTTCTTATATAGTAGGAAAAGTAAATAAAACGAAAAGCCAAGATATAAGCAGCCCATAATCCAGGCGATTATGGAACTATATTGCTGGTAATTCTGAAAAATGTACTTTCCCAAAAAAATGAATATCAACAGGGCACCCAAGGTTCCAATGCCAATTCCGACCATATAGGAAGCATACGAACCTAGGCTATTGTGCAACAGTCTTTTTGAAATCAACAGACGATTCCATCCTATCCAGAAAGGAATGTGCAGGGGGTTCAAGCTACTGAGCAATACGCCCAACAGGATTGAAGATTGTATCATCGGGAAAACGGTAGCGCTTGTCACCAATTCTTGGGGTGCACTGGCCGACATAAAACTGGAAATGGCCAAATACAAAAGCAGCGCCACGGCAAATGGTAGTATGTAAAAGGAAAGCTTTCCGTTAAAATTTATTTTTTTGTCTCCCATCAAGGTAAACCGCACAATAATCAGCTCGACAAATACGGCGGCAAACGAAAACAACAAGGCTTCCCCAACATTTTGCGAGGCGGCTATGTTGAAGGCGGTAATGTTCAGGGTTCCCAAAGGCAACGCCCCCACAAAGCTGATCAAAAGGCCATATATGCCTATCAATCCAACCCTGGTTGTGCTGTTTTGCGCCCTAAGCGCAACTGCTAATTTCTCCACCTGCTCTGTTCTAGTAATTTTTTTGTGTGTGATCGTTAAGGTGTCCCATTTTTACAATAGTCTCCAAATTTTGAAAAACTAACAAAAATCGTTCCCGTTTCTACGACTTCCCCTATTTACGTTTTTCGGACAAACATAGTTTATTCCCTACCCTTTTAGACGTCGTTTTTCCGGGAAAAACCTTAAAACTATCCTAAGATTTATACAGGAAGCCATGGGATTACCTCTTTTTGGTTACTTTTAGTAGTGCTGTAATGATTGGCATGATTGTAGTACTAATAGGGAAAGACTATAAAGAACAGCTTATTATGACACAAAAGTTTTTCATTAGGTTCCTCATTTTGTTTATAACGATCAATGCCTTTGGACAAAACGCGGATTTCAACAAAAAAAATGGGTATGCAGCCGAAGGATATGATGTTGTGGCCTATTTTGACCAACAGGTACAGAAGGGCAAGGAAGATTTGGTGTATGTGTACCATGGAGCAAAATTCAGCTTTTCCACTACATCCAACCTGAACAAATTTAAATCAGCTCCCGATAAATATGTGCCCCAATATGGAGGGTGGTGCGCCTATGCCATAGGCAAGAGTGGAAAAAAGGTGAAAATTGATCCGGAAACCTATGAGATCCGGGACGGAAAACTGTATTTGTTCTATAATTTTCGGTCTACCAATACGCTGGAAAAATGGATTAGCGAGGGACCCGAGACACTCCGGGACCGAGCGGACAGGAATTGGACCAAAATTGTTGACAAAGGAAAATAAAACGAAACACAACTGCCTAGAGGAGGATGTGGCCTTCAGAACCCTCAAGAGGCCATAAAGAAAGAACTCTGATATGGGCAGCTTGCTGTAAGTTTTGTGCTTGGGTTACGTCTATTCTTAAAAGAATATGCGTATATATCAGTATTAAGTCATAGCCCTCTCAATACATTTTTTCATAATCGTGTAAGCTATGGAAAGAATTACGAGATCTCTGGTTTGTTTTTTAGGCCCCTTGGCGCTTCTTTTTATCTTTCCCCAGGTGGAGCAGGTCTCTGCCAACATTGTATATGGCATAGGGGGAATGGCCTATGTAAGTCCTTTCTTTGTGTATCTCACCTGTTGGCTCATCTTTTTGTATTTGGCCAAAATGTCCCATCACTACATGGCAACCACAACAGGTATTCAAAAAGTCTATGTCCGCATTAGTACGGTACTGGCCATGTTCTTGCTGGCAACGTGCATCATAGCACTGATCGTTTCAACCATACTAGTAGTAGGTTCCTTTTAATGGCCTTACCATAAAACAAGCAGGCAAACGCTCGATTTTGGGAACAGCATATTTATATAACCTGATATGCAGGCGCCCTTAGCATTCGGCCAGGGGATTGGGATAATTGTCGGACTGGTCTTCCATGGTATTGTCCAAACAAACAAAGTCTTTTTCTACTAAAAGAAATAATTCCTCGCCATTGTCCAGGAGTACCGTATGTTGAAAGCCCACGGTTTCATTCTCGGCCCAACCTTCACTTTTTTCAACGGAAAGGTGGAGTGTTATGGTATCACCGCTAAATTCCGCCGCAAGCTGCTCAATGGTGTCCGAAGCCTTTAGCGCATAGCTAAGGGTCCGGTCATTGAATTGTGTTTTTTCCTCGTAATACCCGGTTTCGCAGAACGTTTTTACCTCTGTTTTTGTAAGCCTATAGCGTACCGAATTTCCTCTTATTCTTATTTTCATCCTCCTATAGTATTCAAAATTTAATTTAAGCGGATTCCGTGTCCACCACTTTTTTCTTCTTGTACCGCAATTTTCCCAGCTCAATACCAATGGCGGTCTTGGCCAGCATGGTAAAGATAAAGGCACCCATGGCCCAGATGCCGAGCGTTACCCCGATTTCTATCCCTGTAGGTGTGTATTCGGCTATTTTCCCATAAGGTCCGGGTATAAATCCGGGAACGATGAGGCCAAATCCTTTTTCGATCCAAATGGCCACAAACAGTAAAAAGCACGAAAAGTACAGGACTTTGGGGTTGTTTCGCAATTTGTTGATCGTCAGAAGCACGGTAGCTAAAACGTTCAGGGGAATTGCGGTCCATATCCAAGGCAGTAAGGCTGTTTTCCCCTCCAACCCGAAGAAGAGATAATAGGCACTTTCGCTATGATGGGTGGGCGCATAAAACTCTTTGAACAGTTCCGATACCAGCATAATGATATTTATTTGGGCCGCTACCACCACAATCATTGCAATTTTTTTAATCGTTTTGTCTTCGATTTTAAAAGGAGTGTGCACCCGGATTATTGCCAGGACAAGTATAATCAAAGCCGGACCGGCCGCAAAAGCCGATGCCAGAAAGCGTGGACCCAAAAGCGCGTTGTTCCAAAACGGACGTGCCTGAAGCCCTTCGTATAAAAAGGCCGTTACCAAATGAATGCCCACCGCCCATAAAACCGATAAAATTGCTCCGGGAATATAGACCTTGGGGTTGGCATCCTTTCCTTGATAATGCCTAAAAAGAATATAAAATGGAATACTGATGTTGATAAACAGGTAGCCGTTTAGGACAATAACATCCCAGGCAAGCATGGAACTGGGAAAATTAAAGACGCCTATGCCTGGTATCATATGCCATAATACGGAAGGTCCTCCCATATCGGCAATAACAAAGGCAAGGCACATCAATAAGGCGGCAACGGCAAGGCCCTCGCCAATAAGTACGGCCTGTTTAAAATCAATGTCGTGCAACACATAGGTGGGCATCACTAGCATGACGGCAGCAGCAGCTACTCCTACCAGAAAAGTAAAGTTGGAAATATAAAGTCCCCAGCTCACCCTATCCGTCATTCCCGTGACGCTCAAACCCTCTTCTATCTGTATGGAATAGCAATACATGCCAATGAGCATTACAAAAGTCAGAAAGGCCATCCAAATGTGGTATTTCCTTGAACCATGGGTGATATGGTCCAAGCTGTCCCTCACTAAACTTCCAAAAACCTTAAGTCTTTTCATATCCTGTTCCTATAATTGCGCATTTAGAATTGTTCACTGTCCACTGCTTGAGATTCTTCGCTTCACTCCCTTTCATTCTGAATGACAACAGATATTGATTTGTCATTCCGAGCCTGCGAGGAATCTCCGGCCCCATCGCCCAATGAGCGAAGAGGGAATAGGCAATAGCGAATAGAATTCATAATTCATCAACTTATAACTCTTACCCCATCACCCAACACTGCCTTTTGCCAACTGCTTACTGTTCAAAGTTTCTCGTTTCTGGTAGTAGTTAATCGCTCATAACTTAACCCACCATCCGCCATCGACCATCAACCCATTACTGCCCACTGCTAATTGTTTATTGTTAATTGTTTACTGTTTATTGTTCAAGGTTTCTAGTTTCTGGTAGTAGTTAATCATTCATAACTTCTAACCCATCATTGCCCGCCATCCGCCATCAACCCATTACTGCCCACTGCTAATTGTTCACTGCTTACTGCCCACTGTCTACTGTTCTTAATCCATATAATACCAGAACTTGGGCTCCGTACCCAGATCTTCCTTTAGGCGGAATACTTTTTTATTTTCCAGTACCCAACGGATGGTACTATCCGGGTCCAAGAGGTTTCCAAATACCCTGGCTCCTGTAGGGCAAGCTTCTACACAGGCTGGATCCTTCCCCGATCTGGAACGTTGTACACAAAAGGTGCATTTTTCCATCACGCCTTTTTTACGCATCCGGTTGCCCAAATAGTGCTGATTTTTGTTGACCTCCTCCTCCGGCACCTCGGGTTTGCTCCAGTTAAAACGCCGGCCATCGTAAGGACATGCGGCCATGCAATACCTACATCCAATGCACCAATCGTAGTCAATGACCACCAGTCCGTCCTCCTCACGCCACGTAGCTTCCACAGGGCATACGTCAACACAGGGAGGGTTATCACAATGAAAACACTGTGTGCCCATGTAAAAATGACCTTCCGCAGGCACCTCATGGTAGTAATTATCATCGGCCTCATTAAACTTAAAGCCTTCCCCATCCTTCATTTCATGGATACGGATGTACTGCATTTCCGAATTTCTATCCTGATTGTTCTCCTTGACACAGGCGCTTACGCAGTCCATATATCCTTGACATTTGGAAATATTGAAGGCATACCCGAAGAGTACATCCTCCGGGGCATCCGTGGCGGTCATGGTGATGTTCTTCTTCTTGCGCAATTGGTAGGACCGCACCAAACGATCAACGGTGGCCTTGCGCTCTTCCTTGGACATTAATTTATAATTCCCCTTAAACTGCTCTTCCCAATCAATCTGTGCTTTTTCCTTGGTTTCCTCTCCCGCAATCATACTACAGGAGGTACTTACCGCGCCCGCACCGATCATTAAACTGGCCGTCAATTGTTTAAAAGCAGACCTGCGGTCCATTTTAACATCAAACACCTGTTCGAAGCCGTCCTTTTTGGCCTCTTCGCCTATGCTCTTTTGGTGGGAGCCACATCCACCGGAGGTTTTTCCACACCCACAGCCAGAATGCGCAGTTTCTTTTTGGGAACTGCCAAGATTTAAGGAATACCATTTCTTTTTATCGCTCATGACCTTTTTTTTAAATCTAACGCCTGTTGTTCATTCTCTTTCCTGTACTTTCCGGGTGTTGAACCGCACAGGCCATTTGGATGCTATTTGTGGCTGATGCGGGTTATGACAGTTTACACAGGTCATGGCCGCCCTAGGCGGAGCCCAGCCTCCGATATTTTTCCCGTGGGCGCCCCCTTTCCAATCCTCGAACTGATTGTTATGGCATTGACTGCACAGTTGATAACTTTGGTTCAAATCGACCATCTTTCCCGTAAGGCTTTGTAAATTATTCATATTGCTCCCATCATGGCACGTAATACAGTTCATGGCATTTTCATTGGCATGCACCAATTTGATATCCCAATGCGCCTTCTTAATATCCTTTCCCTGCAATTCCTCCAAAGGTTTGATGTGACATTCCAGGCAGGGATAGGATTTGATCTGGCCTTTGCGTTCAGGTATCAGAAAAGTATGGCCTCCTTCGGTAATTTCAATCGTCTTGATATCGCCCAGATAATCCTCGGAGGAAATGGACGTCCCGTGGTACTTCTTGCTCTCTTCCTCTATTTTCTCCCCTAAGCTATGATATTCGCTCTCTTTATGCTTGCAGGACAGCACGCCACACAATACTAGGAAACCCACCAAGATCTTTACGTTATTCATTTACATCGGTATTAGCTCTTATAAACAACATAGCAGCCTGCGTTTCCCCAGTTTTGGGCACATGGCATTGTCTGCAATTGATACGTTCCGGATGGTCAATCCGAAGTTCCTTCACCGCACCGGGCCCCGCGTGGCAGGCAAGACAATTTTCCCGTAACTGCAGTGGATGCGGGACAACAGGCGGGCTGCCATCAAGCGCGTTGTTAACGCCCACTGCAGGAGCGGGTTTTTTATAGAAGGTGTTGGCCGCAAACGTTGATTGCGCCACCTGGGTCACATGACACTGCCTGCAATTAATCATCTCCGGGTGGGGCGTAACCGGGGCGTAGGCGTTGAATTTTTCCACAAAGCCCCCGTTTTGATGGCATTGCAGGCACACCTTGCCTCCCATACTGCGTTCCTCTTTGACCGGGTGTGGAATACTGGGAGGTGCGCCGGTGTACGCCCTATTGCCGTAATACGTATCCAGGGTTCTTTGATGATTTTCATCAATGGGCATATTCAGATACTCCAAAGCAAATTCCGATCGTTCAAAGACCGCACTTTCCGATGGGATAATAGGAACCTCCCTTTCTTCCGAAATAGGGATATAGGCCTCCTCAAGACCCTTTTCATAACTGTAGTTCCAAATGACCACAAAAGCCACGAACAAAATGGCAAACAGCGATAGGATTCCTAGTCTTTTCATTTGTTTTATTACTTGGTTGAAAGTTCAAGTTCAAAAATTGATAATTGCTAATTGTTCATTGCTAATTGTTCATTGTTTATTGTTCATTGCTAATTGTTCATTGTTTATTGTTCAAGCTTTTTCCACTTTCACCGCGCATTTCTTGTAATCCGGTTCCTTTGAAATGGGGCAAAAAGAATCCAAGGTGATATCGTTGATCAACATATTTTCATCAAAAAAGGGCACAAAAACTTGCATGGGCGCCGGCACACCTCTTTGGTTTACCGAGGCGGGTAGGGTGATTTCGCCCCTTCGGGTGGTTAATTTCACCTTATCCCCCGTTCTGATCTGCATTCGTTTGGCATCCCCGGGATTTAACTCCACATAGGCATGCGGCATGGCCTGATGCAGTACCGGTATTCTACGTGTCATGGATCCCGTATGCCAGTGCTCCACTACACGGCCTGTACCCAACCAAAAGGGGTAGTCCGCATCTGGTTCTTCTGCGGCGGGTTCATATGGTCGCTGCCAAATAATGGCCTTCCCGTCCTTCTTGCCATAAAAATGAAAATCCTTGCCGTTGGAGCAGGCCGGATCATATTTGGCATTGAACCGCCATTTGGTCGATTTTCCATCCACATAGGGCCACATGGCCCCGGGTTGCGATTTTAAGACCTCAAGCGGTGCCATATTGTGTTTCTTCCCTTCATGGTGCCTTCTGTATTCGTTGTAGATTTCCTCAACATGTGTTTCTTCCTTGTAATAGAACTGTTTTTCGTAGCCCAAGCGCTTGGCGACCTCAATCAACTGCCAAGTATCGCTCATGGCCTCCCCGGGCGGTTCCAGCATTTGTTCAAAGTACTGTGTCCGCCGTTCCGAATTACCGTACATGCCTTCGCGTTCGATCCACATCGCGGAAGGCAATATCACATCCGCAATATCGGTGGTGGGCGTGGGATAGATGTCGGAAACGACAATAAACCGGCCTTCCTTTTTAGCCCCGTCCCTGTACCGCTTAAGTTTTGGCATGGTCACCATGGGATTGGTTACCTGAATCCACATGAAGCGGATATCGCCCCGATCCAACGCCCGGAACATTTCAACGGTATGGTAGGTGGGCTTGGCCGGAATATTCTCTACGGGAACATCCCATATTTTTGCGGCAAATTCGCGATGTTCCTTGTTCATCACCACCCCATGGGGCAATTTATGGGTCAGTGTACCTACTTCCCGTACCGTGCCACATGCGCTGGGTTGTCCAGTGAGTGAAAACGGACTATTGCCCGGTGTGGAAATTTTACCCGTAAGCAAGTGAATGTTGTATACGATATTGTTGATCCAGGTGCCACGGGAATGTTGGTTCATGCCCATACACCAAAAGGACATCACCTTTTTATTGGGATCGCCAAAATGTGCCGCCATATATTTGATGTCCTTTACGGATACCCCTGAAAGCTTAGCAACTTTTTCCGGGGAATAGTCTTCCAGGAAGGTCTTATACTGCTCAAAATTGATTTTTTCCGGCTTGTCGGTAAATTTATAGTGGTCCTCCAGGCCGTACCCCATCTTGGTGAGTCCCTTGCTAAAATTGCAATGTTCTTCCACAAAGGCCTTGTTCATCCACCCGTTGCGGATAATCTCATAGCAAATGGCATTGCCAACGGCCAAATCGGTTTGCGGATTGAATAGAATGGATTTATCGGCCGCCATGCTGGTACGCGTTGTCCGTGTAGCAAAATCAATAATCTTAACTCCGCGTTTTAAACGTTGATCCAATAATCTGGAGAACAATACCGGATGCATTTCGGCCATATTATTGCCCCACAGGAAAAAGGTATCGGCATAATCAATATCCTCGTAACATCCCATGGGCTCATCCAGCCCAAAAGAGGTTAAAAATCCGGTGACCGCCGTTGCCATGCAAAGTCGTGCGTTGGCCTCTACGTTATTGGTGCCGATACAACCTTTGAACAGTTTGGAGGCCACATAACCATCCGGGATGGTCCATTGTCCCGAACCATAAATTGCTACCGCATCCTTGCCATGGTCGTTTACGGTCTCTTTCATTTTGGAAGCAACAAGGTCCAAGGCCTCTTGCATGGAAGTTTCAACGTAGGTACCGTTCTTTTTTACCAAGGGCTTTGTCAATCTATCTTTGCCATATAGCGCCATAATGGAATGGTAGCCCTTTACACAGCATAGGCCTTTATTTACCGGAGAAGCCGGGTCTCCCTTTACGGCAACCGCCTTCCCGGCTTCCGTACCTATAAGGACACCGCATCCTACGCCGCAAAACCTACAGGGCGCTTTTTTCCAATCCAGATTGGCACCCTCGGGAATGCCCTTTTCCTGCTCCTCCGCAAATATGATTCCGGGAAACATGGCTGCTGCCGTGGTCATTGCCGATAAAACGGCCATTTTCTTTATAAAACTTCTCCTATCGGTGTATATAGATCGGTACATAGCGCCTATTCGTTTTTTGGAGTTTCAAATCCGGAAACCATCGCCAGTAATTTTAGGCTGGGAATCTTTTCCAATTTTTCCTTTAAAATATCTTCTTCCTGCTTGTTGTTTGTTTCGGTAACAAGAATTAGTACATCCTCATTATTCGCAGGTAGCACCTCGCAGGCCTCAATGTTGGACAAGGCCTCTATAAGGTACTCTTTTTTTCCTGTGTGCGGATGTGCTAAATAACTTTTGATCGGCATTTTAATTTATTGGTGTTGTAAAGAGCGTAGGTTTTATGGTGATCATCGCCCACGCCCAATAGTTGGTATTGTCGTCAAAGTTGTTCTTTAGGATTTCCATCCCTTCGGACGCAAAAAGATGGGAGTATCCGAGCTTTATGTTGACGTATTTCACAAAGTCATACGAATACACCAAATCCAACTCTGTGCCCAGTTGTTTGGAATCTCCAGCGGCCAAATCTGCCGCAGCAGAGAAATTGTGCAACCTAATGTTCAGGTTCGATTTTTCATTGGTCTTAACCACAGATCCCAAGTACAGATCAAACAGCCCCACATTATTGATATGGTTCCCCACAAAAAAGTAATCCATCAATCCATTGAATTTATGGTTGGTACCATAAAAAGGGGTAAAGGCATCGTTCTCACCACCGGATGGAGCTCCATTATCATTGCCGCTTTGCCATTCCCCACCAGCTATCACCCGCCATTGTTCTGTAGCCTTGTAGCTTCCTTCAAGTCCCAAGAGATAAGCACCTATATCATTGTCATTTACGTCCTTTCCAAACTGATAATACAGGTTGGATACCAGACCCACACGGTCCCGATTGTATTTTATATGGGTACCTACGGTTTGGCTATATCTGGTTTCATTGTTATCCGCATTGAGGTCATCTATAAATTGTAATCCATTGTTCAGGAAAAGGAGGCTCCCTGATAGGTTTTCCCAATCCTTGTGCAACCATGCAAATTGGATGCTCTTATAGGTCCTTGGTACGGTCAAGGTGGTTCCGGTGAGTGCCTCCCCATTCTGGTTAAAACCCGCCCCCAAATGGAATACTAAACCATCTTTAGTATACTTAAAGAGGGCCACATCATGGCTTCGTGCCTGTTGCGCCCAGGCAACACCACCAAAAATCCGTTGATCGTCATAGTTCAATACTTGTCGCCCCAATTTTAATGTGACCTCTGGACTGAAAAGCAATTCGCCCCAAGCCTGGTGCAGACTAAAACCGTTGTTATCTGCGGTATTCAGCTGTGGCACATCGCCCCATACCCTGATGTCCTGAACGCTGATATAGAAATTTAGTTTTTCAATGTTAAGACCGGTGTTCAATCGGGTCCTTTGGGAAACAAAAGTGGCAGCATCCACATTATCTGGAAAAAGCGTTTGAAATCCATGCCTAAATTCGAAACGGGGGCGTACCTCCGCATCAATTTTCAATTGCGCACTTGCAAAGTTTATCCAAAACAAAAAACATAACGTGCTATAAAGTATGGTTTTATACATGAACAGTGGGTTGGCCTTACACTCTCTTAAATTACAAAATTTCATTGGTTTATTTCTTTAAAGTTTGATGGATTAAAGTTCAGGTATCACGTCTTAAATTCCAGGTTTGGGGAGTAGCTTTGATTGTAAGGTATGGCTCACCGCTGACCACGAAGCGTCAAACTTCCTGTGTCCAAGCTGTAACCCCATAACCCATTTCCTCATTGCTATTCCCCAATCTCTCAAACCTAATTCATAAATGCCGACTTAAATATTATGATCTATAATCTGATGGGCGTCGATCAAGGGTCCACCGTGCATAATTTCATCGGAAGCCTGATTGATAAACTTGTCAAAGTTCAAATGAAAGGAATGCGCGAGCTGAATAGACTTACTGATATAGACCCCTTTCTGCAGCCAGGTGTTCATGGGATCCAACATTTCTGAAGGAACGCCATGACAGTATTTGGGCATATACAGTCCAAAAATAGGGTGTTGCTCATAGTCCACATCGTCCAGTTTTCCATTCATGGCCTCGGATATCATGGCCCTTGTATATTTAAGTTTGATACGGGAGCCCACGCCATAGGGACCTCCGCTCCAACCGGTATTGATCAACCAGACGTTTACCCCGGCCTCTGTCATTTTCTTGCTCAACATCTCGGCATATACCGTGGGATGCAGGGGCATAAAGGGTTCCCCAAAACAAGCGGAAAAGGAGGGTACAGGCTCGTTTACCCCGGCTTCGGTACCTGCTACCTTGGCCGTATAACCCGAGATAAAATGGTAGGCGGCCTGGCCCGGTGTTAATTTTGATATGGGAGGAAGTACGCCGAAGGCGTCACAGGTAAGAAAGAAAATGTTCTTCGGATTGCCCGCATAAGAAGGTTCAACGATATTGTCGATATGATGTATGGGATAACTGACCCGTGTGTTCTGGGTGATGGAGGTGTCCTCATAATCCACTTCTTTGGTACCTTCCTTGAACACTACATTTTCCAACATGGCACCTGGACGAATGGCACGATAGATATCGGGTTCATTCTCCTCGGACAAGTCCACCACCTTGGCATAACAACCGCCCTCAAAATTAAATATGATGTTTTCCGCGGTCCACCCATGCTCGTCATCCCCGATCAGTTTACGGTTGGGGTCTGCAGAAAGTGTTGTTTTACCAGTGCCCGAAAGGCCAAAGAAAATAGCGGTTTCCCCATCTTCGCCTACATTGGCAGAACAATGCATAGGCAGAACATTATGTTCTACCGGAAGTACCAGGTTCATCGCTGTAAAAACACCCTTCTTCATTTCACCGGCATAGGCAGATCCACCCACCAGCGCTATCTTTCTTGTAAAATCCAGAATGGAGAAGTTTCCCTGTCGTATTCCAACAGCTTGGGGATCAGGCGCTTCATAGCCAGGAGCGCAGAGCACCAACCAATCCTCATTAAAATCCGCAATTTCCTCTTCCTCAAGGCGAAGGAACATACTATTGACAAAATAATTGGACCAAGGGTACTCCGTAATGGTGCGCACATTCATGCGATATTTGGGTGCGGCGCCCACATAGCCATCGTGGACATAAATCTCTTTGTCCGATAGGTATTTGACCACCTCGTCGTACAACTTCTGAAAGTTATCGGGATCCAAGGGTTTGTTCGTCCGATTCCAAAAAATCTTATCGGCCGTGTAGGCATCCTTTACCAAAAATCGGTCCTTTGGCGAACGCCCGGTAAATTTTCCGGTATTGATGCACAAAGTACCATTTTCCGTTTCGGTTCCCATACCCTTGTTGACCGTAATGCGTTGTAGGGTTGCGGCATCCAGGTTCCAGTGTGCCGTTGCGTTTCGAATTCCGTACTTCTCCAAGTCCGTATTTTTAGGGGGGTTAGACATAATTTCCATGATGCTAGTTTTTAAATTGTTATTGTTCAGAAAGGCCAAATAATCGGCACGAGTATTAAAGTTGTTATGAAAAACAGGAGCAACAAAGGGGCCCCTACTCTTACATAATCGATAAATCTATAATCGGCTGCAGCCATCACCATAGCGTTGGTGGTGGTCCCCACCGGGGTCAAAAAAGCAGTGGAAGCGCTAACGGCCACAGCTATCATATACGGTTTGGGAGATACGCCCAAAGTGGCCGCTGCGGCCAGGGCTATGGGGGCCATCAACACGGCGGTTGCCGAGTTGTTAATGGTCTGGCTAAGGGCCGTGGTCAATAGAAAAATCCCACCTAGCAGTACAATTGGGTGCAGGGATCCCAGGTAATCCACCAAGCTATTGGCCGTCCATTTGGCAATTCCCGTTTTTTGCAGGGCCAGGCCCATGGGAATCATGGCGGCGATCATGACCACACTGGTCCAGCTGATTCGCTTGTAGGCCTTGGTAATGGGTACGCAGCCCGAAAGCATTAAAATTCCGGCGCATAGCAAAGCGGCCACGGCTCCAGGCATGAGTTTAAACACCAGCAACACAATCATAAGCAAAAGTGTGCCCAAGGCAATGTATGACCTGGGTGTAAGCTTATCCACATTCTTGGCCATAGCTTCCGGACTCCCTGAAATCACCAAATGCTCGTAGGCTTTTTGCAGATCTTCAATGGCCTTCCAGGAGCCGCGAATTATAAAGGCATCACCGGGTTTAATCGTAATAAAGGTATCCTTAAGGGCAGTATTATTTCGAGAACCGCCCAATAACTGTATGCCCGCCTGGTCCAGGTACATCCCCAAGGGTACGGTATTCCCCACGAAAGCCGAATTTGGGGTAATGATCATTTGGGACAGGCCCACTTCCTGGTTGATCAATTCTTCCTTGAGTTCGTCATTGGTAGGCTTTAAGGGGATAACCCCCAGTTTATAGGTCAACATCATTTGGTCCACATCTTCTGCTTTGCCCTTCACGGTGATAATATCATGATAGCGCATTTCGGTATCCGGGGTAGGGAACTCTACAAAAAGTGGGATTTTTTTCAGGGGATTGGGGTGTCTTCTTCGCAACCGCATAATTGATACCTTGTGCTTCTTCTCAAAATCCCAATCCCTTATCTTGGTATTGATCAAGGGCGACATAGATCGGATACGAAAACGATACACATTGTCCCCAATACTGTAGTCCTTTATCCATTTGTGCATTTCCGAATCCAGGTTTACCGGACGGTGCTTGCTCTTATTGGTAGGAAGTAACCTGTAGCCTAGATACCTAAAATAGAGTAGGGTGATGATCAGTAGCGGCAGACCTATGAGTCCAAACTCGAAAAACGAAAAACCTTCGACGCCCTGCTCCAACAACGCATTGCTAGCAATGATGTTGGGCGGGGTACCGGTAAGGGTCAACAATCCCCCCGTATTGGAACCAAAAGCGATGGGCATCAGCAATTTTGAGGGTACGGTCGCCGCGTTCCATGCTGCGGATACCGTTACCGGTAATAAGGCGGCCACTGTACCGGTATTGCTTACAAAACCGGACAATAGGCTTGAGCCCAGTGTTACGATTACCAGCAGTTTGGGGATACTGCTCCCGGCCCAGGATACGAATTTCTGCCCCGCCAGGGCGGTCCAACCTGTTCGGGAGAGTCCTTCACCTATGATAAAAAGGGCTGCAATCATGATTACGGTAGGATTGCTAAAACCGCTAAGGGTCTCGGTAAGGTCCAAAGTGCCTACCAGGAAAAGGGCCAACATGGATATCAGGGCCACCACATCGGGTGGGAATTTGCCCCATATAAACAATAGAATAGTGAACCCTAATATCAGCAATACTTCAAACATATGTTTGCGTGTTTTATCAATCGATGGCCAATACGGGCACTTTGGAACGAACGGTAAGTTCCTTGGTCAAAAGGCCTTCGGAAGGTTCCGCTTTTTTACTGTGGTTTCTGGGCAGAATAGCAATCAGATCAATATCCTTCTCCTCGGCATAGTTAAAGATGCCGGCCACCACATCAGGATTTTCCATAAACATATGGTGTGAATAAAAATTTTCCAGATAGTACTCCAGCACATTCTCATTACTTTCATCGGCTTTGGAATACCCATAAACTCCCGGTTCATTTTGTACGGTAAGCACGTGGACCATGGCATTGAACCTACGGGCCACTTCCAAGAGCGTTGCCAAGACTTCCACATCCTCAATCTTGTCCTTGCCAAGTACCAAGGCTATGTTCTTTAACTTAAACTCTTCTGCGCTCCCTTGTACCGTGAGAACGGGGCAATCTGCTTCCAATACTAGCTTTGAGGCATGGGTATTCTCTGTGCTACTACCAGCACTGCCCGAGGTACCCATAATGATCAAATCAATATTGTTAGTCTCGCGTATGTGCAGGATAGAGTCGGTCAAGGGCTCCTTGCCCACTACCCAACTCATGGGCGATCTAAAGTTGGGGCCATAAGAGGTGCGCGTACGCTCAAATTCCTGCTGTAGGCGTTCCATATCCGGGTTATCGGACACGTAGCATAGTACGATTTCCATATCGTCGTGCCCTTCCACAAAATGTACGGCATAGTCCAAACCGGTTTTTGCGGTTTCGGAAAAATCAAAGGGGACCAAAATGCGTGAAATTTTTTCCATATCTGCTCTCTTTAAAAGTTGTTTACCTGACGAATTCTGAGGTAAAATTAGTGGGTGGACAAACGCGGAAATATGATATTTGTCATATAAGCCGGGTTTGCATTCCAAACCTCCTTCCCAAGGCAGCAAATTTTCCCTAATACCTTGCTTTGGGTCGATAGGTGATGCACTGTGCCCAATGAATGATATCTTATATGGATTTCCTTTTGAAATTGCCTTGCAAAACCGTATTTTAAACCTTGGTATGGAAGCAGTAATCGGAATAGATATCGGAGGTACCAAAACCAAGATTGGCATCGTAAATCAAAAGGGCGAATGCCTGGAATCCATGTTCTTCAGAACACGGGAACACCAAGACCTGGAAGCCTATCTGGACAAGGTGAGGGACAGTGTGCACGAACTGGAGCAGCGGTTCCCCAAAGACCTAAAGCTTTTGGGCTGTGGTATAGGGGCACCCAATGCTTCCAGTAGAAACGGGACCATTGAAAACGCTTCCAATTTGGCATGGAAGGGCCGCGTACCGATTCTGGATAAATTAAAGGAGCGCATTCCGCTGCCCATGAAGATTATGAACGATGCCAGTGCCGCGGCCCTAGGAGAAATGCTCTTTGGAAATGCCAGGGGCATGACCGATTTTATCGCCATTACCCTAGGTACCGGATTTGGTGCCGGTATTGTAGCCAACGGAATGCTTATAGATGGCTATGATGGTTTTGCAGGCGAATTGGGACATGTAGACATGACCCTTGGTGATGGCCGGGAAACAGGCCTGGGGGTCAAGGGTGGCTTGGAGGCCTATGTGTCGGCCACCGGTCTTAAACGCACCATACTCTATATGCTCAGCAAGCACATGGATGAGAGCCGGTTTAGGTCGGTAGCCTATAACGATCTGCACGGAGAGGATATTACCAAGGCCGCAGAAGAGGGAGATCCCATTGCCCTTAG
The DNA here is from genome assembly GCF_050589645.1 of Eudoraea algarum. NCBI lineage: Bacteria > Pseudomonadati > Bacteroidota > Flavobacteriia > Flavobacteriales > Flavobacteriaceae > Eudoraea > Eudoraea algarum. The sequence continues at coordinate 433,925 of NZ_JBNGOQ010000005.1, read as the reverse complement.
GGCCTTTGATTATACCGCCGATATTTTAGGGCTGGCCCTGGCCAACTTTACTGCCTTTACCCAACCCGAGGCCTTTTTTCTTATGGGCGGTCTGATCAATAGCGGCAAATGGATCATCGATCCGCTAAAAAAACATTTTGAGGGATACTTGCTGGATATCTACAAGGGGAAGGTAAAACTGCTCCTTTCTGGCCTACCTCCCAAGACCACGGCCATATGTGGTGCTGCAGCGTTGATTTGGGAAGACCACGCCGCTTAAAGCCCAGAGATCTACCATCAAGCTACAACAAAAAAAACCGATGTTTCCACCGGTTTCGCAAGACTAACTCAAACTAACTCCATTAAGAACGTGCCTCTATGAAAGGCACTCCAAAAATACAATCCCTTTGCCCAAGGGGGGGTTAAGAAGGCATGAGCAATTGGTTAATTTTATGTGAACCGGAAGGTGTACCGTATAGTGGTTAAAATGGCTATCTTTAGGGATACCATAAACCTTTAGATTCCAGCCTATGCAATCCGGTAAATACCACGCCCCGAGATGACGCTTGGCCTTGTCCTTTTATTATTCTTGTTGGGGATGGCCAATGGTTTTTACTCCGGACTTATGGGTACTGGAGGCAATGTTATCCTGATTCCGGTCTTGGACCTGATGCTGGCCTCATTCGGTATCGAAGGACAGGAATTGGTAAAATATATTATTGCCCATTCGCTCTTCATCACCGTTTTTAATGGGCTATCCGTAAGCTATAAGCAATATCGGGTCAAGAATTTTTATCCCCGGGAAGTGCTGCTCATTGGGATTCCGGCGATTATCGCCGGTTATGGCATGTCCGAAATCGTCAAAACTTCCCTTTGGTACGACAAAATTTATTTTGACATCCTTTTCTTGATTATGGTCTTCTTGGTCGCTGTCCGATTTCTTTTTTACAAACATCCCGGCATAAGTCCGGACCGCCACGGACATCGGCCCAATAGCTTCGCCTTTGGCGGACTGGGTATTTTTACCGGTATTACCACAGCACTATCTGGTTTTGGTGGAGGTATTGTGGTTATTCCGTCCCTGACCGATATTTTTCGCATTCCTATTAAAAGGGCAAGTTCCGTATCCATTGGGGTAGTGTTGCTCATCGCCATGGGGGTCAGCATCAGCTATCTGAACCTTGGGTCCCCTGCTGTAGTGTCCCAGGTACTTTCCCATCAATACGGCTATATTTCCCTTAGTCTGGTCCTTCCTATTTTGTTTGGGGTATTTGTCTCCGCACCTTTCGGTGTTCGGGTAGCCCATAGAACGTCACCGCCTATCCTGAGATATATCTTTGGGGTTGTCATGGTGGTCCTCTGCGCAAAGACGGTTATGGGTATGGTATAGGTGGCCGCCTGTGCCCTATTTGTCTTTGAGGTGTAAACTTGTGAATACAGGAAAATGGTCAGAAGGGTAACGCTCCCCCTTTGCTTCGTTTATGATAGCGCTTTTGAGGACTACAAAATCGTTTTTGCTGATAAAGATAAAATCGATCCTTCGTTCCACGGGTTTGTGAAAATCAAAGCCATTAAAGGTGCCCTCCGGTCCATGGGCATTAGCTCCTGCAGTGACATGGGTATCCAACATTTTGTTTTGGATCAAACGAATACCCCTGCTATTAGCCTCAAGGTTAAAATCTCCCATCAATACCACCGGAACCTTTTGGGTGTTCAACACATTGATCTGCGCTAAGATCAGTTTTGAACTTTCTTCCCTGGCCCGTTGGCCGATGTGATCAAAATGGGTATTGAACACGTAGAATTCCTTACCATCGGTTTTTCTTTTAAAGCGCCCATAGGTACAGATTCTGGGTAATGCGGCATCCCATCCCTTGGACGGTTTTTCGGGAGTATTGGACAGCCAAAAGGTGTCTCCTTCCAAAAAATCGACCGTAGAACCGTTATAAAAAATAGCGGTAAACTCGCCCTTCTCGTTCCCTTGATCCCGCCCTACACCAAAAAACGAGTAGTCCTCGAGCCCCTTTTCGATATCTCTCAATTGATGTATCATGCCTTCCTGGGTTCCTAAAATGTCCGGAGCGTAGTCCTTAAGCTGGGAGATGAGGAAGGCCTTTCGACTCTCCCAGTTGTTCAAGGTGTCCCTGGGGTCGTCAAATTTGATGTTGTAGCTCATAAACCCAAGCTCTTGTGCAGCCGTTAGCTGAACTAGGCTCAGCGTCAAAAGAAATATCGTATGTTTCATCATGTTCCAATGGTTGAAGGTTGCTAGTTGGAAGTTCCGGTTAAGAATTATGAATTAAAAGTTATAAGTTAGGAATTGATAATTATTTATTGATAATTGTTTATTGATAATTGTTCATTGTTCATTGTTCACTGCTTGTCACCGCCTACTGCCGGATAAAATGCATCGCGCCATACGCCGAGCGCATTGCCAACTGCTTACTGCCGACTGTTTCAGGTTTTTGGTTGATGGTGAAAGCTTTGAGATTCTTCGCCTCGCTTTGCTCAGCGCCTGCCTGCCTAGGACATGTCATTCTTTCTTTACTACCCTTCCGCCCCCAACACTCACTTTGCTTCGGTCGGGGCCACCTTCCCTTAACAAAGGGAAGGAGCTACTTGGAACTGGGAATAATGAATTTAGAATCACGAGGGTCGAACTTTAAATTTAACACGTAGAACTTACCATCGGTCCTTGAACGTAGAGCGAATAGGGTTCAACTCATAACCGATCTCTGACTACTGCCATTTTTTATTGCTAATTGTTTATTGTTAATTGCTCATTGTTCACTGCCCCGAATTGTCCGCTTTTCCCTTTAAACGCTCAAAAGCTTTGTACGCCTTTTGTACCTTTTCTTTAGGGGAGGTCTCAAATTCGCGCTCCGTTACCTTGTACCGTTTTTGGAGGCTATCCAGTTTTAAGTGCATCATGGCAATTTCCTCTATGTACTCCGTATCGTTGATGGCATTATACATTTCCCTGGGGTCTTTTTGCAAATCATAAAATTCCCAGGTGTCAATATCGTCATAAAAATGGATCAATTTATACCTTTTTGTCCGAATTCCGTACTGTTTTTTTACCATATGAAAGGCCGGATAGTCGTAGTAGTGGTAGTATATTGCTTCTTTAAAATCGGCCTCGTCCGAACCCTCCAATACCTTTCTAAAGGACGCGCCCTGCATAACCTTACTTTCTTCTTGCCCGCCTGCAAAATCGAGAAAAGTGGGAGCAAAATCCAAGTTCTGTACCATGGCTTCGATCTTTGTACCGGGGGCGATGACACTCGGCCACTGCATAAGCAGCGGTATCCTCAGGGATTCCTCGTACATAAAGCGCTTGTCGAACCAACCGCGCTCCCCCAAGTAGAATCCTTGATCGGAGGTGTACACCACCAAGGTATTTTCTGCCAATCCGTGCTCCTCCAAATAGTCCAGAACTTCTCCGATACCCTCGTCCACCGCTGCGATGGTTGCCAGGTAATCCTGTAAATACCGCTGTCCTTTCCATACGGCAAGCTCCTCTCCCGATAAATTGGCGCTGTGCATCGCATTGTTTTTAGGTAGATAAGCCTTATCCCAGGCCTTGCGCTGCTGTGGGGTCATGCGGTCAAAATCCGTAGGCCAGGGATTATGGGCCAATGCCGTACTTCCATAGGCTTTCGTCATCTTTAAATCGTGCCCCTCGTACATATCGCTGTAGATGGTCTGCTGTTGTTCCGAGGCTGCCTGCTGGTCCACAAACTCGGGAAAAAAGGACTCCGGCAGAGGAAAAGTGACAGAATCGTATTTGTTCACGTGCCGCAATGCCGGCATCCAGTTGCGGTGCGGGGCCTTATGGTGTACCATCAGGAAAAAGGGGGCATCGTCAGACTCCCTTTGTCGTAACCAATCCAAACTTTTATCCGTAATGATGTCGGTAACATAGCCGTTTACCACGGCAGTATCCTTGCCCTGGATGAATTCTGGATTGTAGTAATTTCCCTGGTCGTTCACAATGTCCCAATAATCGAAACCGGTGGGCTCCCCATGGAGGTGCCATTTACCCACAATGGCCGTTTGATAGCCCAATTTTTGCAAATGCTTGGGCAAGGTTGCCTGCCTACCGTCGAAGCGCTCCCCGTTCATCCGAAACCCGTTGATATGGCTGTGCTTTCCAGTCAGGATCACGGCCCTGCTGGGTCCACATATGGCATTGGTGCAAAAACTGTTTTGGAAAAGGGCCCCATTCTTGGCCAAGCGATCAATGTTGGGAGTAGGAGCCAATTTTGCCAAGGGATGACCATAGGCACCAATCGCTTGGGCGGCGTGGTCGTCGGACATGATAAAAATGATATTAGGAGGCCCCAACTCCGATTTCTTCGCAGGATGGGAATCCTTGCAGGCCCAACCAAGAAGGAATACAAGGGCCCATGCTATTTTTCGGTACATAATTATTTTTTCAAGTGTCAAGTTCAAGGGACAAATTCAAGGTTCAAGGTTCAAGGTTTAAGGTTTAAGGTTTAAGGTTTAAGAATCGGCCATATTTTTTGATTGTTGCAAATTATTTGGCGTTCACTGCTGACAGTTTCATGTTTCTCGTTTACTGGGAATTGTTCATTGTTAATGGTTCACCACCTACTGCCCACTGTTTGAGATTCTTCGCTCCACTGCGCTACGCTCTGAATGACAATACGCATTGATTTGTCATTCCGAGCCTGCGAGGAATCTCTGGCACCATTACCCACTGTCTACTGCCCTCTGCTCACTGTTTACTGTTTACTGTTTACCGTTTAGGAACGGAACATTGTTTATTGCTAATTGTTTATTGTTCATTGTTTACTGCCTACTGCCTACTGTTCACTGTCTCTGGTCTCTGGTCTCTGGTTTCTTGTTTACCGTTCACTGCCAAGTGTTCATTCATTACCGCCTACCATCAATCCTTGGCGCCTACTGCTCACTGTTTACTGTTTACTGTTTACTGTTTACTGTTTACTGTTTACTGTTTAGGAACGGAACATTGTTTATTGCTAATTGTTTATTGTTCATTGTTTACTGCCCACTGTTCATCTATTTTAGCGTAAAGGAGGCTTTCAAAGAACTATCCGAATCTGTCCCAACGAACACTTCAAAGTCTCCAGGTTCCGCTACAAATTGCAATTCGCCATTGTAAAATTTCAGGTCCTCCGGGGATAGGGTCAAGGTCACCTGGACACTTTCACCCTTAGGTACAGATACCTTTTTAAATCCCTTAAGTTGTTTTACGGGCGGGGTGATACTGCGTTCCATATCCCGGAGGTAAAGTTGAACCACTTCCTCTCCGTCAAAATCCCCAGTATTGGTGAGGGTTAGCCCGATGATCAAGGATTCGTCCGGACCAATTTCAGTTTTGTCCAGATGCAGATCCGAATAGGTAAACGTAGTATAGCTAAGACCATAACCAAAGGGGAAAAGGGGTGTGTTGGGCGAATCTAAATAGTTAGACCGGAATTTTTTAAACTCCCCGGTCGCCGGGGGCCGTCCCGTATGTTTTACGCTGTGGTAGATCGGAATCTGACCTACATTCCTGGGCCAGGTAGCGGTAAGCTTCCCAGATGGATTGTAAGTGCCAAAGAGCACATCGGCCACAGCATTTCCGGCTTCTACGCCAGGATGCCACACCTGTAAAATGCTCACGGGAAGTTCAAATTCCTCGGAAATGACCAAGGGCCGTCCACTCATCAGGACCAGGACTATAGGTTTTCCCGTCTCCACTAGGGCCTGAATCATTTTTTTCTGGGCCTTAGGCAGGGATAGGTTGGTTCTGCTAGCCGCTTCCCCGCTCATTTCGGTCGCCTCACCCACCACGGCAACCACTATGTCCGATTGTTTGGCGAGATCAATGGCCTCTTTTAATAGCACTTCCGGTGTTCGCTCATCGATAACCACCCGGGGGCCAAAGACGTTTACCCGTTTGGCCAGTTCAACGTCATCTGTGATATTGGCTCCTTTGGCATACCGTATGGAGCTGTTCGGAGCCGCTTTCTTGAGTCCTTCCAAAATGGTAACGGCCAAGTTGGGGTTTCCCGTGGGGGCCCAGGTGCCCAACATATTGTTACGGCTATCGGCCAAGGGCCCTACCAATGCTATTTCACCTTTTTTTCTTAAGGGGAGAACATCCTGATGGTTTTTAAGGAGCACAAAGGACCGGGAGGCAATTTCACGGGCCAGTTCGCGATGTTCTGCGGTGAGGATATCCTTTTTGGGCCGACTGTCGTCCAAATATCGAAAGGGGTCCTCAAAAAGTCCCAATTTATATTTGGCCTCCAAAATCCGAAGACATGCACGGGTAATTTCCTCCTCGGTGACCTTGCCCTCATCCACCGATTTTTTAAGGGTGGTCAGAAAACCTTCGCCCACCATGTCCATATCCAGACCGGCCTTTAGGGAAAGTGCGGATACGGTCTGTAGGTTCCCCAATCCGTGGGCCACCATTTCGTTGACCGAAGTATAGTCAGAGACCACGAATCCCTGGAACCCCCATGTATCACGGAGTAAGTTGGTAAGCAGCCAACGGTTTCCCGTAGCCGGCACACCGTCCACATCATTGAAGGAAGTCATGACACTGGCTGCTCCCGCATCTATTGCGGCCTTGTAGGGTGGAAGGTATTGGTTAAACATCTTTACCCTACCCATGTCCACCGAGTGGTAATCCCTACCGGCTTGGGATGCTCCGTAGAGTGCAAAGTGTTTTACACAGGCCATCATAGTGGTGGAGTCCGAGAGGTCTTCTCCCTGATATCCCCGTACCATGGCTGCGGCAATGGCCGAACCCAAGTAAGGGTCCTCCCCTGCCCCTTCTGCGATACGCCCCCATCTGGGATCCCTTGCAATATCGACCATGGGCGAAAAATTCCAATTAATACCATCTGCGGTAGCCTCCCTTGCCGCCATGCGTGCGGCCCGTTCCAAAAGCTCCATGTCCCAGGAGGCGGACGAGCCCAAGGGAATGGGGAAAGTGGTCTTATATCCGTGTATCACATCGGAACCGATAAGTAACGGAATTTTTAGCCGTGTTTGCCGTATTGCAAGTTCCTGTACTATCCGGATCTTCGCCGGACCTGCAATACCAAACAATCCGCCTACCTGTCCCGCCTTTATTTTTTCTTCTACGTTTTGGCTTATCACTGCTCCCGTGGCTACGCCGCCGCCAGGGGTAAGCAAGTTCAGCTGCCCAATTTTTTCTTCCAGGGTCATTTTCTGAAGCAGCTCCTGCACCAGGGGAATTTCACTTTTGGTCTGCCCAAGAAGTGGGTAAAGGATGGCAAGGTGAAACAGAAAAGGTAGAAAGGTCTTTTTAATAATGTTCATCGGTAAGATTTTGGATTTATTATTGCGCTGTCCTTGTCCATGGGACATTTAGAAATTGTTTCGGCAAATACGAGTAATCATAGGTCATATTGAAATCCCAATTTCTCCAATCCCGCGCGGACTTCTTCATTTTGCATGAACAATTTCCAAAGCAGACCGCTCCTGTGGTTTTCGATCATCACGGGGATAGGGCCTTGATCAATGGCCAAATATCGAGGTAAATACCAATTGTGGGTAAAGCTAAAAGCATCGTAAGGCCCGTATTTTCCAATGAGGCTGTCCTGCTCTTCGTACATATGCCTAAGGAACCTAAGGCTCTGTTCCGGTGTATAGGGCGTGGAGGAAAGGGCAGCCGTGGGCGATATAACCCCCAAATCCCTATCCGGACGATGGGCCGAATATCCTTTCATGGAATAGCTAGAGGTAAATCCCCACATGTTTTCCCCATACCCTTGGTAGCCCATAGGATTCTCCAGGGCATGTTTGTAGTGGATAAGGGCATGATTGGTATTGAGTTTCCAATAATCCCCAAATTGATCGTTAAGTCCGTTGGGATCCAGGCCCAAGTAGGAATAATGGGCCCAAAAGAGCGGGCCTACAGGGGAACTATCGTTTTCATAATGGTCCAATACGGTCCTCAAGCCATAAAGGTCCGTATCCTGTGTTATACTCCCGCTCCGGGCCCATCCTTTCTCGTACACTTCTTTTTCTATGGCATGCGTTGGTGATGCCGCTGCCAAAATGTACATAATGAGGGCTTCGTTGTACCCCCCTACGGGAAAATCCATCTCCCAGGCATAGTTGGGGCTCCAGTGCCAATACAGCACCTCTTCGCCCCCTTTGGTGTACCAGTCCCACTCTACTTCTTCCCAAAGTTTTTGAATGTTTTCCGTTAGTAGTTTTTCCCTGGCATTGCCTTCCTTAAAATATTCATGTACGGTGAGTAGTCCTTGAATCAAAAAGGCGGTTTCCACCAAATCCCCGCCATCGTCCTTGGTACTGAACGGTTTGGTCTTTCCGGTGGGGCCGTGCAACCAATGGGGCCACGCGCCATGGAACCGATCTGCCTTGGCCAGGTAATCCATGATTCGTTCATAGCGTTCCAGGGCCTGATCTCGCGTAATAAAGCCCCGTTCTACGCCTACCAAAATGGCCATAAGTCCAAAGCCCGAACCGCCGGTGGTTATGACATCCCTATCGTTAGAGGGGTAGATGTCATCCAGATGGATACGTTCTCGGGCCAAGCCCGATACGGGTTCTGCCCCGTCCCAAAAATAATCGAAGGTTTGCCGCTGTACTTTGTCCATAAGTTCCTCATCGGTAAGCGACATGGTATTGGGATCCGTGGTTTCCTCGGATACCACTGTATCTTCGGTCTTGGTAGTTTTAGGGCCATTGCACCCCGCTACTAAGGGTGCAACAGCCAACAAAACTAAACTCAAACCTAACTTAACTAACTCCTTCATATATCGTTTTAATATCCTGGATTTTGTTCTAGAACGCCGTTGCTCAATGAAATTTGGTTTGCAGGTATGGGAAATAGTTCGTGCACACCATCCGTAAACTGTGTACCATGGGCACGTAGCACTTCGCCGGCCCTACCTTGCCGTACCAAATCCAAAAAACGATCGCCTTCCAAAGCGAGTTCCACACGTCTTTCCCTCCATATCTCCATGCGCAATGCGGCTTGATCCGTGGTGTTGGAATCTGCAAGTCCGGCTCGGGTTCTGATCCGATTAAGACTTTGCAGGGCAGCCGCAGCGTTGCCCTGTTCGTTGTTGGCTTCCGCATTCATCAATAAAATATCGGCAAAACGTAAAATTTTCAAATTGGCATCCGCATTTTGCCTGCAGTTGTTTCTTCTATGGTCAACTTCAGGAATGTACGTTTTTTGATTATACCGAATAGGATTGTCCGGATTGTTCCCGGCGGTGATCAAATCGCCTTCGGGGGTAGTTTCGCCCACAAAAAGTATGGTGGCGTCCATGCGAAGATCTCCAGGCTCGTAGGCATTGACCAAATCTTCGGAAGGTGAGTTGAAGCCCCAACCAAACTGTCCCCTTACCCCTTGATGTTGACCGTATTGGGAATCGGCCTGACAGTTTCCATCCGCGGTGGACTGCACTTCAAAGATGGATTCTATATTGTATTCGTTCTGGGGACGGAAAAATTGATAGTAATCCGGAAACAGATCATACCCCAGACCCTTTACTTCTTCGGTGAGCGACAATACCTGCGCCCAGTCGCCCCGATACATATAGGCCTTTGCCAAAAAGCCCTTTGCAGCTCCTTGTGTGGCCCTGCCGACATCCGCGCCACTATAGGACACGGGCAAACCTTCCGCAGCTTGCGTTAAGTCGGCTATGACCAGCGCATATACCTCATCGGCAGAATTTCTTGGAATGTTGTAAATACCGTCCTCGGGCAAGGTCTCATAAAGGGGAACCCCACCGAAGGCTCTTACCAAATTAAAATAGTGATAACCCCTAAAGAATCTTGCTTCGGCCAACAACCTCGTTTTAAGGCTTTCATCCATGGAAATGTTAGGTACATTGGCCAGGACTTGATTGGCATAGTTGATGCCCCTAAACTGTCCGGTCCAGTAATTATCAAATAGGAAGGCGGAAGAATTAAAGGTAAAATTGTTAAAATCGTTCAGAAAGGCAGCATCTCCCGGGTTGCTTCCCTTGTCCGAATCATCAGAGGGAATTTGCAGCACCCCCGTGTATGGAAATCCTGAGGTAAACCATTCTATCTGATAGGCATACATCTGATTTACAGCCTCAAGGGCGTGTTCCTGGGTCACAAAAAACTCCTCTGCCGGCGTAGCATCCTCCAAAGGAATTTCCAAAAAATCTTCTTCGCAGGCCAAAAGGGCCACGCAAGAACATATTAGTGTGATTACTTTTTTCATAGGTGTCATTTTATGCTCCTGTAAAACAGGAGCGAGTTAGGTTTTAAAATTTTAAGCTTACCCCTAAATTATAAGTGGCCGACAAGGGATATACGTTATTATCGATACCCGCATTGACCACAATACGCTCGGGGTTGTTATTATCTCCGATGAAGCTATTTGCATCGCGGTTGAAACTAACACCACCGCCATTAATTTCGGGGGAAAAGCCATTGTAGCTAAAGATGGTCAATGGATTCTGTGCATTAAAATAAATGCGCAGGCTTTTCCAAAGGGCTTTATCACCAAAGATGGTATCAGGCAGGGTATAGCCCAATTGTATGTTCCGTATTCTAAAATAATCCCCTTTTTCCACATAGAAATTACTGGGTCTTGAGGAATTTTGATCCGAGTTGGGTGCCGGATAGTCGGTTACGTTGCTTCCCGGAGTCCATCGATTTTCATAAAAATCCAAATCCCAACTTTCATTTCCAAATCTGGAATTCCTGTTAAAATTGTAAATCTCATTTCCGGCTACTCCTTGGAAATCCATGGCGAAGTCCATGTTTTTATAATTGAGTCCAAATCCAAATCCGTACGTGAATTCGGGAATGGGGCTGCCAAGAAACGTCTTGTCATCCTCTCCGATAAGGCCATCACCGTTTCGATCTTGAAATCTGAAGGCTCCTACCCTGGATCCCAAGGCGGTTGCCTCGGCCTCTGTTTCTATTACCCCATCGGTAACAAAACCATAGTATGAGCCTACCTCGGCGCCTTCCTCGAGACGAATGATCGGGTTGCCAAACAAAGCATCGCCGGTGTTCAGGAATGAGGCTCCCAGAATTTCGGTAATCTCGTTGCTGATGGTGGTCAAATTTCCATAGACGCTGTATTGAAAATCGTCGGAGATATCATCGGCCCAATTAAGGGAAACCTCCACCCCGGTATTCTCAAAGCTACCTGAATTGGTCAGTAGTTGGGCATTGGTAGCCCCTGAAGATGCCAATTGGGAGATGCGGAATACGGCATCTTGTGTTTCCCTGTTGTAATAATTGACCTCCCCAGTAAGCCTGTTATCGAGCAATCCAAACTCCAGTCCTACATCGTACTCCTCCACAATTTCCCAGAAAATACTGGGATCCGAAAACTCGCTGATGGATCTGCTGGGTGCTGCCTGACCGCCAAAGAAGGTAACTGTCGGGTCTGTTGCGGTGACGTCAAAACCCCTAGGTACATTGGCATTCCCCAACTGGCCCCAGCTGGCTTTTAACTTTAGCGTGGTAATGCCTGAATTTTCCATAAAGGCTTCGTTGTTTATTACCCAACCCACACCAACAGAGGGAAAGACTTCGGTATTGTTCTCCGATGGGAAGCTCGATGAGCCATCTCTCCTGATCGTTGCATTCAATAGGTATTTGTTGTCAAACTTGTACTGTAACCTTCCAAAGAGCGATTGGAACCTAATTTTTGAGCCTTGATCATTGACCTCCTCGGTATCTGCATTTCCAAGGTCCAAAAACAAGACCGCATCATCCCCGTTGAAATCCACCTCGTTGGCAAACCCCTGCAATCTAAAGGAGATCCGCTCTTCTTGGGAGAAACCTCCTAGTAGGGTAATATCGTGCTTTCCAATGGCCTTTTGCCAGGTTACCGTATTTTCCCAAAGCCAGTTGTCATTTTCAAATTGATTTCTTTCCAACCTACTGACAGGAGATTGCTGCGCGTCGTTTACCCGAAATTCTGGCGTATATCTGAAATTTCTGCTCGAGGAAAAATCCCCGGAAAAACTAACACGGACCTTCAATTCCTCAATGGGGCTGATTTCCGTATAGATATTGGACAGCACCCTATTTCCTTTGGCCTTTCCCCGGAAGAAGTCGAGCGTGGCCCTTGGATTACCAAAATTTCCTACCGCCTCGGCTGAGCCGTACGAACCGTCCGCATTGAAAGCGTTGAACAAAGGAGGCGCTATAAAGGCCTGATAAAAGGGCTCATTGGCCAAGTTGTTTTGGGTATCCGTATAGGCCACAGAACCGCCTATGGTAACGTATTTACTCAGGTCGATGTCCAGACCTATCCTCCCCGTCAATCTTCTAAAATCGTCACCGGAGTTGATATTGTTTCCCGCATCCAAAATCCCTTCCTGTCCAAAGTAGCCCACACCAACATAATATCTTGTTTTCGCCGAAGACCCTGTTATGGATACATTGTGCGAAGTGGTCAGCGGTGCGCTCCGCAATATTTCGTCGAACCAATCCGTGTCCCCATCAAAATCGGCGACACTAATCCTGGTGTCAGAGCCCTCAAAGGCCTGTTTTTCATTGAAGAGTTCCACATACTGGCTGGCATTGACCAAATCGGGCACATTGGTAACCCGCTGAAAGCCGATAAAGCCATCGTAAGAAAAGGATACTTCCTCTGTTCCTGCTTTGCCTTTTTTGGTCTTGATCACAATGACCCCGTTTGCCGCGCGTATCCCATAAATGGCAGAACTTGAGGCATCCTTCAAGACACTCATACTTTCAATATCCGCTGGGTTTAGGTACTGTATATCATTAGTAAGCACCCCATCCACCACATAAAGGATATCGGCGTTACTAACACTTCCTATTCCTCTGATCCGTACGTTAGGTGCTTCTCCAGGGCGTCCGGAATTGTTGATGGTAACTCCTGCCACCCTACCCTGTACGGAGCTTAAGGGATTGGCATTGGGTTGTCTGGAAATTTGTTCGCCGGTAACGACCTCGATGGAACCGGTAATGTCCTCCTTGCGTTGGGTACCATACCCTATAACGACCACCTCGGCCAAAGCCTGGGTATCCGTAGCCAGGGCCACCGTAATGGTACTCCTTCCGTTTATCTGTACCGTTTGCGTAACAAAACCGATATAGCTGATGACCAAAGTGCCATTTCCGGGAACGTTCTCTAGGACAAAATTCCCATCAAAATCGGTCTGCGTACCTGTCGTAGTGCCTTCAATGATGACACTGGCCCCCGGTAAGGGTTGTCCTTGGTCATCGGAAACACTTCCCGATACCCTTATTGTATTTTGGGCCCAAGTGGTAAACCCGAACAATACCAATAAGATTAATACTAATGAAGTTCTAATTTTCATAATAGTTTAATAATTGAGTTAGATTATTGCTAAATTACCAAAGTGGGCCCGCCATACCGGGTACAGCTGCTACATAAAAAATACATCAGCGAAATATGCGGTGGTAAGCCATATGATTACGGGTTTTGCAGTAGCGAAGTCTGTAAAGAAATCTAAAAATTTAACATTGTGATGCGGTAATGATGTAGTCGATAAAGGGAAATCTTAAAGCTATCCTAAGGTATGGGACGTCCTAAAAGGTTATTAGGAAATTGGAAAGGTTCTCGGAACTGTCTATCTTAAGTTTTTTTCGGAGCCTGTAGCGATGAATTTCCACGCCCCGTATCGTAATGGCCATCAAGGGGGCGATCTCTTTGGTGGAAAGGTTCATTTTAAGATAGGCGCACAGCTTTAGGTCCTTGGGGGTAAGTCTGGGATATTCCCTTAAGAGTCTTTCGAAAAAGTCTTCGTGCAGCTCCTTAAAATTGAGCTCGAACCTTTTCCAGTCCTCCTTGTCCTTAACCGAATTGTCCAATCTTTTGACAAAGGAGCGGTACCGCTGCGAATTGGAAAACTTGTCCTTGTTGAGTACGAGCATATTTTTGAGTTCGAGCAACATCTCGTTCTTTTTTGCAATATTCAAGGTGGTTCCCGCCAGCTCTTTCTGTTTTTGTTTGATCTCCTTGGCCAATTTTTCCTTTTCCAGTTCTGCCAATCTTTTTTCGTGCTCCTTTTCCATCTCCTCCATAAGCTCCTGTTCTTTTCTACCGAGCTTTCTCCTGTTGTATCCCCGAACCAGGGCAATTCCCCCTATAACCATGGCCAAGTACAGGGCCATACTGGGTTTGGACAGATACCAAGGGCTGGCTATACTAAAGTTTATGGTATTTGGAACGGAAGTGTTGTTATCCATACTCACCGTGGACACCTTGAGTTGGTAATCCCCATAGGGCAGGTTCTGAAAACTAATGGTCCCGCTGTCGACGTAAGAGGAATAGGTTTCGGACCCTATCAATTCATAGTAATAACGGGGCTCTATAAGTGCTGGTGAAGCAACTTTGATGGTTACTTCCTGTGCGTCCTTGAAAGGAATTTCTATGGAAGAGGCCTGTAAGGGATAAGGTTTCTTCTCATCCATGAAAGCACTGAGTTTTGGTGTTGGCAGAACAAAATGCTGCAGTTGCTTCCGCAGTTTATACAACTCTATTTTTCCAAAACCGTCGCCAAGGGTAAAGAAAAAGGTGGAATCATTGGATTTGATGATATTCTGCGATTCCGGAACCAAGCGCTGCCTCAACTGGGGATCTGCAATGACCAGACTGTCGTTTTTAAAATCGGTATAGATGATTTCCTTGGTGCCTTCATTGTCCACAAACCAGAAATAATCGTCATGATAGATGAGCTGCATGTTTTTGTAGGGATCAAATTCCCTAAAGGGAAGGATACTATCCAAAATTGGATCATATTTATACCATACGCCCTCGCTGCAAAAAACGATCTGGTTCTTGATATTAAATAGTTTAATATTATAATTATTGGGAATCACGGACTGATCAAACTCCTTGGTGTCCAGTATGTTGTTGTATCGGCCATCGATTTTTATCCTATGGAATCCTTTGTATGGATGGGCCACCCAAATGGTAGAAGGGTCTTCAAAGCACAATTGCTTTACGGGGAAATCTATTCCACGCACCCGCTCCACGTTCCAGGACCCATCCTTTTCCTTTTTGTATTTGGCCAGTCCGCTATACGTGCCCTGCACATGGGTCTCGCCCTGCTCCGGAACCTTGGCAATTTCATACCCCCCCGCTATCGTGGAGATTCTTTGTAATTCGCCCTCTTCTATCCTATAGGTCCCGGTATTATGCCCACATAACAGGTCGCCATCTACGACCTCCAGGTCCCATACATGGCCCTGGGAACCATTCACAAACCTTAACTCATCGTCCTCAAAATAATAAATACCGGTATTGCTGCCCAGGTACAAGAGTCCCTCGTGGAAGGCAATATCGTAGACCGTTCCCAAGACTCCCGAAAAATCAGTGAAGTAGGTAATGGGATGGTTTAACTTGATCCTATCTATTCCATTGTCGAGTCCCACCCACAGCTGTTCCCTAAACTGCCCCATGGAAAGGACGGTGTTGTTTTGAAGTCCGGTTTTTTTGTTCAGGTTATCCACTTCCCCACTGGCCTCATCATAAAAGTAAACGCCATTTTTGATGGTTCCGAAAGCGATCTTGCCCGTATCGAGCTTAATCATTTTGTTAAGTTGCTGCTGCTTCAATTCGGTATTGAGCTTCGTGTCCCAGGGAGAAAGTCGGTCCCCTTTAAAAATATAACAGCCGTTTAGTTTTGTACCAATAAGGAGGTCATTGCCCAGAAAAGTCATATCGGTAATAGTCTTACCACGCAGTAGGTCTTGGTTGTTAAGAGGTACCAGTTTTTTATCAATCAACTCAAACAGGCCATCGCTTCCGCCTCCAATGATCACCCTTTCGTCCTTGATGATGATATCTGTCATGATCGAATAAGGATCTACCACTGTTACCGTATTGTCCTCATAGATATAGATAGAGGAGAAGGTTCGAAGTAAAATGGAATTTTTAAAAGGTACAATCTCCCAAAACTCCTCGCTGGTGAAGGTATGCCCGCTGATCAAATGGGTAAGCGAGGTATACTCCAACAATCCAAAATCGTTTTTTTTCCAAAACCCGAACTCTTCGTAGGATCCAGTATATATTTTATCGCCTACGCAGGCCACGGAACGGATGATTGTTTTGTTGGGCAGTTTGTTCAGGCTCCATTGTTCCCCGTTAAAATAGAGCAGCCCCATATGGTTGGCCACAAAAAGTTCCCCCTCTGCGTTCACGGTCAGTCCCCAATTCTTACTGGCTCCTTTATACTCAAAAATCTTATAGTTGTATACTGGGGGCACTACATTCTGGCCCATTGCGGTAAAGGGAAACAAAGAAAGAAAAAAAAGAAAGTACAGGGCCCTTTTCATACCGTTCCAGATAAAATTTTCGGGAGTTTAACAAAGCATCCCTCCTTAACCGATTCACAAATAAAGTCCTTCGGGACGTTTTATACAACAAGCCAAATTACTATTTATTGGGTTCATAACTGCAGTAGCACCCTACATCATTTATACATCATGCACTGTGGATCTCCGTAGAGGTCCCTTGGGGACTGCTTTCATCTTCTACGGGAATTGGACGCTACTAGGTCTTGGGAGCCCTTATGGCTTTGAGGTAGCGGTGCAATTCCTCCCGTACCTTGGGAAACAAAAAGAACAGGCCTATAATGTTCGGAAAGACCAGGGCCAATATCATGGAATCGGAAAACTTGATGACAGCATCCAGGGTGATGGCCGCTCCAAGAATCGTAAAAAGCAAGAAAATACATTTATACGTGAGGTCCATGGACCTGCTCCTTCCAAATAAGTATTTCCACGACTGCAGTCCATAATAGGACCATGATAAAATGGTTGAAAAGGCGAAGAGTACCACGGCCAAAACCAAAACATAGGAGGAACCGGGAATGGCCCCGTCAAAAGCCAGGGAAGTTAAATTAACGCCCCCTACCCTGGTACCGTCTGCCATTAGCGCCTGGCCGTTGACTACGTCGCCATAGGCAAAAGCACCGTCCATATTGAACATAATGATAACAACCGCCGTCATGGTGCAGATTACCACGGTATCAATGAACGGCTCCAATAAGCCTACCAAGCCTTCCGAGGCCGCAAATCTGGTATTGACGGCAGCATGTGCTATGGCGGCAGAGCCAGCCCCCGCTTCATTGGAGAATGCGGCACGTCGAAATCCTTGAATCATAACCCCTATAAATCCCCCGGTGATGGTGGCCCGCGGTGTAAAGGCTTCACTGAAAATCAAGGAAAAAGCATTGTCCACATAGCTGATATTCGAAAAGATAATGAAGAGGGCGGCAGCCACATATAGGGCAGCCATAAAGGGGACCACCTTTTCGGTGACCTTGGCAATGCGTTTAATACCTCCGATAATAACGATGCCCACGAAAATGGCAAACACAATACCCACAATGCTTCCGGAGGCTGCACCGTGTAAATCGAATCGCTCTATGATTTGGGCAGCGGCCTGATTGGTCTGGAACGCGTTTCCACCACCAAAGGAAGCCCCCACGCATAAAATGGCAAAAACCGCGGCCAACACCTTGCCCAGTTTTTGAAAGCCTCGCTCCTTTAGTCCTCGGGATAAATAGTACATAGGACCCCCATAAACGTTTCCCCCTTCGTCTATGTCCCTGTACTTCACCCCCAAGGTGCATTCCACGAATTTGGACGACATGCCCAAGAGGCCGGCCACAATCATCCAAAAAGTGGCCCCCGGCCCGCCAATGGAAATCGCCACGGCTACCATGGCAATATTGCCCAAGCCTACTGTACCCGAAACGGCAGTGGCAAGGGCCTGAAAGTGATTAACCTCCCCATGATGGCCTTCATCCCGTATGGTATCCACAATATCACCATCCACGGCATGAACATGCTTTAGCCCGGGAGGTCCCAGGGTTTCCAATGCATCATATTTGCCCCTGACCACCTGGATGGCCGTGAGAAAATGCCGTAGGTTGACAAAACCAAAATAGATCGTAAAAAAAAGTGCTCCCGAAAGCAGTAAGATCAGGACCAGGGGGATGCTAAAACCGAAGAGGGGAATTTCGGTGAAAATCAGTTTTTCCCACCAAATGGCAAAAGGCATAAAGGCATCATTTATACGTTCGTCCAATCCTTTGGTCTGTGCCTGGATCAAAAAAGGAAATAGGATAAAGCCCATAAGGGCCATCAATTGTTTTTGCCTCAAATTCATCGTGGTCGGTTTATGATTTGAGGGCAAATTGCAGTTAATAATCTTCCTTGGGGTTTGAAGTCAGAAAAAAGTTAAAAATGTCGGTAAACCCTATTCTGACAAAAACGATGGGGCGGCCTATTTTACAGGGAAATATTATGGGGCGGTACGGCCAAACGAATTTTTCGCTCGCGCTTTTCCGACATCTCAAAAAGGGTGTTTTTCAAGGGTTTTAGATGATGGTCCCGGGTCCAGTTCTCCTTTCCAAAAATCCCATCCAACAGGGCAATGAGCAAACGCTTTATTTCATTATAGTCATTGATGTCGAAATTTTTTCCCGAAAACATAGGGCCCTTTGGCTTGATCTCGAGCCAATCGTCCGAACCCTCCTTCCTACGTTGCGCAAATTTCAGCAGTAGTTCGTACAACGCCGGTGTAAGGGCCACTTTGCGGACCCTGTCGCCTGGAAATCCCCTTAACAATACAAGCTGCTCCCGTTTTCCCTTTGTGTTTTTTTGCTTTTGAAAACCGATGTGAAAATGTTGTGGTTTTGGAATTACGTTTTCGGCGAGCTCCTTTACCCAACTAAGTGCCAGGGCAAAAAACAACATGATGAGCGAAGTCTTAAAGATTGCCGAGAAGAGCGTAAGGTTAACGGATGAATCGGTCAGTTTGTAGCCTTGGGCGATCAAAGTAACCAAAATACAGCTCAGGGACAGCCACGCCAGCGCCTTTAACCTGCGCTTTGCAAAGGATTCCCAGAGTACATAGCCCAAAAATCCCAGGGTGAGGACCGCGTAATAGACATCCAATTCGTTAATAATGCCCAAGACCTTTCCAGAAATCATTTTGTTGATGGTGGGCAATAGCGAAAAAAGGAAGGGCAATCCCACGATATAAATCCAATAATTCGATTTTATGATATGTCCTATGGGCCTGGGCAAATACCGGAACCAAGGCAGTGCCAATAGGATAAACAGGCTGTTGAAAAGGGACAATATGCTCCGCCAGCCATCTATCAGGATGCTCGTCTCCAGTTGAATATGTACAAAATATACCTCTAACGCCCCCGATATGCTCCAGCACAGCACGGACAATGCCAACCACACCTGTCCAAAGTCGTTTTGCCGTTTTCCGATATGCCACCAGATGGCAATCAGCGCCAGAAAGCCGAACAAGCATACGGCGAACTGCCACCATCCATAAAAGGAGAGCACATCCTGGGTGGCATTGGTATGCAAAAGAAAACTAATAGACATGACTTTGAAGTACCAAGGTAGTCCAAATATAGCCAAAATGGCCGGAGTACTTCCTGATCGTAAATGGTTTTGCCAGCGTAGGGCATGATTTGCGGAAGCATTGTTATACTTTTTGATCTTTTACTTATCCATTTTTTTCTACAGGGCGGGAATACTTGACCTAAGCTCCAAAAAAGAGTACATTACAAGAACGTTTCATCACAATCCACAGAACACCATGAAAAATACCGACAAAGGCAAAAACAGACGATCTTTTATCAAAAAACTGACCATGGGCTCGGCCCTGGTGACCGCTGCACCCTATGTATTTTCCTCCCCATCACAAAAACAGCGGTTGTGGTTGGAGCGATCTTACGAAGTCGAAAAATTTAGTGCCAATGACCAGATCAACCTTGCTTTGATCGGTTCCGGTATCCAAGGCATATACGATACCACCGCTGCCCTTAAAGTAGCCGGGGTACAACTGGTTGCTGCCTGTGATCTCTATACCGGGCGACTGGATCGGGCCAAGGAACTCTGGGGGGCACAGCTTTTTGTAACACGGGATTATCGCAAGATCTTGGAACGAAAGGACATTGATGCCGTAATCGTGGCTACTCCGGACCATTGGCATAAGAAAATCACTATTGAGGCCTTAAAAGCAGGGAAGGCCGTCTATTGTGAAAAACCCATGGTACAACATTTTGATGAAGGCCATGAGATTATCAAAGTCCAGAAAGAGACCGGCAAAATCTGCCAAGTTGGAAGCCAGGGGATGTCGTCCCTGGGTAATGAAAAGGCCAAACAGTTATATGAGGAAGGCGCCATCGGAGAAATGGTGATGCTGGATATGTACAACGATCGGTATTCCTCGGAAGGGGCCTGGCAGTATCCCATTCCCCCGGACGCCCATCCGGATACGGTAGATTTCGATACGTTTTTAGGAAATGCGCCCAAAGTGCCCTATGACGCCACGCGATTCTTTAGGTGGCGGAATTATAGGGACTATGGCACCGGTGTTGCGGGCGATTTGTTTGTACATGCGTTTTCTACCCTGAATTTTATTTTGAGCTCACAAGGACCCAATAGGGCCCTATCCACGGGTGGACTGCGTTATTGGAAGGATGGGCGCGACGTTCCCGATGTTACCCTCACCTTTTACGATTATCCGGAATCCAAGACACATGCTGCCTTTAACGCGTCCTTTCGCGTGAATTTCATTGCCGGTTCAGGCGGTGGTGGCGGTTTTAGACTTATAGGTACGGAAGGGGAAATGCAGGTGAGTGCCAATTCGGTAACACTGAAGCGTTCCAAACTGGGGAAAACGCCTGGCGGGTATTCCCTGGTCGCCTATACCGAGGAAACCCAGCAAAAGATACGTGACGGTTATGCCGCCAAAAATTTGGAAAGCAGGGAGGAGATCCTCAAACTCGGGGAAACCACTTTTGAGGCCCCAAGGGGTTACAAAGGCGACCATTACGACCATTTTTATAATTTCTTTCAAGGCGTACGGGGAAAGAACACCGTGGTGCAAGATCCTACCTTTGGACTGCGGGCTGCGGGAGCCGCGCTATTGGCCAATGAAAGCTATTATCAGAGTAAGGCCGTTCAATGGGATCCAAAGGCGATGAAACTGGTGTAAGCCCAAAGTATCCCAAATAGGTCTAGACAAAAAAGAGGCGCATTACAAGATTATGGAAGTTTTCCCTACCCAAATCTTGCGTCCTGCACTTTTTGATTTCGCCCCGTGACAGGGAAATGGGCCCGGGTCCATCCGTAGCACCACAAGTTTCCCTTATATGAGGCCCGCCATGGGCCGTTTCATTTTTTCTTCAGTCCCTTGTATCGTACTGCGATGTGATAATCGGCAAATCGTAGGGGACCAAAATCCTATCCATGTTATAAACACTTAAATACTTTTTTCAAAAATGCTGCGTTACTGATTTGTAAGAAAATTCTTTAAATCATTATCCCATGAAAATATACCAGCACAAGATCGTTGCGCTTGATGACGTAGATCAAATTGAAATTCCGTTTGCCCCAGAAGTTTTTTTCCTTTTTGCTTCCCCCACTTTTCCGGAGACCCGGGAGTTCGTAAAAAGACTAAATGAAAAGTTTGAAAATACCATTTCCATAGGTTGTTCCACCGCTGGTGAAATTATGGGAAACGAGGTGTTGGATTCCACCATTACCCTAACCGCGGTAAAGTTTGATAAAACCACTTTAAGGACAACGGACATTGACCTCACCACCTATGACCTGGACTGTTTTGGCGCAGGAAACGAGATTAGCGAGAATCTGATAGATAAGGACCTACGCCATATATTTATTTTGAGTGATGGTCTTAATGTAAACGGTGCCGAACTGGTGAAGGGCCTCCACTCCAAAATCGACAAATCCATAAGCATTACTGGGGGTTTGGCAGGAGATGGAGCGAATTTTGAAAATACTTTTGTCATCCATAATGGTGAAGTACAATCCAAAAAAATTGTCGCCCTGGGGCTTTATGGTCCGGATTTAAAGATTGGGTTCGGATCTAAGGGAGGATGGGACAGTTTTGGTATTGAGCGCTTGGTGACGAAGTCCCATAACAATGTGCTTTACGAATTGGACGGTCAGCCCGCATTGGAACTTTATAAATCCTTTTTGGGCGATAAGGCCAAGGACTTGCCCAGCTCAGGACTGCTATTTCCATTGAGCATGCGGGACGAAAACAACAAGATTCCCGTAGTAAGAACCATCCTTTCGGTCGATGAGGCCGAAAACAGCCTGACATTTGCCGGGAATATTCCCCAGGGATCCTATGTTAGACTAATGAAAGCCAACATTGATAGAATCATCGATGGGGCGGGACAATCGGCCCTGGTTACTACGGACAAAACCGAATATCAGCATCAATTGGCCTTCTTGATCAGTTGTGTGGGCCGACGCTTGGTGATGAAACAGCTGGTGGAGGAAGAAGTGGAAGCCGTTAACGAGGTGCTCGGGGACGGGGTCCATACCACGGGCTTCTATTCCTACGGGGAAATTGCCCCTTTTGACAAGTTCTCTCCTTGTTCCCTGCATAACCAGACCATGACCATTACAACTTTTTCGGAATGAACAAATTGCACAGGCTTTTAAAGAGGCAACTTAAAAAGGTAGACATCGATCCGGGGACCCGGCTTCAGTTGGAACCTTTTTTGGAGCAGGTAAACCAGGCCTATACCGCCTTTGATAACGACCTGTCCCATATGGAGACCATTTTGGAAAAAAGCTCGGTGGAATTATATGAAGCCAACCAGCAATTGAAGAACAATGTGGAGTTGATCACGGGTCAACTGTCAAAGATTGCCGGGAATATCAAAGATGTTATTTTCGAAATGGACCTAGGCGGAAAATGGTCCTATCTGAACCCTGCCTGGGAAACACTTACGGGCCTTAAGGTGGCCGATAACCTGGGAAGGCCCTACTATGAATTCCTTAGGGATGAACATGGTAAGCCACTAAAGAAACTGATCAACCTGAACGACCCCAATTTTAAGCCCTTCAGCAAGCGCGTTAAATGTTTAATGCCCGATCGCCAGATCAAGTGGTTCGACTTTTCCTTGAAGGCCGTTAAATCGGACAAGGGCAAAGCGGAGGGCTATATTGGTACCTTGGTGGACATCTCCGATTTAAAGGAGACCGAATACGCCCTGATCCAAGCAAAAGAAAAGGAGACCAAGGCCAACAAGGCCAAGGACGATTTTCTATCCACCATGTCCCACGAAATAAGGACGCCCTTAAATGCCGTAATTGGCGTAAGCCACCTCTTGCTTATGGAAGATCCCAAAAAGGAGCAATTGGAGAACCTTCAGGCCCTTAAATATTCATCGGAACACCTTTTGGGCCTGGTGAACGATATTTTGGATTTCAACAAAATAGCTTCCGGTTCCCTTCAATTGGAGGAGGCCGACTTTAGCCTGGAGCAGGTACTCAACGGACTACAAAGTATTTTCCACAACAAGGCAAAGAAAAAAGACATCACCTTCGTCATAAAGAAGGACAATTCCATACCAAAAATATTGGTCGGGGACAGTACCCGGATCTCCCAAATACTGACCAACCTTATCAACAATGCCATAAAATTTACGGAAGAAGGACGTGTAATATTGGACATTGAAATGGCCGATGAAACCGATGACACCCATCTTTTACGATTTGAGGTGAAGGATACCGGAATTGGTATCCCAGCGGACAAGCAGGGGCAGATTTTCCAATCTTTTGCCCAGGCCAATACCGATACCACGAGAAAATATGGCGGTACCGGATTGGGATTGGCCATTTGCAAACAGCTGTTGGAAATCATGGGCAGTGCTATAAGTTTGGAGAGCGAAATTGGAAAGGGATCCAGTTTTACCTTTTATCTGAATTTGCAAAAGAGCCATTTAACCGATTTTCAGGAAGAAGAGGAAGATATTGTCAATTATTCCAATATTCAGGACCAAAAAGGTCTAGGGGGCATTAAAATCCTTGTGGTAGAGGACAACAAATTGAATATCATGGTCATCAAAAAACTGTTCACCAGATGGAAAATTGATTTTGATATTGCGGAAAACGGCTTAATTGGCCTAAAAATGGCGACGGCCAACTGCTATGACATGATTTTGATGGACCTGCAGATGCCGGTCATGAACGGATTTGAGTCCTGTAAATCGATCAGGGATTCCCACAATCCCTTGAACAAGGTGGTCCCCATATATGCCCTGTCCGCCTCTACTGGTGTAGACATCAAAGATGAGATCAAGGAATACGGAATGGACGGTCTTATCTGTAAACCTTTTGATCCGGCAGGACTTTATAAGACCCTGGCCAAAATAGCCCAGCAAGAACGGGTAGCGTAGGACTTCATTTATACCACCAGATTCACCAGCTCCTCGCTCCCCATACCGGGAAAGATAAAGTCTCCTGTTGTTTATTAATAGATAGGCAGTATCATCATCAATCGCGTTGGAGGATTGGCGCATACTTTAAGGAATGGAGGCCGAAGAAACGTCCTTGTGGCCACAAATACTTTTATAACCATCAAAAATCCATTAGTTTAGAGGTGTGAACAACATAATAATTGATTGCAAGGGATTTTTCCAATGGAATCATAGCCGTAACCTTTACGCTAATATGAAAAAAATCTTTCTTCTTACAGTGATTTTGTTTATCAATTTATCCGTTTTAAGTTGTTCTTCGGGGGATGATACGGAAAATGGAGGTGCCGAAACTGGGATAGCCCTACCCTTCGAAAGCCGTCTCTTCTTTGAAGACAATGGCGAGCTCGACCCCGAAAGAAATGCCATCGAAACGGTAATCCGGGAAACTATTTCATTGGTCAACCAAAAAATGTCGGTCGAGAATCTGAACATACGGATAAAGGCTTCACCATCTAATGCAATTCCAGAAATTGGGATCGGTGGATTTAATCCAAACGCAGGGGAGGTCATACTATCAATTGATCCAAACTTTACCAATCTGGCGCAGTCCATTGCAACTGAACTCGGTCCGCTATTGGCTCACGAAATGCATCACGCAAAACGTAGGCGTACGGTCGGCTATGGTTCAACTTTGCTCGAAGCCAGTGTTTCGGAAGGTTTGGCCGATTGTTTCGCAATGGAAATTACAGGTATCGATCCACCTATCTGGTCCGTAGCACTTACAGGAAGTACGTTGGAGGAATGGATTGACATCGCTGGGGAAAGTTGGAACGATAGCTCTTACAATCATGCGAGATGGTTTTTCGGTACAAGTCCTGATGTTCCACGATGGACGGGATACTCCATCGGTTTTAAATTAGTAAAAGATTATATTGCTGCCAATCCGACGAGGAAACCTTCAGATCTTTTCAACGAATCGGCGAGTTCGTTTGACCAATAAAAAATTAACCTAACAACCAGTGCCAATTACAGCTACAACCCGCTTGTCCTCCAAGGGCGGATACAAATTTACATTGCGGCGCCAAATGTAAATAGAAGGCCGAACGACTGGCTCCAACAGTTTTATTTTCTTCCACTATCAAATGATGTCCTTTTCCAAAGCAAAATAGGTCTTCCCCTATAGGATTGGTCGATTCGCTTCTTTTGACAGGCTAGATTTGTATTCCAATAATTCAAAAAGTAGCATCATGAAAAACAAAGGGATAGTGGCTGTTTTAATACTATCGTTAGTGGCATCAACAGGATATGGCCAATCCAAACTGGACAAACACCGCGCACAAGCCAAAAAAGAACTGGAAAAAAGAATTGAAACCTTTGTCAAAGATTTCAACGCCGGAAATGGCGAAGGTTTTGCCGATATTTTTTCAAATAGGTTTTATGACGCCGCCCAGCGACAAGCGGTAGTGAAAAATGTGAAAGGCGTACACCAGTATTATGAGGTGCACTATGAATTGGAAATTGATACCTTGATCGTTGACCACCACATGGCATACGACAAAGGGAAGATCATTACGACCCTAACACCAAAAGGAGCAGGTGAAAAAATCACCGAAACCAACGCCTATATGGAAATTTGGGAAAAGGAAGCGGATGGTAAATGGCGTATTGTCGATGCCATAAAGCACAAAATAAACAAAGCTCCAAACGCTACCTCGGACACCACCGATGTGCCCAAAGAATGGGTAAAATACCTCGGTGATTACTACACCGGTGGCACTGTATTTAAAATATTGGTATCGGAGGATAAAAAACGGCTAATGATCTTTCTCGAGGGCCAGTTAAACCATACCCTTACCGAAAGCGCTAAAAACGTTTATTCCATTGACAGCGCACCGGGTATCTCGGTAAAGTTCAAAGAAGAAAATGGCAAGATTGCCCTACTCGAGTTTGTACAACCCACAGGTACCATCATTGCCAATAGAAAGTAGTGATATCGTACTATGCTATTCGTTCCTATGTCTTCGATTTGGAAGTGGCTTTTTCGAACCCGGTATGCAATTGCCCCATAGAAAAATGACCGGTCGTACCATATATGAACTGGTAAGCGTATTACAGGCACGTTTCATTTACTCACTTTAACACCCTTCAAAAAATATCAAAATCATGGAAAAAAGCGCAAGACAGATCGCCCTGAGGTACGGACTGTATTTAGGATTATTTTTATTTGTTTATGGCCTGTTTTACCGATTGGCCGAGGTGTCGCACAGTTCACCACTTGGTTATATTTTTTATATCGCCCTGCCGATAGGTGTCTTTTTGGCCATACGGCAGTTCAAAAGAAGGAACAGCATGGCCAACTTTAAGAACAGCTTCATCATTAGTGCCATTGTGGTGATCATAGGCAGTGCTATCTATTCCCTATTTGTATATGTCTATAATAAATTTATCGATGATGGGCTCCTAAAAATCATAAGGGAAGAGAACATGGAAAAAATAGGCAACAATGGCACCTTAACGGAAGATCAGGTGGAACAATCGTTAAAACTGGTCGATATTTTGTCACAACCGGGGGCATTTTCAATAACCATATTTATACAACTATTGGTTTTTGGTATCATAACAGCGCTGTTACTGGTATGGTTTATGACCAGAAAAAGGTAACTTAGATACCTGGTTTTATGGTTTAAAAGCTACGGTCCATGCACTTGATATTCATAGTCGCCTCATCGGTTTGTTTGCTTTTGGCGGTATTGATCCTAAGCAAACGGCACAACAACATTCCCAATACCCTTTTAGGCATTTGGCTGTTGTTAACGGCAATCGAATTTACCTTTCAATACGGAATGGAAATAGAAATTTACCTGATCTATCCCCATATCCTAGGGGTTTTGGATTTCTTTCCATTACTACATACTTCGCTACTCTATATCTATGTATTGGCCATAGTTAACGACCCTTTTAAAAAAACCTATTTTCTGTTTTTAATTCCTTTTTTTATTGGCCTCATAGCCTCCATTCCTTTCTTTGTTTTGGGCGGTGATACCAAAATAGAGCTCTATACCGGTACCCGGGACCGTCAACTGGCCTTTCAAAATACAACCATTCTGATCTTGGCGATGGTCCATGCCCTTATTGTGGCATCCTACCTGGTTTTGAGTTTAATAAAACTCAACACCTACCTGATCAAATGGAGGTCACAGATACGGTCGCTAAAAAATAACGGCCTGTTTTGGTTAAGAAACCTGGTGTTGGGGTACTTGGTACTTTGGTCTATCGTTGCCGTATCGACCTTGACCAATATGGCCGACCTGCAAAATACGGGATTGTTGGTATTCGCAGTTTTCATGATAGCCCTTGGGTATTTGGGTTTAAAGCGGACCCATTTATTTGTGCAATCGACCCCTATATCGGATAGTGATACCACTGAGGTTTTTAAATATCAGGACTGGAACGTATTTACCCCCTATGCCCATTCGGGTTTAAAGGAAGAAACGGCAAAGGTGTATTTAAATCGCCTTGAGGCCTATATGAAATCCGATACCCCCTATTTGAATCCAAAATTGACGCTGACATCACTTTCGGATCAATTGGATATTTCCTCCAATCACTTGTCCCAGATCATCAATGAACGGTTACGGATGAATTTTTCCGATTACATCAATTCGTATCGTGTCAAGGAATTTAAGGATAGGATTACTTCCGAGGATTCAAAAAAGTACACCGTATTGGGCTTGGCGTTGGAATGCGGCTTTAATTCCAAATCTTCGTTTAATAATGTCTTTAAGAAGCTAACCGGTGAGACGCCCACTTCTTATATTAGTGCGACCCGTGGGGAAAAGGTCTCTTGAGGAAAGATGTTTCGTGTAAATACGTTCGGTTTTCCCATACTTCGCATGGTATAAGTAGAACCACTATTGATGCAGGTTTCATTGTATTCCGAGATTGGAGAAAATATGAAAAGGCTCAGCTTTAAAAACCGAGCCTTTTTCAAACACTAACCCCACTAACACTATATTCTTATCCTATTAAAGAATTATCCACTGTAATCTTCACTTGTGGTCGACCAACCAATTCCTGAGCGGTTCCCAAACCATTTGTGCAGCATCTTCTGCCATGAACATATCCGCATGGCCATAATCTATTGCACGTAGCTCATCAGGTTGTTTGCTGGCAATATGTATACTGACATCCTTACTACTTGTTACGCTGGTACTGTAAACGCCCTGTTCTCCAAAACCGCCAGCCGCACCAAGATAAAGGATGGGTATTTTAATCCTATTCAGTTGTTTTTCAACAGTACTTACGTTTTCTTCACAGAATTTACCAAATCCTTCGACCGCATTGTAGGTTGGTTGATGAGGCGCTAAGGAAACCAATAGTTTAAACCATCGTTCCGTATCGGTGTATAAAAGCCCTGTTGGGGCCTGTCCATCAAATTCGCCCCCTAAAAAGTGCCAGTTGGGTGCTTGAGGTGAAGGGCCGGGTACAGCGGCGGCGACTATGGCAAATTGATAATTTGTAAGGCCCGGTGCAAAGGGAGAATCCCCGGTTGGGTCCGATAGGGCAGCCCCGCCAACCGCTGCAAAAGCAGCTCCATTGCTGGTTTGGTAAACCCCGTCCAAGTAGTTCGCTTCTGCCGCACGACCAGCGTTACAAATATTTTCCCGGTACGCATCGTCTTCAGGGCTATATAGCATCGCCCAATCTGCCGGAATAATCCCTTTGATATCCCTTAGAATTCTATGCTGGCGAGTTTCCTTATAAGCAGCGTTATAGGTAAGGAATCCGCCGTAGCTAAAGCCCAATAAATTCATTCGCCCAAAACCCTGTCTGGTCAATCCCCT
This sequence comes from Eudoraea algarum, assembly GCF_050589645.1. Taxonomy (NCBI): domain Bacteria; kingdom Pseudomonadati; phylum Bacteroidota; class Flavobacteriia; order Flavobacteriales; family Flavobacteriaceae; genus Eudoraea; species Eudoraea algarum. The sequence goes on along the minus strand of NZ_JBNGOQ010000005.1, from coordinate 404,842 downwards.
TACCAATCGGGCGATGGCCATCGATTTCATAACGTGCCTGGTATCTTTGGTCGTGCCCCAGTCTTGAAAAGAAGAGAAGTCCGTGGTTTCCAAAGGTACCAGGGTCCAGCCCAGATCAATGCCCCAAACATCAATATTTTGCGAGGCCAAAAAATAGGGCGAGGAGTTTTGTTCATTGGGCGTATCCACTCCCGGGCGAAGAAAAATGTCATCAAAGTCTTGCGATGACCCGTGTACCATAAAAACATTGCCCGAAGTTCGTACAGGACGGTACTTTCTCGCTTCTCTTACCACGCGATGGATCCGTACAATATCATAGGGGCCCTTGCCCATACGGACCAAAATTTGGTAATGGGCAATGTCTCCTGAAAGCACAGACCTTTTGATTTCAAGGATACGGCAACTTCTCCTATATTGACCTCTGTGTTTAAATTCAGTTTGGGAAGGTTTTTGCACAGCACCCTTATCGGATATATCCTTGATGGTCATTTGTCCTTTATCAAGTCCCGATACGGCCAGTAAGGCCCCATTTGTGCTTTGGAGATCTTGGGTATCCCTGGTGTCCTTCTCTTCAAAAAAAACCAAATCTCCTTCGGATACTTGTTGTAGAGCCTCACTTAGTTCATCTTGATCCTCCACCAAAACAAGGGATTCATAGGATAGGTCTTCCATAAAAGTTACCCATTCACCATCATCCGATGCCGGATCGATGGAGATGTACTCTTGCTCATCGCTGTTATCACAGCCTATAGCCACTAACAGGACCATACTTAGAAAAGATTTGGCCATAAAATTCCTGGAAAACATGTTTGCAGTTTTCATAATTAAAAGATTTTTTGGTCGTTACGACCTGATTAAACATTGAGAATGATTGGCCAATCATACAGCGAACGCTTATCCCAAAGGTCTAAAAAAGCGTGTGAAGATAGTTTTGACTATGTAGTGATTCGTTTAAATTTTTAATCCCATTATGTTGAATTATTTAAACTATGTTGCAGAAACAGCGGTTGGAGGTAAATTTAAATCGATAAGAAATTCTTGAAACCTGGGGTCTTTTCTAAAAGCGTCGATGCCTGGCCAAACCCTGAGCCAGGGCACATAAACGTCTGATGGCCTGTGAAGTAACCATTTAAAAGCTTCATTGTTTTTACCAAGTAAGGCGTAAATCGCAATAAGTCCGAAGGCGTTTCTGGAGGTCACTTGTCCCTTGCTCAATTGACCCGCAATTTCAAGGGCTTTTTCATTATTTCCCATACTGGCATAGGCCGTACCCAAAGCCCATAAAGAAGCTGGGTTGATCTCAATGGCCTTTTGATGGGCCGCAATGCCCTTCTCATACCATCCTTTTGCAATATAGATATCACCCAAGGTTTTCCAAGCCGGGGCAAACTCCTTATCCATTTCCAGTGCCTCTTCCACTTCCTGGATTGCTTTGTCATAATTGCCCATCATGTAGTAAAGCAGTCCCATATCGGAACTGATCATTGGAGCCAAGGGGTCCAATTGCTTCGCCAGTTGATGTTCATGAATGGCTTCTTCCCATTTTCCCAAAAGAATCAGATACCAAGCATTGTGGTAGCGATTGTAGGGCAGATTGGGGTTCAATTGCTCGGCAGTTGCGAATGAGCGCTCTGCGGCTTTCCAATCCCGTTCGTAGTATAATTGGATCATGGCCAAAGCGGAATGGGCCTTTGCGGATTTAGGGTTTAGCTCCAGGGCTTTTAAGGCAGCGGCCTTACCTCTGTGCCAAGGCGAATTCATGGGATCTGGCCCATGTCCCAGAAGCGCGTAACCCTCGGCCAATCCGGCATAGGCAATGGGGTCTGCGGGGTCAATTTCCACGGCTTGGTGCAAGTATTCAAGACCCTTGCTAAAATCTTCAGCGTTGGATTTGGTAAGGTAGTGCATGCCCCTCAGATAGGCCTTATAGGTTTCGGGATTGGAATTTTGATGTGAAATCAGTTGTTCTTTGTCTTCCTTGGTCAAACTAATCTTAATGGAGTTTGCTATGTCTTCGATAACCTTACTTTGCAAGGAAAGGATTTCATTGATGCTTCGATGATAATCCTCTGCCCATATATGCTTCTCCTCGGGATAGACATCTATCAACTGCAATTGCAGTCTTAGACTATCGCCCTGGAATACGACCGAACCCTCAATAATGGCATCGACCCCAAGCTCATTTGCAATGTCCTTCATTAGTCCATCCCGGTTTTGGTATTGCAAGGTGGATACTCTTGAAATTACCCTTAGCCCTTTAATGGTACCCAACTCCCCTATCAACGCATCATGAATACCGGCCGTTAGGTATTCTTGCTCCGTATTGTCCGATAAATGATCCAACGGTAAAATTGCGATTGATTTTAGTGCCTTTGGGGAGGTACTTGTTTGTTTTGACCAATTGATGGTTAGAAATACCAAAAGAAGTACTGCGACCAGCGTGGTAATCATTAACCATTGTCTTGTGGCCGAGGTTTTTTTACTGGCGTCGCTTCCCTCTCTTTCCACACTTTTGTCCGAAGAAGAGGTTTTTTCTTTTGAGGTTATGGGCGTTTCGACCGAACCATTCTCTTCTACATCTATATGGTGTTTTGCCTTACCAGGTGAATAGCCATAGCGGTTGTGAAAACAGGTGTTGAAATAGGAAGTACTGCTAAAGCCTACCTTGTAAGCAATCTCAGAAACAGAGGCTTCATCGTTCTTAAGCATTTTCATTGCTTCATTGAGCCTTATTTCCCGAATAAATTGACTTACGGACTGTCCGCTTATCCTTTTTAGCTTGCGGTGCAACTGGGAACGGCTAATGCCATAAACGAGGGCCAGGGTCTGGACACTGAAATCTTCATCGCCCAAGTTCTCTAGGACAATGTCACCAAGTTTTCTGAGTAAAACTTGATCCTGACCAAGATTTTCATCTCCAAACTTTTCCATGTACCTCACAAATTCATCAGGGGAGAACCTTCTTAAAGGTACTAAAATTTGGCCACTAAAATCACTTCTACGACCTATAGGATGAATACATTGGTTTATCCACAATCCTGAGTGAGTAATCCAGATAAGGTTGTTAACCAACCTATGAAGTCGGTACAAGGCTTTAGGCAGGTCGGTTTTTCAGAATAAGCTCCAATAGCGCTACCAAATTATGGGGTTGATCGCTCATCGAATAGTGGCCCCCTTCCATTTCATACACTTTCCACCCTCTTGCGATAGCTCTATTTGAACCCCATTCTTCAAAGGTCGCTTTGCCGTTCTCCTTCATCAGAATAAATGATGTTGGGATCTTCTTTGCAGGACCAAAATTAACATAACCTTTAAAACTTAATATGAAAATTAAGATTATATTCGCCTATAAGCAATAAACGATTTAACCTATGCGATCTAACTTTAAATCCTTCCTTACCAGCAGCATGCTCCTCTTTTTAAGCGCCTGTGCTACGGACCAGATGTCAACAAATAACCAAAACGAAGAAGCTCCATCTATTTTTCAAGAGATCAAATTGGGCCGGATCGCCACAGACGGTGGTCTGTCTCGAGGTGTTGCCTGGGGCGACTATGATGCAGATGGTGATCCCGACCTGTATGTTGCCAACTCCAACGGCCAATGGAATGCCCTCTACCGAAACAACGGAAACGGCAGCTTTAAAAAGATGACCGATGACACGGGCGATGTGAAAGTGATTGCCGAAGTAGTAAAGCATGGCGGGAACTCCCAGGGGGTGAATTGGGTGGATTATGATAACGACCATGATCTGGACCTCTATATCGTGTCCCGGGGAAGCGAGCCCAATTTTCTGTTCAACAACTACGACAATCTGGGGTTTACCAGAATTATGGATCACCCGCTTACCGCAGAAGGCATAAGTGCATCCATGGCATGTTGGGCCGACATTGAAGGGGATGGTGATCTGGATGTTTTTGTGGTTTCCTCTGGACGTGGCAGCAATCTGGTCTTTAAAAATAAGGGGGACGGCCAGTTTGAACAGATGGAAGGCCATATGCTCAATAGTGGTACCGGTAGAGGTCGTGCCTGTGCTTGTGGCGATGCCAACGGAGACGGCTTACCGGAGTTCTACGTGGCCAATGCCCAAACTACCAATGAATATTATGTGAACCTTGGTAATTGGGATTTTCAAAAAGTAGAAAAGGGGCACTTAGTAGAAGATATAGGGTACTCTTATGGTGTGTCTTGGGCGGATTATGATGATGACGGTGATATGGATCTTTTCCTGGCCAATTTTGACAAAAAGAATTTTCTGTATACCAACGATGGTTTCGGAAACCTTGGGCCCGTAAAAAAAGGTGCGGTGGCCGAGCAGGTCGGGGGTGCCTCCAAAGGTCACTCATGGGGCGATTATGACAATGACGGAGATCTTGATCTCTACGTAGCCAACGGTACCTATAGGCCAGAGATGTACAATTTCTTTTATCTGAATGATGGGAATGGCAACTTTCTGCAAGACTTCAGCGGACACTTAAAAAAACATGCCGATACTTCGGCCGGAGTTGCACATGCCGATTTTGATAGAGATGGCGATCTAGACCTTTTTGTAGCCAATTGGGGAAGTGGGGATCAGGTCAATAGATTTTATGAAAATAAGACAGTGGGCAAGAACTGGATTGCCTTGAGACTAAAAGGGAAACAGAGCAATAGTTATGGGATTGGAGCCAAAGTCTTATTATTTTCAAATCAAAAGGTACAATATCGATGGATGTATCCGGTAACAGGTTATGGAAGTCAAAACGATTACGAACTACATTTTGGTCTGGGAGAAGTTCCCCTAATAGATTCATTGAAGATTATTTGGCCGTCTGGCCGAACCGATACGCATCTAGACCCCAGACCAAATGTCCATTATACCGCTGTAGAAGAAGGGGAATTTTTATCAGTGAAATAAGGTTAGTCAATCTGTGTTTTGGTTTTCCTTAGCGGCCTTAGGTGAAAATAGAACGTCCAACGGCTGGCGCCGCCGGTCTTGTTTTGTTTCAAGATCGAATATTCTTGATGAATTGCTCGGTATTCCTTGGCTATTCCAATGTAGACAATTTGATCAGACCTTTCTTCAATGGTTCCTTTAAGCAGTCCTGTTTTAAAATAGAGTTCCAGTTCCTTTCTAGCAAGTTCATCTATATTCATGTATACAGTTGTAGGTTTTTTTAACTTTGCTAAAAGTTCTACTAGTTTTTTAAATATTTGATTTTTCGATTAATTACTTCTGTTGTTTTTTTGTTTTTACCGTCAATCTGTACTTTTTTCATTTTAATCCAATTGCCTTTGTCATCATATTTATAATCAACTATGTATTTAATGTCAGAACTTGAAGTAGGCCAGAAAAATTCTGTTAGGTCTCCGAATTCATTTCTTTTAATCTCATAGTCTTTTATGAAAGATTCCGTTTTATTCAAAACGATTGAACCATCTTCTCTATAAACTTTATAGGTGAAGCTATAATTTTTATAATCATACTCAGCTGTGGATAATCCCAATAACTGGTTATCCGTGTTTAAGGTTCTTATTTCAATTGGATTATTGTTATCATTCAAGATAATTCTCATTGTATAATTTAAAGAACCATCTTGATTTAGGATTCTTAAATCCTTGATTTTTTCTTTGTAAACCGTTTCGTATTTTGAAGTTCTCCAACCTAAGGCCTTGTGTTTGAACCTTGTCGTGTTTTTTAAAACTCTATTCAATGAATCTACAGAAAATTCTCTTGTGGATTCAAGTTCAGAATCTTTAAAGTATGTTGTGCGGATTATCGATTTTTCTGGGAAAGTGTAAATGGTTTTGTCGGAATATGAATATTCCTGACCAGGATTGACTTTCCTAGTAACAATAATTTCTTTTGCCTCACCAACCTTTAAAACATAAGCCTCAGGTAAATCAATTCTAGTTATTTCGGTATGCATTGAAGTTTGTCCAACACAAAAAAAACTGAATAAAGGCAAAAACAATATCTGAAGTAAAAGCCCTTTTATCAAATTAGCTGCAGTTTGTTTATATGGTTGTGGTCATCCTTTTTTTAAACTTTGATAAAGTTTGGCAACATTTTCTGATATGGTTAAACAATATCTATACCTAAACCCACCAATATCCCTATTAGAATTGACATAATCACATAAATTATAAGAATCCATGTTATGATACTGATATTCTTCCTATTTCTTTCACTCTTTTGTTGAATAATCCAGTTGGAATATAATAGTTCCATTAGGATCTCTCTATCTGCATACTCCTCTCTGGCTTTTTCAAACTTTAGTTGATTCAAAGATCGCTGGTATGGTTTTATGGTATTTTTACTCATTATCAATCGTTTATTTGAACTTTGGCTAAACTCATTCTTAATCTATCATTTAAAAAATATGAAATATAACGAGACAAGAATTAATATAAAACCATTTGCAAGTAGCTGAGTATCTAGCTGAAAAAACTCGCCTAAATTTTGATTTCTCTTAGATTGTCTCTTATCATATTTGTCAGATAAAATTTGACCCAAAACAAATAGAATAATCCCCAAAATAAGAATTCCGATTTCCAGCTTCATGTTTTAATCAGTTGTCCAATTAGCTTAAGATTTTATGTGTGCCATTGAATCCTTTATTTGAACTTTGGCTACGGGCTAGTGTATGAGTATTAGCGGGTTTGTACTCACTTACCTTTCGGTTTTGCGCTGACCTTTGTTATATGTTTGTACTTTCGTTTTTTTACTTAAACCACTATTACTCATACACATTGTTAGCAACTTGGCATTTTATTCATATTCCAATAAATACCCAAACTTTTCATCAATCAGCTTCTTACTTACCATTGATTCAATCACTTTTCCACTTTTATCCATAGAAAGGTACTTTCCATTTTCTTTGACATAAATTGTGTCCAATGGTTTTTGTGTCAAATATGGCCATTCCCATAAAATCTGTTCATATTTGATAGGATGAACTATTTTGTTATTCCAATCAACTGTTCCATAAAGTCCATCATTTTTTACCTTGATTAGTGTTGAGTTATCTACAAAAATCTCATCATATTGAGTTGGAATTACAATTTTCCCGTCTCTACTTACTAATCCCTTTTTTCCATTTTTCGTGACAAAATGTTCTTTTGGGCCATATTCAACCCAATTAGATATTTCTTCGTATTCGATTGGAATTATTTCGTTTTCTTTTATGTCAATAATGCCAAATAGTCCGTTCTGTTTAACTATGAATCTTTCATTATCATCGTAATGACAAGGGTTAATTTGCTCATACTTTTTTTGAAATATTTCTTTGCCATTTTTTGAAAAGAGGCCTTGAAATCCATTGTTTTTCACAATGAGATAGTTGAACCACCTCCTTCTTTCTATAAAGTCATTCTCTACTGGCAATAGGATTTCATCGAGGTGATTAATTAATCCATATCTTCCTTTTTTTCTTACTATTGAATAGCTTACATTTTGATGAACCTCAAATATTCCGATATCATCATATTTTTCTGATATTATAACTTTCCCATCGTAATCTGTAACACTTGTTTTCCCAATATTCCTTTTTAGAATTAGTATTCCTTTTCGCAAGGTATCAAGTTGAAAGTAGTTTGGTGTAATTTCTAGATATTGGGTCGGTAATATTTGTTGCCCTAAGGAGTCTACAATACCATATTTGTTGTCATACATTACTTTATATCTACCTGATGGATAGTTAAAATATTCAATTGACTCAAATTTAGGTTCCAAAACAAATTTATCGCTGGTATTGATAAGACCGTACTTTCCTTTTGTTTTGACCACAGCTCTTTTTGCTAAGTCAAAGGGTTGAGATTCTTCATATTTCCCGAAAGGAATCACCATTTCAAAACTCGAATCAATATAACCCTGTTTGCCGTTTTTCGTAACTCGACATAAACCACTCTCGAAGTACGTGTAGCTTGATTCTGAATATGGCGATTCTGTTATCTGGTCAAATTCAAATTCAGTAAGCTGTTTGCCTTCACACGAGAAAAATGCCCATTTTCCATTTTTCATCGCACAAACAAGTTGGTCAGCTTTGTTATATCGTACTTTTTCAAATTCCAAAGGGATTATCACTTTCCCGGTTTTGTCGATAAATCCAGACCCATTATTTTTTTGAGCTTTTGCTAATCCGCATTTGTAAAAATGACTTTCCGTTTCATACTCAAATGGTATTACAACATTCCCTTTTCTGTCAATGAATCCATATTTTCCTTTTAGTTTAGCCGGTGCAAGACCATTTGAAAATACACTCAAATCTTCATATTTGAATGGTATCAGGGTGTCCTGAACAATATTTATGTATCCACTTTTCTCATTTGACTGGGCCAATATCATTCCTTCTTCGTCAATTGGATTTAGAAAGTTGTATTTATTCAGAGGTATAACAGTATCTCCATCTTGATTCACAAATCCCCAAGATTTTTTACCCATTATTCGTTTGAAACTTTGAGACTCAGTCGTATTTAAATCCGAGTTTTTCGGTTTGCAAGAAACCACAAAGAAGAGTATAAATATGAAGTTTAGAAATTTGTTCATTTGTTTGCTTCGCCTTTTTGCTAACTGGTTTATATTCACGTAAAAAACATCTATATACCTCCAAAAAGGAATAAAACCGATGTGATTGGTAATCCTTTATTTAAACTTTAGTTCTTCTAAAGCATCTTTCTGCATCCTGACTGATTGTTCAATCAACAGCTTTACACTAGTATCTAACGTACTATCTAATAAAGAATCCAAAATGCTAATACTTCCCTTTAGTTTTTCGTAATTATCCATTGTTTTTAATCCTTTATTTATACTTTAAAGTTTCATCTGAATTTACAACAAAGAGACAATTTAAAGTTCTTTTTTATATTCAAAAGGTATATTATGGCCAGACCCTCCACATTTGAAACATCTACCATTTTGAAAATAATGATACTGTGAAATATAACCCTTGCCTAAACATCGTTCGCATTCACCAAATTTCATTTTATTGGCCATATTCTCATCCCAAATTGGAATTTTGCATTCATCATGAATTTTTTGGTGGCAATCCCTACAAACCGTTAAGAGAGACTCATTGGGATAATTCCAAGGAAAACAATTAACTATATAATAACTGTGATGTACTTCAAGATTTACTGATTCATTTAAGTTCCTACCAGTAAGTTTATAATTTTGGCTATCATCATCGATAATATTAATATGTTCCTTAGGACCAAGCCATAACTTTACAGTCATTGATTTACGGCACTTATTGCATCTACTAAAGTCTCTTTTAAGAATTTCTTTTCTTTTGTCTCTCCATTCATTACAACCAAGTAGATCGTTGTAGGTGATTTGCTCAAAGGGTTTGGAGTTTTCTAAATCTAAAACAGTCATTTCAAGAAATTGAAGGTAAAGGCGATTATCGTTTTATTGAACTTTTCTTTGCTCTAATTTTTTTCTAAGTTTTTTTAAGGCTCGTTCTTTAGCTTTAAACTCATTCTTTCCTTTCTCAACTTCGATATTCTCTATAACATCGATAGCATCTATGTTGCCAAATTTTCCTAGACCATCCAAGGCATGTCCCTTAACATCTTTATCGTTTAAGCCATCTAAAAGAACCTGATATGCTTCATCTGTCTTGATTCTTGGTAATACCATCAGAAAAAGCATTTGTCTTGCGATTCCATTTTTTTGGTTTTTACATATTTCTATTATTTCAGGATAAGAACTTTTATCATTAATTATAGAAAGGGCGTTTCCCACTACCCATAAGAATGTCTTGGAGTAAGTTTCTTTTGAGTAAAACATCTCAAGCAGTGGGTTGCAGGCAACGTTATTACCCTTTACTGAAAGAGCCCTAACCACCGTTTCCTGCTCGTTTTTCGAAAGTTTGGGTAAGTATTCCAATAAGATTTCAGCATATGGCTTTCTGGGCCACTTAGTATTAACTAAGGTGTCAACTGAAGTGCCTTTAACACTTAAAAATTCGTGATTCGGTACTCCCAGTTCGTTGAGTTTATCATTTAGCTTTTGATATTCTGATTTCATAAAATCAATCATATACCATGGTTATCGTTTATTTAGACTTTAAACCTTTATATACTCCATGAGGAGAAAAAATTAATTGTTGACTATTGTAGTGGTATATTTCTCGATTCTTAATCCCGAAACTCCCAGTATCAAAATCTTCAGTTGTAACACTATCAGGTAGGCCTATTTTCTTAATTACTTGGCCTTTAGTCATTGGATAGGCAATTTCATTTTTAATAATATACAAGTTACTCTTCTTCTCTTTTTTGCATGATAAACATACAATTAGAGTTAATAGCATATATACAGTGCTTTTCATCCTTTTTTTTGAACTTTTACCTATTCAATCACTTTCAGTTCGTAAACTAAAGTAGAATTAGGAGGAATATTACCGTATGCTTTTTCTCCGTACGCCAATTCTGGATCAATTTTTAAATATCCTTTGGAACCTTTGCCAAATTTCAGCAGACCTTCTTGAAAACTCTCTAAATACTTATCATCACCTACAACCATTTCAAACCTGTTACCCGTAATTTCTGTATTGTCAAATTGGCCACCATTTATAAAATATCCAACATATGATATTCGAACAGTGTCACCAGGTTTAATCAATTCGCTATTCCCATTTTCCTGAAGATTATACTGCAACCCTTTTCTGATACTTTTCCATTTAATCCAACTCAAATCTTTCTTGGGCTGCAATTTTAATTTTGGAATATCGCTCCTTTGAATTGTGTCTCCTTTTTCGTCCAATACATATATGTCACTTAGGGCGCCAGAAGGTTCATAAAAAAACTCCGCATTTAAGTCTCTATTTTCATAGTAGTAAATAACGGACTTCAAAACTCCATATTCATCTAAAACCGGTTTACTCTTCAATACACCATTTGAATAGAATGTTGAGTCTTTTTGAGATATGCTAATCAATGGCATACTCAGTGTTAACAGCAAGTTGAATATTATAGTTTTATTCATGAAATCCTTTTATTGAACTTCCGTCAGAATCCGTTTGTTGTTGTTCTCCGGATTTTTTGTTAATGTAATTTATCGTGACAAGACTTGCAAATTGAAACCAGCCATTTTATTGGTTCTTTTCCGATGTTCTTTTTCGCATATTTTTTATGATGAACCTGTGTTGCTCGTTTACCACAGTAGACACATTTCCAGTTATCCCGTTTAAGAACTACATAGCGTTTCCTTTTCCATTCGTCGGATTTTAAATAGGTATTACGATAATAATTCCGACGACTTTTTCGCTTTAAGTTGAACCTCCACCGTTTAATTAGCCAAGGAACTAGACCAACTCCTAACAGGAGGAGTAAAAGTTTAATGTCTGCACCAATGTCTAATGATAAATAAGCCATTGTCTGAACATCGTTTTTTTTGAACTTTAGTTTAATTGAGCTTTCCAGATAACAACTTTTCCATTCTCGTCACCAGATACTATATGTCTTCCGTCTGGAGAAAATCCAATTTTACTAATATTACTAAAAACAGTAAGTCTTTCACCTCGAAAAATACTAGTCTCTTTCTTTTCTCTTCCAAAAGTCGATAGTAATGTTCCTTCACTATCTATAACACGAATTAAACCATCTGTGCCTAACAAGGATAGCTTTGTTTTTGATCTGGCCGCTTCAAATGAGTAAAATTTACTCTTGTCCATTTCTTTAACGCTTTTGCTTTCTAGCTGGAACAACTTTTCAGTCCGACTTTTATCATTATAGTCAAAGAAAAAATAAATCATATCATCAAAAATGATACTTGAATACATTTCAAATCCATCAATCAGTTTAGTGTCTAGGCTATTAATATCTAAAAAGATATTTGGTGTAATAAGCAATTCTGCTTCAGATGTAAAGTAGATTTGTGTATCCTTCTTATGATTATTTATTTGAATGTTTTTCAACAACTTCCCACCTTTACTCCAAATATTGAGAATATTAAACTTGTCAATTGAAGCAATTGTCGTGCCCTCAGGTGAAATGGCAATATGCTGTATCAACTCCAAATGAGATAAACCATTTTTCGCTTGGGGAATATCTAATCCCTCTACAACGCTTAAAGTTGGAAACGATTTTTTTATTGAATTAAGTGTATTTTGCTCGCTTACCGTATTATTCTTGTAGAATTCATTAACGAATTCTTGAGTCAACTCGGGGTCTATAAACTCATTTTCTTGATTTCCATTTATATCAAAACTTTTGATTATGAATCTCGGCGTGCTATTATTGTTTTTTTCAGTCATACCAACCATCAATGAATTGCTTTTAGGAATAAACAATAGTGAATTAATCTTTCCTTCAAGTAATTTGTGTTTATAAATTATTCTTCCATCATAGTTCCATACTATGATGGACTTATCGTAGCTGCTAGTCGCGAAATAATTATCATTGCAAGCTATAGATATAATCTCTTCAGCATGTTTTGATTTTGATTTCACCTTTTTGAACTCTTGGCCATAAATACAAGAGCAGGTAAAAATGAATACTACGAGATAAATTATTCTGTTCATCGTTTTTTTGAACTTTATCGAACTAGATTTTGATTTTTCATAGGAGCCATTGTTTACATAGGTTTTAAATATTAATTTGAGTTTGAGTTATTGATTGGCAGGAAAAAATTTGGATGTAAGACGACTGGTAATTCAGTGCCATGCTTTTCTTTTATTTCTCTTCCAATAAACCTAATTAATTCATTTGCTAAATCTTGCTTAATTAGAATTAAATTATCCTCAATCCATGATGCTTGAACCAACCATAAAGAATCGTCAATTTTATTAATTTCAAGTACTAATTCATCATCATCAAAAACATCCACTTTAGAATCTCCATAAAAGTCGATTTCCAATTTAGAAATATCATAATTAAATTCTGTCATGACTTTGGGTACTTACTCTAGCCTGTTGTTCTTAATTAGTGAATCCATTTCCGCTTGGTGTCTTTTTCGCCAATCGTTTATTTGAACTTTTTGTTTTTGTATCAATTCCTAGAACGATGTATCAATATAATACATCAGTAAAATTAAAAGCACTAGTAGTACTATACCAATGTAAATTGGAATGCTGTCCTTGTGGTGCTTCCAAATCATCTTTCTTAATTTTTCATTATTGAACCACATGCAATCGTTTATTTGAACTATTCAATCATAGATCTAATTTTAAATTTTGTTCAATTTTTTTGATTCTTTCTTTTTCGAGGCCAGAATATTTGGCATATACCGCCCATTGGGATACTGCCTCTTTAACTTGATCTATGATTTCATTAGGTTTCTTTATATCTATATCTTGAGCTATTTTTAACAGATCTTTCTTATCTATGTTTTCCCTTTTTCCATTTACGGACATTTGGTGTTTATTGGTATTTCTTCCTTTAATAGGGTTATAGCTATAGGTCATATCGTATGCAGGGGATAATTTCCAAGATTCATTTTCAGCCAATAGGAACGATACATTTTTTGTATGATCATCTTGATTTCTACCAACTATGTTAAAAACTAGCCTCCTGTACATTTGTTCCATTTCATCGTTTCCTAGCTTTAACTTTCTCATTATCTGGAACAATTGTTCATATGAAGTAGATCCTATGTCATTAAAATCATAGTGAGCTATCCCGGTTAGTGTTTGCATATGAATTTTTTTACCATTTTTTCTGTCAAATCTCTTCGTCATAAAATGTGACCTGGAATCTTCTTCCAACAACTTGCACTGAGACATTTCTATATTTGCGTCTGTAGCCATTTTATAGTAGACATATTCAATAATTCCATAACCTCTTGGGTCTCCAAAAATTTCATCTTGAACACCATCAAATTTTAAAATCCAATGTTCGTAGTTTCCATTTGATTGTACATGTCCTGATATTATTTTGCCATTCTTTTTGTGAACTGCAATGACTGCCTTGGGTCTCATTCCTCCAGCAGAAGTGCCAACGGCTATTATTCGTTCTAATGCTTTTGTTTCGCCTATCTTAAATGAAATGTCTAGTGCTTCTTTTTGGGACATGACTTTATTTGCAATAGCTACCAATTCACTAAGTTGTATCTCTTCTTGGGATATACTCTCTTTTACTAACGCTTTTTTGAACTCTAATGCCCCCATAGCCCTTTTCCCAACATAACACAATCTTTCAACCGGAGTAAAATCATTTTGGGACCTTCCTGTTTGGGCTAACCAAAGATTTATCAATTTGTTTCCAAACTTGTCAGGCAATGAATCTGCCAACATTCCTGGTAATTTTTTAAATGTTATCTCGTTCAATTGTGGGAATGAATATATTCTATCACCTCTTTTCAATTGTTCTAATGGCATGGTAATCGGTGCTAAATCAATCTCCTTATTTATGAATTTTTTATCAAATTCAAAGATTGCTAGATTTTTTTTATCATCCCATATTACAGCACCCACATAAATCCCCCATATTTCAATTTCCGCTTGTGCCATTTCTATTTGTCATTTTTTTTTAGTTGAAGCTCTTTTCCTTTTTTTCCCTTTTAATTTAATTACCTCAATGGGACTTATTTCATCTTCTGGGAATAAGTATTCTATATTCTGAAGTAGGCCCAACATTCTGAGTATTCCAATTAAAGAAGATAAGGTTACTCCCTTTCCTCTTTCAATCTTACTGATTGCTACTCTACTTATTCCAACTTTATTAGCTAACTCTAATTGGGTTAGATTCCTTTTTATTCTGTTGTTCTTTATTCTTAAACCTATTTCAAGTTCTATTCTAGCGTTAGTCATTGAATACCAGTCCATAATTTATATATTTATTTACATTAAATATTTATTTTCCTGAATATATAAATAATAATTTACATTGTTACAAATTTATAATAAATATAATATAATGTATAAAAAAGTATACATAATTGTACATATTTAGTTATTGTGTATACAATAATTTACATTGAAAACATATTCAAATATAAAGAATTATCTATTTGAAATATCTAAAAACAAGTAAATTCCGGAACCGCCTCAGTACTTATTGGTCACACCTTAATTGGTTCCATTTTAGGGAAAGTACTTTCTTGAAGTGCCTTTGATACAGCCATGGAAATGAATCATTCCTTATATGGAACTTTCCAAGAACTACGAATCATTTAATGGTTGGTGACAAAAGGTTATCGGCAAAAAGTGCTCACCAAACTGATTTTCATCATTTTATCATAGCTTTTTCAATAGTATTTTCGATTAGTTATTCCCATATCACGGAAAACTTTATCCCATTCTTTCCAGTTCTCCCATTTGATATTATACAACGTCAAACCGGTTGCCTACCTAAAAGTCGGATTGTGTACTAAATAAACTACTATGAAATATAATACGATTATCATCGGAGGGGGATTGGCTGGATTGACTGCCGGAGCCACCCTATCAAAATTTGGTAAGAAAGTGCTTTTATTGGAACAGCACCACAAACCTGGGGGCTGTGCAACCACATTTAAACGAGGGGATTTCATTATAGAAGTCGGCTTGCACGAAATGAGCGGACTAACCGAAAATGGCTCGATTACGCAAATTTTTGAAATGCTCGAAGTAGATAAGCATGTTCAATTTGAAAAAGTGCCAGAATTCTACGGAGTAGTTTCAGATAATGAAGATTTTGTGCTACCACATGGATATGATGCAGCCACTAAAGCATTAATAGACAAATATCCTGAAGATGAAAAAGGCATCAAACGTTTTATGCAGTTGATTGCACGAACACGAAAGGAAGCAGTCGATTTACCCCGTTCGCCACTAAAACAAAGATTGATTTATCCCTTGATGCCCTTACTTTATCCCAACCTCGTAGAGGCAACCAGACATACTGTTGGATCTTGGTTGGATAAGTACATTGCCAATGAAAATGCAAAACTAGATCTCATAGCACATATTGTGTATTGGGGCGACGACCCGTATACCCTATCAATGTTTTACTTTGCTACTCCATTTTCAGGCTTTATAGAAAATGGCGGTCACTTTATAAAAGGTGGTTCACAACAACTTTCTAATTATCTGGCTTCCTATATCGAAAAAAATGGCGGCAGTGTTCTTTTAGGTAAAAGAGCAGAGAAAATCATTACCGATAATGGCAAAGCGACTGGGGTCACTTTCCGTGATAGTTTTAATGAGAATTCAGAACCTACCACCATTTTATGTGATAATGTTGTAGCCAACTGCGCCATTCCTTTAGTACCAGCTATGCTGGATGAGCCCAACTCCACAAATCTTTATCAAAAAATCAGTTCAAAAACCAATTCGTGTTCACTATTATGTATGTATCTCGGGTTTAGGACAGATGTAGAAAAGTTTGGTGTAAAATACTACTCAAATGTTTTTCAAGGAGATGGTGTAACTGCCTTAAAGGATATAAAAAATAATCACCATGGTGATTGGTCTAAACGCGGATTCATTTTTGTAGACTATGGCAAGGTAGATGCCGAATTGGCGCCACCTGATAAATCTGAAGGTGTAATCTGTGTTGTGGATTATATTGAAGATTGGGAAAACTTAAATGAAGAAGACTACAAGACAAAAAAAGAAGAAGTAGCTCAAGTTTTATTGCAGCGATTGGAAAAGCAGTTTCCCGGAATTCGAAATAGTATCGAATACTACGAAGTGTCTACTTCCAAAACCATTCAACGCTACACCTCGAATCCTACCGGATCGGTTTACGGTTATGCGCAGATTAAAGGACAAACAGGATCGAAACGATTTAGAAATAATTTCTTGATTTCCAATTTGTATTTCGCATCGGCATGGGCATTTCCAGGTGGTGGTTTTGAAGGTTCCATCCAAGGGGGCTTTTTGGCCGCACTACAGATGAATAAAGACAAAATTTGGTCAGAATGTGATAATGAAAAGTATGTTGATGACAGAGTTGTTGAGCTCAGGGAACGCAAAACAATAGACGACAAAACGCTGGAAATGAGTTTTGTAAAACCAGCTGGTTTTCAAAACCAAAACGGAGAGCATGTTATTCTCCACCTTGTAAACCCGAAAGTGACCGAGCTGGACTTGCCCTATCGATGGCTTCCTATCGTTTCTAATGGAGAGGACGATATCTTGAGGTTTCAAGTTGAACTGGATGACAGCGGCTTTTCTAAAAGTTGTAGGCTTTTAGAAATTAATGATAAGGCCATTGTATATGGACCTATGGTTTAGGTCTAAAAAAGTAGAAAAGTGCGGTAGTGCAACAATGTATATGGAATCACTGTTCCCATTTGGTGGCAACGCTTGATGTTCTTACAGTTATCTGTAATTAATAATATATTTTATGTATTCAAATAAGCATATAGCCAAAATTGTCGGAATATTATTTATAACAGCTACTATTACTTCTTCACTGAGCATCTGGCTCACAGAACCCGCTCTTGAAGCAACTAATTTTCTTAAAGCATTTTCTGATTATTCAAATCAAATTGTAGCAGCTATGCTTCTCATGCTTATAGATGCTATTTCAGTTGCATTTATCGCGATACTGTTATTCCCTATTCTTAAAAGGAATAGTGAAAGGTTGGCACTGGGTTATGTTGGAATGCGAATCATGGAAGGTATTCTATTCGCTGCTTATGTTGCGATATTGTTAACTGTTTTGTCTATAAGCAAAGAATATTCATCCAGTAACGTTCAGGATGCTGGTAACTTCAAACTCATAGGTCAATCCTTATTGATTTTAGCGGAATGGGCATTCGACATAGGACTCGGAATTGTATTTACTATTTCCGCCCTGATATTGAATTACATATTATTCCGATTTGCACTCGTCCCTAGATGGTTGTCCGTTTGGGGCTTTCTCGGTGCACTTGTAACAATGACCATAGTGCTATTGAAATTTTATGACATTCAAGTAGCTGAAGCCCTGGATTTTATAATAGGAATACAAGAAATGGTGTTTGCCATATGGCTCATTGTTAAAGGCTTAACATATGAATCGCCAAAACAACCAGATAATAGTGTGTAACAGATCATAGCTGCCTTTCGGCGAGCTACTTTTGTTATAATCACCAATGGGCTTTACACGACAAAAAGAAAGTTGACCAAAAATTATAATTATGAAGAAACCTGAATATTTCTTATTACGACCTGAAGTAGAAAAAGCGTACGGATATTCACATGCTGTGAAAATTGGAAATTGTATAAAAATTTCTGGCGCGGTGAGTATGGATGATGAGGGAAATCCAACTGCAATTGGTGACTTGGAAAAGCAAATGAAAAACTGTTATTCGGACTTGGAGAAGATTTTAGAACACTATGGTTGCACTTTTAATGATGTGGTCATGGAAAACATTTTTACGACCAATATGCCCTTGTTTCTTGAAAAATCAGCTTATCGAAGTGAAATTTATACCAAACAATTTCCAACAGGAACCTGGATTGGTGTTAAAGAATTGGCAATACCAGAATTTATAATAGAAATCGAATTGGAAGTATATAAATCAGAATAAGACTAAGAGGGCAAATATCTGATTGCGGGTGAATTCCAAGTCGGAACTTATTGCAATTTACTACGCTTAGGCCACAATGGAAGACCCCTGTGGATTTCCCATTACGTGCCATACATAAACTGCCAGCAGCGATCGACAGTTTCTAGCTTGGGCCTTACATTAATAAACAGACTATTATAAAGATCATGCGTATATGGAAACGTGCTCACAAACGAATACCAAGTCATTTCAAAAAACGAAATCAGAAAAATATGGGATATCATATTGATTTAAAAAGTATAAGCATCGACAAATACAAAGAGGTTTTGAAATCTACCAACTTGATTCCAAGTAGAATGATTTTGAAAGAGAACACCAGCAACAATCTTGATATAATTAAAAGCCATAATATTCAAAATCTTGAGGTATTGCAAAAAACCTTAAGGGATAAAAACAAGCTTAAAGAACTTTCAAAAAAATTCGGCATATCGGTAAGGTTTTTAGAAGTGCTAAGAGTAGAAATAAATGGGTATCTACGGAAACCTAATAGAATAAAAGATTTTTCTTGTATTGATGAGGGCATTGTACTGGGACTTGAAAAATTGGGATTAAAAAATACAATGAAACTGTATGAAGAAGTATTGACCAAAGAAAAAAGAAATGAGCTTTCAAATAAAACAGGAATAAGTAAAAAGGACATAATGCAACTTACCAAATTAACTGACCTCTCAAGGATAAGGTGGGTGAATCATACATTTGCTTATGTATTATTAGAGGCTGGATATGATACTGTTGAAAAAGTTGCAAATGCTGATTACATGGAGATGTACGAGGTAATAAAAAAACTTAATGAGGAGAGAAAAATATACAATGCCCATATCGGAGCAAATGATATGAAATTATGTATTCAGTCTGCTAAAAGCTTAGATTTAGAAATTGAATATTAAAATATCTAC
Source organism: Eudoraea algarum (assembly GCF_050589645.1). Classification (NCBI taxonomy): domain Bacteria; kingdom Pseudomonadati; phylum Bacteroidota; class Flavobacteriia; order Flavobacteriales; family Flavobacteriaceae; genus Eudoraea; species Eudoraea algarum. Next base: position 385,488 of record NZ_JBNGOQ010000005.1, on the reverse strand, counting down.
AGAAAATACGAATGCAGAACAATGCCCATAACTAATTGCTTGTTCTTTCTTATTTCTTAATGCCTTAGAGATTTTTGGTTTGAGTGTACTTACTGTTAGGTACTAAACCACAATATTACTCATAGTATATGCCGTTGTATGCAAGCGACAAGTATAACCTAAAATAAAACATGAGTTGAAAGATTTTCTGCTTTAAAGGCGGGGGGGGGCATTATATTAACTCATCACAGAAGGATATTAAAATGAATGAATCTTATCACCCTTTTAAGTCAGAAAAAGCAAAAGAAAAATATCTTGCTTTCAATGATGAACATGCTAAACTTTGGCCTGTTCCTTCAAAGAATAAATATATTGAAACCTCTTATGGAAAAACCTTTGTTAGAATAAGTGGTCCAGAAGATAAACCACCTTTAATTCTTTTACCCGGGGATACTGAAAATTCATTGTCTTGGATGCCCCAGATAAAGGCTTTTTCAGAACACTATCAAACATATGCATTAGACAATATCTATGATAATGGGCGAAGTATATATTCTCGACCTTTGAAAAAGCCCAGAGATTTTGTTTACTGGTTAAATGAAGTGTTTGATGTATTGAATCTGAAAAACAATATTAATCTACTGGGATTTTCCTACGGCGGATGGATAACAGGTATTTATACTTTGACTCATCCAGAAAGACTTAATAAAACCATACTTATCTCTCCATCTACAACAGTATTACAACCCAGAACAAGTTACTTGATACCTGCAATATTCGTACATTTTTTTCCATTTCATTTCTTTGTGAAAAAACTAGTGTATTGGGAAAGAAAATGTTTAGTAAAACAAGGAGAAGTAGGTCGAGCTATTGCAGACCAAATGACCGAGGATATCGTATTGTCCGGTAAATGTTTTAAATTGAGAAAGTTTATCAATCCAACGCTTTTAAGTGATCATGATTTACAAAATCTTAAAGTTGCTATAATGTACCTTATTGGGGAAAAAGAAGTTATGTACCCTGCTGATAAAGTTGTGAAGCGCCTTAATACTATTGCACCTCAAATAAAAACAATAATTATACCTGATGCCAGCCACGATATAACGCATTCCCGGGCAGAGTTGGTCAATAGAAAGGTTCTTGATTTTTTAAAAGAGCAATAACGTTTATCAACACACCAACATACAACAACGTAGCCTATGAAAAAACTTAATCCAGTTCTTTAAAGCTAATTATTATTTACTTTTTTACTCGAGTTAGAGAGTAAGATGCATCCTCCAAGTGGCATACAGCGGCATCCTAAACAAAAACATTGTATACCATTAGGTTACAGTGGCTTATATGACGAAAATCATTTCATAAACTGATACACTATAGTAATTTGCTTTCAAAATCATATCCATATCATGAAAGCAACATTTTTATCTATCTGCTTCATGTTACTATTCAGTTTCTCTTACGGACAAGCAGATAATCAATCAACCAAAAATACAACCGTAGGTTTTGAACTAGATGCAGTACCCTATATCTTCAAAGGATATTATGGTTCGGTCTGGGTTGGTCACAATCATTTGAGATATAGAGCAGTCATTACAAAAATAGAAACACCTGACTTTGTTTTAGAAGATGGTTTTACCAACAATGAAATGAAAGTTTATGCGGCCATTGTGGATTACTTTTTTAAACCTGACTTTGAAGGTTGGTGGATAGGTCCAGGTCTAGAGTATTGGGACGCTACGATACAGACCGATGCTAAATTGGAAACTGCAGAATACAATAATATAATATTCACTCTTGGTGGAGGATATGTCTGGAAGTTCTATAAGAATTTCTATTTGAACCCGTGGGTAGCTGGGCATTTAAGAATAGGTGGGGATAAAGACGTCATGGTAGACCAAAGTACATTTGAAACAAAACTAATAATCCCTGAAATATCTGTAAAGCTTGGCTGGCATTTCTAATGATAAACTGTAAATCATGAAAACCGCATTAATCATTATTGGAGTAATTTTAGCTTTAATCATTGTTGCTTTTACGTATTATAGGGGCTTCACAAGTGTGAATTGTAGGGTTGACACCCAAGGAGGAGAGACTTTAGTCTTCAAGGAAATGATAGGAGATTACGCCAAGAGTAAAAAACTATCGGACGAAGTCTATTATGCCTTACTCAATGAATACAAAATTGAAACTTTCAAAGGATTTGGTATTTATTACGATAACCCAAAAGAGGTTGAAAAAAGCAAATTACGTTCTGAAATAGGTTGTATCGTGGAACAAAAGGATAATTCAAAAGTGTCTCAAATCCAGGGAGCGTTTAAAATTAGAACATATCCTGAAAAATCGTATATCGTAGCTGAATTTCCGTTCAAAGGTAGAATGTCGGTTATTTTAGGGGTAATGAAAGTGTATCCTGCAATGGACAAGTTCGTTAAAGAAAAAGGTTATAATGAGAAAGGTGCTATTATGGAAATCTATGATGTGCCAAATAAAAAGATTGTGTATCGTAAAGAGATCTAGTAGAAAATCAAACTTGAGTTATTTCCATTTTATTAATAATGTCCTTTAAAACGAACGTTTTTTGAGACCATATATGTACAAGGCTTGCTGTAATCAATCCCACCTTTAGTTGAACTTTGGATGCCTTGGATGACAAAATGAAATCCGTGCAGACCGTCTGCCTAATTTACTGTACATATTAATATAAAACATTACATATTATAGCAATAAATAGTAGTTTAAGTATTTGTTTTATTGGTATTTACCTATATGCTACTAACTATCATTTGTACTCTACAAAATCGAAAACCAAGCACATTTCAGAAAACAAACCTGCATTGCATGCGCAATGCTATTTGTTGTTTCCGCTAAAAGCTGGAACGGACCTATTGGTTTTCGACAGGATTACCTCACACCTGCGCAAAGCTTCGGTGTGCAGGACGGTTTTCCTTTGCGGCCCCAGGTGAAAATAGAACGTCCAATGGCTAACGCCACTGGTTTTATTTTGTTCCATGCTTGAAACGCCCTTGGCTTTCCAAGCTTTCCACAAAACAAAAAATCCATTACTGGCGTAATGGACGTTCTGCGTTAAGTGATCGCGACAGGATTCGAACCTGTGACCGTCTGCTTAGAAGGCAGATGCTCTATCCAGCTGAGCTACGCGACCTTGTTGCGGAGCGAAGCTGCCTGTCCGCCATAGCGGAACGGAGGAGGAAGCTACGCGACCTTGTTGCGAAGCGAAGCTGCCTGTCCGCCGCAGTGGAACGGAGGAGGAAGCTACGCCACCCTAAGAGGCTGCAAATATACACAACATTCAAAAATCGACAACATTCAAAAAACAAAAAATCCCGGGATAGCACCTAAAATCTTCAGGAACCCGTCAACCTTGCCTCTACCGGCCTACTGGTCAAAAAACACCAGCACCTGCAAATCTTCCGTTATATCAAAAAACCGATGCGGGATCTTGGCCCTCACAAACAGAATACTGCCAGCAGCTACGGACACCGGTTCACCCTCTGCCTTAAACTGCGCCCTTCCCTTTACCACATAATAGACCTCATCCGTTTCGTGCGGCTGTTGCCGGTCCTCCTCCCCTACCCTCAGCATATAAATGCCTCCCAAGAGTTTTTCTCCCTTAAAAAAGGGGTGCCACTTTTGTTGTTTTTCCAAACTTTGGGCCACTAGCGAGTCCATTTCAAAAATGGCCGACGCAGGATCCCGATCTTCCTGTGCCTGTAGCGCCGTTGCCAAGGTGAATACAAGGTAAACTACAAGTTTTCTCATTCTATGAAGATACAAAGTACTCCGGTTTCCCCCAATGTTCCTTGCCATTTTTATAGCGTTTGGGCGCAAGCAAATCCACCAGACACGGGAAGCAAGAAAAACCTTGGGTCATTATGGTTATTTTAAGCTTTGACATCGACAAAAACCTTAGGATTGCTAAGGTTTTATTTAGCCTTTCTTTTCCTACAAGAGGGTGTAGTCCCTAAAAATCAGCATTTTATCGGAAAGCCCTTTAAAATGAGTGGTTTAAAGTAAAAGAAAAGTTTGGTTATCTCCTAAATAAAAGTTAAATTCCAGCGACTAATTAATTAAAAACCACCTCACGATGAAGCAAAATTACTCGGTGAGTGGTAACGATTTGCGAAAACGTTTTCGTAATTGTTGCTACTTAATTACACTATTCCTTATTTATTTCTTGGGTGGTCTGCAAAACATGCAGGCCCAACAGATGGAAAGAATGCCCGGCGTACCCGTGGTCTGTCCTGCTAAATTCGAGGACCAGAATTCGCGTATGGCCATGATGCAACTTGCCTCCAAGAAATTTCAGACCACAAGCAAAAGCGCCGTTACAGCGGAGCTGTTGATTACATTTGGCCCCGGCGCGCAAGGCAATGCAGCCGTGGAGGAGGCCTTTCAGTTTGCGCTCGATATTTGGTCGCAAGAGATCGTATCTTCCGTACCCATTCGCATTTTTGCGGATTTTGCGGATTTGGGTGCAGGCGTTCTGGCTTCTGCCGGGCCTACCACCCTGATCAGTAATTTTACGGGAGCACCACAAGCGGATGTCTTTTATCCCGTGGCCCTGGCCAACTCCTTAGCGGGAGAGGACCTTGCGCCCGATCTGGAATTTGATCTTGTCGTCAATATCGGTAATGGTATCCCCTGGTATTTCGGTACCGATGGGAACACCCCTGCCGGCCAATTCGATTTTGTCACCGTGGCCCTTCACGAAGCCGGCCATGGATTGGGCTTTGTGGATGGCGGTAACGTAAACAACAACACCGGCGTTGGTAACATCAATAATGGAGGAAATCCCTTCATCTTTGATACCTTTATAGTAGATAGCGCCGAAAATTCCGTATTGGACATTCCCAATCCATCCGTAGAGTTGGGCGATTTTTTTACCAGTGGCGATGTTTTTGTGAACGGTACCTTTGCCGTAGCTGCCCTGGGTGGAACACTCCCGGAGCTTTTTGCTCCCAACCCGTTTCAGGGCGGATCTAGTATTGCGCATTGGGACGAAGCCGCCTTTCCGGCCGGGGATCCCAACTCGCTCATGAGTCCACAGGTGGGCACCGCAGAATCCAACTTTAATATCGGGGACATTACCCGAGGCCATTTTCGGGATATGGGATGGGTATTGGCCGAACAGCCACCCATAAATGCCATTCCCGCAGCCTTTAATGAAGAAATTTTTATCAACACCACCAGCGTACTGGAACTTACCGTGTCCAATACTTCTGATGCACCGGCTACCGTATCTACAGGTACCAGTCCGGGAGCCAATATTATCAGTTCGTTTTCACCGGAGTCCTTTACCCTGGCACCCGCGGAAGTGATCATTGTTGAAGTCACCCTGAACACCACCGGTATCGTCAAGGGCATTTATGAAGAATCCATAGAGCTTACCATTGATGGTTTTGATGGCTCTGTTAGCGTTCCGGTGACCGTCCGGGTGCTGGATGGCACCGAGGCCCCTATGATCGTGGTAACACCGGAATCCTTTGATGAGACCATACAACAATTAACAGTGGAAACCAGAGATCTTAGCATTGAAAATACGGGTGACGATGACCTTAACTTTAGCATTACTGTAAACGATAACCCGCAGCTTACCTTCCAAAGCCGAGTAGCGGCTTCCAAAGCGGCCATTGCCGCCAGTGGATTTACATCCGGAACCCTATCGGCAAGTAGTCCTGCCAACCCCCTAGCAGCGCTGGTGGGTGCCAATGCCCCCATGAACAAAGTGGTTACCAGTTTGTACGCGGAAGATTTTGAAGGTTTTGCCCTGGGCGACATTGTAAATCAGTTTGGATGGTTTGGACGATTCGAAAACAACTGGACCATCTCCAATGCGAACGCTTTTGAAGGAGCACAACACCTTCGAGGTATTTCCGATGGCTTGGGCCCCGACAGAGCGGCCGCTCCCCTGGCACTTTCACCAGTGGTCGTTGCAGGGAACGAACCTTTTATGGTATTATCGGCCCGTGTTAACGTACAGGGAAGTGGCGTAAGCTGGGAAATTATTCCGCAATCACCTACCGCAGGTTTAGTGGTTACCCGCCTTCGTTTTAACGGGGATGGCAGCATCGATGTCCTTGATGGGGCGTCCAGCTCCTTTGTACCCTTGAGCGTTACTACCCCGGCAGGCTATTTTGATCTGCGCATCATCATTGACAAGGACGACCTGGGTCTGACCATTTTCTTTGATGATTCCCTAGTGTATTCCGGTACGGGTATTACTCCTTTGATAGAAAGTGTTGCCCTCCTATCCGATATGGCGGTAGTGGGGTCTACCATGGATATCGATAACTTTGAGATTACCGACGGTGATCCCAATGCCTTTTTCCTATCGGTTTCTCCCGCTGCGGGAGTGGTCCCTTTTGGAGGGGAAACGGTGGCATCCGTAAAGTTCGATGCCAGAACCCTGGAACCGGGCGACTATTCCGCTACCATCAATATCGTAAGCGACGATACCAACAGTCCGTCCATCGATATCCCGGTAAGCCTTACCGTATTGTCCCCACCGACCATTGAGGTGGCTCCCAATACGCTGAGTGCCACGGTAGACGTGTTGGTCGATATTCCGCCTACCAAAACGGAAACCATTACCATCACCAATAGTGGGCAGAGTCCGTTGGACTTTACGGCCTCACAAAGCCCAAGGACGTTCACACCGCCTTCGGACGACAATACGGCTCAGATGGTCGCAGCGCTAGACATGACAAAATACGGTGTGGGCAAGGCGACCGCAGGTACCGTAAAGCGGGCCGGACTATCCAAGAGTGGCTTTAAATCGGCCCGGGCCGAAACACAGTTGGAAAATGCCCTGATATTTACAGATTCCATCTTTTATGATACGGGCATCAATTTCCCTGACGACTTTGTGGGACTCCAGGGACCGGCAATAGCACTGGCCGTGCGTTTTGAGGCCGAATCCGATTTTACGCTTAACGCGGTCAGAAACGCCTATCGCACAGAAGCCCTTACGGAAGCCGTGATCCTCTTGGAGGTGTATCGAGGCGGTGCCACACCGGATCAGGGAGAACTGCTCCTAACACAGCCCATTACGCTATTGAGCACCGATGGGATTTTCTTGGAGGAAGAGCTCAATGCGCCACAAGATTTTAGTGCCGGCGAGTCCTTCTGGGTAGTACACAAATTCCCGGAAGGTATAGACTTCCCACAAGGGGTGGATGACAATGCAACAGCAAGGGCAGATACCTACTACTTCAGTAGTGACGGAGGTGCCAGCTATACGAATTTGACCGATTTTGTGTTCCTAACCAGGGCCTTAAGCGGTGAAGAACCTTATATTACCCTTGAACCTGCTGCCGGAACGGTGGCCCCGGGATCATCCGTGGATGTTCAGGTAACTTTTGACGGCGCTACCTTGCCCAATGGGACGTTCAATGCCGATATTCTTGTTAACAGCAACGATCCGGTTACACCTACCACAGCGGTAGCCACAACTTTTGAGGTTTCCGGACAAATTTCGGAAATCGCGGTTTCGGACGAATTGGTGCTCTTTAACAGCGTCTTCCTTGGCGCCCAAAGCCAACGCACCTTTACCATTACCAATAACGGTTTGGCACTGCTCAACATTTCCGATATCGCTTCGGATAATGGCGACTTTGTGGTAGAACCTACCTCTGGAGTGCTGGAAGCCGGCAAGTCGCTGGAAGTTAGCGTTACCTTTACCCCTTCTGCACTGGGCAGTATAAACGGTATCATTACCATTACCAGTGATGCGGACAATGCGGAGACCGTGGAGGTCATTGTTAACGGTGTGGGGACAGATCCTCCGGTTGCCGTTCTGGACCCACAGGAAGTATCGGCCACAACCGATGCGGGTACTACGGTAGAAGCGGAAATTACGCTCCGTAACGATGGCAACTCGCCACTCACCTTCTCTTTTCCAAATCTCGCCGTAGCTGCGGCCTTGGCGGATCCCAATGTAAAACTGAACAACACGGAGATCAAATCCTTTGAAGGCTTTAACAATCCCACCAAAGCGCTTAAAGATACCCGTATAGGATCGGTCGTAGAATACGGCCTGGGTACGGATAACGGATTTGGGTATTCTTGGATCGACAGTGACGAGCCTGGTGGTCCTGTAAACAATTTCTTTGATATCACTGCGATTGGTACCGATATTACTGCCGTCCTAGGTGCTGATGGTACGGCCAGTGGCCCCTTGGCCTTCCCATTTGAATACTATGGGGCCAGTTATGAGACCGTTTTCATTAACGCCAATGGTTTCTTGGCCATGCAGGCGCCTACCACCGCATTTACCTTTTTCAACGAGCAGATTCCTGTAGACGATGGGGTGAACAATGTGATTGCCGGTCTCTGGACCGATTTGGAGCCGCAAAACGGTGGTTCCGTGCATGTTGCAAGCTTCCTGGACGCCTTTGTGGTGCAGTGGACCAATGCTCCGGTATTCTCCTCAGCGGAAACCGGTACGGTCACCTTCCAGATCATCCTGTTCGATGACGGGACCATTGATGTGTACTATGCCGACGTAAGTTCGGCCTCCTTCTTGGACAGCGCTACCGTAGGTATTGAGAACGCCGATGGAAGTGACGGGGCACAGGTTGCCTTTAATACAGAATATGTGAAGGAAGGACTGGCGCTGCGCTTTATAAAACCTGCAGTGGCGCTAACGCCGTTCATTAGCAGTATAGACCCAGTATCGGGTGTTGTTGCGGCTGGAGGTTCCCGAACCTTATCGGTCACCTTGGATGCCACCAATTTAAATGATGGTACCTTCTTTGATGAACTTACGGTTTCAAGTAACGCTCCCGACAAGAGCACCAGCACAGCGCTGTTCGAGTTGACCGTAATCGGAACACCAGAAATACAAGCTACGCCGGATGCTCTTGATTTTGAACCTATTTTTGTAGGTCTTAGCAGTGAAGCTTCTTTCTCCTTGACCAACATAGGAACAAAAGCTTTGGAAATCAGTGGTATCTCTAATGGGAATGCCGACTTTACCGTAGATTTTGAAACACCGGTGACCTTGGAACCCGGGGAATCAACAGAGGCTTTTGTAGCCTTTGCGCCCTCTACCGTTGGCGCCATAGCGGATGCGATTACGATTACCAGCAACGACGGGGTTGGCAATGCATCCTTGGAGATTCCCTTGACAGGTGTAGGTGTTGACCCTCCAGTGATAGAAGTATCACCGGAGTCCATAGACCTTACCCTCACTAGGGGACAGTCTGCTACGGAGATCGTGACCCTTCAGAACACTGGAGGCTCTGCGCTAAATTATGCCGTTGCACCACCGTCCCTTGTACTTGAAGGAACTGCGACCCTATTGGCACAGCAGTACGAAAACGGGAGCTATGAAAGGATCAGGAGCAAACAGGCCGCCGATAACCGGGTAGGTCCCACTTTTGTCAACGCAAGTGGAGGCCCAGGTACCTTTGGGTACACCTGGAAAGACAACAACAGTGGAGGTCCTGCCTACGAGTTCATGGATATTAGTGCCACCGGACAGCAGGCCAATGTAGGGGCCGATGGCGACGAAACAGTTGCGCTACCCTTTGGGTTCAGCTTCTACGGGGAAGTTCAAAATACGGTGACCATCGCCGCAAACGGATTCCTCACCTTTGCACCATTGGTAGGTAATAACTTTACCAATCTGCCCATACCGAATGTAGCCAATCCCAATTTCTTTATTGCGCCCATGTGGTCCGATATTGAACCTCAGGATGGAACAGGGGTATTTTATCAGGGCACGGCAGATTACTTCATCGTGCAGTACGAAAATGTACCTGGCTTTGGATTCCCACCCTTTCTGCCCATCCCGGATCCGGTTACCTTCCAGGTAATCCTGTTCCCCGATGGTTCTTTTAAAATGCAGTACAAGAATGTGAATTCTACGCTTAGAACATCAAGTACCGTTGGTATTGAAGGGCCAGAAGGCCTATCCGGCCTACAGGTCATCTTTAACAATGAATATTTGACCGATGAACTGGCCGTTACCTTTACGCCGCCCATTAGCGGTACCTTGGAGCCGGGTGAATCGGTGGAAGTACCTATTGAGTTTGAAACGGACCAACTGGAAGCCGATGCTACCTATGTTGGGAATGTTTCCGTTAGCAGCAATGATCCAGTAAACCCTGTGACCAATATTCCAGTGACCCTGGAAGTGCTCAGGGGACCTGAAGTGGTTAGTCTAACCTTAATCAATCCTGATACGAACCAACCAATAGGACCTCTCAACGATGGTGATATCATAAATTTAGCGGATTTTGGAACGAACAAATTTAATGTCGTAGCCAACGTAGGTGAACTGCCGGTAGGCAGCGTCATATTCGATTATAACGGGACCGAAGGATTCCGCACGGAAAACGTCGCTCCCTTTGCCCTGGCTGGTGACAGCTCCGGTAATTTTAAAGGAATGGTATTCCCCGTTGGACCCAACACCGTTACGGCTACTCCGTTTAGCGGTAGGGGAGGCTCTGGAGAGTCCGGTTTGGGCATTACTGTGAACTTTGAAGTGGTCAACGAAGGTGGGGAGGAATTGATTTCCTTCTCCCTGGTCAATACCACGACCAACCAGGTTATCGGAAACCTTGCCGATGGTGACGTAATAGACCTAAATAACTATCCGGGAACGGGCTTAGGCATTGTTGCCGAAACAATTCTTGAAGGTATAAACAGTGTCGTTTTCGATTTTAACGGTAGCTCCCCTTTCCAAATCGAAAATACAGCTCCCTATGCCTTGTCCGGAGATTCTTCAGGAAATTTCAATGCAACGAATTTCGAAACGGGTATAAACACGGTGACGGCTTCTGCCTATACGTCCAAAAATGGGGGCGGTGTTAAAGCAGCATCCGTAACGATCAATTTTGAGGTAATTCCTGAGAATTTGGAGCTTGCCAATCGTTCTGGAAGAGTACATCCAAACCCTGTGGATGGAATTGCAAACTTTACACTGGAAGGGGCCGAACCGCAGGTACTTACCGCCACCTTGTACAATTTGTCAGGTCAGGTGGTATACCCATCGTTCGACTTTAACCTCAACGATCAAGGGAACGGATTTATGGATGTTACCGATCTTTCCCAAGGCATCTACGTCTTAAGGCTGACCGATAGTAACGGGAAAGTCATTTCACAAGTAAAAGTAGTCAAAAAGTAGTTTGGACTAATTTTAATTTGAGTAAGGCGAAAGGCGGCAAGTAAAACTTGCCGCCTTTTTTTCTACCTTTCGCCCACGAGGTCGGAAATTCTACCTTTTGCCCTTGACAACCGTAAAACCTCAGTTTTTTTGCAATAATCAGGCAATCCCCTTGATCAAATAGAACAAATGGAACACCGCTTATGAGCATATAGTGCCACTTATTACATTGGTTTTTTTATTCCATCCGTATTGGTTGAATTTTGTACCATAACAACCCCCAATAGTAATGGTCCATGGCGGATGACACTCCTCTTTTAAGACGGTCAAAGGAAGTATCCCCAAATCCTTCCCCTAAAGCTATACACCCAGCTATAGTATGTACAGACCCGGAAGGTCTGCAAAAAATGCTGGGCGAACTTAGCGCGCAGTACAAACAGGTAAACACGCTACGGACCCAGCTACCTGAAAGCATCGTCAGGGATTATCTGGCGGGGAACATCGCCTACTGGGAACAGCAATTATTGATTTCGATGGAAATCATAAATGGCATAAAGGAGGACCATCTAAGGTATATGGATGAACATGTACGCATTACGTATTATACCAATACAACTTTAAAACAACTTGAAACGGATGCCTGGACGTTGCTCGGCTATCTGGATATTGGAAATTCCCTTTCTGCCCTTCCCCTGCTCCTAAAAAAACCGTTCCTTCCCAAAAAAATAAGAAAAACGCTTTACCTGCGCCGGAAGCTAGTAGTCAATGATCAGCCCTGTACCTCTTCGGAAAACTTGCTGGCGGTCCTACAGGACCTGGCACTGAAACGGAAGTTCAGGAAATTATCGAAAATATGGGACCGCGAGTACAGTTTGGGCGATTCATATGCCCACCAATTCATTTTTGGTAGTTCTTATGCCCATAAATACACCTTCTTTAAAAACCTTCTTTTCAAGTTCATGGACCTGGTCACCCATATAGAAGCAGCCGAACAGCTCCGTGAGAAGATCCAGAAAATGGCCAATCTCCGGGTAAAGGCTTTCACAGAGGAGTGTTTTGTGGTGAGGACCAATAAAAAAATACCTGTACAAAAAATGCAGGACAGACAGCATCCCGATAGTACGGTCTATAACTTTTCAGATATCATGGACCATCTTGCCCATATCACAAGTGGGAAGACGGACTAGGCCGCTTCGTAGCGATGCAGTTTTTTAAAATTTCCAAGTGAAGCCCAACTTTAGTGGGACTCACAAGGGCGGAGCCGTTTTAAAAACCGGCCTATTCATGGTCATTGTTATACTATAAATGGAAACCTTCTTTATTGTACTGTTCATTTTGATCGGCATCAACGCCCTGTTATTGACCTTTAGCATCAATACAGGGAAAGTTGAAAGGACCGTGGAACATACGCCAGAAGTTGATTGTCCGAGCCAGGTTCAGGCCCCAAGAAATATCCGCACCGAACTATATAGGAGCAGCCACTCAAAGAAAAGCTGTAAAGAAACTGCGCTCGTGAGTTCGGAATGGTTTTACGCCCCAGGCCTGGACATACCATCAAAAAGCACTGTGAAATCTCCCATCTCCCATTTAGGAGATGATGGGGAATGAGCATAAGTTACATAGAAACGTTTTTTCCTTCAGGAATACTGCACTTCCAAAACCATTTTTTCTGGAAGTTTTGATCGGTATCCATGAAGAAAACCGATAAAATATATGTAGCCGGACATCACGGACGAGCTGGCTCTGCTATTCTCAAAGTGTTATGGGCCAAAGGGTACGTAAACATAGTAACCCGCTCCCACAGGGAATTGAATCTTAAGGACAGCCGTGCAACCGCGTCCTTTTTTAAAATGGAAAAACCCGATTACGTATTTCTGGCAGCAGAAAAGGTCGGTTCCAGACTCATGCATACAAAGCAAAGGGCCGATGTTCTTTACGAAAATCTAATGATTCAAAATAATGTAATTGGCCAAAGTCAGTACCATAAAGTAAAAAAGCTACTTTTTTTGGGCAGTCCCTGTGTCTATCCCAAAAGTGCGCCCTGGCCGGTAAAGGAGAAATCCCTGCTTACCGATGCGCTGGACTACACCCATGAACCCTATGCCTTGGCCAAGATAGCCGGTATAAAGATGTGTGAAGGCTATAACATCCAGTACGGTACCAATTTTATATCCGTTGTCCCTGCGCATTTTTATGGTCCCTCCGATGACTTCAATCTGGAAACGTCACATCCATTGCCAAAGCTAATTCGGAAGATATATTTGGGCAAAGCTTTGGAGAATGACGATTGGGAGGCCATTAGGACCGATTTGAACAAACGTCCCATAAAAGGAATTACTGGAAAGGCCAACAAGGGAGAGATTGCCCATATCATCGGAAGATTTGGTGTTCGCCGTATCGATAACAAAAAAGTGATGGTCGAGGTCGGGGGAAATGGCAAAACCCGGGGTGAATTTCTATGGAGTGGGGATATGGCGGATGCCTGTATCTTCTTAATGAAAAACGAGTACGTCAACGGAGCTATCAATGTTACCCCCAGCAGCGGTTCGCGATCCTATTTGGAAGCAGCTTCCAATAAAATGCGCAACACGCCGATCAATATCGGCACGGGAAAGGAAATCTCCATAGCGCAGCTTGCAAAGACCATAAAGGTCGTACTCCGTTTCAAAGGTATTCTTGCCTTTAATGACTGCCCATTGGACGGTGAGCTGCGCAGACTGGCTGATAATACCAAATTGAACAACCTGGGTTGGAAGCCCCGGGTAAGTCTAAAAGAGGGCATTGAACAGCTATACAGATGGTATATCCTAAAATCTTAATTCCGATGGCTTACCCAAAACCCCTACCCACAAAACAAAATGGAGCCTATGAAGATGGGGACACACTCCCTTTACGCCCTAGAAAAACCAACTAATTTGACCGGTATATGAAACAGGATAGATATAGGTACTACCTAAGAGATTTAAGGGACCTGATCAAGGAACGACAACAGGTATTGGAAAGCAGGACTGACCAGGATGTCTTCTCCAAAGGAATCGCCTGTGGGTATAACGAAGTTTTGCAGCTGTTTGAGAGTCAGGCACTGACCTATGAAATTGACCTGAAAGCCCTGGATTATGACGATTTTGGGTTTTCCCCGAAATAGAAGGGATAATTTGGGTTGGGCTTTATACCCTTAATAAACCCCTGTAGACAAACGATCAATACTTGAGTCTCCCTGACCTTACTAAAACGAACTGGCCAAGAGCACCTTGTACTGGTGTCAAAAACACCTTAAACCTTTGCTATGCCCTGGTATGTAATCTATACAAAGCCCAGAACCGAAATAAAAGTCGCAGAAGCCTTACGGATTTTGGGAATTGTAGTGTATTGTCCCCTGGTAACGGAAACACGACAATGGAGCGACAGAAAAAAGAAAGTGACCGTGCCCCTGTTCAAATCCTATGTATTTGTGCATTTGGAGCCTAAGGAACGTAAAAGGGTGTTTGAGGTTCCCGGGGTGCTCAACTACCTTTTTTGGTTGGGAGAACATGCCACGGTAAGTGATGAGGAAATAAAGGTAATCAAAGATTGGAACGAGAATAACGAAGTGGATCAAATAAGCGTGGAAGAATTTTCCCCCGGAGACAAAATCGTTATTTCCCATGGTGTATTCAAAAAACAACATGCACTTATTAGGCATGTCAACAAAAAACGCATGCGGCTGCTTTTACCTGGCTTGGGGTACGCCATTAGTATAAAGACCAGGGAAGTGATCAAGGAAAGGCGATAGCTGCTGGCCCCGGCCATATGGCTACAAAACGAATACGCGGTTAAACATGCAATAAGCATAAAACATGGTTCCAGAACTAAAGGCGTTTATTGTAGAAAAAGAGGGCATGGCCGGTGATGGCCTATCCCTGATGTTGAAAAAATACTTTCCGGAAATAGACCTATTGGGCCTTGCCAAAGATGCAAAGAAGGCCATGGCGCTTATATCTTCGCTAAAGCCCAATATCATCTTTTTGGACATTGAACTGAAAAATGGAAGCGGCTTTCAACTCATGGAAAAGCTCTGTAACAGCAGCTGTTACTTCATTGTAATGGCAGATGTGGAGAAGTACGCCCTAAAGGCGATATCCTATGGCGTAACGGATTACCTGTTAAAGCCCTTTAGTCTGGAAAATATGGTCCTTGCGCTGAACAAGGTAAAGGCCTTAATGCTGTCCGATGCAGAAGGCAGCAACAAAGATTCTGACGATAAGGAAGGTGATAGTGGTATCCTTGCACTACCCTCGGCGGACAGGGTAGATCTTGTGAAAAAGGAGGATATCGTTTATCTGAAGGCCGATGGTCGGTATACCCGGTTTTATTTGGTCTGTGGTACTACCAAAATAGCCTGCAGAAACCTCGGGGAATTCGAAAAGCATCTGGATCCCAAATTCTTCTTTAGGACCCACCATTCCTTTATCGTAAACATCGCCCACGTAAAGAACATCAACAAAACGGCGGGCAATTATTTGGAACTGAAGACCGGCAGCCCTATTCCCGTAGCCAAAAGAAAGCTCGATTCGCTGAACAAATTTTTGGGCATAAAATGAAACCGTCACAACACTGCTCGGAAACCCTCCCTAACACGACAGATGGCAGGAAGACCTTGCAATTTCCCGTCTATTGCCCCATACGCCCACTTATTACTTTGGTTTTTCTTTTTAATCCATTAATGATTAGCTTATCTACATTAAGAATACGCAAAGGTTGCGACCCTACGTAAAACGGTAGGGCTACAATCCTAAAACGGGTCGTGAAATGGTTCCCAAATAACAACTTAAAAATCAAAGCTCATGTTACTACAAAAAATGTACATCGTATTGTTAGTGGGGATATGGATAATATTGCCCATGAAGTGCAAGGCCTTGCCGGGTAAAGACCCAAAAAAACCTGGAGTTTCAGTTATGGTTAAAGAAGTACTTGACAAGGTGGGGGCACCGCTCCCTGCCGCTGAGGAATACATCTGCCACTAATGGGAACGAAGAGGTGCCTAAAACGGGCTACAAGCGCTATAAAAATCCCGATGGCCCACATATTAAATCATTTATATGCTATGGCTACCGAGTATTACATAGGTATTTGATTTCTTGATTTTTAGACTTTAATTAGGGGTTCTTAGCGCATAAGAGGTTGGATATGCCTGAGAACATTTACATTTGGGGTAAAGACCAGGTGGCTCTCACCTGGTCTTTTTTATGGCCATGACCACCTGTTACCCAGAAGGGCCACTTATTACCTGACTTTTGAGCTTTTCCGCTATACCACCTACTTTTAAAATCCCAGGCATAAAACACGGAAACAAGGCGTGCTTTGTCGGTTAGCTATACGTTATGGTCACCTTTATATTCATTTTTTCACTAGCCTACCTGATTGTGGTCATCCTTTTCCTCGGAGGCCACCTCCGATCTAAGGGAGGTACGGAAACATCCCGTTCTAAGAAAGAGGTATGAACACTAAAGACACGTCAGTGAAAACCAAGGACATTTTACTTTTTTTTGACCCCTTAAAAGCACATGGGACCTATGTAAAAAAGATGCTCGCCTCACAAGGTAGAGATCATAAGGCCATCCATACGATTCATGACATAGAGGACGTCTATAAACATATTCAATCGTTCAATGTCACCACCGTGGTATTGTTTATCTACAGCAGGGAAGGGCTTTATCGCTTATTGCCCTTCGTTAACATGGAGATCAATTGCATTCTTTGTACGGATGCCCGTGAAATAGGCTGGTTAAATTACTATCTGGAGGACATCAAAATAATAGATCTTGGACTGCCCAAACAAGAACTTTTTTCGCAAATAGAAACCGAAATATCGGGTTTTTAAGAGGTCGCGGAAAATGGCCATGACCATGTTCCAATATCCCTACATTAAAGATGTTGTCGCCCAGGAACAAATCATAACCTATGCGGCAGAACACCAAGCCTGGCAAGGGCTAAAAAGATACGCTATACGGTTTTAGTGGAAAGCGTCAAGCAAGTCAATACCTTAATAGAGGGTATGGCTGTCGACCAGTTATTACACCAAACGCCCATTTGTTACACCGCCTTTTCTTTCTAAGAAATTAATTCCGAGTTTTATCCACATCCCATTAAGCCGTAGCGGCTAATTTATTGGATTTATCAACTCTTCCTTCCCAAAAAAAAATTTATGCTCCCTCAATAAAAGAGTACGAATGCCCCCTCTTCCCTGGAATAATGGGTAGATGCAGACCTAAAACGTAAAGGATTTGTAGACAGGGCATAAAACCGGTTTAAAAATGAACATCCGCAAAGGTACAGTACCCGTATCGCCCGCGGAAGGAGTAAAATAAACTTTTTAACTAACTAAAAACTATGATTTATGACCACCACATTATGTAAAGGTTTTGTGCTGATGGGCGCTTTTTTTTGGGCCGCATTGATTCAGGCACAGCATATATCCGGGACCGTTTCCGATGAAACCGGGCCCTTGCCGGGAGCGAACGTACTGGTAAAAGGAACTACACAAGGTACTCAAACAGATTTTGACGGGAAGTATACCATCACTGCCGATTCCGATGCCATCCTGATCTTTAGCTATATAGGCTTCAGGACCCAGGAGGTTCCTGTGAATGGGCGTTCCACCATCAATATTATCATGGAGGAGGACGCCAACAAGCTCGATGAAGTAGTTGTTACGGGATATGGTACCCAATCCAAAAGGGATGTGACCGGGGCAGTAACCAGTGTAGACACAGAAGAGCTGTTGGCCATTCCGGCAACCACCTTTGCCCAGCAATTACAAGGCAGGGCCGCTGGTATCAGTATCGTAAACGATGCCAGGCCGGGCGGTGAGGCTACCGTACGAATCCGGGGTTTCGGTACGGTTGGAAATAACGACCCTTTATATATCATTGATGGGGTACCCTCCCAATCCCAGTCCAACCTCAATCCGAACGATATTGAATCGCTACAGATCCTAAAAGACGCCTCGGCCGCCTCAATATACGGATCTAGGGCCGCCAACGGCGTCATCATTATCACAACCAAAAAAGGAAAACTGGGTAAGCCCACTATTACGTATAACACTTTTTATGGTATACAATCGTCCGATAGGGATGTGGAAGCCCTCAACGCCAAAGAGTTGGGACAGTACCTGTATTTTGCCGATTTGTATGCGGGCAAGGTTCCCAGTCATGGACAATATACCTTTGGCCCCAACGGAGAGGTATCCATACCCGATTACGTCTTCCCAAGTGCGGGAATGGAAGGTGATCCCGGTGTGAATCCAAGCCTTTATGCCCTTGAAGAGGGCAACATCTATCCCATTACCCGCTCCGCAGATACGAACTGGTGGAAGGAAACTACCCGCTCCGCGCCCATTTTAAATCACAATATATCGGCATCCGGAGCTACACTACATGCCCGCTATGCATTTAGTCTGGGCTATTTTGCACAAGAGGCCATTACCCGATTTTATGGATACAATAGAATATCCATAAGGGCAAATACCGAATTCAAGGTTTTGAACGATCGACTCACTCTTGGGGAAAATTTTACGGTCTCTTTCGACAATCAAAAAGGTACCTTCAATAACGATCAGGAACAAAATACGGTTTCCGGGGCCTATAAGCACCATCCTCTATTGCCCGTTTACGACATTACAGGTCATTTTTCCGGAAGTAGAGGGTTAAACCTAGGAAATAACTTCAATCCCTACGCGGTCTTGAAACGAAACGAGGACGATAGAAGATACCGATTACGGGTTCTGGGCAATGTATTCACCTCCTATAAATTGTTGGATAATCTGGAAATCAAAAGCAGCTTTGGTGTCGATACCCGAGTACAGCGAGAACGCGATCTAGGCCGGCCACAGCCCGAATATGTGGAAGGAAAT
Organism: Eudoraea algarum; assembly: GCF_050589645.1. NCBI lineage: Bacteria > Pseudomonadati > Bacteroidota > Flavobacteriia > Flavobacteriales > Flavobacteriaceae > Eudoraea > Eudoraea algarum. The sequence goes on along the minus strand of NZ_JBNGOQ010000005.1, from coordinate 366,487 downwards.
TTCATCAACAGTTCTACGGCACGTGAGGAATACGAATACCAATGGACCTGGACCAACACCCTGAACTTTTCAAAAACGTTCAACCAGGTACACAATTTTGATGCCTATGTTGGGGTAGAATCCATTCAGCAGTTTGAAGAGCGTTTTGGCGCCAGTAGACAACGATTTGCGCTTGAAACGGTCAATATATTGAGCTATCTTGATTTGGGGGACGCCACTACATCTACCAATTATGGTCGTGTAGAGCAGGATTATTCATTATGGTCACAGTTCGGTAAATTAAACTATGACTATGAGGGCAAGTATTTGGCACAGTTCATCCTCAGAAACGATGCCTCATCCCGATTTCAGCAGGCGTCCCGAAGTGCGATCTTTCCGGCATTTAGCCTTGGATGGCGTATCAGTGACGAGAAATTCATGGAACACCTTGGTTTTATCGACGATATGAAAATAAGGTATGGATGGGGACAAACGGGCAACCAACAAATTGGGGATTACAATGCCTTTACCACCTATAGATATGATATCCTTACCGGTGGTTATCCCATTGACGGTTCCACTTCGGCGCCTACCATCGGTTTCTCGCCCCAAGCCTTTGGGAATCCCAATGCGAAATGGGAGACGACTACCTCCAACAATATTGGTCTGGATGTGGCGCTGTTCGATAACCGGTTGACGCTTAACCTCGATGTATGGAACCGGGTAACCACAGATATGCTCTTTAGGGTACCGGTTACCTACACCGCCGGTCAGGCCAATGAGCCTTCTTTCAACGTAGGCGGGTTGACCAATAAGGGTTTTGACATTGGGCTGGGCTTTTCCGACCAAAAGGGGGATTTTAGTTACAGTATCAATGCTAACCTTTCTGCCTATACCAACCATGTGGACCAACTTGATGAGGATGAGAACACCCGTTTTTTTGGGCGTTCCACAAGAGTACCCGCCCTTACGGTGACCGAGGCCGGTTCCCCACTGTCCTCCTTTTATGGATTCAAAACCTTGGGTTTGTTCCAGACCCAGGCAGAAGCGGATGCCTGGCCAGAATACGGGGATTACAACGCTCCGGGTAAATTTAGGGTAGCGGACATTAACAACGACGGTGTGATCAATGATGATGACCGTACGATTATCGGAAACCCTCACCCTGATTTTACCTATGGTATAAATATTAACCTAAGCTACAAAGCTTTAAGTCTAAACGTCTTTGGCAATGGATCTCAGGGCAATGATATTTACAATTACGTACGCTACTTTGCTGATTTTAACACCTTCCAGGGCAACCGTTCCAAAAGGGCATTGTACGAGGCATGGCAGCCCACCAATCCCAGGGCGGACCCCAAAGATTGGGTAGCCGCTAATCCCAAGGCTACCGCCCCTATTATGGATGCCAATGATCAGGTGAGCAGCAGGCCCTCTTCCTATTTTATCGAGAATGGCAGTTATTTCAGGATAAAAAATGTACAGTTGACCTATGCTTTCCCGGAAAAACTGCTCGACCCCCTGGGCCTTTCTGCCGTGCAGGTCTATGTCCAAGGCCAGAACCTATACACTTTTACCAAATACACCGGCCTAAACCCGGAGATACAGACAGGAACCGAAAATGATGCTACCCTGGGATTTGACGGTGGCTTTATGCCGGTTTCCAGAACGTTTACATTAGGTCTTAACGTCACCTTAAATTGAATAAAAAACACCCGAATATCATGAAAAATACGATTTCTATATACATCACGACCATAATATGTGCATTCCATTTCATAGGTTGCAATGAGGAATTCCTGGACCGCCAACCGGAGGGTCAATTTAGCGAGAACGATGTGGCCACATCTGAAGGTGTAGAAGGCATACTGCTCGGTGCTTACAATTTGGTGAACGGCGGGGGGCTTACCGGTCAAACATGGCACAATGATGCCCAGAACTGGGTCTTTAACCTAGCCTCCGATGATGCCCTAAAAGGTACCGATGCCGGGGACCAGCCGGAGCAGTCCTTTATAGAGGCCTACGATTTTCAATCCTTTAACAGGCATATTAGGGATAAATGGAGAGGGCTCTACAAGGGGGTAGCGGCCACAAACAACGTTATAACTACCCTGGAAAGAGTAGAAGATATCAATGAAAACCGAAGGGCACAGATTGTGGCCGAAGCCCAGTTTTTAAGGGGATTCTTCCATTTTGAGGCGCGCAAAATGTGGCGAATGCCCACCTATATCAGTGATGCCGATTTTGAGCTAAATGACCTTCAAAGTACCAAGGTGCCCAATGATCGGGAAATCTGGCCTTTCATAGAAGCAGATTTCGAGGCCGCAGCCGCCGTACTGCCAGATACACAGAAGGAAGTAGGGCGCCCTACTAAATGGGCGGCCCTGGCCTTTTTAGCCAAGGCCAAAATGTATCAGGGATGGGATAGCAATGGTGCGGTAAATGTGGCCAAACTAACAGAGGCAAAAAAACTGTTGGACAATCTCGTAGGCTCGGGCATGTTCTCCCTGGTACCCAAATTTCAAGACAACTTCTTGGTGGCCACCCGTAATAATGCAGAATCCATATTTGAGGTTCAATATGCTATAAGCAGTGCCAGCGGCGATGCCTCCAATCGGGGAGTAGGCCTGGCACATCCCTATACCGATCCATGGGGCTGCTGCGGTTTTTACCAGGTTTCGCAAAATCTGGTCAATGCGTTTAAAACGGAAGCTGGCTTGCCCTTGTTGGATACCTATGACGAAGTGGATGTCACCGCCGAGGTGGATCCCAAAACCACTCATTCAACCTATATAGGACCCTTGGATCCAAGATTAGATCATTCCGTAGGCCGACCCGGGATACTTTACAAAGGGTTTAAGATCTACCAAACCGATTTTGTAAGGGACCTTTCCTATGCCGGACCCTTTTTTAGCATGAAACATGTGGCCGAACCCGAGGCATTTGGAGAAGGCGGCTGGGGCAACCTCTCCGCCAACAATTATAGAATCATGAGATACAGCATGATTTTACTTTGGCTAGCCGAGGTAGAGGTAGAAATCGGGAGTTTGGAAAGGGCCAGGGCACTGGTGAACATGATCCGCAAAAGGGCTGCCAATCCCGATGGTTTTGTTCCAAAGGCCGCACAGGGGGATGAAAGAAACGATTTCACCGTCGAGGAAGGCACACCGGCAGCAAATTATCGTATTTCCACCTATAATACACCATGGACCGATAAGGTTATGGCCAGGAAAGCGGTTCGCTTTGAGACCCGTTTGGAATTTAGCATGGAAGGGCATCGTTTTTTTGATCTTCAGCGCTGGCGTACCTCCGCTGAGGTCCTTAACGCGTATCTACAGAGTGAGTCCGTTCATCGCACTTACCTAAAGGGCAAGTCATTTGCCAAAGGCAAAAACGAATATTTCCCGATACCGGTAGAAGCTATTGACAGGTCAGCGGTCAATGGTCAACCCACGCTGACGCAAGATCCGGCGTATTGATCTAGAGCACATGCCCCTAAACATAGCGGGTAAAACCAAAAAGACCATGGCTTTGATACCCATGGTTTTTTTGTGTTTTTTTAGGCCGTTCTTTTTCGAATTTAAAATACCTTTAAGGTCATAAAAACAAATACCAAAATGCCATCCTTGGCGGTATGCCGTTGCATATAAACACGTTATTGACAATGAAAATCTTTTGCGCTTCCCTTTTAATTTGCATCCTTTTGACCTCCTGCACGGATAAGGAGGCTACCCTTTTCAAAAAACTGCCTTCAAGCCAGACCGGTATCACGTTCTCCAATACCATCGTGGAGACCGATAGCTTTAATATTTTGACCAACGAGTACATTTTCAATGGCGGAGGTGTGGCCATCGGCGATTTTAATAATGATACAAGACCCGATATTTTTTTTACCGGGAACCAAGTGCCCAACAAACTCTATCTGAACAAGGGCGATATGAGGTTTGAGGATGTTTCCATTCCTTCGGGAATCGGGGCTCCTGACAAATGGAGTACGGGAATGGCCGTGGTGGATATCAATGGGGATAGCTGGCTCGATATCTATGTATGTGCCGCCATGTTGCCCGGCAAGGCCCAAAGGGCCAATATGTTGTTCGTACATCAGGGTTTGGATGAAAAGGGAGTTCCAAAATTCAGGGAAATGGCCGACGAGTACGGTATAGCCGACACCAGAAACAGTATGGGGGCCACCTTTTTTGATTACGACAAGGACGGGTTCTTGGACTTGTATGTCCTGAACAACGAAATGCTACAGACCGTACCCACCAATTATCGTCCAAAGATCAATGATGGTACCGCTGTAAGCAACGATCGCTTGTACCATAACAATGGAGACGGCACTTTTACCGATGTTACCCTGGAAGCCGGAATCACCATGGAAGGTTATGGCCTGGGCATTGCAGTGGCCGATCTAAATTACGATGGGTGGCCTGATCTCCATATAAGCAACGATTATATTACCAATGATCTACTCTATATCAACAATCAGGACGGCACGTTTTCCAATAAGATCAAAAGCATGTTGAAACATCAAAGTAAGTTCTCCATGGGATCGGATATCTCTGATTATAACAACGATGGCTATTTGGACATTCTTACCTTGGACATGCTGGCCGAGACCAACTATCGGATGAAGACCACCATTGGCAATAATAACTACATCAATTATGTGTTCAATGAAAAGTGGGATTATGAATACCAACACGGCAGAAACATGCTCCACGTGGGCAATGGCCCAGGAGTGCCCTTTAGTGAAATAGGGCTCATGGCCGGAGTGGCCAGAACAGATTGGAGCTGGTCTCCCCTTTTTGTTGACATGGATAACGATGGCCTAAGGGACTTGCTCATTACCAACGGGTTTCCGCGCGATATTACCGATAAGGATTTCGGTGATTTCAGTTTAAGTGTCCACCGGTATTTAAGTCCGGAAAAGATCCTGGATTGCATCCCGGTCGTCAAAATTCCAAATTCGGCTTTTAAGAACAGGGGCAATGGGCTTTTTTCCGATACAAGCAAACACTGGGGGCTCAACATTCCCTCGTTCTCCAATGGAGCGGCATTTGCCGATTTGGACAATGATGGTGACCTGGATTATATAGTGAACAATATCAACGAAGAGGTCTTTGTTTTTGAAAGTACCCTGGCAGCTTCACAAAAGGATGAAGCCCGATTTCTACGCGTGCAATTGGAAGGACCGGAGTTCAACGCCATGGGGCTCGGTGCCAAATTGGTGGTGCGGTACGGGGAAGACCAGTTCCAATACCATGAGCACTACCTGACCCGGGGTTATATGTCCTCGGTCGGGACCTGGGTACATTTCGGTTTGGGAAGTCATGTGCAGGTAAGATCGTTGGAAGTCCTTTGGCCGGATGGGGCCTATCAAAAAATTACCGGTCTTAGCAGCAACGGAATGCTAAAGGTACACCATAAGGATGCGCAACAAGTGGATCGTTCGCTGCTGTCCTTTCCTCTGGTGACCAAAGCATTTAAACCCATTTTTGAGGAAGTGTCAAGGGAGTTGGGCATAGACTATGTACACAGCGAAAAGGATATCGTTGATTACAACGTACAGCGTATCCTGCCCCATAAACTTTCCCAAAACGGTCCGTGTATAGAAGTGGGCGATCTCAATGGGGATGGGTATGAAGACTTCCTTGTTGGAAGTTCTGCCTCGTATTCTCCCATGCTGTTTTTTCAACAGGCCAATGGTACCTTTGTTCAAAAACCTTTGTTTTCGGAAAAAGCGGATAAAGGATTTGAGGAAGAGGGCATAGCGCTTTTCGACCTGGAAAATGATGGTGACCTAGATCTGTATCTCCTTTCGGGCAGCAACGAATTTTCCTTGGACAGCGGTCTGTATACCGATCGGTTGCTGATCAATGATGGTGCGGGCAATTTTACTTCAAGCCCCGACAAGCTACCAAAGATCAGTGCCAGTGGTTCCGTGGTAAGAGCCCATGATTTTGACCAAGATGGTTTTACAGACCTTTTCGTGGGCGGTAGAACACCCATCGCGCAATATCCCATGGCAGAAAAAAGCTTCCTGCTTAAAAATAATAAGGGCATACTGGAAGATGTTACAGAACAAATGGCTCCTGATTTAAGGAGGGTGGGAATGGTAACCGATGCCCTCTGGGCCGACGTGGATGCCGATGGCAACTCCGATCTCGCCGTCGTTGGGGAATTCATGCCCATAACCTTTTTTAAAAACCAGGGAACCGCTTTCAAAAAACTACAGGAAACGGGTCTGGACAGTGTCCTGGGATGGTGGGAGAGCATCCGTGCTGCAGACTTTGATAAGGACGGAGATCTGGATTTTATAGCCGGAAATATGGGTGCCAACAATTTTTACCGGCCTTCCAAGGAAAGACCGGTTACCCTGTTGGCAAAAGACTTTGATGCCAATGGTAGTATAGACCCCGTGCTGTTTGCCTACTTTAAGAAAGACCGCGAAAATTACGAATCGTTTCCCGTGAGCTTCTGGGGCGACCTGTTTGGGCAAAGTCCGCTGTTTCGGTCAAAATTTAACTTCTACGACGAATATGCCAAGGTCACACAGCACGACCTTTTCACAAGGGAAGAACTCAAAGGGGTCAAAACCATGGTGGGTAACTACGATAGAAGCAGTTATATCGAGAATTTGGGAGATGGGAAATTCGGACCCACTGCCCTGCCCCTAGCCGCACAAATAGCCCCGATCAATGATCTATCGGTCACCGATTTTGATAACGATGGAAATCTGGATCTGCTGCTCATTGGCAATGATTATGGCAATGAGACCTTTATAGGCAGATATGATGCACTCAATGGGCTCGTGTTAAAGGGAAATGGTACCGGCGGATTTACCACGGTCGGGACAAGGGAAAGCGGTTTTATGGTTCCTGGAGATGCAAAGGCCATAACCGAAATTAAGAGTGCGCATGGCAGCTCTCTGTATCTTGTAACTCAAAATAGAGGTCGCATATTGGCCTTTAGAAAAGTGGAATAACGCAGCATATTTATTGATTTTCTACCACTTGTTATAGCTTAAGGCCCACTTATTACATCAGTCTTTTTTTCCTCCCCTTCAATTCCGAGCTTTGGCCCGGAAGAATATCTCCTAGTAGTGCTTTGCCCAACACAAGGGGAAAGCTGGGGAGAAACGAGACCTATGATCAGACCAATGCCCCGCATCGCAAAGACCAAAATTTTTACCTATACCACATTGCTTTGCGCAGCAGGCATACTGTTTTCCGAAATCGCATCTGCCCAAACAAAACTCAAAGCAACTTCCCTTTCGAAAAGGAGCCATGCCCAAGGTTTCTACATGGAGGTCCGGGGCGGCCTTTTGTTTTTTGACGATACCAAACTCCATGTGGATCGCCTGGAACAAGTCTTTGGCAAGGGAGCCCGTAGTGACTTCGATACCAAACCAGGCCGACTACTGGAAATGGCGGCAGGACATAGCCTTGGTCCCTGGTTTCGTTGGGAAATCAGTGGTGGCCACCTACGGAGTGCCCTGGAAGACTATAGGTTCCTGGTCGGTGGACGGGTCGTAAAACCCAAAGTGGATGGGACCATCGGAGGACTCTATGGGTTGGGCAATCTGTACTGCGATCTCTACCCTTCCCTGATCGGTATCAGGACGGACCAACTAGCATTCGTTCTCGGTGGTGGTATAGGTCTCATGGATACGGCCCTGGAAGCTCAACTGGACGGAGCCCGGGTAATCAAGGATTCTGATACCGTAGTTGCCTATCAGCTAACGGCTGGGGTGTCTTTTCGTACGGATCGGACCCTTGTCCTTTCTGCGATGTATCGGTGCCTCGCTGCCAGGAGCCCTAGCTTTAAAAGCGAAGATTCGCGTTTAGGAAGGGCACACGTGGCCTTTAAGAGCCACAACTTACTACTTGGAGTCAGGTTTACCTATTGAGCTGTTCTGGTATTCATCTTTTCATCCGACAGGCGACCGATTTTTTATTTGGTATACACTGCTCGTGTATAGGTCTATTCACTATTTTTATGCTCCTAGTGCATTCCATGGAACTTTTAAAAAAACACGCCGCCCTAGCCTTGCTATACTTTATGCTAATAGCGCTGTTTGGGTTACTGCTGCGCCTGTTTCAACTGGTGGATATCCCTGTGGTCTATAAATATATGGTGCATACCCATTCACATATTGCCTTGTTGGGCTGGGTATATACGGCCCTGACCACCCTGCTTTATAAATTGTATTTGGACCATGCCGGAATAGCGCGGAAGTATCGGAAACTCTTTTGGGGTACCCAGGTCACCATCATAGGTATGCTACTTAGTTTTCCGTTTACGGGATATGCGCTGTTTTCCATACTCTTTTCCACACTTTTTTTGATCGCGTCCTATGTCTTTGCCCGACTTTTTTTCAAGTACACCTCTATAGAACAGAAAGAGACACCTTCGTACCAATGTATTCGAATGGCCCTATGGTATATGGTATTGTCCAGCCTTGGTCCCTGGGCCTTGGGTGCCATAATGAATACCGCGGGTAGCAAATCTCCCCTATATCGAAATGCCATTTATTTTTACCTGCATTTTCAGTACAACGGCTGGTTTGTCATGGCCTTGTTGGGAATTTTCCTTAAGCTGATCGAGCAAAGGGGGATTGCCCCGCCCAAGAAATCCTTTGCCCAATTTTTCTGGCTTTTCAATGGTGGCATAGTGGCAACTTTTGGTATTTCCCTACTCTGGATGGAGCCCCATATGGGTATTTATCTTGTTTCGGCCTTAGGCGCATTGATGCAGTGCCTGGCTTTTGTAATCCTCATAAGAAGTATAGGTCCCTTCTGGAATAAATTATCCGGCATGGGCCCACCACTAGTTTTTTGGTCCTTAAAAATTTCGGCCTTGTTGTTTTTGGTCAAATTGGTTCTTCAATTTTTTGGTTCCCTACCCCCTATTGCGGCCCTGGTCATGTCCAATATCGATTTTGTCATCGGGTATTTACACTGGACTTTTTTAGGCGTGGTGAGCATAGCACTTTTTGGTTTTTTACGGTACTTTAGGTTGATTGGGCTTTCCAAAAAAGCACTGTTGTTCTACCTGATCGGCTTTGGTCTTACAGAAGGGCTTATTTTTTATAAAGGTATTGCCGTTTGGAAGCAATTGCCTTTGCTTACCGATTATTTCTGGTATCTGGCCCTTGCCAGCGGTGTGCTGTTGCTTGCCATTGGCATTATCCTGGGCCTTCAATTCAGTAAACGTGTTGGTTGACAAGTCTTCGGAGATTCAAAAATATATGGTTCCCGCTACCGACGGGAAAAACAGTAACTTTAAGGCCGCTTGACACGATATATTAACGGGACATCAAAAAACAGCCGCTACAGCGGATAAAACTTAAAACAAAAGATGAAAACAACCATCCCAAACTATATTTCCCTCTTCCTAGTGGTACTCCTAACAGCCTGGGGTACTAGGGCCCAGGAGGCTAACTTTAGCTGTCAAAATTTGGTATACGGACACCTTGGTCAACTACTTGGGGAATGGAGCGTACAGACCAAGGACAGAACCTCTCCTGGAAACTATGAAACCAACCAGGGCAAATCAAAAATAACGGACCTCATCAGTGGTTGTGGAATCAAAGAATCCTTTAGGGGAACATATAGGGGCAAAGATTATGCCCGGGAAGTACTAATCATTGGCAAGGACTCCACCGGTGTCCAAATGTCCATTTTGGACTCGGAGCACAATTCTTTTTCAATTTTGGATGGTGAGATCAGCGATGGTAAGGTAGTAGTTTACTGGTATCGCAATAAAGAGGTGAAAAGGCTGCAATCCAGATACCTACTAACCGTCCAGAGTGCCAAGCGATTCGAATTTTCGTCCTATTTGTCAACGGATTATGGGGAAAATTGGGCGCTTACCCACGAAAGAATTTATACCCGGATCGAATAAGTGTTGCTGGTAAGGTTGTGCTATATGGCAATCCTTTCCCTAGCTAAAACAACATGGTCTTCCTGTGGTATAAACTGGTCATATTTCTCTGCGCTAAACCCTTATGGATGGCATAGGTGCTTGGTAATCCATACCGCGCTTCTAGCTTTGATGCTTGATCCTTTCATACAATTTCACCAAGGACTGTAGCAGTTCCAAAGGGGTAGTCAAAATTTGGTAGTGGTTTTGCCCAAACATTTGCGGCAAATAATATTTGGCCTCGGCCTCTATGGCCAGGGCATACGAATTAATTTGCCGTTCGTTGAGCTCCCTTAAGGCCTGTTTTATGTCGTTGATGCCGTAGGCACCCTCATACCTGTCATAATCATTGGGCTTACCGTCCGAAATAAGGATGACCCATTTGTTCTTGGTATTTCTTGCGTCCAAGAGCGCACCGGAATGGCGCAATGCAGGACCAATACGGGTGTAACCGCTGGGTTCTACGGTTCCTATCTTAAACTTGGCCCTACTCCATTCCTCGTCAAAGCCTTTCATTGTGATATAGGTAGAATGGTTCCTGGTCTTGGAATAAAAGGCATTGATGGAAAAGTCTATATGGAACTCTTCCAATATTTCACCGAACAAAATGGAAACTTGTTTTTCGACATCTATGATTCGGTTGCCTGCGGCATAGGCATCACTGGAGAGACTAACATCCAACAGCAATAAAATGGAAAGGTCCTTTTCTTTCTTTCGTTTCGAAAGGTATATTTTTTCGAGAGGCGTATGGCCCGATTTAACGTCTACCAGCAGATCGGTAATGGCATCCAGATCAAACTCCTCCCCTTGTGTTTGTCTACGTTGTTGTCTGTATTTATTGTTCACTGTGGTGAGCATTTTGCGCAGGCCCAATAAGGTGGAGCGGTTTTTGGAAAGGGCCTTTTTGTAATAGTCCACATCTGTTTTTAAGATGGTTTTAGGGTAGACTTTGCAAAAATCTTCCCGGTACCTACGTTTCGCATAATCCCACTCATCATAGTACACAAAATAGCCGCTGTTATTCTTTTCCGCACTCTCGGCTATGGTAGTATTCTCCACAAAATCGGCCTGGTATACTGAATGTGCGGTATCATCCACTCTCACCGTATATTTCATGTTTAGATCTTCCAGGGCATTGGCATGGTCTTCCAATTCGTCTTCTCCGTCCATATTCCTAAAATTTCCCCCAAATTCATCCGCAGTTTCCACCTTTTCGAATTGATGTTGTAAAACCGCATCCTCGACCTGTTTTTCATCTACCTGAACCGAAATGATTTCTTCCACGGCATTGGCTTTTAATATGGTTTTGGGTTGATCCTTGTCAGCCTTTTTAACTTTTTCCGAAAAATCGTTTAAACGGCCCTTCTCGGGTACCTCGGCGGAATTGCACATCCATTTTCCGTATATAAATGAAAAATCGGAAAGTGCTCCGGTCTTGGTTTTTTCGGAATAGTGCCGAAGGAACTTTTGGTGGTATTTTTGCGTGATAGGAAATTCCTCGAACAAACGTTCCAATACCATTTGTGAACTGTCAAGAGCCCGTTCCCTGGATTCCTTGATGGGGTGTTCCAAGGCATCTTTCCAGTTCAGATCCAGATTCTTTTGAAGGGCTAGGTATAGGACGCGGAACAGGTAAAACGATACATTCTCTTCCAGAGTGGGGAAGGCAGAAAATTTTGTGGGCAGGAAAAAGTTGTCATTTTTATAACCTCCCTCCCTTTCAGCGGCATAGATAGTTATGGGCCTCCCCGTAATGGCGCGGGCCAAAATAGTTAAACGGGCGTTCATATCACTCAGTTTCGCTACATGCGCCAAATTCGCTTCCTTTCGTTTTTGGCGCCGTTTGAAATAGTGGGCAAACTTGGTAAAGATATACTCGTCCGGTTCAAATTCGAACATAACATTTCGTATTGCTAGATCATTAGGTCACACAGGTCATTAAGCGCGTTGATGACTTCCTCATCATCCGTAAGCGGTTCCACTACGGCTACATGTACGGCCAAACGCTTGGGCAGGCCGGTTCGGATCAATTTTGCGGCATCCACCAACAAACGGGTGGAAACGGTTTCTGCCAACCCCAATTCGGTCAGGTTCCTGATCTTATTGGCAATGTTTACCAATTTTTTCGCATCCGCGGAAAGTATTTCGGTTTCGTTTATGAGTATTTCCGTTTCGGCCTTGGCTTTCGGATAATTAAAGGTAACGGCTACAAAACGCTGTCTGGTGGAGGGTTTCAATTCTTTGAACCCGCGTTGATATCCGGGATTGAAGGAGGCCACCAACATAAAATCGCCATGCGCCTTTATGGTCTGTCCCAATTTATCGATAAATAGCTCGCGCCGGTGATCGGTAAGCGAATGAATGGCAACAATAATGTCCGGTCTTGCCTCGGCAATTTCATCCAGATACAAAATAGCACCGGTCTTGACTGCGATGGTGAGAGGACCGTCCAACCATACCGTTTCGGCTCCTTTGATGATATACCGCCCAATCAAGTCAGTGGATGATGTTTCCTCGTGACAGCTCACCGTAATCAGGGTTTTCCCCAATTTGTGGGCCATGAATTCAATAAACCTGGACTTTCCCGTACCGGTAGGTCCTTTTAACAAAAAGGGGATTTTATTTTGGTACGCATGTTCAAAAACGTCCATTTCCTTTCCGATAGGTCGGTAGTAGGGCTTTGGTTTTAAGGGTGGTATCGGTTCCCTTTCTTTTTTTTCTTCCAATGTCTTTAGCATTACATCCTATTTTTTAATTAGAACAAGTTTTAAAAAGCAATACCATAGGGTATGCCGGTTAGGCATGAGCAAGGCAGTTACCCTATGTATTGCGGTGTTCGCCTCCGCAATGTGTATTGCTTTCAAAACTTGTTTATCCGGTGTTATGGCCTACCAACCTCAAACTTGGTAAAATTCCATACCATAAATTTTGGTATAGGCCATTTGAATTTAAATGGTTCTGATTTCCATGGCCTCATCATTGGGGCGGCCATGTTTTATAAAGTCCGTTATATAGAGTAAGATGCCCAAGGTCAGTATGGTAGCACAAATAAGAAGTACTACGAAATGGATACTGATTTCATTTTGAACCTGCATAAATTCCATTTTGAATTTACGTTCCAGGTACACCTGGGCAACACCGGCGACACCAAAGGCCACCGTCATACCGATCATCCCGATATTGGAAAGCCAAAATGCCATTCGGCCACGCGTACTCTGATATAGTTTTCTACCCGTCATATTGGGCAGGCTATAGCTAATTATGGCCAGTACGATCATGGCATAAGCACCCCAAAACGCGAGGTGACCGTGCATGGCAGTGACCAAGGTACCATGGGTGTATAGATTGGTTTGGGGCAATGTATGGGCAAAACCCAGTAGCCCAGCTCCCAAAAAGGATACTATGGCAGCACCCAGGGTCCAGTACAAGGCCAGTTTGTTTGGGTGTCTTTTCTCCCCTTTACGGTACATGTTTACGGCGAACAACGCCATGGCCAAAAACGCCAAGGGTTCCAAAGCGGAGAAGATTCCTCCTACGATCAGCCAAATTTTATTTACGCCTATATAATAGTAATGGTGTCCGGTTCCCAAAACACCGGACAGGAACGTTAGGCCAACAATGACATACAGCCATTTTTCAATGACTTCCCGATCAACTCCGGTAAGTTTGATCAACAAGAAGGACAAAATACCCCCCATGATCAGTTCCCAGACGCCTTCTACCCATAAATGTACCACCCACCATCGAAAGAATGAGTCCATCACCTGACTGTCAAAGGGCAGCATACCGGGGAGGTACAATAATGCCGCGAACAACAGGCCCATGGACAACACCAAGGCGGTAGTGGTTCTTCGTTTTCCCTTGAACAAGGTGGCCAATATCAATCCTAAAAACAAGAGGACATTGACAACGACCAAATAGTCCAATTGCCGGGGTATTTCCAAAAACTTACGCCCCTCCCACCAGTTGAAGTGATATCCGATTACAGCGGCTACGCCTACCACCGCCAAAGAGATCAGCTGTACGTAGGCAAGTTTAACATTGACCAATTCCCGTTGGGCCTCTTCCGGGATAATGTAATATGCGGCGCCCATAAACCCGGTCAAAAGCCAAACAACCAATAAATTGGTATGTACCGCCCGTGCGGTGTTAAAAGGGATAAAGTCATGGAGCCCATCGAGTCCGATGCGGGCAAAACCCATGATGAAGCCATAGGTTAACTGTAAAACTAGTAGCAGCATGGCCAATGCAAAAAACCAGTACGCTACTTTTTGTGATTTGTATTTCATGGTGGTTTTATTTAGTTTCTTTTTTATCTTTTGCCAATGGGGATACTACGGTATCAAACCCGTTGAGATCTATATCATCTATCCAGTCAAAAAAGGCGATCAGGTCTGCGGCCTCTTCATCAGAGAAGCCATAGGCGACCATTTTTCTACCATTGGGCTCCCAGGGTACCGGAGTGGTTAAAACGGCTTTGATATAGCCCTTGCCCCGTCGGTCTATTACCTTCGTCAGTTCGGGCGCATAATAGGCACCTTCGCCCAATATGGTATGGCATCCCATACAGTTATTGGCTTCCCATAGATGTTTTCCCCGGACCACTTGTTCCGTAATGTTCTCGTAATTAGATTGATCTTGGCTCTTACTAAATGAAAAAATGGTAAGTCCGATAAAAATCAGAAAGGTCACCACCGTTCCCCCAAGAAAGAAAGCACGCGCTTGTTTTTTTGATAACATAATTTACGTTGGTTTAATTAAACATAAAAAGATCTTTTTATCCTTTAATTTGTAAAAATAAGTGCTTCCTTCCCTGGAAAAACATGACTTTTATCATGCCGCAGAAATTAAATCAATTTAAAAAACCTATGGTAGCCAAGGCCAATACCTAGAAGTTTTTGGGTGAAAGGTTCTTTGGGGAGAGAGAAAATGTATGCAAGGCAGCAACAGACCTGCATTTATAACGGATTGATGCTCAATTTACGGAAGGCACCATTTACCTTAAGGCCCCGTAAAACGTTCTGCGCGCGTGTCCATATATTTTTTAACAGGCTTCATTTGAAGGGTAGTGAATTGCTAGGACCTATCTTTTTCAAATGCCAAAGCCGTGTAGCACTGCCAAGTGCCGAGACCACTCGGGTTGGCCTCTGTATTATTAAAGGTCACCGGGCTTGTTGGACAATTGGTCTCATTGGGCAAGCCAGGCAGGCCCGAACAGGGGTGCACCGAGAAATGCAGGTGGGGAAGTCCTCCGGTATTCCCCGTATTCCCACTTAGGCCTATGAGGCTCCCCTGTTTTATGGAATCCCCTACCTGCACCAAAACACCATTATTTGTTAAATGGGAATACAATGCTACCGTGCCATCGCTATGTTGAATAGTAATCAGGTTGGTGCCATTGGGGTTTCCATCGGCAGTTCCATCATTGGCATGCACCACAACACCGGCTCTTGCCGCGAAAATCTCGGTCCCTATGTTCATCGTAAAGTCATATCCGTACTTCCAAAACCCACTATGTCCAAAGCCCGAATTGTTCCCTTGGTTGACAAAAAATGTTGACCCTATCGCATAGGGCAATACGTATTCCGAGCTAGACCATTCTGGAAAAGTGGTTCCGGTATCAAAAACCGGAACTTCCGTGGGTGGAGTACGTTCTATACAGCCTTGGACCACATTGCCATTGTTGTTATTGCCATTTTCCGTAGAATTCCCTCTAGAAGGTGGGATAACAATGCTGTTGGTCTCTGAAACGCTGGTACAGGCACACAACAGCACAAACGCAGTAAGAAGCAGGTATATGGATACGTCTTTTATGATCGGGACTTGTTTAAGCAATCTTGAAAATTTTTCACCTAATTCCATAGCTTATGTTGTATTCCCTGTCTTGCTGCCTGCTTTCACTTCTTTGCTTAGCCGACCAAGCATATGCCTCCAGGCTTTTGTTCTGTTTTCCATATCGGGCGGGGTAGTTTCAAATTCTTGTACCAAAGATAAGTTGGAAGTACTGGAATCAATTTCTTTAATGGTTATTTTCACCATGCTGTCCGGGGGAGGATTTTTGATTCCCTTGTATTTAAAACTGAAGCGCAACTTATATGGTCGCTCTATTTCCAGATAATCCCCCTCTATCAAGAAACATCCGCCATGGGACTTAAGCAGTTCTATTTGGTAACTTCCCCCTACCTTCACATTTGCGGTGACATGGCCTACTGATACGTGTTGTGGCCCAAACCATTTTGCCAGTAATTTGGGTTCGGTAATCCAGTTGAAGAGCTCGCGTACGCTACATTTAAAGACCCTATCTACATAGATATTGTTAACGGTAGTTCCCATACTAATTTTGATTTCCAATCTGTTCCTCCAATTTGTCAAAAGATTCGTTCCAAAAGTTGGAATAGTAGGAAATCCATTTAAGCGTTGGCCGCAACGCCTTCCTGTTCAAGGACAATATCCTGTACTTTCCCTTTTTTTCCTTAAGGACGATTTCCGCATTTTCAAGAATCCTTATGTGCTTACTTATGGCCTGAAAGGAAATAGGAAACTTCTCGGTGAGCTCCAACAAGGTAGAATCCTTTTCATATAAACATTCAATGATTTTTCTTCTATTACCATCGGCAAGGGCCGAAAATACTTTTTCCATAGGACCTGTTTAAGACAGCTTGAAGCCAGCGGCCACAAGATTTAATTGGGTGGCTAACGGTGCCGATAGCGGTTGACTTTCCCGCAAAGCGGTCCTGAATTCCTGGAACGCTTTTATATTATTTAATTCGGACATGGTTTCCGCATCCTTTGCCATATTGATATGGATAAAGGTATTTGGATTATCGTTATCCGTATAGGATGAATACTGCATTCCGTTGATGGGATGGGCCAACAAGGCGTCCATTACTTTTTGAATGTTTCTCTTATTTTCCTCAACATACTCGGGTCTAACGGTGTATTGCACTTTAACTGCTTTCATGATGCTTAACTTTTTGTTGATTTGAAACTTCCTTGTTTGTTTTCTATAAAGATATCATTTTTATTTACATTCAACTAAATGATTGAATGTTTTTGTATAGGTAAATGGAAAATGTGTAGCTTTGGAATTGATTTTCAATACCCCAGAATAATTGCTCTAAGGCCTTAAACAAACGTGAATAGAAAAAAAATGACATGAAAAATTCCCTATCCGTTTTATCGATTTTAGCTTTTTCGTTTTTCCTTACGGAATTAAGCGCACAACACTTTAATATTCACAACCCAATTGTCCTGCCCGATAAAAGTCAGCAATCGACCATTATCCAGCGCATTGGATATACGGATATCACCATAAGTTATCACAGTCCCGGGGCAAAGGGTAGGGAAATATGGGGGAAACTGGTCCCTTATGGTAAAGTGTGGCGTGCCGGAGCCAATGAGAATACCGTATTTACCATTACGGATGATGTACACATTGAGGGACAAAAACTGGAAGCGGGCAGTTATGGCCTCCATCTTCTGCCGGAGGAAAATCAGTGGACCTTTATTTTTTCCAAAAACCACACCTCATGGGGAAGCTATTTCTATTTAGAAAAAGAAGATGCTTTGCGCATTACGGTACCCGCGGTAAACACGGACGAGAAAAAGGAATGGATGAGTTTTGACTTTGACCATCGCGGACGGGACGGTGCT
Organism: Eudoraea algarum; assembly: GCF_050589645.1. NCBI lineage: Bacteria > Pseudomonadati > Bacteroidota > Flavobacteriia > Flavobacteriales > Flavobacteriaceae > Eudoraea > Eudoraea algarum. The sequence goes on along the minus strand of NZ_JBNGOQ010000005.1, from coordinate 348,928 downwards.
TCGGTTGTTCTTAGCTGGGGAAATAAGCGTGCCGAATTTAATCTAAGTCTTGATATTGATCAGATCGCTTTGGACAATATTCGAAAACAACTGCGCTCCGATGCGTATTGGGAGTGGTTCAGTTGGTGCCAGGCGGCCGACTATTGCGCGGAGTATAAAATCAATACCGAAGAAGCCCTGCAATGGATAGACCGGTCCATTGCACTCCGGGAGAATTTCTCCAATTGGGATGTAAAGGCAAAACTGTTAACTCAACAAGGCGACGAAAAAGGGGCCGAGGCGGCGATACAAAGAGCCGTAGAAGTAGGGGATGAAATTCATTTGGAACGCTATGGCCGTAGATTGCTCAAGCAGGAAGATTTTGATGGGGCAGAGTTCGTTTTTAGGCAGGCTTTAAAGAAAAACAACAGCTATTGGCGGGCACATTTTAACAGGGGCAATGCCCTCAAAGGCCTAGGGAAAAAGAAGGATGCCCTCAAAGCCTTTGAAACTGCAATCAAGTATGCCCCAGAAGACAGAAAGGCACAAATACAAAATAGCATAGCAACATTGTAGTTTGCTTGTTGATTTCAAAATTTACACCCACTTTGCCGATAATACTTTAGGGACATCGCAGATTTGTTATCTTAGAGGAACAACGGAAATGCGCTTTAGCCCTCCCTTGTGCTTTAAGCGCACAATTAATGGATACTAAGGAATGAATGAAAATAGCGAAACCACTGATCAATTGAAAATTGCTAAACTAGGCAAGAACGACCTGCAGAGGTTTATGGAACTGATCGGGCTGTTTGAGAAGGTATTTGAAATGAAGGACTTCTCCATGCCCAGTTCAAGTCATTTGCAGGAATTGCTGAATCGGTCAAACTTTTTGGTGTTTGTTGCCATATTCGATAACAAGGTTGTCGGCGGTTTAACGGCCTATGTTTTGGAACAGTATTATTTGGAAATGCCCCAGGCCTATATGTATGACCTGGCCGTGGCTACCAACATGCAGCGGCGCGGAATAGGTCGGAAATTGATTGCAGCCACAAATGCGTTTTGCAGGGAAAAAGGGTTTGAGGAAGTATTTGTTCAGGCAGATATGGCCGATGCGCATGCGCTGGATTTTTATCGTGCCATGAAACCGACCAAGGAACTACAAGCAGTACATTTTTCATATGTCCTTAACACTAAATAATCGTAAAACCAACCACTATGAATCCAATACTTAGAAATATCCTGGCCGTAATCCTGGGATGGCTGGGGGGCAGTGTAATCAATATGGGACTGGTAATGCTGGGTCATACCGTATTTCCCATAGAAGGTGTAGATCCCAATGATATGGACGCCTTGGCTACCGCGATGCCCAATTTAGCTTCACACCATTTTATATTTCCCTTTCTCGCCCATGCTTTGGGGACCCTGATCGGTGCCTTCCTGGCGGGTTGGATAGCGGTCAATCACAAAATGAAATTCGCGCTGGCCATTGGTGGTTTGTTCCTGCTGGGAGGCATATGGGTCAACTACATCTTGCCAGGACCCACCTGGTTCGCGGTACTAGACATCCTAGTTGCCTATATTCCGATGGCGTGGTTAGGTGGAAAAATAGCTGGGAAGCTATCAAAGAAGTAAATGAAGGGAATGAAGGGAAACAAAAAAAGCTGAACAAAAATTTGTCCAGCTTTTTTGGTCGGGGTGGCAGGATTCGAACCTGCGACCTCCTGCTCCCAAAGCAGGCGCGATAACCGGGCTACGCTACACCCCGAAATGGTGTAAATTTCAATTTGTCAATAACCAAATCCCGATCAAAGGACATGGCAGCGCCGTGGCGCGATAACCGTGCGGAGCTTGTTCGCCACAGCTTTTTCCAAAGCGAAGGAGAACTACAGCCCAAAATGGTGCAGATTTCAAGGAGAACTACACCTTAACTGATAAAAATTCGAAAAAAATAAAAAAAGAAAAAGCGGAGAGACCGGGACTCGAACCCGGGCGACACTTACGCGTCGACAGATTAGCAATCTGCTCCGTTACCACTCCGGCACCTCTCCTGTATTTTCAAAGACCTAACCCTATAACTATAGGTGAAAAAGCGGATGCAAATGTACTTCTTCATACATTAGAACGCAACTATTTTTATATTTTTTTACGTGAATTATGACCTGTTGCAAACCTTTTATTCCGGGTACTCCACACGCAAGTGATAGATATTGGTCAACTTTTGTTTCAGTATTTTTTTAATGATCTCAATTTCCTTAAAAGTAATGTTTGCGTTCAGAAATTGATTGGCCTGCATTTGCCCGGCAACAATCTTGTCCACAAACTCGCTGATCATCAAAAAGGTAGGGTTCTTAAGGCTTTTTGAGGCCGCTTCCACGGAATCGGCCATCATCAGGATTGCCGTCTCCTTGGAAAAGGGTACGGGCCCCGGATATCTAAAGTCGGCTTCGTCCACCCCTTCATGCCGCTCTTGCTGTCTTTTGTAAAAATAGAAGACCAGATTGGTCCCATGATGGGTGCGGATAAAATCGATCACCCGGTCTGGGAGTCTGTTTTTTCTAGCGATTTCAATACCCTCTATGACATGGTCTATGATGATTTTGGCGCTGTCCTTGGGCGATAGTTCATCATGGGGGTTTACACTGGTGACCTGATTTTCTGTAAAATAGGTGGGGCGGTTCATTTTACCAATGTCATGGTATAGTGCCCCCACCCTGACCAACATGGCGTTGGCTCCGATCTCGTTCGCCGCTGCTTCGGCAAGATTGGCCACCTGCAGGGAATGGTGAAAGGTTCCCGGCGCTTTATTGGAAAGCTCCTTTAACAACTTGGAATTTGTATCCGAGAGTTCCAAAAGCGAAACATCGGAGACCAAGCCAAATATCTTTTCATAGATGTATATCAGGGGCTGTGCAAACAAGGTGATCATTCCGTTCAAAAGGAAAAAGCCAAACACCAGCCACTGTATGTTCTCTAGATTGCCCTCGTGTATGATATGGAAAGCCAAATAGCCAATGATATATATCAGGGTAATCTGGCCCACCGAAATAAAGAGGTTGGCACGTTTGTAAAGTTCGGATATGGTGAGGATCGTCACAATTCCCGCGATGATCTGCAAAAAGATATATTCAAAGCTATTGGGTACCACAAAACCCAAAATCAAAACGGTAAGCACGTGGACAAAAAGCCCTAGTCGTGCGTCAAAAAATGTTTTGAGGATTAGGGGAAGAATACACAAGGGGACCACGAACACATAGCTTTCATTATATTTTACCACCAAGGTGGTCACAAAGACCATGAGGAGAATATTGAAAAATATAAAGGTGACCTTGGTGTTGTTCCGATAGATCTCCTTTCGGTATTTCTTAAGAAAGAGCAGGAGCATCATCAGTACCAGGGCTACGAGGATGGTGTAGCCGAACAAAATGAAATAGAAGTTGTTTGCGGCCCACAATTCCGACTCGTACTCTGCTTTAAGGGAGTTGAGTATTTTATGGTTCTCCGCTTCCACCACCTCTCCCTTGGCAATGATAAGTTGGCCCTCGTCTATATTCCCCCGGGTAAAGGAAATTTGGGAAAGCTCGTCCTCTTGTTCCTTCTGTGAGAGGTTCCTATCCAAGAACACATTGGGTCTTAGAATCTCCGCAAAAAGGTTCTCAAATGCGGACAATGAGCTCCCTTGACCTCGATTTCCCAATACATTCCGTATTATAGGGTTAATCTCTTCCAGGCTTAACAGCTCCGTTGAAGCTATTCGCCTGGCCTCGTTGTCCTGTAGGAGGTACACCCACTCCCTAGCCTGTTCCTTTTCATTCTTCCGCAACAGGCCTTTTTCATAAATTTCCTCTAAAATCTGCTTCCCTGCATTTTCCAATGATCGGCGCTGCCCCCGGCTGAACCTTTCCGTTGGAAAACGGTTCAAAAACTGCTGATCAAAGGCCTTGTACGCCTCCTCCACCACGGTATCGTTGTACACATAATAATCTGTTCTCTTATTTAAAATGGCTTGCCGTTCCTCCTCCAGCTCCGCAGCTGTTTTTTTTATGGAAAAGTCAAAGGGTGCGTTCAGATTATCGTACTGCCAGGGCTTCCCTTTCTGAAACTCATATTTAAACTGCCCGCCTCTTGGAAAGAAAAACACGATTAAGCAAATAGATACCAAATAGAGGAAGTATTTGTATATAAGGGATTGATTTTTATATAAGCCGTCCAAGAATTTGCGCATGCGGAAAGGTATCTATGCTCAAAAATAGAAAAATATAAATTCAAAAAGGGGCTTTTGCATGTATTCCCATCCGCATTGCACATTAATTTATTAATTTCGTAGCGCTAAATTTGAATGATATGAAGGATGTAGTAATTGTCTCCGTAGCGAGAACACCCATAGGAAGTTTTATGGGGACTTTATCAAGTATACCCGCACCCAAGTTAGGCGCCATAGCCATAAAGGGGGCCTTGGAAAAAATCAACCTAGGGCCAGAAATGGTAGAAGAGGTGCTTATGGGCAATGTGGTCCAGGCCGGAACGGGCCAGGCCCCGGCGCGTCAAGCGGCCATTTATGCAGGAATACCGGATTCGGTTCCTTGTACCACTATTAACAAGGTCTGTGCCTCCGGTATGAAATCGGTGATGCAGGCGGCACAATCCATAGCCTTGGGAGACACTTCCATCGTAGTTGCAGGGGGTATGGAGAACATGAGCCTAATTCCACATTACGTCCATATGCGAACAGGGCAAAAATTTGGCCCGGCCACTTTGATAGACGGCATGCAAAAAGATGGTTTGGTAGACGTTTACGATCAAAATGCCATGGGGGTATGTGCCGACGCCTGTGCTGTAGAGCACGATTTTAGTCGGGAAGACCAGGATGCTTTTGCGGTACAGTCCTATCAACGATCCGCCGATGCCTGGACCTCCGGGAAGTTTGCCCAAGAAGTAGTTCCCGTAGAGGTACCGCAACGACGGGGAGAGTCCCTTGTGGTTACCGAGGATGAGGAATTCAAAAATGTAAAACTTGAAAAAATCCCGGCACTACGCCCGGCCTTTACCAAAGAGGGTACGGTAACCGCTGCCAACGCCTCGACAATCAATGATGGTGCTGCGGCGCTGGTATTGATGAGTGCGGAAAAGGCCAAGGAATTGAACCTGGAACCCTTGGCCACCATTAAAAGTTATGCCGATGCAGCGCAAGAACCTAAATGGTTTACCACAGCGCCTGCAAAGGCCCTGCCCAAAGCCATAGCCAAAGCGGGGATTACGATCGGGGAGGTAGATTATTTTGAATTTAACGAAGCGTTTGCCGTTGTGGGTCTTGCCAATATGAAACTTTTGGGTCTTTCCGATACCAACGTGAATGTGAACGGTGGGGCTGTTTCACTTGGGCATCCTTTAGGGTGCTCTGGCGCAAGGATAATCATTACCTTACTGAGCGTCATGCAACAAAACAATGGAAAAACCGGAGCGGCGGCCATATGCAATGGTGGGGGCGGTGCATCTGCAATCGTTTTGGAAAGAAAACAATAAATACTCCGCAGTAAAGCAAACCTATGCAATACGGTATTTGCCACCTAAGTATTACTCCCGTAAGGGTAAGTGCCGATCATACAAGCGAAATGACCACCCAACTGTTGTACGGAGATCATTTTAAGGTGCTCGAACATCGGAAAGACTGGAGTAGAATACGCATTGCCTATGATCAGTACGAAGGGTGGGTAGATAACAAGCAATTTACCCTGGTGAGCGCTGAAGCCTATGGGGAGTTAGATATGGCAAGGCCTACAAAAATCGCTACAGATCTGGTTTCTTTCTGCAGTACGGGCAATAACGTGCTGATTCCTGTGGTATTGGGTTCTTCCCTGCAACACCTATCCTTGCTGGACCATACTTATGAGGGCAAAAGTGTAAGCGGTATCCAAGAAAAGGACAAGCTTATAGATACCGCACTGCTCTTTCTTAACGCGCCGTATTTATGGGGTGGTAAAACGCCCTTTGGCATAGATTGTTCCGGGCTTGCGCAGATGGTCTATAAAATCAATGGCCATACCTTGGCAAGAAATGCTGCCCAACAGGCCGGCCAGGGCGAAGCCTTGAGTTTCATTGAAGAAAGTGAGGCAGGGGATCTGGTCTTTTTTGACAATAGCGAGGGAATTATAGACCATGTGGGTCTTGTTATGAAGAACAACTATGTAATACACGCCCATGGAAAGGTGAGAATAGACCGCTTGGACCATACCGGAATTTTTAATACAGAGACCGGCAGGTACACACATAAGCTGCGGGTTATCAAAAAAATAATCTAAAAAAAAGGCCCTGAAATGAATTTCAGGGCCTTTTTAATGTGTTTAAAAGCTAATGTTATTCTCCCAAGAGCTTTTTAATTCGCATGAAATTATCGTTATCGCCCAGGGCACCGTAAATGTTTTTTAGTTGGGAAAGAATTCCCTGGTTGTCCGGGTTCAATTTTAGGGCGTCCTCCAATATTTGGGCTCCTTCAAGGAACAGATCGTCCTTTTTCTGCTTAAGCTCGTCGTATCGGGCAATATCGGCCCTTGAGTTTCCAAGGGTGTTCATTTCATCGATCAGGCCATTTCCTTCGTTCACATACGTGGTAGAAAGGTTCAATTGGGCGTTAATGTAGCCCGGATTGATTTCCAAGGCCTTTTTGTACGCTGCCCTAGCTTCTTCCAGATTTCCTTGCTCCATATTGATTACCCCAATATTATATTGTAGATCGGGATTGTCCGGTGCCATTTCTGTGGCCTTGGCCATAAGTTCCTTGAATTTTTCCTTATCACCCAGTTTGTAATGAAGATTGGCTTCGTTCAAAATTAGGTTTACATCATTGGGATCGTTGGCCCGTGCATCCACATAGGCTTCCAAAGCCTTGTCATCCTGGCCCAATTGGGTATATATCAAAGCCATGTTCTTCACAATTTCCGGGCTTTTGGATGGGGTTGTTTCATCTTTTGGGTCCTTGAGCGTACCTGCTTTGACCAAAAGGTCTCTCTGTGCCTTGTCCATTTCCTGAACCTCCCCGGTTTCTACGTTTACCCCGCTGTATCGTACGCCACTACCGTCGTACCCTATGTCCTTAAGTTCTTGATAATACGCCAGTGCTTCTTCGTAATGACCGCCGTTCACCGCACTACTTGCCGCATAGTATAGATAAAGGGTATCCTTGGGACTAAGTTTGTAGCCCAGGTACAATTTTTCCGCAGCTTCCTTGAATTTTTTCTCATTGTTATCGGCAACGGCTGCATTCACGAGATCAGCGGTCATTGCCGTAAGTTTCTGTTGGGCCTCAGCGGTATACTTTACCTTCCCTTTTTCTTCGATTGCAATGGTCTCCTTGTACGAAGATATAGCCACGTCAAAAGCTGTTAGATCACCGTTCTTGGCCAGGTCATAATAGGTGTTTCCCTTTACAAAATGGTACTGGGCCTTTAGTTTTGGATCGGCACTTTCAATCAACGAAGCGGCACCTTCCAGTGTGGTCTTGGCCGTAGCGACATCACCAGCCTTTAATGCCTTTTCCGCCGCTTTTATCTCTGTCTTTTGTGACATCCCTACCATGGAAAACGTCATGGCCGCAAGAATTAAAATTTTAGTTTTCATCTTAAATTTAAATTAGTGTATTAGTGTTTAATTATATTATTCCTTGGTTTCGCTAGCATCATTATCAATACCCGTGCCATCTTCTTCATTCACTTCCATATTAAGGATATCGGCTTCTTCCATGGCCTCATCATCCTTCATGACCTTGGCCACTGCCGCTATGGAGTCGTTTTCCTTGATATTAATGAGTTTTACGCCTTGAGTGGCCCTACCCATCACCCTAAGATCCTCTACACTCATTCGGATGGCAATACCGGATTTGTTAATGATCATTAGGTCATCGGAATCCGAGACATTCTTTATGGCTACCAGTCCTCCCGTTTTGTCGGTAATGGAAATGGTTTTCACGCCCTTACCTCCCCGGTTGGTAATTCTGTAATCCTCGATGCTGGATCGTTTTCCAAAACCGTTTTCCGAGACGACCAGGACTTCATCGTCAAAATTATGGACGGAAATCATACCGATTACCTCATCGGAATCACTGGCCAAGGTAATACCCCGCACACCGGAGGCATTTCTCCCCATGGGCCTGGTTTTGCTTTCTTCGAATCGTATCGCCTTTCCTGATTTGAGTCCCAGGAATATTTGACTGGTCCCTGTGGTAAGTTTGGCTTCGAGCAGCTCGTCCCCTTCGCGTATGCCGATGGCATTGATACCATTCTGTCTTGGCCTGGAATATTGTTCCAGGGAAGTCTTTTTCACCGTTCCCTTTTTCGTGGCCATGATCACATAGTGACTATTTACATAATCTTCGTCCTTTAGGTCCTGCGTACAGATAAAGGCCTTCACCTTATCGTCCTGTTCTATATTGATCAGGTTCTGAATGGCCCTGCCCTTGGAAGTTCTGCTTCCTTCGGGTATTTCATATACGCGCATCCAGAAACACTTCCCTTTTTGGGTAAAGAACAACATATACTGATGATTGGTGCCCACAAAAAGGTGCTCTAGGAAGTCCTCGGTCCTTGTGGAAGAGGCCTTTTGCCCTACACCTCCCCTATTCTGGGTTTTATACTCGGTCAACGGGGTACGTTTAATATATCCCGCATGCGAAATGGTGATGACCACTTGTTCATCGGGAATCATATCCTCAATGCTCAGGTCACCGCCGGCAAAATTGATTTCGGAACGTCTGGCATCCCCATATTTTTCCTTCACCTCCAAAAGCTCGTCCTTTATGATCTGCATTCTTCGGTCTTTCTTGTCCAATATGTCCTTTAAATCGGCAATGGTCTTAATAAGCTCATCGTACTCGGACCGTAATTTGTCCTGTTCCAGGCCAGTAAGCTGGCGTAGGCGCATTTCCACAATGGCCTTGGACTGTACTTCGGTGAGCTTAAAGCGTTCCATCAGGTTTTCCCTAGCCTCATCCGGACTGGAAGAAGCCCTGATAATGGCAATAACCTCATCAATGTTATCAGAGGCAATGATAAGGCCTTCCAAAATGTGCGCCCGGTCCTCGGCTTTCTTAAGTTCAAACTTCGTCCTCCGGACCACTACCTCGTGGCGGTGCTCAACAAAGTGATGGATCATTTCCTTGACGTTGAGCAATTGGGGCCTACCCTTGACCAGCGCAATATTGTTTACGCTGAACGAGGATTGTAGGGCCGTATACTTATATAAGGTGTTGAGAACAATATTCGGAATGGCATCGCGCTTTAGCATATACACGATCCGCATGCCCTTTCTATCCGATTCGTCCCGGATGGTGGAAATTCCATCGATCTTTTTGTCGTTGACCAGATCTGCGGTCTTCTTAATCATATCCGCCTTATTGACCTGATAGGGGATTTCGGTAACAATAATACATTCGCGGCCCTGCACCTCTTCAAAATTGGCCCTGGCACGCATCACCACACGTCCACGTCCGGTATGAAAGGCCTCCTTTACACCATCGTAGCCATAGATTACTCCTCCGGTCGGAAAGTCCGGCGCTTTTATATGGGTAATCAACTCATCGATCTCTATCTCACTATTATCTATATATGCTATGGTACCATCTACCACTTCCGACAAATTATGCGGGGGCATGTTGGTGGCCATACCAACGGCTATACCCGAAGCGCCGTTGACCAAAAGGTTGGGCACTCTGGTTGGTAGTACCGTGGGCTCCTCCAAGGAATCGTCAAAATTCAACTGATGGTCTACAGTGTCCTTATCGATATCCGACAACATTTCATCAGCGATTTTACGCATACGTGCTTCCGTATAACGCATCGCTGCAGGACTGTCCCCATCTATGGAACCAAAATTTCCCTGTCCGTCTACCAACATATAACGCAAACTCCATTCCTGGGCCATACGCACCATGGTGTCATACACCGAGGTATCCCCATGCGGGTGGTATTTTCCCAAAACTTCCCCAACAATACGGGCAGATTTCTTATGTGCACTGTTCGATCTAACCCCCAACTCGTGCATTCCATATAAAACTCTTCTGTGCACCGGCTTTAAGCCATCCCTGACATCGGGCAGGGCACGTGACACAATGACCGACATTGAATAGTCAATGTAGGCAGATTTCATCTCATCTTCAATGTTTATAGGAATCAATTTTTCTCCTTCCGCCATTCTAGAATCTTATAAATTTACTTGGTTAATAAAACATGCCAATATACGGAAAATCATAGCTTTCAAAGTAATATAAAAACACTTTATTAAAGAATTTATTAACACCTGTGGGGCCTATTCAGGTTGATAATTTGCTTGTTAATTTTTTTGTAAATAGGGGTTTTTTTCGTCATTTAGACCTAGTTTATCGAATATGGGTACGGTATTTGCCCTAGATTGGGATAGATTTACTAATTTTAAAGGCGAAAGGATATTTTATGGACGATAATTTTTCCCCCAGGGTAAAGGATGTAATAGCGTACAGCAAAGAGGAAGCGCTACGGTTGGGTCATGACTTTATTGGCACCGAACATCTAATGCTAGGATTATTGCGTGATGGAAACGGAAAGGCGATCAGTATCTTGGACGCGTTGGATGTGGATTTGGACCACCTGAGAAGAAAAGTGGAAATCCTGAGTCCGGCCAATCCCAACTCGGGCGTAACGCAGAAAGACAAGAAGAACTTGCATTTGACCCGCCAAGCGGAGCGTGCGCTGAAAACCACTTTTTTGGAAGCCAAATTATTTCAGAGTTCTTCGATAAATACCGCCCATCTGTTGTTGTGTATTTTGAGAAATGAAAACGACCCTACCACCAAATTACTGCACAAACTAAAGGTGGATTATGATGGGGTAAAGGAACAGTTCAAATCCATGATCACCAGTGATGATGACTATATAGATTCTCCAACCTCGGAATCTTTTCCGAGCGATTCCGACGAGCCTGCCGAAGGCAAGGAGGGTACTTTTGGTGCCACTTCGAGTCAGAAGGGGAGCAAAAAGTCGAAAACCCCTGTTTTGGACAATTTTGGCCGGGACCTTACCAAATTGTCAGAGGAAAATAAACTGGACCCTGTAGTGGGCCGGGAAAAGGAAATTGAGCGGGTCTCCCAAATTTTGAGTAGAAGAAAAAAGAACAACCCCTTGCTCATCGGCGAACCGGGCGTAGGTAAAAGTGCTATTGCCGAAGGGCTTGCGCTTAGAATTATTGACAAGAAAGTGTCGAGGATCCTGTATAACAAACGGGTGGTCACGCTCGATTTGGCCTCTCTGGTGGCCGGTACCAAATACCGCGGCCAGTTTGAGGAGCGTATGAAAGCGGTCATGAACGAACTGGAGAAGAATGACGACGTTATTCTTTTTATTGATGAGATCCACACCATTGTAGGCGCCGGTGGCGCCACAGGCAGCTTGGATGCCTCCAATATGTTCAAACCGGCCCTGGCCAGAGGTGAAATTCAATGTATCGGTGCCACTACCTTGGACGAATACAGACAATATATAGAAAAAGATGGTGCGCTTGAACGTCGTTTCCAAAAGGTGATGGTAGAACCCACCACCGTGGAGGAGACCATTGAAATCCTGATGAACATTAAGGGCAAGTACGAGGACCATCACAATGTGAACTACACGGACGAGGCCATCATTGCCTGCGTGAAGTTGACCAATAGATATATGACGGATCGTTTTCTTCCGGACAAGGCCATCGATGCGCTCGATGAGGCCGGTTCAAGGGTACATATCGTGAACATGGATGTTCCCAAGCAGATCTTAGAACTGGAAAAACAACTGGACGATGTGCGGGAGTTAAAGAATAACGTGGTAAAAAAACAACGTTATGAGGAAGCTGCCAAACTGCGGGACGATGAAAAAAGATTGGAGAAGGAACTGTCGGTAGCCCAGGAAAAATGGGAGGAAGACAGCAAACTACATAGGGAAACCGTTTCTGAGGACAATGTGGCAGATGTAGTTTCCATGATGAGCGGTATCCCGGTAAACCGAATTGCCCAGACCGAGAGCAACAAACTGGCCGAGTTGCCCGACCTAATCAAAGGAAACGTAATCGGGCAGGACGAGGCGGTCTACAAAGTGGCAAAAGCCATACAGCGAAATAGGGCCGGACTAAAAGATCCCAATAAACCTATTGGGTCCTTTATCTTTTTGGGCCAGACAGGTGTGGGTAAGACCCAACTTGCCAAGGTGTTGGCCAAAGAACTGTTCGACTCCGAAGATGCACTCATACGTATAGATATGAGCGAATACATGGAAAAATTTGCCATCTCGCGACTAGTGGGCGCACCTCCAGGATATGTAGGCTACGAAGAAGGGGGCCAGCTGACGGAAAAAGTTCGTAGAAAACCGTATTCTGTAATCTTGTTGGATGAGGTAGAAAAAGCGCATCCCGATGTCTTTAATATGCTCTTACAGGTTTTGGACGATGGGTTCCTTACCGACAGCCTGGGCAGAAAGATAGATTTCAGGAATACCATTATAATAATGACCTCCAATATCGGGGCACGGCAGCTCAAGGATTTTGGCCAAGGCGTTGGTTTTGGGACCGCCGCAAAGAAATCCCAGGCAGATACACATCAGAAGAGCGTTATAGAAAATGCCCTAAAAAAAGCGTTCGCGCCGGAATTCCTCAACAGGATAGATGATGTTATGGTCTTTAATCCACTGGAACGGGAGCATATACACAAGATTATCGATATAGAGCTCAACAAGCTGTTTGCCAGAATTAAGGATATAGGCTACGACCTTAACCTCTCTGAAAAGGCCAAAGACTATATTGCCGAAAAGGGTTTTGACAAACAATATGGTGCCCGACCGTTAAAACGAGCGATCCAAAAATATATAGAGGATGCCCTGGCCGAGGAGATCGTAAATTCCAAACTGGCGGAAGGCGATAGTATCTCCATGGACCTGGATGAAAAGAAAGACGAGCTAACGATCAAGATCAAGAAGGCAAAAAAGTCTTCAGAGGCCTAATTGCGTAAGAATTTGATGATAGGGGAGTCGATTTATTCGACTCCCTTTTTTTATGGCCTTGCCCCAAAGGGTAGGAAATAAAATACAGCCAAAACGGCCAATAAGCCGTATAAACGATATTTAGGCCTTTGGTCTAATATTTTTCACAATAGCTACGCATACGTCTACTTTCGTTGCAGACACTATAAATTACGGAAAATGAGAGTCGGACCGGCTAAGAAAACGATTATCGTTAGGGAATATCAATTGGAGATAGGTAAGGTTCAGGTATATGAGGACTACATGGTCTCTATCTTTGAGGAAGGTTCCACCCTAACTTTGGAAAGGGCGTATCAGATCATTGGAATATCCGAGATACATTTTCGGGACAGGGACTTTGGCTTTATCAGCCTACGCAAAAATTCACATGCAGTAGACCCTACGATCTACAGTTATTTAAGGGAACTGGAAAACCTTAAGGCCTTTGCCATCGTTTCCATCAAGGAAATGGATATGCACAACTTTAAGATCGAAAAATTGTTCTACAAAAAGCCTATGAAGTTCTTCATAGAGTATAACAATGCCCTGGTTTGGGTAAAAAGACGCGTCAAGGGAAAATAGCTTCCTTTAGGACGGTTCCTCATTTGGTTCCTCCACCGCTTCCGGCAGCTCAAAAAGATCTATATAGGCCTTGCCGATATGATGGCTTATGTCCGAGGCCGTAAGTGCCTGGTAACCCATTTGCTCTACAGCGATATCACCAGCCCTCCCATGCAGGTAGACACCAAAAATTGCCGCCCTGAGCGGGGGGTAACCCTGCGCTATCAAAGCCGTTATTATTCCAGTGAGCACGTCACCGCTGCCCGCAGTGGCCATCCCGGGATTTCCCGTAGTATTGATGTATCCCTTATCCCGATATACCGTAATGGTATGGCTCCCTTTGATTACCAAAATACAATCGTACTTGGCCGAAAACGCCTTTGCCTTTTTTAGTTTGTCAAAATCATCTTTCCATGTGCCCAGTAAGCGTTCCAATTCCTTGGGGTGTGGGGTAAGTACCGCTTGCTTACCTATTTTTTTCAGCAAATCGGGATATTTGGACAATAAGTTCAGCGCATCGGCATCCAAGACCAGCGGCTGCCTGTTCTGCTCCAAAAACCCCCGGAGGGCCTTTCCTGTATTTTTCGAGGTACCCCAGCCCATCCCCAGGCCTATGGCCGTAGGCGAAATGTCAAAATCCACTGAAGAAACCTCACGTTCTCCCGCCGCTGTAATGACCATGGCTTCGGGAAGGGCCGTTTGCAAGGGAATATAGCCGCAGGAAGGTACATGTGCGGTAACCAATCCGCTACCAGAAGTCAAACATGCTCTTGAAGCTAGGATGACCGCCCCAATTTTTCCATAACTGCCACCCATGATCAAGGCGTGCCCATACGTACCTTTATGGGAGAACTTTTCACGTGGAAGGTACCATGGCAATACCTGGTTCTTCCCCATAAGTTCGTATTCCGTTTCGGTCTCCATCAGATATTCGGGGTCCAGTCCAATATCCAACACTTCCCATTGATTACTGTAGCTCCCGGTTTGTGGCAGAAAGAAAATCAATTTTGGGGCTTGGAAACTCAGCACATAGTTGGATCGTACCGCCGCCTGCGGGTCTTTTGGCACCTTGTCCATGAATAGTCCCGAGGGTACATCGATCGAAAGAACAAAGGCCTGGGACTCATTTAAATGCTGCATTAAGTTAACTACCCAGGGGTCGGGAACCCTGTTGAGCCCGATGCCGAAAATGGCGTCCACAATAATGTCGTCCTTCCCAATTTCCGGGAACTCACAATCCGAATCCAAAAAGCTGGGCCAAATCTTTCGGTCTTTTAACCTGTCCAAATTGATCAGGAAATCCTTGGAACGCTTTTCGCTATAGTTCACCACGTTTACGGCAATATTGTAGCCGTGTTCCTGTAAATGTCTGGCAAGGGCAATGCCATCACCCCCATTGTTGCCAATTCCACAAAACAGGTGGATTTTTACCTGTGCGCCCTGCATTCTGTGGTGGATCCAGTTGAAAATCTGGACAGCGGCCCTTTCCATAAGGGCCTCACTCTCAATTTGCTGGTTCTCGATTGTGAATTTATCAGCTTCGTATATCTGTTTCGCAGAAAAAATCTTCATTCAATAAAAAAGTTTGGCAAATGTTGACGATTTAGTAAAAATTTGTAGAAACATTTGATTAGGGAACCAAAAATACTACTTTTGAATCTTTCTAAGAAGTATGCCTTATTTTAAGACGGACATAAAAAATTTCCTTTCTCCATCAAGCAATGGTCGTGCTACTACCGCTACCACCACTACCCCTTTGGGGTAAGCAACTATATATTCGTCCGTTCCACGCATTTTTCTATTTGAATCAACTAGTATCCTTTAATCAAACAACATGAAAGTTCTAAAATTTGGCGGTACCTCCGTGGCCAATGCAGAAAACATATCCCAGGTCAAAAACATTGTCTCCAATACAAAGGACGATAAAGTAATTGTAGTACTCTCTGCCTTGGGGGGAATTACCGATCTACTGCTCCAAGCAGCGGATTTGGCCTCCAAAGAGGACAATACCTATAAAAAAACCCTTGCCGAAATTGAAAACAGGCATCTTCTTACGATTAAGGAATTGATTCCCATTACCGCACAGAGCAAAGTACTGAGCAAGGTGAAAAGTGAGCTGAACGGCCTGGAAACCTTACTTGAAGGGGCATACTCCATTAGTGAGACCACTTTGAAGTTGTCGGATAAGATAGTGAGTTATGGGGAATTGTTGTCCTCCCATATCATAAGCGAATTTTTTATCGCGGAGAAAATGGACGCGGTCTATAAGGACAGTCGAGAGCTTATCAAAACCAACGAAACCTATGGTAGGGCCGTAGTGGATTTTGAGCTTACCCATGACCGTTGCAGGGATTTTATGGCAGAAGTATCCCAAAGAATAGTGGTAATGGCCGGGTTCATAGCTTCCTCCATTAAGGGAAACACCACTACCTTGGGCAGGGGTGGTTCGGACTACACCGCCGCCATCATGGCCGGGGTCCTCAATGCGGACCTACTCGAAATTTGGACCGATGTCAGTGGAATGTACACGGCCAATCCAAAAATAGTGAAGCAGGCCAAGGCCATTGAACACATTTCATACGAAGAAGCTATGGAACTTTCGCACTTTGGTGCCAAAGTGCTTTACCCACCTACAATACAACCCATATTGGCCAAGGGAATTTCCATAGTGATCAAGAACACCTTTAGGCCTCAGGATCCGGGTACCCTGATTACCAAAAATCAAAACAAGGAAGGAAAGACGGTTCGCGGTATAAGCCATGTGGAACATATTGTGCTTTTATCTTTGGAAGGTCCAGGGATGGTGGGGGTTCCGGGAATATCAAAACGGTTTTTTGAGGTGCTTTCCTTAGCGGATATCAGCGTGGTGCTGATTACACAAGCCTCTTCGGAGCACTCGATATGCGTGGGTATTTCGGCCGAGAACGCCAAAAAAGCGGCCTCCATAGTGAACGAAGCCTTTGAGTACGAGATTTCCCTTGGAAAAATAAAACCTGTCATCGTAGAAAAAGATTTGGCCATTATAGCCCTGGTGGGCGATAACATGAAAAGTCACCAAGGTCTTAGCGGAAAGATGTTCAGTACCTTGGGGAAAAACAATGTAAATATCAGGGCCATCGCGCAGGGCGCTTCCGAAAGGAACATTTCTGCCGTTATAACAAGGGAAGATGTAAAAAAGGCCCTGAACGCGCTTCACGAGGAGTTTTTTGAGGAAAATATAAAACAAATGAACCTCTTTGTAATGGGCGTGGGGAACGTGGGTTCCAAATTTCTGGCCCAAATACAAGGGCAGGAGAAATACCTAAGGGACCATCTAAAACTGAACATTAGGGTTATTGGAATATCAAATTCCCGTACCATGGTCTTTATGGAGAACGGTATCCCTTTACAGGATTGGGAAGAACTTCTCGGCGCAGGTGAAAAAGCGGATGCCTCAGCTTTCATAGAACGGGTAGGAAAACTGAATTTCAGAAACAGCATTTTTGTGGACAATACCGCCAGCGAGGTGGTTTCGGAGACCTATGCCACCTATCTTGAAAAGAGCATTTCGGTAGTTACCTGCAATAAGATTGCATGTGCCTCAGCATATAAAAATTACAGGCGGTTAAAGGACCTTGCCCGTGAATACAATGCCCCATTTTTATTCGAGACCAATGTAGGGGCCGGACTACCAATCATAGACACCCTGAAAAACCTGATTGCTTCCGGGGATAAGATATTGAACATACAGGCCGTGTTATCGGGGAGCCTAAATTTTGTGTTTAATAATTTCAATGATCAAACCAGCTTTCACGATATTGTGAAACAGGCGCAAGAGGAAGGCT
The DNA here is from genome assembly GCF_050589645.1 of Eudoraea algarum. NCBI lineage: Bacteria > Pseudomonadati > Bacteroidota > Flavobacteriia > Flavobacteriales > Flavobacteriaceae > Eudoraea > Eudoraea algarum. The sequence goes on along the minus strand of NZ_JBNGOQ010000005.1, from coordinate 331,560 downwards.
ATACCGAACCGGACCCCAAAATTGACCTCAGTGGAATAGACGTGATGCGGAAAATTTTGATTTTGGCGCGAGAGAGCGGATATCAACTCGATATTGACGACATTGAGAACAAGCCCTTTCTCCCGCAGGAAAGCTTGAACACCACTAACAATGATGCCTTTTTCGCCTCCTTGGAAAAACACGAGGCTTCCTTTCAAGACCTATACAAAAGGGCAGTGGAAGACGACGCCAAGCTTAAATATGTGGCCCAGTTCAAGGACGGAAAGGCCAGCGTTGGTTTGGAGCGTATTCCAAAAACGCATGACTTTTACAATTTGGAAGGCAGCGATAATATTGTGCTTTTCTATACGGAACGCTATCCCAACCAACCTATGATCATAAAAGGGGCCGGGGCGGGTGCAGAAGTCACTGCTTCCGGTATCTTTGCAGATATCATTAGAATCGGAAACTTTTGATCATGGAAGAAATACGAATTTTTAGTCCGGCTACCATCGCCAATATTTCATGTGGGTTCGATGTTCTGGGGCTTGCCTTGGACGGTGTTGGAGACGAAATGGTCGTTCGGAAAACATCCGAACCGGGCGTAAAGATCACCAAAATCACCGGGCAGGACCTACCCACGGACGCTCATTTAAACGTAGCGGGGGTAGCGGCCATGGCATTGCTCCAGGCCCATACATATCAGGGTGGTTTTGAAATGGAGATCCATAAGAAAATAAAGGCTGGAAGCGGTATTGGAAGCAGTGCGGCAAGTGCAGCAGGCGCCGTATGGGCCGTGAACAGACTATTGGGAATACCTTTTACAACCTTAGAGTTGGTGGCTTTCGCCATGGAAGGGGAACGTTTGGCAAGTGGTGTGGCCCATGCAGACAATGTAGCCCCCGCCCTTTTCGGGGGGTTTAGCCTAGTACGGAGTTACGACCCCTTGGATATTGTGAATATAAGTGCCCCGCCCGCCTTGGTGGCTACGGTTATCCATCCACAAATAGAGATAAAGACCTCGGATTCGAGAAAAATCCTGAAAACCAAAATATCCCTGGAAGACGGTATAAAGCAATGGGGCAATGTAGGCGGACTCGTTGCAGGTCTTTACACTCAGGATTATGGGCTTATTGGACGTTCCTTAGTGGACCATATTGTAGAACCCATTCGGTCCATACTCATCCCCGGTTTTGACGAGGTGAAATCCAAATCTCTGGACGCAGGTGCCCTTGGGTGTGGTATTTCGGGCTCGGGGCCTTCCATTTTTGGCCTCAGCAAGGGGATGGACACCGCCAAAGCAGTAGCGATATCCATGAAGGAAGTGTATCAAAAAATCGGAATTCCCTACGATATTCATATCTCCAAGATCAATTCCGATGGAATCAAGATATTGAACTAAATGAACTTTTACAGCTTAAACGGGCAAGCGCCCCAGGTTTCCTTTAAAGATGCGGTAATCAATGGTATAGCGCCCGATAGGGGCTTGTATTTTCCCGAAAAGATCGATCCGCTACCGGCTTCCTTCTTTGATGACATCGCCAGCCTTTCCAAACATGAAATAGCATTCCGGGCCATAAGGCAATTTGTAAGCTTGGATATCCCTGATGGGCCATTGCGGGAAATCATAAGCAAAGTGCTGGATTTTGATTTTCCCCTTGTGGAGCTTGGGGAAAATATGGCCACCTTGGAGCTTTTTCACGGCCCAACTATGGCCTTTAAAGACGTTGGCGCACGTTTTATGGCCCAATGTCTCGGTTATTTTTCCCAGGGAAAGAACAATGAGGTTACGGTACTGGTTGCCACCTCAGGGGATACAGGAGGAGCCGTTGCCAATGGCTTTTTGGGAGTCGAAGGGGTCCAAGTGGTCATTTTATATCCCAGCGGTAAGGTAAGCGATATCCAGGAGCGGCAGCTGACCACTTTGGGTAAAAACATTACGGCGATGGAGGTAACGGGTAGCTTTGATGATTGCCAGCATATGGTAAAAACTGCCTTTTTGGATAAGGACCTGCTTGCCCATATGCAATTGACCTCGGCCAACTCCATAAATGTGGCCCGCTGGCTGCCCCAGTTATTCTACTTCTTATTTGCTTACCGACAGGCACAAAAAAAGGAAATGGAAATCGTGTTTTCCGTTCCAAGCGGTAATTTTGGAAACATTTGTGCCGGTATGGTGGCAAAACGTCTGGGCATGCCCGCTAAACATTTTGTGGCCGCCACCAATCTGAATGATATTGTCCCCAATTACATGAAAAATGCACGTTACGAGCCAAAACCCTCCGTGGCTACTATATCGAACGCCATGGATGTGGGAGATCCCAGTAACTTTATTCGCATTAGGCACCTATATGGTAATCGTTTTGATGCACTTGCCCAGGATCTCTCCTCCTATTCCTTTACCGATACCGAGACCAAAGCGGCCATGAAGCATATTTACCGGGAATCCAAATACATTACAGACCCGCATGGGGCCGTAGGCTATTTAGGCCTTAAAAAATACCAGGCGGAGCACCCCAACACCTACGGGATATTTTTGGAAACGGCACATCCGGTAAAATTTTTGGACATCGTGGAGGACACCATTGATCAAAAGTTGCCCATCCCGCCACAAATCCAAAAGGTGATGGACGGAACAAAGAAGGCCCATGCCATAAGCTCCTACGACCAGCTAAAATCGTATTTGTTGAGTGGCTAGGTTCAATTTTAAACAGTAGTAGGCATACGTAAAAGATTTGAAAATCTTTGTTATGCTGTCGATAAATTAATCGATAAATTTGTCCATCAAATTAAAGAGGATGAAGAGCACTGCTTTGACAAAAACACACGAGGCTCTGGGAGCCAAAATGGTACCTTTTGCCGGATATCAAATGCCGGTTTCCTATGAGGGGGTTACGGTGGAACACGAAACGGTAAGACAGGGTGTGGGCGTTTTTGATGTATCCCATATGGGAGAGTTTCTGATAGAAGGCCCAAATGCCCTAGATCTGGTACAAAAGGTAAGCGCCAACGATGCCGCCAAGCTTACGGTAGGCAAGGCACAATACAGTTATTTGCCCAACGAAACAGGTGGTATTGTAGATGATCTAATTGTGTACCGGGTAAAAGAAGAGGTCTATCTTTTGGTGGTAAACGCTTCCAATATCGATAAGGATTGGCGCCACATTTCCAAGTATAACGAATCCATTGGGGCCACCATGCGAAACATTTCGGAGGACTATTCCCTGTTGGCCATTCAAGGCCCAAAAGCGGTGGAGGCCATGCAATCGCTTAGCTCGGTGGATTTGGCAACTATTAGTTTCTACAATTTTGTGGTGGCGGATTTTGCCGGAATTGCCCATGTCATTATTTCGGCAACGGGATATACCGGATCTGGCGGATTCGAGATTTATTGCAAAAACGGGGAGGTAAAGCAGGTTTGGGACAACGTACTGGAAGCAGGTGCAGACTACGGCATAAAACCCATTGGTTTAGCGGCTAGGGACACCTTACGATTGGAAATGGGCTATTGCCTTTATGGGAACGATATAGATGACCAAACCTCCCCATTTGAAGCGGGATTGGGGTGGACCACCAAATTTACCAAGGATTTTGTGAACAGCGAGGCATTGGCCAAAGCCAAGGAACATGGTGCAAAGCGAAAATTAATCGCCTTTGAACTGGATGAACGAGGTATCCCGAGACAAGGCTACGATATTGTGGACACCAACGGTGCCGTACTGGGAAGGGTCACTTCGGGTACGATGTCACCTTCACTGGGCAAAGGGATTGGACTGGGGTATGTTCCTTCCGTTTTTTCTTCGGTTGGAAGCAAGATCCACATTCAAATTAGAAAAAACGCGGTTCCGGCCACTGTGGTCAAACTCCCCTTTTACAAAGGTTAATGATCGACTTTCAGCGTATTTTGAATGAAATTTTGGGCGACCTTTCAACCGCAAAGGACAGGGGAACGGTTGCCTCCTATATTCCCGAGCTGGCCAAGATCGACATCAATAAATTTGGAATACACCTCATTGATGATGCAGGAAATGAATATAGTTCGGGTAACTCGGACGAAGCCTTTTCCATACAGAGTATCTCTAAGGTGCTTTCCTTGGGATACGCCTTTTCCATAGTAGGGGACGATCTATGGGAACGGGTAAATGTAGAACCTTCCGGAGATCCCTTTAACCATTTGTCCTTACTGGAAATGGAGAACGGCATTCCCAGAAACCCATTGATCAATGCCGGAGCCATAGTCATCGCTGATGTATTGGTCTCACGTTTAAAAAATCCCAAGGATGATTTTCTAACCTATATCAGGACCATCGCCAGTGACCCCAGCATAGCCTATGATCCCAGTGTGGCGCGATCAGAGAAGGAAACGGGCTTCCGCAACTACGCGGCGGCCAATCTTTTAAAGTCCTATGGAAATCTGGAGAACGATGTTGAACAGGTGCTCGATTTTTATTTTCATCAATGTGCCCTACACATGTCCTGCAGACAGCTGGCCAATGTATTTTACATGTTCATGAACCGCGGCAAATGCCTACATGACAACAAATATTTTAACCTCAACCATGTAAAAAGGATCAATGCCCTTATGCTTACCTGTGGTTTTTATGATGAAGCGGGAGAGTTTGCCTTTGAAGTGGGTCTTCCTGGTAAAAGCGGGGTCGGTGGAGGAATCGTGGCCGTATTGCCCAACGAATTTTCTGTGGCCACCTGGTCTCCAGGCCTTAACAAAAAGGGAAACTCCCAATTGGGTATGCTGGCTTTGGAACAGTTGACCACAAAAACCGGACGATCAATTTTTTAGCAATTGGAGAAAAGTAAAATCCTCATACTCGGTGCCAGTGGGTTTATTGGCAATGCCATCTACAGGGAGCTCTGTTCCTATTTTGACACCTTTGGTACTTACTGTTCCGCAGCTAACACCTACGATGGTAATCAACAGTTCTTTAGATATGACATGGAAGAGGACGATGTCTATCGCTTACTGGAAAAAGTACAGCCACATTTTATCATATCGGCCCTAAGAGGCAATTTTGGTGCTCAGATACAAGCGCATGGGCATATCCTGGAATACGTGTCCAAGCATGACTGTACCTTGTATTTTTTGTCCTCCGCCAATGTCTTCGATTCCTATAGCAAATTCCCTTCCTATGAATACGATAAAACGCTTTCGGAAAGTGTCTATGGCCGTTTAAAAATCAAAATAGAGAACATGCTTCTGCGTCTTCCCAAAAGAAAAACGGCTATTTTGAGAATACCAATGGTTTTTGGGAACACCTCGCCCAGGATAAAGGAAATTAAATCCTGTATCTGGAACAATGAGCCCGTGGAGGTATTTCCCAATCTAATTATGAATGTGACCAATGACGATAAACTTACCCAGCAAATCCACTACCTCATCAACCGCTCAAAAAGTGGTATCTACCATCTAGGAAGTCATGACCTGGTACACCACGAAGATTTTATCAAAGAAGTGGTGGACCGTATCGGGGATTTCAACCCTATCTATAAAAGGGTCTTTACCACCAATGACGAGCGCTACCTTGCCGTATTGCCCAAGGACAACAAACTGCCCAAAAACCTACAGACCGCTTATCAGGAGATCATTGATCACCATATCATGAGCTAGACCTAAAAAACAGTACTCCTGGCAAAGACATAATTTTATTACCTTTAATAAAATCAGATACGCTATGGAAAAATTATCACAAGCCGATATTGAAAAAAGATTGGAAAAACTGCAAGGCTGGCGGTATAACAATGGGGCTATTGAAAAGTCCTTTCGGTTCACCGACTTTAAAGAGGCCTTTGCCGTCATGACCCGTATTGCCTTTGAATGTGAGGCTCAAGGACACCATCCGGAGTGGAGTAACGTCTACAATTCCCTGTCCGTTCGTTTAAATACGCATGATGCGGGCGGAATCACCACTTACGATTTTGACCTGGCGCACACCATTGAAAAAATCGTGGGATAATGTGGGCCACATACCTTAGCTCCCCACTTGCGACCCTATCAAATTTTGCTAAATTTGTGGCAGTTTACCAATTTTAGATTAGATGGGAAGAGCTTTCGAATTCAGAAAAGCACGTAAAATGAAACGATGGGCGGCCATGTCCAAGGCCTTTACCCGTATTGGCAAGGACATTGTTATGGCGGTCAAGGAAGGTGGGGCGGATCCCGACGCAAACGCAAGACTACGGGCAGTCATCCAAAACGCCAAAGCGGTCAACATGCCCAAGGACAACATAGAAAGGGCCATAAAACGGGCCTCCGATAAGAGTCAGGGCGATTATAAGGAAGTGCTTTTTGAAGGGTATGCGCCGCACGGTATAGCCATACTGATCGAAACCGCAACCGACAACAACACCCGTACCGTGGCCAACATACGTAGCTATTTCAACAAATGCAACGGGAGCCTGGGTACCTCAGGTTCCGTGGAGTTCATGTTTGACCATACGTGCAATTTCCGCATCAATGCAGAGGGCATTGACCCCGAAGAACTGGAATTGGAGATGATCGATTACGGCGCCGAAGAGGTCTTTGTGGATGATGACGGTATCCTGATCTATGCCCCTTTCGAGAGTTTTGGATCATTACAAAAGGAACTGGAAGTCCGGGAAATTGAAATTTTATCCTCAGGTTTTGAACGTATTCCACAAGTAACCAAGGCCTTGAACGAAGAGCAAATCGCCGACGTGGAAAAACTGTTGGAAAAAATTGAGGAGGACGACGATGTACAGAACGTGTACCACACCATGCAGGAATGATTGCGCTAGATTGCGGCTGGGTCAAAATCCAGGTCCTTCCAGACATAGGGTTCCAGAATGGACAGGTTCTTCCTCTCTTTTTTACTACCAATAGTCGAAAAAATATGGTTTTTATCGGATTTGGAACGTCCTTTGTAGGGATTATGTTACAAATTTGTAACCCCTAGAATCCCCCGTTATGAAAAAGTTAATGCCCCTTTTTTCGTGTTTAGGGCTATTCCTACTCATCTCTTGTAGCTCTACTGATGGCGATGAAACACCCGTACCTGGCCCTGGTGAGCCTGGTGGTAATCCCATAGCGGATATTACCGGAAACTGGAGGGCTACCAGTGCTGTCTTTGATATTGCCTTTGCCGGAGGTCCAGAACAGATCGATGCCGTTGCGGAAGGTGGGGAAGTCCTTTTGAACATTCAGGCCAGTGGCGTTTTTACCTATACCGTGGTCATAGGGGAAAATCCTCCTGATATTATTACCGGAAGATTGGCCTTTGAAGGCACGACCGTACTCGTAACCTTTGATGCAAATCCAGGTGTTGAAGTGGTTTTCGACATCCAAAGCACTGCCACGACCTTATCTGTGGAAGGGCCCATTGTTTTTGATTTTGACGCGGATGGCACAGCGGAAAATGCGGATGCAGACCTAGACTTCGTAAAACTGTAACCCCTATCCTTTACCTTCCTTGTTACCTCCCATTACGGCATAAAAAAGAGACCCGGGGGAAAATAGGTCTCTTTGAATGTACCTTCAAGATATTGTTAACTACCTGGCAATGACCAATCTTTTCTCGAGGTTTGGTCCTTGGCCATTTACGGCAACCAGAAAATAGATTCCCGCTTTCAGCGTACTGACATTCAAGGCGTAATCTGCAGCGCGTTTGAAACTCTCCGCAGGGTATTTAGCAACCAGCATTCCATAGATGTCGTAGATCAAAAACTCCTGAATCCCGGCCTTTTCATCAATGGAAATCATGACTTCCACATTGGCAGGATTCGGATAGAGGGCCAGTGCGCTGGTCGAAATCTGATTTTGGTCCAGTACCACAAAGTTTAGGGCCAGGCTTGTTCCCTGAGTTCCTCCTAATCCACTTTCCGAATATGGCGTAGCTTCCAGACTATAATCGCCAGGTATAAAGGCCTGTCCTCCAAAGTCGCCCGAGCTATCCCCATAAAGTGCAAAGGGTGCTACGTTCTCTGTTCTCATAGCGGACATGGCACCGCCAAGTTCCAATTGGACGCTTCCCGTGCCTAAGGTGGCAAGAGCACGTATGTTAAGATTGGATGTGGGAAGAACTGAAAGGTCTACCTCAGCGCCATCGGTCAAGGTCATAATGTCTTGATCGGTATCCGCATCGACCAAGGCAAAACTTAGGATGGACAGATTTTCGTTGGTCAATTCAAAATTGACCGTTCGGGCGGTACCTATGTCGCCGCTTAGGCCCTTTCCAGAATAAGGTGTAGCTTTCAACATATAAGTACCTACTCCAAACTCCTGTCCTGAATAATTTCCGGATTTGTCACCAAATAGTGCGTAAGGAACTATGTTTTCCGTTCTTGCCGTACCCAGTGCACCTGTCAGCTCCAATCTTACGCTTTCCGTATCATTGGTCGCTTCCGCACGTATGCTCAAATTTGTCGTGGGCAGTGCGCCAATGTCAAATAGCCCTCCTTCGGTTATAAGTCCAATGTCCTCATTGGTATCCGCATTGATCAGGTAAAAGGCTGTCACGGTCAGTTCCACATCGCCGCTGAGATCCATTCCTACTATAATCGGGTCGTGGTCCGATGCACGATAGGGGTCCACGTTATACCAGGCCGCAATCTGTGCAGGGGATTGAAAATTGTCATTGTAGTCCAAGATTCTTGGTTCGTCGGCACTGATATGCCAACTGGTTGTTCCGGTGACCTGGGATTGCAAGCTGCCGTTCACAAAGGCATTGTCCAGGGAGCCCCACAGTCCTGAAAAAACAAAGCTATAGTCCTCCGGGCCTACAAGCTGGGTATAATCATCCTCGGTATCGGCGGTGTCATCCGGCCCCAATTTCATGGCAGTTATTGGGTCTTCCATTTGATATGCGTTAAAATCACCTAGCACAATAACATCGGTATCCGGGTTTCCGGTGGGGTTGGTAGCCAGCCAATCTACCAAGGCGAAGGCGGCACTGGTCCTAGTTTGGTTACAATTGCCCTGTCCATCGCCAATATCCGGATCCCCAAGGGCATCACAATCCGATCCCTTGGATTTTAAATGGGTCACGGCTACCGTAAGCCCTTCCCCGAAATCGGGATTGTCACTGTCCACAACCTCAAAGGTCTGGGCAAGTACAGGTCGGTTTTGTGTATCGATGAAACGGGCATCTACCGAACTATCAAGTATGGCAGGGGCACCCGATTCCTGCACTACGGCAGTTTTATAAATAATCCCTACTTTAATCTGGTCGGTACCGATAACACCGGCGTCCACAAACGCCCATGCATCGGCACCATCCACGGCATTTAAGCCATCAATAAGTGATTGTAAGGAGGCGGTAGCATTATTTTCCAATTCGATCAAACCTGTAATGTCCGCATCAATGGCCCGAATGGCTGCCAGTATTTTGTCTCGCTGTCTGTTGAACTCAAAGGCGGATTCGGCACCTCTTTCGTTTAAGGTGGTAAAAAAATTCAGCACATTGAAACTGGCTACTTTGATATTTCCTCCCACATCTTCAGGAACCTCCGTCCTTGGGTTGGTGCTAGAAAAATTGACCGTTCCAGTGGGTTGAATGCGGTACTGGTTAAACCCTTCTCCAAGTACTCCCGTAAGGCCGGGTTCCAAGGAATCGCCACCCCGAAGTGTGTTAAGGGCATCAAATCCAAGTGGAAATACCAAAGGCTCAGGGCCCGAACCGGTCTGGCCGTCATCCAATACAATCCGGTCCAAAAAGTTGGCGGCGGCTACGGCATTGGCATCGGTGCCCGGTGCCGCAATGGCTGTGGGCTGTGGTAGTCTGTCGTTTTGAGAGGTCAGGACTACTTCCCCAAAGCTCCCCAAATTAAAATGTTCGGTCACATAAAGTTTGTCCACAAAAGTCACGCGCATACCTTCATAGGCTTCAAGATCCGCTACTGCGTTTACAGGCAAATCAATCGTGGCCGCCGTAGGAAGGTCATTTCCACTACTAATTACCGATAGGGAACTCATGGCAATCTGGCTTTGGGCGCCAAAATCGGTAGGAGTTCCTGTAACCTGTACCTTGTCACCCACAGCAACATCTGGAAAAGCACCACAGTTATTGGACCCACAGAAAACAAAAATGCCCTCAGAGGTATTGGGGTCCCCATCGGCATCCACGTCCTCTTCCTGTACATAAAAGCCGTCTAACTGGCTGTCGTTTTGGAAATCGCCTACTACAATGGCTTCTATAATGACAGGTTCCGTAATGGCTACTGTGGTACCTGTTCCCTGCACTTGACTAATGAATACCGGCTCACCAATGATAAGCACTCCAGGCGATCCGATATCGTTCCCGCTATTGCCCCCCGCATTTTGAGCCGTATACGCGTCAAAAAGTGGTGTGGTGGCCCCATCCGTACTCAATGCCCAATTGGAGCCATCTGTATTGTCCGAAAATAAATCCGTTAAATATATGGATGCAAAGCCATCATCTGCGGGCCAAACGGTCCCATCATCGTCATAGGCAAGCTGTTCAACAACATTGTTTTGGGTTTGGTTGTCCCCGGTATAATCTTCGAAATTCTCCCAAATACCAATGGTATCACCACCATTGTTTAGGCCCATAGCGGACCAATTGCTTACGGCGATAAGGTTTACATTGCCCCAGGCCGACCCAAAATCGGCGGCGCCTACATCATCTGCATTGTACAGGATGGCTGAGGCCCCGGGGGCCAACGTGCCTCCTGCTATATTGGCACTGGGATGCGCCGTACCATTATTATCATCAATGACATAACCGGTAAGATCAATTTCCGAAGAACCGATATTGTAGATTTCCACCCATTCCCAATTGTCCTCGGCACTCGAGGGATTGTACATAACCTCGGTTATCACTAGGCCTTCCAAGGGTAGGCCGGGCGATCCGATATCGTTTCCACTGTTCCCACCCACCGCAGTAGCGGTATAGGCATCAAAAATTGGTGTCGTAGCGCCATCGGCACTCAATGCCCAATTTGTTCCAACTGTATTGTCAGCACTCAGATCCGATAGATAGATGGAACTCTGCCCATTATCGGAAGGCCATATCGTGCCGTCGTCATCATAGGCTACCTGCTCTATAACATTGAGCTGCGTTGCATGATCACCGCTATAACTGGAAAAATTATTCCAAATGCCTATAGTATCGCCACCATTGTTGAGGGCCATAGCTCCCCAGTTGGTAACAGGAATGAGGTTTACATTCCCCCAGGCTGCACGAAAATCCGAGGCACTGACATCGTCAGAATTGTATAGGATGGCCGAGGTGCCCGGTGGCAGTATTCCGCTAGCGATATTCGCGCTAGGGTGCGCAACACCATTGCCGTCATCTATGACATAACCGCTCAAATCAACAGGTTCTTCCCCGGCATTATAGATCTCTACCCATTCCCAATTGTCTTCCGCACTGGACGGATTGTACATAATCTCCGTAATGCGCAGTGTCACAATTACCGAGGACATCTCCTCTACCGTCACAATGGCCACGCAGGTAGCCATATTACCGCTGGTATCGGTTACGGTAAGGGTCACCTCGTTTTCACCAAGGTCGGCTATGGTAAAGGTATCGGTATCTATGGTCAAACTGGCGATTCCTACATTATCGGAAGACCCCCCATCCACATCGGCGGCGGTAATGGTAGCATTTCCCTCGCTGTCCAAGGATACGGTAATGTTCCTACAGACAGCGGTTGGCGGAACCATATCGTCCCCTCCTCCGCCATCGGTAGAGGGGTTTATTACGCCAAACGTATCGGTTCCCACCGTTGGGTCCGTATTAAAAATGGCAGGAGTAACATCGGTGCCGGAAGCATCGAACACCTGCCCATTGTCGGGATCGTTGATCACATAAAGCGGACCCACGCTGGCATCCCTGAAAATTAATCGGGGTTCATCACCACTAAAGGCCAGGTCGGTTCCCCCAAGGTCCGTTCCGTACAGGGTCGCTTCGTCGGCCACGGCATCCGGTACGCCAATAGCGTCCAAAACCGTTCCAAGGGATGAAAGGTCATCTGCCGTTCCATCATCATCACTGTCAATATCCGTCGTACCTGCCACACCGGTAAAGTTAGACACCAGGGCAACCGTAAATGAGGGGTTCTCCAAATCGGGAATGGAAACTACCAACAATCCGTTGCTATCAAAGGTGCCCGAAACCGAGGTGGCTCGGTCTACGAGGCCACTGGCACCATCGTTTTCAAAGCTCAATATCCACCCGGAAAACGAAGTCCCCGGCGTACCACTAAGTTCAAAATTCACGTTCGCCGGATCGGCACCGGTAGGGTTGGGTTCAAATTCACTGATCAAGGTCGACTGTGCCATCAGCGGACCGAAGCACATCAGAAAAAGGGAAATAACAAACAAGGGAGTAATTTTTTTCATATTGTGGGATGTTAAAGTGATATACGGTTTAAATTTTTAATTGTTAAAGTTTTTCTTACAAGATAATTAAAAAAGTGTTGCAAATCCATATGTATTGTAGGTCCGGGACCTACATTTAGGCTTAAGGCGATCCTGTCGTAATATTCATGGCCATATACCAGGGTGAAAGTACAGGAAAAGCTCCTTTTGTACCAGAGGTATCCGGTAATTTAATTATAGGTTAACCTTGAACTAATGTTTATCAAAGCGTACATGGTCGTATCCTCTCTTTTATGCCCAAACCATATGGTTTTTTATTTGTAAATTAAGGGGTCGCCAATCGACTAAACCTTAAACAGCTTATCATGCGCTATATCATTACCTCCTTTCTTTTCTTATTTTACATCGGAGTAGGCACTTCCCAGGAAATGCATCCGGAGAAGCTGAAAGAAATTATCACGGAAGTTTCGGATACACTTCAAACCAATGGAAACGCCATTCAATTTATGTACCAGGAGAGAATACTGATTTGTATCTATGATGAGAACGCCAATAGGATGCGGATCATCTCGCCTATCGTAGAACGTGAACAAGTGGAGGAAGAACAGCTGTTAAACGCTTTAGTGGCCAATTTCCATTCGGCCTTGGATGTAAAATATGCGCTGAGCGATGAAGTGATCTGGTCCGTATTTACCCACCCCTTGCGGGAGCTGTCGGAACATCAGTTAAGGGATGCCATACAGCAGGTCTTTGCAGCAGCGGCCACCTTTGGGACCACCTACTCCAGCACCAATTTGGTTTTCCCGGGAAATTCCAAGAAGAAAGAACCTGAGGAACCGGAAAAAATTATCAAAAAGACTTAAAAACTATAGTTGGGTACTTTCCCTTTGACCCCCTTGAAAAAGGTGTGGTATCCCTCAAAGTCGGCCTCCTGATCCTCCGTTGGGAAATGGGGTTCGGATATCTTGACCCGCTTGTTGCCGTAATCAAAGGCCACCATGACGATGGGTACCTCCGCGGCCTGGGCGATATAATAGAAACCTGTTTTCAAAGTACTCACTTTTTTACGAGTACCTTCGGGTGCCAAGGCCAAACGAAAGTATTTTCTTTCTTCAAAGATACGGGCAACGGCCTGTACGGTATCGCTACGCTTGCTACGGTCTATGGGAGCTCCGCCCATCCAGCGAAAATACCATCCGAAAGGGGGTTCGAACAGGCTTTTTTTTGCAATAAAATTGATTTCCAAATCGATTATCCGCCGTACTAGTACCCCTAATGGAAAGTCTACCCAACTGGTATGGGGCACCACAATAATGACACATTTGTCGAGCTTGGGAAAGGCCCCCACCAATTCCCATCCGAGAAGCTTATAAAAGATAAATTTGGCCAGAAATCGCATAGGGCGCAAGATAACCAACTTTTTTTACGGGAGGCTGTGCAAAATATAAAAATAGGTGACCTGGTATGGAAAGTCCTACACCTACCGGAATCAAATCTTTCTATAGATCGATTTCAACTTTTCGGGACCAATTTTGTCGCGCCAGCGTACCCCTAGGGCATTCTCCCACAAGGGTGCGAGGTCCAGTGCCACGGAGACCATAATATCCAGATCCGTTTCGGTTAGACCAGCACAGATACCCTTGGGAAGCTCAATGCCATGCTTTTCCCGCATGGTTTGAAAAAGGGCGACTCCTTTAGGGTAATACTCCTCCAAATGCTGAAAGACCAGGCAATTGCCAATACCATGCCTGACGCCCAAAAGGTAGGAAAGACCGTAACTCATGGCATGGGCCACGCCAACTTGCGAATAGGCAATACTCATTCCCCCATGCCAGGAGGCCATCATAAGTTTGTCCCTTGATTCTGCAGGACCCAAATCACCCAAATAGACTTCCTTGCAGAGCTCCAGAGCCTTTTCTCCATAACTTTGACTAAAGGCATTTAAATAAGTACCGTTCAGGGACTCGATGCAATGAATGAAGCAGTCCATTCCGGTATAGAACCACTGCTCCAGGGGTACGTCCTGAATGAGTTCTGGATCCAATACCACCTGATCAAAAGTGGTGTGATCTGAATTGATACCGAGTTTTTTTTCCGGGCCCAGTAAAACCGTGGTACGTGAAACCTCTGCACCTGTACCGCTTATAGTCGGGATTCCCACATGATACACGGCCGGAGTATCTACTAGATCCCATCCTTGGTAATCTGTGGCACTGCCCTCATTGGTCAGCAAAATGGAGACCGCTTTCGCCAAATCGAGCAGTGTTCCGCCTCCAATGCCTACTATACCTGAAGGGAGGTCCGAGAATTCTTCTTTGATCTTATTGACCAAAGCATCTACCTGATAGGTCTTGGGCTCCTCATTGGCCGAAACAAAAATAATCTGGTCATTGAAAATCAAGGGGATTCTTTCCGGGAGCCGTTTGCTCTCGAATACGTCATCGACCAGGAAAATAAAAGGGGCCTCGGAGTGCTTGCGTTTGGACATCAATATACCGCCCAGTTGATCGAAACTTCCGTTACCGAATACTACACGCGGAACCATCGGGAAGTTCATAAACTTCTTCAAACGCCTAGGAGGTACACTCTCTACTTTATAATACTGCCCTGTTTTCATTCTCGTAGTTCAAATACTTTAAAACTTCAGTGATCACACTCAAAGTGAGGTGATTATTGGTCTGTTCCACCACGGGGACCTCTTCATGCTGCCAAGTGGTGTGAAACGGAATATGGACCGCTTTCGCACCAATATTGATCAAGGGCAACACATCGGATTTTAAGGAGTTACCTATCATTAGAAATTCCTTGACATCGATTTCCAAATGATCCAAAAGGTGCTTATAATTTTCCTCCTTTTTATCACTTAATACCTCCACATGGTGAAAATACTTGGACAGACCCGATTTTTCCAACTTCCGTTCTTGATCCAAAAGGTCTCCCTTAGTTAAAACAATTAAACGGTAGCTATACCCTAATTTTTCCAAAACTTCCTCAACACCGTCCAAAAGTTCAACAGGGTGCGCTATCATTTTTTTACCAAGATTCAAGATATCCGTAATCGTTGCTTGGGAAACCTGATTATTTGAAATAGCTAGGGCAGATTCTACCATGGAAAGCATAAACCCTTTGATTCCATACCCGTAAAGTTCCAAGTTTTTCATTTCCATCTTGAAGAGTTCCTGATCGATCTGGTTCTTGGTTTCGTAGTTATCCAAAAGGTTGGCGAACTGCTCCTCTGCCTTTCTGAAATAGGTCTCATTGACCCAAAGCGTATCATCGGCATCGAACCCTATTACCTTAATATTACTAAAATCTACTTCCATACTTTTATGGCCCTTTCCAAATCTTCGGGCGTGTCTATTTCTATTCCGCTTACCTGTGTCTCTACCATTTTAATTTTCTTACCATACTCCAAATATCGAATGGCCTCGATTTTCTCTGTAGCCTCCAAATCCAACATGGGAAGACGCTGAAAATCCATCAGGGCGCGCTTTCTAAAGGCATAGATTCCCTTGTGCTTGTAGTATTTGGCCTGGGAGTCGGTAGCCCGGGGATATGGGATGGGGGAGCGCGAAAAATACAGGGCGAAATTTCTGTGGTCTACAATGACCTTTACGGTATTGGGGTTTTCTATTTCCTGTGGGTCCGTGATTCTTGTCATCAAAGAGGCGAGGTCAATTTCGGCTTCAGGATCCTGATGGAACACCTCCAGTACGCCGGCCAGGCTTTCCCTGTCCGTAAAGGGTTCATCCCCTTGAACGTTAACGATGATATCTACATCCATTTGGGTCACGGCCTCTGCTATCCGATCACTACCACACTCGTGTTCCTCTATGCTCATTATGGCTTTTCCTCCGGCAGCTTCAATGGTATCAAATATCAATTTGCTATCGGTCACTACATATACATTGTCAAACAGGCCTGTACCAACAGCTGCTTCATAGGTTCTGAGAATGACCGGTTTTCCGGCCAGATCCTGCAATAACTTCGCGGGAAACCTGGATGCGGCATAACGAGCAGGAATCATTGCTATAACCTTCATGGACTGCTAGGGATTATATTTATGTTTTTTTGGTCTAAGCTTCCGGTAAATTCTGAAAATAACGACTAAGATCACAATGACCAAGATGGCGGCAAGTGCAGGCGCAAAAATGGCCGCTGTGGATACCACCGCTGCTGTTCCCGTTTCCACGGTAGACACTAGAGGATTGGCCAATCCGCCAGTGGTGGCAGTGGATGCCACCCTCCCGGCAGCTCCGGCTCCTTTTATAGCCGTTGCCGTTCCGCCTCCCGCGATAATCGCCAAGGACCAGGTAACAAGGGGGTCCAAATTGGCTACGGTAGAGACCATGACCGCCGTACCGGCTATAGCGGCCAGGGGCACAGCAATACTGTCCAGAAGATTATCTACCCAAGGAATGAAATAGGCAAATATTTCCACCACAGTGGCTACGCCAAGTACGATCAAGGCTGCCAAGCTTCCTATCCATTCCCAGCTTTGGTTCAGCTCCCATACATCAAAATAAGCCGCTAGGCTCAGGGCGAATAAAGGTAGGAAAACCCTAAAACCAACAGAGGCTGCCAGCCCAATGCCCAAAAATATGCTTATCACGGTTTCAGACGTCATTACACTATCTTTAATACTAAATTAGGCTATTCCTGATCAAGAAAAAAATCGTTCTTAAACCCTATCAGGTAGAGTTGATTCTTGGCTCGTGTCACGGCAGTATACAGCCATCTTAAATATTCCTTGTCTACCCCGTTGGGCAAATACGGCTGCTCCACAAAGACAGTATGCCATTGCCCGCCCTGCGATTTATGGCAGGTAATCGCATAGGAGAATTTTACCTGAAGCGCATTGAAATAGGGGTTGTTCTTTACCGCCAGAAACTTCTTGTATTTGGATTTCTCCTGCTCATAATCCTTCATTACCTCCTGATATAATCGGTTTCCATCCTCATAGGACAAGGATGGTGTTTCTGCCTTTATGGTATCTAGCAGTAATACGGTCTCAAAGGGCCGTTGGTTGGGGTAATCCACCATTTTGACCTTTACCTTGGCGAATTTAAAGCTATAGAGTTCCTTGATAGCGAATATTTCAAGAACCTCAATAATGTCCCCATTGGCAATGAATCCAGCTTCCGAATTGGGTTTTAGCCAAAAATAGTTGTTCTTCACTACCATCATATAATCTCCTACAGACAACTCATTTTCCAGGTAAAGGATCCTACTTCTGATATTCTCATTATAGAGATTGGCCCTTTTGTTGGAACGTACAATGAAGGACGTCTCCTCCTTTCCATTCTGGCTGTAGGCTTGTTCAATAGCTTCCTGAATATCATGGCCGTCCACAAGCCGCACGATGTCGTGGTAAGGGCCTACCTGGAATTTGAATCCTTCAAAATACGCCCCCTGTATTTGTTCCCGGAGACTGGTGGCGTTAACGAGTATACCGGAATCCTCGGCCTGCCGCACTACTTCATCCAATTCCAGGCGTTCTACCTCCTTATTGTAGTTCAAGGCCAAGGTGCTCTCCTCAAGGGCCGGACTCAAATCCAATCGTACCGGGGGTAACTGCGCTGTATCGCCTATTAAGATCAGTTTACAATTATGGCCCGCATATACGTACATGAGCAGGTCGTCCAATAAGGAACCGTTCTCGAACAGTTTGGAATCTGCTGGGGTATCCGGTATCATCGAGGCCTCATCCACAATAAAAATGGTATTCCTGTGCTTGTTCGGTGCCAGTACAAAACGTACCCCTCCCCCGCGCTCCTTTTTGGGAAAATAAATCTTTCTGTGAATGGTAAAGGCCTGTGTACTGGAATAATTGGACATTACTTTGGCAGCCCTCCCCGTAGGGGCCATCAGGACCGCCTTCATCGTGGTCTTCCACAGGTTGGTTACCAGAGTACCGATAAGGGTTGTTTTTCCAGTTCCTGCAAATCCTTTTAGCAAAAATATTCCATCCTTTTTTTCCGAAAGCACAAAATCGGAAAGCTTTTGCAGCGCAACCTCTTGTTTCGCAGTAGGTTCATGTGGAAACTTGTCTTTCAAAATTTTATAAAAGGATGCGGCCGTCTGTAAGTCCATAGGAGCCCAAAGATAGTCATGATTTTTGGGTGGAAACCGTTTGGCGCAAAGAAACTTTCCAGGGACGTCCACGGCCTTTTTAGGTATGGAAATGAGCGCACTCAACTAGTAAAACAGGCTCAAACCCCCATTGCCACAGTAGTTTGCACAAAATGACGACAAAGATATCATCCACAAAATCCACGTATAAAATATTAGGCAGTTTCCAAAAAAATTGTAGATTTGTGATAACCACTAAATTTAATTAACACGTATAAAATGAAGACCATAATACAAATTGCACTTTGGATAGTATGTATTGGATTGGGATATCTAATCTACAAATCCGTGAACGCCCCTATTGAATTTAAAAAAATTAAACAAGAGCGGTATTCTAAGGTAATTGCAGTATTGAAGGACATTGGTAATTCCCAAGAGGCCTATAAGACCGTAAATGGAAAGTTTGCCAATGATTTTAAGAGTTTAGTAAGTTTTGTGGATACAGGTAGGTACACCATTACCCAGCAGCGGGATTCTTCTTTTATGGAGTTTGACGAAACGTATCAAATCGATTTATTGAAAGAGGTTACCCTCGTTGATACCTTGGGCTTTGTGTCTGTCAAGGATTCCCTATTCAAGAACGACGATCGTTACAAGAGCATGATGAACGTTCCCTATGCCCAAAATGGGGAAAAGTTTGAAATGAGTGCAGATATTATTGACAAGAGCGGTTACAAGGCCCCTGTTTTTGAAGCAAAGGTGAAGAAGAATATTGTTTTGTATGACCAACCTCAAGATCTCTTGGCAGCTGAAAATGCGCATGCAAGCGTGGAAGAAGTCAATGGAACTGAAATAAGGGTCGGTTCTTTGACCGATGTAAGTACCAATGGTAACTGGCCCCCTATATATGACAAAAAAGAAGACAGACAGTAGCTTAGAGGAGTCTACAAAAGATTATCATAAATTGTCCATTCAAGTCGGCTTGAATGGACTTTCTTTTTGTGTGCTCGATACCATAGGCAATACGATTTTGACCTCGGAAAATGTTGTATTTGGGGAGGAGCAAACACCTTACGACGTGCAAAAAAGTCTTACCGCACTTTTTGAAACACACGGGCTTGCCGAGATGTTCTTTTCAGAAGTCGTGGTCATACACAAGAACAATCTGTTCAGCTTGGTACCCAAAGCGCTTTTCGATGAAAAAGAATTGGCCAACTATCTAAAGTTCAATGCCAAAATCTTGGCAAACGACCATATCGCTTACGACGAGATTGAAAGCTATGACATGATGAACGTTTATGTGCCTTTCGTAAACATTAATAATTACATTTACGAGCTTTTTGGAGAATTTGAGTTCAGGCACAATGGCACTGTACTTGTGCAGGCCCTACTAAATTCCCACGGGAACAACAGTGAACAAGCGATCTGTTACGTGCATGTATCGGAACATCATATGGAAATTGTTGTTCTTTCCCAGAAAAGACTCCTTCTCTACAACAGTTTTGACTATAGCACCAAGGAAGATTTTATCTATTATCTGCTCTTTTCCCTAGAACAGTTAAAATTAGCTACAGAGACCGTAAAACTCCGACTCTTTGGTAATATTGACGAGGCGGACGAACGTTATTCCATTTGCGCCGAGTACATAAAAAACATTTCCATCTTTGTGCCCGCAACGACCTCCTATCACCGGGAAGAAACTGAGGAGGAACCCATAGACTTTGCGGTCCTAAATGCCCTCTAATGCGTATTATTTCAGGCAAATATAAAGGCAAGCGCATAAACGCCCCCAAAGGATTGCCCGTACGTCCCACAACAGACATGGCCAAAGAAGCCCTTTTTAATATTTTGAACAACGGCTATTACTTTGATGAAATTTCCGTTTTGGACCTCTTTTCAGGTACCGGCAACATCAGTTACGAATTTGCCTCGCGGGGAACCGAGGACATCGTTGCCGTGGATGCCAATGCGAAGTGCATCAAGTTTATTGAGCAAACATCGCAAGCCAACAGCTTCAATATAGCAACGGTTAAAAGTGATGTTTTTACCTATTTGCAGCGGGTACCGGTACAGGCCGACATCATTTTTGCGGATCCTCCATATGACATGTCCGTAGAAGATTTTGCAAAAATCCCGGAATTGATCTTCACAAACGGGCTGTTAAAGGAACATGGCGTTTTGATACTGGAACATTCCAAACACACAGCCCTATCCCAACTAAGGAACTTTTCGCACCAGCGAAAATATGGAGGAAGTATTTTTAGTTTCTTTACCGCTACCGATATATAAAAAGCAGGCCATAAGCCGGATTCTGTAAGGTCTGGGACCTCCTTATCATTTATCTGGGCCTTTGGTTGCCCAAAGGCTCTAACCGCCTACCCTTCAGCTTGGGCGTGCAACCCTTAAGCACTGATTTATTTGGCGTTGCACCGCATAGAGTTTACCTGATTTCACTACAGCATTACCTGTACTTGCTTTCTGTTGCACTGGTCCTTCCCCGTTTGCACGGGGAGACGGGAATTACCCGCTATGCTGCACTATGGTGTCCGGACTTTCCTCCCCAACGGTAACCGTTGGAGCGATAAGGTGACCTGCTACCACAAAGGTAATGCAATAGCCCCGGAATTGTTGATAAAAAAAGATTAAAACAGGTAGAATACGGGAGATAATATAGCTCGATTTCTATATTTGTATATTACAACGTTGGCATCATTAAACCCTTATAGTCATTGGAACCTTTTGTAGTATCGGCCCGGAAATACAGACCTCAGACCTTTAAGGATGTTGTGGGACAACAGGCCATTACCAATACCCTGCTCAATGCGATAGAAAATGACCATCTTGCCCAGGCATTGCTCTTTTGTGGGCCCCGTGGGGTAGGTAAGACCACATGCGCACGGATTTTGGCAAAAAAAATCAATGAGGAAGGTGGAGAATCCTCCAACGAAGATTTTGCATTCAACATCTTTGAACTCGATGCCGCTTCCAACAATTCTGTGGACGATATCCGTAGTCTTATCGATCAGGTGCGTATACCGCCACAGGTAGGCCGGTATAAGGTGTACATTATAGATGAGGTACATATGTTGTCCCAATCTGCCTTCAACGCCTTTCTGAAGACCCTGGAGGAACCTCCTAAACATGCCATTTTTATTCTGGCCACTACGGAAAAGCACAAAATTATCCCGACCATACTGTCTCGTTGCCAAATCTTTGATTTTAAAAGGATAACGGTGAAGGATACGGCCCAATATTTGAAATATATTGCCGAAAACCAGGGGGTTGAGGCTGATGACGATGCCCTTCATATCATTGCACAAAAGGCAGATGGTGCCATGAGGGACGCGCTTTCCATTTTTGACCGAGTGGTAAGCTTTTCGGGTAAAAAACTTAGTCGCAAGGCAGTAACGGAAAACCTGAACGTATTGGATTACGATACGTATTTTAAGGCTACTGATCTGATATTGGAGCACAATATCCCCTCCTTATTGCTCTTATTGAACCATACCTTGGCCCAAGGGTTCGACGGACATCACTTTATTTCGGGATTGGCGTCGCATTTCAGGGATCTTATGGTATGTCAACACCAGGATACCATTTCACTTTTGGAGGTAGGCGAAGAAGCCAAGAAAAACTATTTGGAACAGTCCAAGAAGGCATCTAATACCTTCTTGCTCAAAGCCATAGATATCGCAAATGACAGCGACCTAAAATATAAGACGAGCAAGAACCACAGGCTTTTGGTAGAACTTGCCTTGATGAAACTGGCATCCATCGATTTCGATGGGGAAAAAAAAAATCCTAAGCCGCTAACCACTTTTGATAAAGGCAAAGATGCCTTGGTTCCGGCTTCATTTTTTAAGACTGCCCCCCTTGTGAAAAACAAGGAAGTACCTATTGTGGATGCGGTTGCTCCACCTCAGGATGCCCCTCAAAAGCACATTGAACCCCTCCAGGAAACGGAGCCTCATGACCTCACAGTATCGCAAGACCAAGGGGAAACCCTTTCGGAAGCCATTACGGCCACACCGGTAAAACCCGTGGCAACCACACCACCTGTGGCGGAAAAAATTAAATTGGATATTCAGTCCAAAAGGGTCTCGGCACTTTCCATATCCAGTCTAAAGGCAAAGAAAAAACACGAACTCAGCAAAAAGGACGAGACCATAGACGAGGCCACCCTTCCAAAATCGTCCTTCACCGAAGCGGATATGCAGCGCCACTGGGCAGATTTTGTGCGTGAAATTGATCAAAAGGGGCAAAAAATATTAGCGTCCAACCTCAATACGGATGTCCCAAAACTGCAGAACGAGCATACGATTTGGATCGAATTGCCCAATGGCACGATGAAAAAGGAAATTGAAGGGGAACGTTATCACCTTTTAACCTATCTAAAACAGAAGCTCGACAATCATTTTATCAATTTAAAAATTACGGTGAACGAGGAAACCGCAAAGAAGTTTGCCTTTACCCCGGAAGAAAAGTATGAAAAGCTGAGGGAAAAGAATCCGGCCATAGACCTTCTTAGAAAGGAATTTGACCTAGACCTTTAATTTTCCCGCATACTTGATCCTAAGCGCGTAGAGTAGCATGACGCCCGAAACGATAAGCAATCCCAAAGCCTCTCTTCCACGCTCTATATTTACAATATCCCCTTGGCCAATGCGAACACCCTGGAAGTTTTCCGGCCATATGAAAAATGCCCCGAAAAGGTAGGCCACAACAAGGGAAGCGGCAATCCAATACCTTAATTTTCCCAGTAAAAACAGGACAGAGGCCAAAGCCGCCAATCCATATATGACATACCATAGCCATGCATCGGGATCATTATACTGTACGTAGGCGGCCCAAAGGAATACGCCGCTAAAAAAAATAGCTAGAATTTTAAAGAAAGTTTTCATCGGTTATTTGTTTAAAACATGATTTTCCAAAATAGTAAAAACCTCGGTAGCCTCTACCTTAGGCTGTGTTAGCAATGCTGGGTTATTGCTGATCAGTACGGGATAATCTTCCTCCCTTTCGGGCACTCGTCCATGAGATCCCCTGATAAGTGAGGCGTTGAGAGGGATGATGTCCATCACCGTTCTAAAACCCAATTTCTTTTTGGCCAACTTCAGCATCACTTTGGGCATCACCAGTTTGTCCTTGGGATCGGTGAACATTTCAACAGGATCATAGCCTGGCTTTTTATGGATATCCACCGTTCTTGCAAAATCAGGCGCTTTCTTATCCTCCAACCAGTAATAATAAGTAAACCAAGAGTTTGCATCTGCCACCACCAACAGGTCACCGCATCTGTCATGGCTTAGTTTGGCTTCGGCTATCCCCGCATCATCCAGAACCCGGTCCACTCCGGGAATCTTCTCCAATTGGGCCTTGAGCTGTGGTTTGATCGATTGGTCGTTCAGATAGATATGTGCTATTTGATGGTCGGCTACGGCAAATGCCTTGCTCGCGCCCATATCCAAGAGTTCCAATCCGCGTTCTTCCCGTATGGACAGGTATCCTTCAGATCTTAATATTCTATTGAGGTGTACAGGGTGGTCCACGTTCGTTATCCCATATTCGGAAAGCAGCACAATATGGGCCTGCTGTTGTTCGTAATGTGCTATTAATTGTTGCACCACCCCATCTATTTCCCTAAGGTCCTTGCCGATGCCATCAAAGGTATTGCCGTATCGCTGTAGATTGTAGTCCAAATGGGGAAGGTAGACCAGACTAAGGGTCGGATTGTGATACCTATCGGTCCGTATAGCCGCATCCGCAATCCACTTGCTGGACTTAATGGAGGTCTTTGGTCCCCAAAAATGGAACAAGGGAAAAGTACCCAATTCCTCTTGTAATTGATCCCTGAGCTGGGAAGGGTAGGAATAGACGTCCGGTATTTTTCTTCCATCGGCCAGGTAGTTGGGCCTGGGCGTTACGCTGTAGTCCACGGTAGAATACATATTGTACCACCAAAAAAGATTGGCACAGGTGAAATCCGCATCCTGTGCTTTTAGCTTGTCCCACAATTTATCGCTTTGGACCAATTTGTTGGACTGTCGCCAAAACTTTGTCTCGCATTCTTCCTTAAAATACCACCCATTTCCTACTATGCCGTGGGCAGAGGGCCATTTCCCTGTTAGGTAGGTAGCCTGTGCCGTGCAGGTAACAGCCGGCAGTACCGGGCTGATCGTGCATGCTTTTCCCTGGTTAAGAAAAGATGTTATGAACGGGGTATGTTCACCGATAAGTCGATGTGTAAGCCCCACCACATTAATCACCACGGTTTTCTTCATCTATACGCTAAAAGTGTATTTTTAAACCAATCCATTTCCCTGACTATGCTGTCCGAAAGATTGGTTTTCAAGGCTGCCGGGAGCACGTCCCAGGTATAGGTCTCAATTTCCAAGTGTTCCGAAACCTTATGGCTCTTTAGGTATTTCACCACTTTTATTATTTGATCTTGCGTAGCAAACAGCTTTTCGAATCGCTCTAGAAAAATAGGGACATGAAAATGTGCCCTCAATTCCGAAAAGTCCTTTTTATCCTTTAAAACCAGGGGCAGGTCGCCATAGGTCCTTACCGTATCCCCATTTTTTTCCGTTACCTGGTGCAGGTAGGTAGGTTCATTGAAAAGGGCCAATGCTTCCCATATTTGTTCGCTATCCGCTTCGTTAAAAATAATCTTTAATGCTGAACTCACCTGTATCTTCCCCACTTGGATGCCTGCATTCCCAAACTTCCGAAAACTGACCTCCGGTTCTTCATAGGCCAAGGAAAAATGGCAAATATCATAACATACATTGATATGGCGGTGTACAAGGTTCTCTACCACAGCTTCCCCGGCTTTCATGCTTTCCTTGGCTATGGGCAACAGATACTTTTCAAAAAAATGCACCACTTCATCACTATTTTCCAATAGACCGTCCGGTTCCGGTTCTATATCCAAATGCAGGTACCTTCCCGTATCCCTTTCTATTTGATGTAAGTGCGCAACAATTTTGGCCAGGTTGGCTGCCCCTTTTTTGAGAACTTCTTCCGTTTCGGTGGTATTTGCATGCCAATGTCTATAACTTATAGGAGAGGTAGAGATTCCCCCAGATAGCCCCTCAGGCACCAAAAGTGCCAGTTGGTCAAACAACCGCTGGGTGTATTGCACCCTTTCGTCCGTGGTCCAATCCGGTGCGTGAACCATATCCTTTACCGGTTCCTTGTGGAAATTACCATAGGGAAAGCCATTCATGGTGAAGACGTATAGCTGATTTTCCACCAACCAGGCCTTGAAATCCATCAAATTGTCGCCTTGTCCCAGTTCTTCGCTGGCCTTGTTGGACAAGCGCAGGCCGATGCCAAAAGGAGCACTGGGCGAAACTTTGCTTTTTACCTCTAAAACATATTGTTCTAAACTTTCAAAGGTCTGTCGCCAATCATCACCCGGGTGAATATTGGTACAATAGGTAAGGTGATACAAATTGTTTACTATCATTTTAGCCGTGCGCCCCAAGTTGGGCAAGATTGTTTTGCATATTCACCGCCTCCCTCATTTTGGGGAGGTCTATCTCATGGACATCGTGCTTTTCTCCAATGCCTGAAATCAGGGTAATGGTAAGTTGTCCGCCCAAGTGTTCCCTAAACTCCTCTATGCCCGCTAACAGCTTGTCTATTTCCTTAGTGCTCTTTAAAGGTAGTCTAAGGTCAAAGCCCACTTGCTCCAAGACCGTAATGGCCCGAAGCAGCACAGCTTTTTCAATTAACCCCATAAGGAACGCATAGGTCATGTCCAAGACCATACCTATGGCCACCGCTTCCCCATGTCGTATGCCGTAAGCGGTCATATCCTCTAACTTATGTGCCGCCCAATGTCCAAAATCAAGGGGCCTGGAAGATCCATTTTCAAAGGGGTCTCCCCCTTCTGCGATATGCTGCATATGAATTTGGGCACATCTATAAATCAGGTATTGCATACATTCCATATCCCTGTCCCGAAGCTTAGCGGCATTTTGTTCGATATAGTCAAAAAAGTTGCTGTCCTTTATCAGGGCAACCTTAACCGCTTCCGAGATACCGGCAATCCAATCCCGGCGTTCCAAGGTAGTCAAAAAACGAAGGTCGTTTATTATGGCATAAGGTGGGGCAAATGTCCCCAAAAAGTTTTTCTTTCCAAAGGTGTTAATTCCATTCTTTACCCCTACCGCCGCATCATTTTGCGATAGGACCGTTGTAGGAATACGGATCAGTTTTATGCCCCTATGTGCAATGGCAGCGGCATATCCGGCCATATCAATAACAGCACCACCCCCTATGACCACCACAAAGGAATGTCTGCAAATATGGTTATCATTTATAGCCTTCAGGACCCTATCTACATTCCCGTGATCGTTCTTGCTGGTCTCCCCTCCCGGAACAGTGAGCAGTGTTGTGAGTTCTAAGGTTTCACTATGTGTTTTGCAATAGCTACTTATATCGCCCAAAATACTTGGATGATGTTCCTCAACCCCATCATCCACAACAAAAACTACTTTTACCCTTGTCCCAGACCGGTATCCCATTACAATATCCTTGAACATGGCGTTCTTTACGGAAAACAAACTTTCAGTGAAATGTAGTTTATAGTTAAACGCTATTTTAAAGGACTGCTCTATAGGTGAAAATGGTTTCATGTCAAATGGGTTAGGTAACGGCAAACAGTTTAGAAAGTAACATGGACAACGGCAGCAACAAAACAATTAAACCGGCCAAAAGCAAATTGGAAAAACCTACCGCAATGGCCGCATCAAGTACTATTAAGGCCAGAACTCCCGATATTACCGCCTGTTTTATGTTTCCAGGAGAATTGTTTTGGTAAGCCCTCCATAACGGTCCATAGACCAAAATGGCAAAAAGGGTCAAAAAGGGAATAACTTCCAACATATTACTCGTATTCTGAAACGCTAACACCATAACTGCTAAAATCACGATGGCGTATAAAACACCGGCCAAAATAATGTGCCTCTTATTGTTTCCATGCACTTCTCCCCTACTTATAAGGGTTATTGCAGCAATGTAGACCAAGGGAATTCCAGCATATGACCAATGGATCAGGGTTCCAAAAATACCCATTCCCAGTAATAAGTTCAATCCCCTGCAGATGCCCATATTGATCGGCCCTAGAAGGGCGTACTTTTTAGAAAAAGAATCATAGAGCACTATGGCCAGTGCTAGTATAACGGCCAAAGTGCCACAAAGGACGTTTACCCAAAAGGCCAGCAATATCCCTGCTAAAAGTAGGGAAAGCCCATAAAAAGAGGCCGCTTTTACAGAAACAAGTCCACTGGGGATAGGCCTTTCAGGGCGTTCCTTTCGATCAATTTTCGCATCGAATACATCGTTCAACACGACCCCTGCAGCATATAGACAAACCGAAGAAGCTATCAAAAATACCAGTTTTAATGGAATGTCCGGGCCAATTGAAGAAAAATCGAAGCTTGAGCCATAGGCTCCTGCAATCGCCGAACCTGCCAAAATATCGGCCATTGCCGTTGGAAGATTGGCCGGACGGGCAAGTCTTAAATACCCCTTGAAAACCGCGTTCATTTACGTTATTTTATCGGGATCCACCACTTTGGGCTGCTGGCCTCTTAGTACACTATTATCGTTAAACAGTTTGGTCTGGTCTACCCCCTTGGGTTGCAACCAATCGGATTCCTTCATTTTGCCATTTTTGCCAAAAGCATCCAGGGCGTTTTGATAACATGTTTTTACCACATCGATCCTGGGAATGCCACTATTGATCATTAAATTGGCAGTTTTTGGAACGGCCAGGGGATCGCTCACTCCCCAATCTGCGGAACTGTCCACAATGATGTTATCGCTCCCGTATTTCTTGACCACGGCAACCATACGTTCATTGCCCATTTTGGTTTTTGGATATATCGTAAAGGCGGCTATAAAACCTCTATCGAGTACGTCTTTCACCGTTTCTTCATTGTTATGATCAATAATGACCATGGAAGGGTCCAGGCCGTGCTCCAAGCAGACTTCCATACTCCGAAGCGTTCCTGCTTTTTTATCCCTATGGGGGGTATGTACCTGGACTACCATATTGAGTTCCTTAGCCATTTCCAACTGAATCCTAAAGTATTTATCCTCTGCGGGGGTTTGATCGTCATAGCCAATTTCCCCAATGGCAACTACGTTTTCTTTATGCATATATAGGGGCAAGAGTTCAATGACCTGTTCCGCCAAGGCCTCATTATTGGCCTCTTTGGAATTTAGGCCAATGGTGCAATAATGCCGTATTCCGAACTGACTGGCCCTAAAGGGCTCCCAGCCTACCAGACTACTGTAATAATCCTGAAAAGAACCCACTTGGGTACGCGGTTGGCCCAACCAAAATGAAGGTTCAATAAGGGCAACTATTCCTGCTTGGGCCATGGCCTCATAATCATCCGTCGTTCGCGAGGTCATATGTACATGAGGGTCAATGAACATCATTTTGTTTTCCATACTCAATTCTTTAAAGTCTCCCAAGTTAGTTGTTTGTCCCGAATCCGTGTTACCAAATGGGGATATCTTTTGATCAATACTTTGGCTTCCGGTTTGTCCGAATCGCTACAGCAAAGTACTCCCGCCATGTTCTCCACAGGGTTATGGCTCTTCAATAAACGTTCCATGTCCTGCAAGAGTACCTCGTTCAAAAAAGCGCCGACCGGGCGCCAAAAATAAGGGTCAATATCCCTTGATGCGGCCCAGCGTTCGTGCGCATAGTCCGATATGATCCGGGCAAGTTCGCTATTGGCCCTTTTATCGATAGCAACAATGTCCTGCAAGTTCTGTTGCATAAAAGCCGCTTTTAGATACATCTGGTTCCATTCCTGATCATTAAAATATAGGGCAGGATAAGGGTTTTTTAAAGCGATGGCATTAAAAACGGTTGCGATGTTGGTTCTTAAGGCCTCCACCGCGGTGCTTTTATAGTTTTGGGCATTGGGTAGCAGGACCAGAAATTTGAGCAGTGCAATCAGTTCCTCGGTATCCGCCACTTGAATGATATTGGCCACCTTTGGGGCAAAAAATGCCTCATTATGCCCTAAGACCTCGGCCAAGAGGTAAATCCTGGCCACTTGCTGCATATTACCGCGTTGAACTTTTAGGTATTCCAGTAAATCGGAGTCGCTGTTGTCCAAAGCAAGTGCGGTACTCCGGTCTACCTTGGATGCTATTAAACTATAGGTTAGATACAACTCCCGAGCAGATTCTTCCTCAATGATCTTCTCGATCTTATCACGGAACCAAATTTTAGTGTCATTGTCCAGACCACTCTCTACAATTGTGGCCAACTGTGTACGTACATTTTCCAATCGCATGGCAGCACTTATAAACTTAGAAATTATTCTTGATTGTTCGGGAATCCTGCATTCTTATACAATCCACGATAAGGATATAAAAATAAAACTAATTCTTATTGAAATGCACAAAACTTCGACATATGTACCTAGAATTATCATAAAGTGCGAGCTCTGCATTATGACCTTAGTTACATTCTTTCTATTTTTGCCCAAAAACAGGGCAATGCTAGGCTTAAAACTACCCACAGACCCACGTTGGGTAAATATTGTGGAAAAGAATATTGAGGAAATCCTTACAGATCATGCCTACTGTGAGCAGAAAGCGGCAAGTACGGCCATTTCCTTGATTATTGGGTTTCCGGAAAAATCCGAACTGGTACAGGAAATGACGGCCTTGGCCCGAGAGGAAATGGCCCATTTCAAAATGGTCCATGACAGGATTATAGCCCGTGGCTGGACCTTGGGTAGGGAACGCAAGGATGCCTACGTGCTGCAACTCATGAAGTTCTTTCCCAAAGGTGGTAGCCGAAATACGCATTTGGTCCACAAACTGTTGTACGCAGCGCTAATCGAGGCGAGGAGTTGCGAACGTTTCAGATTGCTTTCAGAAAACATCCAAGATCAGGAACTGGCCACCTTCTATCGCGACCTCATGGTAAGTGAGGCCAATCATTATACCATGTTCCTGGCCTTTGCCAGAAAATATGGTAATCGCGAAGAGGTCGATAAAAAATGGCAAGAGCTTCTGGTGTATGAGGCTACAATCATGAAAGACCTGGGAAAAAAAGAGACCATACACGGGTAGTCCTACTATAACAGAGGGTGCCAGGTCTGGG
The DNA here is from genome assembly GCF_050589645.1 of Eudoraea algarum. Classification (NCBI taxonomy): domain Bacteria; kingdom Pseudomonadati; phylum Bacteroidota; class Flavobacteriia; order Flavobacteriales; family Flavobacteriaceae; genus Eudoraea; species Eudoraea algarum. The sequence continues at coordinate 301,048 of NZ_JBNGOQ010000005.1, read as the reverse complement.
ATATTATTGGGTTTTGTTCAACCAGCCATCACCAAAGTGGTACAAGGTTTTGATCATGCCGTCCGATAGGCCTATTTTGGGCACATGGATCTTTTTTGCCCCACTCCATTTGGCGGCCGATAAATAGATCCGTGCTGCGGGAATGATAACATCTGCCCGATCGGGATTAAGGCCCAATTCCAACAGTCTGTCCTCGTAGCTCATACTTTCCAAAAATCGGTATTGTGCGTTTAACCAGATATAGGACAAGGGCTCCCCTTCCTTTCTCCCGGACATCTTGTGCAGTTTGTTGATGTTGCCTCCGGACCCAATTATGGATATTGGGGACAGATCAACGGTATGTTGGGCTATCCAATCTTCCAATTGTTCCCAAGTAGCATCGGCGACCATTTCGTTCAGAAGGCGCACCGTGCCTATCTTAAAGGATTTTGATACCCGTATTTTGCCCCTTGTGAAAACCGTAAATTCCGTACTTCCGCCGCCCACATCTATATACAAATAGGCCCGATCTCTTTCAATCAGTTCTTTCAAATCCGTTGAGGCAATAATAGTGGCCTCCTGTTTTCCATCTATAATGACGATCCGGATTCCGCTCTCCTGGTGGATTCTTTCAATAATCTCCGAGCCATTGGACGCCTCGCGCATAGCGGAGGTGGCACAGGCCATGTATTTTTCCACCCCGTGAACTTCCATTAATAGTTTAAATGCCTTCATGGTCTTCACCATGCGTTCCGTATGGTAATCCAATATTTTACCTTTTGTAAAGGCATCCTCTCCCAACCTAACGGGAATGCGGATCAGTGCACTTTTACGGAATTTCGGTTCCTGTTTGCCCTCTTCCAGCACATTCTGGATCAAAAGTCGGATGGCATTGGAACCGATATCTATAGCCGCAAATTTTCTGACCTTCAAAACAATACGGTTTAGGAATTTAACTTTTGTAGGTAGTAGTCATACGTGGCAAACTGGGACCTTACCTTAAATTTGTCGTTTTTTCGGTAAGCATTGTCCTGTTTTTCCGTAAAGACCCTGGCCTTTACATTATCGTTCCATGAGATCTCAAAGGTTTCGATCAACTCCTGTTTTATCTCCGGATCATAAATAGGACAGCCTACCTCCACCCGGTAGTCCAGGTTACGTGTCATCCAATCGGCAGATGAGATATATACTTTCGGGTCCTGATCGTTCCCAAAGATAAATACTCTGGGGTGCTCCAGAAACTTGTCCACCACGCTAATGGCCTCAATATTCTCGCTCATGTCCTCCACTCCCGGAATTAAGCAGCAAACGCCCCTGACGATCAATTGAACCTTAACCCCTGCCCTACTGGCCTCATACAATTTGTCTACCATTTTGTATGAGGTCAGGCTGTTCATTTTTATCCTAATAAAGGCCTCCTTGCCCACAATGGCATTGGCAATTTCGTTTTCCATCAATTTTTCGAATACATTGCTGGTATAGTGGGGAGAGACGATAAGATGTTTGTATTTTTTGATCTTATAGGTGGTTTCAAAGAAATCGAACACCTTGTTCAATTCCTTCAGGATTTTGTCATTTGCCGTAAACAAGGTGTAATCTGTGTAAATTTTGGCCGTGGATTCATTAAAATTGCCCGTGCTTACAAAACCATATCTCCTAAGTCCTTTATCTTCTTCCCGTTCGATCAGGCAAATTTTGCTGTGTACCTTAAGGCCCGGTACCCCAAAGATCAATCGGATTCCCTCTGCCTGTAGTTGCTCCGCATATTGAATGTTAGCCTGTTCATCAAAGCGGGCCTGCAACTCTATCTGCACCGTAACCTGTTTTCCATTCTTTGCGGCATTGATCAAGGAAGCCGCCACCTGCGAATTGTTGGCCAAGCGATATACGGTAATCTTGATACTTTTCACCTTGGGATCCAAGGCTGCTTCCCTCAAAAATTTTATGACATAGGAAAAGGTATGATAAGGGGTGTACTGCAAATAATCGCGCTGGGAAATCTGTTCCAAGACGCTGCCCTCCAAATTGAAGCCTTTGACGGGAAGTGCGGTGATCTTTTTATACATCAAATCTTCCCTGCCCAGACTGGGAAAGCCCATATAGTCCCTTCTATTGTGATAACGCCCGCCGGGAATAACGCTATCCGTATCCGCTATATGCATTTTCTCCTTGAGAAATTGAAGCGTATCCCTTGCTATGCTCTTGTCATAAACAAAGCGGACAGGGTTGCTGATCTTGCGGTGCTCCACACTGCTGGATATCTTTTCGATAAAACTTTTACTCAGATCGTTGTCCATATCGAGTTCGGCATCCCGGGTAATCTTGATCATATGGGCCGAGATGGACTTGTAATCGAACATATTGAAGATGCTATCCAGCGAGTACCGGATCAAATCGTCCAGTACGATGATGTGATTTTTGTCGCCTTCCTTGGGAAACACCACGAAACGGTCTATCCCCTTTGGAATCTCTATGAGGGCATAGCGCAATTCCTTTGACGGTTCCGGCGGGGAACCATCCTCCGTTTTCAATACTATTTTTACAGCCAGGTAGGCCGCGGTATCATTTAAGGTAGGAAAGCGCGTAAGGTCATTTAAAATAATCGTCATTAGGACAGGGCTCACCTTTTGCGCAAAATAATTCTTCGCAAATTCGGCCTGCTCCTCGGAGATTTCGGTTTCATTGATCATAAAAATATTCTGGGCCTCCAGTTCCCGTTCAATATCTCCTAGAACCTCCAAGCTTTCGGCCTGTTGCTTAATAACGATTTTGGTGATTTCTTCCAACAGATCTTTTGCCGTTTCCCCTCCCAACACGCGCTTGCCCGACTTCCCCGCGTCAACAATCCGCTTTACCGTGGCATAGCGCACCTTGAAAAACTCGTCCAAGTTATTGGAAAATATGCCGAGAAACCGAATGCGTTCTATGAGAGGGACCTTTTTGTCCGCACTTTCCTGCAATACCCTTTCATTAAAGCGCAACCAGCTAATTTCCCTATTAATGTATTGGTTTTTGACTTTCTTCATTATCTAAGTTGTTTTGGGAAAAGGGTATGTTTGGTGATGCCCTTATCTGCATCTTTCCAGTGGTCAATATTGAAATTTATCTGTACCAGGCCAGAGGTGGGAACATTGTCTATGGAGGTACTGCCATAGGTATTGGCCACATTGGTAAAGGCATAATTGTGCCCAAATAACATTACCGTATCCAGGGTGTCGTCCAAATTGGTCACGAAGGTAAAGACGCTCTCCCCTGAAAAATCGTACAGGAAATCGGTAAGCTGAAAGGAAGTAAAGGGGAAATCGAGTCCACGTAAAAAGATCATACAGGTGTGCAGTGCCCTGTTGGCAGGGCTGGAAAAAATGGCATCGGGAAGTACGCCCAGAGATTTAAATTCTGAAAGTACCAAATGGCCATCCCGAATTCCCCTTTCTTTCAGGGGCCTATCCTTGTCATTGACTTGATACTCCCAAGAGGACTTTCCGTGCCGTACTAAAATTAATCGCTTCATTATTGCTAGTTGATGGTCTGTGGGTTTCTGGTTTAAGAACCTACCATTTTTTATTGCTAATTGTTCATTGTTTACTGCTAACCGTCAATGGTCCACGTTTAAAGGTTCGAGATTCTTCGCTTCGCTGCGCTCATCTCTGAATGACAATGCACATTGATTTGTCATTCCGAGCCTGCGAGGAATCTCTGGTACCATTACCTACTGCTTACTGTCTACTGCCTACTGCCTACTGTTATAAGTTTCAGGTTCAAGGTTGGGCATTGTTTATTGATCATTGATTATTGCTAATTGTTCATTGATGCCTACGGTGCCAAACGTTCTATTTTCCAGTTGTAATCCGCTTGTAGGTTATACCGTATTCTGTCATGCAGCCTATTGGGTCTGCCCTGCCAGAACTCTAGGGAAACTGGTTTAACGATATATCCGCCCCAAAAGTTTGGTCTTTCTATTTCCTTGCCCTCATATTCCTTTTCCAGTTTTCGCAGGCCTTCTTCCAATTCCTCGCGAGATTGGATCACGGCACTTTGGTCGGACACGATAGCGCCCAATTTACTGCCTTCCGGCCTCGATTCAAAATACCCATCGGACAAATTAGCCGCTATTTTTTCGACCTTCCCTTTTATGATAATTTGCCGTTCCATATTGGGCCAAAAAAAAGAAAGGCATACATTGGGGTTCTTGGCTATGGCCTTCCCCTTTTCACTTTCGTAGTTGGTGTAAAAAATAAAGCCCTCAAAGGTGTATTTTTTTAGCAGGACTACCCTGTTTTTTGGAAAACCGTCCAAACCCATGGTGGAAAGCGTCATCGCATTGGGTTCATCCACGCCCTCGGAAGCTTCCACCTCATAGAACCATCGCTGAAAAAGCTCCATGGGATTATCGGAAATGGAATCCTCACTAAGCGCGCTTTTGGTATACGTTTTCCTATAGTTTCCTAGGTCCTTTTGCATTTTACATCAATTCAAAAACAAGATAAACAAAGTTGGGCAAAAGATGGCAAATTGCGCACATCAAAACTCGAACACTTTTCCATCATCCGACAGTTCCACCCTATCAAAAATTTCTTGGGCTTCCTCCTTAAAAAGGTAAATGGATTTGTAGCGTGTGGAATAATGGCCCAGAATCAATTGCCCCACCCCCGCCGCCTTGGCTATGGAAGCGGCCTCTTTGGCGGTGGAATGCTTTGTTTTTGTGGACAAATGGGCCTCCGAATCCAAAAAGGTAGATTCGTGATAGAGGACATCCACATTTTTAATCATTGGCACAATTTCGGGGGCATGGCCCGTGTCGCTGCAATAGGCATAGCTCTTTGGTTTTGGCGGGTCCAAGGTGAGCTCCGCGTTCGGTATCAGGGTACCGTCGTCCAATGTTATGTCGTCCCCATTTTTGATGCCATTATAGTTGTACTTGCCTATTCCATATCGTTGTACCTCGGCCAGGTTTAACTTACGAGGGCCCACTTTTTCGCGGAACAGGAAGCCATTGGTATATACCCTGTGCTTCAAAGGAATGGTAGTAACGGTAAGTTTGTCGTCCTCCAAGATGCGTTCTGGTTTTTTTGAGGTCATTTCGTGGAAGATCAAAGGATAATCGGTCCATGAGTCCCCTAACTTCAAAAGCAGGGTTATGGCCCCTTTGATACCCTTTGGGCCATAGATATGCAATTCCTTCTTCCTTCCCAATAACCTAAAAGTGGAAATAAGACCGGGCAGGCCAAAAAAATGGTCGCCGTGCAAATGGGAAATAAATATGTGGTCTATCTTGGAAAATTTTAGCTTGCTCTTGCGCAGTTGTACCTGTGTGCCCTCCCCGCAGTCTATCAAAAAAAGCTGTCCCTTCAGTTCAAGGATCTGTGCTGTGGGGTTCGTTAGGGTACGTGGTGTAGCGGCATAACAACCCAGGATGTGTAATTTCATATGTTGGTTCCTGGTTTAGGGTTAGAGGTTCAAGGTTTCTGGTTTAAGGTTTAAGAACGGGTCATTTTTTATTGCTTATTGTTCACTGCCCATGTTTAAAGGTTCGAGATTCTTCGCTTCGCTGCGCTACGCTCTGAATGACAATACGCATTGATTTGTCATTCCGAGCCTGCGAGGAATCTATGGCACCATTACCCAGCCCTGCTGCCTGTTGTTCACTGCCAACTGCCTACTGTTATAGGTTTCTGGTTTCAGATTCAAGCTTGGGCATTGTTTATTGTTCATTGCTTATTGTTCATTGTTAACTGCCGGATAAAATACATCGCGCCATACGCCTAGCGCCGAGCGCATTGCCAATTCATCGTTCATCACTCAACACATAAAACCCAACACTGCCAACTGCCCACTGCTAACTGTTTAAGGTTTGTGGCGTGTAGTCTCTGAGGTCCTCTGGGGTAAACTTGCCCTTAAAAGTAAACGCATATGGGGTCTCGCCGTGCGTATTGAGGTAACTTAGCCTAAGTTTCGCCTCGGCTACCGTGGGTATGGTTCCTTTTTTAATATACCAGAATGCCATGTGCATTTCCTGCATAGCACTAAACCACTCCTTTCTTCTTGTAAAAATGGCCACGTGGTCGGATTTGTACGTAAAATTGAACAAATCTTCCATAGAGGTCCAGACCGACATGTTGACGATGATAAAATCATCTTCGAAGGCTTGGATAGCGGTGGCATTGTTATTTTCATCCTGCAAGCGCCATACAAAGCCCTCACTTTGTTCGGCCAAGGCATTGATCCGGTCCAGGTTATTGACAAAATCGGCCATTACCGGACTGTCCATGGGTGCAAGCGCCCTTGCAATATTAATTTGAGCCAATTGATATTCCTCCATAAAGTTACAGATCCAGATCCCGTTCTATTTCTTCCATTTCTATAATGTCCTTAGCCTCCCGTACCGTGGGTACCACACAGACCTCATCGGGAACCTCGTCGAAAGACACCTTATTGGTGACTAATACAAACGATTTCCCTGAACCCCTATGGGTATTGGACAGTTCCAGGAACTCCAGTACATCCCCGGCAGTAAATCGGGAAAAGGAAAAAAGGTTTACAATAATATTGTCATTCTTTAATTTGGGATACGCCTTGTTCAGGTTTTCCAAGAATTGCCGTAATGAAATATCCTCTTGGAAAACTATGGTGGTAGTACCTTCTTTGTCAAAAATCATACGCCGTCTATTTTATTTTTGAAGCCAATAAGTATATCACAGCCATGCGAATGGCCACTCCGTTCTCAACCTGGTTCAGTATAATGGACTGGTCAGAATCTGCCACATCGCTGGTTATTTCCACGCCACGGTTAATGGGTCCGGGATGCATGATCACTATTTCCTTATCCAAGCTGTTAAGTACTTCCTTGTTGATACCATACTGCTGCGTATACTCACGCGTAGTGGGAAAATAGCTAATGTCCATCCTTTCGTTCTGTATGCGTAACATATTGGCCACATCGCACCAGTTCAAGGCCTTTCTCAGATCGGTCTCCACTCCAATGCCCAGGGATTCAATATGTTTGGGAATCAAGGTCCTAGGGCCGCACACCTTAACCTGTGCACCCTGCAGTTTTAGGGCAAAAATATTGGAGAGCGCCACCCTTGAGTGCAGAATGTCCCCTACGATTACCACATTTTTGCCACCCACATCGCCCAATTTCTCCCGGATCGAAAAAGAATCCAAAAGGGCCTGGGTGGGGTGTTCATGTGCACCATCGCCCGCGTTGATGATCGCCGCCTTTATATGTTCGGACAAAAAGATCCCTGCTCCGGGGTTGGGATGGCGCATGACCACCATATCTACCTTCATGGACAGGATGTTGTTCACCGTATCTATAAGGGTTTCCCCTTTTTTTACCGAAGATTGTGCCGCCGAAAAATTGATGACATCCGCGGACAGACGTTTCTCGGCCAACTCAAAGGAAAGCTTGGTTCGGGTGCTGTTCTCAAAGAAGATATTGGCAATGGTAATATCGCGTAGGGAGGGTACTTTCTTGATGGATCTATTGATGACCTCCTTAAAATGATCTGCCGTTTCAAAAATAAGCTGAATATCCTTTTTTGTAAGGTATTTGATTCCCAACAAGTGCTTTACACTTAATTCGCTCATTCTTGCTTATTTACTTACCAAATATATCAGATCCTGTCCATCATTTTCTTCCCACATCACTTTCACTTTCTCCTCATTGATTGCATCTACCTGCCTTCCTCGATAGTTGGGTTGTATGGGCAAATGTCTGCTAAAACGCCTATCGATCAAGGTCAACAATTCTATTTCCTTAGGTCTTCCGAAGGATTGGATGGCCGTGAGGGCCGCCCGGATGCTTCTTCCGGTGTACAGGACATCATCTATAAAGACCACTTTTTTATCATCTACCAAAAAATCGATCCGCGTCGTGTTGGCCTCCAGGGTCTTTTCTCCCCGACGAAAATCGTCCCTGTAAAAGGTAATGTCCAAAAATCCCAGATTTATTTCCTTTACGCCGTATTCCTCCTTTAGTATTTTGGTGAGTCTTTCGGCCAAAAAGATGCCACGGGGCTGTAGGCCCACAAGTACCGTATCCTTGAAATCCAAATGATTTTCCAAAAGTTGACAGGCCAAGCGGTGTAGTATAATGTGTATCTCTTTTGAGGAAAGCAGTACTTTTTGACTCATAGGTTAGGTGCCCAACACTTTTGCAGTACAAAAATAGGGATTTCTCCCCAAACTTCTTTGGACATATTGGACATCCGAAGCTGTAAAGGTTAAAAATTGGACCCAACGTTCTGTGGGGCCAACAAAAAAGCCCCGACCAGAGGCCAGGGCTTTTCCTTGTTTATTGCAGAAAGCTTACTTCTTCTTGGAATCGGCTTCCATTTTGTCCTTTAAGGCCTGCAATTTTTCATTGGCATCCCCCAATGTGGGTTTGGCCTCGTCAGCACTGGCTTTGGCTTTTTTGGCCGCTGCCCTTACATTACGTTGCTCTTCTTCCCTAAAGATTGCGGTATGGCTAGCCACTACACGCTTAAACTCCTTGTTGAATTCAATGATCTTAAATTCTGCTTCCTCACCTTTGCCCAATTTTTTGCCATCCTCTTTTTCCAAATGACGCTGTGGAACAAAAGCAGTGATATCATCATTAAAATCTATGGTTGCACCTTTATCTACAATCTCAGTGATAGCAGCTTTGTGCACGGTACCCAGGGCAAATTCTTTCTCGTACTTGTCCCATGGGTTCTCTGTGGTCTGCTTGTGGCCCAAGCTTAATTTGCGACCGTCAACATCGAGTTCCAATACCTCAACTTCCAAAGTATCGCCCACCGTCACAAATTCGGACGGGTGCTTCACTTTTTTGGTCCAGGAAAGGTCGGAGATATAGATCAATCCGTCTATTCCTTCCTCCAGTTCTACAAATACGCCAAAATTGGTGAAGTTCCTTACGATACCTTTGTGTCTGGAACCTACAGGGTATTTGGTAGTAATATCGGTCCAAGGATCCGGGGTCAATTGCTTGATGCCCAAGGACATTTTTCTGTCTTCACGATCCAAGGTGAGCACTACGGCTTCTACGGCATCGCCTACCTTAACAAAGTCCTGCGCGGAACGCAAGTGGGTAGACCAGGACATTTCCGAAACGTGGATCAATCCCTCAACGCCTTCGGCTACTTCAATAAATGCACCGTAATCGGCAATGACCACTACTTTGCCTTTCACCTTATCGCCTATCTTGATCTCTTCGCTCAAGGCATCCCAAGGATGTTTGGACAATTGTTTTAGACCCAATTGGATCCGTGATTTGTTGTCATCAAAATCCAGGATGACCACGTTCAATTTTTGATCCAATTCCACCACTTCGTTCGGGTGATTGATCCTGCTCCAGGACAGGTCGGTGATATGTACCAATCCGTCTACACCTCCAAGGTCGATAAACACCCCGTAAGAGGTAATATTTTTTACAACCCCTTCCAGTACTTGTCCCTTTTCGAGCTGACTGATGATCTCTTTCTTCTGTTCTTCGATATCCGCTTCGATCAAGGCTTTATGGGAAACAACAACGTTCTTAAACTCGTGGTTGATCTTTACCACTTTGAACTCCATAGTCTTCCCAACGTACTGATCGTAGTCGCGAATAGGTTTCACATCAATTTGGGAACCTGGCAAGAAGGCCTCGATGCCAAAAACATCAACGATCATTCCTCCCTTGGTCCTACATTTTACGAAACCGGTCACTACCTCTTCCTTGTCATGGGCGGCATTTACCCTATCCCAGGCCATAATGGTCCTGGCTTTTCTGTGGGACAATACCAATTGTCCGCTTTTATCTTCGCGTATGTCTATCAACACCTCTACCTTGTCACCAACCTTCAAGTCCGGATTGTAGCGGAACTCGTTCAAGGAAATGACACCTTCGGACTTCGCATTGATATCAATGATAGCTTCCCGATCGGTAAGGTACACCACGGTACCTTCTACAACCTCCTCATCGGCGGTATCCACGAAATTTTCTGCGACCAAGGTCTCGAACTCCTTTAGTTTGGAATCTTCAACGCGCTCAATTCCCTGCTCGTACTTTTCCCAATCAAAACTTTCCAAAAACTCTTTAGGGTCCTGTGCAGGGGCTTCTACTTTTGTTTCTTGTTTAGCTTCGGTAACTTCTTCTGCCGGAGCTGTTGTTTTTTCTTCAGCCATTTGCTGATTTAAATTTGTATCCCAAGGTGTTACAAGAGTTAAACAATTACCTTGGAAGGATTATGGTTTTCGTTTTATACCTCCCTTTTCCTCTTGAAATTTTGTCAAAAAGGAGTGCAAAAATACAATTAATAAATGGTTTTACAAACCTAATCCCCAGAAGCTTGGAACCGGACCTACTATTTTAGGGGATTTCTGTTAAAATCTTACTAGAATTTGTATCTTGACACCTAAATATTAACCATTTTAAAAAGAACAAGTATGAGTGTTAAAGCGAAGTACCAAGGCGTTTTGAGCCTTGGCGAACAATTAGGGATAAAAGATGGAAATGTCACCGAGGAAGGTGGTGTTCTGAAGATAAAAGGCGTGGCCAATACCCCTTACGAGAAGGACCTTATATGGGACAAAATTAAGGAGCTCGGGGGCGAAAACCCTTCGGATATCAAGGCCAACATTGGCGTATCGGATGATTCGGTGTATCACAGGCATGTGGTGAAAAGCGGGGAGTCCTTGAGTAAAATTGCGAAGCACTACTATGGCGATATGATGAAATACAAGGAGATTTTTGCCGCCAACACCAATATATTGAGCAATCCGGATGTAATCCATCCCGATCAGGTCTTGGTGATTCCCAATGCTTGATCATCTATAAAATAAAGGGGGCTGAACGGCCCCTTTTTTATTGCTTTTCGATAACCCGGAGAGCGTAACCGTGAATGCGCTCAAATTGTTCCTTTAGGCCCATATCGCTATTATCAAATTCAATGGCATCCTCAGCTTTCTTCAGTGGGGAAAATTCACGGTGGGAATCTATGTAGTCCCTATCCTGTACGTTTTTGAGGACATCGGCATAACTTAGTTTTTCTCCTTTGTCCAATAGTTCCTTATAACGTCTGGTAGCTCTGGCCTCTGGAGAGGCGGTCATAAATATTTTTAGTTCCGCCTCGGGAAAGACTACGGTCCCAATATCACGACCATCCATTACAATACCTTTCTCCTTCCCCATCCCCTTCTGCATATCCACCAGTTTTATCCTTACTTCCTTGATGGTTGCTACCTTGCTCACCTGTCTGGAAACGTCAAGGGTCCGAATCTCCCCTTCAACGTTTTCATCATTGAGGTACATCTCGGCAAAGCCCAGTTCAGTGTTGTAGACAAAATTCAGCTCGATCCCCGGCAGGGACTTCACCAAGGCATCCAAATGTTCCGTGTGCCCCCCTACATAGCCTTTTCGCATGGCATGGAGGGTCACAGCCCTGTACATAGCGCCTGTATCGACATAGATATATCCCAAGGCCCGCGCCAACTCTTTGGCAATGGTGCTCTTCCCTGTGGAAGAGTAGCCATCAATTGCTATGGTGATTTTTTGCATGCCCAAAAATAGGTAGAAATAGGGAGTTCCTGCACAGGCGATATCAAATTTTATCGGACCGTTGCGCTAGCAGCTTCCCTAAGGGTCAAAGTTTCTTTGCTTTTTTTACCTTCTGATCGGTAATGGCAATGTCTATCACCTCGCTCATATCGGTCACGTAATGAAAACTAAGTCCTTTGAGGTATTCCTCCTTGATCTCCAAAATGTCCCTTCTGTTTTCTTCAGAAAGAATGATTTCCTTGATCCTGGCCCTTTTTGCCGCTAGAATCTTTTCCTTGATGCCCCCAACAGGAAGTACCTTGCCCCGCAAGGTAATTTCTCCTGTCATGGCGAGGCTTTTCTTTACCTTTTTCTGGGTAAACAAGGAAACCAGGGAAGTGAGCATGGTGATACCTGCACTAGGCCCATCCTTGGGAGTAGCCCCTTCCGGTACATGTATATGCACATTGTAATTGTCAAAGACTTCCGGGGAAATTCCAAAACTCTCGGCATTGGATTTTATATACTCCATAGCAATTGTTGCGGACTCCCGCATCACCTTGCCCAAATTTCCCGTTATATTCAGGTTGCCCTTACCTTTGGATAGAATGGACTCTATAAATAGAATATCGCCCCCTACACTTGTCCAGGCCAAACCTGTTACCACCCCGGCCACATCGTTGTTCTCATATTTATCCCGTTCCATCCGGGCAGGTCCTAGTACCTTTTCCACGTCTTCATGGGTGACCTTAACGTTATAGGTTTCCCCAATGGCGATGGATTTAGCGGCAAAACGCACCATTTTGGCCACCTGTTTTTCCAAAGATCGTACTCCGGATTCCCGGGTATAACCCTCCACTATTTTTTCAAGTTGGGGTTTTCCAATTTTTAGGTCCTTGGGGGTCAGCCCATGTTCCTTTAGCTGTTTTGGCAACAGATGCCTTTTTGCAATTTCAACTTTCTCCTCAATAGTATAGCCGGTAACGTTTATAATTTCCATGCGGTCCCGTAATGCAGGCTGTATCGTGGAAAGGTTATTGGCCGTGGCAATGAACATAACCTTGGACAGGTCATAGCCCACTTCCAGGAAATTATCGTGAAAATCACTGTTCTGTTCCGGATCCAAAACCTCTAACATGGCAGAGGACGGATCGCCTTGATGGCTGCTCGACAGCTTATCTATCTCATCCAAAATGAATACCGGATTGGATTTGCCCGCTTTCTTAAGACTCTGTACAATTCTCCCTGGCATGGCACCGATATATGTTTTTCGATGTCCCCGGATTTCGGCCTCGTCCCGCATTCCTCCAAGGGACATGCGCACATATTCGCGCCCCAAGGACTCGGCAATGGATTTCCCCAGGGAAGTCTTACCTACACCCGGAGGCCCATAGAGGCATAAAATGGGAGATTTCATATCGTTGCGGAGCTTTAATACCGCCAAATATTCTATAATCCTTCTTTTTACGTCCTCTAAACCGTAATGGTCCCGGTCTAATATCCTTTGCGCCCTTTTAAGGTCGAATTTATCCTTGGAAAACTCGTTCCAGGGCAACTCCAAAAACAGATCCAGGTAATTCCTTTGAATGGAGTATTCCGCCACTTGCGGGTTCATCCGCTGCATTTTGGACAATTCCTTGTCAAAATGTTGGGCGATTTTCTCGTCCCATTTTTTCTTTTGGGCCTTTAGGCGCATCTCATCGATTTCCTCGTCATAGGTAGCCCCGCCCAGTTCCTCCTGGATGGTCTTCATTTGCTGATGTAGGAAATACTCGCGTTGCTGCTGGTCCATATCGCTCCTCACCTTGGACTGGATAACATTTTTCAATTCCAACTTCTGGAGTTCCACATTCATGTATTTTAATGTGGCCAGAGCCCTTTTCTGCAAGTCGGGAATCTCTAGCAATTCCTGTTTTTCCTTAACATCCAAGTTAAGGTTGGAGGAGACGAAGTTGATCAAAAAGGAGTTGCTCTGGATGTTTTTTATGGCAAAGGTGGCCTCACTGGGTATATTAGGGTTGTCCTTTATGATCTGCAGTGCAAGTTCTTTGATGGAGTCGATAACCGCTAAAAATTCCTCGTCCTCATGGCCGGGCCTTTGCTCTTCAGTTTCTTTTATGGTAGCGGTGATATACGGTTTCTCCGTAAGTACTTTGGTAATCTCAAAGCGCTTTTTTCCTTGAATGATTACCGTGGTATTGCCATCGGGCATTTTTAGCACCCTCAATATTCTGGCAACCGTGCCTAAGGTATTGATATCCTTGATTCCCGGATTCTCCGTTTCCTCATCCTTTTGGGACACTACCCCGATAACCTTGGACCCATTGTTGGCGTCCTTGATCAGGTTGATCGATTTATCGCGTCCGGCGGTAATCGGTATTACAACGCCCGGGAAAAGAACGGTATTGCGTAAAGGTAATATCGGAAGGGTTTCCGGAAGGCCTTCATTGTTCATTTCTTCCTCATCCTCCGGGGTCATCAGCGGAATTAATTCGGCATCCTCATCAATTCCTTGTAACGACATATTGTCAAAATTTGAAAATTTAGAATCTCCCATACTCGTATTTCGGTCATTCTGTCATTCGCGGACAGAAATCCAGTTTTTGTTTTAGTTTGTAATCCAGGAAAAAGCTGCAATAGCACGGGATTGGCCCGGCCGCAATTCCTTTTATATTCTTCTAGGACAATTGTTGTGCCAAGAAATCCAAAATTTCCTTAAAAAACTGTAACATTGAACAAATTGAGTCATCTCTAAGACAAACCATTCACTTTTTGAGCCACAAAATTGAACATACTGACGCGTTATTACAATTGTGTTTAGAAGGAAAACAAAGTGCACAGTTGGAAATTTATAACCGATACTACAAAGCCATGTACAATACAGCTTTGCGGATCGTGAAAAATAGTGCCGAAGCGGAGGATATCATGCAGGAATCGTTTTTGAATGCGTTTACGAAACTGCATACATTCAAAGCGGAGGTAACATTTGGATCTTGGTTAAAACGGATTGTAATAAACAACAGTATCTATCATTACAGAAAGCAACGTAAGAAGAACGAAGTTGCGCTAGATGATATAATGTACAAGGTCGAAGATAATGATGGAGTTGCTTCGGATCATGTGTTTACAGAACTGAAGGCTCAAAAGGTGCTGGAAACCATGAAACAATTAAAGGACAATTACAGAGTTTCTTTGACCTTACATTTAATCGAGGGCTATGATTACGAAGAAATAAGCAGCATAATGAATATAAGCTATGCAAATTGTAGGACTACGATTTCCAGAGCTAAGGAAAGTTTGAGAAAGAAAATAATAAATGTACAATGATGGAAAAAGGAAAATTGGATAGCTTGTTTAAAAACTTGCAGGGCACCTTTGACACGGAAGAACCGGCTCAGGGTCACCAACAACGGTTTTTGGAAAAACTGGAAGGCACCCATAAAGTGGTCAAAATGGACAGAAAACGAAGCTCCTGGTGGAAACCACTTTCCATCGCTGCCTCCGTTGCCATTTTGTTGGCCGTAGGTATTGGCCTGTTTGCCCCGAAACAATCGCTAGATGAACGGATGGCAAAAATAGCTCCGGAAGTTTCGAAAACGCAATTTTATTTTACCAGTCTTGTCGAGGAACAGGTAAAACTGCTGGAGAGTCAAAGTACACCGGAGACCCAAAAAATCATTGATGATACAATGATCCAATTAAAAAAACTGGAGGACAATTACACCACGTTGGAACAGGACCTTTTAAATGGAGGGAACAGCAAGCTTATCCTAAGTGCCATGATAACCAATTTCCAAACGAGAATAGATCTTTTGCAGGATGTTCTAAATCAAATCGATACAATAAAAACTTTAAAAAATTATAATGATGAAAATTATACTATATAAATATACAGCAGTGCTGTTTTTGATGCTGCCGACCTTCCTCTTGGCCAACAACGGAACGCCAAAGGGCAGGTATACCAAGGAGAAAACGATTAAAAAGGAATACGATGTAAACTCCGATGCCCTGTTAAAGGTCAGAAACAGTTATGGAAACCTCAACATCACCTCCTGGAACGAGAACCGCGTGCTCATAGAGGTGCATATCAAGACCAACGGTAACAACGAGGAGAAGGTGCAGCGGCGACTGGACGAGATTACCGTCGATTTTGAGGCCAATAGTGATCTGGTTTCTGCACGGACCATCTATAATAAAAACAAGAACGACTGGGGGTGGAACTGGGGCAAGAACAAAAATGTGAACATACAGATCAATTATACCATAAAAATCCCTATCAAGAACAGTGTTCACTTAAGTAACGACTATGGCAATATCTATTTGGACCGTGTTGATGGCCATGCTAAAATAAGCTGTGACTATGGAAGGCTGGAGATAGGCGAACTACACGGAAGAAACAATCAACTGAGTTTTGATTATACCTCAAGATCCACCATTGAATATATAAAAAGTGGTAAAATATCGGCAGATTATTCTGGTTTTACCGTGGAAAAAGCTGGTGATCTGATCATCAATGCGGATTACACCAATTCCACCATAGAGCAAATGGGCAACCTGCAGTACTCCAGCGATTACGGCAATCTGGAAGTTGGGGAAGCCAATAATGTGCAGGGCAATGGCGACTATATCAATGTAAAGCTAGGGACGATCCATGGCAACGTGGATATCAGTGCGGATTATGGCTCGCTCAAGATCGATGAAATGGCCGAGGATGCCGGGAACATAGAAATAAGAACGGATTATACCGGTATCAAAATCGGATATGACGCCCAGTATTATTTTGACTTTGAAATTACCGCCGAATATGCAGGGGTGAGCGGAAAGGACGAGTTTGAAATCAATATCAGCAAGGAAAAGTCCCATGAAAAATATTACAAGGGCTATTACGGACAGGCCAATAGCGGCAACCGAGTGTCTATCACCAGCGATTACGGCAGTATCTCATTTTATAAACTATAACATCTAAAAATCGATCAAATGAAAAAAATAACAATCTTAGTGCTAAGCGTACTATTGGCGACCACAGTAAGTGCCCAATGGGGCAAGAAAGTTAAAGGAAACGGGAACGTAGTAACCATAGAAAGGTCTACGGGCGACTACGATGCAATAGCCCTCTCTGGCTGGTTCGATGTAGACCTCGTCTCAGGAACTGAAGGTGAACTGACCATAAAAGGAGAGGAAAACCTGCTCGAATACATAAAGACGGAGGTAAAAAATGGCAAATTGATCATTAAGACCGAAAAAGGTGTAAACCTTAGACCTTCCTCCTGGGGCAGGGATGGTGGAATCTACATTACGGTACCCATAGAGCACGTAAGTTCAGTAACACTCTCGGGATCAGGGGACATTGTAGGGAAAACTACCATCAAAACGGACAATTTCAACACCAATATATCGGGTTCGGGAGATATTTCCCTTTCCGTTGAGGCTACCACTGTGGAAGCCACCATGTCCGGTTCAGGTGATATCAATTTAAGTGGCCGGACCAATGATCTGGAAGTACAGGTATCCGGTTCGGGCGATATCAAAGCGTATGAACTGGAGGCCGAAAACGTGACCGCCCAGGTATCAGGTTCTGCGGATATCAAGGTTACCGCCAATAAAATGCTAAAGGCCAGGGTATCCGGGTCCGGAGATATCAGTTATCGGGGAAATCCCGATAAGGTTGATACCAAAGCATCGGGATCCGGGGACATTTCCAAAGGATAATATAAAGAATTGTAATATCGAGCGCCGGCCTCTGGTACGGCGCTCTTATTTTTAAGATAACTTCTTTTTGAGATGTACCCGCGTCAATAAAAAGGCTCCCACGAGGAAAAACAGGCCCAAGAAGATGGTCGCATTTCGCATGCTTCCCGTAACCTGAGCAACAAAGCCGTACAAAAAGGTGCCAATGATAATCCCTATTTTCTCTGCCACATCGTAAAAGCTAAAAAAGGAGGTGGTATCCGTGGTGTCCGGAATAAACTTGGAGTAGGTAGACCGCGACAAGGCCTGTATACCGCCCATGACCACGCCCACACAGCCGGCCGCAATATAGAAGTCCATGGGGGTAATCAAAAAATAGGCGTAGATGCATATGAACACCCATAAGATATTGATAACGATCAAGGTTTTGATATTCCCAAAGGCCTTGGATGCCAATGCCGTCAGGGTAGCCCCCAAAATAGCGACCACCTGGATGACCAAAATACTGATAATCAGCCCAAACGTACGGCCGCTATCCGAGCCCCAATCGATCTCCTCCTCACCAAAATAGGTAGCGATCAGCATTACCGTCTGTACCGCCATACTGTACACAAAAAAAGCGACCAGATACCGTTTTAATTTGGTTTCCTCACCCAATTGATGCCATACTTTTTTTAACTCCCGAAAACCGTTCAGGACCACATGCTCCCTTCTACCCTCTCTTTTGTTTCCCTTGGGCAAGTGAAAGAAGGTGTACTGACTAAATAGTATCCACCAGATTCCGACCGTCACAAAGGAATATTTCATCGCTTTTATTTCAGCCGCTTCCCCCGCATCGCTCTCAATTCCGAACAAGGCCGGCTTCATGACCATGCCCAAGTTGAGCAACAATAAAAGGACACTTCCAATATAGCCCATGGAAAAACCCTTGGCACTGACCCCATCTTGCTGTTCCGGAAAGGCAATATCAGGAAGGTAGGAGTTGTTCACCGCAAAGCTCACCCAAAAACCTACCAGCCCAAAAAAATAACAGCCCAGACTAAAATAGATATGCTCAAGGGAAAACCAATAGAGGCCAATACAGGAGACGCCGCCCAGATAACAGAAGAATTTCATAAAAACCTTCTTATTGCCCATATAATCCGCTATACCGGATACCAAGGGGGTAACAATAGCGATAAACACAAAGGCCAGGGAAGTGACGTAGCTTATTAGGGGTGCACGTGCTATCTCACCGCCAAAAACCATCACTTTTTCAATTTCGGCCACCCTAAACAGGGCCCCGTAAAAAATGGGGAATATGGCCGAGGCGATCACCAGGCTATAGACCGAGTTGGCCCAGTCATAGAATGCCCAAGCGTTTAACAATTTTTTACTTCCCTTTATCGCTATTGCTCTTGCCATATGTCAAAAAAATTAAAGCCGTCCCCAGGGAACAGCTTTATATCTACAATTCGTGAAATACCATATTGCTTATTGAAAGGAGCTAACCCCATATTTTGCCGCTTCCTGCTTTGCCAAGGGGGCCCACTGGCTAAGATTTGCAATTCTTGTGTCGTTTGATGGGTGGGTGCTCAAAAACTCAGGTGGTGCCTGTCCGCCACTGTTTGCCTTCATTCGTTTCCAAAGTTCAGCGGCCTCATCCGGATTGTATCCGGCAATGGCCATAATCTGTAGCCCGATCCTATCGGCCTCGGTCTCATGACTTCGACTAAAAGGAAGCATCAATCCCACAGTGGAACCTACACCATAGGCCTGATTGAACGTATTCCGCTTTTCAGGGTCCTGAATGGCCACATTTCCGGCCACGGCGCCAAGTTGCTGTAGCATACCGGCACTCATTCTTTGTGCACCGTGATCTGCCAAGGCATGAGCTACTTCGTGGCCCATGACTACGGCCACACCTGTTTCTGTCTGGGTAATGGGAAGTATCCCGGTATAAAAGACGATTTTACCACCGGGCATACACCAAGCGTTCACAGTTTTATCATCTACCAAATTATACTCCCATTTATAATCTTTTAAGTAACCCGGATAACCGTTAGCAGACAACCAACGCTCTGCCGCTGAAGAAATCCGTTGGCCCACCTTGGTAATCATTTGGGCATCGGAAGTTCCCTTAATCACCTTATTCTCTCCAAGAAATTGATCGTACTGCGCAAAGGCCATAGGAAATATCTGGCTGTTCGGATAGAAGTTCAGGGTACTCTTTCCCGTAAATGGATTTGTTTTACATGCGGCTACGCCAAAAAAGACAACCAACATGATTAATAATCTCCTCATTGTAATGGTGTTTAGTAGGGGTAAAATACAAAAATTTACTTTCCAATAATATGCAGTTCTGTAAAATCTTTGCTTATTTCAATAGAATTGTTTCCATTTAATTTTACGTCCTTGAATGATATGGTTTCATTATCCAGCTCAATACAATCGATCTTAAAGGGCAAGCCGTGCAGTTGCAGTTTAAAGGTGCTGTAGGGCGTAATGTAGGTCCCGTTCTTGAACTGTTGTATGATCAGTTCATTTTCCTTGCCCTTTAGCTTAAAATTCCGCAGGCTGTACCGTCCTTTTTTATAATCGTAGCCATCCTGTCCGTCCTCATAGACCGTTGATTTCTCGGTCCCCTTTTTAAAATATACGTCCAACTGTAATGCCTTTATTTCTTTTTCCCCCACGTATTGCTGTACCGGATACTTGGGAATTATGGCGCCTTCTTTTATGAATATCGGAATCTTGTCCAAATCTGCCACTACCCATTTTTCCTTTCCGCCATTTACAATTTCCTCGGTCCAAAAATTATACCATTTTCCCTTGGGAATGTACATACGCCTCCCCTGGGCGTTAGGCTCCTGGATAGGGCAGACCAAAATCTGTTCCCCAAAAATAAACTCATCGGTCCTAAAATGCGTCTGGGTATCTTCCTGGTCATAATACACCAGGGACTGTAGCATGGGCTTATCCTCGGAAATATATTTCCAGAACATGGTATAGAGGTAGGGCAGTAATTGATAACGCAATTCGATAAATTTCCGGACAATATCGGTCACTTCGGTACCGAAGGACCAAGGTTCTTGATCCCCGTGATCCCCACTGGAATGGACCCTACAAAACGGATGAAAAATCCCCAATTGTATCCATCGGGCAAACAATTCGCCATTGGGCTGCTCCGCAAACCCTCCGATATCGGAACCCACGAACGACATGCCGCTCATGCACATACGTTGTACCTGAACATTGGCGATCCACAGATGTTCCCAAGTAGCTACATTATCTCCTGTCCAGGTAGAACTAAATCGCTGTGCACCGGCATAGGCGGCCCTGGTAATCACAAACGGACGCTTGGGATATACGTACTTTTTAACGCCATCATAGGTAGCACGGACCATCTGCATACCATATATGTTGTGTGCCTTCCTATGGCTACAGGGATGCCCATCGTAATCATGTCTCATATCCAGGGGCGCCGTCTTGGAGGGAACCTCCATTACGGCGGGTTCGTTCATATCGTTCCAAACGGCGTGAACGCCTATATCTGCCATCATTTCCTTGTACAGCCCGGCCCACCATTCCCGCACTTCGGGATTGGTAAAGTCGGGAAAATTACATTCGCCCGGCCAGACCTTACCGTGCATATAGGGCCCATCTGCGCGCTTACAGAAGTAATCCTTCTCCATAGCTTCCTGATACACCCAATAATCCTTGTCTACCTTAATGCCCGGATCGATCATCGCGACGGTTTTCATACCGTCCTTGTAGAGTTCATCGATCATACGTTTGGGGTCGGGAAATTTGTCCTTGTCCCAGGTAAAACAACGAAATCCGTCCATATAATCAATATCCAAATAGATGGCATCGCAGGGAATTTTGAGGTCCCTAAACGTTTTTGCAATCTCCTTGACCCTGCTCTCGGGATAATAACTCCACTTGGATTGGTGATACCCCAAGGCCCATAAAGGGGGTAATTCCGGGGTCCCGGTCAAATCGGTATAGGATGTTACTACTTGCGACATCTCTGGCCCGTAGAAAAAATAATAGTTCATTTCTCCCCCATCTGCCCAAAAACTTGTGGTATTTCGACGCTCATGGGCAAAATCAAAATAGCTTCTAAAGGTGTTGTCAAAGAAAACCCCATAGGCCTTACCGCTATGAAGGCCAATAAAAAAGGGAACAGCCTTGTACAAGGGGTCTTGATCTTTGCCATAGGCATACTGGTCCGTAACCCAGTTATTGACCCTTTTTCCCTTAAGGTTGGTATGTGTGGCCTTATCTCCCATTCCGTAAAAACTCTCGGCCGACTGGGTAATCTTGCTCATTTTCACCGTATTGCCCCCGTACTCGTAGTTTTCCTCCCAATGGAACCCCAATTCATCCTCATTAATGATATTTCCTTCCAGATCGGAAATCTGGATCCGCAGTGTTTTTTTGTCCACCAACACGCGAAGCTTACCCGTTTCTACTAGATATTCGGTCTTGGTCTCCTTAGTCTCCAAGTGGTTGTACCCTCTACTGGCCTCCTCGCTTATGGCATAGGAAAAATCTGGCTCAAATACGTTCTGCGTGGCATATCTAAATCGGACGACACTATCCCTTAAAACTGTTATTTGAAGGATGACCCCGTTCTGGGTCGTGAAATAAAGTTTATCGGTCTCCTGTTTAAAGTCTATGATGGTATCGGGATACAAATTTCCTTTGTATTCCAACTGTGTATTGGTAATCATTGCCCGTTTTTTTTAAAGTCTCACAAAAAAAAGACTTTAGCCCGTAAAAATGAAAAGATATTGTGACCAGTTATAAACTATAACGTTATAGTACGGTTATATTATTGCATAATAACAACGCCTAGTGGGGGAATGCTGATTTCAACGGATTTTTCATACCCGTGCCAGGGTGTCTTTGTTGTTTTGATATTGGTATTACGCATACCACTGCCGCCGTATTTGGTATCATCCGTATTAAAAACTTCCTTTAACTTTTTGGTTTTCGGCACACCTATCCGATACTGTTCTCGCGGCACCGGAGTAAAATTACAGGCTACTATTAAATCGTTTTCCGCATCGTGGCCCTTGCGGATATAGGTCAGTACGGAATTCTCGTGATCCCCATAATCTATCCACTGAAACCCTTCCGCACTGAACTGTTTTTCATACAATGCCGGAAAATCCTGGTACACCTTGTTCAGGTCCTTGACCAACTGTTGTATCCCGGAATGAAAATCGTACTTCAACAGATGCCAGTCCAGGCTATGCTGATAGTTCCATTCCGCCGTCTGGCCAAATTCGGCCCCCATAAAAATAAGATTGGTTCCCGGATGGGTATACATATAGCCAAATAACAGTCTAAGGTTGGCAAAGCGCTGCCATTCGTCTCCCGGCATTCGGTATAAAAGCGATTGTTTCCCGTAGACCACCTCATCATGGGAAAAAGGCAGCATAAAGTTCTCCGTAAACGCATAGGTCATGCTAAAGGTGAGGTCGTTCTGATGGTGCTTCCGATAGATGGGTTCTTTTTTAAAGTACTCCAGGGTATCGTGCATCCATCCCATCATCCATTTCATTCCAAAACCCAGTCCGCCTATGTTCACAGGTCTGGAAACCATGGAGAAGGAGGTAGACTCCTCCGCTATGGTCTGCACGCCCTTGAAACTTTTATAGACCTCTTCATTGAGCTCCTTAATAAAGGATATGGATTCCAGGTTCTCCCTGCCCCCGAACTCATTGGGTTCCCACTCCCCTTCTTCCCTGGAATAATCCAGGTATAACATGGAAGCTACGGCATCTACCCTTAGGGCATCGGCATGATATTGATCCAACCAGAACAAGGCATTGCTGATCAAGAAGGCCCGCACCTCGTTTCTTCCGTAGTTGAAGATAAGACTTTTCCAGTCTGGGTGATATCCCCTCCTTCGGTCTGGGTGCTCGTATAGATTGGAGCCGTCAAAAAACCCCAATCCGTGGGCATCTTCCGGAAAATGTGAAGGGACCCAATCGAGAATGACCCCAATATCGTTTTGATGCAGCTTATCGATCAATAGTTTAAAATCTTCGGGTTTTCCAAAGCGGGAGGTAGGAGCAAAATACCCCGTAAGCTGGTATCCCCAAGAGGGATCATAAGGATATTCCATAATGGGCATGAACTCCACATGGGTAAAATTCATTTCCTTTACGTAAGTGACCAAATCCTCAGCCAATTCCACATAGGACATAAATTTGTCCCCGCCATTTTTGCGCTTCCAGGACCCCAAATGCACCTCATAAACCGAATAGGGTCTGTCCAGGCCGTTTTTCTCCTCCCTATAGCCCATCCATTTTTTGTCCTTCCATTTATAGGGCGCATCCCAAACCACGGAGGCCGTATTGGGTGGATGTTCACAATAACGCGCAAAAGGGTCTGCTTTTTCTGTTTTTATGTCGTTATTATGTGAATGTATCTTGTATTTGTATTTAGTACCCTTGTCCACGCCAGGGATAAAGCCCTCCCAGATACCGCTCTCATCCCAGCGAACATTGAGTTTATGGTCGCCCTCTAGCCAATAGTTGAAATCGCCCACAACGGAAACCGATTTGGCCGTTGGGGCCCAAACGGCAAAATAGGTGCCTTTTTCGCCATTGACCTCTATAAGATGCGAGCCCAGCTTTTCATAAAGCCGAAAGTGCTTTCCGCCCTTGAACAGGTCAATATCAAAATCTGAGAATAAACTGTGCGGGATAACATTGCCCATAGTAATCGTTAGTTAGTTTCGTTAATAATGCTCATAATCCCTTCCAGGGGTATGATGGCCCACATGGGCCTGGAGTTCATTTCGTAGCCTAGTTCGTACACCGCTTTTTCCAGCATACAATATTCCAGAATAAAGATGCGCTCCTGGCTATACCCGATATTTAAATTATGTTCCTGTATCATCTCCACATAAGTGCCCAGGAATACACCGATAAAAAAACGGTAAAGGATTTCCCCGGCCTTAAAAAGATCTTCCTGGGAATACGGGTAGTTGTTGCCCTCACCAAAAATGGTAGCATAGATGGCGTAGTGAAACGACCTAAAAATACCCGCAACGTCCTTAAGGGGAGGTTGCTTCACCTTGCGATCCCGTATGGTACTCTCCGGTTCCCCCTCAAAGTCCAGCAGATAAAAATCCTCATCCTTGACCAGTATCTGCCCCAAATGATAATCGCCATGTACCCTAATGCGTTCCCCTTTTAATTTGGTCCAATCGAAGTTCACAAAGCGCTTTCGAATCTCGTTCTTGCGCTCCAAAAACTCATTGGCCAGGTCCAGGGTAAGTCCTTCCAAGCGATGCAAGTTGTTCTCTACCGTATTCAAACGGTTCTGAAATTGGTACAGCAATCTGTTCTTTAGCCAAACCTCGTAATCTCCATTAAAATGGGTGGGCGTAAAAGCCGTATCCTCAAATTCCGAGCCTAGGGCGATATGCATTTCCGCCGTCCTTCTGGCCAATACCTGAAGTTTCAAAAAAATGTTGAGTCCCGCCCAGTCAATAATCTCCGGGGGAACATCCTTGATGGACAGCCGTTGGAACATTTCGGTCTTAGGCAGGGCGTGCACATTAATGTGCTTATAGTCCAGGTTGCCGAAGATCTTCTGCAGTTCCTTTAACATATAATCCCAAGCATCGCCCTGATTGGGAACCAATTCTTGCATCAAGGCAATGGTAATATTCACGTTTTCCGAATCCGTGATGCTTAGGCTTCCCTGATAGGCGGGCGTATTTTTGTATCCCTTTCTCTCGGACAGAAATTGGCTCATTTCATAGTCCGGATTCCTGTCCGCGTAAATTCTACGGAAGAACTTGATGACCGAAGTGTCGTTGATGATGATGGAGGTATTGCTCTGCTCCAGGCCCATAAAGCGGGAGGAAACATAACTGGTATCTGCAAAATCCCTGCTCTTGTGGTAGCTTACACGGGTGGTATCATTGGGTTCCGCGTGTGCGATGCGTTCAAAAACCAGCTTTCGAAAGGCCTCTAGGTTAACCGCATCGATGATAAACCCCTCCTGGCCCTTGATGGACAGAGGTAAAATCCTGTCTTTCTTGGCAAAACTCTCGTCGGATACGAAAGCGATAGGCAAAAAATAGTGCTGATAAAAGGCCTCTTCATAATTCACTTCCAACAGCAGGCCATAATAGACCTCTCCCTTTTGTTGGATACGGAAATACTCTTGGAGTTCTATGTATTTGAGCTTACTCGCCTTGCCACCGTACCAACGTTGTTTTAGAATATAGGCTTCCAAAACATCGGAGAGAAAAACTTTGATAAAAGCCTTGTTTTCGAGCAGGTCCTCCCATGATACGTCAAAGGCGTAGGGGGGTCGTGCCAGGGAATCTTGCTTTTTCTTGGACATCCTTATTTTTTAATATGGAACAAATGAAGGGGTAAGGTGGGATGCAATTCGACAAAGTTCCACTCCTTATCCCAAATATACCCATTGTCGGTAATAAGGTCGTGAATATTTATGGATTGTCCATGATGTATTCCCAAATCTTCCATAGGAAGTTGTACAGAGCCCTGTTGGGCATAATGTGGATCCAGACTGATGATCATCAAGGTTTCATCGGTTCTGTCATCGTTCCATTTGTAAAAAGCGAGCAGCTGTTCGTTCTCCATATGGCAGAATCGGATGTTGTTGGTCTGTTGTAGGGACTGGTGGTTTTTCCGAGCCTCGTTTATTTTACCGATGACCCGCATGAGCTTATTCTCCCGAGTCCAATCCCAATGCCGTATCTCGTATTTCTCACAATCCAGATATTCTTCCTTGCCTGGCATGGCCTCGGTGACCATATATTCAAAAACGGGGCCGTAGATGCCAACATTTCCGCTTAATGTGGCCGCCAGGGCATACCGCAGGAGGTGCATGGCCTCATTGGCACCTTGCAGGTGGTAGGGGTTGATATCCGGGGTGTTAGGCCAAAAATTGGGCCGGTAGTACTCCCGCATTTGGGTCTGGGTCAGTTCTACCACATATTCGATGAGTTCATGTTTTCTCACCCGCCAGGTAAAATAGGTGTACGATTGGGAAAACCCCTGTTTGGCCAATTGTTGCATCACTTTGGGCCGGGAAAAGGCCTCGGCTAGGAAAAGCACATTGGGATGATCTTTTTTAACCTGTGCGATCAACCAGTTCCAAAAATAATAGGGTTTGGTGTGGGGATTATCCACACGGAATATTTGTATACCCAGTTTCACCCAGTGCAGGGTAACGTCCAGCAGTTCTTGCCAGAGCTCCTTATAGGCTTCGGTCTCAAAATAAAAATTGACGATATCCTGGTATTTTTTGGGCGGATTTTCCGCGTACTGCATGGTACCATCAGGACGTTTTCGGAACCATTCCGGATGGGAACTAATATAGGGATGGTCCGGGGCCGCCTGAAACGCAAGATCCATCGCTATTTCAATGCCCATATCCTTGGCTTTATCAATAAGGCCCTTAAAATCCTTTTCCGTTCCCAATTCCGGATGTATGGCCTTGTGCCCCCCCAGCCTGGAACCAATGCCCCAGGGAACACCGCTATCTCCTTCCTGGGCGTCTGTGGTGTTGTTCTTCCCCTTTCGGTTCACCTCCCCTATGGGATGTACCGGGGGAAAATAAAGTGTGTCAAAGCCCATATTGGCAATTCTGGGCAGCAGGCGCTCACAATCCTTAAACGTACCATGCGTTCCCGGCTTCGCTGCGGCCGACCTTGGAAAAAATTCGTACCAGGTACTGAAGTTGGCTTTTTTTCTATCTACATAGACCTGTAGGTCCGGACCTGTATTTGCCAGGAATCGCGCAGGATATTTTATGAACAATTCGTGCAATTGCTCTGAGGTGGCGGCGGTAACGGCCTGGTCATAGCTACGATCGTCCTGGAACCACTTTGCCAGGTTTTCCACATAGGTCTTTTCAGCGGCCTGGGCCTTTTTCGTAAGTTGTTTTAAGTACTGCACTCCATCGAGCAGTTCGCTCTTCACATGTTGTCCATCTTTGAGTTTGGCCTCAATACCGTGTTGCCAATTTAGCGCATAGTCTACCCAACCCCTTACTTTGTAGGTGTAGTATCCTTGTTTTTGTACAGGAAACAAAGCGGTATGCACATCATTTCCCAAATGTGACATGCGCACCTCGTTGTATTTTTTATCCGTCTCATGCTTAAACAGCACTTCGGCCTGGATTACATCATGTCCATCGGGGAGTACATCGGCGGTCACCGTAACGGATTCCCCAACGACCCGCTTTATAAAGAACGCCCCGGCATGCAGCTGTGGCGCGATGTTTTCTATTACAACACGTTGTTGTCTCAACATAATTTTTTGGTTTGATCCGGTTTTTGCTAAAAATAGGAAATTATGGGGAAACGCAAATTCGCAACGCTATAAATTTTACGGGGGCTAACGGAATTTTAGGTTCAAGGTTTAAAGTTCAAGGTCAGTAGTGGGCAGTTGACAGTTGCAGTGGGCAGTTCTCCGTATTGAGTGATGAACTATGGGTTGTGAGTTCAGGAGTTGATGAATTATGAATGATGGGTTCTCTTCGCTAATGGCTTTTGCTTCTTCACTTATCTATGTGGCCCTCTGAATTACAAGGTAGGTTGGCTTGTCATTCCGAGCCTGCGAGGAATCTCTGGTAGATGCAAAGCACATCTCTGGCGGATGCAAAGCACATCTCTGGCGGATGCAAAGCACATCTCTGGCAGATTCAAAACGCATCTCTGGCAGATTCAAAACACGTCTCTAGCGGATTTAAAATAAATCTTCGACGGATTTTGAAAAAATCTCTGGCTGATTTGGGATTACGAACGCTAAACTTAGCATGTAACACCATCAACCACCCACTGCCCACTGTTGTCGATACGATCTTTGGCTCAGTGCCGTATCAGAGATGAACGAATAGCAAACTACCCTTCCGTCCCCGACGCTCGCTTTGCTTCGGTCGGGGCCACCTTCCCTTAACAAAGGGAAGGAGCTGTTTGGAACCCCGAATGATGAATTTCGAATTATGAGTGCTGAACCTGGCAAGTATTTGTGCGCAACGCTATAACTCTTCACTTTTTAACCCGTCCCTCATAATTCATAACTGAACACTACCCACTGTTTCTGGTTTTTGGTATACGGTTGAGATTCTTCACTTCGCTAAGCTTAGCTCTGAATGACAATACACAATAATTTGTCATTCCGAGCCTGCGAGGAATCTCTATTTTCATTGAAAAACCAAAGCTTTGCTATTTTTTGGAACGCTTTTTGTAAAACGGATAGAGTAACCCTGAAAAAGGCCTTATAACCAAGGGGTGCATCAACAAACACAAATACAAGTTATTATGAAAAAAATCAGTTTTACCCTCGGTACTTTAATCGCCCTATTTTTTATTTCCTGTGAAGGCCCCGCCGGACCTCCCGGTTTTGACGGTCTGAACGGCCTGGATGGCCTGGATGGTGTAAATATTCTAGGGCAGGTCATTGAAATTGAAGGGGATTTTAGCCCTTCCAATGATTTTTCGATCTTTTTTGAGTTTCCACAAACCATAGAAGTCTTCGAGTCGGATGTTGTGCTGGTCTATATTCTCTTTGATCAAACGGAGGACAGTAACGGGGAGGCCGTAGATGTCTGGCGTTTGCTGCCCCAAACCCTTATCGTAGATCAAGGACTGCTGCAGTACAATTACGATCATACCTTTCTGGATGTGAATATTTTCTTGGAGGCCGATTTTGATCTGGCCAGTCTGCTTCCGGGGGATACGGACAATCAAATATTCCGCATCGCGGTGGTACCGGCAGATTTTGCCACCTCCAAACTGGACAAGTCCAACCTTAGTGCCGTGATGCAAAGCTTGAATGTTAGCGAAAGCGATATCAAGCGGGTACCTGTGAATTAATTTTTCCCCATATATATATAAAACGCCCTGTTTCTTTTTTTGAAATGGGGCGTTTGCTTTTTAGGGTACGTGACCGCAGTAAGCCGCTTCCCGACCGTAATTTCCTTGAATTTGCGCTTTTTGTAACCCCAGTATCAAAGATTGAAACATCCCTGCTAATCGGAACCTTATACGCTTGCTACTTTTATGTAAGCGCGAAGTACAACATATTTAAGACTTCCGTAGTAAAGAACAAATAACTTTTAAACCTAGTCCTATGAAAACGAAAACTAAAAAACCTCCAATTTTCTCCTTGTTGCTTTTTATATCCCTATTGTTCACTGCTGCCTGCAGTAGTGATGAGGAAGATTTTTCCTTGGAGGGGGACAATTTTTCAATTTCCGATATTGCTGGAAGTTGGATAGCCACAAGTGCCGTATTCGATATTGCCGGAACCGGACCATCGCAACGGATAGATGTTGTTGAAGAGGGTGGTACCGTAACATTGGTAATTCAGAATAATGGAAGATTTACACTTACCATTACCCAAGTTGGGCAAGCATCAGAGGTAACCACGGGAAGACTTGGGTTTGATGAAGATTTATTGGTAGTATCCTATGATGATGATCCAGACGAATTCGAGTTT
This sequence comes from Eudoraea algarum, assembly GCF_050589645.1. NCBI lineage: Bacteria > Pseudomonadati > Bacteroidota > Flavobacteriia > Flavobacteriales > Flavobacteriaceae > Eudoraea > Eudoraea algarum. Next base: position 271,390 of record NZ_JBNGOQ010000005.1, on the reverse strand, counting down.
TTTGGAAGTCAATTTTCTGGCAATAACCTCTCCATACAAGGGCCTGCCGAATTTGATTTTGATGGGGATGGGATAGATGATCCTGCCCGGGTCTCACTGGATTTGGTTCGAAATTGACCTAGTGAAACCCCATAAGATTGCTTGTCCGTGGTATTCCCCATGATACCGACTACATGCCGGTTTAGTTTTCATTAAGATCCTGATTCATCATAACCTCTGTTTCTCATTTGGGAACAGGGGTTTTTTATGTCCTTTTGCTACCTGATCCGATTATCTAGCCAATATTGACGTAAATTTGAAAGGACCGAAAGACAAGTGCGTCTAAAAAACAAAAACGATGATCAAAAAAGTAATTTTTGGCCTCTGTATTATCCTTGCGGGTTGCAAGGGTGTTTCCCAAGACAAGGAAGTGGCGGCTAAAACGGACGAACAACAGGAAGAGACCTATGCAGTGACCAAGACCGATGCGGAGTGGCGCAAAGAACTCACCGATATGCAATATTATATCCTGCGAAGGAAAGGAACGGAAAACGCCTTTACCAGTTCCTTGCTCAATAATAAGGAAAAGGGTACTTATGCTTGTGCAGGCTGTGGAACGGCCTTGTTCAAGAGCGATCATAAATTTGATTCGGGTACCGGTTGGCCCAGTTTTGACAGGGAAATAGAAGGTTCGGTTTCCTTTAGCACGGATTACAACATCGGTTATGCCCGTACGGAAGAACACTGTTCCACCTGCGGTGGTCACCTAGGGCACGTGTTCAATGACGGTCCGGCGGCCACTACCGGAAAAAGACATTGTATCAATGGGGCAGCCCTAAACTTTATACCTGAAAACGAATGAGCAAAACGTATCCCATAAATAAATCCGAGGACGACTGGAAAACGCAACTCTCCGAGGATGAGTATCGTGTGCTTCGCGAAAAAGGCACCGAATATCCCCACACAGGAAAATTCAACCTGCATTTTGAAAATGGGGATTACCACTGTAAGGCCTGCAATGCAAAGCTTTTTGAAAGCGAACATAAATTTGAGAGCGGTTGTGGTTGGCCCTCTTTTGATGAAGCCGTAGAGGGCGCCATAGAGTACATACGGGACACGTCGCACGGTATGATCCGTACAGAAACCGTGTGTGCCAATTGCGGGAGCCACCTAGGGCATGTCTTCAATGACGGACCCAGGGATACTACCGGACAGCGGTATTGTATCAATTCGGTCAGCATCGACTTTGACGCTTCGAAAGACTGATTCATTTATCTTTGAAGGTGCCAAACGGCATCGAAAACAAGGAAAATGGATTATACGACCAACTTTATCGAAAGTGCACTTTACGAGTTCCGGCGTTATAAAACGTTGGGCGACAAGACCTTTTTGCAACTGAGCGAAACGGATATCCATTGGACCTACAATGAGGCCGATAACAGCATTGCCCTGATCGTAAAGCACATGGTAGGGAACATGTTGAGCAGGTGGACCAACTTCAGGACCGAGGATGGTGAAAAATCCTGGCGAAACAGGGAAACGGAGTTCAAGGACCCCTACCCTACCAAGGCCAAGATGCAAAAGGCCTGGGAAGAGGGCTGGGCCTGCCTTTTCGCCGCACTCGAATCCATCAATGCCGATAACTTTGATACACCCATCCGAATTAGGGGCGAAGCGCATACCACCATGGAGGCCGTGAACCGGCAACTTGCGCACTACGCCAACCACGTGGGCCAAATTGTACTTATGGGCAAAATGATCAAGGGCAAGGATTGGATTTCCTTATCCATTCCCAAGGGCGGTTCGGAGGCCTTTAACCAACAAAAGTTTTCCCACTAGGGCAGCGCCCGATCTTCACATTTATTTTCATAAGCTCCCTATGGGCTTTCATTTTGGTTTCGTAACTTTGCCACTTCAATTTTGGATATAAAAAATTTAATATATGAGCAATTTCGATATTATTGTTTTAGGTAGTGGCCCAGGGGGATATGTAACCGCCATTAGGGCTTCGCAATTAGGATTTAAGACCGCAATTATAGAAAAGGAAAGTCTTGGCGGTGTTTGCTTAAATTGGGGGTGTATACCCACTAAAGCCTTATTGAAATCGGCTCAGGTGTTCGAGTATCTACAGCATGCGGGCGACTATGGATTGAAGGTAGAGGGTGCCGATAAGGATTTCGGTGCCGTGGTGCAACGAAGTCGCGGTGTGGCCGATGGCATGAGTAAGGGCGTTCAATTTCTGATGAAAAAGAACAAGATAGAGGTCCTGAACGGTTTTGGAAAACTGCGCCCTGGTAAAAAAGTAGCGGTAACCGATGCCGACGGCAAGGAAACCGAGTATTCCGCATCACATATCATCATTGCCACAGGAGCGCGAAGCAGGGAACTGCCCAGCCTACCTCAGGATGGAAAGAAGGTGATTGGATACCGCGAGGCGATGAGCCTTAAAGAACAGCCCAAGAAGATGATCGTAGTGGGGAGTGGTGCCATAGGTATTGAATTTGCCTATTTCTACAACGCCATGGGTACCGAGGTTACCGTGGTGGAGTTCTTGCCCAATATTGTGCCCGTGGAAGATGAGGAGGTATCCAAGCAATTGGCACGGAGCTTCAAGAAGGCCGGCGTCAAAATAAAAACCTCCGCCGAAGTTACCAAGGTAGACACCTCCGGAAATGGCGTAAAGGCCACCGTAAAGACCGAGAAGGGCGAGGAGGTCCTGGAGGCGGATATTGTACTATCTGCTGTGGGCATCAAGAGCAACATAGAGAACATAGGCCTGGAAGAGGTAGGGATTGCCGTGGACAGGGACAAGATTATTGTGAATGATTATTACCATACCAACATTCCAGGATATTATGCCATTGGTGATGTTACCCCTGGGCAAGCCCTGGCCCACGTGGCCTCGGCCGAAGGTATCCTTTGTGTGGAAAAAATTGCCGGGATGCATGTGGAACCCTTGGATTATGGCAATATTCCCGGATGTACCTATTGCATCCCCGAAGTGGCGTCCGTAGGGCTTACGGAAAAACAGGCGCGGGAAAAAGGATTCGATATTAAAGTGGGCAAGTTTCCCTTCTCCGCCAGCGGTAAAGCAAAAGCTTCCGGCAACTCGGATGGCTTTGTCAAGGTAATCTTTGATGCCAAGTACGGGGAATGGCTAGGGTGCCATATGATAGGTGTTGGGGTCACCGATATGATCGCCGAGGCGGTCGTAGCCAGAAAGTTGGAAACCACCGGACATGAAGTGCTCAAAGCGGTACATCCCCATCCTACGATGAGCGAAGCTGTTATGGAAGCTGTGGCGGATGCCTATGGCGAGGTTATACACCTGTAAACTCTACCTGAATCCTAGTGGGCAGTTGACGGTTGACAGTTGACAATAAGCAATTAACAATAAACAATGCCCAACTTTGAACCAGAAACAGTTGGCAGTTAGCAGTAAGCAGTGAACAATTAGCAATAAACAATGGGCAGTAATCAGTTGGCAGTGTTGGGTTTTATGTGTCGAGCGATGAATTATGAATGATGAATTGGCAATGTGCTCGGCCCTTGGCGTAAGGCGCGATGCACTTTATCCGGCAGTAGGCAGTGAACAATGAACAATAAACATTAAACAATGCCCAACCTTGAACCTTGAACCCTTAACAATGGTCAATTGCAGATACTGATGGGTGCTTTGAACCGAATTATGAATGATGAATTAGGTGAGATGAGTTCTCAATGGCAATTTTGAACTTGAGCTTGAACCTTGAACTTTAAACCTTGAACCTTGAACTTTAAACCTTGAACCTAAAAACATGTTGACCGTATTCCGTACCACCGCCATTCTTGAGGGCATTTCCTATCTGTTGCTTTTTGCCCTGGGCATGCCCTTAAAGTACTGGGGGGAAATTCCCGAACCCAATATCTATATCGGCTATGCGCATGGATTCCTTTTTATCGCCTTTGTGGCCCTGGCAGCAGTTTTTTGCTACGAACGCAAATGGGGTTTGAGACGTTTTACCATGCTGTTCATCGCCTCGCTTTTGCCCTTTGGTACTTTTTATGCGGACCAAAAATACTTGAGAAAACAGGGGTAATTGCCTTAGGGTAGCGTATACTCCCTAATTCTGTTCAAACTTGTAGATGGCTCCGTCAAAGCTACAGATATAAAGCTCATTAGCGGAATCGGTACCAAAGGAGGCAATACCCAAATTGGTGTCTTCCAGTAAGGTATTTGTAGGATTCGTATTTGTGGTAAGCGCCCATATCCGTCCAGAGGCAAAATCCCCATAGATATAGCGGCCCTGCAGTTCGGGTACCAGGCTTCCCCGGTAGACATATCCCCCAGTGACCGAAACATCGCCCTGATCCTGGTTGTATTCATGAACGGGAAGGGTAAGGCCATTGGTATCACATGAATTTGCAAGAAAACATTCAGTGCCCTCCATTGTATTCCATCCGTAATTATTGCCTTTTTCTATAATATTGATCTCTTCCAAGCGGTCCTGCCCTACATCACCGCTCCACAGGGAACCGGTCTGGGTGTCAAAACTCATTCTCCAAGGGTTGCGCAGGCCGTAGGCGAACAGTTCTCCCCTACTTCCACTATCGTTCACAAAAGGATTATCTGCCGGTATAGCGTAGTTGTTGCCATTTTCCGTCCGATCCACATCGATCCGTAGTATACCGCCCAGGAGATTGCCCCTGTTCTGCGCATTCCCTTGTGGATCGCCACCAGAACCTCCATCGCCCGAGGCAATATAGAGATAACCATCGGGACCAAAAGCCAGTTGTCCGCCATTGTGATTGGTAAAAGGCTGTGGGATTTCCAAAATAAGGGTCTCGCTGGACACATCGGCTTGGTCCGGGTCGGTATCCGATACCCGAAAACGGGAAATTACAGAGAGGCGTTCAGAAGGGTTATAGCACACAAAAAAGTATCCATTTGTAGCGTAATCGGGATGAAATGCCAGCCCCAGGAGGCCCTGTTCATCGGCCGTATCGGATACGGCATCCTCAATATCCAAAAAAACGGTGGAACTGGGCGTATTGGCTACATTGGGGAACACCTGGATGACCCCACGTTGTTCTACCACAAAAATACGGTCCGTACCATCTGCCGGACTCTGTAAATCCAAGGGTCTGCTAAAGCGCAGTTCCGGAAAGGCGTTCACCACGGAAAGACCACTGGGGTCAGGCGGATCAACCGGATCGGTGCGACCGGGATCGTCACTGGAATTGCAGGAAAAAATTAGGGCAAGGAAAAAAGGGTTAAGTTTCTTAACAAGCGTTTTCATCATCATAGCGGATTAATGGGTAATGTCTATGAACAAGAACGCGTATTTTGGGCTATAAAGTATGTGTAACCCCTTATTTTACAGATTATTCCAAAAAACTTTGAATCGCAAGATCGTAACTTTGCAGCCCAAAACCCAGCACTACGCCCTTGGCACCGGAAGAGATATGCGAGACGTGTCTAAAATCCTCGCGCTTAAAGGTGTTGGAAATATGGACCTCGATTACCGGCGTTTCAACAGCCTTTACGGCATCCCCTATACCTACGGAGGTATGTGTATAGGCAGCAGCATTCAATATGATGCCGTCAAAGGAAAACCCCACTTCCTGAATTTTGTCGATTAGCTCTCCTTCTATGTTGGATTGAAAGTAATGGAGCTCCACCGTATTGAATTTTTCCTGTAACTGCTTAAAATAGTTGTCAAAGGTGGTGTTTCCGTATACCTCAGGTTCCCTTTTCCCAAGCAGGTTAAGGTTGGGGCCGTTGATTATGATCAGCTTCATGCGCCAAAAATAGGAAATACTGCGGCATAAAAAAAGCGATGGAAAATCCATCGCCTTATATGCTGCAATATCTATTTTCTAATTAAAGGCGTATCGGAACCCAAGGCCAAACCTGGCCGCCTCAAAGGTATCCCCATTATCTCCTAAAAAGATCCAAGGCCTCCAGTCAAAGGAAAATGCCAAGGGCACATTGTTGATCTTAAAATCCAAGCCTACCACAGGTCGCAGAAAAACTTCGGTATCCCCATCAAAAAATGCGATGGAGGGTCCTGCACCTGCAAACCATGTTAGTCCGCCAGCATTGGGGAAGGAGCCATGATATTCGTACAAGAGTGTAAGAAAGGTGACGTTATCGCCAAAGGTTACTTCGCCCAAACCGGCATGCTCCTGAGCAAAAAAATGTTTTACGGAAGGTCCCACCAAGGTCTGACCATCGCCAAAATCAATGCCAAGGCCCAAGGCAGTGGTATAGTTGGACTGTGCGTTGGACTGAAATGTTGTAAATCCAATAAGAACGACTACTAACAATAAAAGCTTTTTCATTTGTGTAATTTTATGGTTATAGGTATTCGAGCAAGTTTATTTTGCCACTTGGGTATTTACGAAAAACTTGAAAAAAAAGTTGTTTTGGGCGCTTTGAAAAAGGGAATCGACCTAATAAAATACGTCAAAATTTAAAGCCCGAAGTTATGGTGAGCATACTATTGGGCCTGGGGGCCTTATCAAATTCGGTATTAAAACGCTTTACCTTGAAATCGCCTTGTGCCTGTATAAAAAAGTTTTTGTTTACATCATATCCTGCACCGGCAGCTGTACCAAAACCTGTGGGCCGCATCTCCCCAGTGCCTGCGGTACGGAAAAAATCCAGTGTAGGGCCACCCAGCACATATACTTTTTCAGAAAGATAATATTTGCCCATTAGCGGGAAATGATAGGTACCGCCTTCCAGTTCGCGAACGTAGATTCCCTGGAGCTGAACGCGAAATTTCTCGGATAGGCTATACTCCTGTAGCGCATCAAAAAGATATACTTTTTCAATGGCCTCCCCGAAAAAACCAAGATCGTCCGCAGTAGTGGTAAAGGGATTTGTTTCCCGTACCTGGGCATAACCGATAAGACTGTACAAACAAACTGACCAAAGGATAAAATGTCTTGCCATGCCGAGAGGAGTTAGTTAGTCATTCCTCCTTAAATTTAGTAGTATTTGGCGATATAGGACCGGCATTTGCTTCGCATTATGATAAATTTAACCCAAAACATTCTGCCCAAACCTTTCGCCTCCTTGGATATCTGACAATTTCAGTATTGAAAACTAATGAATACCTTTAGCCCATGAACTGGGAGCAAGCCGTAAGGGACTATCAACACTACTTGAAAATAGAACGTGGGTTATCGGACAATTCCATTAAGAACTACCTTTTTGACCTGTCCAAACTCACGGCTTTCCTAGAGGCGCAGGAACTATTAGAAAGCCCTATTTCTATCGGTAAGGAAACGGTGCAGCAGTTCATTTACCAGGTGGCAAAAACCGTTAATCCAAGGTCACAGGCCCGTATTATTTCTGGCCTCAAGAGTTTTTTTAACTATTTGGTCTTTGAGGATTACCGTACGGACAATCCCATGGACCTGGTAGAATCGCCCAAAATTGGCCGTAAGCTGCCGGACACCCTGTCCCAGAAAGAAATAGACCTTGTCATCGGGGCCATAGACCTGTCAAAACCCGAGGGCGAACGCAACAGGGCCATGTTGGAGACCCTTTATGGTTGCGGACTTCGGGTATCCGAATTGATCAATCTAAAAATCTCCGATCTCTTTTTTGAAGAGGATTTTATCAAGGTTACCGGCAAGGGCAACAAACAGCGCTTTGTTCCCATCAGCAAGGTAAATAAAAAGTACATCACTATTTATCGTACCCAAATTAGGGTGCACCAGACGGTGCAAAAGGGGTTTGAGGACATCCTGTTCCTGAACCGCAGGGGCAAGCAACTTACGCGCGCCATGGTCTTCACCATTATCAAGCAGTTGGCAGAAAAGGTGGGCCTGCAAAAGAACATAAGTCCGCACACCTTTAGGCATTCCTTTGCCACCCATTTGTTGGAAGGGGGCGCAGATCTGCGGGCCATTCAGCAAATGTTGGGCCATGAGAGCATTACTACCACCGAGGTCTATATGCACGTGGACCGAACACACCTGGCAGCCATCATGAATACTTACCACCCCCGAAGGGAGCATGGTGCCAGCAAGGCAGATTGACCCTTTTTTTCATCAAAACCTCTTCATTAAGCTAAAAGTGCATACAAATTTTATGCGTAGGCGAATTGTATACATTAGCGCAATCGATATAGTTGATTTTATTGGTCTTCGCGTACTTCTGGTGCTACAGAAAATAATATATTTATGACCTTAAAAAATTGACCAATGGAAAAAAACCTCGCAAGAAGCTGGTGGAAGGAAGGTATTGTTTACCAGATTTATCCTAGAAGTTTTCAGGACACTAATGGAGATGGAGTTGGTGATATCGGTGGTATTATTCAACGACTGGATTACATAAAGAGCCTGGGTGTGGATATCATTTGGCTGAACCCCATCTATAAGTCGCCCAATGATGACAACGGCTATGATATTAGCGATTATCGGAACATCATGGAGGAATTTGGCACCATGGAGGACTTTGACCTGCTGCTTTCGGAAATGAAGAATAGAGGGCTAAAAATGGTGATGGATCTTGTGGTGAACCACAGCAGTGACGAACACGAATGGTTCGAAGCTTCCAAAGCCTCGCGGGACAATCCCTATCGCGATTATTACCACTGGTGGCCAGCTGAGAAAGGAACACCGCCCAAACGTTGGAGCTTCTTTGATGTGGAGAGCAACGCCTGGAAGTATGATGAGACCACGGACGCCTACTATCTGCACTATTTCTCCGTAAAGCAACCCGATCTTAAATGGGAAAATCCCAAGGTGCGCCGGGAAATTTACGATATGATGGACTACTGGTTCCAGAAGGGTATAGATGGTTTCCGTATGGATGTTATTCCCTTTATTTCAAAGGACACCACCTTTCCTGAGCTTCCCGAGCAGTATAACGGAGAATTTATTCCCTACTACGCCAGCGGTCCCAAATTGCACGAATACCTTCGTGAAATGAACCAGGAAGTACTTAGCAAATACGATATTATGACCGTAGGGGAGGCCATTGGAGTTTCTACCGAGCAGGCGCTGGATTTTGTGGACGAAGAGCGAAAGGAACTGAACATGTTCTTTCATTTTGACCTGCTCTCGTTAGATCGCGCCTCGGGTGGAGGATTTTGGATGCGTGAAGATCAATGGAAACTTACGGAATTTAAGGAAATCCATTCTAGATGGGACGCGGCCTTTGCGGAAAAGGGATGGGGAAGTATGTTCCTGAACAATCATGATTTTCCAAGAAGCGTAAGCCGTTGGGGCAATGATTCCCAGGCCCATTGGTACAATTCCGCAACCATGTTACAGACTTTTTTGCTTACCATGCGGGGAACGCCCTATTTTTATTATGGCGAAGAAATTGGGATGACCAACATCCGCATGGATCGTATTGAGGACTACAGGGATATCAATACGCTCAACAGGTATGAGACCCTATCAAAAAATGGGGCCGACCTTGCGGTCTTTATGGAAAATGAAAAGGACGCCAGTCGGGATAATGCTAGAACACCCATGCAATGGGATACCACTGAAAATGCCGGATTTACCAGCGGGAAACCCTGGTTAAAGGTCAACGAGAACTATCAGGAAGGCATTAATGTAGAGGTACAACTAAGCGATAAAACTTCAGTGCTTAACTACTTTAGGAGCATGGTACAGCTCAGGAAAAATAAGCTGACCCTGGTCTACGGGGCCTATACACTCTTGCTGAAAGACAGTGAGGATATCTACGCCTATACCCGGACCCTTGGGGACGACCGCTGTTTGGTATTGCTGAGTTTTGCTACCCGTACGGTTTCGGTAAACCTGGAGGAGGTACATTTTGACAAGGCCAAATTATTGATTTCCAATGACGAGGACCATGCAGATCGCATCAAAAGCGACGCCCACTTTACGCTAAAGCCCTATCAGGCCATGGTTTATGAGCTTTTTTGACAAAGGATATCTTTAGTGGATAAAGCTAGTTCGGCGGGCAAAATCAAATAGATCCTCCCCTTTCTTTCCCCTCCTTAAACAAGGAGGGGAGCTTTGATACCGGCTCTTTTCCAAAATCAGTCAGGGATTTTTTCAAAATCCGCCAAAGATTTGCTTTAAATCTGCTAGAGATCTATTCTGAATCTGCCAGAGATGTATACACGATATGCCAAAGGTGAGGTCCGCATCTGCTAGAGATGTGCTCTGCATCTTTCAGTGATGTACTCTTCATCTGCTAGAGATGTGCTCTGCACCTGTCAAAGATGTGCTTTGCATCTGCTAGAGATTCTTCGCTTCCCGCCTGCCTGCCTCCGGCACGGCCAGGCCTCCGTACGAGACTTAGGAAGGCGGGCGCTCTGAATGACAATGTAGGTTGATTTGTCATTCCGAGCCTGCGAGGAATCTCAAACTTATCCCAAAGGACCTTAAACCATGAACTTGCTCTTGAACTTGAACTTTAAACCCCGAACCCTTACCTTTAACCGTCAACATACCCAAACAACAAGAGACAGATGAAAAAAGTTATTTTACACAGCATGGTTACCTTCCTGACGTTTGCCGGGGCATACGGGCAAAAAGGAGTTCAGGACGTCCTGAAAAACTTGGAGGCCAAGACAGAGGCCTACAGTGGCATTGCCCAGGATATCTGGGAACTTGCCGAGATGGGCTATTTGGAGGAAGAAAGCTCCAAATTGCTACAGCAAACCTTGGGCAGCGCAGGGTTTTCCATTAAAACAGGCGTTGCCGGTATCCCCACGGCCTTTGTGGCGGAATATGGCAGTGGTACACCTGTTATTGCGATCCTAGGGGAGTATGATGCACTTCCCGGTCTCTCACAACAGGCAGTGCCCGAAAAGAAAAGCGCGGACAAGGCGGCGGGGCACGCCTGCGGCCATCATTTGTTCGGCACGGCCTCTACGGCAGCGGCCATTGCCGTTAAGGATTGGCTGGTGGTCAACAAGGCCCAGGGAACGGTACGTTTTTATGGCTGTCCGGCCGAGGAGGGCGGTTCCGGTAAGGTGTATATGGTACGCGACGGACTTTTCAATGATGTTGATGTTGCCCTGCACTGGCATCCCGGCTCCCAAAATGCAGCCAGCGCAGGAGCGGCCCTAGCGAACAAGTCGGCCAAATTCCGCTTCCACGGCATTTCTGCCCATGCGGCCGGTGCGCCGGAAAAGGGACGTTCTGCCCTGGATGGCGTGGAGGCCATGAATGCCATGGTAAATCTAATGCGGGAACACATACCGGAAAGGGCCCGTATACATTACGTAATCACCAGCGGCGGCAAAGCGCCCAATGTGGTCCCGGATTTTGCGGAGGTGTACTACTATGCCCGGCATAACCGCAGGGACGTGGTCATCGATATTTTTGACCGTATGGTAAAGGCCGCCGAGGGTGCAGCCCTGGGAACCGGTACTACCATGGACTACGAAATGATCGGGGGTACGCATGAGCTGCTGCCCAACCTAACGCTCCAAAAATTGATGCACGACAACCTCAGCAAGGTGGGCGGGGTGGAATACAGTGCCGAAGAAAGGGAATTTGCCGATAAGATCGCGCGTAGCCTGGGCTACGAAAAGGCGGATGTAGATCGGGCAAGGACCGTACAACCGTACCGAACGGAGGCGAAGGCCTACGGCTCTACCGACGTGGGCGATGTGAGCTTCGCGGTACCTACCGTGGGCATGGGCACAGCGACCTGGGTACCTGGCACTCCGGCACACAGCTGGCAGGCCGTAGCGGCCGGTGGCACTACGATAGGAAAAAAAGGGATGATGGTAGCGGCCAAGGCACTAACGCTCACGGCTATTGACCTGTTTAAGGACAAGGATCTGGTAGCAAACGCCAAAGCCGAATTTTTAGAGCGAAGAGGGGAAGATTTTGTGTACATCCCCCTATTGGGAGACCGCTCCCCTGCCCTGGACTATCGCAAATAATTGACCTAATCAACATCGACCTAAAACGATATAAAAATTATTCTTTGCTTTCCACCCTTTCCTGCTGGGGCAGGGACTGGTAATCATGGGCAAGGGACCACATATCCTTATGGGGCCAATCAAAAAAATAGCAATTGCCTGTAACAAAAGTGAACACTGTCCTACTAATCGTATAGAAACTACTAACCGACCGTGAACAAAGAACTCGAACATCGTTTTGTAACCGAGCTGGAGAACAATCAAAATGTTGTTCACAAAGTTTGTAGCCTGTATACCAATGATAGGGATTCGCACAAAGACCTTTTTCAGGAAATTACCATACAACTCTGGAAAGCCTATCCCAAATTTAGGGGCGAGGCAAAATTTAGTACATGGATGTACCGGGTGGCCTTGAACACCGCGATTACCCTGTACCGGAAATCCAAGAAGAGAGTACCTACCCAAGATTATGACTCGGTAATCTATAAAATAAAATCCGATGAATACGACGAAACCCAGGAACAACAGCTTAGGCTCATCTACAAGGCGGTACGGCAGCTCGGAGATATTGACAAGGCCTTGGTCTTCCTGTATTTGGAAGATAAGGACTATAGCGAAATAGCGGATACCCTTGGTATTACCGAGGTGAATGCCAGGGTAAAAATGAATCGCGTAAAGAACAAATTAAGAACCATACTAAATCCTTAAGGATATGATGGACGAACTGGAATTACTCAAAAAAGACTGGCAAAAAAAGGACGACAAGCATCCTAAGTTGACCTTTGATGAGATCTATAAAATGATCTGGAAGAAATCTAGCTCCATTGTCAAATGGATTTTCTACATCAGTATCATAGAATTTGTCTTCTGGGCAGTGATCAATACGGTCTTCACTGACGCTGAATCCCTGAACACCATGAAGATGATGCATATTTATGAGATCAATATGGCCCTGACCATCATAAACTACGCCGTGCTGCTTTTCTTTATCTATAAGTTCTATAGCAACTACAAAAAAATATCGGTCACGGATTCCTCAAGAAAATTGATGAAGACCATCTTGGATGTCAAAAGAACGGTAACCCAGTATGTATGGTTTAATATTGGGATTTTTATCGTGTACCTGATCATTGGCCTGTACGGCAACCTAAAATATGGACCCAATAGTGAAAAAATCCTGGAAGCGGCATCCCAGGCCGGGAACGAGACAGTATTCTGGATATTGGTCTTCGGTGCCTTTCTGCTGGCGGCAACCTTGGTGTTGTTATTGATCTGGGGCTTCTATAAGCTGCTTTACGGACTTCTTCTCCGAAAACTTAGGGAAAACTATGGGGAGCTGAGGAAATTGGAGGTCTAGGTCCGCCATTTTCGCTGCTTGTTCTCTTCTTCATAGGCCAGTAGTTCTGCCTGTGGGATTACCTTCAAAAAGGAAGGATGCTGTTCAATGGCATATTCCAGTTTTTCCATAATGGACTCCACTGCTTCATTTTTATAATCGATATCCAGGGGCTCTTTGATGACCATAGACTGCAGAATGCCCTTTTTCTTGATCCGAAGTCCTTTTTTATCGAACGAGCGGCGGAAGCCGTCGATTACCACGGGCACTACTACCGGATTGTATTTCTTAATGATGTGCGCGGTTCCCTTGCGCAAAGGCTTCCAAGGTTTTGTGGTGCCTTGGGGAAAGGTAACCACCCATCCGTCCTTTAGGGCCGTTCCTATATTGGAGATATCGCTCATCTTTACCTGTCTGTTCACCTCCTTGCCATCGGCCCGCCAAGTACGTTCAATACTTATGGAACCGGCATAGGCCAATATCTTGGTCAACAAACTTTTCTTCATGGTCTCTGCCGCTGCCACATAGTACATATTCAATTTGGGGTTCCAGAGATAGCCCACATTTTTGATGCTGTCCTCCCTACCGCTAAGACTGGCATTGAACACATGGAACATGGCCACCACATCGGCAAAATAGGTCTGATGGTTGCTGACGAAAAGTACATTGGTATGGGGCAGACCGCGAATGACCTCGGAGCCCTCAATTTCCAGTTTGTTAAAACCCTTATAGCGCTGGTGGGTCATGAGGCCCATAATGCGGATCAACCATTTTTTGACAAAAAGGATATGTCCAAAAGGATTTCTTTTAAATAGCCCCATAGTGTTAGGTACGAACGTTAAAAATACAAAATATGAACTTATAGCACCCGTTTAAACAGTTCCTTGACCTCCATGAGCATCATAGCCGTGGCGCCCCACACGGTATAACCATTTAATTTAAAGGCAGGTACGGGAACTTTCCCTTGGCTATACGAAGTTGTTAATCTTTGGTTAATTAGGTTCCGATCGTCCATAAAATGGTCCAAAGACACCTCTACCAGTGCCTCTACCTCCGATTCTTGAAGGCGAAAGGGGCTCTCTTTTTGATACAATCCAAGATAAGGGTACACCTCAAAATTACTTGGCGGGATATAGATTTCGCTAAGGGGCCGTAACACTTGAACCTTCTTAAGATCCACGCCCACTTCCTCCTCCGTTTCCCGTAGGGCGGTCTCCAGAATATTGGCGTCCCCACGTTCTTCCTTTCCTCCCGGAAAACCGATCTGATTGGAATGTACGCCCGGGTATGTCTTTCTCAAGATCAACAACAAATGGGTATGGTAACGGTCATCGGGATAAAAAAGGGCCATGACCCCGGCTTTTTTTGGGGCTTGGCGTTCCACGTTCAGCGCCTTTAACTCTTTGATCCGGTCCAAGGGAGCCATTTTATGGTGGGAAGATTCTCCCGGTAGTGGTAGATTTTTTATTTTTGGAATCTGTTTGGAAAAATCTTGGAAGTCCATGAATCGGAAATGCATCGGTTTCTTTACCACAATACTACTAATTTTTTTAGCGGGATGTAATGACGCGCCCAAGAAAAAAGCCACATCCCCTTTACCGGAGGAAGTGGCCAAAAAAGACAGTGTTGTCATAGACAGTGTGGTTGAACCTGCACAATCCCCAGAGGATGAACCCTTTGTACTGACGGAGGACAATGCCATCGATTTCTTTTTTGAATACAACAAGACCCGCACAAAGAACAAGGTAAAGCTCACCACCAGTTTTGGAAGCTTCACGGTACAACTCTACGATAATGTACCCTACCATGCTTCCAATTTCGTCTACCTTGCGGATAAGGGGTATTTTGACAATACCTATTTCCATCGCGTGGTTAAAAATTTCATTATTCAGGGCGGAAATGCAGACAATAAGGAAACATCCAGAAAGCGAAAGGCCATAGGGCGGTACCTGCTCCCCCCCGATGGGAAAAAGGGCCATAGGCACCACCGTGGCACCATTTCCATGCCCAGCAGTGAAATAAACAATCCACATATGCTGGCCTCTCCCTATGAGTTTTTTATTGTGGTGACCAAACCGGGTTCTTACCATTTGGATGGGGAGTATACCCCTTTCGGAAGGGTCATAGCGGGAATGGACGTTGTGGACAAAATTAACGAGCAACCGGTAGATGACGGGGACTGGCCCTCACAGAACATTTATATTTTTAAGGCCGAGGCGTTGGATTAAAAGTTGGGCCGGTCGGTACCTGCAACTCATTTAGCGTTGCGATAGATATTGGGCAGGGCAATGCCAAACTTCACGGCCAACAACCGGATAACGATAACAATTAGGATACCGCTGATATCGGCATATGCGCTTATAAAGGGAATCTTTAGCAGTAAAAAATAACCAACGCCCCCCAAAATGCAGGCGGTTGCGTAGATCTCCCTTCGGAAAAGTACCGGAATCTCATTGCAGAGAATGTCACGGATGACCCCTCCAAAGCTGGCCGTCATGGTGCCCAGAGCTATGCACATAATAGGTTCCAATCCGGCATTGAGCCCCTTTTCTATCCCCACCAAGGTATAGAGTCCAATGCCAATGGTATCGAACAGGAAAAGCGAGGTGCGCAGGTATTTTAGTTTTCCCCTAAAGACAATGGCAAAAATTACTGTTCCGATGATGGTAAAGATATAGACCGACTCCCGCAACCAGACCACTGGGGTCTCCCCTATCAACAGATCCCTAAGGGTACCGCCACCTACCGCGGTCACGAAGGCCACGATAAGCACCCCAAAAACATCGAGCTTTTTGTCCATGGCCACCAGCACCCCGGAAATGGCAAAGGCAATGGTACCCAGAATATCAATGGTAAAGTAGAACATAGGCTATAGTTGTTGGGTGTAGAAGTTGTAGTCCTTTAAAATCGTATCCAAGTATTGCTTGTCGTAGAGTTCGGATTTGGTTTGTAATATATCCTCCACTTTGTTCCGAAGGGCCTTCATGGTCTTAAAATCGTTGCTCTTTTTGGCAATGTGATAGGTATCTTTGATTAAGCGCACGTCCTGATCGGTCAACAGGGTTACATTGGTAAACTGAGGTTCATAGCTATCCGTAACTTCTTCCAAAATGGTGTGCGACACCCTAACAGTATTTTTAGTGCTAATAACAACCGTTCCAGCGGCCGCATCGCCGAGTCGCTGCCTACGGTCAGAAAAAAGAATGGTCAAAAGACCTACAGCGCCCCAAAAGATCCATATATCCACTAATCGCAACATCCATCTTACCAAATAATTGGACCAATGCACAGGTGTTCCATCTACCCGGACTACCCTCATTTTCAGCAGCATTTTGCCTACCGTTCTACCGTTGAACAGGCTATGCATTAGAAGACTGTAGCCCATGGCCGGTAAAAAAATGAGGCCTACCAACCCCCTTTGGGTCCATCGATCTTCATAGACATATCCTATGGCATCACCGATAAGGCCCACCAAGATGGCATAGAGGTACAAAATAAAGGCGTCTATCAAAAAAGCGATAATCCTTTCACCAATACTCACAATTTTATAATTGAGGTTTACGTTTTGGGTTGTATTGATTTGAAGGTTGGACATATTAGTACTATTTTTATCTTTTAAGTAAACTACTCTATGCGCGAGGCGGCTTTTGTGAAGCAAAATAAGGAAAAATGGATTGCATTTGAAAAGGCAATCCACTTCAATTCCGACATAACGCCCGACGAACTTGCCAACGGCTACATACAACTCACCAATGATCTTGCCTATGCCCAGACGTACTACGCCGGAAGCAAAACATTGCTATACCTTAATTCACTGGCGTCACAGGCACATCAGAAGATTTACAGGAACAAGAGGGAAAGCCACAATAGGATTACGTCCTTTTGGATGTCCGAATTTCCCATTTTTTTTAAGCAGTATCACGGAACCCTTGGTATTGCATTTTTAATCTTTGCGGCAGCTTCGGCAATCGGAAGCCTTTCCGCTCTTAACGACGGTAGTTTTGTGAGGCTTATTCTAGGGGATGCCTATGTTAACGAGACGCTTAACAATATCGCGGAAGGAGACCCTACGGCCATTTACAAAGGTGGTAGTGAAATAGGATCCTTCCTTGGTATTACCATCAACAATATCAGGGTAGCTTTTTTAGCCTTTGCCTTTGGGGTCATGGCTAGTTTGGGTACAGCATATATTTTGTTCAGCAATGGGGTAATGTTGGGGGCCTTCATCACTTTTTTTTATACGAAGGGAGTATTTTTTGAGGCCAACAAGCAAATCTGGCTTCATGGTACTATAGAGATATCGGTCATTATCATAGCGGGCTGTGCCGGTCTCATCATGGGCAACAGTATTTTGTTTCCCAAAACGTATTCCCGAAGGGTTTCCTTCATGAGAGGTGCCAAGGACGGGCTAAAGGTCGTAGTGAGCACCATCCCCTTTTTTATTCTTGCGGGCTTTATAGAAGGCTTTATTACTCGTTACTCCAACATGCCCACCTGGCTGGCCTTTTCCATTATTGGCGCTTCTTTTTCACTTATTGTGTTTTATTACGTTATATATCCTATACAATTAAACCGAATCGATGCAAAACAACCTGACCAACAAATATATTGAACTAAAGATAGATAGGGATTTTGGAGATATCATCACTATCTATTTCGATTTCCTAAAACAAAACCTAAAAAAATTCACAAGTGTTTTTTTAAGCTACAACGGAATTTTTATAGCAGGCCTTCTTATCGTAAGTTATCTCCTAGTTTCCGGTTTTATCGGGATGATTACCTATGAGAACAATCGTGGACTCGTGGGAGAGGTCGCAGGCACCAGTGATTCCTATCTCATTTATCTCGGTGTTGGAGGTATCCTTTTTGCTGTAATTTTCATCCTTGTGGGGATATTGAACTTCAGCCTTGCAGGCTCTTATATGATCAAATATGAGGACACCAAGGGCAGCAGTTTTGATAGAAGGGAAGTCTGGGACCTTTTTAAACAACGATTGGGAAGCATTTTTGTATTTATTCTGTTGTTAATCTTTCTTTACCTCGCCTTTTTCGTCATAAGTTTGGTTTTGGCCTTTATCCCCATTCTTGGTATGATTGTGCAATACGTTGTGCAGTTCTTCATTACTGCATGGGTTGGCGTCTCTTTCTTTTCATTGCTTCAGGAAAACAAAGGGATAACCGATGCTTTTGGCGAAG
Source organism: Eudoraea algarum (assembly GCF_050589645.1). NCBI lineage: Bacteria > Pseudomonadati > Bacteroidota > Flavobacteriia > Flavobacteriales > Flavobacteriaceae > Eudoraea > Eudoraea algarum. The sequence goes on along the minus strand of NZ_JBNGOQ010000005.1, from coordinate 253,021 downwards.
GGTGGAACTTGGTTACCAATAACTTTTGGAAATCGGTAGGGGTCAATTTTATTTTGGGCCTTTTGAACGGTATTTTGCTTCTGGTGGTCCTGGTTATCCCAGGTATCCTTATTGGGTTTTATACCTTTCATGTGGTAGAAAGTGATGTGGACGTTGGTGCGTCCATTGTCCCGACCATAGTTTTTACATTGGGAACAAGCATATTTCTGATTATAATGGTCTATGCCCAGTGTCTTTCGCAATTTGTAAACGGCATCCTGTATTACGCCCTTCATGAAAAAACATATAATACAAATACCCGGACCAAAATAGAACAAATCGGAAACCAGCGCCAGTGACAAAGTTTTATCTCATATGTTTGAGTTTCCTGTGTGCTACCGCAGGCTTTCCCCAAACGGAAAAGGACTCGGTTAAATTGGCCAGGGACACCTCTTCCGTGCTGGAGATGCGTTCCATCAAGGAGGACCTCGGTCAGAAATACTCCGGGCCGGAGTTCAACTATGACGTAAAGGATGGGGAAGCACAGAACCTTCTGGAGCGTTTCCTCAAGTGGTTCTTTGATTTGTTGGCCGATACATTTGGCTTCAATGTAAATCCCGGGGTATTAAAAATTTTAGAATATATTATTTATGTACTCATGGGGGCCTTGGCCATTTATTTTTTGGTAAAGTTTCTTATTCGGGAAAATATGTCCTCGATCTTCACCAAAAAGTCGACCGCTATTATCGATATTGACCTTTCCTCGGAACATATAGAAAAAGTGGATCTGGACGCCATGATACGCGCCGCATTGGACCAAAGGGATTATCGACTGGCCGTTCGTTATCAATACCTCCGAGTACTAAAGGTGCTTTCCCAAAAAAGCCTCATCGATTGGCATTATGAAAAGACCAATTCGGACTATAAACGGGAAATTGAAGCACCTAGGATAAGATCTTTGTTTGAAGAAGTGTCCTATCTGTACGATTATATCTGGTACGGCGAGCAAAGCATAGATGAGGCCAAATACAAAAAGGCACAAACGCGGTTCGTAGCTTTAAGAAACCTTTTACCGGAATAAAATTGGATAGAAAAACCAAAATTGTAGTAGTGGTGCTGGCGCTAGTGTTGGTCGGAATCGTCGTCACTGAAATCGTGCGTCCCAAACCCTTGGATTGGAGGCCCTCCTATACGGCTACTGCTACAACCCCTTTTGGCTGTTATGTCCTTTTTAATGAACTTGGCCAGCTATTTCCTCAGGAACACATAGTTTCGGTCAACAATAGCGTCTACGAAACCTTAGCATATAGAGATTCCCAAAAACATTCCAGTTATATTTTCATCAACAACACTGTAGGCTTTGATCCAGAGGAAACCAGGGAACTTCTCGATTATGTCAGTGACGGAAACGAAATCTTTATTGCGGCTACTTCATTTGGCGCTGTCTTATCGGACACGCTTAAAATTGAAATGAAGTCATTCTATACGGTAAAGGAGGATACCGTTACCCTTGGACTCACCAATAAGGCCTTCTCCAAAGACCGGTTTTATTACACGCGCGGACTTTACAAAACACATTTTAGGAACGTGGATACCCTAAACACTATAATTTTGGGGCATCTTAGCTATAGCGAGGAGGGTAATTTCCTGGAGCAAGAATCCAATACCGTTGAAAAAAAGACCGAGGCTAATTTCATCAAGGTACGTTTTGGGAAAGGGTATTTTTATTTGAACGCTACACCCCAGGCCTACACCAATTACTACATGCTAGGTGCAAATAAAGATTATGTAGGACACACACTTTCTTATTTGGGCGATAAACCGGTCTATTGGGATAACTACGAGAAGTCTGGACGAATTGTTATCAATTCGCCCTTGCGCTTTGTACTGAATCAGGTTTCTCTAAAATGGGCCTATTACCTTTGCATAATGGGTGTCCTACTGTTCCTCATCTTCAAGGCCAAACGCCAACAGCGTATTATCCCTGTAATCACCCCCTTGCAAAACGCCTCGGTGGCTTTCGCCCGCACCGTAGGCAGTCTTTACTATCAACATAAGGACTACACGGATCTCATTGGCAAAAAAATAAACTTTTTTCTTGAATTTGTGCGCAGTCATTATTTTTTGGACAGCAATTCCTTAAACGAGCAAAACGCAAGGCAGTTGGCCGCAAAATCTGGAAAACCGCTGGCACAGACCAAGGCCTTGATAGAACTCATAGGCCATCTTAAAAACAAACGAAACCATTCCGAACAGGACCTCTTAGAACTCACAAAGCAAATAACCTTATTTAAGAAACAGTAGCATGGAAGAAAAAAAACAAGAACAGGAGCAAAAACCTTTGGCCTTTGAAAACCGAATTGACCTGACCAAACTCCAGGCTTCGGCAGACCATATCAAATCCGAATTGGGCAAGGTCATAATTGGACAACAAGCTATGATCGAACTACTGATTATTTCGATTTTGGCCAATGGGCATTCTTTGATAGAAGGTGTTCCCGGCGTAGCAAAGACCGTTACCGCCAAGCTCTTGGCAAAGACCATGAACGTTGTTTTCGGCCGGATTCAATTTACCCCGGACCTAATGCCAAGCGATATTTTGGGTACTTCCGTATTTAATGTCAAAACTTCGGAATTCGAATTCAAGAAGGGCCCTCTGTTTGCGAACATCATTCTAATAGATGAGATCAATCGGGCCCCTGCAAAGACCCAGGCCGCACTTTTCGAAGCTATGGCCGAAAGGCAGATTACCATAGATGGGGCCGAGTACCTCATGACTCCCCCGTTTTTGGTGTTTGCCACTCAAAATCCTGTGGAACAAGAAGGCACCTACCGCCTCCCGGAAGCTCAACTGGACCGTTTCCTTTTTAAAATTTCCGTAGGCTATCCATCCCTGGAGGAAGAAATACAGATCTTGGAAAGCAAACATAAACAGAAGCACATCGCGCCAGAAAGCATGGTTTCAACAGTACTGACCGCAGCAGAAATTTCGGAGTATCAGAATACTATTAGGGGCATCATCATAGAGGACAACCTGCTTAGATACATCGCCGCCATCGTAAACAACACCCGTACAAATGCCAACCTCTATTTAGGGGCGTCGCCCAGGGCATCCATAGCTATTATGGACGCTTCCAAAGCTCTGGCCGCTATACAAGGGCGTGATTTTGTTACCCCAGACGATGTTAAAAAAGTATGCAGCCCTGTCCTTTCACATCGGGTCATCCTAACCCCGGAACGGGAAATGGAGGGCTTTACACCGGAAAAGGTGATACAACAAATCGTGGACACTATAGAAATACCCAGATAACAAGTTTGGAATAGGAGAAAACAAAACACCCTATATGAGCAAGGTCTTTAGGAATATCTATCTAAAAAAACGGTTTTTTGTCGTTTGGACAGCCCTTGTCCTGGGGTTTCTGCTTTCCTACAATTTCCCCGATATTTTTGGAGCCATTAAGTTCCTTTTTTTCCTTTATGTATTGGCCCTGATCACCGATCTTATCTTAATTTTTGGTTCCAAGGGAGCTATCCATGGGGAGCGTTTATTACCGGACAAACTGTCTAACGGGGATGCCAATTCCATCAAAATCCGTGTCATTAACACCTACCTGTTTCCTGTACGAATAAAGGTTTTGGATGAAATTCCCCATCAGTTCCAAAAACGGGATTTTGAAATCAGGGCCAGCTTGGAAAAAGGAGACAGCCGTTTTTTTCATTATTCCCTAAGGCCGGTGGAACGCGGTATGTACTCCTTTGGTCAATTGAATATTTTTGCAGCTACGCCCTTGGGCCTATTGGCCAGGAGGTACACCTTTGACCGTTCACAAGAAGTCCCGGTATATCCTTCGTTTCTGCAATTGCGGAAATACAACCTTATGGCCTTTATCAATAGACTATTTGAGTATGGGTTGAAAAAAATCCGCCGTATTGGGCATACCATGGAATTTGAACAGATCAAGGAGTATATTCAGGGTGACGATATTAGAAATATTAATTGGAAGGCTACAGCGAAGAAAAACCAACTCATGGTCAACCAATATCAGGATGAAAAATCGCAACCCATCTATTCCATCATAGACAAGGGACGTGTGATGAAAATGCCCTTTGCTGAACTAAGCCTATTGGACTATGCTATAAACGCTACTCTGGTCATTAGTAATATCGCTTTGAAGAAACAGGACAAGGCCGGAATGTTCGCGTTTAGCCACAAGGTAGAAAACAGGGTGGTCGCACAACGGCGCAGTTCCCAAATGAACCTCATTTTGGAAACCCTTTACAACCTCGACACCAATTTTGAAGAAAGTGATTTCAGCCGATTGTATATCGACATCAAGAGAAACCTCAACCACAGGGGCCTTTTGTTGTTGTATACTAATTTTGAAACCCTAGATGCATTGCATCGACAACTGCCTTATTTGCAAGCCATTGCCAAACAACATCTTCTTGTAGTCCTCTTTTTTGAAAATACAGAGCTAGACGCGTTCGCCGCCAAAAAAGCGGAAACCACACATCAAATTTTTGAACAGACCATTGCGGAAAAGTTCATTTACGAAAAAAAACTTATTGTAAACGAGTTGCGTAAGCATGGCATTCAGACCGTCCTCACCAAACCAGAAAACCTCACCATAAATACAATCAACAAATATCTGGAAATAAAGGCGCGGGGGTTGCTTTAAGGTTTAAAGTTGGCAGTAGGCAGTGACAGTTGGCAGTTGGCAGTTCTTTGTGTTAGGTTTTAAATGTTGAGTGTTGAATTATGAATTGCGGTGCGCTCGGCGCTTAGCGTATGACGCGATGCATTTTATCTGGAAGTAAGCGGTTCTCAGTGTTGAATTATGGATTGCAATGCGTTCGGCGTTTGGCGCGTTGCATTATAGTGGACAGTTCCTGGCGTTAGGTGTTAAATACTGAGTGTTGAATTATGAATTATGAATTGCGGTGCGCTCGGCGCTTAGCGTATGGCGCGATGCATTTTATCGGGCAGTAGGCGGTTCTCAGTGTTGAATTATGAATTGCAATGCGTTCGGCGTTTGGCGCGTTGCATTATAGTGGACAGTTCATGGTGTTTGAGGTTCAAGGTTTCAGGTTTATAGTATCATTAACAAAAAAATAGGCAGTAATGATCATTAGAATATTCAGGGCAACGGTCCACAAGGAGTTGCATACCGAGTTTATGGAAAAATTCAGGGAAATATCCATCCCCCTGGTCAAAACACAGCAAGGTTTGGTGGCCCTGGAGATTGGGGAACCAACACAATGGCATCCCAACGAATTTGTAATGATCTCCACATGGGAAACAGAGCAACACATCCGCAACTTTGTGGGGGACCAGTGGAATGAGGCACATATTCCCTCAGGGATGGAAAAATATGTAGTGCAATGCTGGGTACGCCACTACAGGAATGTTCCCCTCTAAAGATCTATCCGCGTAATTTTTATATTCTGACCATAGTCCAAAGTGCAAGCGCATTGTTTCAATTACCTAAACAATATTATATTTGGCAAGGGCCCTGTTTTCCAGTACCCTATGTTGTAAAAACAGAAAATAATGGATTCCAAAAAACTAAAAAACCGGATCGGCTATTTCTTTATGGCCCTTTTTGCCATTTTTATTGGCCTTTATCCCTTGCGTTTTATAGGCCTCCCCTATGATCAGAGCCTGCTCGCCGCCAAATCTGCTGCCTTGCTGAGCAGTGAGCTATACCTTGCTGGTTTCTATACCCATATTTTTATGGGCGGACTGGCCCTATTGACCGGTTTTTCGCAGTTCTTTAAAAAGTTGCGTTCAACACGTCTTGGATTGCATAGGATTCTGGGAAAAGTATATGTGATTTCGGTATTTTTGAGCGGGTCGGCAGGCTTGGGTATTGCCTTTTTTGCTACAGGTGGTTTCATCCCGGCCTTGGGTTTTGGAGCGTTGGCCGTAGCATGGCTCTATACCACGACAAACGCTTTTATCACCATAAAACAACAACAAGTACATGCACACCAGCGTTGGATGATTCGTAGTTATGCACTTTGTTTTGCCGCAGTCACCCTACGCCTTTATCTGCCTTCCTTTATAGGCTTTTTGGGAATGGATTTTGTATCCGCGTACAAAATCATCGCCTGGCTGTGCTGGGTACCCAATATCCTTGTGGCAGAGTTTCTTATCATAAGAAAAATGCAGTTTGCCTAATCCAATTACACTGCTTTAAAATCTTTGTCCATCCAGGCCTCTTGATGCGGATAATTTGACTATATTGTGTACCCCTATTTAAGTACCCGTATAAATGAAGAACATCCTGCACTCCCTATCCTGGATCGATTCGGTCGCTGGTGCCGTATGGATACTGTTGACCCTAATAATGATTGGGGTACTGTACCAGATCTATCGGCGAAAAGGGTATACCAAAAAATCTTTTTACCTGGGCCTATTACTGTTGGTGCTGATATGGTCATATCCCTTATACACCAACTTCTTTGATGCTTTGGAAATAGGAATGGCCGGCAATATTTTCACTTTGCTGATGACCGTGCTCTATATGGTGCGGTTAAAAACGGTTTCAATTGGGCTATCCAAATTTATGATTCCCCAGGCCATATGGTTATCCGTAGCGTCTCTTTACGTGGGCTTGCTATTGCTGGACAAGTATTGATACGCAATCAATTGAATAAAAATATGCATACCATTTTAGGTTCGGGCGGGATCATCGCTAGTGAATTGGCCAAGGCACTTACCGAGTATACTCCCCATATCCGTTTGGTTAGCAGACACCCTGAAAGGGTAAACCCTAAGGATGAATTGCTTGCTGCCGATCTGTTAAACCCCCTGGAGGTAGACCATGCCGTAGCGGGTTCCAAGGTAGTCTATGTTACCATTGGCTTTCCTTATAGTGCCAAGATCTGGCAAAGAACCTGGCCTACATTCATGGGGCACGTAATCAAAGCATGCAAGGAGCATGGTTGTAAACTGGTTTTTTTTGATAATATCTATATGTACGATGATGGGCAATTGGATGGTATGACCGAAAATACGCTCATTAACCCTCCTAGTAAAAAAGGTAAGGTCCGTGCCCAACTTGTACATATGATTATGGGAGAGGTAAAAAATGCCAATCTTACCGCCCTAATCGCCCGTTGTGCCGACTATTATGGTCCGGGAATAACCCGGAACGGTATGTTGCGTGAAATGGTATTTAAAAATTTGGCCAAGGGTAAAAAAGCCAATTGGTTGGGATCGGCTCAACATAAACACTCCTTTACCTATACCCCAGATGCCGGAAAGGCGACTGCATTGTTGGGAAACACGGATGATGCGTATAACCAGGTATGGCATTTGCCCACGGCGACCGATCCGTATACCGGAAAGCAATGGATAGAGCATATTGCGCAAACCATGGGGGTAACGCCCAAAATTCAGGTCGCCCCGAAGTTTTTGGTACGACTTATGGGCGTATTTATCCCCATCATGAGAGAAATGGTAGAAATGTTGTACCAATACGATCGTGACTATGTATTTGATAGCAGTAAATTCGAAAAACGCTTTAATTTTACGCCCACCCCTTATACCAAAGGCATACAGGAGGTAGTACATTCCGACTATTCCCTTACCTCCAAAATTTAGGACGTATTATCATTTAAGCTTATTATCTTAGCAATCAAAAAGAGAGCTTTTTACCGTATTTTATGAGAACAGTAACACAACTCCTTATGTGCATCATCCTATTTTCGGCCCAGGCCCAGGAATCCACGGAAACCGATCTGCCCTACCAAAACATTCCCGAACATCCCGAAGACTACGGTCCTGGCAATGTGATTGCACGTATGATCGACGGACTTGGGTATCGCTATTATTGGGCTACCGAGGGCTTAACGGACAAGGATCTGCAATTTGCCCCTGCCGATGAAGCGCGAAACCTTATGGAAACACTGCAACACATTTATGGCCTATCCGAAACCATTGTCAACGCTCCAAAGGGTGTGGCCAACGAACGGCCGCAAGACTGGTCCGCACTTTCCTACGTGGAATTACGAACGCTAACCTTAAGCCGTTTAAAGCAAGCGAGTGAGCTGTGTCGTGGGAAAAGGGCGGAAGATATCGATAAGATGCAGGTTAGTTTTAAAAACGGTGAAAAGCAGTTCGATTTTCCCTATTGGAACATGCTTAACGGTCCGCTGGCCGATGCAATCTACCATACGGGACAGGTGGTTTCCTTTCGGCGTGCCTCCGGAAACCCCATGAACTCCAAGGTCAACGTTTTTACGGGCAAAACCAAGGAATGAAAATGGAAAAACATTTTGAACTGGATGATGAAACCTTTGAAGCGCAATTTGCAGACTGTAGCCTAAAGCCCTCTCTTTTTAGCCACAGCGCACATTTACGTTTGGCCTGGATACACATAAAAAAATACGGCCTGGACGCTGCTATAGACCATATGTGCGATCAAATAGCTAGGTATGCAGATTCCTTGGGTGCCCATGACAAATTCAACAAAACCGTAACGGTGGCCGCCACCAAGGCCGTCCATCATTTTATGCAACGATCGGACTCGGATAACTTTCAGGGTTTTATTCAGGAGTTTCCACGCTTGCAAGATGATTTTAAAGGCCTCATGGATGCCCATTACGACATTGATATATTTGCGTTGGAGGAGGCCAAACGTATGTTTTTGGAACCTGACCGCCTGCCTTTTGATTGATCTTAAAATCCGTCTTATGCCTTTGAAGTGGGCCCTTTATCTCCTATTTTGTTTAGGTCTTCTATCCTGTAGTACCAAAAAACAGCCGTCCCCTACCGAAATTGCCCAACAGTATTATCGGGCAATGAACCAGTCCGATTATGAGGGGGTTACCGAATTGTTTCTGGACAGTATCCGTATGATCGAAAACGGTTATGACATCGTTCTTTCCAAAGAGGATTACATAAACTGGTTGCAGTGGGATTCCGTATTTAAACCCACCTACAAAATTCTGAAGATTTCCGAGAAAAATGGTAAGGTTCAATTACACGTTTCCAAAAGCTGTAGACGTACCCTCTTTTTAAATGGGGAAGCAGTGGTCAACAATGAACTTATGACGTTAAGAGATCGGAAGATCGAACAAGTCGAGATTTTAAATTACGTGGTGTTCCACGACAGTTTGTGGGATGCAAATAGGTCCAAGCTACTCCGGTGGGTAGACGAAAACCGGCCCGAACTGAATGGTTTTTTGCACGACCAGAGCAAGACAGGAGGACTCAATTATTTAAAAGCCATAACGCTTTACGAAGCTCATGATGGTAAAAGCTTGAAATCTCCCTAAAAGCCCGTTCTTTTCGATCCTTGCATTTGGTCTTTTCCCAAAAATCTTAAAACTTTGATAATCGCACACTTGATCTCCCGCTTATGTGGTACCTTATAAGCACCAACCCAACTTTAGTACATAAAACAACTGTAATGAAGTCCAGACAGGTTCTCTTAGCGCTCCTATGCGGTTTCTTTTTCGGTACCCTGCATGCCCAGGGGCTTAACGCCTTGGCCAAGGATTTTTTAAATACCCTGAGCCCCGAACTACGCGAAAGGACCCTTTTTTCCTTGGACGACGAGGAACGCTATAATTTTCACTATACGCCCGTAAGGCGGAAAGGGCCAAGCTTCAACGACTTTAATGAGACCCAGAAGAAGGCGGCACTTAAACTCTTAAAAGCTTCCCTAAGCGCAGAGGGTTATCGCAAAAGCATGGAAATCATGGCCTTGGAAGGAGTCTTGCGCGTAATAGAACAGAACAATTATCGGGACGACCTCGATTATCACTTTTGCATCTTTCATGAGGTAGATTCGGATGCATTCTGGGGATGGCGTTTTGAGGGACATCACCTTTCCTTGAATTTTGTTATTTCGGAGGGGAAGTTGCTCGCCGGAACCCCGGCCTTCTTCGGAGCCAATCCGGCCAAGGTGGCCCATGGACCACAGCAAGGAAAAGAAGTGCTTGGGTCGGAGACCCACCTTGCCTTTGCCCTGGTCAATTCGTTCTCCAAAATACAGTTGAGCGAGGCCCGATTTTCCGAACAGGCCCCCCGTGAAATCCTTACCCGTACCAAAAGAAAAGTAACTGCCCTCGAGCCCAAGGGCATAGGTTATGTGGCCCTGACGGCTGCCCAAAAGAAAATCTTCCTCCAATTGTTGCATGTATATGTGGATAATTACGAAGCCACCTATGCCCAAAACCTATGGGGCAAAATTGAAAAAGGCGGACTGGACAGGCTCTATTTTGCCTGGGCCGGGGGACTACGGCCAGGAGTAGGGCACTATTACCGCATACAGGGCCCTAGCTTACTAATTGAATACGACAACACCCAAAACGGCGCCAATCATGTACATTCTGTAGTCCGCGACCTCACCAACGATTTTGGGGAGGACCTGTTGCGCAATCACCTGGAAAAACATCATAAGGATTAAGAGTCATAGTTGACTGTTAAAAGTTAATGGTATAAAATGCAAACCCTAATTTTAAAATGTCAACTCAGAATTTAGAAATCCTAACGTAAAGCATAACCTCAAACCAATCAGCTCTTAATCACCACTTATTCCAAAAAACCCTAGGGATAATTCAAGAAGGGGGGTTATTCAATATTCAGTTTTTCAGTGTGTATGGAAATTTCTTTTTTCTCCTTATCATATTCCATCAACAACACATATCCTATCTTGGCAGGTAATGGGAAAAAATTTGTTTTCCCTTCCTCGAGATAAATTTTGTCGGAAGACAATTCTCCTTCATCATGGATAATAGTCTTAAAGGCAAGTTTATTCTGCTCCCCTTTTAACCTTTCATAATCAATGAAGTTGGCGTAAAACCGATTATTCTCTTTATCAATTTGGGTATAGGCATAATCAAATCCTCCAAGAGCCTTTACCATATGGGCATTCATTTGAGGACTTCCGAAATCAAAAACGTTCGGTATGTTGGATTTGCCTTTTTCAAATATTTCAACATCAATTAAATCAAATTTATTATCAAATTTAAATACAATAGCATCGGTAATGGTAAGCTTGGTAAATCCGCCTGCGGTAGCTCCCCCACCTGCTGCCGCCAGGACGCCTAAAGCAATACCTGCCGCATCAGCCTTTTTTGAATACTGCTCCCCGATGGCATAGTACCCATCGTTGCCCATGCGTACGATTTCGTGGAAATAGATATATCCGTAATCTTTGGTTTTACTACCCTTTTTGATGGCGACCTTTTTGCTGATATGATCTTTCCAACTCAATTTATTCTCGTAGGACAAGGTTCCGTCCATATGGTATACTTCGGTATACAATCCCAAACTTTCCGCTTTGGCCAATTTGGCCTTGGGTTTGTAGTACTGTCCCAGAAAAACAATCTGATCTTCCTTAGTTATAAAGGCATTGGTAATGAGCCGAGGGTCTAGTTCATCATAATCTCTAGTGAAGAGGAGGTTGCCCGTATCAATTTCCAAGACTATAGTTCTTAGTGACATCTTTGCAGAACTTGCATAACGCTGTGATTTTTCCAACAACACCACTACTTTTTCATTAATTGCTATGGTGCTTATGTCCAAGGTTTCCTGCGAAGTTTTATCGGAATGGAATTCCCATTTTTTTCCACCATTCGTGGGAAAATATTGCATAGCATATCCTGATTTTTTACCTGTCAATAGACGTTTCAGTAAAAATCCTTTATTGTCTACAGGAAGTAATAGATTTAACGGTCGTGCCTTGGATTGGGAAGCAAGTCGCCTAAACTCGCCAGGGCTCACCGGCAATTGGATTGGAGTTAGGTTGTTGGCCTGTTTGTCAAAACTTACGATTTCAATTTTTTTGTCCAGCTTGCTGAACAGGGCAAAGGTAAGTTGATCGCCGTTAAAACCCTTTCCGATCAAGACCGTCCTTTTTTTACTTATCATGGATTTTGTAGCCACATCATTTAGATTCTTATCCAAAATTTGTATCGCATATTCCCGTTCCTTGTTTTCAAGTTTATCCACCTCGTAAAAGAAATAATAACCGTCCACATCATTTTCGCCATCAGATATAGCACCGGAATTCTTAACATTGAATTTGGTAATATTGGCAATAGTGCGGTTTTGCGCATATACATTAATATTTGATACAAGTAATAGTAGTGTTAAAAGAGTAATGTTCTTCATTGTTATTATTGATTTAATGATTCAAAAAAGTCCTTAGCGTCCAAAAATTCAATATGATCCCCGGCTATTGCACCATACCTGTGGCAAAAATAATAACCAATTTTTCGAATGTGTTTCAACTCCAGTTTATGAACAAATGAACGAATACGATTTAAATGTATCTCCTCCGAAAATGGACTGCTTTGAGGTACATACTTTCCCATTTTATGACGCTTTTTGGCTAAATACATTTTTTTTAGGGTTACCGCAGTTTTCACTACCCCTTCCCGATGCTCCTGCTGGTCTTGTATCATTATGAGTGATTCATACAAAGCAAGGTCCAGTTGGTTAAAATCCAATAAGGTATGCAGCTGCTGTTTTTTGGCCAGTTGCTTAAGTTGGGGAAGGTAGTTTGTGGTATTTTGGCTCTCCTCTATTTGGTGCTCCATATGCAGTTTCTCCAATCGATAAGGGATTTCAGGATGGGTCTTTAGAGAATCCTTGTCAAAGGCATAATCATTGCTACTTTCGCTAATATTAAAGAGGGTTTCTTCTTCTTCAATCCAATTCAGACGAAAAGGAAAGGATTCAAAATTTAGGATACTGTCTATCTTGGAAGCTTTGATAAAGCGAATTTGCTCCAGTTTGCCCAATTTTGTCAAGGCGGATAAGGCGGCATGCGGATTGTATCCAGTATTCTTCAACAAAATTAGCCCTAAGGAATCAGCCTGAGCTTCTGCATGCCTACTGTGGGACATCAATTCGTAGGTGAGATCTTTCACCAGGGCACGACCATCCCTTATGGTGTTGTAACGCTGTTTTTTTATGGCTTTGGACTTTTCTCGAATGGCCTTCGAATTTATGGTATCTATATATCTCTCTGCTTTTTTGTTCACATGGTTCAAGAGAAGATGGGCCATCTCGTGACTTAAAATAAAGGCGAGTTCATCATCATTTTCCAAATAGGTAAACATCCCCATATTTATAGCAAAAGATCCATCGCCATAACAGGCGGCATTAGGTATCGAAGATCGATGGAAAAAGAAATAATGATTATCAGTATCTATTTGAGGATTACCTTTGTAAATCCTTTGTAATAACGGTTTTAAATTTTCTGTGAGGGATGCTCCAAAAATAAAAACGCTGTCCTGAATATTCTGGATGAATTTTTCCGTTTTCTCCCGATATATCTTTCGCTTTTCCGAAATGTTGTCTCCATCCAAAGTAGCAAGACGATGTTGTTCTATAGATTTGAGGTAGTTTTCTATATGTTTCCTGTTCTCTGGAAGGTAGTTTAGTTGAGGGTCCTGAGCCTGTAGCTTCAGACATACAAACAAGAAAAATAAAATGGTGGGGGAAAGTCTCAATTTGTCTTTGGTCATTTCTAAGCCAACGAAAAAACGGCTCTAATTGGTTTGGTAGTTATTCGGTAAAGAAATTGCTACAACAAAAATATACTTTATATTAAATTAGAGGTTGTTTTTATTCTAAATTCCCATACCAGTCTGCACAATTTATCCTATTGGCACCTTTGAAGGTCAATCTAAGTTCTGTACGCATTTACCCTGGAAAAGCATCATAAGGATTAATTTCCGGATTTGCCAAAATTCCTAAAACCTTCTATTTCCTGATTGTCCCGGAAATTTGTACCTTAAAGTACTATGGTACCGAAAACCACAAGCGTGTTCAAGGTTAAGGCATTTATGGTAGCACCTATCTGGATCTTTCTTTTTGTAGGCCTCCTATTGGGCTGCTCGTCCAAAACGGACGACGAAACCGGCAATATGTCCAAGGAACAGGTGGGACTTATCGGATACGGTTCCCTAATGTCACAGCCAAGTATGGAACGGACCCTGGGAAGGCCCTATGACGGCGCTATCAGAAAAATACATCTGCGGGGGTATCAACGGCTCTGGAATATTAAGGTACCCAATACGGGCGAGGGGGCGTATACCTGTATGACGGAAACAGGGACCATAATACCCGAGTCGCTTATTTTCTTGAACATTCAACCTAAAGAGGAGCAATCCATGAACTGTTGTCTCTACATATTGGAAGAGGCCGATCTTGTAGCCTTTGATGCGCGGGAAATTGGATATCAACGAATTGAGGTCTCCCGGGACATCGTGGAAACCGATATTCCGGATCTGCCCATCTATGCCTATAAGGCGCTTCCTGCCTTTACTGCCGAAGCTGAGGAAAACAACCCCGGGAAGAACGCGGTATTGCTGCAATATCTGGAGATTCTTGACAATGCCTTTGACGTATTAGGTGCTACCTTTGAACAAGAATTCCAAGCGTCTACCTTGCCCTTGGACCCCGATTTGGTCCTGGACTGTACCTTAGATCCCTAGATGGCCTGTACTACAGGTATGCGACCGTTGCAATTTCCAAAAAGGTCCAATAGCCCTATTTAAAGGTCTTAACTTTTAACTTTTGATTTTGACCTAGCTTCGCCCTACCCTGCGTATATACCCAAAGGCAGAACAATGAAAACAGGGAAAATAGCAGTGGTCGTTGGGCACAACAGCAAAAAGCAGGGGGCCCAGGCCATAACACCCATCGATCGATCGGAATTTGACTTTAATTCAGAATTGGCAAGCCGCATGCTGGACAGCGCGGAGAACTACGAGGTGGAACTCAAAGTCTTTACCAGGAGATATCAAGGTTCGTATACCAAAGAGATTCAAAAGGTCTATGGGGAAGTTAACACCTGGGGAGCCGAGTTTTCCATGGAACTGCATTTCAACTCGGCCTATTTCACGGCCGCGGGAAGCGAAGTTTTCAGTAGCGGTACTCCCGGGTCCCTACGGTTTGCCAACCTGGCACAACTAGAGCTTGTGACACTGTTCAAGAGGGCCGGAAAAACAGACCGGGGTGTAAAAGTGCGAAAAAAAGGGGCAAGAGGGTATCTTTCCCTCGTATCCGGCAGGGCTCCCGCCATTTTGGTAGAGCCTTTTTTTGGCTCTAACCGCTCCGATGTACTCAAGATGCACCGTATGGGGCTGCAGCCTCTGGCCGAGGCCTATTTGAGGGCCATGGAGGCCGTGGTACAGCAAACCTTAGATCTACCCCCTCCACCTCCGGATTCCTAAAAGAGCGGAATCATTTCCATTTAAACAGCAACCATACATCTTTTCGTACAAACGGTACATGAATCCGTGATAGCCGCACATTGCACCCATGGAAATGCTCCTTTCGATTTTATATCACACAATAAATTCCTATCTTGTTGTGCCTTAGTGCGGTATACGCACAATTATCCCCTCTGCGTTATCCGTTCGTGTCCCCCTTGGCCATTTGTGATACACTAACTCAATCATCTATGAGGGCCGTTGTCTTGTTGATTATAATGTTCATAAGCATTGACCTGTACACTCAGGACAAACTTCCTATTATTGATATGCATCTACACGCCCTTCCCGCCGCCCAAAACGGGCCGCCCCCTAACGCCATCTGCGCCCCACCGCTAGAGATGCCGATACATGACCCGTCAAGGCCCTGGGCTTCCGCTTTTATGGAGTTACTACAAAATCCAACATGTGAAACGGCCATATGGGGGCCGGCGAGCGACCAAGAAGTGATGGATCAAACCCTAAAACTGTTGGAAAAGCACAATATCTATGCTATGACCAGTGGTTCCCTGCTTGATGCCTATATTGAAAAGGGGGGTGAACGGATCATTCCCGGTCTGGGATTTAGTTTTTTTCATAAGGGGATGACAGCGGAAAAAGTACAGATGCTCCTGGCTTCAGGTAAGTTCAAGGTCTTTGGAGAGGTTGCCATTCAATACAACGGCGTATCACCCAGTGATTCGCTTTTCGCCCCATATGCCAAAATTGCAGAGGCTTTGGACATCCCCATGGGAATACATGTAGGCACGGGACCCCCTGGGGCGCCTTACCTTCCCGGCGTTGAAAATTATCGGGCAAAATTACACAGTCCCCTAGTAGTGGAAGAATTGCTAATGCGACATCCCAAATTACGGATTTACCTCATGCATGCCGGATATCCAATGATCGATGATCTTTTGGCCGTATTATGGGCGCATCCTCAAGTATATGTGGATGTGGGGGTCATTTGCTACGCAATTCCAAGAAAGGCCTTTCACAACTATTTAAAGCGTATTGTTGAGGCCGGTTACGGAAAACGCGTATTGTTTGGTTCCGATCAAATGAATTGGCCGGGAACTATTGAAGTGGGGCTAGAAGCAATCGAGACCGCTCCTTTTCTTAGCCCTAAACAGAAGCGGGATATATTGTACAACAATGCGGCTCGCTTTTTACGCTTAAGCGAGGAAACCATTGCAAAACATCATACTAACTAATTACTAAATCAAATACATTCTAAATGAAAAACAACAAAAATACTAGCAGAAGATATTTTTTTAAGAACACTGCCCTGGCAACGGCCGGATTGGTAACCGTTCCCATGCTCAACTTCGCTCACCAAGTACCAGCTGCACCCGCGGAGAGCATCTATTTGATAGGGCCCCAAGAAGGCTATTCCCCACAGATCGGAACCCTCTTATCTACCATGACCATGATGCGCCAATGGGTCATTCAATCGGTAAAGGACCTCACTATGGAACAATTGGATTTTCAAATTGATGATCAGTCCAACTCCATTGGGGCCATGCTATTGCACCTGGCAGCCACGGAACGCTATTATCAACTCAACACCTTTGACGAAATGACCTGGGGAACATGGAACGATGAAATAAAACAGGAATGGGATGTCCCGATGGGCCTGGGCGAAGAAGGCCGAAAGCAGATCAAAGGGAACACAATAGACTATTACCTCACCAAAATGAAGGAGGTACGGGAGGTGACCAAAAAGGAGTTTGCCAAAAGGGACGATTCCTGGATTATGATATCGGAACCCTTCTTCGAAAACGAACCCACCAACAACTACTGCAAATGGTTTCATGTGTGCGAGCATGAATCGAACCACAGGGGGCAGATCAAATTCATCAAAAAACGCCTAAAGGTCTAATTATGAAACAGCTGTTGTATATCGTATTTTTACTGATGTTATGCCCTCCTGGAGCAGCACAGGAATCTTTTAGCACCACGCGAACCCAGGAAGAGATAAACAAGGAAATTGCACGAAATTTTTTCCTGGACCTCTGGTTCAGCAACAATACCGGCAACTACAAAAAATACGTAGCGGACACCTATGTTGTTCACGATATCGGGGACCGAAAAGGAGTTACCGAACAGGCAGTAGAGCAGAAGAACATAGCGGATTTCTTTTGGAACAATGGGGAGATGGACTGTAAGTTCGATTACCAAGTGGCCGAAGGTGACCTTGTAGCTACCCGATGGACGATTTCTTACAGGCCCAATACCTTATTCGGAAAATTCTTTTTAGCAAGCGATGAACCCTTCAGTATTATCAATGTATTCCGAATCAAAGATGGAAAGATCGTAGAGTTCTGGAACCATCGCCACGATATAGACACCCCGCAGACCATGAAATTTGTTTTTAAGGGACTTTTATGGGGTCTTCTCATTGCCTTGATACCTACTTTCTTTGTCTTTAGGTTGCGCAGAAAACTAAAAGCCCTTAGGCGCTAATTACAGTCCTGTACCTAAATTCAAAGCTTGAATATCATTTTTCGTCCCAAAATTTGTGCCTATCGACATAGAGCTCTCCCATCCTGCATTTTAACAAAGGACCCGCCGGAAGATACTTCCACGTTCCCATAACTTTTCTTACCTTGTTGGCCGAATCTAAATCAATCAATAGACAGATATGAAACTTGTTTTTTCCGTATTGTTCTCCTGCTTCTTACTCGTAAGTCTCCAAGCCCAGGGCCCACAAAACTGGGAAGGAAAATTTGAACCCATAGATCGTATGATCGAACCGCCAAGCCCTTACCGATCCGCTAGTGGGGCACCGGGTAAAGCTTATTGGCAGCAACGCGCCGATTATGTTATTAAAGCGGAACTGGATGAAAAGAACAACATGATCAGCGGGGAAGAGACCATTACCTACCACAATAACGCCCCGGAAGACCTTAGTTACCTATGGGTACAATTGGATCAAAACGTGAACCGTAAGGAAAATGAGGACTTTGGTGAAGTCATGGGCACGGTTAGGGATTCCATGACCACCAGGCATATGCAATTCCTTACCCGGGCCATTGATTTTCCCGCGGGCTATACCATAAAATATGTAAAGGATGCCAACGGAAAATCCATGAATTCGTTGGTAAACAACACCATGATGAAAATACGTCTGGACCAACCCTTGAAATCGGGTACCTCCATCAGCTTCTCCATTGCCTGGTCCTATCCCATTACCGATCGCAGCCTATACCTTCTCTCCAGGGAAGGTTATGAATACTTCCCTGAGGACGACAATACGGTCTATCTCATTGCCCATTGGTTTCCAAGGATGGCCGTATACAACGATACGGAGGGTTGGCAAAATCAACAATTCCAGAAACTGGGCGAATTTGCATTGGAATTTGGTGACTATGACGTGGAGATCAAAGTACCTGCCGATCATCTCATCGCGGCTACCGGAGAGCTACAGAATACCGATGCCGTGCTAACTGCCGAACAGCGCAAGCGTTTGGACCAAGCCCGCAAATCCTTTGACGCCCCTGTGATGATCGTTACCCCAGAAGAGGCCGAGGCCAACGAAAAGACCAAGGCCAACCGAACCAAAACCTGGAAATACAAGGCCACCAATGTGCGCGACTTTGCCTTTGCCTCTTCCCGTAAATTTATTTGGGATGCACAGGCCGTACAGTTCTCGGACCATATCACAATGGCCATGTCCTTCTATCCCAAGGAGGGCCTTCCTGTTTGGAGTGAGGAATCTACAAAAGCTGTGGTACACGCCTTGGAGGTCTATTCCGATGCTACCTTTGAATACCCTTACCCCGCGGCTATTTCAGTAAACACCTCCAACATTGGCATAGAATTCCCTATGATCAGTTTCAATGGGGGCCGACCCAAAAATGGAAAAATTAGCGAACTGGCCAAGGCTGGGATGATCAGCACCATAATCCATGAAGTAGGTCACAATTGGTTTCCCATGATCGTAAGCTCTGATGAACGAAAGTGGATGTGGATGGACGAGGGCCTTAACACCTTCATACACCAACGTACCCTGGAAGAGCGGTATCCACAGTTTAACCATACCACCCCTAAAACCATTGTGCCCTATATGAGCGGTGACAAGAGCATTATGCGCCCTATTATGGTTACCTCGGACAATGAACTGTTACAACAGATCGGGGCCAATTTCTATCAAAAGCCTACGGTAGGCCTGCAAATTTTGCGGAATTCGGTCATTGGACGCGAACTTTTTGATGAGGCCTTTAGGGAATATGCCAACCGCTGGAAATACAAACACCCCAATCCGGCCGATCTCTTCAGGACCTTGGAAGATGCCACAGCGGCCGACCTCGATTGGTTCTTTCGAGGTTGGTTCTTCACCACGGATCAAACCGATATGGAACTTACCAATGTAAAGTGGTTCAAGGTATTGGAAAAGGATATCAACTTGGAAGGAGAAACCCAAAAGGTGAACCTTAAGATCGGAGGAGAAAGCGCCGGTGAGCAAGCAAAGGACTTCACCAGCGGACCGGAGGATATAACCATGATTTCCACCCCGGATGCCAACTACGGCCAATTTCTGTCCCGATTGGACGAAACAGAGCTTAGGAAACAACTGGCAGACAAGAATATCTATGAGCTCACCATCAAGAATGTAGGCGGACTGGTTATGCCCGTTACCGTGGAATGGGAGTACACGGACGGCACCAAGGAAGTTGATCGCCTGCCGGCCGATATCTGGCGTTTAAACGAACACCTGATCAAAAAGACCTTTATCAAGGAAAAGGAGGTAAAGCAAGTACATTTGGATCCGAATTTCGAATTTGCCGATATCGATATGGAAAACAACAGCTTTCCCAAGAAGGAAGAGCCGTCGGAGTTTGATAAATTAAAACAATAACGCTAAGTAATAGGGAATCTTTGGTCCATAACGGTATTGCATTGAAAGCAATCTGTCCGATAGGTTATTTTTGAATGATGGGCACACAGCTAAAAGATCAATTGGGGAGAAAACTTATACTGACCCGATCCCCTACCCGTATCATATCCCTTGTCCCCTCCCAAACGGAATTATTGGTGGCCCTGGGATTGGAAGAGGCCATTGTTGGACTTACCAAATTCTGCGTGCACCCAGCGCATCTGATCCAACAAAAAAAAGTGGTGGGCGGTACCAAAAACATCTCTTATAAAAAAATAGGGGCGTTGCAGCCCCATATTGTTCTCTGCAATAAGGAAGAAAATACAAAGGAAATAGTGGCGGAACTGGAAAAAGAGTATCCAGTATACGTTTCGGATGTAGCCACGGTGGAAGACTCCCTGGAAATGATAGCCCATTTCGGTCAACTTTTTGGCTGCGCCGAACGGGCCGCGGCCCTAATCACCAAAATAAATGGGCAGGTCGCGGAATTTAAGGAATTCGTAAAGGGCAAACCCAAGCTTCGGGTGCTCTATCTTATCTGGAAAAACCCATGGATGACCATTGGGAAGGACACTTTTATACATTCCTTATTGACCCTCAACGGTTTTACCAATGCCTTCGCCAACCAAACACGATATCCGGAAATTGATGAACAAACGTTCCAAAGCGTCCCTGCGGATGTCATTTTTTTATCATCGGAACCGTATCCGTTTAGGGAAAAACACAGGGCGGAGGCACGACAGCTACGACCACAGGCCAAAATATGTCTGGTGGATGGCGAATATTTTTCCTGGCACGGTTCACGGCTCGCGGATGCTTTTAGCTACTTTAAGGAATTACATGCCGAATTGGCGAACTCCTGATTCCCAGCCTATTTGTTGCGAAAGGGATTTAGTGATTTACAAAAAGAAAAGTTAAGTTTTACCAAACGTTCGGTAATTAATAATAATCGATTATCTTTGCCCCATGCGACCACAGAAAGTACAAGATCCGGAAATGCTGCAGGGACTAATGTCCGTTTTACGCGCCAAGGGCTATGATGGTGCCAGTTTAATGGAACTGGCCGAGGCTGCGGGCCTTAAAAAGGCAAGCCTGTACCATCGCTTTCCTGGCGGCAAAAAGGAAATGGCCAGTGCGGTCCTAGCCTATGTGGAGGATTGGGTGACCCAACATATTTATGGCGTCCTCGTGAACGAGGCCGAAACTCCAAAAAAACGTTTGGCGCTAGCGTTGGACAATACGCGCCAGCTCTACCAAAAGGGCGAGGCCATCTGCATTTTTAGGGCCATGAGCATGGATACGGGGATGGCACTATTTGGGGAACAGATTGCTCAGGGCCTACAACAGTGGGTAGATGCTTTTACCAAATTGGGTACGGATCTGAAACGTTCAAAATCGGAAGCCAAGGCATTGGCCATTCAAAGCCTAATTGATGTGCAGGGGAGTTTGGTAGTGGCCAAGGGCATGGGCACCACGGACATTTTTGAGGACGCTTTAAAAAAAATTCGAGCACGTTATGTAAGTTGATATTTTTTTGTTCGACAAATTTACCGAACGTTCGGTAATAAATGTTATTCAACACCACGAATTGATTAAAATCTAAAAACAAACAAGATGAAAACAGTAATGAAATTTTCCTTAGTATCCCTATTAGTGGCAGGAACTTACCTCGGTTTGGTTTCCGGCACCGTACAACCCTTGGATGGGGACCCCGTCAAAGAGCTCTTAAGCTCGAAAGAGAAAAGCACCTACCCTACCCTTCACAAGACCCTGGAAGTCAATGGTCTGGAAATTTTTTATCGCGAAGCCGGTAACCCTAGCGCACCTACCCTAGTATTGTTACACGGCTACCCTACTTCCTCTCACATGTTCAGAAACCTGATCCGTGACCTGTCATCGGACTATCATCTGATCGCCCCCGATTATCCGGGTTATGGACGCAGTGAGCAGCCCCCTATGGCAGAATTTGACTATACCTTCGACAATTTTGCCGACATCGTAGATGGGTTATTGGAACAATTGAACATTGATCGTTACAGTCTTTATGTCATGGACTATGGTGCTCCCGTGGGCTATCGCATCTTTGCCGAACATCCCGAGCGGGTAAGCTCCTTCATTGTACAGAACGGAAATGCCTATGAACAAGGCCTGGCCGATTTCTGGGATGCCCTGCGCGCCAATTGGGCGAACAATACGCGAGAGACCCAAAAAGCACTTGAAGGTTTTCACCAACTTGGCGGTTTAAAATGGCAATACCTACACGGTGTACAGGATTCCACCAAGGTAAGTCCGGACAACTGGCATGTGGACCTGCAACATTTGAGCAGACCCGAAAACAACGAGATCCAATTGGCCATGTTCTATGACTACCGAACCAATGTGCCTTTATATCCTGGATGGCAAAAACTCTTTAGGGAATACCAGCCCCCTATGTTGGTTGTCTGGGGCCAGAACGATTATATTTTTCCTCCCGTAGGCGCACATCCCTATAAAAAGGATCTGAAAAATTTGGAATTCCATTTGTTGGATACGGGGCACTTTGCCCTAGAAGAAAAAGGCGATGAAATTGCCGACTTTATTTTAAACTTCTTGAAAAAGAACGATATCAGGTAAACAACACTTGGTGTAGTGCAAAAGGGAGTTGGGGGCATTTAGGATTGTTCCCCGATTCCCTTTATTAATGAAAAATTGTGGAAAACGTATTTCATAAAGGGAAAGGGGCGGTTCTAAAAATAATCGCTGAGGACAAAGGGGCACGACACCCGGCTCATAGGTAGCAATCCGAAATTTTCCCATGGGCCGACAATTTCCTTGAATAACGGCATACTAACCGTCCGATCAAAACTTCTGATTCCCGTATCGTAGCCTCGCAATACACAGCCATTTAACGCAAATTTTATTAAATCCATAAAAAAGTGAAAAAAAATTAACTTTTTCACTAAATTGTATCCAATTAACTGGCAATACTAAAAAAGGCCCAACTAAACATTACTATATGTCAACATCCGCTTCTACTGCCGTTGGCGCAAAAGGGTTTGCCAAAACCTTGCGCAAGGACAAATGGTGGTTGTATCCGGGTATGGTACTTTTTGGGCTTACCGCCTTTCTTGTATATGGCTTTTGGTCTGCCTGGCAGGCCGATTTTTATTGGTACAGTGCCGGACAAGAAGGCTTCGGGGGGTATCTGGCCCCATTTTATTCTCCCCTCCTATTTATCAAGGAAGGTGTAGCCGGCGCTGCACCTATGGAACATTCCCTGTTTGGCGCATGGCCCGATTGGTGGCCTAGTTGGATTCCCCCATCCCCCTCGCTACTTATCCTAGCGATTCCTGGGATATTTAGATTCACCTGTTATTACTACAGAAAAGCATATTATAGAGCGTTTACGGGAACTCCCCCTGCTTGCGCCGTAGGGGCCCTGCCCCGCAAGGGAAAATCAGGATATAAAGGGGAAACGGGACTCATGCTCGTGCAAAACCTACATCGATACGCCATGTACTTTGCCATGTTCTATATCCTGGTCTTCTTTTATGACGCCTATTTATCTTTTTTTAGAGGTGGGGAGTTTGGGCTCGGAGTAGGCAGCATTCTGTTATTGGGGAATCCCATTTTCCTCGCCGCTTATTCCTTTGGTTGCCATTCCATACGACATCTTTTAAGCGGCAGTAGGGACTGTTACTCCTGTGGCGCTAGAGGAAATATAGCCCACAAAAATGGAAAAATTGTCGGCTGGCTCAACCAACGTCATGAGCTATTTGCTTGGCTCAGCTTAATTTGGATAATGATTGCCGATTTCTACGTCCGCATGGTTTCCATGGGATACATCACGGACCTCAACACCTGGGGGTAAGTAAAAAAAACGAAGATGTTAGATATATCTGAAATAAAGACCATTGAGCACGATGTACTTATCGTTGGTGCCGGGGGAGCTGGACTCAGTGCTGCCATTGAGGCTTCGGCCCAAGGGATGAGCACCGGGATTGTAATGAAATCTTTGTTAGGCAAGGCACATACCGTAATGGCCGAAGGTGGTATGGCCGCTGCCCTGGCCAATGTGGATGAGCGCGACCATTGGAAAATTCATTTTCGGGACACGATGCGAGGGGGGAAATTTCTGAATGTATGGCGTATGGTGGAACTCCACGCAAAGCTCGCTCCAGAACGTGTACGTCTCTTAGAGGAATGGGGAGCTGTTTTTGATCGGACCAAGAACGGTTTGATTAACCAAAGGAATTTTGGCGGACACCGTTACCCAAGATTGGCGCATGTAGGAGATCGAACGGGCCTGGAAATGATACGTACATTACAAGATCACGGCATCCATCAGGGAATTGAGACCTATATGGAATGCACCGCTCTGGACCTGCTTAAAAATGAACATGGAGAAGCATGCGGAATTGTCTGTATGTGGCGTGAAACGGGTACCTTTACAATATTCAAGGCCAAATCGATCATATTTGCTACCGGCGGGGGAGGAAAAGCATGGGATGTAACCTCAAATTCGTGGGAATATACCGGTGATGGGTATGCCATGGCTTATGAAGCCGGTGCAGAACTTATGGATTTGGAATTCAATCAGTTCCATCCTACCGGAATGGTATGGCCACTATCGGTGAAGGGCATTTTGGTCACCGAAAGCGTTCGCGGCGAAGGTGGAATCCTTCTGAACAATGAGGGGACTCGGTTTATGTTTAATTACATCCCTGAACGATTTCGCTCCGAAACCGCCGACACCCAGGAAGAAGCTGCCCGTTGGCTCGCTGGCGACCCCAATGCCAGACGCCCTCCGGAATTGCTCACCAGGGATGTGGTTGCACGGGCAATCAACGAAGAAGTTAAGGCGGGAAGAGGTTCAACACATGGGGGAGCCTACCTCAACATAGCCACCCAACGGTCGGCCGAGGACATTAAGAGGAAATTACCCTCCATGTACCATCAATTTAAAGTTTTAGCGGAACTGGATATTACCAAGGAACCCATGGAAGTGGGTCCTACCTGCCATTATTTTATGGGAGGTATACGGGTGGATGCCGATACAACCATGAGTTCCGTTCCCGGATTGTTTGCCTGTGGGGAATGCGCTGCCGGAATGCACGGGGCCAATCGCCTGGGTGGTAATTCCTTGTCCGATCTTCTTGTTTTTGGATATTTATCGGGTAAAAATGCTGCAACTTATGCTAAAAAAGTAACTACACATTCCGTATTGGACAAGGAGCAAATACGTAAAATAATTCGGAATGCCACCGCCATTTTAAACCGTGATTCGGGAGCCAATCCTTATCTATTACATGAAGAATTGGAACAGAACATGCAGACCAATGTAGGCATTATAAGGACAGAGGCCGAGCTCCAACTGGGAATCGATCGATTGGAAGAAATTAAGGAGGCCTATACCACGGTGAAGGCAAAAGGTACAAGCCAATTTAACCCTGGTTGGCATGAGGCTTTGGGCTTGCGCAACCTTTTGATTACCGCAGAAGCCGTTGCACGGGCCGCGCTAGAAAGGGAAGAAAGCCGGGGTGCGCATACGCGGGCAGATTTCCCGGGAGAACAGGCAGCATGGCTTCATTATAATATTGTGATTACCAAGGGAGATGATGGAAATATGCAGCTTACCAAAGTAGAGCGACCAGCACCGGATGCCGAGCTGGAGCGCATAGCGCAATCGTCTATCGAAGCTCTTGAAGCGGAAATTGCAGGCGAACAGGAAGCTGCGAAGACCTAATTTTTAAAGCGAACGACGACCATACAAAAAAAGGATAACCCATTAAATAAAACGAAGTACAACTTCTAATTCGAAAAAACATGGCGACACGTAAATTTCAAATCTACAGGGGAGACAGGGACGGTGGAGCTTTGGTGAATTTTGAAACTGAGGTAAAGGAGGGCATGGTGGTTTTGGATGTAATTCATAAAATTCAGGCGGAGCAGGCCAACGATCTGGGCGTTCGTTGGAACTGCAAAGCGGGAAAATGCGGATCCTGTAGTATGGAAATCAATGGAAAGCCAAAATTGTCCTGTATGACCAGAATGAACGAATACGGGCCAGACGAAACGATTACCATTACACCCCTAAAAACCTTTCCCGTAATCAAAGATCTGGTAACCGATGTGTCTTGGAATTATACCCAGAATAAAAGAATAAAACCGGTTAAACTACATCCCGATGCCAAGACCGAAAAGGGATATGTGATGTATCAGAAAGATGTGGATCGCGTTCAGGAATTTCGAAAGTGCATCGAATGCTATTTGTGCCAAAATGTTTGTCATATTCTTCGCGATCACGATAAAAAAGAAGAATTTGTCGGTCCTCGATTTATGATTCGGGCGGCTAGTCTCGAAATGCACCCCTTGGATACCGAAGACCGAATCCCAGAACTAAAAAACGATTTCGGGTCGGGCATGTGCAATATTACACGTTGTTGTACCGATGTATGTCCGGAGCATATTAACCTCACCGATAATGGTATTATACCACTCAAGGAACGTGTTATAGATAGGTATTACGATCCAGTTACCATCATAGCCCGCAAAGTGTTTGGTAAAAAGAAAAAGAAACTGCCCCCTATCAAGTAAAATCTACCGGGGAACCCAAATTAGTTTTGTACATATAGCACAGTTTAAAACCTAGACGTCCAAATAAGGCTGTACGCCACCTCGGTCCTTGGCCGGTTGGAGTTTAAACTCCTGAATTCCCCTTACACAGGCATTCCATCTCAACACAGCATCCTCATTTCCCTGAGGTCGGATCTTTTCCGCTTCTTCGTAAAAACGCATAGCATTTTGATAGTGTTCATAGGCAATATACTTAACCCTAGGCGTGTCTCGATTAAGGGCCGCTTTACCTAAGCGCTCTTCAATAATACCATGATAATATTGTTGTTCATATTCACTGCTCAGCTGGGAGCATAACTCCTGTGCCTCAGCAGGGGAAGAACGTTTCTCTGCACCAAATTGATCCGTAATCGCTAAAATCAGGATCAAAAGTGCAAGTTGATGATCGGGTTCAACTTTTAGAATATCCCTGCAAATACTTTCGGCCTGAATGGGTTCATTGAGCAACCTATAGTGCTTTGCTCTGGTTACGGCCTTGGGAATGGAATCTTTGGAAAGCGGCTTAAGTTGTAACATAGAAAAAAAAATTAATCCTGGATTAGATGCATCTGAACTTTGAATATACGAATTTATTGGAAAATAGTATATAATGGAAATCCTATTGTGATGTGATATTAGGGCGGGGCATGGGTGGAACTTTCTTCTTTCCATGGCCTTTTAAACCAGTCGTCACAACCAACTATGCACGTGATTGTCTAAACTTTAAGGGAGTTAGGGCCATTCGTTTCTTAAAAACCCGGTTGAAGGCAGCCTCTGAACTATAGCCCACGGCATGGGCAATCTCACCAACGGATTGACTCCCAAGGATCAAAAGTTCCCTGGCGCGTAGCATACGCCAATGGGTAATGTAGTTCAAAGGGGTATCGCCTAACAGGTCCTTAAATCGTTTGCTAAAACCGGTGCGTGACATCCCGGCAATACGGGCCAGGGAAAGCAACTGCCAATTCGCTTCGGGCGCGTTGTGTATTTCCCTAAGGGCTTTCCCAATTCTACGGTCCTGTAAGGCGGCCACAAAACCACTTTTTGCGCCTCGGTTAAAATAGGCCCTTAAGGTATGTACAAAGAGGACTTCTCCCAGTTTGTTGCTTATGAGCTGACTCCCCTCCCATTTCTTTTCTGCTTCCTCGATAACAAGATCCGCTATGCCCTGCAACCAGGAAAGTTCCTTTTTCTCGTCCTGTGAAATATGGATAAATTCAGGAAGTTCCTTGAGCAATGGATGATCCACTGTTCGGTCAAAATCAAAATGTCCACATACCAGGGTGGTTGCGGCAGCTTGCCCTTGGAACAAGGGCTTTCCGTTCATAATGGCCCTCACCACCTTGGGTCCATTTTCCCGTTTACTGGTTTCTTGATCGGCCAACCAATGTTCCCCTCCCATAGGGAAGACCAGAACATCCCCTGCTTCCAGCGGAAAGGTCTCACCACCTATTCGCGCCAAACAACTCCCTTGGGTTACCAGATGAAATTGGGCAAAAGGACCTTTAGGAATGTCCATGCCCCAGGGCGGTGAAAAATCCGATTTAAAATAGACCACACTGGACAGTCTAATTTTTTCCAAAATGTCGCTCAGTATATCCATGATATTTTGTACGATTGAGCAAATATAATGTATTTTTTATCATTAATAGAACAAAAAACTAGCATAGCTTTGATGCCATATCTAATTCCTTAAAAACTTAAAACATGAAAAAAAAGATTAAGTTGCTATCCGTGGCCCTAGGGGTAACGGGTATAATCTCAGCACAAAGTGTCAATACGGACGAAAACAAATTGGCCAATAAAGGCTATGATGTGGTCAACTATTTTACTACTCATACCGCCGCTAGGGGCAGTGCTGAATTTTCAGCAAAGCACCAGGGGGCGACTTACTATTTTGTAAATGCGGAAAACCAAAAGTCCTTTCAGCAAAATCCGACAGCCTATTTACCTCAATTTGGTGGCTACTGTGCCTTTGCTGTAGCAAAAATGAATCAAAAAGTACCTGTAGATCCCGAAACCTTTCGAATAGATGATGGCAAGTTGTACCTCTTTTACAACGACTTCTGGGAGGGGAAACCATTCAATACCCTGGTACCCTGGTTGGGCAATGAGGCCGAAATGGAAAAATTGGCCCTTTCCCATTGGAAGGCCTTGAAGGACAATTAGTTTCTTAAGCGGCCCGGAAGAAAAGCAATACGTTTCCGGGCCGTTTTAAATCCCCCTATGCCCCGCCAAAGTACCAGGCCATCAAAAGGACTTCATCCCTTTATGCTTGCCAACAGATGCCTACAACAGTACTTTTATCCCAAAAGTTTATTTATTCGGGACCCCAGGTTGGTCCGAACACTTCTAAAAAAGTGGGAAAGCCATAGTTAGAACACTTCCCCAATACTACATATAGGTACGACATGATCTGCCGAAACTGCCGTTTACACAGAAAAACGGGATGAATACCAACGACGAACTGCATATTACACATATCACACACTCCCCATCCGCATCTATTGTAATTTCGTTATCTTTAAAGGTGTTGACCTGTAGTGCGCTACTGTTTTCTTCCCCCACCTAAACTATAGGAGCCCGTTGTGTTACGTTTTGACTCAATATAGCATCAATAGGCCCTTATTGTCACTCAGGATTGCCAGCACCCGCTATTGACTCTTTTACAGCATAATCAAAAACTAATGAAAGCATAAACAACCGTAATACAACCTAAAATTTGAACAGATGAAAACAAAAATGAACCTAGCGCTGCTTGGAGTAGCGCTAGTAGCCCTTGTTTATTTTTTAATCCCGTCATCCGCCGAAAATCGGCCGGATAAATCGCAACAGGCTTCCTTTAATTTTATTAAATGCACCGTTGCCAAATACCTTTTGACCGAGGTGGACACAACACAACAAATTTCGCCCCTATTCGAGAATTTGGGCGACTTGCATTTTCCCATTACCACTTCAGAGGAACGGGCACAGATTTTTTTCGATCAAGGTCTAAGGCTCACCTATGCCTTTAATCATGCGGAGGCACACCGTTCGTTCATGGAGGCCTCCCGTTTAGATCCCAAGGCGGCAATGACCTATTGGGGGCAGGCCTACGCATTGGGGCCCAATATCAACGATCCCCAGCCCGATGAGGCGCGAAAGAAAAAATACAACGAGGCGTTGGCTAAGGCAAAAGGCCTCGCCGGAACAGCCACACCCAAGGAGCAAGCGTTGATCAAGGCACTGGAATCCAGGTATAGCGAAAATCTGGAAACGGACGTAGCCGAACTCAATATAGCTTATATGAAGGCCATGGAAAAGGTGGTGACTGCATATCCGGAAGATGACAACGTACAGACATTTTACGCGGCATCGGTAATGAACACCGTACCCTGGAACTATTGGGATGATAAAGGCAATCCGTCACCAAATATCGCAGAGGCGAAGGCCGCACTGGAAAAGGCCATTGCCCTTAATCCAAATAATCCGGGAGCGCACCACTACTATATCCATATGGTAGAACTCCCCAAGCCCGATCTTGCGGTTCCAAGTGCCGATAAATTGGCGGGACTAATGCCCGCTGCCGGTCATATTGTGCACATGCCCTCGCATATCTATATTCGGGTGGGTCGGTATCTGGACGCGGTTAAAACCAATCAGGCCGCTATCCTGGCAGATGAGGACTATATTTCACAATGCTATTCACAGGGCTTATATCCCCTGGGGTATTATCCACACAACATCCATTTCCTATGGTCGGCCGCTAGCCTCTTGGGCGATAGCGATGTGGCCATTGATGCCGCCAAGAAAACCGCGGAAAAGGTACCCACCGGGGAATTGGCTACGCTGCATTTCCTACAAGATTTTGCGTCTACCCCCATGTTAGCCTATACCCGCTTTGGTAAATGGAATGAAATTCTCACCATACCTGCGCCCAATCCGGAAATAAAACATTTGCGATTAATCCGTCATTACGCACGAGGTATGGCATTTATAAGAAAAAACAACGCCAAGGAGGCCCGGGAAGAACTAGAGGCCCTTGCAGCGCTCAAAAAAGATCCCGATCTGGAAAATCTGGTAGCAACCGCAAATAACAATTCCGCCGCTGTTGCCGGAATTGCATACGAAGTAGTGGCCGGCGAGTTGGCCGCCCTTAACGGAGATCTCCCCAAGGCCATGGAACACCTAAAAAAAGCGGTGGTCCTTGAAGACGGGCTCACCTATACCGAACCTGCGGCTTGGCATATCCCCACACGGCAGAACCTAGGCGCAGTTTTGATGCAGGCCGAAAAATATTCGGAAGCAGAGTCCATTTATAAAGAGGACCTGAAGGTGCTGCGACAAAATGGATGGTCGCTTCTGGGTCTTTATCAAAGCTTACAGGCACAGGATAAAAATGAAGAAGCACAGCGTATTAAGGAGGAATTTGATGCGGCTTGGCAACATGCGGATATTGAGATTGCCAAATCCGTGCTGTAGTGTCAAGTGCTGTTAGACAGGGAACGCTTAAGCACATCACATGGGGTTTATGAACAATACGACCATTTCCAAGGAACTGATTTTCTTTGTTTCACTGATTGCTATTGTGGCCGTCCATAAAATGGTGATTACCGAAAAACAACCTCCCATTTATCAACCCGCTGATCTAAATCCGGAATTGGTAGATGGGAGCATGCAGCAATTGAAGGAAAACCATCGGGTGTCCAATTTTAGCTTAATCAATCAGCTTGGTGAACGGATTACCCATCAAGATTACGAGGGCAAAATCTACGTAACCGATTTCTTTTTCACCAGATGCCCGAGCATATGTCCCATTATGACTTCCAATATGGCAAAACTACAGGAAAGGTTCATGGATGTAGAAGCAGTAAGGTTGTTATCGATCTCGGTGACCCCGGAAATGGACAGTGTACCGGTACTGCAAAACTATGCGGAAAGGCATGGAGCCGTAGCTTCTAAATGGAATATTGCCACCGGGGACAAAAAGCATATATACACCTTGGCCAGGAAGAGCTATTTTGCGGTCATGGAGGAAGGTGATGGCGCCTTGCAAGATTTTATCCACACGCCCAATTTTGTGCTTGTAGACAGCGAAAAACAGATTAGAGGTATCTATGATGGTACCAAGGAGGTGGAAATCCGTCGCTTGATAAAGGATATTGAACTCTTGCTGGATTAATCTCAAAAAAGGAATGGGAGCAGACAGTCTCTTATCCCTTATAGGTTTTGGACCTCTGCCTTTGCGGTTTCAAATTCTGTCAGCATATCCGCGATGATTTGGGCTGCCGGTTTAATATCGTGGATCAAGGCCGCCACCTGTCCGATCTCCAGTTCCCCTTCTTCCAAATCGCCCTCGAACATGCCGCGTTTGGCGCGCGCGCGCCCTAAAAGGTCTTTTAGTTCGTCCACCGTAGCGCCGCTGGCGTAGGCCTGTTGGACATCTTGATAGAATTTATTTTTCAACAGACGAACCGGGGCCAGTTCTTTCAGTGTCAAATGGGTGGCACCCTCCCCTGCCTGTACCACCATATCCTTGAACAAGGGGTGTGAGGAAGCCTCATGGCTGGCCACAAAACGGCTGCCTACCTGTACGCCGTCAGCGCCCAGTACCATTGCGGCCAACATGGCTCGTCCTGTAGCTATACCGCCCGCCGCAATCAGTGGAATACGTATTTTCTCCCGTACTGCTGGAATTAGGGTAAGGGTGGTAGTCTCATCCCGTCCGTTGTGCCCGCCGGCCTCAAATCCTTCGGCCACAACCGCGTCCACACCGGCTTCCTGGGCTTTTAAGGCAAACTTTACACTACTTACCACATGCACCACGATAATTCCCCGTTCTTTGAGAAAAGAAGTCCACACCTTGGGATTACCGGCCGAAGTAAAAACAATCTTCACCTCCTCTTCCACAAGGATATCCATGATTTCCTCAAGATCGGGATACAGCATAGGCACATTTACCCCAAAGGGTTTGTTGGTGGCCTGTTTGCATTTTTGTAGATGTTCCCGAAGAACATCGGGATACATAGATCCGGAACCGATAATGCCCAATCCGCCTGCCTTGGAAACCGCTGCGGCCAAACGCCAGCCACTGGCCCAAATCATCCCTGCTTGCACAATGGGGTACGCTATGTCAAAAAGCTCCGTAATCTTATTTTGCATGGTATACTTTCTATATGCTGATGGGTTAGATGTTTTGATTATTTAACTGATGGCCTATGGCGTTCCCCTTTCATGAAATTACTCCAGAACCGATTAACTCGTCATTTATGTACCAAGCCACGAACTGGCCTTCTGTGATGGCCGACTGTTTTTCTTCAAAATCAACATAAAGCCCACAATCAATCTGATGTAATGTGGCTTTCTGCAGGGGTTGCCTGTAACGGATTCTGGCCATGACCTCCATGGACTCATCTATATGCAACTCCAGGTCTGGACGTACCCAATGCAGCTCGTCATTGGTAACAAACAGGGTGCGCCGGTAGAGACCAGGATGTGATTTTCCTTGACCGGTGTAGATAATGTTTTCCTTTACGTCTGTCTCGATGACAAATAGCGGTTCCTTGGTGCCTCCTACATCCAACCCCTTGCGTTGGCCCTTGGTAAAATAATGTGCCCCTTGATGTTCGCCCACCACCTTGCCGTGATGTTTTTGATACACGGGCTTCTCCGCATAGAAGGCCAGTTCTTTGGCCTTGGTACCGAATTTCGGTACCGCAAGCTGATAGTGTTCGGCATCAATGGGTACTTCAACGATGACACCCTTTTTAGGCTTCAATTGTTGTTGAAGAAAATCGGGCAAACGTACCTTTCCTATAAAACACAACCCTTGGGAGTCCTTCTTATCCGCAGTGATCAAATTGTTCTCTGAAGCAAGTTGGCGGACCTGGGGCTTGGTAAGCTCCCCGATCGGAAACAAGGTTTTAGCCAACTGCTCTTGTGAAAGTTGGCACAAAAAATAAGACTGGTCCTTATTCCCATCCACACCGGCCATAAGTCGATACGTTTCGGTACCATCGGCATGCTGCAGTATTTCTTTTCTACAATAGTGTCCCGTTGCTACATAATCTGCTCCCAACTGCAGGGCAATCTTTAGGAAAACATCGAATTTTATTTCCCGATTGCAAAGCACATCCGGATTGGGTGTACGGCCCTTTTTGTATTCGCTGAACATATAGTCCACGATACGTTCCTTATAGGCCTCGCTCAAATCGACCGTTTGAAAGGGAATCCCCAATTTTTCGGCCACGATCAGGGCATCATTGCTGTCCTCGATCCAGGGGCATTCATCTGAAATGATTACGGAATCGTCATGCCAGTTTTTCATAAACAGGGCAATGACCTCATAGCCTTGTTGCTTCAGCAAGTATGCGGCCACACTAGAATCCACTCCCCCCGAAAGTCCGACCACTACCTTTTTCATTATACTATCTTTTTAAGGGGCAAAAATACAAAATATTTAGGGTTGCGCATAGGCTTCATTTTGACCTATATAAAGTTGATCTGCTCTTACTCAAGAACGAATTTATAGGAAGGGCTAGGGCTCACCCTAGAGGATTCCAAGTAGCTGC
Source organism: Eudoraea algarum (assembly GCF_050589645.1). Lineage (NCBI taxonomy): Bacteria > Pseudomonadati > Bacteroidota > Flavobacteriia > Flavobacteriales > Flavobacteriaceae > Eudoraea > Eudoraea algarum. The sequence goes on along the minus strand of NZ_JBNGOQ010000005.1, from coordinate 218,797 downwards.
GTTTGCAATCCTGATCCTTTCACGATACCAAATACAATAAGTCCCACCCCTTGGATTCAAAAATTCGATCTTATAGGTTTTTCAGTTTGTTAAACTTTTATTAAAAATACTTAAACAAAAGCAACCTTGTTTAATATTGTGGTCTATAAGTTAAACAATTTTATAAAAGACACTTATTTAAACTAATCAAACCTGATAGTTTTGTCATGCCCATATTGAACGGAGCTTAAAAGTGTTTAATTATAACATATGTATGTGAAACAATTCAATTAATCTTAACTGTAAAATGTACTACTATGAAATTTTTCTCTAAAATCTTTACCCTTTCGGCCCTGGTCCTGGCCTTTTCCTTTATTATCTCCTGTTCCGATGATGACGATGGCAATGAAATGGAACCTATGGCGGATTCCAATATTGTTGATCTTGCCCTTGCTACCGATGATCTCAGTAGCCTAGTGGCAGCACTTCAGCGAGCCGATCTGGTAAGCGCCCTTCAGGCCGATGGTCCCTTCACCGTATTTGCTCCAACCAACGATGCTTTTACGGCCTTTTTAGCGGCCAACAACTTTGCAAGTTTAGAGGATGTACCTGTAGACCTTCTTACCGATGTACTCCTTAATCATGTGGTATCAGGTGAAAATCTTTCTACTGGCCTTAGCACGGGATATATCTCTTCCCTATCCACAGCAGGTGTGGGCGGCAATAACCTAAGTCTCTTCATAGATACCTCCAGTGGCGTGTCAATCAATGGTGTGGCAACGGTGACCACCCCAGATGTAGAGGCTTCCAATGGCGTTGTTCATATAGTAAACGGGGTCATCGGCCTTCCTAATATCGTGGACCATGCCGTGGCCAATGGTGACTTAAGTGAACTCGTTGGCGCACTCACCGCCGGTGGCAACACCACCTTTACGGACCTTCTTTCGGACGCGGGCACCGACTTCACTGTTTTCGCTCCTGTTAATGCAGCCTTTACCGCATTTACCAATCCGAATGGCAATGACATCAACAACGTCTTGTCCAATCACGTAATCGCAGGTACGGCAGCTTTTGCCGCCTCTTTGTCCAACTCCTATGCCTCCACGGCTGGAACCAATGCCGATGGGGATAACCTAAGTCTCTATATCAATGCGGACAGCGGGGTTACCCTTAATGGAATCAGTACGGTAGCTGCGGCAGACATTGTCGCCACCAATGGCGTTATCCACGCTGTGGATGCCGTAATAGATATTCCTACCGTCGTAAGCTTTGCGGTGGCCGATCCCAACTTCTCCACCTTGGTAAGCGCCTTGACCGAGTTGACCCCAGCCACTGATTTTGCCGGAATCCTTTCCAGAACAGAAGGAGGAAACATGGACGATATAAATCCTGATTTTACAGTCTTTGCGCCTACCAACGACGCCTTTGCGGCCTTGGCAGCTATTCCGGACGAACCGGTATTGACCCAAATATTGTTGCACCACGTTATTGGCGGGGCCAACGTACGTTCTGGTGACCTTACCGACGGTATTTCTCCGGCCACCCTGGAAGGGGATGCCATCACCATCAACCTTCCTGGGACAGGTGATAACATCGCAGACGTTACTGATGGTGCCGGGAATACAGGCATCGGCATAACCGCTGTGGATGTACAAGCGGCCAACGGTGTAATCCACGTATTAAATACGGTACTCCTGCCCGATACGACAAACTAGTAGCTGCTGGGAACTTTTAAATCAAAATTGGAAAAAGAAAATTAGGTTTGCCTAAATGCTACGAAAGACTCCCTTTAATTTAAGGGGGTCTTTTTTTTGTTTGTGGGTCCCATGGTTCTAAATCCTGTCCAGTTTCTGGGCGTCCACTTGTTAAACTTCCTTTAAAAAAAGTCTCCCCTTAGGGATGTGAGCGAATCATGGTATCTCCTCCCAAATAGATGGCAGGTGATGAATTCAGTACTTTCATCGATGAAATACATCGCTTTGTCGATAATAAAGTCGGCTTTGGGAAATGCCCCGGCCTCAAAATCCGCGCAATATTTGTTTCGATTTTCCATTTTTAGTATAGAGAATATTAATTTAAAATGAAAATCATGAAAAAGTTCCTCAAATTAAAAAATGTGTTAACCCTACTATGCATTAGCGTTTTGGTGCTGTCGTGCAGCGATGACGACGATGGCGATGTGGCCAGGCCCGAAGAGAATGTTGTTGAATTGGCATCGGCCGATGCCAATTTAAGCAGTCTTGTGGCAGCGCTCCAAGCAGCAGATGGTGATTTGCCTAGTGTACTACAAGGCGACGGGCCCTTTACCGTCCTCGCCCCGACAAACGCCGCCTTTGATGCTTACTTGGATGGCCGACAGTTGGGCGATATCCCAACGGACGAATTGGCACAAGTGCTTTTAAATCATGTTATCAGCGATGAAATCACATCCAGAGAACTTATCAATGCCGTTTCGGGCTATGCCTCATCCAATGCGGATGGACCCACTGCCGGCACAAAACTAAGTCTCTATTTCAATACCGACTCCGGGCTTACCTTTAACGGGCAGGCCGATGTAACCCAGGGTGGGGCCGATATTATAGCCTCCAACGGTACTATCCATGTGGTAGACGCCGTAATCACACTCCCTACCATTGTTACCTTTGCCACTGCCGACAGCCAGTTGGACACGCTGGAAAGCGTGCTTACCACGGATATCATAAACACCTTGGGCACGGCCAACGGAACCGCTCCAGCACCTTTTACGGTGTTCGGTCCTACCAATGAGGCCTTTGCACAGTTAAGCGAGGCACCCACGGGAGATGCTTTGGTGTCTGTATTGCTACACCACGTTATCGCAGGTAACAATATAGTATCCTCCGACCTTAGCGATGGCCTGGAGTCTCCTGTCACCCTGGAAGGGGACATCCTGATCTTTTCGGAAGATGGTAATTCCTTTAGTATTACAGATGGAAGTGGAAACGAGGGCATAGACATCTCCTTTGTGAACATACAGGCAACCAACGGGGTAATACATATCATTGATGGTGTGCTAATCCCGGATTCCGGAAATTGATTCTGGGTCTTTAGGGTGAAATACCCATTGGGCGTTTCCGAAATACCGTGCGCTTTATTAAAATGATACAGTACACCTTATTGGAAACAAGCCATCTTAAACGGATTCTTAAAAACTCCCTTGTCATTCAAGGGAGTTTTTTTGTTCGAAAAAATGTATACATCACAAAGGAAACCGTTAACATACAAAAATGAGGCCTTGACAACTATTCTTTTTTTTTGGCTCCTCAATGCCCCATCTTTGGAGTCCCAAATCTTACCAACTGAACCTACTTAATGCCAAGGCCCCACCGAAAAGGATGGGGCTTTTTTATTTTTAGGTACTTACGTGTTTGAGGGTATGCGCTATCCTTGGAACCTTATCGTCCAATCCTGGATATACCGGGAAGACCTTGGGAAAGGGGCCTATCGTTTCCCCACTTTTTTCTGTGTTTCGGCCTGCTCCATCATTTCGCGCATCTTTTTCTGGAACTTGTTTTCCTTTTTGGGCTTCTTTTTGTTCTCCTGAATCTGCGCATGTATCTTGTCCTCGTCCAGAATAAACTTCTTGATCGTCAGCATGATAAAAATGGTAATCAAGTTAGATACAAAATAGTACAAACTCAGTCCACTGGCGTAGTTGTTAAAGAAGAACAGCATCAGCAAGGGAGATAGGTACATGATAAATTTCATGTTGGGCATCCCGGGCTGGGTCGGCATGTTCTGCCCTGTGGTCATGGTCATATAAAAGAAAATGGCCACAGATGCCAAAATCGGGAACAAACTCACATGGTCTCCATAGAAGGGAATGGCAAAGGGTAAATTAAAGATGGTATCGTAGGAAGAAAGGTCTTCTGCCCATAAAAATGATTTTTGTCGCAATGCAAATGAGGTTGGAAAGAACATAAAGAGTGCATAGAAGATCGGTAGCTGCAATAGGGCCGGTATACAACCACTCATGGGACTCACCCCGGCCTTATTGTACAATTTCATGGTCTCTTGCTGCTTTTTCATGGCATTGTCCTTGTATTTCTCCCCCAGTTCCGTAATCTCCGGTTTCAACACCTTCATCTTCGCCTGGGACAGATAAGACTTATACGTTACGGGTGACATGGCCAAACGCACCAAAATGGTCATCACCACAATAGCGATACCAAAGGGCAAAAAGGAACTTAGGAAGCTATAGAATGGGGTAAACACATAGCGGTTGATCCAACCAAAAATGCCCCATCCGTAAGGAATGGAATCTGCAAGGGCGTATTCCTTATACTGTGACAGGACTTTGATATCGGTAGGGCCATAATACCAGTTCATATTGTACGAAAGTTCCCCGCCTTCAACGTTCAGCGGTACCGATGAGCTGTATTCCTTGGTAAATTTTTCGGCCTTGTCCTCTTCTTCCACTAAATTCTTTGAGTTGAGCTGCCCTGTTTTAAAAGGGGTCTTGGTGGCCAGGATGGAACTGAAAAAATGTTGCCGGTACGATAACCACTCTATGTTCTCCTCGGTCTCCTCATCATCACTGGTTTCCGAAAGTTTGCTTATTTTTCCGTCTTCATGCCGATACGTTAAGCGGGTATATCTATTTTCATACTGTACGCTCTTATTGTGTCGTATGCCCTTTAATTTCCAATCCAATGTAACGGGTGCGCTGCTATTGATAATCCGGTCCAAACCTTGGGACCTAAGGGTGAAATCTACCAAATAATCATCGGGCTTCATCTCGTACCTAAATTCCAAAAATTGGGTGGGCGATACTTTCGCCTTCATGGAAAGGACCTGATTGTTCCCATTTTGTGTCAGTTCGGGCTCAAAAAATAACTGTTCCGTATGGAGGACCCTATTGTCCGAGGTAGAAAAATTCAAGGCAAAGGACGCATTGCCGTCCTTCACAAGATACACCGGTACAGAATCATAGGTAACAAAGTTCTTCATTTTAGCCTCCACTATCTGTCCGCCCTTATTGCTGATCTTCAACTGGACCAGTTCATTCTCCAATAAGGTCACAGCATCGGAAGCCGCGGTATATCCAAAGGCCCCAATAGTATTTTTATAGTTGGCTATCTCGGTGGAATCCTGAATGTTTAGATCTGGCTGCTGCTGTACCGGACGTTCTTGCTCAACTTCCTGCACCTGGGCATCGGCTTCCACCTGCTCCTGCTCGGCCTTTTTGGCCTCAATCTCCTCAGGAGTAGGCTGATTTTGATAAAACATAAAAAGGAGTATCCCAAAAATCAACACAAAGCCGATTATAGAATTTATATCTAATTTCTTTTCTTCCATCTGGGTAAGCTAATTTCAATAATGCTCAGTAGTTCAGTTTTTTCAAGTACGCAAATATATGTCCAAATGTACACTTTATGCCAAACTGGCATTAGTTTGTTGTTTTTTGTATTGTAGAACGGCTTTTACAAAGCCCACAAAAAGCGGATGGGGATTCGCTACGGTACTTTTGTACTCTGGATGGTATTGTACGCCCACAAACCAAGGATGTGATGGTATTTCCACAATTTCAACCAATCCGGTTTCGGTATTGATACCCGAGGCAACCAGACCGGCTTCTTCCAATTGGTCCCTATAGTCATTGTTGAACTCATAGCGGTGACGGTGTCTTTCCGAGATATCCTTTTCCCCACGGTACACACCTTGTACCAGGCTATCCTTTACCAATTCACAATCCCAGGCGCCCAGGCGCATGGTACCGCCCTTATTCGTAATGGTCTTTTGGGCCTCCATTAAACTGATTACCGGGTCAGGAGTGTTTTCGTCCATTTCCGTGGAATTGGCATTTTTGAGTCCCAATACGTTTCGTGCGTATTCAATGACCGCCATTTGCATGCCCAGACAAATGCCCAAAAAAGGAATACCCTGTTCCCTGGCATATTGTACGGCCTTGATCTTTCCTTCAATACCGCGCTCCCCAAAACCAGGTGCTACCAGCACGCCATCCAGGCCCTGCATTTTTTTATGGAAGTTAGCTATGGTGATATGTTCGGAATGAATGGATCGAACATTTACCTTTACCTCGTTCATGGCCCCGGCATGGATAAAGGACTCCAATATGGACTTGTAGGAATCCTGCAGTTCCACGTATTTGCCAATAAGGCCAATAGTGACCTCATGCCCAGGATGCTTGTGCCGATTTAAAAACTCGTTCCATTGTTCAAGATCCGGTTGGGAAGAGTCCGAAAGCGCTAATTTTTGCAGCGCAACCTTATCAAGACCTTCCTCGAGCATCATAATGGGCACATCATATATTGTAGAGGCATCAATGGACTGTATAACCGCTTCTTGTTTTACATTGCAGAAGAGTGCCAATTTCTTTTTAATATCATCCGATATCTCATGTTCGGTCCTACAGACCAGAATATCGGCCTTGATACCACTCTCCATCAAGGTCTTTACCGAATGTTGTGTAGGCTTGGTCTTTAGCTCACCGGCCGCAGATAAAAAGGGTACCAAAGTAAGATGTATAACAATACCATTGTTATCTCCCAGTTCCCACAGCAATTGTCGTACAGCTTCAATATAGGGTAAGGATTCTATATCGCCCACAGTACCCCCTATTTCAGTGATCACAATATCATAATCCCCGCTATTGCCCAAGATCTGTATCCGCTCCTTTATTTCGTTGGTAATATGTGGGACTACTTGGACCGTCTTCCCCAAAAACTCGCCCCGGCGTTCTTTTTCAATAACGCTCTGATAGATTCGTCCCGTGGTCACGTTGTTGGCCTGGGAAGTCCGCACGTTGAGGAAACGTTCATAGTGCCCAAGATCCAAATCGGTTTCCGCACCATCGTCCGTAACGTAGCACTCTCCGTGCTCATAAGGGTTTAGGGTGCCCGGATCAACATTGATATAAGGGTCTAGCTTCTGAATGGTGGTCTTATAACCACGGGCCTGTAGTAGTTTGGCCAAGGATGCTGCGATAATGCCTTTTCCCAAGGAAGAGGTAACGCCTCCCGTAACGAAAATGTACTTTGTCTGCGACATGATGGGGTTCTTTGTTACGGGGTGTAAAGATACAAATTGTTGTAATAAATCACCCGGAATCTTCTGGAAATTGTTTTTGTATATCCCGGATCAGATACTCCAATCCGTTCACTTTGATCTCCAGCATCAACCGTAGGTACTGTCCCAACTTGCCCTGTGGAAACCCTTTTTGTTGGAACCAATTCAGATAAGGCCCGGGCAGATCCACGAGATAGCTTCCCTTAAACTTTCCAAAGGGCATCTTGTAGTGGGCCACTTCTTTAAGTATTTTCCTATCGCTTTTTAACATAATGGGGTAATCTTTTTTGGTCCTTTGCCCGTAAATAGAAAATAGTACCAACAATTAACGAAATTACTTTTTTCATCCCACTTAACGCGTAGCACACCCCATGAAAACCCTTCGCTATTTACTTCCTATTGCCTTTATTTTTTATTCTAGTTTAGTTCTTTTTTCCTGCAGCACCAGCGATCAGGACTTTTTGGACATTGTCAACGAACAGGGCGGATCCCAGAATGGGGATTCGGACACCGATGACAACGGCACCGGAAATGACGATGGTACCAATAGCGAGGATGACGGAAATGATAGCGGTAACGACGGTACGGACTCAGGAAACGATAACGGCGGCAATACCGGTAATGATGACGGAGGCGATACAGGAAATGATGATGGGGGAAACAACGGGAACGATGGCACGGATACTGGAAATGATGATGGAACGGACACAGGGAACGATGGTTCGGATACCGATCCCATGCCCATCGGCGGTACCTGGCGTCTTGAAAATGCGTCCATTGCAGATGGTACCGCTTTTACTACCTTTCAAGATCAAGACCTTACCGTTAGCTTCACCCTAACGTCTACCGATGAGGACACCGAAGTGGTATTTTCCGAAAACCCCAATGAAGTTACGGGTTCGGGGAATTATACCTCTGTACTCACCTTCACCGTGTTAGGCAATACCGTAACTGAGGAATTCAGTTCGGAAAGTCCCTTTTCCACAGGCAGTTGGGAACTCGTTGGGAATGAACTGCAAATAACATCGGGGACGGATGCCGATGGTACGTACGAGGTCATGGAATTGGGAGATAACGTCCTGGTCTTGAAAACAACAATCAACAGGCCTATTACCACCGGCGAAATAGAGCTCGATGCCACGGGAGAGCTGGTCCTGAGCTTTATTCGGTAATCTACCCCCCTTTTTTCCGGGTTTCCCTGCGCAGGAGAAAATGCATACCTTTAGTTTGCATTTTCTTAAGCAGCACAACATGAAACGAAGAACATTTATAGGTACATCGGCCGCTGCCTCACTGGGACTGTTGGCTTCCAAAACCAACGCCATGGCCGGAGTGGAAAAAAACACCTTCCCTCAAAGGCTACCCTTAAAAAATAATATTGCACACAGCGTATGTTATTGGCCATTCAACAGCATTCCTTTGGAGGAATTCCTAAAGACGCTGAACGAACTGGGCATAGAGGCTATAGACCTTATTGGTCCCGAAGAATGGCCCCTATTGCGCAAGTACAATATTCACTGTTCCATGTGCAACGGGGCAGAAATAAGTCTGACCGAAGGCTGGAACGACCCGCAATACCATAAGACCCTAATAAAGAACTATTCCGAAATAATTCCGAAAGTTGCCGCTGCGGGTTATACCAACCTCATCTGTTTTAGCGGTAACCGTAGGGGTATGGACGATGCCGTAGGCCTACAGCATTGTGTGGATGGTTTAAAACAAATACTTCCCCTGGCCGAGGAACACGGGGTCGTGATCCAAATGGAACTCTTTAACCAAATAGACCATCCGGACTATATGTGCGATCGATCGGACTGGGGCATAGCCCTCTGTGAACAATTGGGTTCGGAAAACTTTAAACTGCTCTACGACATTTACCATATGCAGATACAGGAAGGGGACATTATCCGAAGCATCCAGGACAACCATGCCTATTTTGGACACTATCATACGGCGGGCGTACCCGGACGGCATGAAATTGGCGAACATCAGGAGCTTTATTACCCGGCGATTGTAAGGGCCATTGTGGCTACCGGGTTTAAAGGGTATCTGGCCCAAGAGTTCATTGCTACCAAGGCGGATAAAATCGAGGCCTTGCGGGAAGCTTTTTTAATCTGTGATGTATAAACGGTTTGGGCATTAGCCCTTGAGCTTTTTGAGGAATTCTTCTTTCCTTCGAACGGCCACTTCAATATGGGTACCGTCGGCCATAAGTGCATAGCCCCCTTTGCCCTTTAAGTATTTTTCTACATAGGCCAAGTTGATAAAATGGGATTTATGGACCCGGAAGAAATGATCGGTCCCCAACAGTTCCTCAAAATATTTTAAGGTTTTTGTAGCGGTTATCCTTTTGTGCTCCCTATGAAAGATATTGGTATAGTTCCCATCTGACTGGCAACGTATGATATCATTTACCGCCCAAAGGGTCAGTCCGTCCAGTGTGGGGACCACAATTTTTTTTAATTGGTTCACCTTGTGTTCAAAATTGTGAAAAAGTGTCTCGATCTTTTTTTCGGTATCCTTTTGTCCCGTTTTCTCCATAATACGAGAAATCGTATCCGCGAACTCCTCAGAACCTATGGGCTTTAAGAGATAATCCAAGGCGGAATACCGAAAAGCTTCCACGGCATAGGTGTCATAGGCCGTAGTAAACACCACCTCAAAATCCGTATTGGGGAGGCTTCGCAAGAGATCGAATCCTGTTTCCCCATTGAGCTGTACGTCCAAAAAAACAACGTCGGGACTTTGGGAGGCAATGAGTGTCCTAGCTTCCGATACCGACCCGCAACTGCCCAATAGCCTTAGTTTTCCCTCGTACGTATTGAGCAAATGGGTTATACGATCAATACAATGCTGTTCGTCATCTACTATAATAGCCTGTAACATAGCGCTGATATTAAAACCTTAACTCCAAGGGCAGTTTAAGCTCAACCCTTAGTCCTTGCTTTTTATCAAACATGGCAATACTGCCCTTAGCCTTCTTTAGTCGGCCCAAGATATCCAATCGGTTCTCGGTAATCTTTACCCCCATCGATGTGTGGGCCGAGGAGCCATTCCTGGAGGCATCGCGCCCTATGCCATCGTCATCCACGGTGCAGACCACCATATCCCCTTCTTTCTTCACGGAAATGGCAATATGCCCCTTCTCGTCCTTATGCGCAATGCCATGCCATATACTGTTTTCTATAAAAGGTTGCAGCAGCATAGGCGGTACCAGCGTATTTTCCATATCAATGTCCTTGTCTACCGTAACCGTATGTGATAACTTGTTCTTTAGGCGCAGTGCCTCTATTTGAATGTACAATTGCGTCAGTTCCAGGTCTTCCTCCAGATTGATCCGTTTCTTTTCGGAGTTTTCCAAGATGGCCCGGGTAAGCCTGGAGAATTTTAGCAGGTATTCGTTCGCCGTGGCCAAATCATTTTTAGACATATAGTCACTTATGGAATTGAGGGCATTGAAAATAAAGTGGGGGTTCATCTGGGAACGCAACGCCTTTAATTCGGTCTCTGCGACCCTGGTATGGAACTCGGCCAGTTTTTTTTGCTCTAGGGCATCCCTGCGTCTTTTGTACAAAAGGTACCCAAGCACCGCAGCGATCAGTAAGGCTATTCCCCCAATAATAACGCCATTTTTAATCAGTCGCTGTTGTCCAATGGCCGCTTGGGCTTCGGCTTCCTGTTTTTCCAATTGAAATTGCATTTCCTTGCGGGTAAGTTCTGCCTTCTTCTCCTCACTTAAAACGCTATCCCGAAATTGTACGTGGTTTTTATAGGCAACGAGCGCCTCCTTGGAATTTCCCAATTGTTCATAGGAGGTGCTAAGCACCTGCCAAGCATCTGCCTGCCATTCCACGGCGGCAATTTCTTCGGAGATTTGTAGCGCGTGCTTGGCCCGCTCCAGGGCTACCTCGTAGTTTTCAAGTAGAATGTTCACTTTCCCAATACTGTTCAGGGCAGAGGCCTCAATATATTTGTTCTGGATGGTTCCTGCCAGGGTGGCGGCCTCTTCATAATACAACAAGGCGGTTTTGTACTCTTTTTTGTCTTTGTAGGCAATACCGAGATTATTGATTATGGCGGCTATGAAATAGTTGTTCCCTTCCGCTCTCGCTATGGACAGCGCTTCCTTTAAAAAGGAAATTCCCTTGTCATACTGATCCATATCGTTATAGATAAGGCCAATATTGGACAGCGCCCTTACCTGATCCGGTAGCTGATCTAATTCCTTGGCGGTAGCGAGATAGGAATAGTAATTCTCCAAAGCCTTTTCATTTTGTTTCATATCCGCATGGATATTGCCCAGATTACCATAAAGGCTTGCTTCAAGAATTTTCTCCCCACCTTCCTGGGCTATCCTTAAACCCTGTTGAAAGGCCTCCATGGCATTTAGGTTATCGGCCATTACATAGTACAGGTTTCCCTTTTGGCGCAGGGCACTGGCCCTACCCCTGGGCCAATTTAGATCCGCGGAAATGTCCAAGGCCTCCTCCACATAGACAAAGGCGTCCTCCGGCTTGGTGTGGGTCATGTTCCAGGCAGTATTTACCAAAAGGCTTACGCGAACGGTATCCTTAGTGGTGTGTGTTTCCAACTCTTTCAAAAGGGAATCCAATACGGCTTCCTGAGAAAAGGCCATGAGACCGCCCCATAGAAAAATAAAAAAAAGCCGGATTCTTTTGGTTTGGTATGGCATAAGGATATGGTTGAATATCAAATTTAATGGTTTTTACTGCTCATTGACCATTCCAAAGGGTGAAATACAAAAATTAATCCCCCTACCCAGCACCTGCATTGGTTACGTTTTAAACGCTTAAGTACCATAGGGCGACAGCAAACCATAAAAACACTACGTTCAATAACTATCCATGGTATGGGTCACCGATTAGGTTTACCTTTCAATAGGTAAAGAGGAATTCCTTATATAAACCGTCATAAAAAATGAAAACACTACGAAAACGGCTATGGCTTATTGCGCTCTTTGCTTTTTGTGCGATACAGGCCCAGCAAAAAAAAACAGAGGACAAAAAGGTAATCAAGGAGGTGGACGAGGTCAATAAGACCACGGAAGAGGTAAATCAAACCGCAAAGAACACGGACAACGCCATTAAAAGCACGGTAGAAAATTCGAAGGAAACCATCAAAACCATTGGTTCCTTATTTGGATCGGGCAAAAACAAAGGCAAAACTGCCGGAAAGTCAAAAGGAAGTATCACCATAGCCGTTTCACAGGTAAGTTATGATAACGTACATCTGAATCGTCTTTATAGCCATCTTTCGAACGCCAAAGGGGTAAAAAAACCAACTAAAAGTTTCGGGGAGAGCCAAGCGTCCATCAACCTCATCTATAAAGAAAGTGCCGATGCCCTTTGGCAAGGGGTGCCCAAACAGCTGCGAAGTGCTTTTAAAATGCTGCGTATGGATGACAAAAGTATGGCCCTGGAACTTGCAGATTTAACGCTTGAAGAGTAACTTTAGAAGAACTATTCCCTTTAGGGACAAAAACCATTAACTATGATCCATCCACGGGTAAAGACCTATGCGATGCTCCCTTTGCTGTTGCTTTTAAGTATCCCGGTTTACCAGCAAGTTGAAACAGGGCCCATTGACTTGAGCGATGTGCTTGTGTATAAAGCGCCCGCTACGGCCTTTAAGGATATTGAACTACAAAGTCACAAGGGCCTTCCAAGGTTTGGGACCCTCAACCAATATCGTCCGGTACCCACCTCTGCCGGCAAGCCCCAGCAAGCATTCAAAAAAGCGGTGAGGCCATCTCCTGAAATCAGGGAAAAACTAAAACGTTTAAGGGCGGGGTATATCAACTATCTGGGCCTCGTTAAAATGAAACATATGAAGCCGCTCTACGATGATATGAACCGGACACAGATCAGTGCCCCGGTGTATCAAAACACCCAGGAAAAAGATGCCCGTTCCTATCTGGCCCAGACCCAGCTAAGAAAACTTGCGAATACAATTTGTACCCAGGAGGTCTACGATGCGGCCTATGGCGGCACTAACCAATTTGAACAACAAAGAAACTATGCCAATTTTGTCGCCAAGCATTTTGATGGGCTACAGCAATGGAGCAAGGATTTTATGCCCAATGATGCGCTGGAGGCATATCATGTAAGTGTGCTAAATGTCTTACGGGGATATGATTTTGACAAAAAGGGGTATTGGATCAATCTCAACGCCGCCTTGTACGACCCCCATGCCCGGGGAAGTCGGATGTCGTTCTTTAGTGAGTTGGTCCCGCAAGCGTCCTTTGAGGAGGCCTTGCTCAATATGATGTCAGGGTCCGGTAAACGCCATAAGTCCATTACCGTATTGTTACCCATGAACGCTTCGGATGCAGAAGTGCTTTCTACTTCCGGCCAAGGACGTGTTTTTGTAGTGGTCAAGATCCGAACCTTCCTCCAAAAAGTTGAGTTTGCTGGCAACAACCCCATTTTCTCCTTCGGATATCATTATAAGAGTCCAGTGTTGGAAGTGTACAAGGACGAAGCGCTCACACAAAAAATAGGGGATATCTCCCTGGAACGGCCTATCCTAAAGGAGTAACAAAATAAGGAACAAGATAAAATGACTTCTATGAAAAAAGAGTTTGGGATGTTATTTGGCTTTTGGGCAGTTATCATTTTAGGACCAACTGCCGGGCACGGCCAGACGGACGCTATTGAAACTCTTCAGGACCGCAGCTATAAAGCGGTTAAAACCTATGAGCCACCATCCGATAAGTTCATCGCTATTAAAATGCAAACCCATCAAGGCTTGCTGCGGTTTGGGGAGATCGACAATTATTTTACCCTGCCCGACGGTAGTTATGTAAATCACAAATCACAAACCGCCTTCCAAAAAGCGGACAAGAAGAATTGGGAAATTAGTATGGGGAAACAGGCCTTTTACGAACTCTTGCGGTTCAAGTATATGTCCGATATCTATAAGGACATGGACAGGGCCTTGTTCACGAAATACGCGGGTAGCATGTACGAGAAAGATAAAAATTCCTGGCTGGCCCAGACCAATCTCCTAAAACTGGCCAACGTGGTGACCCATGTTAAGGACATGCCCCGTTTTTTCTGTAACCCCAAGCTAAATGCTTGTGGTTACGATCCCAGTGGCATAAAATATTTCCATCGGAATGTGGGCAATGTGAGCAACTGGGGCGGAAAGAACGCCAGTGAATTTAAGCAGTTGGGGGCCTTTACCACCTACGTAAACGAGTATTATAGTGAATTGCAAAAGTGGAAGGACCATTTCTTTGTCAACGACTCCGAAGAGGGTTACCTGGTAGTTCGTGTGAACTTGAATGCATATGATTTTGAACATAAGGGCTATTGGCTTCGATTAAATGCGTTCATTAACAACGGGAAACTATTTCGCTACATGGGCTTGCAGCCGTCCAATTCCAAGGAAAGGAAATTGGTAGACGCCAGAGGGGTGCAAATCCTGTATCCCATGTCGCCGGAAAAAGCGGAAGTGTTTTCAGAGAACACCCGAATCCTCTATTTGGTATTTAAAATAAAGGTTACCATAAAGGGAATGGGGTACAATTACGAACATTTAGATGCCTCATATACCTTGTTAAGTCCCACCATAGCCCTTTACAAGGATGATAGTTTAACGGATAAAACCGGAGAACTGTCCATAGAAACTATGACGACCAAATAAGCAGAAATCATGCAAACGATGCCAAAACACACCACTGCCCTAATTCCCATGCTTTGTCTGTTACTAGCATGGCACACTCCTACCCTGATCGCGCAGTCGGCCGACAACAATACGATTACGTTCAAAGCTCCTTCGGAAAAATATGTCGACATTGTCCTACAGTCGCACGATGGACTGATACGGCTGGGTGATATTTATTATCATAGAGGGGTAACCCTGCCTACCAATCCACAGGCCTTTAACGCGCTGGTGAACATGAAATATATCACGGAGCTCTACGTGGATATGGACCAAACCAAAATAACCAAAAGAGTGTACAATGGAACCACCGACAAAAAATCAGAAAATTCCAACAAGGCCCAAGATCACTTATTGCGTCTGGCCAGTCTGCTCTGTACCGAAACTGAGCTCAACAAATACTTTTGCCCAGAGAACGCAAAAAAACCCTGTACCTTTATCGATACCTATGGGCGACGCAAGCCTATCGGTTTCTGGGGTGGTGACAGAGGGAATGAATTTGCGCAACTGCGTAGCTACAAAGCCTTTGTAAAAGATCATCTTTCGGAACTGCAGGACTGGAGCAAGACCTTTTTTGAAAATGATGAACTTATCGCCTATGTGGTGAGCATGTCCTCGGTAGCGGATACCTATGACTTTCAAAAAAAGGGCTATTGGATCAGCGGGGCCATGGCGGGTAGTTCCCAGGTAATTGATTATCTCAGCTTTGTTCCTTATGACGAAAACCAGCGTAACCTTAACCAGCGCAAACTGCTGCTGTCTATTGAGCCGGCCAAGGCCAAAGAACTCAAACTTCAGAAGCGGTCACCGATTTTTATCGTGGCCAAGGCAAAGATTTATCCCGATGAAAAAACACCAAGGTCAGGAGCCAGAGTGCCCTTTGCCTTTGAATTGGAAAATCCGGTGCTGGAAATCTACAAGGACATTCAATTGACCCAAAAGATCGGGGAGATTTCCGTGGACAACCTTATTACCAAGTATTAAGACCACCATATTTTGAACTAAACGATTATTTAAACCCTTTGCCATGTTTCCAAAAACGTACCGTTTCATTTTTAGCTTGATGCTGCTCTTCATTTCGACCTATTTTCTTGGAGCCCAGTCCAACGACGAAACAATAGATATGAGCGATGTCTATACGATAGCATCGCCATCACCAAAATTCAAATCCATCCAACTTCAATCGCATAAGGGCCTACCCAGATTCGGGGCCCAGAACATGTATTACAGCAAAAACCGAGATGGGGTGTTCAAGGGTGCAAACAGAGCGAAAAACAAGCTTGTAAAGCAGGGCTACACAAATTATTACAAGCTATTGGAAATGAAACAGTTACATACCTATTTCGATGACATCGACCGGGAGTACCTTACATTGATAACCAGGGAAAACAGCGGCAACAGAAAGGATCTAAATTCTTCCATCTCACAGAAAATACTATTGCCCTTAGCTTATGGAATTGGGTCAAGCGAGCAGATTCGCACCTATTTTTGTGACCCCAAGGATCCCAATTGCCGATTCAAGGGAAATTGGGGAGGTTCCAGGGACGATTTTGAAATGCAGGAAAAGTATGCCGCCTACGTCAAAGAAAACCTGGATGACCTAAGGACCTGGAGCAAAACGCTTTTTCAGGGCGATAGGCAGACCGCATATCTGGTGCATAAATATGAATTCAGTCCCTATGGTAGACCTGTAATATCCTATGATTTTGATCAAAACGGGTTTTGGATCGATGTATTCCCAAGCAATAGAAACCCACATAGCAAAGGGTTCCAGTTTTTAAGGGACGAAACTTTTTTCTTTGAGTTCTTGCCCGAAACTCCATACGGCAATGCACATCTGAACAGCATGACGGATACCAATAGTTATTGGCCCAAAATGCTCTTAAAAATGGATGCTTCGGATGCGGAGGCCCTGGTGAATAGAAAACCCAAAAGCATATATGCGGCCATTAAGGTTACCATTGTATTAAAAGGGGTGGAGGAGCCCCAAGTGAGTATACCCTATATCAAATATACCTTTCATCTGGCCGATCCACTTATTGAGTTCTATGAAGATGTGGAGCTTACCCAAAAATTTGGACAGATTTCCCTGGAAAACCCGATATATCAGAAGTAGGTTTGGACTACCCTATCAGGAGCCCTTATTCGCGTAAAGCGTTCCGTATTTTTTTATTCCAGGCCAACTGCTGTGCCCGGTTTCGGGAGAAATTGGTCTCTTTGTCATAACGATGCTGAAAGGCATTGAGTTCCTTGATAATATCCCTGTAAATGGCCCGTATTTCCGCTTTTATATTCTCCGAAAAGCGGGTCGCTGCCACAATTCTTCTCATCTTACGCGCCTGTAGCTCGGCAATGTCAAAATGGAGCTGCTCGTGACTAAGGGTGAGCTCATCGCAAAGGTCCGGTTTATACCACGATTTATGGGGATAGAAAAAAGTGTGCACCTCAAAATCGAGTTCGATCTCACCATTTCTCGAAAGGGAGGAAAACCGATAGGTAAGACCGCTGGCCGTAGTAGCTGCCGCCCTATCCCCATTCGGGGGATTACCCTTAAAATCGGTCCAGGCCAATCGCTTGTCTGCGCTCCAGGGTATGGTATCAAATTCCTGGGCAAGACCTGGAAAAAGGGTAAAAAGAAGGACAAAGGTGCCGATATACTTTAACGCTCCCAATGAAAATCAATTTGTAGGGTTATCGAGGGGTTGATACTTTGGAAAACGGGGCAGGTATTCGCCGTGTGTTCCAATATTTTTCTGTGCTTATCCGATACTCCGCCCGGTAAGTATAGGGCAACTTCAATTTTGGAAATTCTACGCGGATCCGAGGCCATATGTTTGGTCACCTCGGCAGTAGTATCCCGTAAATCCACTTCATGGTCCCTTGCCTTGATTCCCATAACCGTGAGCATACAACTGGCCAGAGCCGTGGCCACAGTATCTGTAGGGGAAAAGGCCTCACCCAAACCCTGGTTGTCCAAAGGTGCGTCCGTAATAAATTCATTGCCCGATCGTATATGGACACATTGGGTGCGCAAGGCTCCTAAATAAGTGACTTTAGAGGTCATTTGTTACGGTTTTACTTCCTTGATCCACATGGTATCGTACTGCATAATGTAGGAGGCCGTATTGAAATATCCCGAACTGATGTCCTTGTTATAATCGAACTTGTTCCCTGTATATTCAATTTCCCCGATCAGTTGGGACGCCTCAAAAAGGTTGTTCTTGTAGGCCAGTTTCAACAAAAGGTCGTAGGTAAGATCAAATCCCCTTATGGCATATCGGTCCGGAATGGATCCAAACCGTTGTCTGTATTGCTTTACAAAAGCATCGTTCCCAACCTCCTTATATACCGAGGGATAGCAAAAATTCAGATTGGAAAGGTGGGAGCTCGAAATGACGTCGTTCTCAAAGGCTTTGTTTTTGTTTGTGGTAAACATTTTAATTTTTATGTCCTCGGTAATGGATGAATTCAAAATGGAACTAACGCTCGATACGATTTTAAAATTATCCGTTTCCACAAATACCCAGTTCTCATGCTCTTCGGACAGCATTGCGCTAAACACTTCGATATCTACCGATAAGTTTTCCTTCAAGGTCACCGTCTTGGCCAAGGGGAACCTTTCCACGATCAATGCCTCTACAGGTTTGTTGATCGAATCGGCAATAATAATAATGTTCTGCTCTTCCCGTATGCCCTCTGCATAATTTAGGATCCTTTCCCGTAAAATGTCATCCGAGGGAATGGAAAAGAAGACATTGCCCAAGCTAATATCGCTGTTGGAAGCGATAGGGGCTATGACCGGTACTTGATGATTGGCCGCCTGTACAGCAACTTCCTTGAGCGAATTGGGGTCCAAAGGCCCTATGATGGCACTAAACCCGTTGAGGTTTTCCCGGAGAAGGATTTCCTTGGTCCTGTTCAGATTTAACTCATTATCAAACGTTTTGACATCGACGGAAATCCCCAGCTTGGCTATGGAATCCAACGCGACAAGTGCCCCGGAATACAAGCCCAGGCTGTATTTGATATCATTTCTTCTTTCCAGATTCTTCTTGGTGTTTTCGGTATCATTGAGATTCAGTCGATCCAAACGAAAAGGCAGTAAAAACAACAATCTGGGTCGATTGCTCGTATTGATGCTGTCCAGCAAATTGATCTTGTCCAAGATCAAGGCATTCTTCACCTCAAACTCCCCTTCCTTATCCCTTGGTAATTTTAAGACCATCCCAGCCTTTAACCCCTCGGTCAGATCCGGATTTAGCGCTACAAGCTCGGTATAGGTAATATTGAGGTTTTGGGTTAGTCGAAATACATTTTGTCCGGGTTTTACCTCATAAAAGATAAAATTATCGGTATTAACTTCCCCACTGTCATCCTTTTTCTTGGGTAGACGAATGACCATACCTTCCTTGAGTCCGCCAAGTTCAATGATCTCGGGGTTCAATTTAACGATCTCCTGCGAGTCAATGCCGTATTCCCTTCCCAAACTGTACAAGGTTTGCTTGGGCGGCACGGTATAGGATTCGTAGAGCGACACTTCCTGTTCTTCAATGCTGCTTCCGGCCAGTATGGGCAAACGCAGCTGTTGCCCTTCGGCAAGGTAATTCGTTGTTTTGGGCAGTTCCGGGTTCAACACCAACAGGCTGTCTATGGTAATACCGTACTTATGGGCAATGCTCCAGCGTGTCTCCTTTGGCTTTACCGTGTATTGTTCAAAATTCAGGGAATCTATCTGGGTCTCCTCTTGGCGTACCCTGCGGTATTTTGGAATTTTTAACCGCATCCCTTTTTTCAGCTGTGCGGCGTACAGTTCCCTATTATATCGTTTTATATCGTCTTCGGTTATCCGATACCGTTTAGAAATGCTGTACAGGGTCTCTTTTCGCCTTACCCTATGGGAGGTATACCCTATGGGTTCCTCCTGTACCGGAGCTTCTTCCGCAGCCTTAGGGGCGGAAATGGTATCCTGAACTCCAGTAGCCTGGCCCCCGAGTGGAATTACCAGCACGGTATTCGGCCGCAAGGGTTCTCCTTGTTTTAGCTCCTTGTTGTATGTAAGAATGTTATAGGGGGTAACCCGGTATTGCTTGGCAATACTCTCCAGTGTTTCCCCTTCCTTTACCGCATGGGTCTTGAATTGCTGAGCCGCTATGGTAAGGCTCCACAACAGGAGCACTATAGCGGTCAAAACAGATTTAGGCATCATTTTCATTTTTATTCCCATTCTATGGTCGCCGGCGGTTTGGAACTAATGTCGTATACTACTCTATTAACGCCTTTAACCTTATTTATTATCTCATTCGAAGTTTTTTGTAAAAACTCATAGGGCAAATTCACCCAGTCTGCGGTCATTCCGTCCGTACTTTCCACAGCCCTTAAAGCTACGCATTTTTCATAAGTACGCTCATCACCCATAACGCCTACACTATGTACGGGCAGGAGCATGGCCCCGGCCTGCCAGACCTTGTCGTAAAGCCCCCATTCCTTTAATCCATTGATAAAAATCGCATCCACATCCTGTAAAATGCTGACCTTATCGGCCGTGATATCACCTAGAATGCGAATGGCCAAACCAGGGCCTGGAAAAGGGTGCCTTCCTAAAATAGAACCATTGATGCCCATACTGGCACCCACTCTACGCACCTCATCCTTAAACAACATTTTTAACGGTTCTACAACGTTCAACTTCATAAAATCGGGCAACCCGCCCACATTGTGATGGCTCTTTATGGTTGCCGACGGTCCGCCTGTGGCAGAAACCGATTCAATCACATCCGGATAAATCGTACCCTGGGCCAACCATTTGGCATCTTCCACCAAATGCGCTTCATCGTCAAAAACCTCAATGAACACCTTGCCGATGATCTTTCTCTTTTTCTCCGGATCGGCCTCTCCGGCCAACTTATCCAAAAAACGTGCCGAAGCATCCACACCCTTTACATTAAGGCCCATATGTTGGTACTGGTCCAGCACATCATGGAACTCGTTTTTTCGTAACAATCCGTTGTTCACGAAGATGCAGTGCAGGTGTTTTCCTATGGCCTTGTGGAGCAGCACCGCCGCTACGGAAGAGTCTACCCCGCCCGATAATCCCAGGATTACCTTATCATTACCTATTTTTTCCCTTAGTTGGGCCACGGTGGTCTCCACAAAGGCATCCGGGGTCCAGGTCTGGGCCACCCCTGCAATAGTAACGAGAAAATTTTCCAACAATTGTTTCCCATCCGTGGTATGGTACACCTCCGGATGAAATTGTATCCCATAGGTATCCTCCCCTTCAAATTTAAAGGCCGCGTATTCCACATCCGTAGTGCTGGCCAAACGAACGGTATGATCTGGCAACTCCTTGATGGTGTCGGAATGGCTCATCCATACTTGGCTACCTTTGGAAATGCTTTTAAAGAAAGCTTCCCCGTCCTTGATATCAGAAAGACGGGCTCGTCCGTATTCCCGTGTGGCCGAGGCGGCCACATGGCCTCCATTGAAGTGAGCCAAGTACTGCGCACCATAACAGACTCCCAATAGTGGCTTCTTTACCCTTATTTGGGACAAATCTACGTGAAGGGCATCATCACCTCGAACGGAAAAAGGCGAACCGGAAAGGATAACGGCCTTGTACTCTGAAAGATCCTCAGGCAGATGGTTATACGGTTTAATTTCACAGAAAATATTCAGTTCCCTAACCCTTCGGGCGATGAGTTGTGTGTACTGGGAACCAAAATCTAAAATAAGGACGTTGTTTTGCATGCGCAAAAATACTAAATCGGATGAGTTGCAAAAGTTTCTTTTGGGTATATTTATAAGCAGTATTCAAAAAGTTATCAAGATGAAGAACTTCCTTGTTATTTTCCTTACACTTATCGGCTGCACCCTCCACGCCCAGGAAGAGGGCTGGACCATTTCTACCGGAAAGGTAGACCGGTATACGGGAATTGTAACCGCTAATGGAAGAATAGGCATTCTTCCCGAGGACAAACCCTTCGAGACCCGATCGGTCATTCTCAACAATGTGTACGACAAGGAGTCACCTTTGGGGGTAAGCAAAATTTTGTTGGGCATGAACTTCGCCAATCTCGAGATGGCCATTGACGGAGAGCGGATCACCGAGGACAATAGTAGCGATTTTCACCAGGTTTTGGACATGAAAACGGCTGCTTTCACCACCTCTTTTACTTTTAGGGACAAGGCCAAGGTTTCTTATACTATTTATGCACTTAGGAATGTTCAATATACTGGTTATGTGGATATTAAAGTTATTCCTACAAAATTATTAAAACTCCAAGTTACGGGCAAGATCAACACGCCGGAGGAATATCAGGACCCGGTAAGTACCTTTCGTGTGCTCAGGGATCTGGAGACCACCATGCCCATCCTGCAAACCGTGGCGAAAAGTAGATTGGGAAGACATACCGTGGGTACGTCGGCCACCTTTATTTGGCACGCCATCAATTCTACCCGCGAGCATCAAAGGCCGCATTTAACCCATGAAAAAGTGTCCGACTATGACAACCGACTGTCTTTTGAAAAGGAATTGAAGAAGGATGAAATATATGAATTTGCCTGGACAGGTGCCGAGTGCACCACGCAGGATTTTGAGGATCCCCAGACCGAATCCGAACGCTTTGTCATCTTTAATTTGCTAACGCCGAGGGAGGATTTGTTGGACCAGCACAAAAAGTTATGGGCCGATCTTTGGCAAGGTGATATTGTTATTGAGGGGAACATACAGGATCAGCTGGATGTGCGCCTAGGACTCTACCATCTATACGCCTTTTCCAGGGGCGATTCCGATCTGAGTATTGCCCCCATGGGATTGTCCTCCCAAAATTACAACGGCCATATCTTTTGGGACACTGAACTTTGGATGTTCCCTCCTCTCCTCCTACTCAATCAGGACATTGCACGCTCTTTGGTCAACTACCGATCGGACCGCCTGGGAAAAGCAAAGGAAAAAGCAATCAATTTTGGGTATAAAGGCGCTATGTTTCCCTGGGAAAGCGATGATACCGGGGAAGAATCCACCCCCGCCTGGGCCCTTACGGGAACTTTTGAACACCACATAACGGCCGATGTGGCCATTGCCTTCTGGAACTACTATCGGGTGACCAAGAACAAGGCTTGGCTGATAGCGCGTGGATACCCGCTAATGAAAGAGGTGGCAGACTATTGGGTAAGTAGATCCGTAAAGAACCAAGATGATAGCTATAGCATCAAAAATGTAGTAGGCGCCAATGAATTTGCACCCAACGTGGACGATAATGCGTTCACCAATGGTTCTGCCATTACCGCACTGGAATTTGCCATTGAGGCCGCCCAAACCGTTGGGGAAACCCCGGATCCCACCTGGCAGGAGGTGGCCTCCAAGATCAAGATCCATAAATTCCCCGATGGCACCACCAAGGAACACAGTACCTATGAGGGCGATATCATCAAACAAGCCGATGTAAACCTGCTCTCCTACCCGCTTCATGTGATTGCCGATGAGGAAACGATCATTAAAGATCTGAAGTACTACGAGCCCAAATTGTCTCCGGAAGGTCCGGCCATGGGGCAATCCGTTTTTGCAGTGCTCTATGCGCGTTTGGGTGATGCCAAGGAAGGCTATCGCCTGTTCAAACGCAGTTATGAACCCAATAAGCGTCCGCCCTTCGGCGCCCTTTCGGAAACCGCTACGGGCGAATACCCATATTTTGCCACAGGTGCAGGGGGCATGTTGCAGGTGGTGCTTTTTGGTTTTGGCGGTTTGGACATCACGGATCAGGGCATCGTTCAGCAAAATCCCATACTCCCTAAAGAATGGGAATCTTTGACCATAAAGGGTGTGGGGCCGGAAAACAAAACCTATTGGGTAACGCATTAGGTCGAATATACGTCCCTGCGATTCAACAAGTTGGTGATAAATCCTTATTTTAGGGGATAAACCAGCCTGTTATGAAATCTACACACCCAAGCTTCTTGCTCCTAGGTCTTTTGTTTTCCCTGAACCTTACCGCGCAACAACAAAATTTGGACAGCCTACGCGCCGTTTACAACACTTTGGGGGAGGATACCCTAAAGGTGGAAATCCTAGGCGACCTGTTCAATGCTACCATAAACAGGGATATGCAAACGGCCCAGGCCTATGCCAAGGAGCGACTCCAACTGGCCAAAAAGTTGAACTACCGCAAAGGAACGGCTGATGCCCATGACGACGTGGGGAACTACTTCAAATATACGGGCAAGGTAGATTCTGCCCGCTTTCATTTTAGAAAAGCCCTTGACATTTACAAGGAATACGACAATCTTAAGGGCGAGGTAATGATTACCTATGCCCTTGCCACCCTGGAACTGGGGGAAGGCAATCATGAGAAGGCCCTGGAACTCTCTGATCAAAATCTGGCCAAACGTGAGCAGATGGGTGATTCCCTCGGTCTCGGTATCGAATATAACTTTAGGGCCGGTATTTTTGAACAAAAGGGCAGTTTTAAAATTGCTTATGACAACATCCTAAAGGCCCTGGCCATATACGATAAAATTGATGAACCCCTCCGCAAGGCAGACGCGCTCAATGGTCTTGGTTCCCTGGAAGCTAGTTTCTTAAATTTTGAAAAGGCCAATGAATATGGCCTGGAAGCCCTGAAGATTTATCGCGAGCAAGACGACACCTTATATGAGGCGGTATCCTGTAATGTGGTGGGCCAAAGCTATATGAGCCTGAACGATTTTGCAAATGCTGAAAAATACCTTCTGGAGGCCATAGCCCTGTCCAAGCAATTGAACATTAAGTTGTTGGAAGGGGGCGCTACCCGGAATCTGGGGCGCAACTATGTGAAACAAAAACGCTACGTGGAGGGCATCGAAGCTTTGGAGCAAGCGGTGACCATCCATCGGCAAACACCTCGTCCTATAGCGCTGGTCCGTTCCTTATACTTCCTGGCATCGGCGTATAATGAAACCGGGCAGCGCCAAAAAGCCTTGGATGTGCTGAACGAATCGGAAATCCTGGCCAAATCCTCAAAATTCGCTGCCATGTTGGGAGATATTTACGGGGAACGATCCAAAGCCCTGGAAGCACAATCGGATTATAAAACCGCCTTGGCCGATGTTCGGGAATTCAAACGCCTCAATGACAGTATTTTTAACTCGGACAAGACCAAACAGATCGAGGAACTGCGTACCATCTATGAGACGGAAAAAAAAGAACAGCAGATCGTGCTCCAAAAGAATGAAATAGACCTTCTGGAACAAAAGGCCGAAATAAGCAACCTACAGCGCATTTTGATGGGGGCAGCCCTGGTGCTTTCACTATTGGGGTTTTATGCCCTACGCCAAAAAATGAAGCGAAATAGATTGGAGCGCGAAAAAGTGGACGCTGAATTGGCCTTTAAAAAGAAGGAACTCACCACGCATGCACTACACCTTGCCAAAAAAAACGAAGTGCTCGAAAGTGTAAAACAAAAGGCCAAGGAACTTAAACTGGCAGAAAACCAGCCCGGGTACCAGCAGTTGATACAGACCATCAATTTTGATCAACAGGACGATAGGAATTGGGAAAACTTTACCCAATATTTTGAACAGGTGCACAAAGACTTTGCATCCAACGTAAAATCCAAATACCCGGAAGTGACCAAAAACGAGCTCCGCTTTATGGCACTTATGAAAATGAACATGTCGTCCAAAGAGATTGCGGCCATCCTCAACATTTCCACCGACGGTATCAAAAAAGCGAGGCAACGGCTTCGAAAAAAAATGGACCTTAGCCCAGAAGATTCGCTCGAAAACACGGTTTTGACGATTTAATCCCTAGCTGATGACCTCTCAAACATCCCCTCTTAAAATTCCCAATTTTAATAGAACTAACCGAACTGCCATGAAACGCCCTGCCCTTTTTCTCCTTACCACCCTACTCCTGGGCAACGTTGAATCCATCATTGGCCAAAATCAAAAAAAGATTGATAGTGTGCTCCAAATCATAGGGACAACGGAAACCGATACCCTTAAGGCAGAAAACTATCTGACCTTGACAGATTTAACGCTGTTCAATGATCCCACTAAAGCCAGCGAGTATATTGAAAAGGCTTCCTTTTATTATACCAGAGCCAAAAACTTGAGGGGTCTTGCCAACGTCTTTGCAAAAAAAGCCAATTACTTTTACTCGCAAAGCAGCTATGACTCCGCACGATTCTATCTCAGGAAATCGGTAAACACCTCCTTAGAGATCAAGGATTCGTTACGAGCTGCGGTAATTAGGCATAACCTAGGTATTCTAGCCTTAAATGACGGTAGACAGGAAGAAGCTTCAGATATCATGGACATTAATATTCCTGTGTTTATCAAGTACGGGGATTCGGTGCATTTGGCCAATGCCTACCTTATGAAAGGTAAAATTGCCCTCTTAAGGGGGTTTTTCAATATCGCCTTGGAAGAAACCTATAATGCCCTACGGATACACGAACTGGTTGATGATACTTTTAGGAGAGCTGAAGATTTGCTGCAGATAGGGGTCATTTACCAAGACCTCAAAGAGCATGGGAAAGCCATAACGGTTTTTGAGCAGAGCCATGCCTTGTATGAGGAAATTGCGTACGATAAGTTCAGCGCACAGGTCCTAAATTACCTAGGTGTATCCAATATCCATAATAATGCCCTTGAAGCTGCCGGTGAAAATTTTAAAGAGGCCCTGGAACTATCCAAAAAATTGGACTATAAAGCCAATATCGCCAGAACACTCGTTAATTTAGGGGACTTGGAATATCATAAAGGAAACTTTCCCGAGGCGATCGACTTCTACCGGCAAGGTGCCGATTTATGGAAATCCGTCTCCTCATCCTATAACGAAGCAGATGTTCTTCTCTATATAGGTAAGGCCCATTTTGCCAACAAGGAATACACCATCTCGATCAACTATTTTGACCGCTGTATTGCAATTGGTGATTCAATAAATTCCAAACGAACGCTTAAGGACGCCTATTTGCTACGTTCACTAGCCAAGGAAAAGTTGACAAATTATAAGGAAGCACTTCACAGCCTACGCTTGGGCAAGACCCTTAGCGATACTATTTACAGTACGGAACGTACCCGCGCCACGGAGGAGTTGATTACCATCTATGAAACGGAAAAAAAAGAACAGCAGATCGTCCTACAAAAGAATGAAATAGACCTTCTGGAGCAAAAGGCCGAAATAAGCGACCTACAACGTATTTTGATGGGAGCTGCGCTGATCCTGTCATTGTTGGGGTTTTACGCCTTGCGCCAAAAAATGAAGCGAAACAAACTGGAGCGTGAAAAAGTAGACGCCGAACTCGCTTTTAAAAAGAAGGAACTCACCACGCACGCATTGCACCTAGCCAAAAAGAACGAAGTATTGGAAAGTGTAAAACAGAAGGCCAAAGAGTTAAAATTGGTGGAGAAGCAATCAGGGTACCAACAACTGATACAGACCATCAATTTTGATCAACAGGACGATAGGAACTGGGAAAACTTTACCCAATATTTTGAACAGGTGCACAAAGACTTTGCATCCAACGTAAAATCCAAATACCCGGAAGTGACCAAAAACGAGCTCCGCTTCATGGCCTTGATGAAAATGAACATGTCCTCCAAAGAGATTGCCGCCATCCTCAACATCTCTACGGATGGTATCAAAAAAGCGAGGCAACGGCTTCGAAAAAAAATGGCCCTTAGCCCGGAAGATTCGCTTGAAAATGCCGTTTTATCGATTTAACCCTTAGCTGACAATCCTTAGAAAACCCCATGCCTATTGACCTTAAAAGGTGTACCCCCTTTGTACCCCCTCCAAATTTTTATGTCCATCCATCAGCTTCTATGTTTGTGCTGTCATTAGTTTGACAATAACCGTTTTGTAGTGTCTTGCGCCGGCCTGGGCTGCAGACCATCCGGGTGCAGGTCACACAAAACGTAGATGAACTACAAAACTAGAATAGCATGAAAACACAAAGCACGTTTTTCAGAAAATGGGGTATGCTGCCCCTGATTATCCTAAGTATTATGTCCTGCAGCAAAGATGAGGCAGGAGGCGAAGGACCAGATCCCGGCCCGGACCCCACAGAGGCGACCACTTTTGCCGAGGTTATAGCCCTGGGCGGGGATTTTGAAGACTTTCCACAGAGCGAAACCGTGGAAGTACAAAGTGAGGACCCACCAGCGAACGAAGATTACGAGCGTGAAGAAGAAGGTGAAACCATACAGGAACGTTTTGTCTGCACCAAAAGAAGGGTAAGCGTTACTGATGGTAACGGAAAATTTCCTTTGTTCAATCCCAATTCGGGTATCATCTATCCAGGCAATATGCTTCAGGGGAAAACCTTGGATGATGCCACGCCCGAAGCCATACCGCTAAAACGCGCAGGCGGTACTATCTCCTATAATATCATTGATGGTAATTTACAATCCAGCTTTTCGGTGGACGAGGTCAAAACGAGTTCCATTCGCGATGCCCAGAACAATATTATTTTTGGATCTATCACAGATGGGGATTACAGTGTACCTGCCAACTTTTCCCTTAGCGTTAAGGAAGTACAGTCCAAAGAGGAACTGGCACTAAAGTTAGGCGTCAAGTTTAAGACTTTCGCCGCTAAGATTTCGGGTAACTTTTCGGTGAACACGAGTCGTGAGGTAAATACCGTCCTTGTAAAATTAACGCAACAATTTTATACCATGGATTTTGACGTACCTACCAGTCCCGATGGTTTTTTTGACGAAAGTGTAACCCCGGACCAGCTCAAGACCTACATTCAGCCAGATAATCCGGCCGCTTTCATTTCTTCGGTCACCTATGGAAGGACCTTCTATATGCTCTTTGAATCCACTTCTTCGGCCACTGAAATGAAGACCAAGTTAAACGCGGGCTATAAGACCATTGGGGCCAGTGCGGAGGGCTCGGTGGAATTCAACACCTTTAGCAGCCTAAAAAATCTGAGCCTGCAAGTAATTGCCTATGGAGGGGATGCCGCGGAGACCTTGGACGCCGTGGGCAATTTTACCGATAACAACAGCATAGGAACCTTTCTGTCCAACATTGGCAAGACCAGTGACATCCGTACCGGTCTTCCGCTATCCTATGTGGTCAACAGCGTGGAGCGACCTTCACGGATTGTCGGTGCCAAACTGGCCACGGAATACGATGTGGTGGAGTGTGAGCTCAAGGGTATTCTGCCACCCGGTATCTACAAGGACCTTGTGGATCTATTTGAAGATGGTATAGGTGCCATGGGCCGATTAAGGGGCAGCGATGTGCTAATCTTCAACAAGGCGGGCGACAAATATGCCTGGTTCAACGGAAATACCCCGGGTATTTTAAGCGATGGAGATCGGCGGATCTTTAGCATCTCGGACGCCACAGCTCCTTTGGGCGCCCTGGAATTGGAAAACGTGGGGGCAGTCGTGAAGTTTGCCGATAATCTGGCAGATAGACTGTATGTCATCAGTGGTGACGGGTTTAAACTGCAAATAGTCCGCTTTACCAATTATACCCAAAACACACTGCCTTCCGGACCCATTGGTACTCCCGGCGGTGTCCAATTGGTAAACCAAATTTTTGGGGATAGCGGTAACTTCATTATAGGAACCGACGGCTTTGAGGCAGCAGTAATCGTAGGCGTCACAAGCATGGCCTATTTTGCGAAACCGGGCGATAGGTATCAAATCTACAATAGTAGTGGCGCAGGTTCGTGGAGCGATCCCGTGGCATCGGACAAGTGGTTCCAGAACCAAACCAATGACGGGGGCACCCAATTTGATAAGGTGGGCGCGGCAACCAACTTTGCCCTGGGCGGAAGCAGTGGGCGTTTCCTCTTCGTAAACGGGGACGGAAACCAAATCCAGGAGTGGTTTTCAGAAGCAACGGAAAATGATAGATTTAATGGCCCGTGGGTTATTAATTGAAGTGTGTGAGTTAGTTTAAAAAAGGAAAGCCCTGACCTAGCAGTCAGGGCTTTTCATAATCAAAAAACCAACCTAAACACATGAATTTATGACACTAAACTTTCTTTTTCAAAAATCTTGCTTTAAAATAGTGTCTTCATTCTGATGGCACTCAAAATGCAAACTCAAGTCCTATTTTCATAGCAATCTTTGTATAGGTAACAACCCAAACACAAAATACCCTACCCCATTTTAATTTTTTTTATCTTTATTGGGAAAGACCAGTCTTGTCATGATCAAGGAATATTTTGATGAAGTAAGGGAAGAACTAGAACATGGGGCCACAAAAAAAGGGCACCCTTTTCGTTATTTTACCCTGGGAACCGTGGGTCTTGATCGTTTGGCCCGACTACGTACCGTAGTACTTCGAAAGATTACCGAGAACCTTGTATTGACCTTTTATACCGATAAGCGATCAAAAAAAGTCACCCATATCAAGGAAAATAACAAAGTGAGCTTACTTTTTTATCATCCCGAGAAATTATTACAGCTTAAAATAGAGGGTATTGCCTCACTTAATCTGGATGATGCCTCCAAAAAAAGGATATGGGACCGTATGGAGGCCTCATCAAAAAAAGGATATACCACTGTCGCAGCACCTGGAAGCGAAATCGAAGGTCCTGAAGCCATAGAATACCTGGAGGATCGGGATTACTTTGGAATGATCACGGTACATCCCTTTAAAATAGAATATTTGAAACTGGAGCATCCTTCCCATCTTCGCGTGCGCTTCTCAAAACAACACGATCTTTGGGTCGGCGAATTCCTGGTACCCTAAAAAGCGTCTTTCTTTTATTCCATGGTCTTAAGAATCACCCGGATATCGTCTTCGGTGGTATCGGGATTGATAAAGCAGAATCTGGCCACGGTTTCAAAGGCATCTTTCCTCTTCCATTTGGTGGGGGTAACCAGGGCTATTCCCTCCTTGTGATTTTTATAGGTCCAATTCGTATAATCCATGGGTGACCATCCCTTTCTCCTGAACAGTACACAGGACAAGCTGGGTGGACGCACCAATTCCAAATCCGGATGTGACGTGATCAGCGAACCTGCCAAGTTGGCCAAGGCTATTCCACACTCCACCGCCTCTTTATATTGATCGGTACCATGAGCCGCCAATGAAAACCACAAAGGCAATCCCCTTACCCTGCGGGTCAATTGTATTTGATATTCCGCCGGATTAAAACCATGGGCCCCTTCGTCCTTAAAAATATCCAAGTACGATCCCTTTTGGGAATGGGCCTCCTTGGCCAAGTCTGGATTCCTGTAGATTATGGCACCGCAGTCATAGGGCGAGAACATCCATTTATGTGGGTCAATGGTAATACTGTCGGCCTGTTCAATACCATTAAAGATATGTCGTACGGAATCTGCGACCAGGGCGCCTCCCCCATAGGCGGCGTCCACATGGAACCATAGGTTTTCCTCTTTACAAACCCTTGCGATGCCTTCCAGGTCATCTACAATGCCCGCGTTGGTGGTACCGCCAGTTGCCACCACGGCAAATAGCCTTTTACGTTTTTCAGGAGCCAAAGTCAATATGGTCTTTTGAAGGTGATCGGCCGTCATGAGGTCCTCGGTTTCCACAAGCACCACATCTACGTCGATTACTTTGGCCATGGCCTTAATGGACGAGTGGGCGGCGGCAGAGGTAACAATAATCCCCTTTTCCCCCTTGTTCCTATCCTCCCTTCGCCAATATTCACGGGCAGTAACCATGGCGGATAAATTGGCAGCCGTACCGCCACTGGTAAATACGCCAAAAGCGCCTTGGGGCATGCCTGTTATGGAAACCAGCCAGGACATGGCCTCATTCTCACAAAAGATACCCCCGGCTCCCTCCATCCAGTAAGCCCCATGGATACTCGAGGCCGAGGTAACCAGGTCGAACATGATCGCGGACCGCGTGGGTGCTGCGGGCACAAAGGCCAAATGTCTTGGATGATCAATGGGAACCGTAGCTTTGGCCAATACGTCCTTGAACAGGTGAAAGGCTTTTTCGCCTCCTATTCCGTCCGGGGTAATGGTATCCCCTACCAATTTCTTCAGTTCTTCCGATGTTTTTGGTTTTCCCAGTTCGGGCGAAGTGGTGGTGATTCGGCCAATGACATATTTCATGACATCCAGGGTCATTTCCACCACTTCAATATCTATATTGTGCATTTGGGATTTTTAGCAAAAATACTTCCGAAAATGGAAACGGAGCACAAAAGGGATCAATATTTTAAAATCAAAAAATCCATTTGTAAAGGAGCCAAGGTCTTTAGCAAGTACGGTATAAGTTCTTCGCCCATTTCGAGGTACAGCTCGGAAAAATTTAGGTTCCGTTCTTGAAGGGATTGATTGGGAAAAAGGGCGTTCTGCATCTCCGTCATACGCACCACCTGATCTTTGAGTTTCCTTTTTTGTGCCTGCAGGAGCCTTTTTTCCAAGCGGTCCAACCCCTTTAGTTGTTTAACCTCTTGGGCCTTTACTGCACCGTAAAAGGATTTATCTGTTTGATCTGCCAATTGAAACAAGGCCTGGAACTGCTCCTTTAAATGTTTTCGCTCTGGCGTAAAATCGATATTGATATTGGAAATCTCCCGGATCCTTTTATTGATAAAGCTGCTTTGCTTCAAAAAAAGATCGGCGACCTGTAGCTCCAATTTTTCTATTTTTTTCCGCTGTTTTTCGGTTATTACCAAGGCCGAATTCCGAAGTAGCAATACAGGAAATGGCACCTCCATGGCTTCGAAGGATGTTTTGAGCTCCAACCAATAGGCCAGTTCTCCCCCACCACCTATATAGCATAGATTGGGAAGGATTACCTCTTGGTACAAAGGTCTACTCACCACATTGGGCGAAAAACGTTCGGGGTGTGCTTCCAATTCGGCCAGCAGTTCTTCACGGCTAAACTCAATGGACGTGCTGTTTACTTGAAATTTGCCCTCCTGCTCCACAATGCGTTCCCGAAGACCTTGGTTTAAATAGAAATAATTGATCTCCCTGGGGTTGACCTGAATGGTGTAATTTTCGGGCAAGGCCTCCAGCCGGTCCATGGTTTGGGTAACCGCTTTAAAAGCCGTATTTTCCAATAGATCCTTCTTGATATAAGGAACCATGAGTTTTTTTAGACCAGCATCGTCCCCATCGATGATAACCAATCCGTACGCACCAAAAAGTACATTGGCCAGGTAACGTGTGGCATCGGTAAGTCGGTCGTGCTTTAAATAGGCGTCGGAGAACAGTTGCTTTAAATCATCGGCATGCTTGCCGGCCCCCAATTCTTGGGAAAATGCCTCGTAGAGGAGGTCCAGTCCGTCCGTCGGCAAATGCCCCACCGCACCTGAAGCTTCCTTGGTCCACTGCAATTTCTTCCCTTTGAAATTAAAAAAATTGATTTCCTCAAAATCGTGATCCTCTGTAGCCATCCAATAAACTGGGACAAAATCGTACTCCGGATACGCCTTTTTTAATTCCCGGGTAAGGTTAATGGTGGAGATAATCTTGTATAAAAAATACAATGGTCCGGTAAACAGGTTCAACTGATGCCCCGTAACTACGGTAAAACTGTTGGCGTTCCCTAAGCGTTGGATGTTCTGCTCCGTACCTTTGGACTTGCTTATCCCTTGGTATTGCTCCTGCAGGGTTTGGCTCAGTAAGATTCGATGTTTTTCTGGATAGTGGGCCTGCTTTTCTTCAATCTGTGCCTTAAAGTTTTTGAGGGTTGGAAATCGGTGATAAAAACCGCGTAGGTCCTCTTTTTCTTCCAGATAATCACATATCAATTTTGAAAAATAACCGGTCTGCTTAAAGGGAATGCCGTCTATATCCATATAAAAACCAAAAATATGCGTAAATATAGAATTCTATCCGCTTCCAGTTCCTAAAAATACGTTAAGAAGTTTTTCCCAAGAAAACCGATCAAGGGAGAAAACAAAACCACCGTACTACCACGGCTTGCCGTCGGATTCTAAGGTTCCAAGCGGCAGATTTCATCAATTATTGTTAGCTTTGGGGCATTACAAACGAAACAAACCTTTATGAAGTACTCCTTACTCGCATGCACCCTTTTGTTTTTTACCATTTCCATCGCCCAGGAGCTTAAAAGTCCCTCCGAATTTTTGGGTTATGAACTGGGTACCCAATTTACCCGTCATCACGAGGTGGTGGATTATTACCAGTACCTGGCAGAAACTGCATCCAATAGGGTACAGTTGGTGGAATACGGCAAAACCAATGAAAGGCGTCCTTTGCTTTTGGCCTATGTCAGTGCTGCCGCGAACATGCAAAATTTGGAAAACATACGTGAAGCCCATCTTAAAAGTACGCAAGGGCAAAGTGGTGCGGACAAAGCCATTGTATGGCTTAGCTACAATGTGCACGGGAATGAAAGTGTGAGCATGGAGGCCTCCATGCAGACCATTTATGCACTTTTGACGGAAAAGAGTGCCTATCTGGACAATACTGTGGTCATTATTGATCCCTGTATCAATCCCGATGGAAGGGATCGTTATGCCAACTGGTACAACCAATATAAGAACACTCCCTTTAATACGGACCCCAATAGCAAAGAGCATCATGAGGGTTGGTGGAACGGGCGATCTAACCATTATATGTTCGACCTTAACCGCGATTGGGCCTGGCTGACCCAAGTGGAAAGTAGACATCGATTAAAAAAATACAACCAGTGGTTACCGCACGTTCATGCCGATTTTCATGAACAAGGAATCAACAACCCCTATTTCTTTGCTCCCGCAGCGGAACCTTACCATGAGGTCATAACCGACTTTCAACGGGATTTTCAGGTGACCATAGGAAAAAATCACGCCAAATACTTTGATGCCCAGGGCTGGTTTTATTTTACCAAGGAAGTCTTTGACCTGTTCTATCCCAGCTATGGGGATACCTACCCTACCTATAACGGGGCCATTGGGATGACTTATGAACAAGGGGGAGGCGGAAGGGCCGGACTGGGGGTCATTACCCGTATCGGGGATACGTTGACCCTTAAAGATCGTATTGCTCACCACCTTACCACAGGACTGTCCACCGTGGAAATTGCTGCAAAGAACGCAGCAAAATTAAACGAAGAATTTCTCAAGTTTCATACCAGCAAGAACTACAAGTACAAGAGTTATGTCCTTAAGGGCGATGCCGATAGGTTAAAAGCCCTTTCCGAATTGCTGGACCAGCATGAAATACAATACGGCACGGCCAACAACGGTACCATAAAGGGCTTCAATTATGCCACTGGGAGAAATGGAAGCATGCGGGTTTCGGACCAAAGCATGGTGGTCTCCACGGATCAGACCAAGGGCACCTTGGTTAAGGTATTGTTTGAACCCGACGCCAAACTTAGCGATTCCCTTACCTATGATATTACGGCTTGGTCCCTGCCCTATGCCTACGGCTTGGAGGCCGTTGCCTCTGAAACGAGGCTCCCATCCAATCCAATGACCCCCTGGAAGGTGCATACGTCAGGTGATACGGGCGAGGCGGATGCCTATGCCTTTCTCACGGATTGGAGCAGCATGAACGATGCTCGGTTTTTGGCAGACCTGCTTCAAAGGGGTATCCGGGTCCGCTATGCACAAAAGCCGTTTACCCTGGACGGGAGAAGTTATGAGCGCGGCAGCTTGATCATCACTAAGGCCGATAACAAGGGGAACGCCAACTTCCTGGCCGACCTGGGAGCGTGTGCGGAGCGACATTCCAAATCCTTGACGGCCACCACGACCGGATTTGTGGAGCAGGGCAAGGATTTTGGTTCTTCCTATGTGGAAATGGTACCCAAGATAAAAGTAGCCGTGCTCGCTGGGAATCCTACCTCCACCTATCGTTTTGGGGAAATATGGCACTTTTTTGAAAAACAGCTGCACTACCCACTTACGGTGGTGGACAGTGATTATATGAATCAGGTAGATTTTTCCAACTACCAAATCCTTATTCTCCCTGGTGGCTGGTACGGAAACTTTTTTGATAAGGACAAACTGGCAGAACTTAAGAAATGGGTAGCAAATGGCGGCAAACTCATTGCTATGGGCGGTGCCATAAAAGGTATCGATGGTGAAGATGGCTTTGGAATAACACTGAGGGAAATGGGAAAAGACAGCACTGAGACCGCCATATATCCCTATGATGAAGGGCAGCGGGAACGCATTAAAAGTGCCATTACCGGTGCGGTCTTTAAGGCCAAAGTAGACAATACGCACCCCCTGGCCTATGGTTATCCCAACACCTATTTCACCTTAAAATTGGGAAATGACGCCTTTGAATATTTGGATGGAGGTACCGTGGCCTATATAGAAAATGATACCGTACCCATATCGGGCTTTGCGGGAAGCAAAGCCCAGAAACAAATTGGAGAGAGCCTGATTTTTGGCGTAGAGCAGCACGGACAAGGACAGGTCGTCTATATGGTAGACAATCCGCTGTTTCGAGGTTTTTGGGAAAACGGCAAGCTCTTTTTCGCCAATGCAATCTTTATGGTGGACTAAAATTTGTTCACTCCCTATGTAACTAGAACAAAACATTTCCCATACAATGAAACCGAGCAAATTATCCAGTCTTTCCCTGGGGGAACTCAAAAAAAAGGAAAAGTCCCTAAAGATGGCTATCGGTCTTTTGGCAGGGGCCGTATTGATCATGTACGGGGCCCAGATTTATAACTATGTTGAAACCAAAGAGGTCAACACCTTAATGTTGTTGCCTTTGGTCTTTACTTTTTTGGTAATTGCCAACTATGTGAATCTGAAAAAGATTACTGCAGAAATTAAATCCAGGGAGGACGTATCATAAAGAAGAAGGACCTTGTTTGGCCATTGGGAATCCGAGAAAGTACAGCGATGCTATTCTTGTAGATGCCCTGACAAATCCAAATATAAAACAAGTAGCCCCCCAATAATTGCAAGGGCACTGACTATCTTTGCATTTTTACGGTGCTAGCATTAAAATGAAGGAACAACAATCGGTACGGATCAACAAATATCTCAGCGAGGTGGGGTACTGCTCACGTAGGGCTGCAGATAAACTCATTGATGAAGGCCGTGTGACCCTGAATGGCAAGGTACCCGAAATGGGCACCAAAATTGTGGCAGGGGATGAAGTACGCGTAGACGGTAAGTTGATTTCGGAACCCGGGAATACCCAGGTCTATATTGCCTTTAACAAACCCGTGGGCATTGTTTGCACTACCGATACCAAGGTAGAAAAGGACAATATTATAGATTATATCAACTATCCAAAACGCATCTTTCCGATTGGCCGATTGGACAAACCCAGTGAGGGCCTTATCTTCTTGACAAATGACGGGGATATCGTGAACAAGATCCTACGTGCCCGGAACCATCACGAAAAGGAATACCTTGTTTCCGTTAACAAACCCCTTACCACTACCTTCATTCATAAGATGGGCAACGGTGTGCCCATTCTGGATACCGTGACCCGTAAATGCGATGTGGAACAATTAGACCGGTATCGCTTTAAAATTGTATTGACCCAAGGCCTCAATCGGCAAATTAGAAGAATGTGTGAGCACCTGGGGTACCGGGTCACTAAATTAAAACGGGTACGGATCATGAATGTAAGATTGGATATTCCGTTAGGTCAGTGGCGATACCTTACAGAAGCTGAACTAAAGGAGATCCACCGATTGGTATCGGCTTCCTCCAAGACGCACGAAGACTAAAAAAGTTGCCTACAAGGCGCCCAGGTGCCGAACGCACAATTTCGGGAATATCGGATTAATCCATCCCATGTTGTAAGGCCTGTCCCTTTTTTACGATATTCCTAATAGGTCTTTCCAAAAACGGAAGAGATCTTAGATAGAAACAGTATACATAGTATCTTAAAAATCACTACCTTAGAATGTGGAATTAGCCCCCCTCACGATGGGGTTCAAAATAAATAGATAAACCATGGGACAGAATTTCATACCATCTGTAAAAAAAACATTTACCGCACTAGTGACCTTATCGCTAGTCATAGGTTTTATGGGAAAGCTGCAAGCAGCTGCTCCTTTTCAGGATACCTCTCAACAAATTTCTGATTTTAATGTATACAAGGGCAAGGTCATCGACGCTGTTACGAAAAAACCGCTAGTCTTTGCCTCCTTGGCCATTGCGGGCACCAATATTACAACCGTTACCAATACGGAAGGTGGGTTTCAGCTAAAAGTACCCAAGGATATTTCCGAAGGCAGTGTTAGCATTTCCTTTTTGGGTTATAAGACCATAACCTTGCCCTTGTCCCAGCTAAGCGAGGACAAAAACCGTATTGCCTTAGAGGTATCCATTACCGAGCTCAGCGAGGTTGATGTGGCCATCCCCAAGGATGCGGGCGTTTTGGTAAGGGAAACCCTGGCCAAAAAGGGGGAGAACTATTTTAATGACCCGACACTGATGACGGCCTTCTATAGGGAGACCATTAAGAAGCGGAGAAAAAATGTTTCTCTTTCCGAAGCCGTGGTCAATATTTATAAGACGCCCTACACTTCGGATCGTAAAGATGCGGTAAAACTGTACAAGGCCAGAAAAAGTACGGATTACAGCAAGTTGGATACCGTAGCCTTAAAATTGCAGGGAGGTCCGTTCAATGCCCTGTTCGTGGACATCATGAAATATCCCGAATACATCTTTACACCGGAGACCATTAAACAGTACAATTTTAGCTTTGACCGGTCCACTCGAATAAACGACAGACTCATTTACGTGGTCAACTTTAGGCAAAGAGATGACATTAAAAGCCCCTTATATATGGGAAAGCTTTTCATTGATTCCCAAAACAAGACACTCACCAGCGCCATTTATTCCTTGAACATTACCGACAGGGAAAGGGCCAGTAGAATGTTCGTAAGGCGAAAGCCCAGGAACGCTACGGTATATCCGACGGAGGTGGCCTATCGGGTAGACTACAGGGAAAAGGACGGCAGATGGTATTACAGCTATAGCAATGTCCTGCTTCAGTTTAAGGTGAATTGGGATGATAAGTTGTTCAATTCGGTGTACAGTATGGCCGCGGAGATGGCCGTTACCGATTGGAAGAAAAACCTAAAGGACGAGCTGCCCAGATCCCGTGATCGTATTAAGTCGTCCATCATTTTGAGCGACGAGGCCCTAGGCTTTTCCGATCCCGATTTTTGGGGCGAATACAATATCATTGAGCCCGAAAAATCCATTGAGTCGGCCATTAAAAAGATCCAGCGCCAGTTAAGACGGGCCAACCGGGGAGGCGCTTCGACCCCCTAGGGTATGGAGACAAGACGAATAAGGAGAAATCGGTGGTTATTTAGGGCTGCCGATTTTTTTATTTTCCATAGCGAACCTCAGAAAAAGGGCAAACAGAAATGGAACTGCATTTATGAACAATTGTTTATAACTATAGTTTATATTATGTTGATTTTAAATCCATTATAAAATTTGGAATTTTCAAAAAATGGAATACATTTGATTTAAGGTTCTGGGGGATAAGTCAGCAATGACCTGGAATTCCAGAGCCGGTATAAAGTTGACGTTCTTTATATTGTTGTTTGACCGCTTTGGGAGTAGTAATGTAGCAATACATGAGTACAAAAAAAGCTGGTGGACGGACGAACGGAAGGCTTAGGCCGGAAGCGAGAAAGTTTATGTTTTTCGGACATAGTGCAGGACTTCGGTATGTACTAAAGAAAAAAAACAGAGGACAACGAGAAGAAACACGGAGTAGTTACTTGGTTTAACAATTAGGGATGAAAAATGTTTTAAACGTTAAAATAGGGAACCGGACGCAATCAATGGTTGCAGTTTTGTGGAATAGCGGAGCAATCCTATAGGAAGCAGGACACTAAGTTTGGGGAACTATTTTTAAAAAGCCATATCGATGTACTCGTACAATGATATGGCTTTTGTCTTTTTGGTGTTTTTTAATTCCCTTTTCCCCCTCCCCTTCAAAAGCGAATTCCTTTCCAAGTTTCCCCGTCCAGCACGCCCTTTGGCCGGTATAAAATTGTATATTTGCTCCGCTTTAATAAATTCTTAGAACCCTATGCCAAAAATAGTATATACGCAGACCGACGAAGCTCCCGCGTTGGCCACACAATCCTTTTTGCCCATTGTTAGGTCTTTTACCAAAACATCAGGGATTACCATAGAAACCAAGGACATCTCACTCGCAGGAAGGATTATCTCCGTTTTTCCCGATTTTTTGCAAGAAGACCAGCGAATTACGGACGATTTGGCTGCTTTGGGAACCTTGGCCAAGGCACCGGAAGCAAATATCATTAAGTTGCCCAATATTAGTGCTTCCATACCCCAACTCAAAGAAGCCATCTCAGAATTACAGGAAAAAGGCTATGCCCTACCCGATTATCCGGATGAACCTGGCAACGATACCGAAAAGGAAATAAAGTCCAGATACGACAAAATAAAAGGAAGTGCCGTAAACCCGGTTTTGCGGGAAGGAAATTCTGATCGAAGGGCACCTAAACCCATAAAAAACTACGCCAAGAAGAATCCCCATTCCATGGGCGCTTGGCGCTCAGACTCCAAGACCCATGTTGCAACCATGGATCACGGGGATTTTAAGTCCAACGAAACATCCATGACCACAACCGATGCCACCTCCATTCGTATCGAATTGACAAAAGAGGATGGCGGCACACAAGTGTTAAAGGAAAGTATTGCGCTGCAGGCCGGGGAAATCATCGATGCCACTGTGATGAGCAAAAAGGCCTTGTTGGCCTTTTTGAAAGAGCAAGTAGCAGATGCCAGGGAACAAGGAGTATTGTTTTCATTGCACATGAAGGCTACCATGATGAAGGTCTCCGATCCCATTATTTTTGGACACGCCATGGAAACCTTTTTCTCGGAGGTATTCGAAAAACACCATGCCACCTTCCAGGCCATCGGGGTGAGTGCCAACGACGGTCTTGAAAATTTACTGAACAAAATACAGGATCTCCCCCAGGGGAAAAGGACGGAAATAGAAGAGGATATTGCACTCGCAATCACAAACGGACCGGACCTTGCCATGGTAAATTCGGACAAGGGCATCACCAATTTACACGTGCCCAGTGATATCATTATTGATGCCTCCATGCCCGCCATGATCAGAAATTCGGGACAAATGTGGAATGCGGATGGAAAGGCCCAGGATACCAAGGCAGTAATTCCGGATAGCAGCTATGCAGGCATCTACGAAGCCACCATAAACTTCTGTAAGGAACAGGGCGCATTTGATCCCAGGACCATGGGCACCGTGCCCAACGTAGGCCTTATGGCACAGAAGGCAGAGGAATATGGGTCACATGACAAGACCTTTGAAATAGCGGCCAAGGGAACCGTAAAGGTTATCGATGTGGCTTCGGGCCAGTCGCTTATGGATCATTCTGTGGAAACCGGGGATATTTGGAGAATGTGCCAGGTGAAGGATGCCCCCATACAGGATTGGGTAAAACTGGCCGTTTCCAGGGCAAGGGCCTCAAATACGCCAGCGGTGTTTTGGCTGGATAGCAACAGGGCGCATGATGCGGAATTGATTAAAAAGGTAAACACTTACCTCCCACAACACGATACCTCGGGTTTGGATATCAGAATTCTTTCACCCTTGGAAGCGACCAATTTTACGCTTAAGAGAATCAAAGAAGGTAAGGATACCATTTCGGTATCGGGCAATGTGCTCAGGGATTATCTAACCGACCTCTTTCCTATACTGGAAGTGGGTACCAGCGCCAAAATGTTATCCATTGTCCCTTTGATGAACGGCGGTGGCCTTTTTGAAACCGGTGCCGGCGGCTCTGCGCCCAAACACGTGGAACAATTTTTGGAAGAGGGACACCTTCGATGGGATTCCTTGGGCGAATTCATGGCTTTGGGGGTTTCCTTGGAGTTCTACGGTGAAAAGAACAATAACAGCAAGGCTCTGGTCCTGGCCAATGCCTTGGACGATGCTACGGAAAAATTCTTGGATAACGACAAATCGCCTTCTAGAAAGGTCATGGAACTGGATACCCGTGGAAGTCATTTCTATCTGGCCCTTTACTGGGCCCAGGCCCTGGCTGCACAGGACAAGGAACCGGAATTGAAAGCTACCTTTAGCAGAATAGCCCAAGAAATGACGGAAAAGGAATCCAAAATTGTTGCAGAGCTGATCAGTGCCCAAGGGAAGGCTCAGGATATCGGGGGCTATTATAAACCCGATGCGGCAATGAGATCCAGCGCCATGCGTCCCAGTGAAACGCTCAATGCCATTCTCGAAACACTGTAGCGCGCACAGATCGTAAGGAATACAGCAGCTCAACACCAACGGTTGAACTGCTGTTTTTTTTTGAAATATGGTGGGTATTTTTGGGTCCATGTCCTTTGGCCTTGAGCACGCTATTTTTTTATTGGAACATGGCAACAAAAATGCGCCCTTATCTGGTTAGGTGGGAAACAAATAAACAAATGGCCCTTTTGAAACCTCGTGCTTTCTCTCTATTTTTAGAAAAAATTGCTTGAATGCGCGGACCATATGATTTAGTACTGCTAGCTTTTCTTTTTTTTTCGTTAAACCTCTTTTCCCAGCAACGTTATACTTTGAGCGGCACTATTACGGAAGCCGCTAGCAATGAGACTTTGATTGGTGTTAGCATACTGGTCCCAGAACTTCGCACAGGGGTAACCACTAACGAATACGGGTTTTATTCGCTTACCCTGCCTAAGGGCGAGTACACCGTTCAGGTGAGCTATATCGGTTTTCAGGATCAAAGCTTAAAAGTTTCCCTTAACCAAGACCAGCGAATCAATTTCGGCATGGTAGAAGAGGCCGAACTGTTGGAGGAAGTAGTCCTTACGGAAGATGTGGAGAAGGTAAACATTAAGACCCCACAAATGAGCGTAGTGACCTTGGCCACACCGACCATAAAAAAAATTCCCGTGGTTTTGGGCGAGGCCGATGTTATAAAATCCCTTTTATTGCTTCCGGGGGTCACCAGTGCAGGCGAAGGCGCTTCAGGTTTTAACGTCCGCGGTGGGGCGGCCGATCAGAATCTTATTCTGCTGGATGAGGCCACAATTTTTAACTCTTCCCATCTTTTTGGTTTCTTTTCCGTGTTCAATCCCGATGCTATAAAGGATGTAAAGTTGTTCAAAGGAGGCATACCCGCCAGATATGGCGGTAGGGTTTCTTCAGTGTTGGAAATTTTTCAAAAAGAAGGCAATAGCAAGGAACTTAAGTTCAACGGCGGCATAGGTGCTGTGGCCAGCAGGCTGCTGGCAGAAGGTCCCATAGTCAAGGACAAGTCGGCTTTCCTGATTGGAGGAAGGGCCTCTTACGCCCACTTGTTCTTACCCCTGTTCGATGTGGACAACCGAGCGTATTTCTTTGATCTGAACACCAAACTCAATTACAAGATAAACGAACGAAACAACATTTATCTGTCGGGATATTTTGGTCGCGATCTCTTTAGT
Source organism: Eudoraea algarum (assembly GCF_050589645.1). Classification (NCBI taxonomy): domain Bacteria; kingdom Pseudomonadati; phylum Bacteroidota; class Flavobacteriia; order Flavobacteriales; family Flavobacteriaceae; genus Eudoraea; species Eudoraea algarum. The sequence goes on along the minus strand of NZ_JBNGOQ010000005.1, from coordinate 175,754 downwards.
ATCAACGATAGCTTTGTGAACACCTATGGTAATGCCGTGCTAAATTTCAGATGGAACCATCTTTTCTCGGACAAACTGTTCTCCAATCTTTCGCTGATTTATTCGGACTATTCCTATGGCTTGGAATTGGACTTTGTAGGCTTTGAATGGGATTCGGGCATCCTTAACCTGAACGCCAAATACGATCTAAAGCACTACATCAATGATAAACTACAGATCAATTACGGTCTTAACAATATTTACTACGATTTCAACCCTGGAAAAATTGTGCCCAGCAGCGAGGATTCCGGCATCGTGGAAGATCAGTTAACGAAAAAATTTGCCAATGAAACTGCCATATACGTGGATGTGCAACACGATATTACAGAACGGCTCAGCCTAGGGTACGGTTTGCGATTAAGTCATTTTGTACGTTTGGGACAGGACGAGTTCTTTGTTTATGAAAATGACAATCCTGTTCTTTTTGATCCCTTTCAACTGATCTACACCGAGGCAGAACCCATTGATACCATAAATCCGGGAAGAGGTTCCAACCTGGCCAACTTTACCAATCTGGAACCCCGGGTGACCCTGGCCTATAGTTTTGGGCAAAATGCGTCCATAAAAGCAAGTTACACCCGCTTGGCGCAATACCTGCATTTGCTCTCCAATACCAGTTCCCCCACCCCGCTCGATGTGTGGACCCCAAGCGGTCCCTTTGTAGAACCCCAATTGCTCGATCAGTACGCCCTGGGGTTCTTTAAGAACATAAAACAGGGCACATATGCCCTGGAAACTGAGGTTTTCTATAAGGACATCCAAAACCGCATCGATTATATAGACGGTGCCAACCTCATCGCCAATGATGCCATTGAACAGGTAATACTCAATGGAGAGGCCAGGGCATATGGCTTGGAGCTTCTGCTGCGCAAAAATGAGGGAAGGCTTCGAGGGTGGCTGGCCTATACCTTGTCCAAATCGGAACAACGTACCCCGGGAAGGCCTCCGTTCGAGGACACCGGTAGATCTGATATGGAAACAGGGATCAACCTAGGCGAATGGTACCATACGCCCTATGACAAAACGCATGACATTTCGATCTATGCCAGTTATGAATTGAACAAAAAATGGAGTTTTGACTCCAACTTCATCTTCCAGACAGGGCAACCGACCAATTTTCCGGTAGGGCAGTTCGAATTTCAAGGCCTTACCGTGCCCTTTTTTGGGCAGCGGAATGTGGAACGTTTGCCCGATTACCACAGAATAGATATTTCTGCTACCCTGGTACCAAAAAAGAACAAAGGCAGAAAATGGCAGTCCGAATGGGTTTTTAGCGTATATAATGTATACAATAGAAGGAACGCCGCCTCGATCAGTTTTAGACAAAATCAGGATACCGGGGTGAACGAGGCCATCCGTACCTCTATTTTTGGGATCGTACCGGCCGTTACCTATAATTTTAAATTTTAAGGTCATGAAAAGAATAATCGCACTGCTTATTTTAACATCCATGCTTCTGGCCTGTGAAGATGTTATTGATGTGGAGGTCCCCACCGAAGCGCCCCGTTTGTCCGTTGACGCCCTTATTCGGGTAGACGAAAGTGAACCTACCATGAATCTGGTATTCAAGGCCACTTTGACCAACTCTTTCTTTGAACCCATTTCTCCGGCACAACTGGAACAGATCTCGTTGATCAATTTAGACCTCCCTACAGCCAACAATCAAAACATACGCTTTCCCGTGGAAACCGTGCCCGGCTCCGGCATTTACGAAGTCGTAAGTTCGGTTGATTTTTTGCTGGAAGGAGAACTCTTGTTGCAGATACGTCATGATGGTCAGTCCTACCTGGCTACAACACGTTATGTACCCACCGTGCCCATAGATAATCTGGTGCAGGGAACCGAAACACTTTTTGATGATGAGGACACCGAAGTGGAAATCACCTTTACCGATGACGCCGACCGAGAGGATTTTTACGTTTTTGATTTTGGTTTTGGGGAATTTCTTGTCACCGAAGACGAGTTTTTCCAAGGACAGGAATTTCAGTTTTCGTACTTCTATGACAAAAACCTGCGTGTAGGCCAGGAAGTCAATATTAGTATCCTGGGGGCCGATCAGTTGTTCTTCAACTATATGGACAAATTGATCGAGCAGGGTGGTGTTGATATGGGGCCTTTTGCCACTCCCGCCGCTACGGTACGGGGAAATATTTTTAATGTTACCGACCTTGACAATGTGGATGTCTTTGATAATGTGGGGAATCCCAACAATTTTGCCCTGGGGTACTTTGCCGTGGTCCAGGAATTTAAACAATCCCTTGTTATAGAATAGCTTTTGCCCTAGCCAAAAAAGGTCTGGAGGGCCAGAATAATTAGAAGCCCTGTAATCCCCTGAAAAAATGTGGCCATGGTAAAGCTTTTGAGTGCCGTTTTCACGTTCATACCGGAAAATTGGGATACCACCCAGAAATAACTATCATTGATATGGGATACCGTCATGGCACCGGCACCAACGGCCAGGACCGTGCTTACCCTTCCCATACTACTATCCAGTCCAAGGGAGGACAGTAGCGGCGCCATAATGGCCGCCGTGGTAACGATGGCCACCGTAGAGGACCCCTGTGCCGTTTTAAGTAGGGCTGCTATGGCAAAGGAAATTAAAATGCCTCCCTGCAGCATACCGGAATCAAGGTCTATGAAACTTGCAATATCCATGACCCGTAACACGTTCCCAAAGGCTCCGCCGGCCCCAGTGATCAAAATAATGATGCCCGCATCCTTTAGGGCCGTGACCACCCATTCATACTTTTCTTTCAGGGATACTTTCCAACTGATATTAAAGGCTAGAATTACCCCGATAAGCAAGGCGATGGTGGGGTTTCCCAAAAAATCCAATAGCCCAAAAATCAAGCCTTTCCCCAGGGGATAAGTGGGGTAGTTAACGATTGATTTTAGGGCAATGAGGAGTATCGGCATGGCCAAGGGCAAAAAAGCGGATACGGCGCCCACCTCAATCTCGGGTACCCCAACCTCTTCTGTCTTGACTGGAGCTGTCTCCTGTTCGCCATCCTTCTTTTTGGTCCGGGCACCTATGAACCGGGCCCATAAATACCCTACCAAGGACACCGGAATGGCAACGGCAAGTCCCCATAACATTACCAAGGCCAAATCAGCTTCCAAAACAGCTGCAGCTGCAAGCGGTCCAGGGGTTGGTGGTACAAAAACGTGGGCAGCATATAATCCCGTGGCAAGCGAGACGGCCAAGAAAATTAGGGATAATCCTGTTTTTTTTGCCAGCGCTTTGTTCAAGGAGGACAAGATGATAAAACCCGAATCGCAAAATACGGGTATGGATATTACAAAGCCTGTCGCGTTCATGCCCAAGGGTGCTCGCTTTATCCCAATTGCCCTTAGGATGACATCCGCAATTATCCGGGTACTCCCTGTCCTTTCCAAAAAGATTCCGATGACCGTTCCAAAAGCTATGATCAAGCCGATGCTCGAGAGGGTTTTCCCAAAACCATCGGTTATGGTCTTGGTTACCGTATTGGGTTCCAGACCCAGTAGTACACCAGCTACCAATGCCGCCACGACTAAGGAAAAAACAGGATGCACCTTAAATTTTACAGTAGCCACTATGATCAACAGTACTACTAGAATTAAAACCAAGAAAATGTTCATATAGTCAATCTGGTTGGTGTTATTACGTATTGATCCGTACCCTAGTGCTCGCTAGTGGCGTTTCCGTCGTGTCCCCTATCAATCCTATTTCTGTTTATCCCTGTAGGAATTCCCTAAATATATACCATTATTCCTATTTTTGGCATATGTGAATAAGATTTCTATTGCAATGAAGACAAACAAAGCGCTGTTATTGAAGGGCATTAAATATATTGCCTATACTACCGCCCTGATGTTCACGGCACCTGTTGTAATCTATCAGGCCTTTAAGAACCCGGACCACCCCTGGTACATCCCTGTGCTGATCGTGGGAATTATTTTGGCTATTGGAGCCGTGTCCCTCGGGTTTTATAGCATCAAAACACTTTTGGACGCCATTTTTGGAACTAAAAAATAAGGCGCTCCAGATCCGCTTCCCAAGTATAGACCAAAATCGCCCGCACATCTGTTGTCCGCATCAATACAAGATGCTATCTTTGCACACTTATTGACGCAATAGAAGGTATGATCAAAATTACATTGCCCGATGGATCGGTCAGGGAGTATGCCCAAGGCAGTACGCCCATGGATGTGGCCAAAAGCATAAGCGAGGGTTTGGCGCGAAATGTTATTTCGGCCAAATTCAACGATACCGTGGTAGAAACAGTAACACCACTCACAGTTGACGGTGATTTAACGCTCTATACCTGGAAGGATGCCGAAGGAAAAAAGGCATTTTGGCATTCCACTTCCCACATTGTGGCCCAAACACTTGAAGAGTTATATCCTGGAATTAAATTAACCATTGGTCCTGCCATTGAAAATGGGTTCTACTATGATGTGGATTTTGGGGAGCATACCATATCGGAGAAGGACTTTCCGGAAATAGAAAAACGGGCATTGGAAATTGCCCGTGGCAAGCACGATTATAAAATGCGCGCGGTCTCCAAGGCCGATGCGCTAGCCCTCTATACCTCTCAAGGGAACGAATACAAAGTAGAACTGATCGAAAATTTGGAAGATGGTACCATTAGTTTTTGCGACCACGACACCTTTACCGATCTATGTCGAGGGGGACATATCCCCAATACAGGCATTGTTAAGGCCATCAAAATTCTAAGTGTGGCCGGTGCCTATTGGCGGGGCGATGAAAACAAACCTCAACTTACCAGGGTCTACGGCATTTCCTTCCCCAAGCAAAAGGAGCTTACGGAATATTTGGAACTGCTCGAAGAGGCCAAGAAAAGAGATCATAGGAAATTGGGCAAGGAACTGGGACTGTTCACCTTTTCCCAAAAAGTGGGCCAGGGCCTACCCCTATGGTTGCCCAAGGGGGCAGCATTAAGGGAACGTTTGGAACAGTTCTTAAAGAAGGCCCAGAAAAAAGCGGGCTATGAAATGGTGGCGACCCCGCATATTGGCCAAAAGGAACTCTACATCACTTCTGGCCATTATGAAAAGTATGGGGAAGACAGCTTTCAGCCAATAAAAACGCCCAAGCAGGACGAGGAATTTTTATTGAAACCTATGAACTGTCCGCATCACATTGAAATCTTTAACAGCCGACCCTATAGTTATCGGGAACTTCCCAAACGCTACGCAGAATTTGGTACGGTATACCGCTATGAACAAAGCGGCGAACTGCACGGACTGACCAGGGTGCGAGGGTTTACCCAGGATGATGCCCATATTTTCTGTACCCCGGAACAGGTGAATGAAGAGTTTAAAAACGTTATAGATCTTTCCCTTTATGTGTTGGGCTCCCTGGGCTTTGATAATTTTACCGCCCAAGTATCGGTAAGGGATTTGGACCATCCTGAAAAGTACCTTGGATCCCCCGAAAACTGGGAAAAGGCAGAACAGGCCATCATTGATGCCGCCGAGGAGAAAGAACTCAATTTTAAGATAGAAAGTGGGGAAGCCGCTTTCTACGGCCCAAAGCTCGATTTCATGGTCAAGGATGCCTTAGGGAGAGAGTGGCAATTGGGCACTATACAAGTAGATTATAATTTACCGGAACGTTTTGATCTTACCTATAAGGGAAGCGATAACGAGTTACATAGGCCCATTATGATACACCGAGCCCCTTTTGGTAGTATGGAGCGCTTTATAGCTCTCTTACTGGAGCATACCGGAGGAAATTTTCCCTTATGGCTCATTCCGGAGCAGGCTATTGTATTGCCGGTCAGCGAGAAACATGAAAAATATGCTGAAAAAGTTTTAAATTCACTGGAAAATGACGAAATTCGCGCCCTCGTAGATAAAAGAAACGAGACGGTAGGAAAGAAAATACGGGAAGCGGAAATGAACAAGATTCCATTTATGCTCATCGTAGGGGAACAGGAAGAAAAGCAAGGGACCGTAGCCGTTAGAAAACACGGTGGAGAAGATTTGGGATCCCTTGCGGTAAAAGATTTCGCCCACTTGGTAGCTAATGAAATAAATAGTACCTTAAAGTCGTTTTAAAAAATTTACGTTTAATTAAAAAAATTTAAGCCATAGCAATAAGAAGAAGATTTAGGCCCCAACCTAGAAGGGAAAATAAAAATCCCCACAACATCAACGAGAAAATTACGGCTCCCAAGGTTAGATTGGTAGGCGATAATATAGAGGTGGGTGTTTATTCCTTGCAGGATGCAGTTGCAAAATCTGAAGAATTGGGACTTGACCTGGTTGAAATCTCACCCAAGGCAGATCCTCCGGTTTGTAAAATTATTGACTATAAAAAGTTCCTTTACGAACAGAAGAAAAGGGAAAAGGCCATGAAGGCCAAAGCCACCAAAGTGGTCGTAAAGGAAATTAGGTTTGGTCCCCAAACGGATGACCACGACTATGAGTTTAAAAAGAAGCATGCGGAAAAGTTCCTAAAGGACGGGGCGAAGTTAAAGGCCTATGTTTTTTTCAAAGGACGTTCCATAGTGTACAAGGACCAAGGTGAAATCCTGTTGTTACGTCTGGCCCAGGAGTTGGAAGATTATGGAAAGGTGGAACAGATGCCCAAATTGGAGGGAAAACGAATGACCATGTTCATAGCTCCCAAAACAAAAAAGTAAGTAAGCGAGATAAATCATAAACTAGGAAGAAGATGCCTAAGATGAAAACAAAATCCAGTGCCAAAAAGCGTTTTAAGCTTACGGGTACTGGTAAAATCAAAAGAAAGCACGCTTTTAAGAGTCACATTCTTACGAAGAAGTCTAAAAAGCGTAAGCTTAAGTTAACGCACGCTACACTGGTACACCAGTCCGACGTTAACAGTATTAAGGAGCAATTACGTTTAAAATAATTGTTCTTTTCGGTAAATCATTAACCCTGGAGTTGGGCCCTTACAAGTATTCGTTGGTTCGAATCGCCTGCTACAAAAATTAGAAATTATGCCAAGATCAGTAAATTCAGTCGCTTCAAGAGCTCGAAGAAAAAAAGTGATGAAGCAAGCAAAAGGTTACTTTGGAAGACGTAAAAATGTCTGGACAGTAGCCAAAAATGCGGTAGAGAAAGCAATGACATATGCCTACCGCGACCGTAGAAACAAAAAAAGAAATTTTCGTGCCCTATGGATCACCCGTATTAATGCTGGTGCCCGATTGCACGGAATGTCCTATTCCCAGTTTATGGGCAAGGTAAAGGCCAATGGTATTGAGCTAAACCGTAAGGTTTTGGCAGATTTGGCCATGAACCACCCGGAGGCATTTAAGGCCATCGTTGAAAAAGTAAAATAACTAATGGAAATATCTCGCTTAAAAGCCCGCTCTTTGGAGCGGGCTTTTTTTATGCCTTTTTGAGCGCATAGATATCCAGGCTGCTCGCTTTTCCCTTAAGTGCCAGGTTTCCGATATGCCTCTCCGTATAAGTTGATGACAATTCCAGATTTTCCAACAAATCTTTCGAAATCAATAGTTTTTCTCCGAGGACATTGCATTGGTCTTGTATCCTGGAACTTGTATTGATGACGTCTCCATGGTAGGCCAGTTCCTTTTTAACACTGCCCACTTCCACCACGATCAACCTCCCCCCGTGCAGGCCGGCCTTAAATTCCGGGACATGGCCATAGGTCCTTTCATAGTGCAGCGCCCGTTTGCGCAAGCGTTTTTGAAAAGCGAAAAAGAGGGCAACACAGTTGTTCCGTTTTACGGCATTTTTAAAGCTCCAGCTTAGAACTGCTTCGTCCCCTACGTATTGATATACCTCGGCGCTATGGGCATCCAACACCAGATTGAGGTCTAAAAAACACTCCTGTATGAACTTGCTATAAGCCAAATGGCCCAGCTTTTCGGCAATAGTGGTAGAGGATTTAAGATCCAGGAACATAAAGACCCGTTCTTCCTCTGCCGGTTTTCGGTATTTGCCGATCAGCAGTTTTAGGAAAGACTCCCTACCAAACCGCTCCTTAGCAATCTTGAGAAAGGAGAACACCAGGGAACTGACCACAAAATAGACTACCGTGATCCAAAACACCTTACTGGTACGCCACCAACCGCGCTCGTTGGGCAGGTCCAGATCCATTTCCTCTTCCACAACGAAGCTCATCAGGCTCATGGACACTATCAGCAAAATCAAATAAATCTGCGTCCTCAGGAGAATGGAAAGGCCCAAATTGAGTCGTTTCAAAAGAAATTTATCGAAAAGGAATTCAATCAACCCATAAAAGAAGCCGATAAGGACACCCAGCAAAACACCAAAGCCCATCCATTGCGTAAAGGGTACGTCCATGGTGGCATCTACTACGATTCCCGCCTCGGTATCCAGGGCATAATACCTTATGAAAATGAAGAAAGTAAATGCCAAGGACCAATATACTATGGCCGTGAGCAGTAACTCAAAAAATTGTTTTACCCTGGGTCTCAAATCAAAAGGGGGCCTGTTTTATGTTCGTTATCATCACATTTTATTTTTAAACGCCAAAGCAGCTGAGTACCAATTTCCGTCCCGAAGCATTGTCCCTATGCTCACAGAGGTAAATTCCCTGCCAGGTGCCCAGGTTTAATTTACCCTGACTAATGGGTATCTGTACCGACGCTCCCATGAGGGACGATTTTATATGGGCGGGCATATCGTCCGGTCCCTCAAAGGTATGCACATAGTAGGGCGCATTTTCCGGTACCATGACGTTCATATGGCTCTCAAAATCGGTCCGTACGGTGGGATCTGCATTTTCGTTGATGGTAAGACTTGCCGAAGTATGTTTAATAAAAACATGCAACAGTCCGGTACTAATCTGCCCTATTTCGGGCAATGCTTCGTAGATGGCCGAGGAGATCAGATGAAATCCCCTGGGATAGCTTGGCAATCGCATCTCCTTCTGAAATGACTTCATGAATGGTACAGTTATCGGATTCCCTGTACTAAAATAATATAAACTTTACCCATATATCCAAAATATTACAACTTATGGGATAACTTTGCCCACTTAAAGAACGTAAATGGATCTATCCAACATAAAAATGGTGGTGTCCGATATGGACGGTACCCTCTTGAATTCCAGACATGAAGTCAGCGACCGTTTCTTTTCGCTCTTCCGGGCATTACAGGAAAAGGACATTCTTTTTGTTGCAGCAAGCGGCCGGCAATACGGAAGCATGGCGGCAAAACTTGATGCTATCAAGGACGATATCATTATTATTGCGGAGAACGGCGCTTATGTTAAACGGCGTAATGAAGTGCTTTTGACTACCCCCATGGACATGAAGGACGTAGATACTATTTTGAAAATTACCAAGGACACCAAGGGGGCACATGCTGCCATTTGTACCCAGGACAGGGCCTATGTGAACGGTAGTTCAAAGGATTTTATAAACCTATTAAAAGAGTATTACTCCAATTTTGATGTAATTCAGGACAGGGGAAGTATTAGCGGGGAGGTGCTCAAAATTGCCATATATCATTTTGAAAGTTCCGAGCAATACGTATATCCGGCGGTAAGGCATTTGGATGGTTCACTAAAAATAAAGGTCTCGGGCCCCAATTGGGTGGATGTATCCCACAACCACGCCCACAAGGGATTTGCCTTGGGCAAGGTAATGCACGCCTACAACCTTAGCGCGGACCAAGTGATGGTTTTTGGGGACTATAACAACGATCTGGAAATGATGCAGCTCTCCGACTATAGTTTTGCCATGGCCAACGCACATTCCAATATTCTAAAGGCAGCAAAATACCGGACCAGCAGTAATGACAACCACGGTGTGGAACGCATTTTGGAAAAGCTGTTGACCGCTAAAATCGGCTAGGTTTTTTGCTTCTTCTTCTGGGCGGCCGGAAACAGCACATTGTTCAGAATAAGTCGATAGCCTGGTGAGGTGGGATGTAGTTCCAATTCCGTTTTGGGATCCCCTACCCTATGCTGGTAGTCTTCCGGGTCATGGCCTCCGTAGAAGGTGAAGAAACCCTTCCCCTTTATCCCATGGATATACCGGGCCTCCCCGTTGATCTTGTTCTCTCCCAATACCATGACCGTGGGTTTTATCTCGTTCCGCGTAAAGGAAGTCGTCTGGCCCATAAATCCTTTGACCAGGGAAGTGTGGTTCTGGCAGAGCATGGTGGGCACGGGATCCCATTTGGCCGAAAAATCCATCAAAGAAAAATAATCGGATTCTTTGGGAACGTTACGCCTTTTGTTGGTCATGTCTATAGATGAAAACTCATATCGGGCCGGATTCCGTTCCAGGACAAAATTGGTGAAGGCAAAGGTTTTGTCGTAATCCAACCTACTCTGGTAATTGGGATCCGAAGGGTCTCCATCGAACATGGGTTCGCAGATATCCACCCCATCTGCGGCCAGGGCAATATCGTAACTGTCCGTAGCGGAGCACATGGCAAACATGAACCCGCCCCCGATGACGTAGTTTCGTATTTTCAGGGCCACCGCCCTTTTTTCTTCCGAAACCTTGCTATACCCTAATTTTTGGGCGAGTTCCTCTGCACTGCGTTTCCCTTCAATATACCATGGTGCCGCCCTATAGGCGCCATAGAACTTACCGTATTGTCCGGTAAAATCCTCATGGTGCAAATGCAGCCAATCGTACAGGGCCAATTTATTGTCCAATACCTCCTCGTCATATATCGTGACATACGGTATTTCCGCATAGGTAAGCACCATCGTCACCGCATCGTCCCAAGGTTGGTTCCCCTTGGGAGAATATACCGCAATCTTTGGTGGCTTTTCCAGCACTACCGCTTCCTGGTTCTGGGAGGGGCTGCTAATAGACTCCAAGATGGCCTGGGTCTGGGCATCGGATAAAATTTCAAAGGAAACCCCCCGGATTTGGCATTCCCTCCGAATGCTCTCCCCATTAGGCAAAAGAAACGAGCCACCCCTATAGTTCAACAACCATTGTACCTTTTGTTGCTTGGTAAGCACCCAGTAGGTGATGCCATAGGCCTTTAAATGGTTCTTTTGGCCCTCTGCATCCATAGGAATCAGAATGGTGGAGGCAAAAACATGTAAAGAGAAGAAAAAGAAAAAGAAGGAAAAGAGTAGCCTACCCATAGAAAAAAATGTTGTTGACCCTACAAAGTTACCTGAAAAATCATAACCCTGGATGGGACCAAGATCTTGAATGCAAGTTATACTATTTCAACTGGTCAAAGCTGTTAAAAAATGATAAAAACAGTTAAGAAACTGCAAGATAAGGTATCGCAAAGGTTCATTTTGCCCTTAGGTGATCGGAGGTAAGGTTTTGGTCGACTTAAATGATTCTCTTTAATTCTAACTGTTTTAATGTGTCCCTTTGGCCGTTCGTCCTGCGACATAGAGTTTTTGATAGCCCATTTAATGGACGGCGAAACACCTACACTTCCCACTTATTCATATATAGTCCCGCTGGTAACATTCCATTTTTTATTCGCCTCTTATTTGGCGATCTTGGCAACTTTCCTTGCTAAGGGAAACAAATAAAACAATCTGGAACCTTAGGTACTTGCGATGAAACCGAAGCAATCCAACCAAGGTTTCGGGGAAACGAAAATACCATTCCCACATATCATTTTCACTCTGAATTATTAATTCCTGATCCAACAGGTCTAAAACTTTATGAAGTATGAAAAAACAGACATTTTCCGGGGACGTGGGGCCTAACCCCCCGAGATTTAATGCAAAAGGGAGATTACTTTTTCTTTTGTTTTTGGCTATGCAACCCTGTCTCCACGCCCATGCGTTCTACAAGGACAGTAAACCTGAAAACCGAAGCATTGAAACGGTTCTGAACATGGCAGGAAGCCCTTGTACGAGTATTGTTCCCTTTAATCTGCCAGGTGTCTACACGGACCCATATATTGAGCGAGGAAAAAAGGGATACGAGGTGCCCTTGGACCTATTTCTCCAACAATTGAGCCTTTCCGGAACCATAACGGATACCAAGGGAAACCCTATCCCCTTTGTGAACGTATTGATCAAGGGTACGACCATTGGTACGGCTTCGGACGAGGAAGGCCGGTATTCCATAAAGGTGAGAACGGATAATGTTGTTCTAATATTCAATAGTTTGGGGTATGCAGAACAGGAAATAAGCACCAGGGGCAAAACCACCATCGATGTGGTGCTCCTAGAAGAGGTGGATCGGCTGGAGGAAGTGATCGTCACAGCAGGTTACAACACTATTGAACGAAGGCATTTGGCCTCGTCCATTGAGGTGATGGAACTGGAAAAAATAGAATCACAGCCACTGGTGAAGCTCGAAGAGGCTTTTTCCGGAACCATGTCCGGGATTACACTGTTACAGGGCAGTAATCTGCCCGGGGATTCCCCGGGGACCATCTCGATCAGGGGCCTGAGTACACTCCAAAATGCTTCCCCTTTGGTTGTAATTGATGGTATAGAACAATCTTTAAGTGATATTGACCCGAATCAGGTGGAAAGTATCACAGTGCTCAAAGATGCTGCGTCTGCTTCCATGTATGGCTCTAGGGGCGCAAACGGTGTTATCCTTATTACCACCAATCGGGGAACCACGGGAGAATTCAAGGTGAATGTACATTCATGGCTTTCCGTCCAGTCCCCTTTGGATATGCCAGATTTCGTAAATGCTGTGGATTATATGCAGTTGAACAATGAGGCCCGGGGGTTTCAAGACCAGCCGCTGCTGTTCACGCAGGAAGATATTGACCGAGCCCGTAGCGGAGACCTGCCCAACGTAAACTGGTTAGACATTATAATGCAACAAAAGGCCCATTTCTACAACACCTCTGCAAGTATATCCGGTGGCGGGGGTGTGGGAACCTTTAATCTGATGTTGGGATACCTTCAACAATCCGGTTTAAATCCATACGAAGGCAGTCAAAGATACAATGCCCGCTTTAATACCAACGTGAACATCGGTGATCGTTTTGTCCTGATGGCCGACTTCTACGCCCACAGGTTGCAAACCGATCGTTTGCTGGCCAATGACGACGGGCATGGTCTTTACCAAAGGGCCTGGAGTATGAACCCTTCACAACAGGTCTTCTACGAGGATGACCTTCCAGACCATTATATTTTGTACGGGGACAGAAATCCACTGGCCCGCATGGAAAAAGGTGGAGAGCGGAACTTTTTAAGCGACCGGAGTACCATTAACCTAAGGCCCCGTTTTCATATTACCCACAACCTACACTTGGCGGGCAATGTTTCCTATATGATCAACAAATCTGCCCAAAAACATAAGCGAAGTACCTTCAAGTTCTTTGACGGGGAAGGTAAACCGGTAACCACTTGGGGCAATGCTGTGGGTGCCTCACAAGGGGTAAGTGAAAGCCAAATTACTGCTAGGGCCCTTGTCAATTATGAAAAAGACGTTAGGAAGGATTTCGATAAGATTTATCTAGTGGCGGGAACTGAGCTTATGAACTTCAATTTTTCGGACTTTAGGGAAATTACAAAAGCTTCCTTCTTTTCCAAACTAAACTATTCCTTTAAAGACCGCTATCTGTTGGAAGCTACGGTAAGGCAGGATGGGAGCAGCAAATTTGCACCGGGCTATAAATGGGGGTTCTTTCCCTCTGCCTCCATGGGGTGGAACGTCCATAATGAAGGGTTCATGAAGGACCTGGCAGAGACGGGAGGCATTACCAACTTCAAGATACGCGCCTCGTACGGAAGAATCGGAAACGAGAACGTACCCCCTTATCTTTGGCAGGAACGGGTGAACTTTTGGGGGTGGACACTGAGGGTTCCCAATGAGGCCTTTAGCTGGGAAACGCAGACTCAACAAAATGTTGGTTTTGATCTGACCGCGCTCCAAAATAAACTGAACCTTACTTTCGACACCTACACCAAGAAATCCGAGGATCTTATATACTCCAACTTCCCGGTACCTCCGCTTACAGGTTCTTATGCACTTACCTCGGCCGTCAATATTGGTGAGGTCGAAAACCGGGGCTGGGAAGTCTCTGCTAGTTGGTCCGATAGATTAGGTGACTTTTCATACAGGGTACAGGGCACCCTTTTCGATAACCAAAACAAGGTATTGAAAGCAGGACACAAGGTGTCCGATACCTTGATATTTAAGGATAATAATGACAAAATATGGTATAGAGGCATTGGCGTGGACAACTATTACGGATATCAAAGCGATGGCTACTTTCAAAACCAGGCCGAAATAGACGGTGCTTCCGCGGTACTTCCCAATACCATTCCTGGAGATATCAGATATGTAGATCGAAACAAGGACGGCATCATCAGCGACAAGGACAAGGTGAACTTGGGCGATCCCTTTCCCCACATGAACTATTCCATCAACCTTACCATGAACTATAGAAACTGGGATTTTGGTCTCTTGGGACAAGGGGTTGGTAGGCGCTTGGGTAGGTTGAATGGTTTAGAGGGTTTTCCTGTACTTGTAGATGGAAATACAAATAGCTTGGGAACTCCCAGACAATATTATATGGACAACCGCTGGACCCCGAACAATCCAAACAGTAGGTTTCCCAGGGTATGGACAGGGACAAGCCCTAACGCCGCACTAAGTGATGTTTGGCTTGGGGATGCTTCCTTTTTCAGGATAAAATCCATTCAGCTGGGCTATACCGTTCCGGCCACCAATAAAAAAATCAGAAATATACGGGTGTACTTCAACGCTCGGGACGTGTTCACCTTTACCAATTGGGAAGGACTGGAACCAGAAAGGGATGGTGGGAATGGAGGTTATCCCAGAATGGCTTCTTTTACACTAGGAGCCAAATTGGACATCTATTAATTTAAACTATGTAATAAAATGAAAAAGTACAGCTATATCTTTTTTTTGACTTGCGCAATGCTCGGATGTGAACCCTATTTGGACAAAACGGATCCCACCGCCACATCCTTCGATGAATTTTATAATACCGAGGAAGATTTGCGCCGTGTCGCTTACAGTAGCTATTTGGATGTTTTTACCACCAGGCATGTTACCCAGCTCCTTTTTTATATGCAGGATGGAAAGTCGGACAATGCCTATAGTCGGGTAGAAGGCCAATATCATCAGCGCATCGCCAATGGGAATTTTAGCAGTGTCTCCCCCGATTTTTTATACTATTACGAAACCCATTTGAAACATTTGGGCCGTCTAAATACCTTTATCGCCAACGTGGATGTCCCGTATGTGGAAAACGAGGAAGTAAGACAGCGTTACAAGGGTATTTTGGAAGGGCTTCGAATATGGCATTATTTCGTGCTGACCTTCAGATGGGCCAACGTACCCTTTCATACGGAACCAGCGGATTTGGAAACGGCTCTGGTAGCGGCGACCCCCAAAGAAGAAATTTTGGAATACCTCTTTACGGAAGGACTTGCCATTGCCAATCGCCTACCCAAAAAGGAATACGAAAGACCGGATAGGTACATGTTCAATCAGTATTCCCTGAAGGCACTGATCATGCGGTATGCCCTGTACCATGAAAAGTATGAGTTGGCGGCATCCCTGGCAAAGGAAATAATGGATTCGGGATATTACGCCCTACACCCCAATTATGGGGCCCTATTTCAATATGAAGCCTGTTGTTCCGGCAATAAAGAGTTCATTATGCATCATGACGGGGATAGCCGTAGGTTGGTTGCTTCCTACTCCTTTGAAGACCTGGGGCCGCATTATCGTACTGGCAGGGGACAATCATATGTCGTTCCGCTGAAATCCCTGGTCGATTCCTATTGGACCTTACAAGGGGAAACAATAGGCGAAAGCTCCATGCATACAAAAAGAGCATATGAACTGAATCCGTCCTTAAATCGAGATCCCCGATACCGGGCAAGTATTTTTGGCCATGGAGATACGTTCGCTTCGGATACCATTCCAATCAATATTTACAATGAAGACGGTCCTATGTACCATAAGGCCGAGAGAGGTAGTCCTTCTGGATATTGGTTTAAAAAATTTGTGGATGAGGCCGATGCCTTTAGGGACAATGGCCGTATGGATTTTGGCCTTTTGCGATATGCCGAAGTCTTGCTGACTTATGCCGAGGCAAAGATTATGCAGGGTCAGGTAGATGCTCTGGCCAAGGATTGCATCAACCAAGTAAGGCGCAGGGCCGGTTTGGATATGGAGCTCGCAGATGTTACCCAAGGGCGTTATACGGCTTACAATCAGCAACAATGGATCGACTTGATTCGAAATGAGCGAAGAATCGAATTTGCCGGAGAGGGCTTGCGTTATGACGACCTTATAAGGTGGCGCGTAGCGGAAACGGCCTTAAATCAGCCTGCTTTGGGGCATACCAGGGAGGTTAACGGGACTCTGGAATCCATAAAAATAGAGGACAGGTCCTTCAAACCGCATAACTACTTGTGGCCATTTCATGAAAACAGCTTGAAAGTCAACCCAGGATTGAAACAAAACCCAGGGTATTGAAACTGCTGCAGGACGAATAGAGGCGAAAACACCAGTGGTAGGCAAAAAGGACTCCATGGCTCGTTAAAATTATCGGGGCCTAGGCAATCAAAATCAACAAAATCTTAGTACCATTAAGGCATTAAAATATTTTGTGGGTTGTTTAGGTGGTTTCAGAGGGGTGGTCTTGGACAGAGACTGCTCCTCTTTACGATTATAACGAATTTTTCATTTGTAACGAAAGCCGGGGAAAAAGTATGGGTTATTGTGATTCTTTTGGAACAAAAGTCATCCTAAAACGGTACGTCATTGGCATCATCGGGATCTAGATCATCGTTCATGGCACTTCCAAATGCCTCATCGGTATTGGGAAGGTTTTTGGTTATGAACGGATTTTCTTCATCGGCATTCATCTTCGATTGAAACTCAAATGGAGAATCAAAGTCATCTAAATTATCAAATTTACCGAGTTGTCCAACGAACTTTAACCTAATATTATCTAAACCACCGTTCCTATGCTTGGCCACAATGAACTCTGCCTGACCCTGCGTCGGGGTACGTTCCTCATCGTCCCATTCATCTATTTTGTAGTATTCGGGCCTATAAATAAAGGAAACGATATCGGCATCCTGCTCAATGGCACCCGATTCACGAAGATCCGAAAGAATGGGCCGTTTACTGCCCCCACGGGTCTCTACCGCCCTGGATAGCTGTGACAAAGCGATGACAGGAACGTTCAATTCTTTGGCCAGTGCCTTTAAATTCCTCGAAATAGTAGAAATTTCCTGTTCCCTGTTCCCCCCTTTCTGACTGCTGCCCGCCGTCATCAACTGCAAATAGTCGATAATGATCAACTTAATATCGTGCTGGGAGGCCAGGCGCCTAGCCTTGGCCCTAAGGTCAAAAATGGACAAAGACGGGGTATCATCTATGAACAAGGGGGCCTTTTCCAAGGTCTTTACCTTAACATTCAGTTGCTCCCATTCGTGTTTTTCCAAGCGTCCGGTACGCAATTTTTCTGAAGACAGCCCCGTTTCGGAGGAGATGAGTCGTGTAATCAACTGCACGGAGGACATTTCCAACGAAAAGAAAGCTACAGGTATGCTCGAATTTACTGCCATATTTCGCGCCATGGACAGCGTAAGGGCAGTTTTACCCATACCCGGCCTTGCGGCAATAATGACCAAATCACTAGGTTGCCAGCCCGAGGTTAATTTGTCTACCTTATCAAAACCAGAGGGAATTCCGCTCAATCCTTCCTTATTGGCAATTTCCTCGATTCGTTTCTTGGCCTGGATCACCAAATTTTGGGCCGTCTCCGCGGAGCGCTTTAAATTTCCTTGGGTAACATCGTACAGCTTGGCCTCGGCATTGTCCAATAGATCAAATACATCGGTACCGTCATCATAGGCGTCTTCGATAATTTCGTTGGAAATTTTGATCAGGCTCCGCTGAATATATTTTTGAAGGATGATACGCGCATGAAACTCAATATGGGCCGAAGAAGCCACTTTTTGAGTGAGTTTTACTAGGTAAAAATCGCCCCCTACCGCCTCTAGGCGCCCATTTTGCTTTAACTGGGATGAAACGGTTAATAAATCCACTGGTTCCGAGGTTTCGAAGAGCGTAAAGATCGCTTCGTAAATAAATCGATGCGCATCCTTATAAAAAGCATCTGGATGTAGGATATCTATTACTTCATCCACGCCTTTTTTGTCAATCATCATTGCCCCCAACACAACTTCCTCTAAATCAACGGCTTGAGGTGGTATTTTCCCTCTTTCCAAATTGATTATGGCGGCTTTGTCAATTTTACGACCAACAACAGGGCTCGGTTTTTCCATGGCTGCTAAAGTATACAATTAACCTTAAGTTAACATAAATGGGGGGTGCTGCGATATCCACAGACAATGAACAATTCTTCTGTTCATAAGTTACGAAATTGTGTTGATAACCAAAAAAATCCCGAAAATGAATCCCCGGGATTTTTTTGAACTTGCTAAAAATGCCGATTAACCGTTGAAGACACCCATATTGGCATATTTATCCATGCGTGTATCTACCAATTCTTTTGGTGATAACTTTTTTAAATCTTCGTAATGGGCGGCAATTTTATTTTTTACGATCTCAAAAGTTTTCTCTCGATTGCTATGGGCGCCTCCTAAAGGTTCCCTCACAATTTCATCGATCAACTTTAATTTTTTCATGTCGGTCGCCGTAAGTTTTAAGGCCTCCGCTGCCTGTTCCTTGTATTCCCAACTCCGCCAAAGGATGGAAGAACAGGATTCGGGCGATATTACGGAATACCAGGTATTCTCCAACATGAGGACCCGGTCTCCCACACCGATGCCCAAAGCACCACCAGAGGCGCCTTCACCAATGATTACTACAATGATGGGGACTTTTAAACGTGTCATTTCCAAAATGTTTCTGGCAATGGCCTCCCCTTGTCCGCGCTCCTCGGCCTCAATGCCGGGATAGGCCCCCGGAGTATCTATAAAACAGACCACGGGCAGATTGAATTTTTCGGCAGATCGCATCAGCCGTAGCGCCTTGCGGTACCCCTCAGGATTGGCCATACCAAAATTACGGTACTGCCTTGTCTTGGTGTTATAGCCCTTTTGTTGACCAATGAACATATAACTTTGGTCGCCTATCTTGCCCAGGCCGCCAATCATGGCCTTATCGTCCTTTACGTTTCTGTCGCCATGGAGCTCTAAGAAGGTGTCGCCGCAAATGGCCTTGATATAGTCCAACGTATAGGGCCTGTTCGGGTGTCGCGAAAGTTGTACCCGCTGCCAAGCGGTAAGGTTCTTATAGATATCCTTCCGGGCCTCCGCTAATTTTTTTTCTATCTGCTTGCAGGTTTCGGTAACATCCACATCACTCTCCTCCCCGATGACCAAGCACTTGTCCAATTGCTCTTCGAGTTCTTTAATGGGTAGTTCAAAATCCAAATATTCCACGAATCTTAGGTTTAGTTTGTATCAGCAGACAAATATAAAACTTTAAGGGAGAACCCTAGGCCGTACCTCTTTTTTTTAACTTACCCCTACGCTTCAAAAGGCCATTGGCTATCACAGTGGCAAGTATAATCAGCGCTCCAACATAAAACAAGGGGTTCATTTTTTCGCTGTCCCCAAAAATGAGGAAGGCCAAAACAATACCATAGATCGGCTCCAAATTTATCGTAAGCATTACCGTATAGGGGCTAATATGTTCCATAATACGCACCGAGGCTATAAAAGCGTAGGCGGTGCATACCGAGGCCAATATAAAGAGGTACAAAAGATCGTTCATGGATAGCAAAAAGAAATTAGCGTCGAAACTTCCTTGGAACCCAAGATATACGGTAAGGAAAATACAACCGCTCAGAAGCTCGTAAAATGAAATTACGGAAGGTCGTTCCTTGAGGATCAACTTGCCGTTGATCAACGAAAAAATGGCGGCCAGCATGGCCGAGGTCAACGCCAACAGGATGCCCTCCACATAGGTCGTTTCCACTTTGAATATGATATAGAGCCCTGTCAGTACCATAACCCCAAAAACAAGCTCGTACCAAAGGAGTTTTCGACGGTACCAAATAGGTTCCAGCACCGCGGTAAAGAGTGCTCCGGTAGACATAGTGGCCAGGGCCACGGATACATTGGATACCTTAATGGCCCTAAAAAAAGTAAGCCAGTGCAAGGCGATGATGATCCCTGCAAAAACAAGGGTAAATAGGGTTTTTCGGGAAAGCCTTAAACCATACTTTTTAAGGCTGATGAACAAGAAAATAAAACAAGAGGCCAGCAGCATCCGGTACCAGACCAAGGGAAGTGCCTCAATACTGATCAATTTTCCCAGCACGGCCGTAAAGCCCCAGATAAATACAATAAAGTGAAGGTGCAGGTAGTTTTTGAACCTAACGTTTGGCATGTTGCAACAAATAAAGCCCTAAAATACCAAAGGCAAGGTTTGGAATAATTATCGCCAACAAGGGCGGAAATCCCGATTGCTGTGCCAAGGTACCAAAGACCTTGTCAAAAAAGATATAAATAAAGGCCACTCCGATGCCAAAGGCTAAATTAATGCCCATACCGCCCCTTCGTTTTACGGAGGACACCGCCACCGCAATAATGGTAAGGATAAATGCGGTCAAGGGCAACGCCCAGCGTTTGTATTTGACCAGTACATAGGTGTTAACATTGGATGCGCCCTTTTTTCGTTGCGTATCTATAAATTTATTCAACTCAAACAGGTTCTTGGTCTCCGCTATATAGGAGACAGGGGTTAAATCGTCTATTTTGAAGGTAAAAATAGTGTCCAATCGGCGTTTGGTCTCCACGATTTCTCCATCTTCGCCCACACTGCGCTTTACATAGGAGCTTAACCTGTAGATACTGTCCTTGGGTATCCATCTAATATTGGCGGCCGAAATCTTGTAGTCCAACTTGTTTTCTTGTGTAAAATGCTCGAAGGTGAAGTTATAGCCAATCTTCCGAGCGGGGTCAAAGCTACTGACATAGATATAGTCCCGATCGTTCAATTGGTTAAATATATTGCTGGTCACCCGATCTTGCTTCCCCTTTTTTAAATATTTGAACTTAAATTCATTAAATCCCTTGCTCGCATTGGGTACGATGAACATCCCCATAAAGAAGAGAATTACCGCAATAATGGAAGCACCTATAAGATAGGGGCGCAAAAACCTACCATAGGAAACCCCAGAACTCAAAATGGCCACAATCTCCGTATTGTTGGCCAATTTGGAGGTGAAGAAAATTACGGAAAGAAACAGAAAAATGGGGAACAGCAGACTTCCTATATATATGGTGAAATTCATGTAATACACCAAAATTTCGTTCAAGGGTGCATCGTTGTCGATCATTTTACCGATTTGTTCGGCCAAATTGGCCATGATGCCTATGGGAATGAACAACAGCAGCATGACGCTAAAAGTCAGCAAATATCGCCTTAAGATGTATTTATCAAGAATCGTGAGGCTCATCGTCTTTTATCCATTTGCTTTACCATGACATTTTTCCAGTTCAGGAAATCCCCTGCTAAAATATGCTTTCTGGCCTCACGAACCAACCAAAGATAGAAACCCAGATTGTGGATGGTGGCAATTTGTTTCCCCAAGTATTCATTGGCCGCGAACAAATGTCGTAAATAGGCCTTTGAATATTCAAGATCAACGAAGGTAATGCCCATTTCATCCAAGGGGGAAAAATCATCCTCCCACTTCTTGTTCTTTATGTTGATGGTGCCATGGGCAGTAAACAGCATGCCATTCCTGGCATTCCTGGTGGGCATCACACAATCGAACATATCGATACCAAGGGCTATGTTTTCCAGAATATTTATCGGCGTGCCAACACCCATTAGGTACCTGGGCTTATCCTCGGGAAGAATATCACAGACCACCTCGGTCATTGCATACATTTCCTCAGCAGGTTCCCCGACCGACAGACCGCCAATAGCATTCCCTTCTGCACCCGCATTGGCAATATACTCGGCCGATTGCATCCTTAGGTCCTTATAGGTGGAGCCTTGTACAATAGGAAAAAAGGCCTGTGCATAATCATAGGCATAGGGCACCTTGTCCAAATGGGCGATACAACGGTCTAACCACCTATGGGTCATGTGCATGGAACGCTTAGCATAGTTGTAATCGCAGGGATAAGGAGTGCATTCATCAAAGGCCATGATGATATCCGCACCGATGGTCCGTTGTAGTTCCATTACGTTTTCCGGGGTGAAAACATGATAGGATCCATCAATATGGGATTTAAACTTCACCCCTTCTTCTTTGATTTTTCGGTTGGCCGATAAGGAGTATACCTGGTATCCTCCACTATCCGTGAGGATGTTCCTATCCCATCCCATAAACTTATGAAGCCCTCCTGCTTGCTCCAAAATAGGGGTCTTGGGCCTCAAGTACAGGTGATAGGTATTTCCTAGAATAATATCCGGATCAATATCTTCCTTCAGTTCTCGCTGGTGGACTCCCTTCACGGAAGCCACAGTACCCACTGGCATAAAAATCGGAGTGCTTATGCTGCCATGATCCGTGGTAATTTGTCCGGCCCTTGCCTTACTTTGAGGGTCGGTATGTGCTAAAGTAAATTTCATCCCTGATTCAATCCGCAAATATAGACAACTAAGTTGTGTAAAAACGCTAACAAAAAAATAAAGTTCCCCGATCCGCTTCGTTGATAAAATAGTATATTTCGCCTTGTATAGCCCAAAGTTTGCAGTTACTTTTGGCATTTATATCACGAAACCACAAAATAATGTCAAAACTACAAGACTTGGTTGTGCAGACCCGTAGGGATATTCTACGCATGGTCCACAAGGTTAATTCAGGTCATCCTGGAGGATCCCTGGGCTGTACCGAATTTTTCATCGCCCTCTACCATGAGATTATGGACCTTAAAGAAGGCTTTGATATGGACGGACGGGACGAGGACATTTTCTTTTTGTCCAACGGGCATATCTCCCCCATTTTTTACAGTACCTTGGCGAGACGCGGTTATTTTCCGGTGGAGGAATTGAATACCTTCCGCTTGATAAATTCGCGACTACAGGGGCATCCGGCCACCCATGAAGGTCTCCCGGGAATACGCATTGCCTCAGGGTCTTTGGGCCAGGGCATGTCGGTAGCCCTTGGTGCCGCACAGGCCAAAAAACTGAATGGGGACGATCATCTGATTTACAGCCTGCACGGTGACGGGGAACTGCAAGAGGGCCAGAACTGGGAAGCCATTATGTATGCCGCAGGAAACAAAGTGGACAATATTATCGCCACGGTAGATCTCAACGGACAGCAAATAGATGGTGCCACGGATACCGTTTTGCCCATGGGCGATGTAAAGGCCAAATTTGAGGCCTTTGGCTGGGACGTGCTGGAAATAACCAAGGGCAACGATCTAGATGCCATCCTTGTAGGTATGGCCGATGCAAAGAGCAGGACGGGTAAAGGAAAGCCGGTCTGTGTTTTGTTGCATACCGTGATGGGCCATGGGGTAGATTTTATGATGTACACCCATGCTTGGCACGGGAAGGCGCCCAATGATGAACAATTGGCGGATGCGTTGTCGCAAAATCCGGAAACTATAGGGGACTATTAATAAGACATTACATGAAAAAGTACATAGATTCAGGTAAAAACGATACAAGAAGCGGCTTTGGCGCCGGACTGGCAGAATTGGGCAGGTCCCATCCCAACGTGGTAGCGCTCTGTGCTGATTTGATCGGCTCTCTGAAAATGGAGAAGTTCATAGAGGAAAACCCTGAACGCTTCTTTCAGGTGGGCATCGCCGAGGCCAATATGATGGGCCTTGCAGCCGGACTCACCATTGGAGGGAAAATACCTTTTACAGGTACCTTTGCCAACTTCTCCACCGGTAGGGTGTACGATCAGATCAGGCAATCCATAGCGTATTCGGGTAAAAATGTGAAAATATGTGCTTCACATGCCGGGGTAACCCTTGGCGAAGATGGGGCCACGCACCAAATCTTGGAAGATATTGGTCTTATGAAAATGCTCCCGGGCATGACGGTCATAAATCCCTGCGATTTTAACCAGACCAAGGCCGCCACAATAGCCATTGCCGATCACCTAGGGCCCGTATACTTAAGGTTTGGAAGGCCCAAGGTAGCCAACTTTACCCCCACCGATCAAAAATTTGAAATCGGCAAAGCGCTTATGCTCAATGAAGGTACGGATGTTACCATAGCAGCTACCGGACATTTGGTCTGGGAAGCGCTCATTGCAGCCGAAAACCTTGAAAACCAAGGAATCTCTGCGGAAGTAATCAATATTCACACCATAAAACCGCTTGACGAGGAAGCTTTGTTAAAATCCGTTAAAAAAACGGGTTGTATTGTAAGTGCAGAGGAGCATAATTACCTAGGCGGTTTGGGCGAGAGTATTGCCAGAACCCTTGCTACCCAGCATCCTACACCCCAAGAATTTGTGGCCACCCAGGATACTTTTGGGGAAAGCGGCACTCCAGAGCAGCTTATGGAGAAATACGGATTGAACAATAAAGCCATAGAGACGGCCGTTTTAAGTGTGTTAAAAAGAAAATAGAATGGCACCAATTTTGGTGCTACATTTTATTTAAAAACAGAACACACTGCATTATGAAAAAAACACTTCTTACGGTGGCATGCGTTTTAATAAGCGTAACCACATTCGCTCAGAGCAAATCGGGATACGGTATTAAGGCCGGTCTTAACTACAACCAGAACGGAGATCTTAGTTTTAGACAGGTACAGAACGCAGGCGAGGATATCATTGCCGGTTCGGATGGCAAAGTGGGCTTCCATGCAGGCTTTTTTGCTAAATTGGATTTCCCGAAGGTTTATGTAAAGCCCGAACTGGTCTATACCCGTACAAAGAGTAGTTACGACGTGGACGGTGCTACCAACGACTATGACATTTCCAAAATAGACCTTCCCGTACTGTTGGGATATAAGCTCATTGGTCCTTTGAGCGTTTTTGCCGGACCCGCTTTCCAATACACGTTGAAAAACGATCTGGACGGACTCAATGTGGACGATGTACAGAACGATTTTACCGTGGGACTCAATGTGGGCCTCGATGTGAGTTTGGGCAACGTTGGCCTGGATGTACGCTACGAACGTGGTTTTTCAGAAAACGAGGCCAATTTTATCGGCAACAATATTACCGACATAGAGGGACGTGTAGATTCCAGGCCCTCGCAGATTATTTTTGGTCTGTCCGTGAAATTATAAAATATTATTGTAGCGCTTTGATGTCGCATCGAGCGCAGTCGAGATGTCTTTTTTGGGAATGAATTACCACCTTGAAGAGTTCTCGACTGCGCTCGAACTGACATTCGTAGATTCTATATAAGGTATTTCCCTAAGGACGTTCGTGAAGATGTACTAGCTATCACTGTCCAGATAATCCGGGGTACCGTCCCCGTCCGTATCCGGAAAAGTAATATTTCCCTGGTCATCGATAATTATTTCCTCTCTTGTGGGCGTGCCATCACCATCATCATCAGAATCCAGGAAGTTAACAAAAAGCAGTTGTTCCTCTTCTTCGTCCGTATTGTCATTGTAGAGATAACCGTCCCCATCCAAATCTTCCATAATTGAAGGGATACCGTCCCGGTCATGATCCGTGGCATTGATCGTAAAGAGATCAATGGTAAAGATCAAGGGGCTGTATTGGGGGATACTGGGTTGAAATGCATTGAAAAAACCAAGTCCGGAAGGCAGGAACATAATGCCCACACCATAATCCTCTACCGTAAAGGTGCCATCCCCATTGTCAATGACCTGTCCGCCCGCCTTAAAATTGGGAATGGCTTCGCTAAAACCCCGTGCCCCTTGGGCAGGAGCCTGCAGTCTCGCCAAATCAAACCAAACAGCGGTAGTAGTGGAACCGTCAAAAACCTCTCCATCGAGCAAGCTACCCTGGAACCTCACAAAGGAAGAATCGGCCACTGTTGGACTCATACCACTACCTTCACGCGCTTCTAGATAATAAAAGGTGTGGGGAATGTCTTCCTCCCCGGCGCTCAACAAAAAATGGTCCGAGGACCGAAGTACGGTACTGGACGATACCTGATCGATCAAAGGAGTTTTACCTGCATTGACCCCGGCTATGGTGTCCAGTTTAATCTTAAAATCAAAACCGGCAGGAGGTGAGGCAAATTCTTCGTAATTGTAAAAATGGGTCCTTAAGTAGTCAAGAATCTCGGCATCGTCTTCAACGGTTACCTCACTTAGCAATCGGGGGGGAATAACCTCCACCCCATCGTCATCGTTTTTACAAGATACGAGCACGATGCCCATGGATAGTAAGAATAGAAATCTGGTAAGCTTCATGCAATTTCTTTTAAAAGCCGCAAGATACAATTTTCCCCTATTTTTGTAGAAGACGTTAACAAAGATTTTCAATAGTACATGCGTATCGATAAATATTTGTGGAGTACCCGTTATTTTAAGACCCGGAATATGGGGACGGAAGCCTGTAAAAAAGGACAGGTCCAAATAAACGGACAGGTGGTAAAACCCTCCAGGGAGGTCTACCCGATGGACAAAATAAAAGTTCGTAAGAACCAGATCAACTATGAACTTACCGTTTTGGACATCCCGGAAAGCCGAGTCGGGGCCAAGTTGGTGGATATCTACAGAAAGGACACCACCCCTGCGGAGGCCTTTGAGCACAATGAACTCCTGGCCTACTCCAAAGCGTATTACCGCAAAAAGGGTACGGGAAGGCCTACCAAAAAAGACCGTAGGGATATCGATGATTATACCGATGAAGAAACTGGATAAGGCTTACTGGGAAAATAAATACCGTAGCGATCAACTGGGTTGGGATATGGGCCAGGTCTCCCCGCCCCTAAAGGCGTATATTGATCAGCTAAGTGACAAAACGGTGAAGATCCTCATCCCCGGCGCCGGGAACGGCTATGAAGCGCGGTATCTGTTTCGACAGGGGTTTACAAGCGTTTATGTAGTGGATATTGCAAAACAACCTTTGACACGTATTGAAGTTGAGGAACCTGATTTCCCGACTTCCCACCTTATCGAAGCCGATTTTTTTGAATGGGGGGCCTCGGGTTTCGACCTTATCCTGGAGCAGACCTTTTTCTGTGCGCTACAACCATCGCAGAGAAGGGCTTATGTGGATAAAATGAAGCGATCATTGCGTCCGGGAGGTACCTTGGTCGGTTTGTTCTTCGATTTCCCGCTCACGGAAAACGGCCCGCCCTTTGGGGGAAACGAAGCGGAATACCGTAGCTTGTTCGCCACGGATTTCCACATCCGTACCTTGGAAAGGGCCCATAATTCCATAAAACCCAGGCAGGGTACGGAACTCTTTTTTATCTTTGAACGTAAATCCTTGACCTAATGTCGCATAAAATACTGTCCCACCAAGAAATACAGCATAAGATAAGGCGAATTGCCTACCAAATCTACGAAGCCAATGCGGATGAGAAAGAAATCGTAATTGCGGGCGTGGATGGTGGCGGACTTCAATTTGCAAAAAAAATAGGCGCAGTTTTGAAAAAAATTACGAATGCGTCCATAGTGTTGTGCAAGGTAAGCATGGATAAAAAGAATCCCCTAAAAAGTGGGGTAAGCACTTCCATTCCCGAAAAGGACTACGCACACAAATCGGTGGTCCTGATAGATGATGTGCTCAATTCTGGCAGTACACTGATCTATGGGGTGCACCATTTTCTGAAGACTCCTTTAAAACAATTAAAAACTGCCGTTTTAGTGAACAGAAACCACAAAAAGTATCCCGTAAAGGCCGATTACAAAGGGATTTCATTGTCTACCTCCTTGCAGGAGCACGTAAAGGTGGAGTTTAAACCAAAAGATGATACGGTTTCCCTAGGATAGGGCAGTCTTGATTTCTCCCACCACTGCTTCCAGCGGTTTGTTATCGATCAGAATCGTATGAGGGGCTCTGGAATAGAAAGGGCTACGTTCAAACATGTGCTTACCGATAAACTCTGGAAAATCTTTCTTGGAAATGTTCCGAATCAGTGGTCTCTGCTCCTTTTCGGTGAAAAGTCGATCTACCAGGGCGGGAATACCCATTTTAAGGTAGAACACGGCTTGGGTGTGTTCCAGCATCATTCCCATATTACCAGCATAGCAGGGGGTGCCTCCTCCGGTGGCCAGTACAAAATGGTCTTTGGTCTGTAGGATTTCCTGAAGGCTCCCATGCTCGGCTTTCCGGAAAAAAATCTCTCCTTTGTCCTTAAAAATACTGGATACCGAAGTTTTGTGGACCTCTTCTATATAGGTGTCCAGATCCAGAAATTCAAGGGCCAGTTCATCGGCCAATTGTTTGCCCACAGTGGTTTTTCCACTGCCCATATACCCTATTAAAATGACCTGCATGCGACAATTTTTGGTAAAAATGTAGTAAATCGATGGGATTTCAAAACGAAACTGAAATTTATCTGAAAATCGTCTTGTTAAATAAATTATTGATATTATATTTGCACCCTCCTACTCCCGCCTTGGGCGGGATTCGGAGGGCGAAGCCCTCTAATTTAATGACCTGGTAGCTCAGTTGGTAGAGCATCTCCCTTTTAAGGAGAGGGTCCTGGGTTCGAGCCCCAGCCAGGTCACGGAGTGAAATGGAAACCTGCCTTTCGGCAGGTTTTTTTATGAAATAAAATGGGGCGAGAAGTTTATGGCGAGCGCAGCCGAGGTGAGCCCCAGCCAGGTCACCAGAGGACCAACACAGTTCAGGAATACAAAGCGAGCAAAAACAAATGCTCGCTTTT
The DNA here is from genome assembly GCF_050589645.1 of Eudoraea algarum. Taxonomy (NCBI): domain Bacteria; kingdom Pseudomonadati; phylum Bacteroidota; class Flavobacteriia; order Flavobacteriales; family Flavobacteriaceae; genus Eudoraea; species Eudoraea algarum. Next base: position 147,061 of record NZ_JBNGOQ010000005.1, on the reverse strand, counting down.
GTTTTTTGGGAGTGAATGTGGGGGCGAGTCAACCTCGGCCGTTTTTTAATAATATGCGATATCTTCGCCGGCGCGCCACCTGGCCCCTCGCTATAAAAGTCCACTGGACTTTTACTATTTCGCTCGGTCCGGTTTTGACCTTGGGACGGTTGGGTCAGACGAGCGAGACGTCGTCAGCGCCAAGGCGCGGACGGGAGTGAGCCAACCCCAGCCAGGTCACCAGAGATAGTAAAACCCCGACGCTTCCGTCAGGGTTTTTGTTTTAGGGGTTATTATTGCTTTAAGGTAAACGAGGTGGTCAATCCCACACTAAAATTGCGCGGCAGTTTTTCCACTCCAAAAATGGCCCTGGAGTGTTTACCTCGTTCTCCCAAAACACTTAGGAACAGATCGGAGGCGCCATCCACTACAACAGGTGCATCGTCCCAGTTTTCATCGGATTGGTAATAAGCATCTATATGATTTAGTCCCGCTATCCGATTAAAACCAATCTTCTCATTTATTTGGGCCAGTACGTTCAAAGCACATAGCTCCATGGCTTTGGCACCTGCTTCGGTAGTTATTTCCTTTCCCAATCTTCCCTGATATAGGTAGGTTCCATTTCTAATGGGAAATTGTATGGCAATATATGCTGTGTTTCCCCTAATATTTACAGAGACATAGGAACCGCCTGGAGTAGAAGCCTCGGGCAGTTCCAGTCCCAATTTTGAAAGTGCTGTTATTGGATCCATATATCGTGTTTTTGGTTTAATAATCCGTGTATCCCTTTTCCCCTGGGGTATAAAAGGTATCAAAATCCGGCGATACCAATTCGGTCTCGTTCTGTAGCTTTGCCACCAAATCCGGATTGGATATAAAGGGTCTGCCTACATAGACCAGATCCAAACCGCTCTCCAAAATGGCTTCGCCCTTTTCCCGGGTATCCACATCCCCACCGGAAATTACAATGCCTTTGAAGTGTTCTTTGATCGCCTTTTTAATATCCGTCGTAAAATCCGGTGCTCCGAAGGCCACGCGTTGGTCTACAACATGCACATATAACACGCCTATTTTGGCCAACTGCTGGGCCAAATAAATAAAGGTGTTTTCAAGTTGGTCATAGTCAGATTGCATATCGTTGAACGCTCCATAGGGCGAAAGGCGAATGCCCACTTTATCCTCCCCGATTTCAGCCACCACTTTCCTGGCTGTTTCCAGCACAAACCGGGTTCTATTCTGAACGGAACCCCCATACTGATCTTCTCTTTGATTGGATCCGGGATTAATAAATTGGTTCATTAAATAGCCGTTGGCTGCGTGCAGTTCCACGCCGTCCATACCCGCTTCGTTCACCAACCGCTTGGCGGCCAATGCATACTCACTTTGAGTGGTCTCTATTTCCTTAAGACTCATCGCTTTTGGTATTTCGTGGGGTGCCGTACCCTGTTCCGTAAAGATTTCCCCGGCAGCCTGAATGGCAGATGGTGCAAGGGTAATACTCCCTTCGGGCATATTTGCCCTCGCCGTAATTCTACCGGTATGCATAAGTTGCACAAATATCTTCCCACCTTCTGCATGAACGGCATCGGCTACTTTTTTCCATCCCTCGATCTGCTCGTCCGAATAGGCCCCGGGAATACGCGGATATCCAATACCATTGGGTGATGGCGAGGTACCCTCCGTAATAATGAGCCCTGCACTTGCCCGCTGCCGGTAATAGGTCGCCATTAATTCGTTGGGAATGTTGTTGATAGCCCTGGAGCGCGTTAAGGGCGCCATCACAATTTTATTATCGAGCTTTAATTGTCCTAATGTCTGTGGTTCAAATAAGTTCATTTTATGTTTTTTGCTTTAATTAGTTTCCAAAAGTAACTAATATTAGTTCATAAAATGAATTATTGTATCTTTGTCAACGAGAAAGTAGTAACCAAAAGGTAACCCATATGGCTAGAAAACTGATCGAGAACCCGAACGAGTGTCCCATTACCCATTCCATGAACATCATTGGGAACAAATGGACCTCCATCATCGTATACATGCTGGCCGACCGAAAACTCAGGTTTGGGGAGCTGGCCGTTCGCATAGACAAGATAAGTAGAAAGGTCCTTACCGATCAATTGAGGGAAATGGAACTCCGGGGCATTGTGGTGAGGGAATCCTATGCAGAAACGCCCCCCAGAGTAGAATATTCCTTAACAGAAAAAGGAGCTAGACTAATCCCCATATTAAACCAACTATGTGCATGGAGCAAGGACATCGAACTTGATTTAGCAGATGAAAAGGTGCGCTGATTTGGAAAAACACAACATCTCTGCCATAGGAAGCGCACTAGTATACATGGCCGTTATACTTGGCTGTTTCTACGGGTGCAAACAAGAAGAGACTGGTGATTTGTTGTTACGTGACATCCATGTTGTCAATGTAATTCGCGGCGAGCTAATCGAATCTCAAGATGTTTTGATTGTAGATGGCCGGATTAAGAGAATAATACCGCACGGACAAGGTAATATAACCGCCAATTTGGAAATCAAGGCCACCGGGAAGTATGTAATGCCCGGATTTTGGGATATGCATGTACATTTTCGTACCCGCAAATTGGAACGGGATTCCTTTAGCTCTCAATTACTTGAAGAAAACAAGGATTTACTTCCTTTATATGTTGCTAATGGAGTTACCAGTGTATATGATATGGGCACGGATATCATTGATTCCTTGCGCCTTTGGCGTGACCAAATACATTCGGGCAAAATCATCGGTCCCAACATTTACCTGACCGGCCCCAAGATTGAGGGAAGCAAAGCAATTTTTGCAAGCTCAATTAAAATTGGTGATAGGGATGATGTGAAAAACGCGATAGCACAACTAACAGAAATGGAGGTAGATGGGGTGAAGATCATGGGAGCTGGTGATCTTGAAGTTGAAAACTATTATGAACTTCTAAAATTGGTCAAGAAACAAGGATTACAATCATTTTCCCACGATTTGGAAATTCTTTCCGCAGAAGAATCTTCCAATCAAGGATTAAGTGCTTTGGCACATTTAAGAGGAATCATACATGAATGTTTCGAGGAATATGACTCGGTGGTAGCACAGATGAACACAAAAGGGGTGCGGACACCATTTCATCCAGAATACAATTCCTATGTAGACTTTATGATTTCCAGACTGGACACTACTATTCTAAGGAATAAACTTGATAAGATGGCCTTAAATGGCACGGCATTAATCTCCACAGTACATTACAACGCATACAGAACCACCCCAAGTTCATACGAAAATGTTTTTTTTAAACCCTTAAGATACGTCGGACCTCTATTCCGTAGGGATGTCAAAGCCAGATATGAACGCTTTGGGAAAGCTTCTGCCCAACAAATGGATTATATTAAACAGGTACATCAGGGAAACACCCAAGTACTTAATATGCTCCCAAAGACCAGCGCAATTTTGCTTGTAGGTACTGATGCTGGTTTTGGAAATCGAGCACCAGGTACTGGGTATTTTCGCGAACTGGAAGTACTGGCGTCAGGTGGTCTTTCCAATGCTTACATTCTGAAAGCTGCGACCTGGAATGCGGCCCGGTTTGCTGGGATGAGCGAATCTGAAGGTGCTGTTGACATAGGTAAAAAAGCAGACCTCGTTCTTTTGGAGAAGAACCCCCTAGGGCATTTGCCCACAGAGGAAACACTTTGGGGCGTAATCAGGAATGGCGAATGGTTCGGCGAAGATAGACTGCAGGGTATCTTAAAATCCTTAGAAGAAAAGCACGATAAAAATTCGGGCAATTGATCGTCCAAAGTTCTAGTTAGGAATAGCATCTATCTGGAAACTCCTATCAAACCATCAATATGCCATTTTATCGGTTTTGCCGGCCCAAGCGTCAAAAACAGCCTTTGCCTCCGCCCTTAAAAAATTCACAAACGCAATCTGCCTACTTTCTATAGCTATCGAGATTTCATCATAAATTAACTGGTCATCAAAATCTATTTGGGCAGCGTCTTTTCGGGTGCAGGCATAAAAGACTTTTTTGGGGCGGGCCCAATAAATGGCTCCGAGGCACATGGGACAAGGTTCACAAGACGTATAAATGATACACTCGTCCAATTGAAAGGTGTCCAGTTTTTTACATGCAAGGCGGATGGCCTCTACCTCCGCATGGGCGGTGGGGTCATTGGAGGAAGTTACCCTGTTACATCCTTCGGCAATAATTTCGCCATCTTTGACGATAACACATCCAAAAGGTCCGCCCGCATTGGCGTCCATCCCAGCTTTGGCAACTGCTATTGCCCGCTTCATAAATTTCTCGTCTTCTGTTGTCATCTGCTTTGGGTCTTAATTCACGTTCTTTTTGTAAAAACAAACTACTTTTTATTCATCAGGCCGATAAGCTGTGCCGCAATGCTTATAGCAATTTCATAGGGGGTCTCACTGTTTATGGGCAGACCGATGGGCGCATGCACCTTATCAAGCTCCGCTTCCGAAAATCCTTCCGCAAGCATCACTTTGCGCATCGTAGCTATTTTTGACCTGCTGCCCAAAACCCCTAAATAACCATAATTGGACCGAATTAGTTGGCCCAATACCAATTTATCATCAACAAAGGTATTGGTCATTATGACCACATAATGATTTTTACCTTCCGGAAGGTGTTTTGCAATGTCCTTGTAACTGACCTGTACTTTGCGATGGGCAAAATTGTTATCGCCAAAGGTGTTCACCTGATCGCGATCATCCAATACGCTTACATGAAATCCCAGTTTCGAAAAAACATCGGACACGGCCAAGCTAACATGACCCCCACCAATAATAAAAATAGCGTTTTTAAAACCAATTGCTTCGCTGTACATCCATTCATGGGGACTTGAAATAGCATACTCGAATCTTCGTTCCAGCGTATGATTGTCATAGCCTATTGCATGGTGGCTCAATCGCAGGGTTCCCCTTTTGTTGTTTTGAAGCGCTTCAATAATTTTTTGAACGGTGCTGGATTGCATTTGCTCCAAGGGGTGGAAGACCACCGTTTGCTCCCCGGAACAGATCATCCCCGAGCTGTCCTCTTTACCGCCCCGATGGACCTGCTTTTTTAAATATATTTTCAAATCGTCCCCACGCAAGGCCCGCCTGGCCTCCTCTACCAAATTGTATTCCATGACTCCGCCCCCTATCGAACCATAAATAAAACCATCCTCGGCTACCATCATCTTGAAACCTTGCCGCCCAGGTGAACTGCCTTGGTTGTGTATGGTGGTCAATAAATAGACTTTTTGACCTGTCTGGATTTTCGCCAATATGTGCTGCCATAATGCAATCATTGCCTATAGAAATATGGTTTCACTGAGGGCATAATAAATCGCCATAAGCGCAGAAAAGACTGCGCTGGCCATAAATCGCCAACTCATGTAGATCTTGTTCTGAATGAGGTAATTGGCCACAAGGGAAATGGGAATATTGAAAAGAAAGGACCACCAGGCCACTTTCAACAAATCCCACCCTATCTGATCGAAATGTAGGGAGAAAATCTTTATAAACAACAAATGCCGGGCAATCCAAATCGGATTAAAATACCCCATGGCCAATGCCGTTTTTGTCAAGGTTCTTTTTGTGCCCAACAACCGCTGCGTTTTCCGTTCTATCCATTGGAACACATTGGGTATTTCCAAGGCATACAGGGTAGCGCCAATAAAAATCATCCCCAAAAGTCGGTAAACGGAAAATTCATTGAGGATCAAGGTGGCGATCAAATCGCCCAGGCCATAGATTATGGCTCCCCTGACCACATTGGTTCTTAAATATTGAAGGCTCATTGACGTACTCACAGGCTTATTTTTCATACAGTGCCATCAACACTTTTTCGGGAGTAAAAGGCGCATCGTATTTTAAGTGATAATTCGGGTTGAACGATTTCACCGCTTCTTGTATGGCAAAATAAGTGCCTATGGCATACATAAGCGGCGGTTCTCCCACAGCTTTCGATTTCTTGATCGCGTGTTCATGTCCATCGGTGGCCACTGCAACGGTTTCGATTTTTTTAGGAGCCGAAAAAATGTCCGGAACCTTGTACGTGGAGAGCGCATTGGATAATAGACGACCTTCTTTGTTATATGAGATTTCTTCCATGGTCATCCAACCGATACCCTGTGCCAATCCTCCTTCGACCTGACCAACATCTACGGCCATATTCATGCTGGCACCAAAGTCATGGGCCATTTTTACCTCCTCTACCTCGTAAGTGCCTCGAATACAATCGATGGTGACCGTTGTAATGGCCGTTCCATACACGTGATAGGCAAAAGGATGCCCTTTTTCCTTGCTCTTGTCAAAATGGATCTCTGGTGTGGCGTAATGCGCATTTTCCGACAAGGCCACACGTTCCAACATGGCTTGGGAGACCACTTTTTCCCAGGAAGTGCCCGATTTTTCCCCGTTGACGTAAACACTATCTCCATGAAAAGAAATCGCAGTTATATCCACCTTCAACAAGCTGGCCGCTACAGCGGATAGTCGAGATTTTAAGCTTTTGCAGGCCATCTCCACCGCTTTCCCGTTAAGGTCCGCAGTTGAACTGGCGGCCGATGGCGAAGTGTTGGCAACGCGTGTGGTGTTGGTCGTCTCCAGTTTCACTTTGTTTGCTGAAATGCCTAAGACCTCCTGGGCTACTTGTAGCATTTTTGTATTGACCCCTTGCCCCATTTCCACCGCGGCCGTACTGACGCCCACACTCCCGTCCTGATAGATGTGTACCAGAGCCCGGGCATGATTCATCGGGGTATTGGTAAAGGAAATACCAAAACAGATGGGCATCATGGAGATTCCCTTTTTGAAATGGTCGTTCTTATGATTGAAATCGACTACTCCCTCCCGTAATTTTTCAAAGTTGAACTTCTCCTTGGCCGTTGTCCACGAAGGCCTGGCGATAACCTGTCTGGCTATTTGTCCATAGGGAAACTCGTCATTTTCGTTCAGCAAATTGGCTTGCTGAATTTCATCCCGCCGCACCTGCATTTCCCGGGCTGCATGTGCTATGGCCGACTCTATGACAAACATGCCCTGTGGTCCTCCAAAGCCCCTGAAAGCCGTATTTGGGGGCAAATTGGTCTTGCAACTGTAGACAGTCGCCATGACATTGGGCACAAAATAACTATTGGTGGCATGAAACAGGGTTCGCTCGGCCACAGCCGTGGACAAATCTGCGGCAGCACCGGCATTTTGAAGAAACTCGGCTTCGTAGGCCACGATTTTCAAATCCTTGTTCAGTCCAATTTTATAGGAAGATTCATAGGGGTGACGCTTACCGGTCATGCGCAGATCGTCATGTCTGTTCAATATGAACTTTACCGGTTTTTTTAAGTGATGTACGGCCAAACCCGCCATAACCGACCAGGGGGTGGCCTGGTCTTCCTTGCCTCCAAAACCTCCGCCCAATCGAATGACCTCTACCTCTATCTTATGCATGGGCACGCCCAATACTTTGGCTGTTGTCCGCTGCACCGCCGTTGGTCCTTGGGTGGACGAGAAGATTTTTATTGCCCCATTTTCCAGCGGAAAGGCATAACAACCCTGACTTTCCAAATAGAGGTGTTCCTGCCCATTGGAAAAAGTTTCTCCCTCATAAACAAAATCGCAAGCAGCAAAAGCCCGATCCGCATCGCCCATTTTAAACGTTCGAGGAGGGCTGATCAATGATGCTTTTTCTTTGGCCTCCCTTGCAGTAACGATTACGGGCAACTCTTCGTAGGCAATTTCGATCAACTTTCTCGCCTTTCTGGCGATCAATTCGGTTTCCGCCACGATTAAAGCAATCGGCTGGCCCCAAAAATGCACTTCTTTTTCCGCGAACAGCGGCTCATCGGCAATGATGCCGCCAATCTGGTTCTCCCCTGGTATATCTTGATGGGTGAAAATTTTCACCACGCCGTTAAGCGCTTCTGCTTTGGAATAGTCTATGGAGGTGATGACAGCATGTGCTTTGGAGGCATCAAATACCACTCCATATAAAGTGTCATGGCGGGTGATAATATCATCTACGTAGAGCGACTCCCCGCGAACATGTGTATAAGTATCAATATTTTTCATCGTCTCATGGGGCGCTTAGATTTTTCAGGGAAAAGTGTGACGGAAACAGCTTGATAAAATGGGCGAAAAACAACTGCCTGCCCAAAAGTCTTTTGTATTGCTCCGATCCCCGGACATCGCTTATCGGTGAAATTTCTTTTTGGAGAACCTGTTCTGCCTTAAGAATGTTTATAGGATCGAGTGCTTTACCTTTTAGAAATTCGACTGTTTTATACAGATATTTGGGTATGGGCGCCACCCCGCCCATCGATGCATGCACCTCCTGAATACTATCCCCTTCCACTTCTATTAATAGTGCACTGTTAACGCTGGCAATGTCAAGATGGGTGCGCTTGCTTACTTTTTCAAAATTGAATTGTGCCTTTGGGGAAGGTACGGGAAAGGAAAGCTCCAAAACCAGTTCATCGGCTTTTAAATCAAATTTTTTATAATCCTGATAAAATTCATTGAAAGCCAAGGTTCGCTTTCCCCCTTTTTTGTCCTGTAAGGTAAGCGTCGAATTCAACGCCAGGAAGAAAATGGTCATATCCCCTATGGGCGAGGCGTTGACAAAATTACCTCCCAAGGTTCCCATATTCCTTATCGGTTCCGACGAAACCAATTTGAGATGTTGTCTTAGGTTGGGAATGATCTCCCGTAATCTTCGGTGCTCAAGAATATCGGTTACCGTGGTATTGGATCCCAAAGTACATCGATTATCGGAAAAGGAAATATGGCGCATGGACCGATCCGCAGCAATCAAATGCACGGCTTCCTCGGTTAAACGATCGGCATGGTGCACGTACAGGTCCGTGCCGTTGGCCACTACCGCCCCGTTTGTCCTTGGTTTCAGGAGTGTCAGTTCTTTTAATCTGTTTTGAATTTCCTTGAAATAGGTTGGGATAAATCCTTTTTCCGCCAAGTCTTCAAAATCCTCCGAACCTTGGGTATCCATCAGCTGTTTTTCCAATTCCAGGCCCGCTTTCTCAATGGATTTATATCCGGTACAGCGGCAAATATTACCGCTAATGGCATCATTGCAGGTAGATTGTCTTGTTTTGTTTTTATTGATTGCATATCCGGTCATGGAAACCACAAATCCGGGGGTGCAGAATCCACACTGGGTGGCAAAATGATCCGCCATGGCCTGTTGTGCAACGTTCAGGGTATCGATGAGATTGACCCCCTCAATGGTCACAATATGTTTTCCATTTGCATTGCCCAGGGGAGAAATACAGGAAGTGATGCTTTCATACCGCATCCTGCTCTGATTTTCTTCGCCCACCAAAACCGTGCATGCTCCACAATCGCCCTCCCTACAGCCAATCTTGGTGCCTTTCAGTTGCTTTTGTTCCCGAATGAAATCGAGTAAGGTCATGCCGGGATTAAGCTTGGTTTGTACTAATTCATTGTTTAAAATAAACTTGATCATCGTATAGGCAAGGTAGTAAAAACTTAATTCATGCTTAGGATCGAATCTGAAATATTTATGGAGGAAGGACTCGAACCGCTAGAGCGATTTGGTAGGGAAATTTATACCTGAATGAGCATAGGGATTAAATCGATCTAGGCACCTGCTCCCGGATTGAGTGGTACAAAACCGAAGGTTTAAAGTCATAAAATTGGTATGCACACATGCAAATACCTGCTGGTACCCGCAACACAGGCTAACTTTTTAAGTAGGGCACCCAAAATTACATGACATCAACACCTTGTGAATCAACCGATTATGAATTAATTTTAAAAAAAGTGATTAAAAAGTTTGACTCTAACCTTAGGTCATAGCCTAGCTTTGCATTATTGAATTAAAAAATGTGGATAGCAATGAAAACTTATGGTGTAAAGGAAGTATCCAAATTATCGGGGGTAACGGTGCGTACCCTGCACTACTACGATAAGATCGGCTTGCTCAAGCCTCGCAATCGGACCGAGGCAGGTTATAGGCATTATGGGCAAGAAGAATTGTTACGCCTGCAACAGATCCTCTTTTACAGAGAATTGGATTTTCCATTAAAAGAGATAAGCGAGGTACTGGACAATCCTGACTTTAACTTGGTCGATGCTCTGGAGAGTCATAAATCGGCCCTAAAAAAACGCGGTGATCGCATCACCACCCTGCTAGCTACAGTGGAAAATACCCTAAACCATTTAAAAAAAGGAAAAAAGATGTCAAAACCAGAGAAATTATACGAGGGATTACCCAAAGAAATGGGAACCACGTACAGAAAGGAAGCCATGGAAACCTATGGCAAAGATGCGGTGGAGCACTCGGAAAACGAATTGCTAAAGCTAGATAAAGGAGATTTTGAAAGACTAAAGAAAGATTTGGACCAAATCCTTAAGGATCTCTTCGCGCTGAGAAATGAAGCTCCTGAAAATCAAAAGGTGCAGCAACTTATTGCCCATCACTACAGTGTAATCAGAACTTTTTGGGGCACTTCAAACACTGCGGACAAACAGGCCAAGGCCTATAACGGATTGGGTCAATTATACGTGAACGATCCAAGGTACACCGCCATTGGTGATGAATTCCACCCAGAATACGCCACCTTTCTACAGAAAGCGATGCACTATTTTGCGGACAAAGAATTAAAATGAACGAAATATCAATGATACAAAAATGAAAAACGCATTATTAATTTTATTACCCTTGTTTCTCCTCCTCTCCAGGCACGGGCTTGAGCCGGAACAGTCTGGTGTTGTGCCAAAAGAAGTAAGGACCGAACAGGGCATATGGAGGTACGAGGTATCCAATAAGGGAAAGAAAGCCATACTGTTTCTTCATGGTGCCGGTTCCAGTAAAAAGATCTGGAAAAAGCAGCACTCCGTTGTACTGCAGGGTTATAAAAATATATTTGTAGATCTCCTTGGCTATGGAGCAAGCGATCAACCCGACTCAGGGTATAATCTAGCCAACTGGATCAAAGGCATTCATTTGGTGCTTGAAAACGAAAAAGTGGACGAGGTTTGCATCGTAGCCCATAGCAATGGGGTAATTTTTGCGAAAGAGTATTACAGGGCCTATCCTGAAAAAATTTCTAGCTTACTATTGCTCGACGGTATGCTTAAACAGCTAATCAAGGACGAAATGCTCGCCTGGATGAAATCTACGCTGGAACGAAGCGATTACGAAAGTTTTATGGCAAACAATATTCAGCATATGCCGGTGAAAGGTTTGTCCGACCAGGATGTAACATTACTGAAGACCGATGCCTTAAACACACCCAAAACTGTTACCATGGCGGAGTTTGAGCTGGTAAATGATCCATCTACCTGGGAAGACCTTACCATTGCCTGCCCGGTGACCGTTGTACATTCAAACAATCCGCTTTGGAATGATGCGTATGTTGAATGGCTTCAACATGCAGCTCCAAACCATCAATTTTACCAATGGAATGATTCTGGCCATTTTATTCCCTTGGAACATCCGGAGCGTTTAAACAGTTTAATCACGGAAGTGGTGCCGGGAAAATAGAAGCTACTAAATCAAAGAGATGCAACAATAGCGTTAGTTTTTGCTTCATATTTGGTGGCAGATCTATGGCATTCGCCGTTCTTTTGTATGCGTTTGATTACGCTGAGCCAACGCCCGGAAATCCGTCTGGTTCGGCAAGGCGTCAATCGAAAATCTAAAAATAGAATCAATATTAAATTAAGTTAACATGAAAAGTACTTTGAGCGTAAAATTTATGATGGCCTTCTTTATGGGATGTCTAATGACCGTGCATCTGTGCGCACAGCAAGATGCTTCACCGGTCCAGGAATTGAAGAAGTTGTATGGGACAGACGCTAAATTTAAGAATACCGCCGACGCCATGTTTGAAAATGTCCATCCTCTGGCGGACGGCTCTCCAAATCCCTGGAAGAACAAAGGCATTGAGGATCTATATTCCTTTTTAAACGATTGGTTTTTCTTTCTCCCCAACACCCAGGACGGGCTAGATCGTATCTTGGAGTTTTCCTTTTTGTACTACAAGAATCCAGCGGGCATGAAATTCATCTTAGAGGAGCCGGGTCGAAGTTGGTCTTTAAAATTTATTGAGGAAAGAGGGAAGTACATGGATAGTCCTGCCTCAACCACCAATATTGAACAATGGCTTTCCGACACCGAATTGCCCAATGATGATTTCGTTTTGCCCATAGGCGGGTTCAAGTCTTTTAACGAGTTTTTCATTAGAGACTTAAAACCAGGCAAGCGTCCCATTACATCGGTAGATGATAATTCTATCTTGGTTTCACCAGCAGATGGTGTTATAAACATGATCAACAATGACATCAGGATAGATGATGAAATTCCTACTAAGGGTGGCATGACTTTGAGCCTTACCAAACTATTGGATGCCTCTACCTATTCGGAAAGGTTTGTGGGTGGTACCGCCCTAGCGGTATTTCTTCTACCCACAAATTATCACCATTTTCATGCGCCCATATCGGGTAAGATCATTGAATCCAAACAGGATGTTGGCGATCGTTTGTTTGGCATGCCGGATATTCTTGATATCATCAATGAAGGAAACATTGCCTATAACAAAGATTATAGTGTTTTTCAGGATTTTAGGCATGGGTATTACATCTTTGAAACCGAAGATTATGGCCTTATTGCCATGGTTCCCATTGGGTTGCAGACCATAGGATCTGTTGTTTTTGAGGAAAAATTTAAGAATATTAAGGCCAATTCCCCTGTAGAAGTATACAAAGGGGATAAGTTGGGGCATTTTGCTTATGGCGGTTCAACCGTTTTGTTGCTTTTTGAAAAAAATAGACTTAAGGCAGTCAGTGTTTCCCTAGGCCAAAAAATCGGGGATTTAAAAAAGTAAATTCCCATCCATCAATTGTAGATTTACATTCGGCATTCAGGTCCGGGCCGGACTGCCGAATTAGATCTATTGATGAAGCTAGGCCATGGGAAGAGGCAACTCTTTGATTTTAGGAAACCCAATCCATGAGCCTTGATCTTCAAACCAAGGGGAAATGCAAAAATCCTTTACAGGCATGTATGGATATTGAATTAGAAGCTCAGCCTAAAAACAAGGTTGGTGGTAAGGTTCAGTGAAAATTTACTGATCTCCCTTAATTCAACAGTACTGTTGTTCTGATCATCAAAGACTTCAAACAAGGCATAGTTTCTACTCAGTTCGTTTTTCCTGTCATACAGATTCAATACAGAAAAACCCAGTTTCCCTATAATGGGGCTATCGTTTTTTGAAAGGTTGAATTCATACATTGTGGAAAAATCCATTCTGTGGTAGTCCGATAAGTTGTCGGCGTTTAGCGCGGCATACTCAATGGATGCATTTTCGTTTTCACCCGAAATACCCAATGCCCTGGTATAAGGAATACCCGTCCTATACCGCCATCCCAACGAAAATTGAAAGTTGTTCCATTTATAGGAATGGGACCAGGTCAGGGAATGTGTGATATTGTTATTGCCCTTGAACGGTTCTCCGGCATTGAGGTTTTCAAAAGTAAAATCCGTGGTTGAATAGGTATATCCCAACCAAGTGGCGTACTTGTTTATCTTCTTCTTCAACAACAGGTCTACTCCTGTCGTAGCGCTGCTCCCTTCCGCAAAAACGTTTTCGGTGGATTCAAACCCTCTCGTGAAAGAGGTAAATCCATCAATATTTTTGTAATAGGCATCCACATCAACGTTCCAACCATTTTTGGAGAATTGAAATCCAAAGGAAAGTTGATCGCTTCTCAGCAAAGGAAGTCCGTCCTCCCCGGCCAAGGCCCAAACCTGATTCTCCAGACCAAAGTCTAGGGTGGCAAATTCAATGATTTGACTGATGGCTTGATTTCTGATCTCGGCTGAGCCCTTTAACCTAAAATGTTCGCCGAAAATCCGTTCGGCATATATTCTAGGCTCCACAAAAGCGGAGTTCAGAGCGGTGTAGTAATTTGCTCTAAGCCCCAGATCTACATACCACGCGCTGGACTTGTTGTAGTTTAATTGGCTGTAAATGGCGTGTGTGGGGCTATTTTGATTATCACTTTCGGTAAAACCCCGGTCTGCAAGCAAATACCGTACTTGGTTTGAAAAAAACTGATAGCCGTTGGTAAAGAAAACGGTTTTGTTCAGGGTCCAATCGGTACGCAGATTAGCCCCTATTTCCTTGATATTGTTCTCCTTGGACACGGAGAAATCATCATCAAAAAATCCATTTTCGCCATTGTAATCAAAGTCGTACTCAGAATAATAAAATTGCGCCCGAGATGAAAATTTGTCGCTCCAATCCCTGCTCCATGTGGTATTTGTGCCCAGGTTTCTAATATTTAATCGATCGCTGGAATCAATTTGGAAATCCATATCGCTAAAGGAATAGTCGAGTTTGTTGGTGGTGAAAAGGTTGGACACGGTAAGCTTATCCTTTTGGGAAAGTTGGGCAATGAGCTTGAGGGTGACATCCGCAAAGTAAAAGTCCTCCCTGTTCTCCGAAAATTCGGGTTGAAATATTTGTTGGTTCTCCGTAATGCTGGTGTTCTGAAATACTTTGCTGGAAAAGTTATTGAAAGCGGGTGTGTTTATAATATCGGTTATGGATCTTCTTCCGGAAATCAGAAGCCCCAAATCCTTGGACACCGGAATTTCCAGGTAGGCATCAGCATGGGTCATGTTTGCCCCCAGGCCGCCCTGTATTCTGGAAGGTACGTTGTTCGTGGTCCTAATATCCACTACCCCGGAGACCCGATCTCCGTATTGGGGTTTTACACCGCTTCTGTATATCCTAATATCCTTTGTGATATACGGGTTAAAAGCAGAGATCATACCGAAAAAATGATCGGAATTGTACATCTTTATCCCGTCCCAAAGGATTAAATTTTGATCGGGTGAACCCCCTCTGATATACAGGCCGGAAACGGTCTCGGACGGACTTTCCACACCAGGCAGTAACTGAACATGCTGCAAAACATCGGGCTCTACCAATCCCGATAGGATATCCAGGTTCTGGGGATTTATTTTTATGGACCCGTCCTGGGTCTTGACAATTCCCTCGGCCAGATATTCGCGTACCACTACCTCGTTCAAAACATAACCTTCCGAGGACATGGTATAGGTATCACATCTCCTTTCTCGAATTTTGGCCATGGGCAGTTCAAGGGTTCTATATCCTAGAAACGATATGTATAGGGTATCCGACGGGCCGTTGTTCGTAAGTCTGAAAAAGCCAAATTCATCCGAAACCGTGCCGGTTCCCTTGCTTGCATTCATTATGGTGGCCCCTTCTACCGGGTGACCAGCAGTCGCGTCCTTTAAGTATCCGCAGATGGTTTTAAGCTCAAGGTTTTTCAAGGTGTAATAACGCTCATCTACCTGCTCAAAAACCACGTTCAGATCCTTCTCAATTCGGGATAGGGCCCCTTGTAGGGAAACCGTCCGTAAATCCAAGCTGATACGTCGGCCCCCGATAGTTCCGGCGTTGTACGAAAACTTAACGTCATACAAAGCCTCAAGTTCGGTAAGTACAGTGCTCAAGGGAACATTTTTATGGCGCGTATTTTCTTGGGCGCCCAGGCCTAAAGAAAACAGTAAAATGAATAGGATAAAGAATCTCTTCATCTACTTTTCAGCGAGAACTATAGTGTTCTCGTTGATAAAAGTAAACTTAATTTCCAAGGGGTCAAAAACGATGGTCAACGCTTTTCTAAGCTCAGCATGCGTAAAACTTCCGGTAAACCGTGTTGTTTCATTAACTCGTTCACTGTTAATGGAAACATTAAACTGTTTTTCCAAAGCTGTTATCACCTGATGCAGGGGCGCATTGTTAAAGCTACTTTCCCCTTGTGTCCATTGGGGCGAGTTGGTCCCTGGCCTCCAGTTCTCAAAAGCCCCGTTTGCGTATCTCACAGCCTCTCCTTCTTTAATAGTATATGAGCGCTTTCCTTTTTCAACCCTTACACTGCCTTCAAAACACACCACCTCAAAGATTTGGGCCTCTGCATTTACCGTAAACTGCGTTCCCAAAACGGTAACGGAGCCATAATCGGAAGCAACAACAAAAGTGGGTCCCTTGGCGACCTTGAAATAGGCTTCCCCTTTCAAAAATAGGTACCGTTCCTTTTCCCAACCCGACTTCTTATATTCCAGTTTGGATTTTGCATTTAATGTTACGGAAGAATTATCGGGTAGCGTTATTTGCAAACGTTCCCCAAATCCTGTGGTATGGTCCACTGTTTGGTCAAAGAAAACAAAATAGCCGATCAGAAGGGCAATGGAAGCTGCCATAGCATAAGTCCATCTGGGAATAGTCCGAACCTTTTTCCTATCCTTTGCAATTTTTTCCTGTACCCCTTCAAAAAGCTTTTCCTTGTCATGGGAAGGGACTTCCAAAACATCCGTACCCTCCAAAATGGCTTGGTAATACCGATAATCCTCCGTTTTTCTAAAAGCCTCCTTTTCTTCCTCGGACAGCTCCCCACTTGCCCATTTGGCTAAAAAATCGTCTATATTGTAAAAATTTTCCATTTCCCGATCCTTTAAATAGCAGTTCCGATTTTTTCCCGTAGTTTCAATAAGGCCAAATGCATCCTTCGTTCCACCGCTTTTTGTGTTATTCCGATAATTTCGGCTATTTCACGATATGTTTTTTTATCCTTTCGGCTCAATAAAAAAACCTCTCGTTCCTTAACGGGAAGGCTGGCTATGCTCTGTTGCAACCTTGCCATAAATTCTTTTTCTTCCATTAGGAATTCGGGGCTGTTCGCATAGGACGGCAGCGAGGCTGTTCGTTGATTGTAGTTAAGAACTACTTTTTGATGTGCTACTTCGTTAAAAAATGCATTTTGAGCTACCTTCATCACAAACGACTTTGCTTTTTCGAAAACTACTTTCTTACAGTTCTTCCATAGCTTTACGAATGCATCCTGGGTGATATCCTCGGCTTGTTGCATGTTTCCACACTTGTAGTAGATAAAGTTGCGGATGACCTCTGAATGATCATCAAAAATTAGCCTAAAGGTCTTTTCATCACAAACAGATTTTTTCTGCGTCATCGTTAAGGTAACATTTCACTTGTCAAAGCTAAATATTAAAACGAATAATTGCCCTTTAATCTGTTTTTTATCGACCAATATCCCTGTTTTGAAACCTAGGCATCTGCCTTGTGGTTGAATCAGGATATGAAATAGGACGAATCGTATTGGTGCTACATAAACCTATGTTTAATACTGTTCATCAATACAACAGGATACTTTTCGTTTACCCTATTTACTTCAAAAAAAAAACATCGCATCCTCCCTCTTCCCTGTCTGGTTTCAAAAAAAAATAGGGTGTTTTAAAAATTGCCTGTTGTGTAAGAAAGAAAACGTTCAATTTAAAATGATACTTATGAAGAGCTTAAAAAACTGGCGATTACTTTTAGCGCTGTTCTTGGCAATGGCTATCGCACAATCCTGTGAAAAAGATGAACTTCCTATAGACCAGGGTAGCGTAACGGACACTACGGGAACGGATACTGGCACAGGTACGGATAATGGCGATGGCAATCCGGATACGGGGGGCAACACCGGAACCGATAATGGGGGCGATACCTCCGGTGATGGCGATGGTGCCCAAGGTGATGCCGGGAGCATAACCCTGTATACCGTAAATGGGGACAACATTTCCAAAGTAACGGACTACAAGGTCAGTGGAAAAGAGCTGGAGTTTCAAAAGGACACACAAAAGCACCAGGAAATCTGGGAGCTGGTCAAGAAGATTATTCCCCTGAACCACCGATCTAAAATGAGCCGGTTTATGATTTTTGCCGGTGAGGGCGATGGAACAGCCGGTTATGTGTACAATACCTCCCAAGATCTTTCCAAATGGGAAATGGGCATTGCCATTGATTTTGCGTATCAAGGCGGATTTAATGCCGGTGGGGAACTGGCTTATACGATCATCCATGAATTTGGACATATATTGACCCTGGATAATACACAAGTGGATGCCTCGATATCGGAAGCCAACTGTAATAACTTCTTTACCGGGGAAGGCTGTGCGAAGACCGAGTCGTACATCAATAAATTGTACACAAGATTCTGGGCGGATATCTGGGGGGAATTTACCAATTTGGGGCAAAGTCAAAGCGCACAGGAAGCATTTTATAACAAATATCAGGATCGCTTTGTCACCGGATACGCCTCCACCAATCCTGGAGAGGACATCGCAGAGGTGTTTGCCACTTTTGTGACCAGGAACGGGGGTCCCAGCGGAAACTCCATCGCGGAGCAAAAAATACAGCTCATGTATGATCATCCGGAGCTCATTTCCCTGCGAAACTATGTCAGGGATAACATGGCCTCAGCAAAAGGAAGGAGTTTCTTGCCCGCTGCCGGAAAATGGAAAAAGGCCAATACGTTTGGCGATCCCAAAAAGACACACTGTTCAAAACCTACAAGGTAAACATAGGCCAGAGTCCCGAAACTTTTCCGGGACTCTGGTCAAAAAAAGTATGGATGAAAAAAGCAATGATGTTATTGATTTTAGTTGTGCTCTCCTGCAAGTCGGGCAAAAATGGAGCTATGGATACGAACAACGAAAATACGCTTCTCTATTACTCCAAGGGCCCCTGTTTGGGCAAGTGCCCTGTATATGATCTATGGGTGTTTACCAACGGGACCGTACTGTTCAAGGGAGTGGACAAGGTAAAGCATAAAGGCGAGGTTACAATGGAACTGTCCTCGGAAGAGATAGGGAACCTGGCCTTGCTACTGGAACACAATTTGGCCGAACCTACGATTTTCGGAAAAGTCAGGGATCTGCCCGTCACCACCTTGCGGTATGAAGGAAAGGAATATGAATACTATGTTACAAAAATTGATGGGCAACTAAAAGAAGTTAACTCAAAAATTGAGCAGTTGGTAAACCGAATCCTATCGCATTCCGATTGAATGTATTTTAAAAGTGTTGCGGGCTGTAATCCATCCACGGAAGGCAGTCCGGCAACCACAAATCATGTGTCTTTTAAAAATAATGAAAAATAAAATTTAACCATAAAATCCTTCAATCCTAAATCAATATCAACATGGACAGAAAAAAATTCATTAAAAATCTGGGCATGGGTGCCGTAATAGCCCCTATAGTACCTGTAGCACTGGTCTCGTGTACCAAAAGCAATGACAATCCCGACATAACACCTAGCGGTTGTGCCGTATCTCCCTCGGAAACCGCTGGTCCGTTCCCGATAAAGACCCCGGCAGACTGGGTTAGGGAAAATATTGTCGGTAATCGGAAGGGGGTTGCCTTACGCATCAATTTGACGGTTCAAAACACCAACAATAATTGCACTGCTTTGGAAGGGGCCCTGGTAGATCTCTGGCATTGTGATGCTGCCGGCAATTATTCGGAATACAACAACCAACTGGATGGAAGTTTTACCAGTGCGCATTTTCTTAGGGGAAGACAAACCACCAATGCCAACGGACAAGTGTCTTTCATCAGTATTTTTCCGGGCTGGTATCCAGGAAGGGCACCTCATCTTCATCTGGAAATCCTGGATAGAAGTGGTAAGTCCTTATTAATTACCCAAATTGCGTTTCCCGAAGATGTTTCCAAGAAAGTGTATGCAACATCTGGATATAAGGGTGATTTTGATACTTCCAACACACAAGACGGCATATTCACGGACAGCTTGGCCCAAAATATGGCGGATGCCGTAAGCGGCAATACCGCCGATGGATATACTTTGACAAAAATTCTTAGGGTTTCCGTATAAAAGCGGAATACCAACCGGCCTGTCAAGAAACCAAATGATCCGGTAAATCCTTAATCTTTTCACAGCATATTTGCTCCAATACCTGCTGCAATTGGGCCTTTAACAAGGAAATAGTGTGATCCCCTCCCCTGGTTCCCAATGCGGCAACACCGTACATAAATGCACGGCCCAGAAAAGTAAATTGGGCTCCGCTGGCCAGGGATCTTGCCATATCCGGGCCCGAACGGATACCACTGTCCATCATTACCGTGATTTGGTCGCCATAGGCCTCCGCAATCCTGGTCAAGGGCTTAATGGTAGATTCCCCGGCATCCAATTGCCTTCCCCCGTGATTGGACACGATAAGGCCGTCCAATCCCAAACGAATGGCTTTCTCCGCATCTGCCTCGTTAGCTACTCCCTTAAGCACCAGTTTGCCCTTCCACATATCGCGGATCGGTGCAATTTTCTCCTCGTTCAATCTGCCGGAAAAAGTTTCATCCATAAACTTGCCCAGCTGTTTCAGGTCCAGGTTTTTGGCCATATACGGTTTTAAGGTCTCAAAATTCGGCTGTCCTTGGGCCAGTGTTTTTAACGCCCATTGCGGTTTCCCCAGAATTTGCAGCATGTTCCTTAGGGACATCTTTGGGGGCATGGCAAGGCCATTTCTAATATCCCGTGGTCTAAATCCAAAAGTGGGCACGTCACATAAAATGACCAGTACAGGACATTCCGCCACTTCGGCCCTTTTGATAATATCATCCCTGAGTTTATCTTCTGTTGGATGGTACAATTGAAACCATGCCTTTCCTTCGGTAATTTCGGCTATGCGCTCAATACTGCTGGTGGTGACCGTGCTCAACACGAAAGGAATATTATGCTCAAATGCGGCCTTGGCCAAAATTTCCGGGGCATTGGGCCACATTAGCCCTTGTAGGCCCACCGGAGCTATTCCAAAGGGTGCATCATAAGTATGGCCGAACAGTTGGGTCCTCATATCGGAACTCGTATGCTGGTTCAAATAGTAGGGCAAAAGTTCTACCTCACGGAGCTCTGAAGTGTTCTTATAGAGGTTTACATCCTCGTTACAGCCGCCGTCCAAATATTCGAACGCAAATTTAGGGATGCGCCTTCTCGCCCTCTTCCTAAGATCTTCCACGGAAGGAAATCTAGCATCGAATTTTATTGTTTTTTTGCCCATGATCGGCTCATAAATACGGTTTTGACTAAAATCTATCCTTCCAGCACAAATATGGGGTGCATTTCCACCCACTTTTCCCCTGGTTTGGCCATGGGAAGTGCCTGTTGATAGGTCCACATTAAATCCTCCCATTCCTGTACTTTGGGATTGTCCTGATCCATCCTGGCTTTTTTTTCCATAGAGAAAGCGTCCTCTGCTTCCAGGTTCATGAACAGCCTGGTTCCCAAGCGGTATATTTCCATTCGTACAATCCCGGCATCCAAGATACTTTTCC
This sequence comes from Eudoraea algarum, assembly GCF_050589645.1. Taxonomy (NCBI): domain Bacteria; kingdom Pseudomonadati; phylum Bacteroidota; class Flavobacteriia; order Flavobacteriales; family Flavobacteriaceae; genus Eudoraea; species Eudoraea algarum. The sequence continues at coordinate 125,883 of NZ_JBNGOQ010000005.1, read as the reverse complement.
TTATCTCGGGCCATATTTTTTTGTGATGGGCCTCATATTCCGCTATCAATTCGCTGTCGTCCTTCAAATCCAGTGCAAATGCATATCGTTTCATTTTATTTTGTTTTAGCCAATAGCATATACCTTAAAAGTTCTATACCCGTAAATGCTCACCACCACAAAGCAGAGCAAGGGAAGAATAAAGGAGAAATTTACTTCGGGCACGCCCAATATCCTGACGTCGGCATAGGCACTACCGCCAATATCCAGAATCAACCCCTGTAGAATGGGCATAAAGGCACCTCCCACAATGGCCATGACCAGGAAGGCCGAGGCAGGTTTGGCATCTTCTCCCAGTCCGGTCAACGCGATCCCATAAATGGTGGGAAACATCAAGGACATACAGAACGAAATCAGCACCAAACAGTAGAGCCCGCCGATGCCCTCGATAAAAATGGTTCCCAAGCAGCATATAATGGCGAACAAGGACAAAAGCATCAGCAATTTTCCCGAATTGATAAAGCGCAACAAATAGGTGCATAAAAAACGGCCCAGTAAAAAGATACCTAGGGCCACATAGGCATAATTCACCGCATTCCTGTTGTTTATCCCTAGATTTTCCGCATACTGATAAATATACGTCCAACACATAATCTGCGCCCCTACATAGAACATCTGTGTTACGACCCCGCCAACAAAGCGTTCCTTCTTAAAAAGGCCTCGAATGGAATCCCACATACCGCTTGTCTGGTCCTTCTTATTTTTCTCGGGCATCTTCACCAGCGCTATGAGGACCAGCATGAACAGTACAAAGAGACCCAGACCCACATATGGATTTCTGATGACCATGAGATCGGACGTCTTTACAGCAGCTTTGGCCGTTCCGGAAAGGGTTTCGTAGATGCTGTTGCCCTGCTCGTCCAGATTATCGGATTGCAGAGCGCCCAAAATAAAGGTTTGGGCCACAAAGAGTCCGGATAGGGCGCCGACCGGATTAAAAGCCTGTGCCAAATTTAGGCGTTGGGTTGCCGTCTCTTCCGCTCCCATGGATAAAATAAAGGGATTTGCCGTGGTCTCCAAAAAGGCAAGGCCAAACGTAAGGATGTAGAGTGCCATCAAAAAGAAAAAATAGTTTTCCAGGGCCGCTGCGGGATAAAAAAGCAATGCCCCCACTGCATAGAGGACCAAGCCCATAAGAATCCCTGCTTTGTAGGTATATTTCTTCACTACAAAAGCGGCCGGTAGGGCCATGGTGAAATACCCTCCATAAAATGCCGCCTGTACCCAAGACGCCTGGGTATTATTGAGCTCCAAGATTTTTTTGAAGGCCGATACCATAGGATTGGTAATATCATTGGCAAAGCCCCAAAGCGCAAAAAGCGAGGTGATCAAAACAAAGGGAAGCAGTACTTTTTTCGCTACGATAGGTATTTTCTTGTCGTTTTTCATGGATCAACGTATCAGCAGCGCTACAGTGTACGGTCTAAATGGGTATAGCCCCCATCCACAAAAAGCAACTGTCCGGTAGTATGACTGGACTTTGGAGATAGCAGAAAGGCTACGGTATTCGCTATTTCCTCTATAGTGGTCATTCTGTTTTCCAAGGGGATTTTAGAGGTAATCTCCTTTCGTTTTTTTTCCGGATCCGGGAAGGTTTTTAACCAACGTTCATATAAGGGTGTTAGGCATTCGGCCACAATCACCGCGTTCACCCGTATTTGGTAAGGCAAAAGTTCAACGGCCCATTCCCGGGTAAGGGCATTACGTCCCCCATTGGCCGCGGCATATCCCGATGTTCCCCCCTGCCCGGTAACCGATGTCTTGGAGCCTATATTGACAATGGCGCCTTTGCTTTTTTTAAGTTCTGTCAGTGCGTAGTGTGCCATAAGGTAGTAATGGGTAAGGTTTCGGTTTATAGAGGTGATAAAATCCTCATAATTCCCTTTCTCCAAGCCTATGCCATCGTTTATGCCCGCATTGTTCACCAAACCGTCTATCCTGCCGAATTTTTGAATTACCGTGTTTACCGCGGCTTTGCATTGATCGGGATCGGTGAGTTCCGCCAGGGCGTAGTATGCCTTTCTATTCTTGGCTTCGATTATTTTTACAGCGTTTAGAACGTGCTCCTTATTTCTTCCAACGATTACCGGAATCGCCCCTTCATCCGAAAGCACATTGACGATACCATTTCCTATGCCCTTGGAACCTCCGGTAACGATAATAATCTTCTCCTGTAGTTGTAAATCCATACGTAGTGCCTTTAAATTGCCAGTTGATATGCAGAGATCGCGTTCTTACCAAAAATCAGGTCTTTTTCGACCCAGGAGCGTTGTTCCATATAACGATCTAGTATCCCCTTTACGTCGCCGTAGGAAGCCGCCAACAAACATACAGGCCAGTCGGACCCGAACAGCACCCTATCCGCCCCAAAAGCTTCCAACACCGTGTCCAAAAATGGAACAAAATCACCTTTTTCCCAATTAAAGCCTTTGGTCTCCGTGACCAATCCCGACAATTTACAGTAAACATTGGGACATTTTGCCAGTTCTTTGATATTTAATTTCCATCCGGGGTCCAGGCCTTTGGAAATCCTAGGTTTTGCCATATGGTCCAAAACAAACGTCTGGGCAGGAAAATTATGTACCAAGGCAATAGCCGAAGGCAATTGTTGTTGATACACCAAAATGTCATAGGCAAGGTCAAACGCGGAGAGTTGTGCTATTCCCCTTTGAAAATCAGGTCTCAGCATGAAATATTCATCAGGTTCATCCTGAACAATATGACGTACCCCCTTGAACAATTTGTTCGACGAGAAGTGTTCCAAACGCTCCCTTACATTGCTCTTCTGTAAATCTACCCAGCCCACAACACCTTTTATAAAATCGTTTTTTGCAGCAAGTTCCAGTAAAAATTCGGTCTCAGCCTCCGACTGATCGGCCTGCACGGCAATACAGCCATCAATGCCGTTTTTTTTGAGGATTGGTAGCAGGTCCGATGGCAGAAAATCCCTTTGGATCGCTTTCATGGATTCGTTTATCCAAGAATACCGCTCGGCATCGTACGCCCAAAAATGTTGGTGACTGTCAATAGTCATTTTTTTGATAGGTCTTTGCACGTTGTTTTGAACTTCCCAGGCCTGTTATTCCCAACTCGACCAAGTCCCCCGCTTTCAGATATCTCGGTGGATCTAATCCCAATCCCACACCGAAGGGAGTCCCTGTGGAAATGATGTCGCCGGGAAGCAGTGTCATAAATTCGCTAATATAGCTTACTAGTTCTGGAATTTTGAATACCAGGTCGGAGGTATTGCTGCGCTGCATGGTCTCCCCGTTCAACTTCAACCAAAGATCAAGCTGGTGCGGATCTTTGATTTCATCCTGGGTAACCAAAAAAGGTCCCAAAGGGGCAAAAGTATCGCAACTTTTTCCTTTTACCCATTGGCCTTCGCGTTCCAATTGATATTCCCTTTCGCTATAGTCGTTGTGCAGGACATAACCTGCAACATGATCCATAGCATCTTTCAGGGGTACATAGGATGTGCGCTTACCGATAACTACGGCCAGTTCCACTTCCCAATCGGTCTTTTTACTCCCCTTGGGAAGTATCAAATCATCATTAGGGCCCACAATGGCCGTTGTTGCCTTAAAGAACAACACCGGTTCCTCAGGGATTTCCATACCGCTCTCGGCAGCGTGCTGCGCATAATTAAGTCCCACACATACCAGCTTGGAAGGACGGCATACGGGTGGCCCTAAACGTGTTTCCTTATCGACCAAGGGGCATGTAGATCCATTTTCCGCAACCCATTTTTGCAAACGTCCTATGCCATCCGTGGCAAAAAACGTTTCCTCGTAATCCTGCCCAAAAGCCGTTACGTCCAAACGTGTACCATCTGGTTGTTCCACCCCTGGTTTTTCCTTGTCCGCTATTCCAAAACGTATTAATTTCATTTATCCATTTAGTTTTATAAATCCGCCATCTATGGGGAAATCGGTCCCCGTTATAAAGGATGCCTCATCGGAGCATAGATAAAGGGCCAGATGCGCCACTTCCCCAGGTTTTCCCATACGACCAATGGGTTGTGTTTTTGAAAGCTTTGCAAACATCTCGTTCTCTTTCCCCGGATATGTCTTTTTAATAAACCCATCAACAAAGGGCGTATGTACCCTGGCAGGGGAAATACTGTTGCAGCGAATGCCATAATCCAGATAATCCTTGGCCACGGAATAGGTCATGGTAAGTACGGCTCCCTTGGACATGGCATAGGCAAACCGATCGGATATACCTACAGTGGAAGCGATCGAGGCCATGTTCAAGATGATGCCCCCATGTTCTTTCATGGTCGTAATACAGGCACGGATACAGTTATACACCCCTTTGATATTGACCTGGTACAATCTATCCATATCCGCTTCTTCCGTAGACTCTACATTTCCCACATGGGCTATTCCCGCGTTATTGACCAAAATATGGATCTTGGCACTCTCAGTGATGGTTTTTATAACCCCCTGTACTTCTTGTTGTGACGACACGTCGCATTGATGGGCCATAGCCCTGCCTCCGGTACTTTTGATCTCATCGACAATGGATAGCGCCCTTTCCAGATTCAGCTCCAAGATATGCACTGTAGCGCCTTGGTCTGCAAATGTTTTTGAAATGGCCCCGCCTATGCCACTCCCCCCACCTGTAATGACCGCAGTTTTACCTTTTAAGCTAAATAGCGACATCTGTATTATTTTAAGGTGATTTCTATTATGGTATCTATATGCTCCCTTTTATTTTCGGGTACGCTAAATTTCAATTCGCCCTTTCTCAAAGTGAAATCTACAGGCGTCTTATCCGTAAAAAAGGAAATCTTTTTTATTTTCCGATCAAAATCAGGAATACGTACCTCCTCACCTGTCAGCTCCAAAATATGCAAATACAGGATATTCCCTTTTTGCGTGGACACAATTTTTTCCTCCACCGTCACATTTCCTTGCCTTGTCCCGTAAATGGTCTCCCCATTGGCCTGTAACCACTTTCCAACCGTTCTTAACCTGGTTTTGTGCTCTTCCTGAATTCCGCCGTTGGGCATAGGCCCTACATTTAAAAGAAAATTGGCATTGTTTCCTGCCGCTTTCACCAGATAGAGAACAAGTTCCTTGACCGACTTGTGTTTTCCGTCCTGAAGGTTAAAGCCCCATGATTGATTAATGGTTTCACAGGTTTCCAAGGGTAAGCTTCCAATTTCCGCACCTCCAAAACCTGTAGTGTTCTTTCCGGGAAGATCTCTTTCGAACATTTGGAAATCCTCCCCGGCAATCGGAAGTTCATGGTGATTGTTTCCAATAAGCAGTTTTGGATCTACCTCGTGGATCATTTTATACGTCCGTTCCAGCTTCCAATCAATTCCTTTTATCCGATATTCCACGGCCTCGTGCCAATCGGTCTTATGGGGTGCCTGATCCCACCATCCATCGAACCAGAATCCTGCGATATCATAGTTCTCCGCAAGTTCCTTGATCTGGGCGTCTTGATAGGCCAAATAAGCCTCCCAATTCCCTGTTTCCGGTCTGCCCGTTTTTCTGCCGGTCCAGCCGCGGGGAAAATAATCGGGATGGTGCCAATCCAATTGCGAATAGTAGGCAAATAATTTTATGCCCTGTTTTTTGCACTCTTGCTCCAACATCCTAAAGATGTCTTTCCCGTACGGCGTGGCCGCCACAATATTGTAATCCGAAACCTTGGAATCGTACATGGCAAAACCATCGTGATGTTTTGTAGTAATGGTAATGTACTTCATTCCCGCTTCCTTGGCCAAGGTCACTATTTCCTTGGCATCAAAATCGATTGGATTAAAAAAAGTGGGCAATAGTTCATAGCGATCTATCGGTATGTCCTGATGTTGCATTACCCATTCGGCATCGCCCAGTAAGCTATAGACGCCCCAGTGGATGAACATGCCGAATTTGGCATCCTCGAACCATGATCTGGCCTCTAAATTCTCTTTGGCGGGAGTATATTTTTCCTGGGAAATAAGGCCTTGACAAATGAGGACGAGGAAGAGGATCACTATTTTTTTCATAAGGTATACTTTAGTGTTTGTCTGCTAATTGTGATTGCCAGATGATGCCTTCCGGAAAGCTATATTGTTCCAAGGAAGCAGGTTTCATGGTTATACTGTACCCAGGGAGCGTAGGCGGCATATAGGCTCCGTTCTTAAGGATTACAGGGTCGTAAAAATGTTCGTGCAAATGATCTACATATTCAATGATCCTATTTTCCAGGGATCCACTTATCGCAATATAGTCTATCATGGACAAGTGTTGTACATATTCGCAAAGGCCTACACCTCCCGCATGTGGACATACAGGAATATTGAATTTAGCAGCCATCAATAAAATGGCCAATATTTCATTTACACCCCCTACCCTGCAACTATCAATCTGGCATATCCCTATGGCCCCTGCCTGCATCAGTTGCTTGAACATTACCCGATTTTGACAATGTTCCCCTGTGGCCACCTTAATGGGAGCAACCATTTTTGCGATTCTGGCGTGGCCCAAGATATCATCGGGACTTGTGGGCTCCTCGATCCACCAGGGGTCGAATTTTTTCAACTCCTCCATGTTCATAATTGCCTCTTCCACGTCCCATTTTTGGTTGGCATCCATCATCAGTTTCAAATCTGGGCCTATTTCTTCCCGGATTATGGCGGCCCTGCGCAAATCGTCCTTCAAATTGGACCCCACCTTTATTTTCATGTGTCTAAATCCAGAAGCTTTGGCTTCTTTGCACAAACGCCTCATTTTATCATCCGAATATCCCAGCCAACCTGCGGAGGTAGTGTATGCAGGATACCCCTCCTTACACAATTCATCTATACGTTCTTGTTTGGTATCTGCATGTTTTTCTAAAATTTCCAACGCCTCCTCAGGACGTATGGCATCTGTAATATAAGTGAAATCGATGCAAGAAACCAGTTCTTTAGGGGTCATATCCGCGAGTAATTTCCAAAGCGGTTTGCCCTCTGCCTTGGCGTAAAGGTCCCAAACGGCATTGACCAAAGCCGCCGTGGCCAAATGAATGACGCCTTTTTCCGGCCCAAGCCAACGCAATTGGCTGTCTCCTGTTATCATTTTCCAAAAGTTTCCCATATTCTCGGTAAAACTCTCAAGCGTTTTCCCAAGGATTAAGTGGGACAGCGATCTGATAGCGGCAACACAAAGTTCATTCCCCCTACCTATGGTAAAGGTGAGACCATGTCCTTCCAAATCCTTGGGATGATCGGTCTTTAAAATGACATAGGCTGCGGAATAATCCGGATCGGGGTTCATGGCGTCAGAACCGTCCATGGTGTCGCTTGTAGGGAAACGAATGTCCTTGACAAGTACTTCCGTAATTGAAGTTGATGGAAACATGAATGGGTTGTTTTTAGACAAAGCTAGGTTTGATGCACGATTTTAACCACCAAATAAGCCACCAAGAACAATACTATTTTTGCCCAAATTGTTCTTGAATTGGTTTTTGGGTATGAAATTGAACAAAGGTACTGGGAGCATTTCCGGTAATCGCCTTGAACTGCCTATTAAAATTTGAAATGTTGTTGAATCCCGATTCGTAGGCTATCGCCGTAATGTTTAGCTTATCTTCCAACAGCAGTTTACAGGAGTACCCTATTCTAATTTCATTGAGGTATCGGGTAAAGGTCTTCCGGTGGACCCGTTTAAAAAATCTGCTAAATGCGGAAGCATTCATTCCAATCACTTCGGCCACATCACTGGCCTGGACAGAATCCTTAAAATTTTTAAAGACGTATTCATATATTTTGTGAAGACGTTTGTTCTCTGTTTTCAGGAAAGAATTTACATAGCCCATACTCGACAGCGGCTTATACCGTTGGTGCCTTGCCAAGACCTGCAAAATTTTAATGAACCTTATCATTCTGTCAAATGGATCTGGATCTAACAGCGCTCTTATCCTTTGTACAAGGCCTGCATCTATTTCTAGAAACAAAATGCCGCGTTCTGCCCTTTCCAAAAGGTCGGCAATGGATCGAAGCTCGGGGGCCGATAAAAAATCGGTGCCCAAAAAATCCTTTTTGAAGTGAACCGCAATCGCCTCGGCTACCTTATTGGAGGCCGTATCGAAATAGGTCTCGTCATTGGACCACATATGCGGGAGGTTTTTACCTATAAGCACTAACTCTCCTTGCTCAAATTTCTCTATGCCATCCCCTATGAATCTCGTTCCCGAGCTTTTTTCTATGAGCACAAGTTCCAGTTCAGGATGGTGGTGCCAAACTTTTAGAAAATGTGGATAATGGTTATGGGTTACCGTAAACGAACTGTTCTCAAAACTGGTTCTATCCAACAAATGCAGTTTCATCTATTCTATTTTATGCTTATTGAACAACATAGGTAACGGGCCTATAACAAAACGGTGCCTATTGCCTCTCCGTGCTACACAATAAAGGTGCACCAAGCATGAACATAAAGATAGGAATACTTACATTAATTATACTCTTTTTGTGTGGGTATCCATAAACTGGCAAAAAAAGTATCGCATTTGGTATATTATTTGGTAGATACCGTCTTCAAATTAATGGACTTTTAGGTGTATCAAAATACCGTTCGTGCGTCCATACCTAAGCTGGGATATGAAGTACGGCCCTTATTTTACATTGACCACAAAAGTAGATAGACTATATGCGAAGAACACCACATTTAATCGCCATTGCATTTTTCATCATCTGCTGGGGGTGCAGTGAAGGGGAATCAGGCGACAAGGAGGCCGAAACGGGAAAAAAGTTGGAACCCTGGGAAACCGGATATCTGGATATCCATCATATCAACACTGGTAATGGGGATGCCTCCTTTATGGTCTTTCCCGACGGAACCAGTCTCTTATTTGATGCCGGCATCCTGGATAAGGAGCAGTTTGAAGCAAAGTATGCCCCTCTCAAGGCTACCGCGACCATCCCAAATGATTCTCTTTCCGCAGCGGAATGGATCGCAAACTATATAAAGCACTGTTTTCCCTCTGATCACAAGCTCAAAATAGACTACGCGTTGGTCTCCCATTTCCATAGTGATCATTACGGAAGTCTGGTTGCACTGGCCCAATTCATCCCAATAGGCAAAATCATTGACCGAGGCTACCCCAAATACGATTTCCCTATAAACCTTCGCGAATATCTCAAAGAGGACAAGCTGTTTCAAGATTATCTTTCCTTCATTGAAGAGCGCAACATTTCAACGGAAATGTTGATTCCGGGCAGCAAGGAACAACTACTGCTGCTCAACAAAAGAAATTCCTTCCCTAATTTCCATGTTCGGAACATAAAGACCAACGCAACTATTTGGACAGGTGTCGCCAATGACACCCTTAACTATTTTACGGCAGAGGATATGCTTTCCCATTACGATGGAAAGTACAACGAAAATCCTTTGAGCCTGGGCATAAAGATAAGCTATGGGTCCTTTGACTATTTCACCGGAGGGGACAACACGGGTTTACAAGGGTACGGACTCCCCTCTTGGTTCGATGTGGAAACCCCTATGGCCAAGGTCATCGGAAAGTTGGAGGTGACCACCTTGAACCATCATAGCAACCGCGACGCGACCAACGAGTTCTTCATAAAAAACACCAACCCCAAGGTTGTAGTACAACAATCCTGGTGTTCGGACCATCCGGGTCAAGAAGTGTATCAACGTCTTATATACAAGGACAGCACTACCGAAGAGCGCGACATCTTTGCGACCAATATGCATCCCGAAACCCTGGTCACCTATGGGCCGTGGTTCAGGGATAACTACAAAAGTTTACGAGGGCATATCGTGGTCCGTGTTTACCCAAAAGGTAATCTATTCAAAGTTTTTATCGTTGACGAGGCCACCCTAGAGATCAAACAGGAATACGGCCCCTATCATTCCAAGAAATAATTAAGCTACGACCAGCTTAGGTATGCCACATTTAAGACAACATAACGTTAAAGCCATAATTTCCCAAAAACCAGTTGAAACGATTTCGTTATATTTCAATAAAAAAGGGAATTGCGTTGAGCAGGTCGCCCTGTCCAGCACCAAAAACAGCAAAACTTAAGTGTAGACTATGAGAACAACGCTATTATTATTAATTCTCTCCTTACAAATCACCATAGCAGGTGCACAGACCTATCAAAATTCCTGGGAAGCACTGGATGCCAGGCCGATTCCCACATGGTTCGAAGATGCCAAATTCGGAATATTTATACACTGGGGCGTATATTCCGTACCCGCTTGGAGAAAATTGGAACCGGGCCTGTATGCCTCTTATGCGGAATGGTACTATGCCAAGGTAATGTACAACCCGGATAATGGTGGGGTGGCCTTTCACCGTAAAAATTATGGGGAAGACTTTGAATATCGCGACTTTGCCCCGCTTTTTAAGGCAGAGCTGTTCCATCCCGAAGCATGGGCCAACTTATTCAAGAAATCAGGGGCAAAATATGTGGTGCTGACCAGCAAGCATCATGATGGCTATTGCCTCTGGCCAACTAAAAGTCCCTATAAAAAAAATTGGAATGCCATGGATATCGGTCCCAAACGGGATCTCTTGGGCGAATTGTCCACGGCGGTAAAATCGGCCGGACTCAAGATGGGATTGTATTATTCCATTATTGAATGGGAAAGCAGTTGGACCCATAGGACAGCATCGGGCTATTACTTGCCAAAAAAAATAGTGGATCGCCATAAAATACCCGAGGACGAATATGTGGACAGGCATTTGATGCCACAATTAAAAGAACTGGTGGAAACCTATGAGCCTTCCTTGATTTTTTCAGACGGGGGCGAATGGGACGGAAAGGAAGAATACTGGAAAACCAAGGAGTTCCTTTCCTGGTTGTACAGTGAATCCCCGGTTAAGAACGAAGTGGTGGTAAATGACAGATTTGCCAAAAATATGCCCGGCAATCACGGAGATTATTTTTCGAGCGAATACAAGGATGTGGATGAAAGTAGACTGGACCATCCCTGGGAAGAAAGTAGGGGAATTGGCGGATCTTATGGCTTTAATAGGGCCGAGGGCATTGAAGACTACAACAGTTCGGAGGAGCTTATCCATGAATTGATAGACATTGTGAGCCGCGGGGGAAATTTACTGTTGAATGTAGGGCCGACGGCCGATGGCAGAATACCTGTGATTATGCAGGAACGATTAAAGGATATAGGTAGCTGGTTAAAGGTCAATGGCGAAGGTATCTATGAAACCCGAAAGATGGCCGTGGATATCCAAAAAAGGACACGGGAGGCGGTTTATTTTACACGCAAAACGAACGCATTATTTTGCATTTTTACCCAATGGAAGGATACCATCCAAGTAAGTCTTTTGAAGGGTGAGCAGATAAAGGATGTAAGCATGCTGGGGTACGATGGAAAACTAAAATGGAAACTGGGTGAAAATGATACGTTGATTATCGAAATCCCCAAATTGACTATTGATAAAATACCCTGTTTGTACGCCTGGACCTTAAAAATTGAATTTGAGGAAACGGATTAATGGTGCTAATTTTACGGTATTCCTTTTTAAAATATGCTTAGCCATCCATGCCTAAAGTTGTGTACAGGGTTTACGTCATAGAACTATCTAAACGGATATTCACGGAAAATACCAAATTTCGTGAGGCCAACCCACAGTTTAATGGGGTATTGGAGTGCCTGTATGTAGGTATGACCAGCAAAACACCCAAAGAACGATTTGTGCAGCACAAGACGGGATACCGCAATAAAAAAGGCCACAAACTCTCCTCTAACATTGTGCAGAAATATGGGATGTATCTACGTCCCAGCCTTTACAATCACATAGGGGCACTGACACGCACCGAGGCACTACGCATGGAAGAGCAACTGGCCTTGGAATTAAGGCGGAAGCGGTATGCGGTATGGTACAACTGAAATCTCGCGACCCAATACCATGTGGACCGGATTCATCCAATAAACAAGGGTATTAAGCCACAAACCCACAAGGAGCTTGCATGCATTGGGTTATCCTGCGAAACGTACAGGTTCTGATCCTACTTCCGCAGCTATGCCCAAATTGGGTAGTTTTGGTTTAAGCACTATGGGCCTGGACAATATGCTTCCGTAAATCTTCGATTTTCAAGGGCTTGGTAACAAAACCACGTACGAATTGTGGATATTGTTCGGCCAAAACTTTGTCTTCCTCCGAATCGGATGAGGTGACCACCAGAATATCGATGTTGGTCGGAAAGGATTCCAGCACCATAAACTCCAAAAACTCAAATCCCGTCATCACCGGCATGTTTATATCGAGCAATACCAGTATGGGTTCTGTTTTCCCCATCTTAAAACGCAAATCGTCCAAGGCCTCTTCCGGGTCGGTAAAGGATTTGACCCTATCCTCTAAACCAAGTTGCCTTATCAACACCTGGTGTAGTACATTCACCATTTCCATGTCATCTACTAAATAAATTTCCGAATACATCGCTTTTTGATTTAGAATTTCTTGTTACAATGTATGCAAGCTTCGTTTTAAAAAGAAAACTTTGTTGTAAACTACTGGTTCCTAATGGTAAAGGGTTCCAAAAATGTGGTTTCTGATATCCCCTGAAGGAATTTTCGATCAAAAGACAAGTAGGAATTTGAAAAAGGAAAAGCCGCTTGGATGTAGGATTTTAACACATTGCCACGGGGCATACGCAGGGGAAAAACTTGTGTTGAACGCTATCGCCCTAAAACCCCAGTTTAATGTTCTGCGTTAGGGAATTTAGGTAGCGCTGCTCATCAAGGCTATAGAGAATAGGAGGCCGACTTTTGGTTTTTTCCTTACTGACACCTACCTTGGTCAGTATATCTGATTTTAAGATCCGCTGTCGGAAATTTCCACGGTCTATGGGCCTATCCAAAATGGCCTCATAGAGCTTTTGTAATTCCGGGATTGTAAAGGTGGGGGGCATAAAGCTTAATAACAATGGTTTGCTGAGCAATTCCGAACCCAGTACTTTTCGAGCTTCCGATACCAGCAAGGAATGGTCCAATGCCAAGGTATCCGTCTCCTTCACATTTACCCATCGCCCGTTCTTAAAAAGCGGGCCTGTTTTTAGGTCTACAGGCTGGCGGTTCAAGATACTATAATACCCTATGGTCACAAACCGTTGGGAAATCCAATCAATGATATCGCTGGGAAGTATGGAATTTTTAAAGGCACTGAGTTCGCTGGCAAAATTACGATCGGCCGGGCCATAAGTCCCGAATTGACCCAAAATGGGAAGGTCAATCTGGGTCTGTTCATAAAGAATACGTTTGGCCGCGTCATCGATATCCTCATCCTGATAGACGAACCCGCCAGGAATAACCCAAATCTCATCCTGTATAGGCTGAACGATAGGAACCTGTAACTCCTGCCCGTTAAATCTAAAAATCACACAGTTTATGGACAACTGTGGAATGAACCTCTTAAAATCGCTGAGCATGGCAACCATGGCTTCCTGTGTGAATTTAGTCATCCCTTTTTATCCGAGCGTTTTTAGGTTATCAACTTAAATATAAGGTATTAAATCTAGAAGTTTGGATTTTTTTCATACATTTGAGTGAGTTTCACTCATTTAAATGAATTCCTTGTATCCTTCAATCAAATAAGCACGTAGTCATGAAAAAAAAGATCCTTATCGGTGTATTGGTGTTGCTTGCCATTTTGGCAGCCGTTGCCTTTTATATGTTCCGTCCCGTAGAAATAAAAGTGTTGGTTTTTTCGAAAACAGAAGAATACCGCCATGATTCCATAGAAGCAGGTATCGAGGCCATCCAAAAGTTAGGTGCGCAACATGGTTTTACCGTGGAAACCACCGAAGACAGCTCCAGTTTTAACGAAAACTACCTAAAAGGTTTTCAGACCGTTGTTTTCTTAAACACCACTGGCGATGTGCTAGACCAGGCACAACAGATCCAAATGGAGCGTTTTATCCAGGCCGGTGGGGGTTTTGTTGGGATTCATTCGGCTACCGACACCGAGTACGGATGGCCGTGGTATGGAGAACTGGTAGGCGCGTACTTTGAAAGCCATCCTTTAAATCCCAATGTTCAGGAAGGTGAACTAAGTGTTATTAATGCAAACCACCTAGCAACGGATTCATTGCCTGCTCTATGGAAGACCGAGGATGAGTGGTACAACTTTAAGTCGATCAATCCAGAAAACCAGGTGTTGATCACTGTGGATGAGACTACGTATAAGGAAGGCACCAACGGGGCCTTTCATCCAATATCCTGGTACAAAGACTTCGATGGCGGCCGCGCTTTTTATACGGGAATGGGCCATACCATAGCACAATTCACCGACCCCCTCTTTCTAAATCATTTACTGGGCGGCATTAAATACGCCATCGGTGTAGGGGTGCCGATAGATTACAGTTTGGCTTATGCAGAAGTGGTTCCCGAGGAAAATCGATTTAACAAGCAGGTTTTTATCCAAAACTTGGCCGAGCCTATGGAGCTCGATTTTCTGAGCGAAAACAAAATCATCTTTGTAGAGCGAAAAGGGGCCGTACATGTGTACGACCTGGAAACGGGCAGCGATAAGACCATAGCCCAAATGGATGTGTTCTCAGAGCTTGAGGATGGATTATTGGGCGTAGCTGTAGATCCAAAGTACCAGGAAAACCATTGGATTTATCTCTATTATTCCGAAAACCGCGGAGCGGACCAACAAAACCTGTCCCGTTTTGAACTCAAAAACGACAGCCTGGACCTGGCTTCAGAAAAAATATTGCTTCAAGTAGGTACGCAAAGGAAAGAATGCTGCCACTCCGGGGGTTCTTTGGAGTTTGGCCCAGAGGGGAACCTGTTCCTATCCGTAGGGGATAATACCAACCCACATGGATCCAACGGTTTTGCCCCTATTGATGAACGCTCCGGCCGATCACCCTGGGACGCCCAAAAATCATCTGCCAACACCAACGACCTACGAGGTAAGATCCTTCGCATTAAACCCGAAATAGACGGTACCTATAGTATTCCTGAAGGAAACCTTTTCGCTAATAATGAAGAGAAAGGGCGCCCGGAAATATATATTATGGGCAACCGCAACCCATTCCGTATTTCCATAGATTCCCGAACAGGCTATCTGTATTGGGGAGAGGTTGGGCCAGACGCCAGTAAGGACTCCGTAGCGGTAGGTATCAAGGGTTATGATGAGATCAATCAGGCGAAAACCGCAGGAAATTATGGCTGGCCCTATTTTATTGCGGACAACAAGGCCTATAACGACTTTGATTTTACCAGTAACACTGCCGGTGCTGTCTTTGATTCCCTGGCACCGATCAACAATTCCCCCAACAACACAGGGATGATGCAATTGCCCCCTGCGCAACCGGCCATGGTCTATTACCCTTATGGCGCTTCGGAGGAATTTCCTGCCTTGGGAACGGGAGCGCGCAATGCTATGGCAGGTCCTATCTATTATAGTGAGGATTATCCCAACAGCGGCCGTAATTTTCCCGATTATTTCGATGGAAAACCATTAATCTACGACTGGATGCGAGGATGGATATTTGCCGCCTCGTTACATACGGATGGGTCTTTGGAAAAACTTACCCAGATCGTGCCCAATATGGACTTTCACAACATCATTGATATGGCCTTTGGGCCCGATGGTGCGTTGTACATTTTGGAATATGGCACGGGCTGGTTTTCCCAAAACGTGGATGCCACGCTTTCCCGAATCGATTTTATCCAGGGCAACCGCGTTCCGGTCCCCCATATCGCTTCCGACAAAATTATTGGTGCCGATCCCTTGACTGTCAAGTTTTCGGGCAGGAACTCCATAGATTATGACGGTGATGCCCTAACCTATGCATGGACCTTCGGTGAGGATGGGGAGGAATCTACAGAATCGGAACCCACCTACACCTTTACCGAATCTGGGAAATATAAAGTTACCCTTATCATCAAGGACGAGGAAGGTAATAGCGCCAGTGCGGAGACCGAAATCCTGGTAGGCAACGAATTGCCGGAGCTCTCCTGGGAAATAACAGAGGGGAACAGTAGTTTTTACTGGCCCAATCAGCCTGTTAACATTGCTTATAGGGTAAATGTCAGCGATGCTGAGGATGGTAACCTGGCCGATGGATCATTGGATGCTTCGCGGGTAGCGGTTTCCTTCAATTACCTTGCCCAGGGTAGCGATAAAGTGCTCGCCGCCAAGGACCATGCGCAAATGGCAGATGAAGCCTATGCCTCTATTGGTAAAAACCTGGTCAACAACACCGACTGTATTGCTTGCCATAAGGAAAAGGACAAATCCATAGGGCCCTCCTATATGGATATTTCGGAGCGGTATGCACAAGATGAGGGCGCGCCGGAAATGCTTGTCGGTAAAATAATCAATGGTGGTGGAGGAAATTGGGGTGAAACGGCAATGGCCGCCCATCCGGATCTTAGTCCGGCCGAGGCAAAACAAATGGTAGAATACATTCTTTCCCTTTCGGAAACCACCGAATCCACCGTCTCCAAATACCCTACAAAAGGCAACTATACCAACCGCGAGCATATGGAGACCGATACAAAAGGGACCTATATTCTAACGGCCAGTTACACCGATTTGGGCGGCGGAAAAATAGAGCCCTTGACCGCCAAACAATCCTTTGTACTTAAATATCCCAAATTGCAAGGGGAAAACTTTGACGAGGGCTCCTCCAATAAAATGAACCTCAAGGCCGGTTCCGCACCCGGATTGGAGGAGGACATGGGCATTGCCATTGGCCAGAAAGACGCCTATTTTATGTTCAAGGACTTGGATCTTACCGGGGTGACCGGAGTAAAAGGAAGATTCGCCGTGGCAAAAGGAATCATGAAAGGTGGAGAAGTAGAGTTGAGATTGGGCACCAAAGAGGGAGAGCTGATAGGTAAGTTTGTTATAAAAGTGGGCCTCACGGATTTTGGCATGAAGGAATTTGTACTGGACCTACCACAAGCGGTAAACGGCAAAAACGACCTGTACTTTGTTTTTAAAACGGAGGATGAGGAGGCTAGTACCATGGTCACCGCTGTAGACTGGATCGAATTCATGAATACGAAATAAATAACATTTTTGACGTCGTGGGCTCGACTGTGCCACAAACAGGAGTGTAAGCATGTAAAGCTGCTATACCATGCAAAGGTAAGGCCCTTTAGGTCTTGTCTTTGGTGCTGTGCCTGATATACTTTTCCACCACCACAGCAGTAATGATGACCATGTAGAACTGGCCCAGCAGACCTACCAAAATAGCGGCTTTCTGCGCGATGGATGTTACCGGGATAATTTCACCGTATCCTATGGTCAGCAAGGTAATATAGGCATAGTACATAATACTGTCCGCTCGCAGGTCAAAGTCATGCTGCGACATCAACACTCCCTCAAAAGAGCCTGGCGCTACCAATTCTATGGACAGGAATAGGAAGAAGGCCAAAAATCCCAAGGCAATGTAACCACTCATAAGGCCCATGATCACATTCTTGTTCACATATTGGGCTCCCCATACCTGTTGCACAATATTCCAGGTTACGATAATGTAAAAGACAAAATAAATGGACATCCGCGCCAACAGGTTTCCTTCAGTTGTCCTGGTAATCATGCTGGAACCGAAAACCACCAAAGAAGCAAGAATCAGTAGGATAAGAAACCACATGAGCTTCTTTTTTTTTGAAATCAGCAAAATACCGGCACAGGTGTTCAACAGGAAAAGAATAGGCAGCAGAATATTTTCGTGAAAATCATAGGGAACGAACAGCGATCCAAAAAGGATGAACGCCTGTGTGATCAAGAAGAACTCAAACCGGTGCAGATATAAGTTCTTCAGTTTCATTCCTCCAACAATTTTGAATCAAATTCATAATCCTTGTAATGTACCTTGAACAATGCACTGTACAAAGCGGGAATAAACACTAGGGTAATGATGGTGCCAAATAACAAGCCCACCATAATACTTACGGCCATTCCTTCCCACATTTCACCGCCGCTTAAGTACAGGGGGATCAATCCCAATACGGTGGTAAAAGTGGCCAACAAAATGGGTCTGAACCGTTGCAGACAGGCAGCGATTACCGCATCCTGTTCGGTGCGGCCCAGCCGTTGTTCCACCTCCATGCGGTCAATCAGTACTATAGCGTTGTTGATGACGATTCCTGCAAGGGAAATAACCCCCAAAAAGGGCATGAACCCAAAAGCTTCCTGAAAGGTCAATAGGCCAATAACCACGCCGATCACCGCCAAAGGGATGGTGAGTACCACCATCGTCATTTTACGGACCGAATTGAATTGAATGATGAGCAAGAGCACTATGAGAAAGCCGGAAATGGGCAAGTACCCAATGACCGAGCCCATACTTTCGGCAGTACTCTCGGCATCGCCCCCAAACTTATAGGTATACCTTTCGGGCCAGTTTTGCAATTGTTCCTCCAACCAAGGGGTAATTTCGGCGGTAATGGCACTGGCATTTGCATTTTCCCGTAACTCGCTACTGATATTGATCGTCCTGCGCAGATCCAAACGTTTTATCTTGGCATACTGCCACTGTGGCACGATGGAAGCGACCTGTAAAAGCGGGACACTTCTTCCGGATTGCTGTGAATAAATGTTCATGGTTTCCAGCGAGGCCAGGGACTGTTGCTGGTTATCGTCACTGCGCATTAGGATGGGAATCGATTTATCCTCTTCCCGGTATTCGCCTGTTGTAAAGCCATCTAACACGGTACGCAGGGAAGTAGCAATATCCTGGCTGCTAATCCCTGCCGATTGTGCCCTGTTTTGATCGATCTCTATGAGAAACTTTTTAGTCTTGGGGCCCCAATCGTCCTTTACGTTCTTTGTTCCATTAATGCTGGATAGTTTTAATTTGATGCTTTCCGAAATTTTGGAAAGTTCGTCCGGACTACTTCCGGACACTTTTATTTCGATCGGTGTTCCGCCGCCTCCGGCTCCCAGAGCACCCACCTTGATATCTGCATTGGGAAAATTACTAAAGGTAAAACCATCCAGTTTGGCAATCATTGCGTTGTTCTCGTTGAACGAGGAAGTATTCACCAGAATATGCGCGTAGTTGGAGTTTGCCTCGTCCGGAGAATAGCCCAAATCGTAAGATTCCGGTCCTTCTCCAATATAAGAGGACCAATTTACGATCCCCAAGGTGCGCGATGTATTTGTTTTTAGGGAATCTGTCATGTATTGTTCTATTTTTTTTACTACTTCGGTGGTACGCTCGATCCTATTCCCCTGAGGCAGGTTAATATCTACGGTTATCATATTTCGGTCGCTATCGGGAAAGAAAATAAAGGGAATCTTGGTAAAACCCCATAGGGAAAAGAAAAAGGCAACAAAAATTAGGATGATCACCTTGTACTTGTTCCCCAGGGCGATAAGGATCAAATCCTTGTAATAGCGCTTTAGATTATTGATTATGCGGTCTACCAGACTCGGTTTTTTCTCTCCTTTGGGGGAGACTTTTAGGAAGAGATAGCAGAACATGGTAATCACTGTTAGTGCAATAAGCCAGGAAGATGTTAAGGCAATGGTGATGACCACAAAAATGGGCCCCACAATATCGCCCATTATCGTTGGCGATAGGAAAAAGGCCAGGAAGGCCGCAGAAGTGGTAAGCGTGGAAATCAACAAGGGCATCCACAATTCCGAAAACGCATCAACGGCCGCCTTCTTTTTCTCAACGCCTTGTTCCAATTTTACCATAATGGTCTCGGCCACTACAATGGCATTGTCTACCAACATGCCAAGGGCCATAATCAGTGCGGCCAAGGTGACCTGATTTAATCCTATGTTCATTAAGCCCATGATCATAAGGGTCATGATGGTAACTATAGGAATAAGGCTGGCGATGACGAAACCCGTACGAAAGCCCAGAAAAATAAGCATCACCGCAAGCACAATACTGATGGACTGCATGAGGTTGACGATGAAATCGCTTACTTTTACATCTATGTAATCATCTAGCGATGACACGCGGGTTAGTTCCAATCCCACAGGAAGTCTTTCCTGCCAGTCGGCCACCACCAGATTAACTGCCTCCCCTAAGGCCACCACATTGGCATTCTCCTTAAGGTTCACATGGAGGGAAATGGCATTTGAGCCATTTACACTTACAATCTGGTCTGGCGGATCTATATAGCCCTTGGTGACGGTGGTAATATCTCCCAATTTTACGAGTTGTGAGCCATCGCCCACGGTAATCAACATATCGCGAATATCCTGGACCGAATCAAAGTTGCCAGTGGGTTCCAGGATAATCCGCTCATCGCCAACGTTTACCTGCCCTCCCGAATTAAGGATATTGGTAGAAGCAATACTTTGCTGCAACTTTGAGGCCGATAGGCCATACTCCTTTAAGCGGGTATTGTCGAACTCCACAAACACACGTTCGTTCTGAACGCCACCCAGTTCTACCTTGGCGGCATCGGGCAACTTGATCAAATCATCCTTGATATCATCGGCATAGGCTTTCATTTCAGCGTAGGTGAACCCATCCGAGGTCAAACCGATTACAATACCATATACATCACCAATCCCGTCATCGTTCAAATCGGGTACAACCCCTTCGGGCAAGCCCTCTATATCATCCAGTTTTCTACGCAATCGATCCCAAACCGCTTGCATTTTTCGTTCGCTTACTTCATCTTTTAAGGTGACACTCACCACGGAAAGGCCGGTCCTGGAGGTGCTGGTCACCTCATCCAATTCCGGAAGTTCCTGGGCTTTCTTTTCAATCTTATCGGTCACCAATTGCTCTACCCTTTCCGGACTCGCCCCGGGAAAGTTAGAAACAACCGTGGCTACCCGTATGGTATATGGGGGCATACTATCCCGTGACAAATCAAAATATATGGAAACTCCTAAAAGGACGATAGTGGCCAGCACCATAAAGGTAATCCGGTTTTTTTCGATGGAGAATTTTGCTAGGTTCATGCGGTTGGCGTGTTATGTTTTAGTATTCCGGTCGTAATGCACTTTTGTTTTTCTTCTGATCGACACTATTGTGGCGGTTGTATTCAAACCCGATTTGTCTTTATTGCAATTTTACTTCTTGGCCGTCCAATAGGGTCTGCAGTCCTGCCGTGGCAATTTTTTGCCCCGCTTCCAAACCGGACCTAACCTCGAAGCCATCAGCATTCAAGCTTCCTACGGCTATTTGTTGTTTCTTCACCCTTGCCTTATCCCCTTCGCCCTCGACCACAAAAACAAAACGGCCATTGCCGTCCTCTCCAACGGCATGGGCAGGGACTACCAATACATTGCCGTTGGTTGAATAATCCCCAAAATCGAAAGTAACATTGGCGGCCATACCACTTTTAATGGTAGTATTGGGTTGGACCACGGTAACACGCACCGGATAGGTGGCCGTATTTGCATCAACTGCAGGGGAAACTTCGGTAACCTTTGCCTTAAATTGCTCGCCCTGCAAGGACGGGAAGCTTACCTGTACTTCCATATCTTCTTTTATCCCGTTAATGGCACTTTCGGGAATTCCCAAGGAAATTTCCATATCCGTACCGGAATTTAAAATGGCCACCGACTGCCCAGGCTGCACATTTTCATCCAACTCGGCCGATACCGAGGCGATGATACCGTCCTCCGGTGCGTAGATATAGCCATACCGTATTTGCTCCTGCTGAATATCCACACCCCGTTTGGCAGATTTGTAGCTTTCCTCTGCATTTTTAAAGGAGTTTTTAGCCGCTTCAAAATCACTGAGCGATGTACTGCCCTTCTCGTACAAGGACCGTATCCGGTTCAGGTTCAATTTTGCCGTATTCATTTGCGATTCGGCGCTGTTTACTTGGGTGACCGATTGCTCATAGGACAAACGGGAGGCTACATTGTCCAATTTGGCCAATAATTCTCCTTTTTTCACCCTTTGCCCCAACCGCATATCAAATACGGTGATGATGCCCGAATTTCTAAAGCTCAGGTTAATAATCTTATCGGTGCGGGCCGTACCACTGAACGTTCGTACCTTTTCACCGCCCAAAAAGCCCACTTCTTGATATTTTACAGGCCTAAGGACTTGTTTTTGTGCTTTTTCCTCGCTTCCGCAGGCACACAGCAGTACTGCGAAAAAAATAATCGAGAGCATCTGGTTTATACGTTTCATAGGTTCCTTTGTTTAGAGGTGTTAGTTTCTATTGTTTAAAAATTCGAAAAAGCGTTGCTTGAACGCCTCATTTTCCTGATCTGAATTCAGTAAAAAATAATAACCGAGGTTGCGTTCCAATTGTAAGGAGCTGATCAAATAATTATAGGTGGCGGTGGCACGAGCCAACTGGGCGCTCAAATAATTATTCTGGGCATCCAAAAGCTGCACGATATTCACTGCGCCATTGGCATAGGAAGCACGGGTCAATTCCAGGGCCTCAAAGGCCGCTTCCTCGGATATTTTGGACAGGGCAATATTGGAAATTTGGTTGACCAGGTCCAGCACGCCGTTTCTCACATTGGTGGCTATGGTCAACTCCGTATTCTCCTTGTTGATTTCCAATTGTTCCCTTTGGATCATCGCGGTCTGTTTGTTGATATTGGAAAGGTTTTGATTTACAATAGGTATGGAAAGGCTGAGCCCTGCATTGTAGTTGTTGTCCACCAAGTTAAACCCCTGTGGGGCAGTACTGCCCGCTCCAGACCGGCTAAAAGTCCTGTTGTATTGCCCCTGAAGTGCCAAAGTAGGTAAGAACCTGCCGTAAGCGTTGAGTTTAATATTGCGCTCCGTAGCGGCTAAGTTATAGCCCAAGGACCTTAGTTCCGGTGCGTTTCGGTTGGCTTCCTCAATCAGGAAATCTATAAAAGGTTCCCTAAGGGCGGGGTCATCCAAAAGGGAGAATATTTGATCGTAATTGTACCGCTCAAAAATACCTTCGTTTAGTTCCACCTCCTCCACATCGATTTCCAAATCTGTGGGATTGTTCAACACCTGATTTAAGAACACAAAGCCCTGCTCTAACTGGTTGATCGCCTCTACCATGGCCTGTGTATTTTGTGCCATTTCACTTCTAAACCGAAGTACATCGGATTTTCCCGCTTGGCCGGCCTCAAAATTCTGCTCCGCAATTTGGAGGTTGCGTTTGGTGAGTTGCTGGTTCCGTACCTGTATCTGGGTATTGGCCTTTAAAATCAAGGTGTTGAAATAGGTATTGGAGGCCTCAAAAATAAGGTCCAACTCGGCCGCGTTAAAGGACTCTTCCTGCGCCTTTTGTAAATTTCTTTGAATGGCGATATTGGCATTGGCCGCTTCGGAAAACAGCGTTTGGTTTAAAGTGATGTTACCCGCTGTAGAAAACTCAGGATTTTGTCCGTTACTGATTTCCGCCAAATCCGGATCAATGTAGGTACCGGTCCCGGACGCGGTCAAGGAAGGCAAATAGTTGCTCTTGGCAGATTTTAAATCCTGGGTGCTCAGCTCCACGTCCTTTTGGGTGGACCGTATGGATAGGTTGTTTTTTAAGGCATCATCGATAACGGTCAGTACATTATATTGTTTCTCGGACAGCACATTTTTAAATTCCCCAATAAAATCGATTCGCGCTATTAAACTGTATTTGATCGGAACCCCTATAAGTTCTGCCGTGTTGTAATTAAGCGTCAGTCTAGGAGTATAATCAATGTAAACCGGTAGATCGGCCAAGGGAGTACCGCTGATATAGGCTTCAATACTCAAGGCCACCCGGCGAAAAAATTGATCGATATTGTCGTCCGATTGATTGGTGGCCAGGATACCATCGGCTACATCATCAGTACCATTAATGGTAAAGGAAGGCAGTTTTTTTTCGATAAAGGTATTGGCCAGGACCCTGTTTTCTGCGTGGGTAAGAAAAAATCCGCCAGCAATATATACCGCATCAATGCCTTCCAAATTGGAAAGGATATCGTCTACGTTTTCAAACGGAATAAGCTTGTAATTCGCCCCAAGCTCTTCAAACTCCCTATCAAATGTTTCCTTCAAGGGGAGAATATCCACCAAACCCGCTTCTATGACAATACCCAGGTTTTCAAAATTGGTCAGTTCCTTGAAGGTTATAAAGTCTTCTTTATAGGACTCGGATTCGATCAAATAGGTGAGGTTAGCTATTCCAGAGGTTTTTTTTGACAGATCGATCCCATTCAAATCCTGGTTTACCGCGCCAAAAAGTATGGTTGGTTTTTGGTGTACAGGTGTTTGATTGATAATTTGATTGTTAATGGGACCAAAGGCCAAAATGATATCTGTATCATTGGCCAGTAGGCGATTATAGTTTGCCTGGGCTTTCTGTAAATCATAGCCATTGACCAGGATGTTGTCCTCGCTAAAGTTAAGGACGGCATCTTCTCCCACAACCGCGCTAATTTCGGACTCAAGACGGTCCAGCAAGGGTTGTACCTCCTCGGTACGGAAATCGAGAAGCATCCCTATGTTATAGCTTTTTTTGGTCTGGGCAAAGACTAACGAGCTAAAAAGCAATACGATGGCAGTGGCATAATATTTTTTCATTGGTGTTCTTTTTTCATCAATTTTTAAGAGTCGTCCCGTTTCGAATGTAGCACACGACACCTTCCCAGTAGCATATATTGCTTAGGGACCGATATCTTGGCACAAGCGCCCTACCCAATCGGAATGGTCCGGTAATTTTCTTCCTTTTATATTGGCGTGTGGAAGCTCCCTAAGAGCTTTGTATTACAGGGGCTACCTTCTCCTATTAACAAAAGATTTTGTTAATATAACCAATTAAGCGGTAATTTTTATTCCCCTTTTGGGTTTATTTCGCCAAGAGGCCTTGAAAATTTTGAGTAGGTCCTCGAGGTTTTTAGGGCCGCCAAGCGTACCCGATTTTAAAGAAGAGTGTTTGGTTAAGCTGTCGCAGGGATATATCTTGAACGTTGACCGTGTTTTCAAAACCTTCCAAATTGTCCACATAACCCAAAAAGATGACGGACTGTGGATTCAGTTTATAGGACAACAGGAGCTGGGCAAATACCGATTGATCGATGCGGTTAACCCTATTGTCATCAAAAAGCTCAGGGTTCCGTAGCGTATGACGGTATTGCATCACCACCCTAAAGAACATACGGGGATTAAAGTTGTACGCCGCTTGTAGTTGGGTCAAATTGGCGGTAAAAATGGTCTCCCCGGAGAGATGGAGCCTTAAAAAGCGATGATTCACCGTCATATCAATATGTTTTCCAATCCGGATGTCCGACTCCAATCGAAACTGCAGGTTATCGGTCTTGCGCGTATTTTCAAAATCGACCGCGGGGCCTAGGTTGATCCATCCGTTGATCCCCAGATTGCCCAATGGCTGTATATCAAACCCGGTCCAAAGGCGTACCAACTTGAAGGTTTCCCCTTCGGTCCGTTGCCAAATAATATCGGGATTGATCCAATAATTCAACTGTAAGGGCCCGTTGAAATAGGCACTGGTCCAAATACCTTCCAAGTCCAATATCCCATCCATGGATTCCCGTCTAAAACCACCCGCATTCCAACCCACATTGCTGTACCAGGTGGTTTCCTTTGGCCAAAACCGCCTTTCAACAAATGCGCGGTACCTACGGAAATCTACCTGGGGTACAAAACCTGCATCGGCCCGAAAACCTGAAGGTCTGCTTTCGTAGATAAAGGTTCCCTCCCAGTTACGGGTATCGAAATCTGCCTGAAAGTTGATCGAATTCCCATTAAACGTAGTACTCCTTAGGTTATTTTCGGCCACTACAATGCTATCGTACTTTGTTTCCGTATGAAGATATTGTGCTCTCAAGGTAAGCGGTTTCCAGGGTCTTACAAAAGCATCCAGGCCGCCCACGTGATTGAAATAATTGCCTCCCTCCCTACCCGTATACAGTAGGCCTATGTTGGAGTTGTTGCCTATATCCCTGCGGTATCGGGCAATAACATTGGTGACTTCCTGATCCAAGGAAACACTCTCCGAGCCTTGAAAACCCGGCAATATCAGGTTATTGACACGATCCTGTGCAAGCAATAGTCCCACAGCATTTTTGTTTATTTTACCGCTTATTTTAACCCCGTAAGACGGATCTGTAATAGTCCTGGTAAAAAAAGCTTGTAGCGGGGTGTTGAAAAAATCCGCTCCCTCCAAAAAAAAGGGGCGTTTTTCGGGGAATTGCAGGGCAAAGCGGTTGTTGACGTCCAATTGAGCGGCATCTGCCTCCACTTGGGAAAAATCGGGGTTAAACGCCAGGTTCAGGGTAAGGTCCGATGTAATGCCCCAGCGTGCATCCAGGCCAAGGTTGCTGGCAATCTGTCCTTCAGTCAGTGAGCCCTCGGGAAAGTCCTCCCTTTCATCAAACCTGTTCAGGGTAAAGGTAGGTGTGAACTCCAAATTTACCCCAGGTCTTATTCCCTGCAGACCAGTCATCAGGTTGGCCTGGCATAATAGACAGTTGTTTCCCTGGTCGATTGGCATGGAATGAAAGGATTTTTTTAAGCTTCGGGGATAGGTTCGAAACCCAAAAAAGCGCCAGGTCTGTACCTTTTCGCTTGCGGGGAATCGCAAAGATTTAAAGGGAATGGCGCCTTCCACGATATATCCGTCCCCCGTAATCCTGCCAGACGACTTCCAAATGGCGTCCCAGCTAAGATCTCCATCGCCAACCTGCTCATCAAAGATGCCATCTTGCTGCACCCCAAAAGGGTTTACCGTAAAAAAGAAGGCTCTGCGCGAATCGTTAAAGGGGTCAATAAAAAGGGATACAAAATCATTGTCGTCCAATTTGTCCCTATCATTGATAATTGCCCTAATTGCCTTGGTATTCGAATCTTTTGCCTCGAAGGAGAAATATAAATATTCCGAATTGTAGGCCAACCGCAGCGTGGTGGCCACCTCTGCTTTGGTATTGTTTCCTGGATCGGTCTCAAAGGCTAGGGGCACTTGGTCTGCCTGTGACCAAAAGGTCTCATCAAGGCGGGCATCCAACTTAATTTCCTCGACCTGCACCTTTTTAATATGGAACAAACGATTTTCAATTTGTTGGGCGTTGGAAAGTAGGGGTATGAAAAATACGAGTAGATATTTGCGTATCATGGTTTGGAATTGGAAGGCCACAGTTAGGGGCCTAATTCCAAAACAAGATATTGGGTAGTTCCGCTCCCAGGACCTTTTGGATAGGCTACTTTGTCCGAATGCTTCCACCTGCACGTTTTTGGGTTTTAAAACGGACCATCTCCAGCTGTTTAAGGATACCTTTGACAAAAACACAAACTGCTGTCCTATGAAATATGTTTCCATTGTACTCGTGGTTTTGAGCGGCATTTTACTGGGCGCTACCGAAAGAGAACGCCCAAGGGAGGAAATCAAAACAGTTTACGTGGCCATATTTCTTTACAATGGGGTAGAGCTTTTGGATTTTAGTGGTCCGGCAGAAGTCTTTGCTGCAACCGCATTTAGGGATGAACAGGGACAATACCGCAGACCGTTTAAGGTGTATACCGTGGCAAAAAACACCGAACCGATACTGAGCCAGGGTTTTCTACGAGTGGTTCCGGACTATTCCGTTGCCAATGCGCCCACCGCGGATATTGTGGTGCTGCCGGGAGGGGCTACGGGCAGTTCACGTAGGACACCGGAGGTAATGGAATGGGTCAAAAACAGTTCCAAAAAGGCAAAGATCATGATGTCGGTCTGCACGGGCGCTTTCCTCTTGGGTGATGCGGGCCTTTTAAAGAATAAAACGGCCACTACATGGTACGGGGCCATAGAACGGTTCAAAAACGCCTACCCCGAAACCGAGGTCCTGGAGAACACCCGCTATGTAGATCATGGGAATATTGTCACCACAGCCGGAGTATCTGCCGGAATTGATGGCGCCCTACATATTGTAGGTAGGTGGATCAATCCCGAGACGGCAAGGTCCACGGCTGAATATATGGAATACGACAAATGGGTTCCTCAGGACGGCACGGTAATAGCTCCCTGAACCGTATTAGTTTACCACAGCAGGTAAAACATGGCTGTAGAGTAGGGAAATAGGTTTTAGCTCTTCTTGGTATGAGGCCGTACTATCATTGGTAAAAACAATCACCATATCGTATCTTGGGATGACAAAAATAAACTGGCCCCAATGGCCATAGGCCATATACATTGCCGGCGGGTTCGTTACCTTTTTCTTTTTATCCAAGGGCAAGAGCCACCACATATAGCCGTACCCGGTATTGGAAACCCCAGCGATACTTTCGGCATGTGGAACATGGGGTCGGGTAGCCTCCCTTACCCACCATTCCGGAAGGACTTGTTTGCCCTCCCATTTGCCTTTTCGAAGATAGAGGTATCCTATTCTAGCCATGTCCTTTGGCCGGAGAAAAAGTCCGCCCCCGGTATGGGGAATCCCCCTATGGCCCCAACTCCACTTGGCCTTTGTGATGTTCAATGGTTCAAAAAGATAGTCCTTTGCAAAACTCTGGGTAGGCATGCCCGAGGCATTTTGCAACAAACCTCCTAAGAGAATGGCAATGCCGCTGTTGTAATACCATTGTTTCCCCGGTCGGGTTTCCATTTTGTAATCCAACACGTATTTCATGCGATCGCCGGAATAACGGTTAAGCGCGCCCAAATGCCGTTCCCCGGTCCATGCTTGCCCCGTTCTCATGGTGAGGGCGTGCTTGAGGGTCATGGCCCGCTTATTTTCATCCAAATAATCAATTTGGGTATACTCCGGGAAAAAGTGGAGCACAGGTTGATCCAGATTTTTGATGAATCCATTTTGAATGGCCACACCAACCAAGGTAGAAGTAATACTTTTGGTCACGGATTGCAGCGTATGCGGTGTTGTTCCCTTATAGCTCCCAAAAGTTTCATCAACAACCAAATAACCGTTCTTAATTACCGTAAAGGAACTTATCGGTTCAAGAATTTTCTTCTGCTTGAGCAAGGCTACAAAAGCATCGATCTTCGCCTGGTCCAAACCTTGCTCTCCAGCCTTACCTTGGCGCCACTGGCTCTTGGGAAAGTAGTCCTCTTGCTGCCCGGTCAGTGGAACGACTGTCAGTATACATAGGCAGGACAATACCCATCCCCTGAAAAAACCCGTTTTACCCATCAATCATTTTTTACGCTTCCGATTTTTTACCTTGTAGCTTCATCGGACATTCAAAATACCGAATTTCCTGCATCGGAGTACCGTTGTTAACACTTGTTTAGTAGTAAAAGCGCTTAACAAGCTCATAAAACAAAATTATTCCAAAGATATAAATCTACTTGGCCTTCCTACTTAAACCTCATCCTTGGAAATCAATTTAAGGTTATAGGAGTCCGATTTTTTATCCCGTAACATCACGAGTATATACGTGCTGTCATAGTCCGAAATATGGGAAATACTGCCCAATTTTATGTTCTCCCGTTTTACACCCCGCTCCCGGGACGGTGCTGTAATGGCCTTGGCGTTAAACAGGTCCTTGCCACTGATTTTCGTCAAAGGATGCACATTATTGCCTACCAGTACATAGTCCTTTCCCTTATGTGTATAGGAAATAATGCCAGTGGGTGTGTTCCCGGCACCGATTTCGGCAACCGTTTTTCCGACCAATTTTTTGTTCCCGTTCAATTCGCTTAATTTAAAGGTGACCAAGGGGGTACACATATAGCCCGCCACTACGTGCCATTGATTTTCCAACTGAACGGGCAAGAATCTATAGATGGGGGCGTGGGTTTCGTTTCGTCCATGGGAAACGTGATATACCTGTACGTTAGTGGTCAGCATATCTTGATCAAACGGAAATGCCACCCTGCGCAGTCCGGATGAAAACTCTTCATTGGACAGGCCCGAGATAATGAGTTCTCCATTGACATAGTGCATATCGGTAACAGTATAGGTCCTGGAGGGTCTTTTCCAGGTCTTGTGATCGGCCGCCGGGGCGTTGGTGATTTCTTTTTTGGAGTGGCTTACATTTTCCAGGGGAAATTCACCTAGCCCGTCCTTTCCCAAACGAAAAAGGGCATAACTGGTTTCCTCCCCGTTTTTTTTGCTTACCGCAAAGAATACGTTTTTGGAAGCCGGGTTAACCGCCATATCCAGTATGGTGATATCTTTTGTAGATGCGCCCATGGCCGCTGCCAGCTTTTTGTCCAGTCCCTCGAGGGTCAATTCATGGATTACCATTTCCTGTGTGTCCTGAACGTCAACAGCATATACTGTCATTCCCGTGTTATCACCGATAAAAAGAATGTTCTCAGGTCCAAAGGCGATGGCCTTGATCGATTTGATTCCCGGATTCCCATAGGTAAAGCCGGTTTTTAAATTTCCAGGTTCTTCCGCATAGGTGCTGAGCGCAAAGACCACACCTAGCAGCGTTACAATTGTTTTTTTTAGTTTCATATCTGTGCATTAAGGTTTATAAAGCTGTCTTAAAAACTGTTTTTGTCCGATACCATTCTTTCATTGCCCTTCATATCAACAATAAATAGTGCGGGCAGTCCCTCTTGTGTACCCTCCATCACATCCCTGGTAAAGGCGATGTATTTGTTGTCCGGAGACCAATGGGGATAGAAAGCCTGATACCCTTTCTTACGCACCAGAACCTTACTCTCTCCTCCCTCAGCTGGAATGATGCGCATTTCGAAGGCTCCGTCAACAACTGTGATATAACTTATTTGCTGTCCGTCGGAAGACCAGCTCTGATGAAACTCGCCCTTGGGTGTGTCCGTGAGCTGTTTTAAATCTGTCCCATCAGGATTGATCGTATACAAATCGGGCTCGCTCTCCTCATCAACAGCTCTTCGGAAAAGTATCTTGCTCCCATCGGGTGACCATCTTGGCGTACTTTCAATAGCTTCGGTATTGGTGAGCCGTCGTGTATGTTTGCCCTCACTGTTCATGATATAGAGCTCGTTATTGCCTGTTCTATTGCTTGAAAATACAATGGACCTGCCATCGGGAGAATAGTCCCCGTCCTCGCTATTGTAGTCCCCTTCCGTTAGTCTTTTCACTTCTTTGCCCTGGGGATTGAACCGATATATTTCGTGGTGGCCATCCCTTACCGTAGTAAACATGATATGCTTACCATCGGGAGACCATCGGGGAGCAAAATCCCGTTCCGGATGTCCTTCCAAAATTTGGAAATCGCTTCCGTCCAGGTTTACCGTATAGATGTCCTCTATGGAATGGATGTAAAAAAAAGCAATCTTTTCCCCGTTTGGGGACCAAACCTGGGCACAAGCGAAGCTACAGGCTAAAAATGGCAACAGTGTCATTAGTATATTTCGCATAGGTCTTTGATTTTAAAGTGTATTCACATTTAGGGAAGTCAGGTCAAAACCTTCCCTTTTATTTTTGGTCAAGAGCACCACATAGTTTTCATTGAGGTTGTCCATTTGCCTAATGTGACTCCCGGGTATCAGGGTCTTATAATGTACCCCGGCCCTTGAAGTTGGATAATTGATGGACTTTCGTTGTGCCGCAAGATCGGCAGGTCGCATTTGTATGAGTCCCCTTTTGGAGTTGGCGATCAAGATATACTCTTCCCCTTTCTTTCTATACGTACGGATATCAATGGGATGACTGCCTGGGCCAATTTCCGCTACCGTACGGGCACGGATCTTCCCACCATCCCGTAAATCCACCAAGGGAATGGTAATTAGCGGCGTACAGGAATACGCCGCCAATAAATGTTGCTGTCCGTTGATTTGATATTTGATGAAGGTATTGATGGGAGAACTCGTTTCGTACTGCCCGTGGGCCCCATGGTAGAACTCGACCCCAGTGGTGGAATGTTGCTGGTCAAAGGGAAATTGGGCCACTCTAAAGGTGGATGAAAATTCCTCATTGGAAAGCCCCGAAATATATAGCTGTCCGTTATCATATACTAAGTAACGAATAGTGGCAGTATTTTTAGACCTGCCGCTACGCCATTTGGCGCTGGGTGTAAATGCACCTGAAAGCTTTAATTGATTATAATACACGCCCTCCAGGGATACCTCACTTATCTTTCCCTGGGGGCTGATCTTCATTAGGAGGGTGGCGTCATTGAGATAGTTGGGGTCAAAAATATCACGCTCCCTGCTGTTTGACCCTCCGTAGGACACCGTACAATAAATATTCTGGGATATTGGGTTCACCGCCAGATCATGGATCAGGATATCCTTACGGGGTCTTCCCAAGAGGGCACCGATCTTTTGGTCAATATCCCTGATGTCAATGGGCGCAGCAGACGAGGGTTTCTTATCATCCTTAAAATCAAAGGCGTAGACCGATGCTCCTTTGGAATCCCCGAGAAAAAGAATACCATCGGGGCCAAAGGTTAGTTTGGACATGGATCGGATATTGGGCGTCCCATAGATGAACGTCCCTTCATGGGCTTCTTTTTCCAAGGCATCTCCCGAAAGGAAGGAAAGCGATGTACAAGCAAGTACGCCCAGAACGATTGTTATTCTTTTCATAATCAAATGGTTTATAGTTTTTGTTTTATGGGTACAAAAGGAATTTTTAGTTCCTTAAAGGTTTTGGGGGTATCGTTGGGATTATTTAGGTCCACATCAAATTTTCTCCTGAGATTGTTTCCCGCCAGGTCTTCCAACCAGGCGTTGATTATAATAAGGTGCTTGCCCTCGCCCCAAGGCCGATTTGGGGTAAAAAGCCAGTCCTGTTCATTACGGGCCAACAGTATTGTGCCATTTACCCTTTTGTTTTCCATGTTTACGACTACGATGGTGCTATGTAAAAGACCGTAGTCCATCACCTCATTAAAGGTTATTTGAAGCGGTTCTTTGGTACCCGCATCCGGTAACTGTACATGCCAGTCATCGGGAACGGGCGATTCCCGATCCACTGCTACTACCGTAAACTCCTTTACAAAATCATGGGTCAGGGTGGCACCTTTGTAATCTGTCCATTTCTTATCAATGACCAGTCTATATCGCCGGCCTTCCACCAAAGGCAGACCTAATTGTAGGTTGGGCTGCACGCCCCGTTTGATCCGGCCTGGATCTAGGAATACCGTAAGCCGTTTTCCTTCTGGGTCCCAAAGTTCCTCGGACATCGCCAAAAAAGCTTCTGTTTCCAGCACCTTTTCCGGCATTCGATAGAGTTTTATATATTGTCCCGCTCCCCCGAAGCGCATGGGCTTGGAAAATTCTATATAAAACTTGAGTTGGTTCATAGGGAGTGCCGAGGTACTGGGGTATATGTTTGCCACATAGGCGGATGGATCGTTCCTTTCAGCTGGAACGCTAACCTTATATCGACCTAATCTTCCCAAAGTTGAACCGATCACAACGGTATATTCTGCGCCATTCACAAACCCATATTTAGGACGAAATAGGATTTTATGACCCTCCTTCCGGTAGTCCCCGATAAGCTCGGGCATTAGAACGGATTCATTAAGTTCTCCGAAACAAACGGATATCCGTTGATCAATACTATCCCCTTGCCCTATTTCCAGCCCTTCTACAACAATTGCAGGCAATGTGGGCTCATAGGTCACAGCAATGGGACCAAAACTGGTTTGAAGAAAAAGTGTTGTCAAAAGGACAATCAGTGCTCCCATTACCTGAAATTTAAAGGGTTATCGTCTTGGTCTTAAATGATGGTCTTTGGAGGTCAACAAAGGATGGTGGGTAATAAAGGATTGCTGGCTTAAATTACGGATATTGATTATTGGTCCTTCCAAAATCAATAGGCCTTTTGTATGAATGCATCCAAACGTACGTTTCTGCATATCTCCCTTCCCAGCTGACAAATATTCTCTTTATCGTCCATGATATTTAACAGAATCTTTAGAATTCTATTTACTACTTTTATCAGAGCACGCCACTTAGGGGAGTTTGACTCCGATGTATCCAAGCCTATTTTGGACAGCTACCTAGGAATGTAAAATGGCTACTTTGGTCCTCAAGAATCGTCCCAGGTGAAAAAGCTATAGATATCTTATGAGATGATGAAGAGCGTTACGCTTTGTACTATTGCCTTGTCGGCATTGCTTACCGTCTTGGCATCCACCCATCTGGTCCATGCACGGGATGCATCGGAATCTACCGAGTACCGTTGCCCTCCATGTGGGTGCAATCAGGATGCCATCGCATTTGCCTACCCAGGAAAATGTCCTTCCTGTAACATGCAACTTGTGGCGGTTCCAACGGGTATCACTAAAACCATAGACCATCAATTGGCACCATATCTGGAAACCGGGATGTTGGGCGCTATATACACCAAATTGATTTATCCCATATTCGCTGTTGGGATATTGCTGTCCCTATTTTTACTTTTAAAAGGCATACGGGGCCGATCTCTAAATGTTTTTCTCACGGGAATTATCCTGGTCCTTTCGCTCTATGGCTTTAAGAACCAGTTGTATGCCGTGAATTATAGCCTTACGAATACCTATAAGAGTTTGTTCACTCCCATTTCTTTTATCGTAGTATTGGGCCCCTTACTCTTTTTTTACATCAAAAGCCTTACGGTGAGCTCCTTCAAATGGCATAGAATGTACCTATACCATTTTGTTCCAGGCATACTGGTTTTCCTGTATTATGGGATTCTCGCCCTACTACCGGAAGAAATTAAGCTACAGTTTATGTTTTCGCCCTTTGAAGTCTTGTTCAGCCATTCGGAACAAATAGCAGCTGTACTACTTGGGGGTGTTTATCTCTACTTTGCCGTTAAGAACTATAACCATTGGAAGGCGGACCATCCGGTCCGTAATAGGAAACTGGCATCCTGGGTATTCAGGTTTTTATTGGGCCTTGCCCTACTGCTCGGATTTTGGGGCATCATGATCCTAGTGAATCTATGGATTTACGATTTTGGTGTCGCCACCGTTTCCTATAATCCGTTGTGGTTGGTCATGGGCATTACCCTGCTGTGGCTGGGGGTAGAGATTGCATCGAATCCTAAATTCTTTTTATTGAACAAAAGCACGAATCTGGTGAACGGAAACAGGGTCATGTCCGTGGAGGAACTTTCCAATTTAAAAAATGGGCTCAAAGGGTTGATGGTGGATCAAAAGTTATATACCGATCCCAACCTAAGCCTAAATACACTGGCGCTGGCCTTGGATATCAACCCTAAATATCTGAGCATGATGCTCAACAATTCCCTGGGAAAGAACTTTTACGACTTTATTAACGAGTATCGCATTGAGGATATCAAAAAAAGATTGGCAGACGGAAGCAATCGCAACCTCACCATAGAAGCTATTGCCAATCAGGCTGGTTTTCGTTCCAAATCGAGCTTTAATGCCGCCTTTAAAAAACAGTTGGGCATGACTCCAAGGGAGTTTATGAAACAGGGCAACCCATAGTTCAAGTTGCCAGGAACAGAGGACATCTGCACATGCCATAATCTACGCACCATCACCTCTGCCATTGTCTTACCAGATGGTTTTTCCAAGAAATAAAGTGCATAAAATTATACTAATCCCCCCTTTCTTAAAATTTATTTTAAGTAGCGATAAAATGAACGCGTGTTGTAAAACTTGTTTATATTTGCGCACCAGTTTTCCAAATTATGGTCATGCCCACGTGGCGGAATTGGTAGACGCGCTACCTTGAGGGGGTAGTGTTCGCAAGGACGTGCTGGTTCGACTCCAGTCGTGGGCACCAAGGCCCCAGCTCCCAACAGGGACTGGGGTCATTTTTTTATCGCTATGTGCTACGTTT
>NZ_JBNGOQ010000005.1:0-90217 GCF_050589645.1 Eudoraea algarum | reverse complement strand
TCCTATACTCGGCCAAAAACAGCAGGTACTATATCGGGCAGACCGCCAATCTGGACGACAGGATTCGAAGGCACAATGCCGGAACGGAGAGGGCGACGGCACCCTACAGGCCATGGTCCCTGGTATGGTCTACCCGGAAAGGGACCAGGGGAGAGGCAATCGTACTTGAGCGCAAACTGAAGAACCTCTCAGGGCCAAGGATCAAAGACTTCATCCATAGACATTCCTAAAGGTCGTGCGCTGGTCCCGACGTTCCGTGGTACGGAAGTCGGGATGCCGACCGAAGCGTCGGCATTCGACTCCAGTCGTGGGCACCAAGGCCCCAGCTCCCAACGAGGGACTGGGGTCATTTTTTTATCGCTATGTGCTACGTTTATATCCTTTACTCGCACAAAAACGGGAGGTACTATATCGGGCAGACCGCCAATCTGGACGACAGGCTCCGTAGGCACAACAACGGAACGGAGAGGGCAACGGCCCCCTACAGGCCATGGTCCCTGGTCCCGACGTTCCGTCCTTACGGAAGTCGGGATGCCGACCGGAGCGTCGGCACATGGCATACCGAGAAGGAAACAAGGGGCGAGGCCATGATGCTCGAGCACAAACTGAAGAACCTCTCGGGACCAAGGATCAAGGACTTTATCCGCAGACACTCCTAAAGGTCGTGCGCTGGTCCCGACGTTCCGTCCCTACGGAAGTCGGGATGCCGACCGAAGCGTCGGCATTCGACTCCAGTCGTGGGCACCAAGGCCCCAGCTCCCAAAGAGGGACTGGGGCTATTTTTTTATCGCTATGTGCTACGTTTATATCCTTTACTCGCACAAAAACGGGAGGTACTATATCGGGCAGACCGCCGATCTGCACGACAGGCTCCGTAGGCACAATGCCGGAACGGAGAGGGCGGTGGTATTGGACGCAACAATCTTTAGTTTCTAATCCTTTTTCGGACGGTCTCTTTTTGCTTATCTATTTACTTTATACGTAACTTAGAATCCGCTAAGCAGTACCCTATTTAAAGAGGTTTTATGGGAAAACATTGTATCGTAATCGGCGGGGGCATTATAGGCCTAAGCGCAGCTTATTATTTGCTTGAGGAAGGTTATCGCGTTACCGTAGTGGACATGTCCAATATGGATGGAGGCGCGTCCTATGTCAATGCAGGTTATCTAACCCCTAGCCATATTATCCCATTGGCCTCCCCGGGAATGATGGCCAAGGGAATCAAATGGATGTTTAGCAGCAGCAGTCCTTTCTATATGAAACCACGCCTCAGTCTCGATTTTCTGAAGTGGGCCTGGTATTTCAATACCTCCGCTACCCAAGCGAAGGTGGAAAAGGCCATTCCCTTGATCAAGGACATCAACCTGCTAAGCAGAGATCTTTATTTTGATATGCGCCACTCGGGGAAACTCGGAGAATTTCAATTGGAAAAAAAGGGCCTGTTGATGCTCTATAAGACGATCAAAGAGGGAAAACACGAAAAGGAAGTGGCCAACAGGGCCAAGGAAGAAGGCTTGGAGGTTCGGGAATTGTCGGTGAAGGAATTGAATGAACTACAACCCAATTTGAACCAGGAAATCCTGGGGGCGGTACACTATCAATGCGACGCCCATACTTCGCCAAATGAAATCATGCAAAATTTGAAGCATTATCTGGCCATGCAAGGTGTTGTATTTAAAACCAATGAGGAAGTGGTCGATTTTCAGCTCAAGGGAACAAAAATCTCGGATGTAGTGTCCAACAAAGGAAGCTACAAGGCAGATGAAGTGATCCTGGCAGCAGGTTCATGGAGCCAGCACCTGGCCAAAAGGCTAAACCTACGACTCAATGTACAAGCGGGGAAGGGGTATCGGATAAACGTAAGCAGACCCACACCGGTAAGGCTTCCGGCTATTCTAATGGAGGCTAAGGTAGCCGTTACCCCAATGAAGGGTTTTACCAGGTTCGCAGGCACTATGGAACTATCGGGCATCAATCATAAAATTAGAAAGGAAAGAGTGGCCGCCATTGCCAAGGCTGCGGGCAGTTACTACGAAGAGCTCAAAATTACGGCCCAGGAACAATCAAAGGCCCTCTGTGGCCTGCGGCCCGTTTCCCCCGATGGATTACCGTATATCGGGAGGACCTCAAAACCTGAAAACCTGACCATTGCCACCGGGCATGCCATGATGGGATGGAGCCTTGGTCCCGCCACCGGCAAATTGGTTTCGGAAATTATCTCCGGTAAGAAACTGTCCATGAACATCAACGGGTTTCATCCCGAAAGAAGGTTTTGACCTATAACCGACGAACTCTTACATTTCTGAACCATACGCCCGCACCATGGTCCTGTAAGGCCAAATAGCCTACATTGGACTTGCCGTAATCGGGATAATCGTTCCATTTACCACTGTTCCTTTTTAACTTCCAATCTTCCGAAAACTTGTCAAAGACTACTATTTTTTGGCCATTAAGCCAATGTTCCACCTTGCCATTATCAAAAATGATCTTGCTGGTATTCCACTCGCCCACGGGGTTTAGACTTTTCTTTTCATTGGTCTCATGCATGGCATAATTGGCACCTGCCTTCTGCCAGTCCTCCGCAGGTTCTTCAGAACCCTCATCGTCCAACAGTTGGTATTCCGGCCCGGTCTGGTAGGGAGAATGATAGATGGTATCTTCTACCACATGATAAAAAATACCGCTATTGCCCCCCTTACTTATCTTCCACTCCAAACTAAGTTCAAAATTGTCATATTGTTCGGTGGAAATGATATCACCGCCCACATCACCGGCTTTTCCATAACACTCAATAATCCCATCCTTTATGGACCAATTGCTTGGAAG
The DNA here is from genome assembly GCF_050589645.1 of Eudoraea algarum. Taxonomy (NCBI): domain Bacteria; kingdom Pseudomonadati; phylum Bacteroidota; class Flavobacteriia; order Flavobacteriales; family Flavobacteriaceae; genus Eudoraea; species Eudoraea algarum. The sequence goes on along the minus strand of NZ_JBNGOQ010000005.1, from coordinate 87,391 downwards.
GGAATCCAGGTTATAGCCGCGCCATTGCGAAACATCGGTCAGGGTAACCCACTCGGCCTCCACGGTTTCGGCTTCCGGAGTACTTAAAGCCTCCACATCTCTTTTCTTTTCCTGTTTGCACGCGGTAATCCATAGGATTATCCCTGCCAGCATTAAAATTTTTCTCATTTTACTAAATTTTTTCATCTTATCCGAGGTTCTATCAACAGCACTGTCCCCAGAAACAGCTGTCATTGTGGGCAAGGTGTATGAAACGCCATCTGAGGTCTTTAGGGATAGCTTTTCCCTCCGCTTGGTTCGTTCTACCCTAAAGAGGTAAAATCCTTGGATACCTAAAGATATCAAAATATCTCCTAACCTCTTTGTACCAACTTGGCCGTTCTCTATCAAAAAATAAAGAATGCTGTAATTTTTCCTGAAATTTGATGTCCGGTTTTTTTTCCTTCCGCAATTAAAATTGTAGATTCGTTTAACATATTCGTGAAAAAGATGAACAATGTAAAAAAATTTTTCAGCATTAGGGACTTGGAGAACCTGTCCGGAATCAAAGCCCATACCATACGAATCTGGGAAAAAAGATACAATCTCCTATCGCCCGAAAGAACAGCCACCAACATAAGGACCTACAGTATTAGCAGTCTGCAGAAACTTTTGAACGTAACCCTGCTCTACAACAACGGGTACAAAATTTCCAAAATTGCCAAGATTCCGGAAAAGGACATTCCCCTTATGGTTCGTGAGATTGTGGCCAAGCACAGTGTAAAAAACCATGCGATAAACGCCTTTAAACTGGCCATGATCAATTTTGATCAGACCTTGTTCTTCAACACCTATAACGGCCTGCTGTCCGAATACTCGTTTCGGGATATTTTTACCGATGTTTTTGTTCCCTTGCTCAACGAATTGGGCCTTTTATGGCAAACAGATACCATAAGTCCGGCCCATGAACATTTTATTACAGGGCTCATTAAGCAAAAAATAGTAATCAACACGGAAAAGCTACAGATACTGGAACCTACAAAAAAAGAGAAGACTTTTGTATTATTCCTCCCGGAGAATGAAATCCATGAGATAGGTCTGCTGTTCGTAAATTACGAGATTATCCTAAGAGGTTATAAAACGATATACCTTGGCCAGACCGTCCCTATAGAAAGTTTAGTGGACTTAAGAAAATACTATGACCGCCTTCATTTCCTGTCCTATTTTACGGTAGAGCCCAGCAAGGATAAATTGGATCGATATGTCAAGGATTTTACCACATCCATCAATAGCAATGGAAATTACAAGCTGTGGGTCTTGGGGCATCAGGTGCAACATTTTTCCCAGAACGGCCTCCCCTCCTCCATTAGGACCTTTGATTCCATTGGCGAACTGGTATCCGCGCTGTGATTAGCAAGTTTGTATACGCCCCAACCCATACTTAATATGCACTATGAATAAAAAAATCATCGTAATCGGCTCCGGATTTTCCTCTTTGTCCGCTTCCTGCTATCTGGCAAAAATGGGATACCAGGTTTCCCTCTATGAAAAAAACGATACGCTTGGCGGTAGGGCACGACAATTAAAAAGAAACGGTTTTACCTTTGATATGGGCCCCAGCTGGTATTGGATGCCCGATATTTTTGAGAAGTTTTTCCATGATTTCGGAAAAACACGTTCGGATTACTACCTATTGGACAAACTTAACCCGGCCTACAAAATTGTCTTTTCTGATGAGGTGGTCACCATAGGCGATAGTATGGACAAAATTTGTGAGGAGTTTGAGCGAATAGAAAAAGGGAGTTCTGCTTATTTAAGAAAATTTATCCTGAGGGCCCAGAAGAACTATGCCATTGCCATGAACAAAATTGTGCTAAGGCCCGGTATTTCACCTTTTGAACTGATCACCAAGGAAACTGTGCTGCAACTGGGCCAATTTTTTAGGACCATTAGTTCGGAGGTACGCAAAAAATTCAACAATCCGAAGTTGATTTCCATATTGGAGTTTCCCGTGCTTTTTTTAGGAGCCAAACCCAGTAAAACCCCGGCATTCTACAGCTTTATGAACTTTGCAGATTTTGGACTGGGTACTTGGCATCCCCGTGGTGGGATGTATCGGATTGTAGAGGCCATGGGTAATCTGTCCAAAGAACTGGGAGTACAGTTGCATACCCATAGCCCGGTAGAAAAAGTCCTTATTGAAGATGGCGAGGCCATAGGTGTTGTTTGCAATGGGGATAGGATAACTGCCGATGCGGTGCTTAGCGGGGCCGATTATCACCATACCGAGACCTTATTGGACCAAAAATATAGGCAACATTCACCCGCCTATTGGGAAAAGAAGACCTTTGCTCCCTCCTCCCTACTGTTCTACGTAGGTTTTGACAGGAAGTTGAAAAATATTGAGCATCATAATCTGTTCTTCGACACCGATTTTGACCTACACGCCCAAGAAATATATGACAATCCCCAATGGCCTAAAAACCCACTTTTTTATGCTAATTTTCCTTCCATCACCGATTCCACCATGGCCCCAAACGGTTGTGAAACAGGGTTTTTCTTAATTCCCATAGCTCCAGGGCTTGCCGATACCGATGAACTTAGGGACCAATATTTCGCTATGATTTTGGAAAGATTCGAGAAAAGAACGGACCAGGATGTAAGAAATAGTATTATATTTAAGGAGTCCTTCTGTGTAAATGACTTTGTAGAACAGTACAACTCCTATAAAGGGAATGCATACGGTATGGCCAACACCCTATCCCAGACTGCATTTCTTAGGCCCAAATTACAAAGTAAGAAAGTAAAGAATCTCTTCTTTACCGGACAACTGACCGTACCGGGTCCCGGAGTTCCCCCTTCATTGATTTCTGGTAAATTGGTGTCAGGGTTAATTGCAAAAACCATTAATACTTAAGAGATGAAAGCTATTTTTGATGCTGTTTCCCAGAACTGTAGCAGAATTGTCACAGAATCCTACAGTACCTCCTTTGCCCTTGCCACAAGAATGTTGGACGCTTCCATACGGAACGATGTATATAATATATATGGCTTTGTGCGCTTTGCCGATGAAATCGTGGATACTTTCCATGCCTATGATAAAACCACCCTCTTCAACAATTTTGAAAAAGACATGGAGAAAGCGCTGGAGGCCAAGATCAGTCTCAATCCGATTCTGAACGCCTTTCAGCACACTTATCACAAATACGATATCCCACACCATCTCGTGGCCTCTTTTATGAAAAGTATGCGAATGGATTTGGTTAAAACGGTCTACAAGACCGAGGAGGAGTACAAGGAATATATCTACGGCTCCGCGGATGTAGTGGGCCTAATGTGCTTACGGGTCTTTGTTAAAGGAGATACCGAAAAATATGGTGAACTTAAGGATGCTGCCATGGCCTTGGGATCTGCCTTCCAAAAAGTGAACTTCTTGAGAGATCTTAAGGAGGATTTCGAGGATCTGAATCGCACCTATTTCCCCAACACCAACCTGATGGAACTCGATGAAGCTTCCAAAAAAAGGATTGTAGACGAAATTGAGTCCGATTTTGCATTGGGCTATTCCGGGATAGTAAAGTTGCCAAATGAAGCCAAATTTGGCGTGTATACCGCCTATAAGTACTACTCAAAGTTATTGCAAAAACTAAAGAACACCCCGCCCTTGGAAATTAGGAACACTCGTATTCGGGTACCGAATTACCAAAAATTTGGACTGCTCGCCAAGTCCTATGTGAATTATAAACTACAATTGGTATAATATGAAGGTTTTTCTTTGGATCGCTATTTTTATCGGGGTATTCTGCTTCATGGAGTTCATGGCCTGGTTTACCCATAAATATATCATGCACGGTTTTCTTTGGAACCTGCACAAGGACCACCACAAAAAGGACCATGACTCTTGGTTTGAGCGAAACGATGCCTTTTTTATTTTCTACGCCGTGGTCAGCATGTCGTTTTTCTATGCGGGGGCAAATACTGATTTTTGGTATGGATGGCCCTTAGGTTTTGGAATTATGGCCTATGGGGCCGCTTATTTTACAGTGCACGACATCTTTATCCACCAACGTTTTAAACTATTCAGAAATGCCAATAATTGGTATGCCCGTGGTGTACGAAGGGCACACAAAATACATCACAAAAAACTTGGAAAAAAAGACGGGGAATGCTTTGGTATGCTCTTTGTCCCGTTCAAATATTTTAAGCAGCGCTGATCAGATGCCCTGTTCCATCAGTAAACGATCCAACAGCTCATAGACCGTTTGACTGTCCCAGTCGGCGGCACCCACCTCCTTCAGTACAATGTTCCCTTGAGCATCTATGATATACGTGGTAGGAATACTGGGGTGTTCCAGTTCGATCGGAGTCCTGGTACCGGACAGGTATACCGGAAAGCTGTACTTTTTTTTGTTCAAGAACGATTGTACCCGAGCTGCCTCGTCATTCGCATAAAAGATAAACTGCACCTTGTTCCCATAGACCTCATAAAGCTGTTGAAAGGAAGGCATTTCCGCTACACAGGGCGGGCACCAGGTGGCCCAAAAATTGACTATCACAACTTTTCCCCGCGTTTCCCCAAAATTAAACCGGCGTCCCTCCATATCCAAAAGTTGCCAATCATAGGAGGCAAGGCTTTTCTGATCTTTTTGGGCAAGCTGTGTAGGGCTAAAGGAAAACCATTTGTTTACTTGTACCTTTATATGAAATCCTACCGGAGTAAAAAGAAAAAGGATGAGCAACAGGATTAACAGGCCATCCAACAGCTTGTTTCGTGTTATCGTCATTGTGTTGCCAATAAGTTGTCTACCAAGTCGTAGATCTTCCCGTTGTCCCAATCGGCAATACCCTTTTCCTTGTGGATCACAATGGCCCCATTTTTATCGATCAGGTAGGACGAAGGTACCTCTTCCGGGTTTATGGGCATTTTCTCCCCGATAATAAGGTAGGTTACCGGAAAGGTAAATTTGTGCTCTTCCATGAAGGCCTCCACCGGTGGCCTCTCCTCGTTTGTGATGATATAAAAATCGATCTTATCGCCATAGGCATTATAGAACTCCTGTATGCTCTGCAGCTCTGCCACACAGGGCAGTCGCCATGAGGCCCATAGGTTAATGAAGACTACCTTGCCCCTGGACCTTTCAAAGTTAAAGAAATTCCATTCTGCATCCTTGAGCTTCCAGTCGTAATCCGTAATCTGCGACCTGTTCACCTCTGAGGTAGGGGCCGGACTGAATGAGAACAACTTATTTAACCAAACCTTGCCGTAATAGCCTAAAGGGGTAACAAAAAAAGACACCACAAAGCCGATGAGCAAGATATTTAAAACCGTTTTTTTACTGATTTTCATTTTTCGGGAGTTTGTTATAAACTAAAAACTCCTGAGGACAATCAGGAGTTTTTATCAACTATTTCATTTGGGGCCTAAACGGCATTTTCCCTTTTTATGACGTTCAGCGCCGAACCTTCCATGAACCATTCAATTTGTGATCCATTATAGGTATGGTTTGCTTTTATAAGGTCTTTACTACCATCCGAATGTACCACCTCTATGGTTAACGGGATGTTCGGTGCAAAGTTGGCGATATCCACAAAATTGAAGGTATCGTCTTCCTGGATCAGGTCGTAATCACTTTCATTCGCAAATGTCAGTCCCAGCATCCCTTGCTTTTTAAGGTTGGTCTCATGGATTCTGGCAAAGGACTTGACCAAGACCGCGGCCACTCCCAAGTGCCTGGGTTGCATTGCCGCATGCTCACGGGAAGACCCTTCCCCGTAATTGTGATCTCCAACGACAATCGATTTTATACCCGCTGCTTTATAAGCACGCTGGGTATCGGGTACACCGCCGTATTCCCCGGTAAGTTGGTTCTTCACGAAATTGGTCTTCTTGTTAAAAGCATTTACGGCGCCTATCAGGGTATTGTTGGCTATATTGTCCAAATGGCCCCGGAAACGCAACCACGGGCCCGCCATGGAAATATGGTCCGTAGTACACTTGCCAAAAGCTTTGATCAGCAGTTTCATTCCTTGTAGACTTTCCGGCGACATGGGAACAAAAGGTTCCAACAACTGTAAGCGCTCTGAAGACGGACTTACCTTTACCACAACACCGCTGCCATCTTCCATGGGTTCCAAATAACCGGCATCCTCTACTTCAAACCCCTTTGGTGGAAGTTCTATGCCCATTGGTTCATCGAGTTTTACCGCTTCGCCCTCTTCATTGATCAAAGTATCGTTCATGGGATCAAAATCCAGTTTTCCGGAAATTGCAATGGCCGCGACCATTTCGGGAGATCCCACAAAAGCGTGTGTATTTGGGTTGCCGTCTGCCCTTTTGGAGAAATTACGGTTAAAGGAATGCACAATGGTGTTTTTTTCTTCACCTTTTAAATCACTACGGTCCCATTGGCCGATGCAAGGTCCACATGCGTTGGTAAAAATGGTGGCCCCTAGATTCTCAAATATCTGTAATAAGCCATCGCGCTCAGCGGTATAACGTATTTGTTCGGATCCTGGATTGATACCAAAATCGGATTTTGGTTTGATTTTCTTTGCCACGGCCTGTTCTGCAATGGACGCTGCCCTTGTAAGGTCCTCATAAGAGGAGTTGGTGCAGGAACCGATAAGTCCCCAGTCTACGTTTATGGGCCAATCGTTCTCCCTGGCCTTGGCGCCCAATTCCCCGACCGGAGTGGCCAGATCAGGCGTAAATGGGCCATTCAAATGCGGTCTTAACTCATCCAGATTAATTTCAATGAGTTCATCAAAATAAGGCTCCGGATTGGCGTACACCTCAGGATCGGCGGTTAAATGCTCCTTCACCTCATTGGCGGCATCCGCAACACCGTTCCTATCGGTAGCCCTTAAATAGCGTTCCATGGAATCATCGTACCCAAAAGTAGAGGTAGTTGCACCCACTTCCGCACCCATGTTACAGATAGTCCCTTTTCCTGTACAGGACAAATTTTTGGCCCCTTCTCCAAAATATTCGATAATGGCGCCCGTACCCCCTTTTACAGTAAGGATACCCGCCACTTTTAGGATGACATCCTTGGCGGAGGTCCACCCGGAAATTTTTCCGGTCAGTTTCACCCCTATGAGTTTGGGGAACTTTAATTCCCAGGCCATTCCGGCCATAACATCTACCGCATCTGCACCCCCTACACCTATGGCCACCATGCCCAATCCGCCTGCATTTACGGTATGGGAGTCCGTACCGATCATCATTCCTCCCGGAAAGGCGTAATTTTCCAATACTACTTGGTGGATAATCCCGGCCCCGGGTTTCCAAAAACCGATGCCGTATTTATTGGACACGGATTCCAAAAAATCGAATACCTCTGCGCTGGTGCTGTTAGCCGTCTTCAGATCTGCCACGGCACCACTTTTTGCCTGTATCAAATGATCGCAATGCACGGTGGTGGGCACGGCCACCTTTGACTTGCCCGCCTGCATGAACTGCAATAGGGCCATCTGTGCAGTCGCGTCTTGACAAGCGATGCGATCTGGTGCAAAATCGACATAGTCCTTACCTCTTGTAAATGCCCTTGTTGGATTGCCGTCCCACAAATGGGCGTACAAAACTTTCTCGGAAAGGGTAAGCGGTCTGCCAACAATCTCACGTGCCTTGTCGACCCGTTCGGCCATGTTCGCGTAAACCTCTTTTATCATGTCGATATCAAATGCCATTATCTTGTGTTTTTATGGGTTATGCAATCCTCAAATTTAAGAAAATCCAAGGCGTTGTTAAAATTTTTGGTGCACGATTCAAGGAATTTTCAGAAATTCTGAAAATAGTTCCAAGAAACGATATACAAACGCATTTTTTTGGCCAAAATAGCGCCTACCTACAATAAGTGTGGGAAAGTCAAAAAAACTTACAGCAGTTTCAAAATGATATCCTCCTCGGATATCCCTTCGGCTTCGGCCTTATAGTTCTTAATGATCCTATGCCGGAGGATGCCCATGGCGATGGCCTGTACATCTTCTATGTCCGGAGAGTATTTTCCATGGATGGCGGCATGGGCCTTGGCGCCCAAAATCAAATTCTGTGATGCTCTTGGTCCCGCTCCCCAGTCAATATACTGTCGCACAAAATCAGAAGTGGTCTCCAGGACTGGGCGTGTACTGTTCACCAGATTTACCGCATATTCCACCACATTGTCGGGCACCGGAATCCGCCGCACCAAATGCTGCACGGCTAAAATTTCCTCGGCCGTAAAGAGAGCGTTTACCGTTACCTCATCATCTGAAGTTGTTGCCTTTACCACTTGGATTTCTTCGGCTACAGAGGGGTATTTAAGCTCTATGGCAAACATAAAACGATCCAGCTGGGCCTCGGGCAAAGGGTAGGTCCCTTCCTGTTCAATAGGATTCTGGGTGGCCAATACAAAATAGGGCAAAGCTAGTTTGTGGCGTTGACCCGCGATGGTAACGGCACGTTCCTGCATGGCCTCCAAAAGTGCGGCTTGCGTCTTCGGCGGGGTACGGTTGATCTCATCCGCCAAAATAATATTGGAGAACACCGGGCCTTTGATAAATTTGAAATTTCGGTTTTGATCCAAAACCTCACTGCCCAGAATGTCGCTGGGCATAAGATCTGGTGTAAATTGTATACGTTTAAAATCCAAGCCCAGGGCCTGTGCTATGGTGTTTACCATCAAGGTTTTTGCAAGACCGGGAACCCCTATTAGGAGTGAATGCCCGCCCGTGTAAATGGAAATCAGGATTTGATCGATCACTGCGTCCTGACCAATGATGACTTTGGCGATCTCTGTCTTTAGGGCATGGTGTTTTTCTACTAAGCTCTTGATAGCGGCAACGTCTGACATGCAATTATTCCTTTACCCAATTGTTAGCAAAATTGCAACTCTTATTACCCTCGTTTACGCTTACATAGGTATCCTTTATATGCTTGTTCATCCATTCCTTAATGGCATTGAACTGTTTTTCGCGCAGGGCCAATTCCTGTATCTTGATATAATCCTTGGCAAAATCGGCCACATGTTCATCATATCTGTTAGTAATTTTCAATATTTTATACTTCGGTGCGCCTCCCCGTTGATCATCTTCCAAAAGCGGTCTCGAGATTTCATCATCCTTTAGGTTACGGACCTGGTTGTACAGCGTGGGATCCATATTGGTGAGCTCAAAGCGGGAATCAAAGTTTATCGGATTCCGCAATTTTCCCCCATCGAATTTCGTTTCCTTTTGATCGGAATATTTCAAGGCCGCTTCGGCAAACGTAAGCTCGCCGTCCAAGACCATTTGCCGTACACTGTCTAACTGGGTCGTTGCCTTTTCTATAGCACTTTGTGGGATTTCGGGCGAAATCAGGATATGGCGCAAATCCAATTCCTGACCCCTTATTTTTTCGATATAGATAATATGATACCCAAAGGTAGTTTCAAATGGTTCGGAAATTTCCCCTTGCTGAAGGCTAAACGCAACATCCTTGAACTCCTTTACAAATGGGGTTTCCCTTGTCATACTATAAAAACCGCCTTTGGATTTGGAACCTGGGTCCTGCGAATACAAAATAGCCTTTACGCTAAAACTCGCATTGTTTTCCTCCACATCGGCTTTAATCGTATTTAACTTGTCTATGACTTTTTGCTTTTCGGTTTCCGGAATCTCGGGCTCCTTCACGATCTGGGCAATTTCCAGTTCCGCACCGAATACCGGACGTTCGGCCTCTGGAATCTTGTTGAAGAACTGTCTCACCTCTTCCGGGGTAATCTCTATATCGCCAACAATCTTTTGCTGCATTTTTTCGGACAGGATTCGAAGTTTGTTTATTTCAAAAAGTTCTTTCCTAAAGCTTACCTCATCCTCCTTTTTGTAGAATTTAAGTACCTTCTTCATACTCCCTACCTGTGCCACCAATTGCTGTATTTGTCTATCACTGGTGGCATTTACCTCGTCATCGGAAACCAAGATACTGTCCTGTACGGCCTGGTGCGCATATAAACGGTCTTCCATGAGTTTCCCCAAAAGGCCACATCTCGTGATATCGGCCGTTGAAGCACCTTGACTCCGTAGGTCGATCAAGGTTTTCTCAATATCCGAATCCAGGATAACATAATCGCCCACAACCGCCGAAATACCATCCAACTTTACCCTATTTGGGCTCTTGGTGGAATCCTTTTTAATGTCTGCACTCGCTAACAAAACCTCTTCTGTCGGTTCGATCTGGGTATCGGGAATGGAATCTATTTGCGCCATTGCGGATAGGCTTCCCCATAATAAAAAACAAAGCGAAAGTCCTATTTTATTCATCTTGTCCATACACTTCAAAATCTTTTTCTTTAATAGCTTCATCAATAATTTCGGTTTCCAGTTTTCGAATATAGTTTAGTTTTCTTCTATTGAGCAACACTTGTTTAATATTGGGTTCTATATACGAAAGTGGAGCTATATCGTTGACTTCTAAAACATTGATAACCTTAGCCAAATATACCCCTAATGAATCCTCCAATTCAAAAAATTGTGATTTTTTTAAGTATCTCTCCTGGTTTTCGAAAGTCAGTGGCGGAACTTCCTCGATGACCCGGGAAGCCCTTATCCAAAGTGAGTCGTTAAAATTGAGTTTTGTGAATTGCACGCCAATGGAATCCAAGTATTCCACATCTTCCGCATTGAAGCGCTTTATGCGTCTGCTTACCTCCTCCTTGTTCAAGAACTGCTTGGGAAGTTCAATAAAGCGTAGTTTCACCAGTTTTTCCTTAAGCTTAAAATTTTCTTTTTCCCGTTCATAAAATAGTCGCAATTGGGAAGGGCTTATGGTGGTATCCTGCCCCTGTTGTACCAAAGCTTCCTTGTAGGCCCTTGTGTAGAGGTCCGTGCGGTAATCGTTCACCAACTGTTCAAACTCGGATAACTTATCTTCCGGCAAGTTTATTTTTGCCTTGGAAAGCAGTAATTGTTTGGAGGCCCAATTGTTAATATAATTGGTTACAAAGTACGCACTGTCCTGTTTGGATATGTTGCTTTCCAAAAGTGAGGCAATATCCTCTTTATACAGATAGGTATCGCCCACCCTAGCAATAGGTTCCTTGTCTTCATTTTTGTTAAAGAGCGAATCGCAGGATGCCACAAAAACCAGCAGGGCGATGGCGCTTAGGGGATATTGTGACCGAAAACCGAATTTTTTCAAAAACCGCATTCCGCAAAAATAACAAATCCGTTAGGTTGAACAAGACTTATGTACATTGATTAACACATTTTTACCAGGGCGCAAAACTGATAATTTAGTACATTAGTGGAACAAACCTAATCAAAATGAAATCACACACACGCTACCTTTCCCAGACACCGACCGGCGTCCCATTTTGATTTCGCAAACCAAAACTATATGAAATACACTACACGAATTACAATTGACCTATCCCGTGATGCGCTTATCGCAAAACTTGACAATCCCGAAAATATGAAACATTGGCAACGCGGGCTGGTGAAATATGAGCTTCTGTCAGGAAATCCAGGAGAAGATGGCGCTAAAACCGAATTGCATTATAAAATGGGAAAGCGCGAATTGGTGTTGATAGAGACCATTATGGCACGTAATTTCCCCGAAGAGTTCCATGCAACCTATGACACCAAGGGGGTGCACAATATACAGAAGAACTATTTTAAGGAAATAAATGAACAGCAGACCGAATGGGTTTCGGAAACCGAGTTCCATTTTTCCGGTTTTATGATGAAGGCAATGGCATTCTTTATGCCAGGTGCATTTAAAAAACAATCGTTGAAATATTTACAGGACTTTAAGGCCTTTGCCGAGAAAGGGGTTTCTGTACAGGACAGTGAGTAGAAAATAAGCTGATTTTTTGGATATAAGCCTATACAGTGAATAGAAAAATTAAACTGATTTGGGATTTTAGGGGGCCTGATGCCCATAAGACAGCCGAGCATCATGAAAAACACCTAAAGGAATACATAGCGTTGCAGGCGTTACATCTGAATATTACCGGCCATAAGGCACACAGCACGATGCACAGCATAGCGTTTATGGTGGTCGAGGAAGACGCAATGATACCCGTACGGGACGCCTTGGCACCCCATAGGGGAGAGATTTATGAGGGTTGACACCATATAAGCTGCAGCAATGATACCATTACAGGTCATGCAATGTAAAACCTGGAGGCAGTTATGCCTACTTACCGTATTGGTGTTAGGGAGTTGTACGCCACAAACCAAGTCAGCAAATCCACTGAAGCTCGCCCTTTCCTCGCAAGACCCCAATATAAAAAGAGTGATGGACCATGTGGAAGTGCACGAGCTGCAGGTACGGTATACCCAAATCGATAGAAAAAATGACAGCGTTTTCTTTACTGACTTGGATTTTCAGGTAGATGAGAACTCCTATTTCTATCCCGCAAGTACCGTAAAATTTCCAATCGCCGTTTTAAGCCTGGAAAAATTGAATCAGGTGGACTCCCTATCCCGAAACACCCTTTTTTATGTAGAGGGAGACACCCTGGAAACCACATTCGCAGAAGAAATTTCAAAAATATTTGCGGTTAGCGATAACCAAGCCTATAACCGTCTCTTCGAGTTTATGGGTCAGGACTACATCAATCGGCAATTGGCGAGCAAAGGGATTGCCCCTATGCGTATTGCCCATAGGCTCTCTACACCCAATGCCGATGAAATTACAACCAAACCGCTTATCATCTATCTCAATGACAGTACTACAGCGCCCACGGAGCCAATAATAAACACTTCGGCCAAGGCCTTGCAAATGAACGGGATCAAAAAGGGCAGCGGTTATTACGAGGATGATATGCTACAGCATGAACCCTTTGACTTTAGTTTAAAAAACTATTATCCCATAGACGCCCAACATGAGGTACTGAAGCGTACCCTTTTCCCTGAAAAATATTCGGAGATGGAGCGATTTGATCTTAGCACGGAACAGCACAAGTTCTTATTGAATGCGATGCATACCCTGCCCAAGGCAATAGGCTATGATCCCGAAACCTACTATGACAGCTATGTAAAGTTCTTTATGTACGGGGATGAGGAGGCAGACATCCCCCCCCATATCAAGATATACAACAAGGTAGGTTATGCGTATGGTACCTTAACGGACTGTGCCTATATTAGTGACACCAAAAACCATATTGAATTTTTGCTGACCGCGACCATTTTGGTCAACAAAGACGGCATTTTTAATGATGATGTCTATGAATACGACGACCTGGGAATACCCTTTTTGGCTGCATTGGGTAGGGAAATATACAACTACGAGTTAAAACGAAAAAAGTAAAAAAATGAGCAACCTAAGCTTCGATGCCTTTACCAAAAAAATCCATATAAAGGCACCTATGAAAAAATTGTACTGGTGCTGGGGCACCACGGAAGGAATCACCTCTTGGTTCTTAAGGAATGCCGTATATAGCGAGAAAGATGGGAGACAACGGGACAGCTCCGAGGCCATAGCGGCAGGCGATACCTATATCTGGGAATGGCACAACTGGGACGGACAGGAAAAAGGTATGGTTTTGCAGGCCAATGGAACGGACTTTTTGGAACTTTCCTTTGCGGGGGTAAGCAAAGTATCCATCACTTTGGAGGATAAGGGCAATGCGGTGCTGGTATCGCTAAGACAATACGAAATCCCTACCGATGAGGAGAGCAGACTTAACATCCATCATGGTTGCAGCAATGGATGGACCTTTTGGCTAGCCAATCTCAAGGCCTATTTGGAACATGGCATCCTGTTGAACGAGACAGAATTTGATCTGCGAAATATTCCCTTGGCCGGATTTGAATTTGTGAATATGTAAATACGCTCAAAAACAGGAATTTTCCCTACCATTACAAACGAAGCTTGTAATTTTCCGTGAAGTAGAATTCAAATTATTGTGAAAATTTACCTAGTTTGGTCTGTGATAGCATTTTCGAAATAACCAAATGGCCGATAACCAGGAGAAAATAGACCAGCTTTCCCGACAGTTGGAACACCTTTTAAGAAGACAAGAGGCCTTTTCCGGTGAAATTGACGAGCTACGGAAGGGGCTCTTGCGCTTAAAGGCATCCGAAGATGGGAAACCGGTGCAAAAGGAAGAAATACCCGCTGCCCCACAGCGAACGGATAAAACTCCGGAAGTAGATATCCCTATCGTTCCCCAGGCCCATGCCGCTCCTTCCAGTAAGGAAGATTCTGTTGGGAGACAACCTGCAACAGTTGGTACGCCCTCTAAAAGAAACGCGAGGTCCAATTGGGAAAAATTCATCGGGGAGAACCTCATCAATAAGATTGGGATCATAATCACGATTATAGGAGTGGCCATAGGCGCCAAATATTCCATAGAACACAATCTAATAAGTCCACTTACCCGTATTGTACTGGGCTATGCAAGTGGTTTGGTTCTGCTGGGGTTTGGCATACGGTTAAAATCAAATTACGAAAATTACAGTTCGGTACTGGTCAGCGGCGCCATGACCATACTGTATTTTATATCCTACGCTGCATACGATTTTTATGAGCTTATACCCCAAGGTATAACCTTTGCATTGATGGTCGTTTTTACGGCATTTACCATTACGGCCGCTTTAAACTACAACAAACAGATTATTGCCGTCCTGGGTCTGGTAGGAGCTTATGCGGTACCTTTTTTGTTGAGTGACGGTTCCGGAAAGGTGGCCGTGCTCTACAGTTATATGGTGATTCTCAATTGCGGGGTCCTGATCATCGCCTTCAAGAAGTATTGGAAGCCGCTTTTCTTCAGTGCGTTTGTACTAACCTGGCTTATCTATGTTCCCTGGGTAGTCATCTCCTATGAGGCAGAGCGGCACTTTGCTTTGGCGCTACTTTTCCTATTGCTCTTTTTCCTCATTTTTTATATCACTTTTATTGCCTATAAGATGATAGGCAAGGAAAAATTTTCGGCCTTTGACGTACTGCTCGTGATGTCAAATTCCTTTATTTTTTATGGTATAGGGTACGGTCTAGTTTCTGGTCAGGAACAAGGGAACGCATATTTGGGACTGTTTACCCTGGGCAATGCCCTGATCCATTTTGTAGTCAGTGTGTTGTTCTTTAGACAGAAACATCCTGAAAAGAACATTTTTTATATGATTGCCGGCCTGGTACTGGTATTCATTACCATTGCCGTACCTGTGCAATTGGATGGCAATTGGGTAAGCTTGTTATGGGCCTTTGAAGCCGCTTTGCTTTTCTGGATAGGCAGGACAAAAGGGGTTGCCATGTATGAAAGATTGGCCTATCCGCTTATCGTACTCTCCTTTTTTAGCCTGGTACATGATTGGATCTTGGTACCTAGCGTTTCCTTTGAAAATCCCGATGAGTTGCGTGTGACGCCTCTGTTGAACATCAATTTTTTTACTTCTATGGCAGTGGCCGCTGCCCTTGGGTTAGTAACCTATCTTGATCGTAGTTCCAAATACCAAACAACCGAGATACCGAGCAATGTCTTGGCCAGCATGTTCTCTGTGGTAACCCCCGTACTTTTAGGAATTGTACTTTACTTCGCGTTTGTAATAGAAATCGATACGTACTGGGAGCAACTGTACGCCGATTCTAGGCTGATTCTTCAGGACGATCAAACCTATAACAACCGGATCTATAATTGGGATCTAAGACGTTACAACACCATATGGCTCCTGAATTACTCCCTGATCTTTCTGGGCGCCATGTCGCTTTTCAATATCACGAAAATAGGAAACCGGCTTATGGGGATAGTAAACCTCGTTCTAAGCATGTTGGCTCTTTTATTATTTTTAACCCTTGGCCTTTATGCACTTAGCGAATTAAGGGAAAGCTATCTGGATCAAACACTGGGCGAATTCTATACGGTTGGTCCCATGAACATCGGCATACGCTATGTTAGCTTTGTCTGTGCAGCAATGTTACTGTGGAGCTGTTACCACTATGGTAAGCAAGCCTTTATGAAAATAAATTTTAGGGTTCCTTTCGAATTTATGCTCCATATTTGTATTATTTGGGTCGCCAGTAGCGAATTGCTCCATTGGATGGATCTAGCAGGGGCCAATCAATCCCATAAACTAAGCCTTAGTATTTTTTGGGGCACCTATTCCCTATTGTTGATTGTGCTGGGTATTTGGAAAAGGAAACAATACCTACGTATCGGGGCCATTGTTTTGTTCGGCATTACCCTGATCAAACTCTTCCTTTACGACATCTCCCATCTAAACACAATTTCCAAGACCATCGTTTTTGTGGCCTTAGGGGTGCTACTACTGATTATTTCCTTTCTATATAACCGATTTAAAAACAGCATTGCAAATGAGTCGGAAAGCTAGCTTGGTTTTTGTTCTGTTTCTGGGCCATTCGTTCGGCGTTATTGGACAAACGGATGGGTATAGATATGAACGGGAGCTCAGTGGAGTCACCTCCAACTGGCACCAGGTGGTATTACCCAATGCAATATTCAACAAAGTCTCCAAGGATTTATCCGATATCCGAATTTTGGGCATTACCAAAGACAACGATACCATTGAGGCGCCTTATATCCTCCGTGAATCACGAGAAAAGAATAGCTACAACTGGGTCAATATAGAACGAATAAACGCCGTTAGTACTGCTGAGAAACATTACGTTACTTACCAGATTCCCAAGGGCGAGACCATTAATGAAATAAGACTGGATTTTAACACTCCCAATTTTGATTGGCTCCTTTCCCTGGAAGGAAGTCAGGACAACCAGAATTGGTTTACCCTATTGGAGGATTACCGGATACTGGCCATTAAAAATGAACTGACCGACTATAAATTTACCACCCTTCGTTTTACAAATGCCAAATACCGTTATTTTAGAATTGGGGTAAAGAGCAGGACAGATCCCAAACTCCTAGGAGCACAAATAGGCAAGATCACCACAGTTCCGGCCACTAAGATCAAATACCCGGTCAAGAAACTCGATATTGCCCAGGAACCAAAGACGCAGCGTACTGCGGTAAACCTAAGTTTGGAGCAAAAGGTACCCGTAAGCCATATAGAGATCAGGTGCAAAGACCAATTGGACTACTACCGCCCTATTACCATAAAATATGTCCTCGATAGTATACAGACCGAAAAGGGCTGGCGTTACAATTATGCCACCCTATTTGCAGGCACTTTAAGTTCCCTGGAAAAAAACGGGTTCGAGTTCCCGAGTACCGCCGCCTCAAAAATCCAAATCCAAATCGAGAACGAGGACAACGAACCGCTCGAAATTGAATCGGTAGTCGTGGAAGGACATAAATATTGGTTGGACGTGCGCTTTGCCAAAGAGGCCCGTTACAGTCTTATTTATGGCAACCCCTATGCCGTAAAGCCAAAATATGACCTGAGCCGCTTTCTGGAAAGTATTCCAAAAAATGCAGCGCCGTTGACCTTAGGGGTAGAATCCCTCCTCTCCAAAACGCCAGTGGAAACATCTTCGGCCCTTTTCGAGAACAAGTTCTGGTTGTGGGCTGTTATGGGGATTATTATACTGGTATTGGGGTGGTTTTCGCTCAATATGATTCGAAAGAAGTAATCTCTGGAAAAATAGTAAATTTGGATAGGATCCAAACGCAAGCAGAACAATTAAAATCCTAATCCATGAAATTTACCTGTACCATTGAAATTGATCGACCACAGGACATAGTGGCCCAATTGTTTGGCGACCCCCAATATTTGGGGGAATATCAAGAAGGTTTTTTGGACAAGACCCTCTTAGAGGGCACCGCTGGTGAGAATGGTGCCATTTCCAAAATGCGCTATAAAATGGGCAAGGGAGAAATGGAACTTACCGAAACCATTATGGACAATAGCCTACCCGATAGATTCTTGGCCCATTACCACCACAAACACATGGACAATAGCATGGAATGCAGGTTTGTTTCCTTAAGCGATTCGAGGACCAGGTACGAATCGGAGATTGAGTATACCGCCTTTAGGGGATTCGTTCCCAGGGCCATGGCTTTTCTTTTTCCAGGGATGTTCAAAAAACAGGTACAAAAATGGCTGGACAATTTTAAGACCTTTGCGGAAAAGACTCCCTAAAACCACCTTGATCTTGTGCCTAAGGAAATGATAAAAATAGTACGCACTGATGCCTCCAATGCTGATTTTGTGGCCCTAGTAAAACAGCTGGATGCCGATCTGGCCATAAGGGACGGCGATGACCATCCTTTTTATGACCAATTCAATAAAATTGATCAAATAAAATACGCCATTGTAGCCTATGAAAAGGGCAAAGCCGTAGGTTGTGGGGCATTAAAGGAGTACGCACCTGGTATGGTGGAAATAAAGCGAATGTATACCACGCCACAAGGCAGGGGAAAAGGCATTGCTACCAAGATGCTTAAAGCGCTCGAGGCTTGGGCCAGCGAACTCTCCTATGAAAAATGTATCCTGGAAACCGGCAAGAAACAACCGGAAGCCATTGGCCTGTACAAAAAGAACGGGTATCGGATCATTTTAAATTACAGTCCCTATGAAGGCGTTGAAAACAGCATCTGCTTTGAAAAAAGGCTAGCTTAAACGTATTTTTTGCCCGGTTTTCCAAATTTCAAACAATTGAATGGGCAGGAGATGTTATTTACATTTGAAAAGCCCGGGCACAAAAGTTGATTTGTTTTTCCATAACCATAAAAACTATGTGAATGTTATTTGAAACCCATACCCTTTCGCCTCCCTTTGATCAATATGTTGAATCCGTATTCCATTTTAAGGACTTTATTCCAGATCATTCCATAGAGCGCGTTATTCCCACCGGACATATTTTTATCATTTTTGAGTTAGATGGTATAAAACGGAATACTTTTGACAACACCACGCTAAAACCCAATGCGGAATTCACCAAGGTCTGGGTATCGGGAATGCACAGAAATTATATTTCTATTTCGGCCCATCAACAATCCGAAATGTTTGTTATTCAATTCAAAGCATTTGGGGCCCATCCCTTTTTTCATTTTCCTATCGAGGAGTTGAACGAAAAGATTCTTCCTGCCGAAGCAATCTTTGACCAGGAGTTGTTGGAACTCAGGCAGCTTCTTTTGGAAAAGGAAAGCTCGGTAGAAAAATTTGAATGCGGCGATCGTTGGTTAAAGGCGCGATTTAACGAGAACTTGGCGCCACCGGTGGAGTTGCTCAATCTAATGGGCCAACTGCAAAGAGAGTCGGCCAGCAGCTATCAAGATATTATGGATACCTATCCACATACCCAGAAACACCTTATCGATCAATGTAAAAAGTATATCGGGCTAACCCCAAAATACTATCAACGGATCCTTAGGTTCAACGAAATTTTGCAACAGATCCAAAAAAAGGAGAAAATTGTTTGGTCCCATGTAGCCTATCAATGTGGTTATGCAGACCAATCGCATTTTATCAAGGAATTCAAACACTTTTCGGGCTTCAATCCGCAGGAATTCATTGCGCAGGACTTTAACCAAGATCCCAATTTTTTTCCTCTAGACCGGCCAGGTTAATTTTTTACTATACTCATAACGAATGCTTTGCTAAACTTGTCGCTTAAAACCAAACAAGTTAATACACGCTACCTCGTGATGACGTTAACACTCGTGGGGATTGTCCTAGGGACCGTAAAAATGACCAAAAGGCGGAAAAGGACCATGGGAGAAAGATGCTGACGAGCCCCTAAAAGAGCAGCTGATTTCAAAAATGAATTAAGCAAATCTTAATTGAATTCACACTTGACAAACAGTCGCTCCAATTGATTTTTGAAAATTTCTATGAGTAAGACCGCATTAACTATTTCGTGAAGTCGTAATAGAGTTACTTCATGTGGGGTATCGAAGTGAAATTTTTTATCGGTTATTACAAAAAACACTACGACTGTTACATTGTGTCAGCAAACCTCTCCTTCTATAGCTATATTTACTTAATTAAATATTAATTACTATATACAAACCTAATGAAGAGTATTTATGTACTGTGTTTTGTATAGTCATTTGGTAAGGTTACTAATTTTAAAACTTTGAATTATGCAAACAACAAGATTAAGTCTGGCTGAGTTTAAGACCAAAGCTGAAAAAATCCAAGCTAGTGATGTCCTTGAAAAAGTCCAAGGTGGGGGTCAAGGTGACTGCCATGGTTTTTGGGGCCAAGCTCATAAGTTAGCTTTGCAGATAGCTGAAGCCATGAATGCTTACCATTAATCAAAATAATTCAAATTGTTTTGATTTTATTAAAATAAAGACTGTCTTGGTTAAATAGACAGTCTTTCTGTTTTTGGCTACAAATCTTGAAATTCATAAATGACAACTTTTTCTAAAGTTCACTTTTGATAATCTTCTTAAAGAAAATCTCATTGACGTGTTTTTAGAAACACCCGACGACGGAATGATTCTTTCTCTGGACGGAATATTTGTTTACATAAATGAAAGCCTCTAGTATACATAAAAATATTGCAGAAAGTCAAAATATCCTTATTGAAAATATAAAAGTCCTATTGTATAAAAATGATATCGGAATATTTGACTACTTGGATTTTAACGATGATTGTATTTATCAAGAACCACTTTTGTTTGCCTATTTTAAAAGTAAAAAGGAAAGCAAAGCAGATTTGAACGCTATACTTTATGGCTATATAAAGCCTCATCTAAGACTCAAAAATTTGAAAGTAACCGCAGATAAGTTTGGAAGAGTTTATTTGCCAAACCTTGGGTGGTTTGTAGACTGTGAGGCCCAAAATAGATACGAGTTAAATACTCTTGAAAATGGGGAACTAACCCTGACAGTTAATGGAAAAGAATGTAAACATAAATTTGAACCTCTTAAATATATTAAGAATTCGAGGATTGAAATACTTAAGTATCCCATTACGCTTTTAAATCAATTTTATCATGACGTTAATCAAACTCAACTAGAGGTAGAAATTAGCGATATAACCGCACGTCATTCAGAAAATTTAAATAGGGTTTTCGATATTTTAAAACAAACTATTCCCGCCCATTTTGAACTAATCAATAGAGTAACCAAAAAAATTGTAATCTTTAATGTAGACACTACCTTAAGAAATTCTTTTGCTGCGCTAAGTGCACATGGAATCGGCTTCATCAATGCATACCAAGAAGAATACAATGAGGTTTTTTTTATTGATGATATTGCACACCAAACAGGGCACATTATATTTAACACTTTGATATATGATATACCCAAATTTATAAAAACTGACCCTTCTACGATTATTCAAACTTTACATCTGGGAAATGGAACCACTGAGACGCGAAGTTTGTATATAATTTTTCATGCGCTCTATACTTATTATACAACTTTTACTTGTCTAAATGCTTGTTTGGCTCGTGGCATCTTCAGTGGAAAAAAGAGACACGAAGCTTTAGGTCGAATTCATTTTTATTTGGGAAAATGTTATCAAGACTTGTCATTAATTGAAAATCACTCAATTGGCGCGGAAATGCTATTTACAAATGACGGTTTAAAAATTTATTTGATGATCAAAAGCATGTTCATATTCACAAGAGATAAATGGATTTCTCAGACTAAGAAATTTGACATGTCTAATCAGCCTTATAACTTCACATTTTCCAAATTTCTTGAGTTGAACCAAATGTAAGGCATATGACAGTTTTTTACTTGATGGTATTTAACCCTAGTTGCATTTCTTCATTTAAGATTTTAGGAAAACTCATTTTACTCAAAAAATAGAATTTACAAACAATAATCCATTTAGTTGAATTATTTCAAAAAGCCTATGAAAAAAACACTACGGGAAATGTTTGAAAAAATTAGGAGCCCTGCTAAAAAAAAGTTCCCCTTTTATAAGCAGTTGGATCAAATGGATTGCGGTCCTACGTGTCTTCGAATCATAGCAAAATTTTATGGTAGGGTTTATGATAATGATTTCTTACGTGAAAAGACTCATATAACCCGACAAGGTTCTTCTTTTGCGGGTATTGCGGAAGCTTCAGAAATAATAGGAATGCACTCCTTAGGCGCAACCATAGACTTCAAAACACTCGCAACAGAAGCTCCGTTGCCATGTATAGTTCATTGGAGGCAACGTCACTTTATTGTTGTTTATAAAGTAGAAAAAGATAAAGTATACGTTTCTGATCCCGCCTATGGTCTTATTACCTACTCTAAAGAAGAATTCAACGACGGATGGTCTTCCAAAAAGAATAAATCGATAAACTCCGAAGAGTTGGTGCTATTGCTTGAACCAACCCCTATTTTTTATCAAGGTGAAGAAGAAAATCCAAAAACAGGAATTGGGTTTAAATTCTTGAAACCCTACTTTAAACCATATACCAAAATCTTAGGGCAGGTTTTTTTAGGGCTAATTATAACAACTTTATTACAATTAGCCTTGCCATTTTTAACCCAGGCTGTATTCGATTACGGCATTAATTATCAAAATCTAAATTTTGTTTATTTAATACTGATTGCGCAATTAGTTTTCTTTGCAAGTACTACATCTGTACAAATAATCAGAGACTGGTTGATGCTCCATATGACCAGTCGAATAAATATAAGGTTGTTATCAGATTTCTTAATGAAATTGATGAAACTGCCAATTATTTTCTTTGAAAGAAAAAATATTGGAGATCTCTTGCAAAGGATGCAGGATCACAATAGAGTTCAAAACTTTTTGTCCTCTTCAACCTTTGGGTCCTTATTTTCTTTCGTAAACATATTTGTGTTTAGTCTTGTTTTAATCTATTACAACTTTACAATTTTTATCGTATTCCTGGCTGGAACAGTCATTTATCTAGCATGGACAATTATCTTTTTAAGAAAGAGAAAAGAATTGGACTATAAACGTTTCGATCTGTCATCAGGTAATCAAAGTAGCGTTATTCAACTTCTCAATGGTATGCAGGAAATTAAGCTAAATGGATCTGAAAGAAGGAGAAGATGGGAATGGGAAACTATTCAGGCCCGTTTATATAAAGTCTCAGTTAAAAGTTTAGCGCTGCAGCAAATTCAAAACACAGGTGGAACCTTTGTCAATGAGCTTAAGAACATTGTAATAACTTTTTTGGCAGCCAAAGGTGTTATTGATGGGAATTTAACTCTTGGAGCTATGCTTTCGATACAGTATATACTTGGTCAACTGAATGTTCCTGTAAATAACCTATTAACTTTTATTCAAGTTGCCCAGGACACTAAAATCAGCTTAGAAAGAATTTCAGAAGTCCATATTAAAAAAGATGAAGAAAATAAAAAAGAAAACAGTGTAACGAAGCTTCCCATCAATAAAACGATTAAACTAAACAACATAAACTTTAGATACGGAAGCAAACATTCACCTTTGGTGTTGAAAAATTTGAGTCTGATTATCCCCGAAGGCAAGGTGACTGCCATCGTTGGTGCTAGCGGTAGCGGAAAAACGACCTTGTTAAAACACTTGTTAAAAATAGTAATTCCAACATCGGGAAACATAGAAATTGGAAATACCTCTTTAAACAATTTTAGTTCGTCTTTTTGGAGAAGTAAATGTGGGGCAGTTATGCAAGAAGGATATGTTTTTTCCGATACGATAGCCCGTAATATTACCGAATCGGATTCAGAAGGATTAATAGATAAAGAAAGATTGGTGCAAGCTGTCCGAATTGCAAATATAGAATCCTTCATAGAGACTTTACCTATAGGATACAATACCCGAATTGGAGCAAGCGGTCTAGGACTGAGTGGAGGTCAAAAACAGCGGATTTTAATAGCAAGAATCATTTATAAAGAACCCGAATATTTGTTTTTGGATGAAGCTACTAGTGCCTTAGATGCAACAAATGAAGATGAGATTATCGAAAAGTTAAATCTCTTTTTTAAGAATCGTACTGTGGTAATCGTTGCCCATCGCCTTAGCACTGTAAAAAAGGCGGATAATATTATTGTATTGGAAAAAGGAGAAATTATCGAAGAAGGAGAACATAATGAATTGGTCAGCAAAAAGGGGGCATATTATGAACTAGTTAAAAATCAACTGGAGTTGGGTAATTGATTATGAAAGTTGACGAAATAGAACCAAGTAGTGAGCAGATTAGGGAAATATTGGAAAAAACCCCAATAGGTATTTTAAAGTGGGGCACAACGCTTATTTTCTTAGCTGTAGTTATCATGTTTATTTCTTTTTGGCTGATTAAATATCCTGATGTTATTCAGTGTCAGGCTATAATAACAACAAAAGTACCGCCTCAAAAGGTTTATTCCAGGTCAAGAGGAAGATTGGATACTTTATTAGTAAAAGACAATCAAAAGGTAAATATCAATACTCCACTGGCGGTAATAGAAAATACAGCAAATTTTGAAGACATTATAAGGTTAAAATCTACCATTGATACTATTGTCGTTAACAACCAGTTTTTTAATTATCCCTTAAATTCAATGCCTATTTTATCACTTGGTGAGATTGACTCTGACTATGCTTTATTTGAAAATAATTACATAGAGTACCTACTTAATAAGGAGTTAAAACCATATTTGAACGAAGCTGTCGCTAATAGATATTCAATTTTGGAACTCAAAAAGAGATTAACCAGTTTACAATCCCAAAAGGAAATTTATCAATCTGAGATAAAGTTTATAGACAAAGAGTTGCAACGAAATAAAACTCTATTGGACAAAGGGGTAATATCAGAACAAGATTATGATAATAAGCTATTGGAATTTAAGAAGGCACAAAGGGATTCTAAAAATTTTGAAACCTTAATTTCCCAAACAAAGGAAGAAATTAGCAACGCCTACAGAATTTCAAAAGGAACCGAAATTAATCGTACTCGGGAGGAACTGATTTCATTGAAAAATGTTATTCAAACGTTTAATCAACTCAAGAAAAGCATTAAAGATTGGGAAAATCAATACTTGATGAAATCGAATATGAACGGAAAAGTTTCTTATATGAATTATTGGAGTGTTAATCAAACTGTTAGCCAGGGAGATTTGGTGTTTACGATTATTCCAACTAAGAATCAATTGTTCGTTGCTAAATTGAGAACTCCCTTAACTAATTCCGGTAAGATAAAATTAGGGCAGAACGTGAATATTAAGCTTGTTAATTACCCTCACCATGAATATGGCATTCTAAAAGGTCGAGTTGAGAAAGTTTCTGAAATCCCGGATAATGATGGCTTTTATTTAGTCGATGTTGTTTTGCCCATTGAACTGATTACATCTTACAAGAAGAAAATAAATTTTAAACAAGAAATGAGTTGTACAGCAGAAATCATTACTGAAGATTTGAGATTACTGGAACGATTTTTCTATCAAATTAAGCAGATAATGGAACGCTAGAATTTTGTAAAATCAAAAACTAGCTGCCTTATAAGGAGTTATTAAGAAACAGGAAGTTATGAATAGAAGAAGATAATTAAAAGCATGAGGGTTAATAGTTTTGTCGGAAAACTGAAAGATGTTTTAAAATATTTGGGGAATCCACAATACAACTTTAATGAAGAAATAAAAACTAAAGACAAATTCCGGGATATTTTCGTCCTATACATTTTTGATTTCTTAATAGTGATTGTTCTAAGCGTTCTAATTCGACAATTTTTAGAAGTTGAAAGTTCAGGACTTACAGGAATGAAGAATGAGCTCAACCCATTAGAAATACTACTATTTGGTATTACTTTTGTGCCAATTTTTGAAGAATTAGTCTTTAGGTTGTGGTTAGTTTTCAAGCCGTTGTACTTGGGTATTTCCATTACACTTTTTTCATATTTAGTTCTTTCCAAGGTCTTTTACCAAACAGGAATTATAAATATCAGAGACGGATTAACAGTGAGACTATCTATTGCTGTGTCGGTCGGTCTTATTTTTTATTTCGTTGCAAGAAGTTTTTCTGACCATATCAGACCACTTTGGGGAAAAAAATTTAGATGGGTGTATTATTTCTCTGTCCTACTTTTTGGACTGATGCATATGTTTAATTATGATACTTCACATGATATACTATTACTTCCAATTTTAACCCTACCGCAAATGATAGGAGGTATATTTAATGGATACGTCCGAGTAAAGTATGGTTTTTTTTATGGTGTCTTTCTACATTCAATTTATAATTTACTCCCAATGTTGGGTACTGTTTTACTATAAAAGTGGAATTTCACATTAAAAACTTTAATTCCATTTTACTTCTAATTCAAATAGCAAACGAAAATTATTTAAAGAACCAAACCTTGAAACAACAAACTAAGATTATCCTCATTATGCTACTTGCTATTGTAATAGGATGTGACAAGAAACCACAAACCCAAGAAAGGATTACAGAAAAAACTCAAATCGCATATTTAGCTGATAAGAAAAAACAGGAAGAAATCATAAAAGAACATTTAAATAACGGTGCCTGGAAACACCAATTATATTCGAGAGAATGGCAGGAAGAAATTGACTTGGGTTTAGCGAAAGATTCTACTATTGCCTATTTATGGCAACAGAAAGCAATGCCTTTGTTTAAACAAGGGAAATATGAAATTGGGATGGGTTATCTCAATAAAGCAATTAAATATGATAGGCAAAAATGGCAGGATTATAGAGCATTCATAAAATGTATTTTTATTAACACGTACCGTGAAGCCATAAAAGACTTTGAAGACTGTAAAGCTAGATTTGGGAATGGATATGTAATGGATCATTCATATAATTTTTATATCGGACTTTCCTACTTACAACTTAATGAGTTCAAAAAAGCTGAAAGAATATTCGAATCTGATTTTGATTTGACCATAAAAAATAATGGTAAAGGCTGGCTCC
Source organism: Eudoraea algarum (assembly GCF_050589645.1). Classification (NCBI taxonomy): domain Bacteria; kingdom Pseudomonadati; phylum Bacteroidota; class Flavobacteriia; order Flavobacteriales; family Flavobacteriaceae; genus Eudoraea; species Eudoraea algarum. Next base: position 60,724 of record NZ_JBNGOQ010000005.1, on the reverse strand, counting down.
ACCATTTAGATTTGTTCTACTATGGAATAAGCAAGTATGAACAGAAGAAATATCATGAGGCTATTGAACTTTTTGATTTAGCGCTTGGAATTTATCCTAACTTTTCCGAAGTCCAAATTTTTAAAGCTGACTGTCTTCGACGTCTTGGAAATTCAGAAGAAGCCAATGAACTACAAATCTTGGGTGAAATAAATGGTAGAAAGGGAAATACCATAAACGAAGACAATAGTCTCTACGAGAGATACCCTTATCAAATTAGATGGAAGTAGAAACATTTTCCATGGACTATTGCCAGTGTATATGTAGACCAGGTTAATTTTTTACTATACTCATAACGAATGCTTTGCTAAACTTGTCGCTTAAAACCGAACAACTTATGGATCTAGCAACAGCATTTACAAACATCAATTGGTTATCCGTGGCCCTGGCCACTATTTCGTCCTTTTTTCTGGGCGGACTATGGTACGGTCCCCTCTTTGGAAAAATATGGATGAAGGAATTTGGCTTCACGGAAGAAAAATTAAAACAACGAAGTGTCTCCAAAACTTTTGGTGTGGCGATTGTCCTAGCCTTTATTGCCGCCTTAATACTGGACATGTTCATTGGTCCGGAAAGCGATACCCTATTTGGCACCTTGGCCGGATTCTTTGCGGGACTGGGTTGGGTAGCGACCTTTGTGGGCATATTGTACGTCTTTGAAATGCAAACGCTCAGGGCCTATTTGGTCAACGCGGGCTATTGCGTGGTATCATTAACCATCATGGGGGCCGTTCTTGGGGCTATGTAAAATCATATGTAATGGAAAAAGGACTATTGGAGAAAACAGGAAAGCCCCTTGATCATTGGATCAAAGTGGTAAAGGCCAGTAAGATTGAGAAACACAGGGAGATTATCGATTTTTTAAAGTCCCAACACGGTTTCACCTACGGCTACGCCAATTTTGTGGCCCTTAAATCAAAAAAAACGGATGCCGCTTCCCAGGATGCCGCAGATTTGTTGAACAATCAATACACGGGAAAGGAAGACCTCAAACCCATTTACGAAAAGTTGTTGTCCAGCATAAACACCCTGGGCAAGGATATTTCCAGGGTACCCAAAAAGGATAGTGTAAGCATTATTAGAAAAAAACAGTTCGCCCTGATAAAACCGGCGACCAAAACCCGGATCGACCTGGGCCTTAAACTCCGTGGAAAACCCATAACCGGTAGGCTGGAAAATTCGGGTCCCTTTGGGAGCATGTGCACCCATAGGGTACGGCTAACGACGGTATCTGAAGTAGACCAGGAGCTTCTGGAATGGTTGAAGGAAGCCTATGAAGGGGCAGCTTAAGAACTATGCGGGCACGGCGTACAAATCAAAATCGGACGCTTCGGTAATCTTTAGGTCCACAAAATCGCCCTGCTTTAGATAATACTGCGTGGCATCCACCAAAACCTCATTGTCCACATCGGGGGAATCAAATTCGGTACGTCCTATAAAATGGTTCCCCTCTTTTCGGTCAATGATGCAACGAAAAGTCTTGTCCACTTTCTCTTGGTTAAGCTCCCAGGAAATCTGGGACTGTAGTTCCATAATTTCGTTGGCACGCCGCTGTTTGGTCTCCTCGGGCACGTCGTCCTCCAAATTGTAGGCATGGGTATTCTCCTCATGACTATACGTAAAACAGCCCAGGCGTTCAAAACGCATGTCCCCTACCCATTGCTTTAAGGTCTGAAAATCTTCTTCTGTCTCTCCGGGGTAGCCTACAATCAAGGTAGTCCTAATGGTCATACCCGGTACCGCTTGCCGAAACTCCTGAAGTAATTTGGTCGTTTTTTCCTGGGTAGTACCCCGCTTCATGCTCTTCAGGATCGAATCGGAAATGTGTTGTAAGGGGATATCGATATAATTACAAATCTTGGGTTCGGAGCGCATCACCTGTAGTACATCCATGGGAAAGCCCGTAGGAAAGGCATAGTGCAATCGGATCCATTCTATTCCCTCTACCTGTACCAAAGCTTGGAGCAACTCGGCCAGGTTCCGTTTTTTATAAAGATCCAGTCCGTAGTAGGTAAGGTCCTGCGCAATTAAAATCAGTTCCTTTACCCCTTTTATCGCCAGCTTTTCCGCCTCGGTGATCAGTTCTTCTATGGGTTTGCTCCTGTGTTTTCCTCGCATAATGGGAATGGCGCAAAAAGAACAGGGCCGATCACATCCTTCCGCAATTTTAAGATAGGCGTAGTTCTTTGGGGTAGTGGTCAAACGTTCTCCTATGAGTTCGTGCTTGTAGTCTGCCCCCAGGGCACGTAACAAATTGGGCAATTCACTGGTCCCAAAATATTCATCCACATCGGGGATTTCCTTTTGAAGATCTGGTTTGTAGCGTTCACTGAGGCAGCCGGTAACAAAAACCTTGTCCACTTCACCAGCCTCCTTTTTTTGAACATACTCCAGTATCGTATTGACACTCTCCTCCTTGGCATTGGCAATAAATCCACAGGTGTTGATCACCACCACATTGCCTTCCTGCTCATGTACCACTTCTTTGTTATTGGCCCGTAGTTGCCCCATCAGTACTTCGGAATCGTACACGTTTTTGGAGCAACCCAGGGTAACCACGTTGATGGTATTCTTTTTTAATGATTTTGTCCGCATCTTACGAATTATGGAGTGCAAAAATACAACAAGGTCACGGAAGAAGCCCCTTTTGGGACCATTTCTTTGATTTTTAACGCATAGCCCCTATCCCCAAAGCTTTGTTACCATGAAATCCCGATCATACAGCCCTGCCATACGGCAATCTTACTGATATCCCGGGGGCATTTTGCGCACTTTGGTCAGCTGCTCAAAGGCATGGCCCAGCTGCAGTAGCTTTAATTCATGCAATGTTTTCCCGATAAAGGTAAGGCTGACCGGCTCCCCCGCGTCCTTATAACCCATGGGGACGGTTAGCGCGGGATACTTGGCCACCGCGGCATAACCTGCATGATAGTTGTTGATGGATAGAATGGCGTCCAGATTATGGGCATCCATAGCGGTATCAAAGAAGATGCGCCCGTTCGTTTCCAGTTTCACCTTTATCCCTTGAAGCTGTTCCGCTGTGGTAGAATCTGCCAAAATACCCTCAAATAGGGCCTGTCCGTACGGAATTCGAACGGTGGAATCCGCGGCATTGTAATCTACGGCGTTGGCTATGGAACGTATTGTCACGGCCTCTTTACGCTTCACATGTCCTTGAAGGTATTGGGGCAGGTCGTTTTTCATATCAATGTTTAGAATGCTGATAAAACCGTCCATATTCACTTCCGGAGGTGTAAATTCGATTACTTCCGCACCCGCCGCCTTAATTTTTTCAATGGCACTCCGGTAGATGGAGTCGGATTCGATCAAATTTTTAAAAGCTCCAAAACGCTTGCCCTGTAAACTGTCGTCCCATGTAATGCTAGCATAAAAACTGGTTCCCCATTTGGTCTCTATGGAAGCTTTGTCCTCGGCATCATATCCAAATAGGGCATCTAATAGTATAGCGTTGTCCACGACATTTTTGGTCATGGGCCCGGGCGTGTCCAAGGTACTGGAAATAGGCACAATGCCCGATCTGCTCAGCAGACCGATGGTAGGTTTAAGCCCCACTACGGAATTTTGGCTCGAGGGGGACAAAATGGATCCCGAAGTTTCTGTGCCTACCGCGGCCACGGCATAATTGGCGGCAACGGAGGTGCCACTTCCCGAGCTAGATCCCCCCGTCTCAAAAACACGCCTGCCGTAGGGGTTCAGCGTCTGTCCGCCAACGGCGCTATAGCCCACCGGGCAGCCGGAGCACAGAAAATAGGCCCACTCGCTGAGATTTACCTTGCCCAGGATCAAAGCGCCATTTTTCTTCAGTTGTTGTACGATGAACGCATCGTCCACCTCGTTTTCCCTTAGGGCGATGGCACCCGCCGTGGTTTTCATACCCTCGGTGTTGATATTGTCCTTGAGCAAAATGGGCATGCCATGAATAGAATGGCGATAGGCCGTAGGGGACTTTTTTAGGTCGGCATCCAACTGTTGCGCCACCTTGACCACGTTTGGGTTTAGGGCGATAACGGTGTTGAGCGTAGTGGCATTGTCCAGTTCATAGTGATATATGCGATACAGGTAGAACAATACCAATTTTTCGTAGCTCAACGCTCCCTCGATGATATGCGTTTGGATAGTGGGAATATCCTGCTCCAAAATAAGCGGTTTCAAGGCTTCATAATCCTCCTTGGAAAACTGGCTCACCTCGTCATACAACGGACGGAAAACCTCATTCTTATCCAATACCTTGGACTGAATTAGCTTATAGCGCATGCGGCCAACCTCATGATCCTGATTGGCGGCCACCTCGGCGGAATCGTTGTAGGCTTCCCAAAGCACGATTTCCTCTTTGGCTTCCTTGTTTTCCTTGCAGGAAATGCTCAACAGCAATACGAATACAACAAAAAGTCTTTTCATTTTTTATCTTTTTTCAAATGGTTTTTCCAAAGTGTGATATTTTTTTGGTTCATGCGAACAAACTCGTCCTTCCCTTCACTGTTGGCAAGTGCCATGGACTTTTCGGCCGAGGCAATGGCCCCTTTGTAATCGTTCAGAGCCGCCTGTATTAAGGACCTTACCCTATAAAAATAGTAAGTGTCCCCACCCAGTTCCAGGGCCTTGTTCACATAGCCCAATGCCCGGGAATACTCCATTTCCTGCTCCTGAAGGTAGCGAGCCGCCTCGTAATAGGTCTGTGCGGTCGGGTGCTTTTCCAGTTTGTCGCTGATTTCTTTCAACATTATGCTATGGGTATCCACCTGTATCGGTATCCGTATCCTGGTGTTTTCCCAGGTCCATAGCATGTTGACGGTATTGTGGGTAATGTCCTCAAAGCTGATCAGGAAATTTTCCTGCGGATACGGGATGCTTTCGGGCACCACCTCAAACCGAAAGGCATCTTCCTTTGGGTCATAGGCAGTTCTTCCATCACCCCAATGGCCGGTATTCGTATGAAAGACTACTTCCCAGGAATCCACATTCGGAAAAGCGTAGAGCGCATAGGTCCCTTTGGGCAAAACGTTGTCCATCACTGTCACCTTGGTATCTACTGTAAATTTGGTGGAGGCATTGGCCCCTACCCGCCAAATGCGTCCATAAGGCACCAGGTCTCCGAAGATGGTACGCCCGCGCATTGCAGGCCTGGAATATTCAACGGTAAGCGTGGAAAGGCCCACTTCCTGGAGCACTTTGGAGTACGGACTCGCTTTGGGGTGCGTTAACTGTGCCCAGGATATGGACAGGGTCGAAACGAACGCTATGGTCCAGGCTATCTTCAATCCGTTGCGCTAAAAAAGGAATCCACGAACTCGTGCTTGTTAAAAACCTGTAGGTCATCAATGCCCTCGCCCACTCCAATATATTTTACGGGAATCTGAAATTGATCGGATATTCCAATGACTACGCCCCCTTTGGCCGTGCCATCCAGTTTGGTGACCGCCAGGGAGGTTACCTCCGTGGCTTTGGTGAATTGTTTTGCCTGTTCAAAGGCGTTTTGTCCGGTAGAACCATCCAGGACCAGTAGCACATCATTGGGCGTATCTGCCACTACCTTTTGCATGACGCGCTTTATCTTGGTCAGCTCGTTCATTAGGTTCACCTTGTTGTGAAGACGTCCTGCCGTATCTATTATCACCACATCGGCATCCTGGGTGAGGGCGGAGCTCAAGGTATCAAAGGCCACAGAAGCCGGATCGCTGCCCATTTTCTGTTTTACGATGGGAACATCCACGCGATCGGCCCAAATTTGCAGCTGGTCGATCGCTGCGGCCCGAAAGGTATCGGCCGCGCCCAACACCACCTTTAAGCCCTGATTCTTAAATTGATGGGCCAGTTTCCCAATGGTCGTGGTCTTTCCTACCCCATTGACACCGACCACCATGATTACATAGGGTTTTTTATCGGGTGGTACACTAAACTCAGCTTCTTCGCCTACATGGGTTTCAGAGAGAAGGCCGGCTATCTCTTCCCGTAAAATGGTGTTCAATTCGTCCGTACCCATATACTTGTCCTTGGAAACCCTGGCCTCAATACGATCTATGATCTTAAGGGTGGTATCTACCCCCACATCGGAAGACACCAGCACTTCTTCCAGATTGTCCAATACCTCATCATCTACCTTGGACTTTCCGGCGACGGCCTTGCTCAATTTGGAAAAAAAGCCGGTCTTGGTCTTCTCCAACCCCTTGTCCAAAGCCTCCTTTTTCTGGGAAGAAAATATCTTCTTGAATAAACTCATCTAGTAAAAATCTTTTCACCAAATATATGAAATGAGCCCCAACAAAATTCAAAATCAAATGAAATAAAAAAGCTACTTTCTTTTGGAAAGTAGCTCTGCTCTATTTTGGTGAGTTTGTTAGTCTATTTCTTTGCCAACCATTCGTTTACGAATTCTGGCGGCATAACAGATTCCACAAAAGTGTATGCTCCCGTTTTAGGGGATTTTACCATCTTAATGGCCTTGGTCAATCGTTTTGAACTGGATTGTAACGAGGCTACTGTCTTCTTTGCCATGATTTCTTATTTTATCTCCTTATGGATTGTCATACGTTTAAGGATAGGATTAAACTTTTTAATTTCCATCCTATCCGGGGTGTTCTTTTTGTTCTTGGTAGTAATATACCGTGATGTACCTGGCATACCCGATTCCTTATGCTCTGTACATTCCAAAATAACCTGAATTCTATTTCCTTTCTTTGCCATCGCTATCTAATTTGCCAGGATTACTTGACCAATCCTTTCGCCCTTGCTTCCTTAAGGACTGCGGAGATTCCCTTTTTGTTAATACTCTTTAGGGCCCTGGTGGAAACTTTCAAAGTAATCCAACGGTCCTCTTCAGGAATGTAGAAACGTTTTTTGGAAAGATTTACGTCGAACCTTCTCCTCGTCTTGTTGACCGAAAATGAAACGTTATTTCCGAACATCGCCCGCTTTCCAGTAAGTTCACAAACTTTTGACATTACGCTAGTTTTAATGTGATTTTAAACAGGGTGCAAATTTATGTCATTTTTGCGGGACGGGCAAAATTCTTGTTCAGAAATTTAAAATTTCTTTTTGCAGCAGTTCAAAAGCTTTGTGCACGGCTTTTTGAACGATTCTTTCCCTATGATTGCCCATAATAAATTTTTGGGAAAACACGCCTTTTGGGGAGGCAATAGCGATGAATACCGTGCCAATGTCAGCGTCGGAATCACCCTTGGTGGGACCTGCATTGCCTGTGGTGGCCACACCAAAGTCGGTGTCCATCAACCGCCGCACATTTTTGGCCATAGCCTCGGCTACCGGGGCACTCACCACGGAATGGGCATCTACCAGTTTCTCGGGCACCCCGAGCACTTCTATTTTGGCCTGGGTGGCATAACTTACCACACTGCCCTTAAAATAGGCCGAGGCCCCCGGTTGAGCAGTGATTTGCTGGGCTATTTTGCCGCCGGTAAAGCTTTCAGCGGTGGCCAGGGTCATCTTTTTGGCGGTCAGCAGTTTGGCAAGAGTATGTTCAATGGTTTCCCCATCTTCCTCCCCATAGATAATTTCACCTATGAGGTTGTAGAGTTTGTTGGACGCTTCCTCCATCGCAGCCGAAATAAGGGTATTATCGGTGCCCTTCGCTGTTAGTCTTAAGCGTACCTTCCCTAAATTAGGTAGATACGCCAGTTTAATAAAAGAAGGAAGATTTTCCTCCCAATCGGCGATGATTGCTGCAATGGCGCTTTCTCCCATGCCGTAGGTAACAATGGTCTTGTGTAAAATAAACGGACGTTTAAATTCCTTGACAATTTTTGGGATTACCTCCCTTTGCATTAGGTTTTTCATCTCAAAGGGAACTCCGGGCATGGAAACAAAAGCCGTACCCTTTTCCATAATCCACATTCCAGGGGCGGTACCATAGGCATTGTGCAATACCACGGCCTTGGAGGGTACGAGCGCCTGTCTTCTATTGACATCCGAAATGGGTGTTGCAATGAACTTTTTGAACAACTGCTCTACATGATACAGTACTTGTTTGTCCTCTATCAAAGTATCTCCAAAATATTCACAAAGTGTGTGCTTGGTAATATCATCCTTGGTTGGGCCCAATCCGCCTGTAATCAAGATTACCTGGGCTCGGGATCTAGCCTCTTTTAAGGCACGCAAGATATGTGCCCTTTCGTCCTGAACCGATGTTATTTGATAGACAGAAACGCCTATTTTAGTTAGCTCTTGAGCGATGAACGTAGCATTGGAATCGACAATCTGACCTATCAGGATCTCATCCCCAATAGTAATTATCTCTGCGAACATTAGAAGTTAAAATCTTTTTTTAACTCGGAAATTACCTGATGGATGTCCTTTTTGAGTATCGGAAATCTTTTCTCGATTTCGGTACTATTGTCAGCATTCTTGCCCAAGGTCTCAATTTCCAGGGCGGTTGCGCGCGTCTGTTCCATGCCCAACAGGTCTACATTGGGTTTGATTTTATGGGCGAGTTTGTACACGTTTTCATAATCCCCTTCTGAAATGGCCGCTTCCAGTGCAAACAGATCCTGTGGTACTTCTTCCAAAAAGACGGAAATCACGGAATTGACGAAATCCTCATCTCCCTCCGCCATTTCATTTATTTTATCGAGATTGTATATCATTTACTTGATTTTAACCGAAAAGAGCTCTTTGCCCTCAAGTACGCCGGAAAGATAATCATTTGTCTGTATTCTTCCAACCCCCGCAGGCGTTCCCGTAAAGATTATGTCCCCTTTTTTCAACATAAAATACCTGGAAACATAAGAAATCAGTTCATCTATCTTCCAAAGCATCAGACCGGTATTGCCCTGCTGGACCGGAACTGTGTTTTTTAGCAAGGAAAAATTCAAATTGTTCAGGTCTTCAAAATCCGATTTCGGAAGCCACTTCCCTATAACGGCGGCACCGTCAAAGCCCTTGGCTTTTTCCCATGGAAGGCCCTTTTCCTTTAACTTGGATTGCAGGTCCCTGGCCGTAAAATCAATGCCCAGACCTACCTCATCGTAATACTTGTGTGCAAACTTTTCATCGATATGCTTCCCTACTTTCTTTATTTTCACAAGGACCTCTACCTCATAATGTACGTCCTCGGAAAAATCGGGGATATAAAAATCCTGTTCCTTGGGCAGTACGGCCGAGTCCGGTTTAATGAATACCACAGGGTCCGTAGGTCTTTCGTTGGCCAATTCCTCGATGTGATCGGCGTAATTTCGCCCTATACAGATCAGCTTCATATTTAGGTATGGGATTTTGCTAAAGGCAGGGAATACCAAGGATGCTTCCTAGCCCAGTTTATTGTTCAACTTACTTAATTTAATTTGGGTCAATACCTTTTTGGTATATAAGGGAAAGTCGGCATTGAGGATCCACCCAAAATACCCCGGTTCCTTTTCCAATACCTCATGCACTTTTTTGCCCTTGTGCTTTCCAAAGGAAAAAATGGCATCGCCTTCCTCATCCAGGACAATGAATCCTGCCAAATCAACCGATTGCCTACGGGTCGAGAATTGGGACAGTTTTTTTACGTTGTTTTCCAACTCTGGATACCGTTCCAATTGGGATAACAGCACCTCATAGGTGGCATGGGTATCCGCCTCGGCACTATGTGCATCGGTCAGTTCCTTATCGCAATAGAACTTATAGGCCGCTCCCAAGGTCCGTTTTTCCATTTTGTGAAAGATGGTCTGGACATCCACGGAAACCATGTGTTTCATATCAAAATCCAAATCGGCTCGCAGCATCTCTTCGGCCAGTAAGGGAATGTCAAAACGATCGGAGTTGAACCCTGCCAGGTCGCTGTCCTTGATCATGCCGTATATTTCTTTGGAAAGTTCTTTGAAAGTAGGTTCCTTGGCCACTTTCTCATTGGTGATGCCATGTACTGCTATCACGTCTTCCGGAATGAGCATCTCTGGATTTACCAGCCAGGTTTTGCTTTCTTTATTTCCGTTGGGAAAGACCTTTAGAATGGAAATTTCCACAATCCTGTCCTTGGCCACATTAGTGCCTGTGGTTTCAAGATCAAAAAAACAAATGGGTTTGGTTAGCTTTAATTGCATACCGTTCTTTGGTTTGTGCAAAGATAGTTTTTAGCCCGCTATCTGGGTAAGGACAAGGAATTATTTTTTGGATTTGGCAAACAACCAAGGCAGCAGATCAGGCTCCTGGAAGGCGTTGTCCCAACTGTTGTGGCCTACCCCGGGATAGAGGGAAAATTTTACCTCCGCTCCCGCTGTTTCCAAGGCCGTCACCATATGTTGGGAATAGCTATGGTGCACCGCCCCATCGTTGTCCCCATGGAACACCCACCAAGACGGGCCGGTCAGTTTTACAGCCGTGCCGGGATGTGCCCCCCGCAAATGGGAAAGGCGGCTGCAAAGGTTTTGGGGTTTCTACGGACCATTTCAAAGGTCCCCATTCCACCCATGGAAAGCCCGCCGATGTACATCCGGTCCCTATCTACCGTATGTTCCTTTAACAAAGTCCTTAGCAATTTTTGTAGGGCTATCATGGCATAGGTAGGCTTGCCCTTTTCCTGAAAGACAAACCTAAGGTTCTTACCCCCTTCCTTTGCCCCCACATTGCTCCAGGCGCTTTCCTTTGGACATTGCGGAAAGACCACGATGGCAGGGTAATGCTCTTTTATCTCATTTTTAAGAAACAGATCGGCCCCATGCACCAATTGCAGTTCATTGTCCTTACCCCGTTCCCCTGAGCCATGCAGGAACAGGATTAAGGGATAGGCTTTTTCAGCACTGTAGTCCTGGGGCAGCAAAATCCGATAGGGCATGCTGTACTTGCCCTTTTTAAAAACTTTCTTCGCAAAGGCCGATCGATCTTGGGCGCAAAGCTTGGAAAGGGATATCGTGCAGATTATGGTAAGTAAGATGGAAATGGTTTTCATTTTTGTCTGGAATAACTAGGACCAAAAATAAAAAAAGCCCTGTGAAATCAGGGCTTTTATACGATTAAATACGGGGTAGCCCTAAATTTCCCTATTGGGGTCCCAGGCCTCAAGGTAATCTGCCACCGCTTTTACGAACATACCGCCCAAAGCGCCGTTCACCACACGGTGGTCGTAGCTGTGCGATAGAAACATTTTACTCCTGACCCCGATAAAATCACCCTCGGGGGTCTCTATCACGGCAGGGAGCTTACGGATGGCGCCCAAGGCCAATATGCCTACTTGGGGCTGATTGATTATCGGCGTTCCAAATACACTGCCAAAAGTCCCTACATTGGTCACGGTGTAGGTACCGTCCTTTACCTCGTCCGGCTTTAAGGCGTTGTTCCTAGACCTGTGGGCCAAATCATTGACCACCTTGGCCATACCCACCAAATTCAACTGGTCTGCATTTTTGATTACGGGTACGATCAGATTGCCGTCAGGAAGGGCCGCTGCCATACCTATATTGATGTTCTTTTTCTTGATTACGGTATCCCCATCTACCGAAATATTCACCATGGGGAAGTTCTTTAAGGCTTTGGCCACGGCCTCCATGAATATCGGGGTAAAGGTCAATTTCTCTCCCTCCCTTTCCTCGAACGCCTTTTTCACCTTATTTCTCCAATTTACCACATTGGTCACGTCTACCTCCACGAAACTCTGAACATGAGCGGAAGTGGAAATGCTATGGGACATATGATGGGCAATAAGCTTACCCATACGGGTCATGGGAATTACTTCGCCATCGGCGTGGACCGGTGCGGCACTAGGTTTGGGTTTCTCCACAGAAGCTTGCGTATCCGCTTTGGGGACCGCCTGTTCCACCTGAGGTTTAGGACTTTCCTCTACACCTGCGGTCCTCCCCTCCTTTCGGCCTGCCACATAGTCCAAAATATCGTTTTTGGTTACCCTGCCTTCTTTACCCGTGCCGGCTATTCCATCCAGTTCGGCTATGGAAATGCCTTCCTGCTTCGCAATGTTTTTTACCAAGGGGGAATAGAATCGGTCTGTACTGGTTGGTGTACTCGCTGTCTCCAGAACGGGGGACGCTATGGTTTCCTTTACCTCCAGCACCTTATTTTCCAGTGCTACAACGGCCTCTTCCGGAGCATCGACCTGAGCTTCCACTTCCGAAGAACCATTGTCCGATGCACTTGGCAAACTGCCATTGACCTCAATGATCGCAACGGTCTGTCCTACCGAAATAACATCATCCACATCAAAGCGCTTTTCCAGTAAAACACCGTCTACCTCACTGGGAACCTCCGAATCTACCTTATCCGTGGCAATTTCGAAAACGGCCTCATCCATTTCAATCGTATCACCAACTTCCTTCAGCCAAGAAGTGAGGGTTGCCTCTGCAACGCTCTCTCCCATTTGCGGTAATTTTAATTCAAATTTTGACATATTATTAGTTAAAGTGCTTTTTTTTACTACTATTTTGCAAAAATACTAAAAAAAACGCCCAATCATTATGTTTAACTCATTTTTTGACTTCCCTTCTACGAGGCTTTTATGGAATTCACAAAAGGTATCCTGTTCAAAATACTTCGCCCTAGTGTAACCTCATCTGCATACTCCAACTCGTCTCCCACTGCGATTCCCCTTGCTATGGTGGACGTTTTCAGTGGCAGTTCCTCGAGCTGTTTGTAAATATAGAAATTGGTGGTATCGCCTTCCATGGTGGAACTAAGGGCAAAAATAAGTTCCTTTACCTTCCCTTGTTTGGCTTTGTTTACCAAAGATGCTATGGTAAGGTCTTGCGGCCCAATGCCCTCCATGGGTGAGATCTTGCCCCCAAGGACGTGGTACATCCCTCTGTACTGTCCGGTATTTTCAATGGCCATTACATCCCTAATATCCTCCACCACGCAAATAAGTCTGCCATCCCTTTTGGGGTTGGCGCAAATTTCACACAGTTCTACATCCGAGATATTGTGGCAGTTGTTACAAAACTTGATGTCCTCACGCAAATGGAGCAAAGCTTTGGATAATCTGCTGGTTTGATCGGCCGGCTGTTTCAATAGGTGCAGTACCAGGCGTAAGGCCGTACGCTTACCTATACCCGGTAATTGCGACATTTCATAAACCGCATTTTCCAAGAGTTTCGAAGAAAATTCCATAGCCGTAAAATTACGATTTTAGATTTATGTTTTAAGTTTTTGTACTTTGCATTTGAAATTTATTTTTATGACAGCTTCCCATATTCTGCTCTTGATCGGCGGATATTTTTTATTACTCCTTCTCATTTCCTACTTCACCGGAAAAAACGATTCCAACGCCGACTTTTTCAAAGCAGGAAAACAATCCCCTTGGTATTTGGTGGCCTTTGGAATGATCGGCACCTCCCTGTCAGGGGTCACTTTCATTTCCGTTCCCGGTTGGGTAGAAAGTTCGGAATTTGGGTATATGCAGGTCGTGTTCGGTTATTTGGTCGGCTATTTTGTAATCGCCTATCTATTGATGCCGATTTATTACCGATTAAATGTTACCTCAATCTATGAATATTTGGGCCAACGGTTTGGCCCAACAAGTTATAAGACCGGATCTTTTTTCTTCTTTATCTCTAGGGTGCTGGGTGCTTCCTTCCGTCTATTTTTGGTAGCCATTGTGCTACAGCAATTTGTTTTTGACGCCTGGAACGTACCTTTTGAGGTTACGGTAGTCCTCTCCATTGTGCTCATTTGGATCTATACCTTCAGGGGCGGGATAAAGACCATTGTGTGGACAGACACGTTGCAAACGCTGTTTATGTTGTTGTCCGTAGGGCTTTCTATTTATTTTATCAATGAAAAATTGGATTGGAGCTTTTCCGAATTTTTGGCCTCGGACGAGTTAAAGCAATACAACACCATCTTGTTTACCGAGGATTTTTTTGCAAGGAACCACTTTCTGAAATCTTTTTTTGGGGGAATGTTCATAACGATTTGCATGACCGGCCTGGATCAGGACATGATGCAAAAAAACCTTACCTGTAAGACGTTAAAGGATGCCCAAACGAATATGGTCTCCTTTAGTTTGGTGCTGGTGGTGGTCAATTTCTTTTTCTTGTTGTTAGGGGCACTTTTGTTCATCTATGCGGCCAAATTTGATATTGCAATCCCACTTATGGATGGCGAGGCAAAAGCCGACCTGCTTTTTCCTGAAATTGCCCTGAACAGCGGTTTGGGCATTGCAGTGGCCGCAACCTTTATGCTAGGACTTATAGCTGCCGCATACAGCAGTGCGGACAGTGCATTAACCGCTTTGACCACTTCCTTTTGTGTAGATTTCCTCGGTATAGAAAAACGCCCGGAACCCAACCAAAAAAAACTGCGCAAAAAGACCCACATTGGCATGAGCGCCTTGCTTGTTGTGGTCATCATCATCTTTAAATATGTGCTGGACAGGAACGTTATAGATGGGCTGCTTACCGTGGCCACCTATACCTATGGTCCCCTTTTGGGGCTGTTTGCCTTCGGAATTTTCACCAAGTACAAGATCCGTGACGCTTATTCCTGGGTCGTGGCCCTAATTTCCGTGGCCCTGATCGTTATGATTGCAAATATCCCTTCGGATTGGCTAGGCGGTTATGTCGTGGGCTACGAATTGTTGCCGATTAACGGTTTGTTCACCTTTATAGGCCTTTTCCTGATACGCAACAAGGGTTGAATATCAATCGGTATTGTCCAAAAGAGCCCGCAGCACCCTGAGTTCATCCAAAATGGATGCCCCCGTTGCTTTCAGATACGCTTCCGATAAGGACGGATCGCCATGGATCGTGTTGTCCAATTGATACAGCAGCTTATCTTGCTTAAAGTAGCTTTTTATCTCATTCAATTCCACTTCATCCTGTTGGGTATCGTAAGCCCCGTCCATGGGTTTTACGTACTGAATATGTTGCTCCCGGGCATAGCGAAGGCTATCGTTTTCCAGATAAAACCGCTTTTCCAGTTCAAAGCTGCTGCCCCTACCCTTCAAGACCATTTTTCGCAGCGTTTGATCTTCATAGTACACTTTTAGAATCGCCATTTTGGAACTGAAATTCTCAATTTGGAAGCTGTCTACCTTGGTCCAATGCTCTTGTTCATCCAAATGGGCTACAAGGGTATCCAAGGTCTTGATATACGTCGCTGTCTGTTTGTCCTGCCCCACCGCCCAGTGGAGGTATACAAATAAGACAAGAAACAATTGTTTTTTTAACATGATGGACTCAGTATTGATCTGTTGCAAGCAACACCAGGGTGCAGGCCACTTCCACTTTGATCCCGGCTTGTTCCAACAAACTGTAAAAGGCAGGGTTCTCGGTCCCTGGATTAAAAATTACCCTACGTGGCCCCAGGCCAATGATAAGATCGTAATACGCAGGCTGACGCCTGGGATTGATATACAAAGTTATGGTATCCAAATTTTGAAAATCCTCTAAATTGGTCTTAATTTGTATCCCTGAAATTTCTCCCGCCCTAAGCCCAAAAGCTTCGGTTTCAATTGCATGGGCAAGGAGTCGGTTCACAACTAAATTACTATAGCGATTCGGTTTTAGGGAAGCTCCAAAAACAAGCGTTTTTTTCATCTGTTAATTTGGATGTTAAACTGTGTTAAGGTGTGTAACGTTTTAAAAAAAAATTCGTCTATTGTTTGATGCTAAAAGTTAGTCATTGATTTTGCTATATTTTTTTATAGTTAATGGTTAGTGTTTAGTATAGCTTATCAATGAAAGAAACCCCGGCGGTACCGTCGGGGTTTTATTTTTAAGCCCTTCTTTGAAACTGGCAACCATTGACCATACAGATACCGCAAAGATACGTCATGGCCCTTAAGCCCTTTGCTTCCCATTTTTATTTAGTGTTAAAATATGTTAAAAGAAATTCAAACGGTAACATCTCGCCTCTTTTATCGTCTAGTAGGTAACATCAATCCATCAATCAAAAAACGAACATCAGATGAAAAAAGTAAGCATACTTTTGGCTTTGCTTTTCTGTGCTGCAAATTTAGCGAACACCCTCCCCCCCACATCGGACCTAAAGATTGGAAGTGTTTCCGGTAAGGTTATCGATGCCAAACTGAAACAACCCGTGGCCTATGCCGCTATTGTGATCAAGGCCGAAGATGGCAGCAGCACCATCACCGGTGGCATTACCAAGGAAGACGGTACCTTTGAGGTCAAGGGACTGCCAATTGGCCCCATGATCTTTGAAATCCAGTTCATCGGCTACAAGACGCATTCCCAACAGATAAACATTTCCAGAGGCAAACGCAAATTGGACTTGGGAACCATTTCCCTACAGGAAGAGACCCAGGAGCTCTCCGGTGTAGAGGTGGTTGCGGAGCGCACCACCATAGAACAACGAATAGACCGCAAGGTCATCAATGTGGGAAAAGATCTCACGACAGCCGGAGCCACGGCTTCTGACATTATGAACAATATTCCCTCTGTTAATGTGGACCAACAAACCGGGGAATTGACCTTAAGGGGGAATTCCAACGTTAGGGTCATGGTAGATGGAAAGCTGTCCAATGTACCCGTAGCGCAATTGCTACGCCAAATTCCGTCCACATCCATAAAATCCATTGAGCTCATCACCAATCCTTCGGCGAAATACAATCCAGAGGGTATGAGCGGACTCATCAACATCGTACTGCATAAAAATGCGAACATCGGGTTTAACGGTAATGTAAATCTGGGCCTTACGGTCGCCATAGAGGCCAAGTTCAACAGCAGTATCGATCTAAATTATCGCAATGGAAAATTCAACCTCTATGGCAATTATGGCAATAATATTGGGAAGTATGTGAATGACGGGTTTATTCGACGACAGGAGGAGAATTCCGAGCAAATCTTCGATTTTTTCAACAACAACAAATCCCATATCTACAAGCTAGGGGTAGATTTTTTTCTGAACGACAAGAACACCATTTCGTTCTTCACCAATCAGAACCTCTTTGATGGCAAGGGCCTGGGAATTACCGATGTGGTCTATAATGAGGAGTCGTTTCGGAACACCACCCAGTTTTTCAACAATATCAATGACAATCTGAGCGAACAATATAATTTTGATTATAAGGCGGATTTTAAAAAGGAAGGGCACAATATTGAATTGGAGGTAGATTACAATAGGTTTACGAGCGATGAGGACGCGGATTTCCGATCCACAGGTACCACCCTTTTCCCCGATTATATGGATTTTGTGGATACCGAACGTACCCAGACCATAGCAAATTTAGACTATGTGAACCCCTTGGATTCCATATCCAAATTGGAAGTGGGCGTGGAGGCCAGGATCTTTGAGACCGATGTGGACTACTCCTCTACCGGACTTTCCTTTAATTCCAATGGAAATCTGATACCCACCCCCAGTACGGACTTTGTCTATGACATGGATATCTATTCGGCCTATGTGACCTTTGCACAGAATTACAAAAAATGGTCCTACCAGGTAGGCGTACGGATAGAAGACGTGGAGGTAAAAGCCGATACGAATACGGTACGGGCCTTTACGGATAATTACACCCAACTTTACCCATCGGCCTTCCTGACCTATTCGCCCAACGAAAAGAATCAGTTTCAATTGAGCTATAGTCGACGGGTAGACAGACCCGGGCTGCAGCAGGTAAATCCTATTCGGGAATGGGCCACACCCTTGATCTCTTCCTTTGGGAATCCAAGTCTGGTGCCGCAGTTCACCAATTCGGTCGAAACCAATTATACCAGAAGGATCAAAAATGGAAGCATTACCGCAGGGGTCTTTTACAGGAGCATTGAAGATGAAATCAACAGAGCGGTCTATGTGGACCGCCTGGATCTGAACAAATTGATCTTGACATTCGATAATTTCGACAACACCTCGGCTTACGGAGTGGAAGTTTCCACCAATTACAAACCCGTTAAATGGTGGGGAATCAATGCGAGTTTTGATTTCTTCTCCCAGACACAGCGCGGCATAACCGAAAGTTTACCGGTAGATAATGGTTCGGCCACGGTGGACGATATCGTTGTGGAAGAGGTGGAAGTTGAAAATACCGCCTGGAACCTAAGGATGAACAACAGCTTTACAGTAACCAAAAAATTAACGCTCCAGCTTTTCGCCTTTTACAGGGGTAGAAACCAGAACATCCAATTCACGGTAAAGCCGATGTACTTTATCAATACGGGGGCGCGTTACAGTTTTGCGCAAGGGAAGGGAACCTTGAGCTTTAATTTCAATGATGTCTTCAATACGATGCGGTTCCAGTTCGATGGAGATCGTCCCTTTGTTCAAAATGGCCGCTTCAACTGGGAAAGCCAGAACGCCTACCTGGGACTGTCCTATAGATTCGGAAGTGGTAAAAATCGCGCTTCAAAACGAAAACGAAGGGATGACAATACCAAGCAGGGCAGCGGCGGTATACTATAATATATGTATTGATTAGGTCGTAGCACAGAGGGTTGGTTGGTTTTCTCTTACGATCTATCAATAAAAAACCCCGGTCTTGACCCGGGGTTTTTGTTTTTCTGCTTGGACACCTTAGGCCTCGGGCAATCCCGTTGGGCGACCGTCCAGGCTGATGCTATTTTTTTTCTTCCGGTATTCGATAATCCGATCTTTCCCCTGCTTTTTCGCCCAAAGTTTAAGACCTTCCCGATCGGCCGTATAGTCCATATAGGGTACCCCCATCCCACATGAGATCTGCACCAAATCAAATTCCATATCGATTAATTGCCGGCTTCCCTCAATTTCGGAAAACCTGTGAATGTGGGCCTTCCAAAAGGGATCGTGCTCATGATAGGCCTTCGCGATACCGTACAAACGCAAAATCATAGGCTTGCCCTCAAAAGCACAGAACATCAACGTCATGCGATTGTTGTATTGCAGATGCGCTGCGGTTTCATTGCCACTCCCTGTAAGATTCAACCAAATTACCCTGTTCCCATCAATGACCCTAAGGGCGTCCATGCCTTTGGGAGACAGATTCACTCGGCCGTCTTCCATGGCTGTGGCCACAAAAAAAAGTTTTTGATTCCCTATAAAATCAATTAGTTCGGGCGTTAATTTTTCCAAGCGCTTTCCCATAATCGTACATCCAATGATTTGAAATTTACCATCTTATAATGGCACTGCCCCAGGTAAATCCACTGCCAAAGGCGGCTAGGACCACTAAATCTCCTTCTTTTATTTTGCCTTGTTCCCAAGCCTCGGTCAAGGCAATGGGGATAGATGCCGCGGTAGTGTTTCCATAACTCATGATATTGTTGAACACTTGGTCATCACTTAGGCCAAACTTCTTCTGAACAAATTGGGAGATGCGTAGGTTGGCCTGATGGGGAATGAGCATATCTATATCCGTAGGGCCCAAACCATTGGTCTGAAGTCCTTCCATAATGACCTCGCTAAACCGGACCACGGCATTCTTGAACACGAACTGGCCATTCATATAAGGGAAATAGGATTCGTCATTGGGGTCATTGTCGGCAAGGATGTCCGTGACCCATCGCTTCCCCATACCGGGCGCAATCACAGAGAGTTCCTCTGCATGCTGTCCTTCGGAGTGCAGATGTGTGGAAAGTATGCCTTTGGAGGAATCTGTTTCCCGGCTCACCACGGCAGCTCCCGCGCCATCACCGAAAATCACGGAAACCCCCCTTCCCCGAGTGCTCATGTCCAAGCCTCTGGAATGTACTTCGGACCCGATGACCAGCACATTTTGGTACATTCCGCTTTTGACATATTGGTCGGCAACGGATACGCCATATACAAAACCCGAGCATTGGTTCCTAACGTCCAGGGCACCTACCGTTCCGATGCCCAGATCTCGTTGGACCAAGACTCCCGGTCCTGGAAAATAATAGTCGGGACTTAGGGTGGCAAATACAATAAAATCGATATCATTGGCATCAATACCGGCGCGTTCTATCGCTATTTTGGCCGCTTTTACGCCCATAGAAGTTGTCGTGTCCCCTTCATTCTTGGCCACATGCCTTCGTTCCTTTATCCCTGTGCGTTCCTGAATCCAGCTATCACTCGTCTCCATCACCTTGGACAGATCTTCATTGGTGACCACATTTTCTGGTACATAGTATCCTAATCCAGCAATTTTTGAGTTGTACATGTTTATTGGAAGTTCTATTATTGTTGGTTTACACAAACTAATATAGGTAAAAAATAATAGATGTTGCAGTGCCCTTGGGCCGGTCTAAGCCAGATATTTTTTAAAGTTATCAACGACTACCCTGGCCCTAAGATCGTGCAAGAGATTGTACAGCCCGAAGAAGGTTCTGTTCATGTACAAAAAATGCTTGGATCCCCTATTCCCGTTCATCTTTCTGATCTGTTCGTCCTTGGAATAGCGTTCGCTCAGGTTCGCTATCCGGTTCCAAAATACTTCCGCTCCAAAATCAAATTGTTCTTCGTTGAAAGGAGAGGTAAAAAGCGTAAGCATTTCCTTGAACAGTTCCTTAAAAAAACGTAGTTCCTCCGGGGAGTCCGTAGGGTTCAATATTTCCAATTCGTACAGTTTCTCCATAAAAACCCTGTCGTTTTCTATGTTTTCCCGTTTGGCCAGTTCAAAATAGGGTACATAGAACTCATCTGGGATTTCCTTGATGCAACCGAAATCGATGGCGATCAACGTTGCTTTTTCGCTGACAAGGAAGTTCCCCGGATGGGGGTCGGCATGCACCTTTCTTAAGCCGTGTATCTGGAACATATAAAAATCCCACAAGGCCTGCCCCAGGGTATTTCCCAAAGCAGGTGAAAAATCGTTTTTGGTAAACTCGCTTAGGTGCAGTCCGTGCATCCAATCCATGGTGATGATCCGCTCATTGGATAGCTCCTCATAATAGTCCGGAAACTCCATATTCTGGATATGCATACACGCCTGGGTAATCTCCTTGCTTTGCGCAATCTCCAAAGTGTAGTCGGTTTCTTCGATCAGCTTGTCCTCCACTTCCTTGAAATACTTGTCCGAATCCTTGCCCTGAATATTGAACATCCGGATAGCTATAGGTTTTACCAGTGCAAGATCGCTACTGATGCTCTGGGCCACACCAGGGTACTGTATCTTGACCGCAAGCGATTTCCCATTTTTGGTAGCCTTGTGCACCTGTCCAATACTGGCGGCATTGATCGAGTCCTGCTCAAAAGTATCGTATAGCTCTTCAGGATACTTCCCCAAATATCGTTTAAAGGTCTTTCTGACCAAGGGTGCTGACAAGGGGGGTACTGAAAATTGGGAAAGCGAAAATTTTTCCACATAGGCCCGTGGGAGCAGATTTTTCTCCATACTCAACATTTGGGCCACCTTTAATGCACTTCCCTTTAGGCTTTTTAGGCCGTCATAGATATCCTCTGCATTATTTTCATTGAGCTCATCCTTGGTAAGTTCCGGGTTCACCAATTTCTTACCGTAATACTTCACGTAATTGCCCCCTATTTTTGCTCCAGTCCTGACCAATTTACTGGCCCGTTCTATTTTTCCGGTGGGTATCCTATCGAGTGTCTTCATATAACAGTTGTGCCTTCAAAGCAAGGGAAAGCATTAAATTTTAAGCAAAGTTCTCTTTGTACAAAAACTTACCCAGGTCAATAATACTTTCGAGTGGGGTATTGTCAAAAACGTCAAAAACGGTCTTCACCGACTTCTCTATAGCCATATCGGTCTTTTCGAAGCCCGGAGAGGAGTCGTCCATCCAAAATTTAAGTAGAAACATCAGCTGCAGCCAAGCCCCTTCTGAGAACAACTGTGGATTATATTTTGTAATACGAATGGATTTGTCACTGTTGGCCTCCTCGATCAAGGCCGTAGCAAAACCTTTAAAGTGCTTTCTCAAATAGGTAAGCTGCTTCAAATTTTTAAGCACATTTCGTTGCTCTTTCAATGCAAAGAGCACATAACTTCGGTTCAATGACAGCAGTTCAAAAAAAGAGAAGAAAAACGTGAGCATTTTATCCTTGTTGGAGAAACCTTCATACCCTTTGTTCTTTTGGATCAGGGTTTCGGTATTGCCATAAAACTTGGCCCAAATGGCCCTCTGAAGGTTTTCAAAGGAGCCAAAACGTTCGTAAAAGTCCGCTTCTTCCAATTGGTTGGACTGGCAAAATTTATAAACCGATTTTGGGGCCGCTTCATGCGCTAGCACATAGTCCATATACATGTCTATAATGATGTCATCGGTAATTTTTTCCCTCGTTGTTTTTGCTCCCATATGTCAATATTTTTTTGTTCATGTAAAAATACGATACTATGAACACATATTATGTTAAGGAATTAAGAATAACGGATAGATGCAAAATAAAAACGTGCTTTCCTGGCAGAAAGCACGTCTTCAACAACCTAACCAATAAATAAACAAACTTATTACAGAACAAAACTTAATCATAGCAATTTTACTTCTGCAACGGATAGGGTAAATTTACAAAATGTTTAATTAATTTAAAAATAAATTAAACAAAAAATATGTTAAACTTTTGACACCGATTGGCAGATGCTCCATAATGGTGCCAGTTTGTCACGATTGGGCATATTGGTACTTTTTTTGTCCTTGGGTTCTGGAACCATTAAAAAATATCATATATGGCAACTGGCAAAATCAATGTTTCGGTAGAAAACATATTTCCATTAATAAAGAAATTCCTCTATAGCGACCATGAAATATTTCTTCGCGAGCTTATCTCCAACGCTACGGATGCTACTTTAAAGCTTAAGCATCTGGCATCCATAGGAGA
Source organism: Eudoraea algarum (assembly GCF_050589645.1). NCBI lineage: Bacteria > Pseudomonadati > Bacteroidota > Flavobacteriia > Flavobacteriales > Flavobacteriaceae > Eudoraea > Eudoraea algarum. Next base: position 38,062 of record NZ_JBNGOQ010000005.1, on the reverse strand, counting down.
GGCCAAGGTAGATTATGGCAATCCCATGATCGAGTTAAAGGTGGATAAGGAAGGAAAAAAACTTCACATTATAGATCAGGGCATTGGGATGACCGAGGAAGAAGTAAAAAAATACATCAATGAGGTGGCCTTTTCGGGCGCCGAGGAGTTTTTGAACAAATATGAAGATTCTGGAAAGGACGCGGGAATCATAGGGCATTTCGGATTGGGCTTCTATTCGGCCTTCATGGTATCGGACAAGGTAGAGATCATTACCAAAAGTTATACGGACGAACCTGCCGCGCATTGGAGCTGTGACGGATCGCCCAAGTTTACCTTGAAAAAGGGCAAAAAAGAAGAACGAGGTACGGAGATCATTCTGCATATCGCGGACGACTCCACTGAATTTCTGGAAGAAAACAGGATCAGCGAACTCTTGCGTAAGTACAACAAATTCATGCCCATTCCGATCAAGTTTGGCACCAAGACCGAAACACTCCCCAAACCCGAGGGTGCAAAGGAGGAAGATCCCGCACCCACCCAAGAGGTAGATAATATTATCAACAATCCCACACCGGCTTGGACAAAACAGCCCAAGGATCTAAAAGAGGAAGATTACAAGAGCTTCTATAGGGAACTCTATCCCACACAGTTCGAGGAACCCCTATTTAATATTCACCTGAACGTAGATTATCCCTTTAACCTTACCGGGATTCTTTACTTCCCAAAATTGACCAATGACCTCAACATTCAGAAAGACCGGATACAACTGTACCAAAACCAGGTCTTTGTTACCGATAATGTAGAAGGGATAGTGCCTGAATTTTTGACCATGCTGAGAGGTGTGATAGATTCTCCGGATATTCCATTGAATGTGTCCCGATCCTATTTACAGGCAGACGGTGCGGTAAAGAAAATTTCGTCCTACATCACCAGGAAGGTTGCGGATAAGCTCGCTTCCCTCTTTAAAAATAATCGGGAGGATTTTGAGGCCAAGTGGAACGATATCAAAATCGTGATTGAATACGGCATGTTGTCCGAGGAAAAGTTCTTTGAAAAAGCGGACAAATTTGCACTGTATCCCACGGTGGACGGTTCCTATTTTACCTTTTCCGAATTGCAGGAAAAGATAAAGGACAACCAAACGGACAAGGACGATAAATTGGTGGTGCTCTACGCCTCCGACAAAGAAGCGCAGCACAGTTATATTGAGGCGGCCAAGGCCAAGGGATATGAGGTCTTATTATTGGATTCGCCCATTATTTCCCATTTGATGCAGAAGTTGGAGACCAGCAAGGAGAAACTCTCCTTTGCCCGGGTAGATGCCGACCATTTGGACAACCTTATCCAAAAGGACGACACCCAAATTTCCAAATTGTCCGATGAGGAAAAAGAAAACCTCAAGACCAATTTGGAGGAGGTCATCAAGGACAAAGGCTATACCGTACAGCTAGAGGCCATGGACAGCGCTGCTTCTCCCTTTATTATTACGGAACCCGAGTTTATGCGCCGTATGAAGGAAATGCAGCAGACCGGCGGTGGCGGTATGTTCGGTATGGGCAACATGCCGGAAATGTACAACCTCATCGTAAATACCAACCATGAACTGGTCGGTGAAATCCTGAACACCAAAACAGCGAAAAAGCGGGAACGCTTGATCAATCAATCCTTGGATTTGGCACGTCTGTCCAAGGGACTCCTCAAAGGGGAGGAACTCACCAACTTCATCAATAGAAGTTACGATATGATCAAGTAGTCCAGCTTATTTATTATAAAAGGTTGTCTAAAAAACATAGATGTCCGTTCGAGCGCAGTCGAGAACTCCTTGAAGATTAAATTTTAAGATATCTCGACTGCCTGTCCTCCGTACAAGGCTTTGGAAGGCGGGCGCTCGATATGACATTTTTTCAAATACTTTTTAGACAGCCTCTTTTTATTTCAGCTATACCCAGGCCCATTTACCAGTATATGGGACCATCCCCTAAATACTTCTCGGCAATAGGCCGGTAGTAATCCCATAGTTCCTCCAATTCATAGGTTTTGGTACTTTTCGTGTAGAGGTCGTATCTATTAAAGTCCCGAATCCATTCCAAATACTGCTGGTCCTTTTCATTTAGTAGTCGGGCATAACTTCCCCCCGTATGCCATGGGTAAAACGAATGGTATCGGATCATGACCATGGCCGCTTCGGGAAGGGTATTTTTTTTATGATGGGACAACACCTGAAATAGGTATTCGTCATGCCCCCATGCCAATTCTAAATTGTCCAGGCCGCAGCCCTCCTTATAGACTCCTAGCGCAGTGTTGTATCGATCGTCCTTCATATCGGGATTCAACGTATTGAATTCCGGAAACACACAGCTGCCGGGCAGGGCGCAGCCTACCACAAATACATCACCCACCATACCCCATTGTTCTAATTGGCTGGTACCGTCCTCATCGCAGCCCCACAGAAATATCACCTTGCCCAAATCGTGAATAAGCCCGGTCAATTGCATCCAATCGGGTCTCTTATCTGCCCGTATGGCCTCGGCACTTTGAATAAGGTGCTGTACATTGGGTAAGTCCAGATCCGGATCGCTAACATCGATCAAGTCATTGAGATGGCCCATGGCATCCCTAAGGGTCATGGGTTTGTCAAAAGTCAGGTACTTTTTATGCATCCGCTGTACATAATCCAAAGTCTGATTTTGTCTCATTTTTCGGTAATGTTCATATACCGCATCGGTCACGTCGAGTTCGGTGTAATTTCTAAACGTTTTTTCCATAACTATACATTTCCTAGTAAAAGGTACAAAATAATCGTAGATAACACCAAAAAGAGGCTGAAGGGCTTAGCGTATTTCCACGGTCTTAAATCTAGGATTCCTGCATCTTTCATTTCAAAAATATCCCCTTTAGGCGATAGATAGGAAACCAAGTGCATCACCAACAGGTTCAGTACAAATTCTATTCCCCAAATATGAACAAAATGCAACTTCAACTCCAAGAGGTAATAGGTGGTCACATAAAACAACAACCCAAACAAAAGACCGATCTTAGCACCCATTGCGGACACTCGTGGAAAAAGAAAACCGGCTATGATCACACTTGCGATGGGTACAAAGAAGATACCGTTTAATTGCTGCATCAACTGATACAGGCCTTCCGGTGCATTGGCGACAAAGGGAGCGATCCCAATTGCAAACACTGCCAAAAGGGCCGAAGTCCATTTTCCTATGACGACCAACTTTTTTTCGCTCGCCTGCTTTTGAATATACCGCTTAAAGATGCCAAGACTGAATACCGTAGCCGCACTATTGAGTGCACTGTTAAAGGTGGTTAGGATGGCACCCATCATCACCGCGACAAAAAAACCGGTAAGCCATTGCGGAAGTACTTTCTTTACCAGCAGGGGATAGACACTGTCCGGGTTATCGTATAAACTTTCCCCAAAATAATAGAAGCCTATCAAACCCGGTAGTACGATGACCAAGGGGACCAAAATTTTTAATAGGCCGGTAAAGAGCAATCCTTTTTGTGCTTCCTTTAAATTTACCGCCCCCAAGACCCTTTGGATTATGGACTGGTGCATGGTCCAGAAATAAATTTGATTGATCATAAGGCCGGTAAACAAGACCTCAAAAGGTAATATCGCCGAGCGTGCCCCGGCACCCACGCCCGATTCACGACTGACCACGTTGAACTTTTCGGGGCTATGCCGAAACACCTTGCCCATCCCCTCAAAAGGGTTGCCATCGCCTATGGCAAGCAAGGCAAGAATAGGCACCAAAAGCCCTGCTACAAGCAAGCCAAATCCATTGATGGTATCGGTATAGGCCACCATCTTAAGCCCCCCAAATATAGCGTATACGGCTCCTATACTCCCCACCACCAGAATGGTGATCCATATCCCTTCGGCCTGACTTACATTCAAAAGTTGGGATATTTCAAAAATGGCCTCAATATTCAGGGCTCCGGTATACAGTACAATGGGAAGTAAGGTGGCCACAAAGGAAATGATCAAGAGCAGGGCCACCAAGGTACGGGTAAGACCATCGAACCGTTTTTCCAAAAACTCAGGAATGGTCGTTAACCCCATTTTCAGGTATCGCGGCGCAAAATACAGGGCAGCGATTACCAAGGCTAAAGCGGAAGTAACCTCCCAAGCGACGATAATTGCACCATTTCTATAGGCGGAACCGTTCATCCCAACAAGGTGTTCGGTAGAAATATTGGTCAGTAAGAGCGAACCGGCAATTACGATTCCGGTAAGGGAACGTCCGCCTAGAAAATACCCGTCGCGGGTATCCAATCTATCCCGTCGGAGTTTCCACGTAGCATAAAAAGCCACAAAACCGGTAAACAAAAGAAAAGTAATCAAGGCCATTACCGGTAAAAATAAGCATAATATAGCTTGGTAGGCAGATTGGAAATCTCCTAAGAATTAATTACTCCAAAACATAACGATTGTCCAAATGCCTCTTTAACAGGACCACCTGTAGGCAAACAAAAAGCGTGAGCCCCAAGGTGCCGTAAACGAAGATATTGGAAATCTTCCACTGCGTCCATTGTTCCAAAAAGTCGAAATTTAAATGTTCGCTCCACCGCACATCGGATAGGCCCATAAAACTCAGGTCGCCATTCCCCAGAAGGGAATAGGCAAAAACTCCGAGTACAGCGAGAAGCAATAGCAACCAGGCGCCCTTGGAAATCAGCGGGCGATATACCCTAGCCGTTGTTGGGGCCGTTTCGGAGATTTTGGAAAGGACCGTAGCAGTGAAATCCATTGAAGGTTGTTCCAATCCCGCTTCCTTCACCGTTTTTTTGAGAAGGGCATCCAGTTCTTTTTCTTTATTTTCTTCCATAACCGCGTATCGTTTCTGGTTCCAATCGGTTTTTTAAAATTTCTGCCAGTCGTTTTCTGCTCCGGAACAAACGTACCTTAACAGTATTTGCATTTTCGTCCATAATTGCTGCTATCTCGCTCAGTGATAACTCTTCATAATAATGCAGTGTAATTAAAAAGCTATCGTCTGGCGATAGTTCTTGCATCGCCTCTTTTATGGTCTTGCTGCGCTCTTCACGTTCCAGGCCTTCCAAGGTGTTTTCCATGGACCGCACATAGCGTTCGGTAAAAGCATCTATAGGGCTTGTATCCAAACCTCTGCTTTGTTTCTTCACATAGTCCAAACTTCTATTATAAGCAATCTTATAGAGCCAGGTCGAAAATTTGGCATCGCCTTTAAATCGGTCCAGCCCCTGATATACCTTAAAAAAAACATCCTGGGCCACTTCCTCCGCTTCCTCCCTATTTTTTACCATTCGCAAGGCCAAGGTATATACCATATGCTTATAACGGTCAACAAGGGATGCAAATGCATGCGTATCCCCTGCGAGGGTCCTTTCTATATAGTGTTGGTCTTCTTGAAGGCTCATCTAAGTAATAAGACGATATATGAAGCGCCTAGGTTACACAATTTAGAAAAATATTGACTATTCCTGTAACCGGGGTTCAAAAATGATCGTCATACCCTATGAACAAAATAAATAATCCATTAAAAATTATAAGATGGCAGCAGCAATTATAATCCCCGTAAGTTTTTTTCTAGTCGTATTAGCAATAACCTATCTCTATTTTTCCACAAGGAATAGGGAGCGCATGGCGCTAATTGAGAAAGGAGCGGACGCCAGTATTTTTGTAAAGGGCAAACGGGAAAGGACAGCACCTTTTTGGAAGGTGCTTGTTCTTAACTTGGCACTTCTTCTCATGGGTATAGGTCTCGCCATTTTTCTGGCCGCCGCATTCGTGCACACACTGGGCATGGACGACGAAGTAGCCTATCCAGGCACCATATTCTTCATGGCAGGTTCTGGTCTTTTGGTGGGCTTTTTCCTGACCAAAAAGCTCGACAAGGAAGATGTGTAGCGTGAATCCTACCCTTATTTAGATACATGAAGCTTCCTGTGGGGAGCTTTATGTGTCTATCCTATTTGGAGTGCTTCAAAAATACTACCATCCGTTGGGCCAACTCCTCCCCTTTTTCCTCTTGAATAAAATGTCCGGCATCTGTAATCGTTTGATGCGGTTGCCCTTTTGTCCCGGGAACCTTTGCCTGAAAAAATAGGTCACCTCCCCTCATAATGGGGTCGGAATCCCCGAAAAGGGTCAGAAAGGGCTTTTCCCAGCGCTCCAGTACTTTCCAGGCCGCATCACAGGCGGGAATGGCTCCATACGGGTCTTCACCGTCAAAAGGGACCAATTTGGGAAAAACGCGGGCGCCGGCCTTAAAGGAATCGTCCGGAAAAGGGGCGTCATAGGCAGCTATTACCTGCTCGGACAGGTTGGAGACCGTCCCGAGCTGTAGCACCTTGCCAGCGGAAAAATGCGGGGTTTTTTGTGAAAAATCGCGCCATTGCTTAAAAGCGTCATTGGCATACACGCCCGTCCGGGTCAATAAGGTATTGGACGCTATGATACTGCTGAACAAGGCTTCTTCTTCGGCGGCGATCCGAAGGCCGGTAAGGCCGCCCCAATCCTGGCAAAAAAGATGGATATCGGATAGGTTTAGTCCAGAAATGAGCGCCTTGAGCCAATCAACGTGGCTTTGATAGCTATAGTCTTCCTGCCGTACCGGTTTATCCGATTTTCCAAAGCCGATCAGATCGGGCGCAATGGTCCGAAATCCGGCTTCTACCAAGATGGGTATCATCTTTCGATAGAGGTACGACCAACTGGGTTCCCCATGCAAAAGGAGCACAATAGGGCCCTCGCCCTCGTCTACATAATGCATTCGCAATCCTTTTGCCACCTCATGATAATAGGGCTTAAAAGGATAGTCGGCCAGGCTTTCAAAACAGGATTCCGGGGTTCTTAGAACTTTCATTTTGATTATTTTTTAAATTCGCTTATTCAAACATCAGGGACACAAACTCTGCTACACAGGCAGGTTTCTCCACACCATTAATTTCCACCATACAATCCCAGGCAACCTTAAGACCGGTATCCCCATAATTCTCTATGTCCAGTATCTTTCCCTTCAACCTCAATTTACTATCCACCACCACCGGGTGCGGAAAACGTACTTTGTTCAATCCATAGTTTACCCCCATCTGCATACTTTCTACCGTGATGAGATCCTCGAGCATCTTGGAGAGCAAGGAAACGGACATGAATCCATGGGCCACCGGTGCCTTGAACGGGGAATGTTTTTTCGCTTTTTCCACATCCACATGGATCCACTGAAAATCCAGGGTAGCCTCGGCAAAGGCATTGATCATGTCCTGGGTGACCTGTATCCAGTCGCCCAGGGGCAGTTCTTTGCCCTTCAGTTCGCGAAACTCCTCAAAATTCTTACATACCAACTTTTCCATGGACCGTTATCTAGAAATTCCCCCATCGATGGTTAAACAAATCCCCGATACGTACTGTGCCTCATCCGAAGCCAGGTAAAGGTACCCATAGGCAATGTCCATGGGCATAGCCGCCTTTTGCAGAGGTATCTGTTTTTTCATTTGCGCCATGTGCTCCGCCGGGATTTTTTCCACCATTTCGGTAAGCGTAAAACCGGGGGCTACCGCGTTTGCGGTAATGCCATATTTTCCCAGTTCCATGGTCCAGGTCTTGGACATGGCAATTACCCCTGCCTTGGTGGCCGCATAGTTGGTTTGTCCAAAATTTCCGCGAAGCCCGACGTTGGAAGCGGCTGAAACAATACGACCGTAGCCGGCTTCCTTCATATAGGGTACCACAGCTTGCGTGCACAGGAACACGCCTTTTAGGTTCACATCGATTACCGCATCCCACTCCTCCATGCTCATTTTCTGAAGGGTCTTGTCCCGGGTTATACCCGCATTGTTAATCAAAATGTCGATTTTCCCATAACGGGAATGGATATCGGCCACAGCAGCTTGTACCGCTTCCCTATCGGTCACCGATATATTGAGGAACTCTGCCTGTCCTACTCCGGCATTGATTGTTTTGGCTGTCTCCATACCTATATCCAACACATCCCAGATTATTACGGTGGCCCCTTCCCGGGCAAAGAGGTCCGAAATTGCTTTTCCTATACCCCGCGCTCCACCGGTTACGATGGCCACCTTGTTTTTTAATCGCATATCTTGTATTTCATTTTTAATTTGTTTTACATCCATTAGGAAGGCCCACCTTGAAATACAGCAGGCTAAACCCCTATGACCACCTTTCCCATTACTTTTCTGTTCATCATTTCCTCCAAGGCCTTGGGTGTTTCGGCCAAGGAGTACACTGCATGAAGGTGGGGTTTAAGCCTGCCTGCGGCGTACCATTGCATCAACTGCATGGTATTTTCCATATTCCTTTTGGGCATCTTCATTGCAAAACTTCCCCAAAAAACCCCTACTATGGAACATCCTTTTAACAGCGGTAAGTTCAAGGGTATTTTGGGAATATTCCCCGCTGCGAAACCTACTACGAGGTACCTGCCTTCCCAATTCATGCCTCTAAGGGCCGCTTCGGAATAGTCCCCACCTACCGGATCGTACACTACATCCACTCCTTTGCCCCCCGTGAGTTCCTTTATTCGTTCCTTTACGTTCTCTTTGGAATAGTTCAGTACTTCATCTGCGCCATAGGCCTTGCACAATTCCAGTTTATCGGTGGAGGAAGCGGCAGCAATTACCTTTGCGCCCATCAACTTGCCCAATTCCACAGCGGCAAGTCCCACTCCGCCCGATGCCCCAAGCACCAACAGTGTTTCTCCTTTTGCCAAAAGGCCCCGATCCTTTAGGGCATGATAGGACGTTCCGTACGCCATCATAAAAGAGGCGGCCACCGGAAAATCCATTTGGGGCGGTTTTGGAAAACATGCACTGGCCGGCACGAGGACTTCCTCGGCGAACCCGCCGTTGACCACAAATCCAAACACGGCATCCCCAGGTTTTACATGGGTTACTCCAGGTCCTACCGCTTTGACAATACCTGCAATATCACTTCCTGGGGTAAAGGGTAGTTCGGGTTTAAACTGATACAATCCCTGTATGATCAGGGTATCCGGGAAATTAACCCCACAGGCTTTCACGGCAACCAAAACTTCTCCCTCCTTAGGGTTCAAATTAGCTATCTCCTTTAATCTTAGGTGCGATGGCGGCCCGTATTGTTCGCAAACTATTGCTTTCATCCAAATGCTTTTACCCTTAATCCTCAATAACCTTCAACACCAATTTTCCCATTTTATCACCCGTAAACAGGCGTTGAAAGGTTTCCTGAAAATTTTCGATGCCCTCATATACGTCCTCTTTGCTCTTAAGTTTCCCCTGCATCATCCACATACCCATTTCTTGGGCTGCTCTACCGTAGTCCTTGGCGTAATCCATCACCACCATGCCCTGCATGCTGGCCCTATTTACCAAAAGGGACAAGTAATTGCTGGGGCCTTTAACTGCGGTTTTATTGTTGTATTGGGAAATGGCGCCACAAATAACAATCCGCGCATGCATTCGCAAACGTGTCAGGGCCGCATCCAATATTTCGCCCCCCACATTGTCAAAATACACATCTATTCCCTTTGGGCATTCGCGTTTTAACGCGTCGGAGAGTTTTTCTGATTTGTAGTCTATGGCTCCATCAAAACCCAGCTCTTCCTTGATATAGCGGCATTTATCCGTACCTCCGGCAATTCCTACCACCCTGCAGCCTTTGATTTTGGCTATTTGTCCTACAATACTCCCTACGGCACCAGCGGCCCCGGACACCAGAACAATATCCCCTTCTTTGAGTTTACCCACTTCAAGAATACCAAAATACGCGGTCATCCCAGGCATCCCCAAGGTTCCTATATAGGTGGTCATAGGTGCCAATGTAGGGTCTACCTTATACCAATTCTCCCCATTGGACACGACATATTGCTGTACCCCTCCCCAGCCGGTAAGGCAGTCCCCTTCCTTAAACTTTGGGTGTTTGTTGGACTTTATTACCGTACCAATGGAACCGGCGCGCATGACCTCTCCGATCTGCACTGGCGGAATATAGGATTTCCTGTCATTTAGCCACCCTCTCATGGCAGGATCTAGGGAAATGTAGTGGTGTTGGATCAACACTTCCCCTTCGGCTGGTTCCGGAATGGGATTCGATTCCAGTGACCAGGTTTCCCCATCGGGCATCCCCACCGGGCGTTTTTTAAAAATCAATTGCTTGTTCATTTTTCTATTTTTTATTCTTTCTGTTAAAGGCTATGTGGAAATGCCTTCATTTTTTTGATTTATATCGTTTTCAAACAGTTATAAGGACGTTCCTCCGTCCAAGGTAATGGTTTGCCCGGTAATAAATTTGGTGCCGTCAGAGGCCAGCCATACGATAGCCTCCGCTATCTCCGTTACATTTCCGTACCGTTTCATGGGAATGACGCTTTTGAGCATATCATCCATATCCGGTCTGGCATCCAATAATTTATCCAAAAGTGCCGATTCCGTATAGCCTGGGCAAACTGCATTTATACGAATATTTTTGGTGGCGTATTCCAAGGCCGCCGACTTGGTCATCCCAACCACTGCAAATTTGCTGGCACTATAGGAAAGATTATTCAGAGAAGCCTTTAAGCCGGCCAGCGAGGCCACATTGACAATATTTCCATACCCCTGTTTCAGCATTTGTACCAAGGCCAATTTCATACAATAAAAGACCCCGGTCTGATTCACGGCTATGACGCTGTCCCAGTCTTCCAACGTATGTTCCGCGGTCTTCAACAAATTTCGTGGCCCAATACCGGCATTGTTCACCATAATGTCCAATTGGCCAAATTGCTTTATCGTTTCGTCAATAAGTGCCTCTACTTCATCAAACCTGGCCACATTGGCCGTTATCACTACGGCTACACCACCGGAGGCAATAATCTCATCGGCTACGGATCTCGCCGTCCCTACCTTAATATCAGAAACGACCACCTTGGCCCCGTGATGGGCAAAATGCTTCGCCGTAGCGGCCCCTATTCCAGAGCCCGCGCCGGTAACAATGACTATTTTATCCTTTACTTGCATGGTATCCTATTTACAAAAAATGATGCGTGAATCTTTTAACGCTTGCTTTCTGATATGGCGGGGATATCCCTCCATTTGTATCAGTTTAAAAAAATCGTCCTTGGTATCGTAAGTGACGATCAACAATTCGTCCCAGAGTTGCTCTTCACTCGGTCCAATGACCATCAATTCGGGTGTGGCCTTAAAACTGATCCTGGCATTGATATGTTCAAAGAAAGGGGTTGCTTTCTCGATATATTCCCTATACATTTCCTTGCCCGATTTTCCGCTTGCTTCATCGCATTCCTTATATTTTAACAGGTTGACCATATACAGCGGACGGTCTGCCGGAAAAGTGGCAAGTTCCTTTAAGGCCTCAGGGTTGATATCGACATACAATGCATCATCCATATTAGTCTATTTTATTGGTTTGAATGGCCCTTAACGCCAGGTTGCAACAGAGTTCTGCGGCTTTATTCAACTGTGCAAAGCGGGGGTCGGCCGTATACCCATGTTTAAATCTATAGTAGATCTGTTGGGCAATTACGGCTATCTTGAAGAGTCCGTATGCATAATAAAATACCATATGATCCACAGGCTTACCGCTCTTTTTGGCATACATTTCCACGAGCTCACTTCTCCCCGGATTTCCCTTAAAAACGGTGGGTGAAGGTATGCCCTGTTTTACAAAATCATGGTCGTTGGCCATAGTCCAATAACCAAGGGAAGTTCCCAAATCCATCAGTGGATCTCCCAAAGTGGCCATTTCCCAATCCAGAATGGCCCTTATCTCCTTCCAGGAAGTATCTTTGAAGACCACATTATCGTATTTGTAGTCGTTGTGTATTAAACTATGTCGATATTCCCTGGGCTGATGTGTTTCCATCCATTGCATCACTTTTTCGGCAGCGGGCACGTCATCCGTTGCCGATTTTACATATTGTTTGCCCCAATTGTGTACCTGGCGCTCCACATAAGCTTCAGGTTTTCCCAGGGTCTCCAGACCTGCCGCTACATAATCCACTTCATGCAAAGCGATAAAGGTATCCAACCAAGATTCGGCAATAATAGGATATTGTTCTTCTGCTATTTTTAGGCGCTCTGCCTCACGATAACTTAGAATAACACCTTCTACCCGTTCCATAATATAGAAAGGCGCACCGATAAGGTCTACGTCCTCGGTATAGGCCAACATTTTGGGAACCTTGGAAAACACTCGTGCAAGACCCTGCTGTACCCGGTATTCACGCCCCATGTCGTGCCCGCGTTTTATGGCACCGAAAGGGGGTCTCCGAAGTACAAATTCCTGTTCGCCGAGCGTCAACAAATACGTTAGATTGGAGTAACCCTGGGTGAATTGTATCACCTGTAAATCCTCATTTTCATCGGTAATTAGTCCTTGTTCATAAAGAAACTTTTTAAGGGGTTTCTCTTGTAGTTCCTCACCCGTCCTGACTTGCTGTGTGCTTCCGTTGACCATAGAACCAGATTATAACTTGCTGTGCTTATGGATGATCCGTTTCCCCAGTTGGTACATATGCACCTCATCCGGCCCATCGGCCAAACGGAGCATGCGCGCCGCAGTAAAATAGTGGGCCAAGGGCGTATCCGGCCCCACACCCTTCCCTCCATGGATCTGAATGGCCCGGTCGATTACCTTTAAGGCCATTTGTGGCGCTACGATCTTGATCATGGCTATGAGGTCCATCGCCTCCTTATTTCCTGTTTTATCCATTTTATCGGCTGCGGACAAGGTAAGCAAGCGTGCCTGTTCCACTTCGCACTGGGATTTGGCAATCTCTTGCCTGATGCTGCTGTAATCCTTGAACGTTTTTCCAAATGCAATGCGCTCGGCCGCTCTTTGCGACATCAATTCCAAGGAACGTTGGGCCATTCCCGTAAGCCGCATGCAATGATGTATCCTACCAGGGCCCAATCGGCCCTGTGCTATCTCGAAACCTCTGCCCTCGCCCAATATCAGGTTCTCTTTGGGCACCCTAACATTGTTCAGCGTAATTTCTGCATGCCCTTCGGGAGAATCGTAGTATCCAAAAACGGACAGGGGTCTTTCTATGTTAAGCCCTGGGCTATCCATAGGCACTAGAATCATACTCTGTTGTTGATGCCTAGGGGCTTCGGGATCGGTCTTTCCCATTATGATGGCAATTTTACAGTGGGGATCCATCCCACCGGACGACCACCATTTACGGCCATTGATCACATAGGTATCCCCATCGGCACGAATGGAGGTTTCTATATTGGTGGCATCGGAAGAAGCTACTTGGGGTTCCGTCATTAAGAAGGCCGATCGAATCTCGCCGTTCATCAGGGGTTTCAGCCATTGTTCCTGTTGTTGCTTGTTCCCATACTTGGCCAAAACTTCCATATTACCGGTATCCGGAGCACTGCAGTTAAATACTTCGGAAGACCAAATAACGCGTCCCATAAGCTCGGCCAAGGGCGCATATTCCAAATTGGTAAGCCCTGGACTTAGGGGCCCATAGCTTTTGGGAAGGAATAAATTCCAAAGTCCCGCTTTCCTCGCCTTTTCTTTGAGCCCATTAAGGCCCGGCCATCTACTCCACCTGGTTTTCGGATCTTGATTAAAGGCGTATACCTCATACTCTACTGGCAAAATATGCTCGGCCATAAAGGCAGTAAGTTTTTTTTGAAGTGTTTTGGACTTATCGGAATATTCAAAATTCATAGGTCTTTGTTTTAACCGGCTATCATGTAGCCCCCATCGGCGGTATACACTCCACCGGTCATATATGATCCCGCATCTGAGGCCAACAAGCAGACCATACCGACCATTTCTTCCGGCATGCCCATGCGTCCACTGGGCAGGGTGCGTTCCACTTTTTGCAGGATCTTTTCATTTTGCCAAAGGGCCGCGCTAAATTTTGTCTTTATCAAGCCCGGGCAAAGCGCGTTGGAGCGGATTCCGTATTTGCCCCATTCCTTGGCCTGGTTTTTAGTAAGCATTAGCAGCGCTGCCTTGCTGGTGCTATAGAGTCCCAGCCCCATGCCCGGAGTCAATGCTTCCACCGAGGCAATATTGATAATACTCCCCCCCTTCCGGAATTGCATACTGGGCAGCACCAGATTGGAAAGCATCCAGGGTGCCTTTACATTCACATCCATTATCTTATCAAAGATTCCTTCCGCTGCATCTTCCAAAGGACCGAACACCGGATTGATGGCCGCATTGTTTACCAAAATATCCACACCACCAAGGCTAGCCGTGGTTTTCTCTACCAATGCCTTGCGCTCATCTTCCTTGCCGATGTGACAGGCGATTGCTGAAGCCAGTAAATCGTCCTGCCGCAATTCCAAAGCTACGGCGTCACAGCTTTCCTGATCTCTGCTACTGATGACCACATGGGCCCCATGTTCCGCCAGACCCCTAGCTATGGCCTTTCCGATGCCTTTGCTAGACCCTGTGATGATGGCTACCTTTCCCTGAAGGTCAAACTTCTGCTTGGTTTGATTCATAAAGTGTGCTTATACAAAGACTTCCTTTGACGTCTTAACCGTTACTATTTCCGGGTCCATGAGCGACTCGGCCAGTGCTATTGTCTTGGGCAGTTCATACTTGTAATAGAATTTCATGGTGTGGATCTTACTCTCATAAAAATCCTCGGAGTATGTGGTATCCCCGTTCAACAAGCCCGTTTTGGCATGCACTGCAATATCCAACCACAGCCATGCCACTACGATATGGCTCAAAAACTCCATAAAAAGATTGGCGTCCGAGAGATAACGCTCATAATCTCCTTTCTCGGCAAAAGGCAGCAGAAAGTCCAGCACCTCCTTACTGAGTTTTAACTTATCGCCCAATTTAACGGCGTAAGGTTTTAACACATCATATTGCATGGCCGCCCCAATGGTCTCCATCATCTCATTGGCCAACAACTCCATAGCTCTACCATTTTCCATAGGCACCTTTCTTCCCAGTAGGTCCTGGGATTGTATGCCCGTGGTGCCCTCATAAATGGATGAGATCCGGATATCCCTATGGTACTGTTGCAGTATGAAATCCGTGCAGAATCCATAACCACCGAGCACCTGAACCCCGTTGTTTACCGCTACGGCTCCCGCCTCCGAAGGAAAAGTCTTCACTATGGGGATAATCATTTCCAAAAGCAAATGGTACTTTTTCCTCACCTCCTCGTCTGCGGCCGACTGTCTAATATCCTGATACTTGGAGGCCAATAATACCAGGCTCAGTGAAGCCTCGGAAATGGCTTTTTGCAGCAATAGCATTCGGCGTACATCGGGATGTTCTATAATCAGGCTTTGGCCTTCCTCCGGGTTCTTTTTTCCTGAGCTGGTGAGTTTACGTCCCTGTGGACGTTCATTGGCATACTCCAAAGCTGCTTGATAGGCTGCCATGGCGATGGCCGCGGCGCCTCTGCCGACAGCTATTCTAGCACCGTTCATCATCATGAACATATAACGCAGCCCTTGATGGGGTTCCCCGACCAGCCATCCGTGGCAATCATCGGTATCACCAAATCCCAAATGTGTGGTACAATATCCGCGTTGGCCCATTTTTTGAAAATCGGCCACTGTCATTACATCGTTCCCTTCTAGTCCGCCATTGCCATCGGGTCGGTTCTTGGGAACCACAAAAAGGGAAATCCCTTTGGTCCCAGCCGGAGCTCCTTCTATCCGTGCCAATACCAAATGAACGATGTTTTCCGCAAATTGAGTGTCACCGCCAGAAATGAATATTTTTTGGCCATGTATCTTGTAATATCCGCCATCGGTAGGTGTGGCTTTGGTAACGATATCGGATAGGGAACTTCCGGCCTGCGGTTCGGTAAGACACATGGTTCCTCCCCACTCCCCCGAGAGCATTTTCGGAACATAGGTGGTATTGAGCTGCTCGTTGGCAAAGTGTACGATCAATTCGGCTGCTCCCAAGGTTAGCCCGGCATAGCCCGGCAGGTGATTGTTGGCCGCATCCAGGATATAAGTATAGGCAGTATAAGTGAGTATGGGCAGCTGCATACCGCCATCCTCGTAATCGAAGGGCGCGGCTATCAATCCCATCTCGCCCCCTTTTTTCATCATGGTCTCTACCTGCTTATGTACCATTACGGTACCATCCTTAAAATGGGCAGGAGCTTCGTCCATTTCCTTAAAATATGGGAAAAGTTCGCGGTCAGAGAATTCCTTGACCGAATCTAGAAAGAGGTTTAAGGATTCCATGTCATGGTCCTGAAAACGTTCGTAAGAAAGTACACTTTCCAAATCATGCACCTTGTACAATAGATACTTAAGAGTATCCATATCCATATATTCCTTAGCCATATTCCTAGAGTTTTGAGGTTTAAATATACCCCAATAAAATAAAGGATTATTTAACGAATTCCTATTAAACCGGTTTAATAAATGCTAAAAAATGGATGGCTATGGAAACATTTAAAACAGGTGGCCGTACCAAGTCGGTCACGAACTTGCCAATCGCTTTCTGATCTTTGAAAGCCCCACTGGAGTAAGCCCAAGGTAGGATGCAATCAAGTATTGGGGTACCCGTTGAAAAAGGTTAGGTCTTTTTTGCAGCAGACGTTGGTAGCGATCTTGGGGGGATAAGTTCTTGAGGTGGTTATTTCTTCTGAACAATTGCACAAAACCGTCCTGCATGGATAGGCGCCCAAAGCGTTCCAAATCATGTGAACGATCAAAGGAACGCTCCACATCTTCCTTTAAAATGGCATGGATGGTGCAAGCTTCAGTGGCGCTTAAGTAACTCGCCGATGGAATCTCCTCGATGTAAGCGTAGAGATCGGTGAAAAACTCCCCTTCAGTAAAAAATTCCATCACTTTTATCCCGGAATCATTCTCTGTATAATAACACACACAGCCCTTCTCCAAAAAATAGAAATGCTTCACATATTGTTCTGGCCTAATGAGTACATCGCCTTTTTTGATTTTCATTTCCTTATAGAACTGCAAAGCATGGTCCAGATCTGTATCGGAGATTCGGGTATAGGACCGGATTTTGTTCTTTAGGTCTTCCAAGAGCTTGTATTTGGCTTAGATTCAAAAATAAGCACAGAATGCATCATAACCAATCTTTTTGCCCCTAGTTCTCCCTCTATATTTACAATTGAATCTATGCCACTGAATTTCATAAAAAAGGACCAAAGCAGGGTGATATGATAGGAAAGTGCCACCTTAAGCTTTTTTTAGCATTTCATAGCAGCAGCATTTGGTTACAAGGCCGTATCTTTGCAGCCCTTTTTTAAAATGATAAAAGATTGCTATATGAAATGTGTGGAATTGAATCCAGAGGGAAATTTTGACCCATGGGAGCCGGAAAAGATGGACGAACTGAATAAAAAGGACATCAGTGAATCCCTTGGGCAGGAACTGCTATTCGAAAATGATGAAATACGGCTTTGGGACATTACCTTATGGCCCAATGAACGTCTCCCCTTTAGAATCCAGAATCGTGCTTACAGCTGGACCTGCTTAACAAATGGGCTGGCCATCTCCCGACATTTCAACGGCAAAATCAGCTTACTGCGTTTCGCAAAGGGCGATACGGCCTATTCAGAGCTCAGCGAACCTGATGCAGCCAGAGATTTGGAGAATGTAGGCGAAGGTATCCTTAGAATAAGTGTGGTGGAATACAAGTGGTTGGGCAAATCCAAGAAAATGGCGAGCTAGCTAAAAAAGAAATATCTTTTTGTGCAGGGTCCACATCGCATCGAACACTTTCCCAAATAGCAAAAAATGCAAGGTACTTCCCAGCTAGTTTTCTATCTTTATGGAATGAAAATTATTGCCACCAATATAGGGAAATCTACCACCGTATCATGGAACGGTGGTGAAATTCAAACAGGGATTTTTAAATACCCAACCATGGAACCCATAACATTGCAGAAAGAGGCCGTTGGGTCTGATACCATTGCCAACCGCAAGGTTCATGGGGGCGAGGATAAGGCCTGTTACCTGTTTTCATCCGAACACTATCCGTACTGGAAAAATCTTTATCCGAATTTGGACTGGAACTGGGGTATGTTCGGAGAAAACCTCACCGTTGAGGGTATGGACGAGTCACAGATGCGGGTGGGCGACATCTATAGCATAGGCAGTGCTTTGGTGCAAGTATCCCAACCCAGGGAGCCCTGTTTTAAACTTGGCATTCGTTTTGGTGATCAAGGAATCTTAAAAGCATTTATTGCACACGGATATCCCGGGACCTATGTACGGGTTTTGGAAGAGGGTACGGTGACCGTAGGAGATGAACTCGTATTGCGGGAACGCTCCGAAAACCCACTTACAATAAGCCAATTTTATGGATTGCTCTTTGCCAGGAAAAAGGAATCCCACCTGGTACAGCTTGCGGTAAACAATACCGCACTTCCATTGCATAAACGGGAACGCCTTAAAAAATATCTACCCTCGGCCTAATTGAAGGTCTGTTATCTTTTAATTCAAAATCTATGAAAAAATATTCTTTTCTCCTGATGGGTCTAATTGCCCTTATGTCCTGTAAGGAAAGTACTAAACAGCAAACTGGCCAGGATGCAGGGGGCTCAGAAAACAAAGCCTTTGCCACTTTCTTGGAGGACTATTATCAGGAAGGTTTAAAGCTTCACCCATTGGATGCCACTACCGCAGGGGATTACCGATACAATGATACCCTGCCCAATGAGCTTAGTACGGCGTACAGGACCAAAGAGACATCCTTTTTCAAAAGATATCGGGACCGCTTGGCAGAATTTGAGGACCGGCAACTGTCCGAGGATCAAAAAATGAGCAAGGCTGTTCTTGCCTGGGAGTGCGATAGGAACCTGGATCGCCTTTCCTTTAGACAGGATTTGGTGCCCTTAGACCAGATGTGGACCCGGCAATTGGCCGTAGGGCAGTTGGCCAGTGGATCCGGGGCCCAACCCTTTAAGACCGTAACCGACTACGAAAATTGGTTAAAGCGTTTGGATGACTATCTAGAGTGGATGGCCTCGGCAGAGGACCGGATGCGCGAAGGCATTTCAGTGGGATATGTACTCCCACAATCCCTGATCAAAAAAGTGGTTCCACAATTGGCCGCTATGACCACGACCGATCTGGAAACCCATTTGTTCTATGGGCCCATCCGAAAAATGCCGGCAGCTATTCCCCAGGAAGAACAGGACCGATTGAAGGAGGCTTACGCAAGGGCGATTCGGGATAAGGTTATTCCAGCCTATCAAAAATTACACGATTTTATGACTTCGGAATATATGGCCGCGGGTAGAGCTTCCAGCGGTATACGGGGTGTTCCCAGGGGAGATGAATATTATGCACATGCGATAAAACGCTACACCACTACGGATATGACCGCTGAGGAAATACATCAGATCGGGTTGAACGAAGTAGCCCGTATTTCGGCAGAAATGGAGAAAATAAAACAAGAAGTGGGCTTTGAAGGCGACCTTAAGTCCTTCTTCGACCATGTGCGGAACAAAAAGGAATTGATGCCGTTTACCGAACCCGAGCAGGTTATTGCCAACTTCAACGCCATTCATGAAAAAATGAAACCCCAGATCGAAAAACTGTTCGACAAAAAACCAAAAACCCAATTTGAGGTAAGGCGTACCGAAGCCTTTCGGGAGGCTTCTGCCAGTGCAGAATACAATCCCGGCTCCGTTGACGGAACCCGCCCCGGTATTTTTTATGTACCCATACCCGATGTAACACAATACAATACCTATTCCGATGAAGATTTGTTTTTGCACGAGGCCATACCGGGCCATCATTTCCAAATTTCATTGACCCAGGAAAACGAAAAACTTCCCAAATTCAGAAAAACCCTCTGGTACAGTGCCTATGGCGAAGGTTGGGCGCTCTATACCGAATCGTTGGGGAAAGAATTAGGGCTTTACGAAGACCCCTATCAATATTTTGGCATGTTGGGCGCAGAAATGCACCGGGCCATCCGTTTGGTCGTGGATACGGGATTGCACGCCAAAGCCTGGTCGCGCGAACAGGCCATTCAGTATTCCTTGGACAATGAGGCCGAGTCAGAAGCCAGTATTACCGCCGAAATTGAACGCTATATGGCCAATCCCGGACAGGCCCTTTCCTATAAGATCGGGCAGCTAAAAATACGGGAGCTACGGAAAAAAGCCGAGGAGGCCCTTGGGGATGCCTTTGATATCAGGGAATTCCACAACCAGGTCCTGGAAACAGGATGTGTGCCCCTGGCACTGCTGGAAGACAAAATAACCGCTTGGATTGTTAACAAATCTTGATATGGCCTTCCCATGGCACCTCTATTTCATGGCGGGCATGTACGTTGTGGCCGGAACCATGCACTTCATCTATCCGAAGGCCTATATGCGGATAATGCCAAGGTATTTACCCAACCACCGTTTACTGGTTTGGCTTAGTGGGGTATTTGAAATTCTATTGGGGATCGGGGTCTGCATTCCACAAGTAAAGGATACTGCCCTCTATGGCATCATGCTCATGTTGTTTGCATTTTTGGCCGTTCATTTCTATATGCTTTCCAGTAAAAAAGCGGCAGCCGGTATTCCCAAATGGATCCTTGTGCTACGGATACCCCTTCAGTTCGGATTGATCTACTGGGCCTATTGGTATTTGCAATTTTAGTAAGGGCAAAAAAAAGAGGCTCTTTCGAGCCTCCTTTCCTTGAATAAAACCAACTAAACCTAATCCAACTATTCCACAATAACCGCTTCGTAGTAGGTATCGTTACTGTCCTTTACTACAACCGTATAGTTGTCCTCAAAGGCCCTTTCAAAATTAAACACCTTCTCCACTACCAGTTCCCCGGTAAAGAGCTCCTTGTAGATCAACCTGTTGTCACCATCGTACACTTTTACCTGAACCCCACCTTTGTCAAGGTTCAAAAGATTAAGGTATATCCGGTCTCCTTTGCGTCTGAAATACGGCTTGGTTCTTTCCGTTTTTTCGATAATCTCCATATTAGTGGCTTCCACCTCAATGGTATATTGGATAACCCGTACAGCATCTTCCATTTCAAAGATGTACTTGCCCTCGGCCAATTTGCTCATATCAAATCGCTTGGTATACCCGTTTGCATCGGCAATACGTTCGGAATAAATCAGGTTGTTCTTGGCATCCACAAATTTAATGGACGTCCCATCGGATTGGGTTTCCATACTGAACACCAGACTTTTTGCATCCCTCCCCGCTGCGATATACAGTTTAGGTTCCTTGGCCATGCTTAATACTGTAGTAAACATGAAGGCCATTACGACGGTAAATTTCAAAATTGCTTTCATAACTTTCTAAATTTTAGATTAATGAATAATTTACACTACAAACCTACTCCGGTTGCTAATGGCATACTACCGCTTATTTTTCCAATTTATATGGTATTTTAACTGTAAATAAATTGTTAAATTTTCAATTAGGTTAATTTTGCACATATTTTAGGTAATTTTGCAAAGAACTAAGCCTTCTGGCTTAGTTAATTTTATGGTATCAAACGTTGCAGAATGATCAAACAAAAACCCGCTTTTGAAGCAATAGAACCCGATTTTGGGCATTCATTTACCTATCAGAAGTTCGATGAGAGCAAAAGCGATAAGAACAATATCTGGCATTATCATCCGGAGATAGAACTTGTCTACGTAAACGGTGGGAGTGGAAAACGCCAAATAGGAAGTCACATATCCTATTACACGGATGGGGACCTTATCCTGATCGGCACCAATCTGCCCCATTGTGGCTTCACCGACAAGCTAACCGGGAACAAAAGCGAGACGGTGGTGCATATGAAACAGGATTTCCTGGGGAACGATTTTTTCAACATCCCCGAAATGAAAAAAATCCAAAGCCTTTTTGAAATGGCCAAGGGCGGAATAGCATTTCACGGCAATACCAAACGAAAAATAGGCGATAAGATAGAGTTTCTGGAATACCAGACGGATTTTCAAAGGCTCCTGGCCATTCTGAACATCTTAAACGAATTGGGCAATTCACAAGATTTTAAGGTCTTGAACGCCGAGGGTTTTTCCCTGGAAACGGAGGTCAAGGACAATGACCGCATCAATGTGGTGTTCAATTATGTTAAAGCTCATTTCCAGGAAGAAATCCACCTGGCCGAAATTGCCGATCTCGTCAGTATGACCATTCCTTCCTTTTGCCGTTACTTCAAAAAAATCACCAATAAGACCTTTACCAAGTTCGTAAACGAGTACAGGCTGGTACACGCATCCAAATTGTTGGCCGAAAAACCAATCAGTATTACCGAGGTTTGTTTTGAAAGCGGGTTCAATAATTTCTCGCATTTCAACAAATCGTTCAAGACGTTTACAGGACAAAATCCCTCTGAATATAGAAACGAGCTAAAAACGGTTCTAAAATAACGACAGGCTATATGGAAGAATTTCGATTGGATCTGCCCGATAGCGAAATCAGCTATTGCCCGTATTTTTTGTCTTCGGACGAAGCAAATCGGTATTTTGGGCTATTCATGAAAACCGTGCCCTGGCAACAGGATGCCATCTCCGTATTTGGAAAAACCTACCCCCAACCAAGGTTAACAGCACTTTACGGTGATAATGACAAGCCCTATTCCTATTCCAATATCACCATGCGACCGCATAAATTTACGCCAGAACTCCTTTTGTTAAAGGAGAAGTTGGAACATCGGGTACAAACCCGGTTTACAAGTTGTCTTTTAAACCTTTACCGAAATGGCAGGGACAGTAATGGTTGGCATGCGGATAATGAAAAAGAATTGGGCCGTAACCCGATCATTGCCTCGCTCAGTTTGGGGCAGGAGCGCACTTTTCAGCTGAAACATCGAAAAAATAAGAACTTAAAACACAAAATGATTCTCGGAAACGGAAGTTTGCTGATCATGCAGGGAGCAACACAGCACCATTGGTTGCATCAGGTTCCCAAGACCTTAAAGGACGTAGGCCCCAGAATCAATCTTACCTTCCGAATAATTCGCTAGCCTTTATTTAAAAATGTCATTGAGGACCATGGCCAACCGCAATCCGCCCTTCAATAGTTGATCCCGGACCGTATTGGTATATTTATAGGCATACGGGTAGCCCAATTGCTCCCCTACCTCCAAGGAACCATACAATTCGTTGGCCAGTTCCTGGGATTCCTCTACCCAGTCATAGACTGTGCCTTGCTGAACGGCTTTCTGCTCATCCTTAGATAATTTTGGCAAGTTGTCCGTAAGTTCGGAATAGCTCATTCCATACGAATCGATCAAATCCTGGTCCCAAAGACGGTGTAGGTTGGTGCCCTTGCCAAACCATTGAATCTGGATATCATTGCCCCCTTTATCGGCCGCCCTGCCCACATGCATGGGTTGGTGCAGGTCGCCCATCAGGTGTACCAACATTTTCAAATAGAAGACTTTGTCCGCTTTACTGCTGGTATCATCCTTTACAATGGCAATGCATTTTTCTATCCCCATCACCACATCGCCATATTCACTGGGTTCCACCTCGGTATATTTCTTGTCTGCCGGAAAATTTACGTAATGCCAAGCACTGAACTTGGCAAAACTCCTATCTGCCTTGATTTCGTCCGCAAAAGTGGATACCAAAGCCAGACTTTCTCCATCCAATAATTTTTTGATTGCGCGTTTGGCCTTTCCGCTGAGATGCTTCTCTGCCACTTCTCCGGTTACGCGATGCCCCGTTTTGGCCCAAAACACAGTGTTTCCAAAAGAGATTTGAACTGAAAACAGTAAAAGGACAGTAAGTTTTTTCATGGGTCTTAATTTTTTCAAAAGTAGAAAAACGTACTTTAATCTATTGTTAAGGAATGCCATGTTTTTGTTTTTAATTTGGATATTGCGTTCGCAAGTAACTGCATATCATGTTTAAAAAAAATAGGTCCTTGTACCTAAAATATGCATTTAGGGCCCTATTGGTCGTGGGAACGGCAGCTGTGCTGTTTTTTCTGAGTATCTATCTGGGCGCCTGGGGCAAACTGCCCAATGGGGAAGAACTGTCCGATTTTAGATATCAAAAGGCTTCTGAGGTATACACGGCCGACAGTGTGTTGATCGGGAAATATTATTTGTTTGACCGCCAACCCATTCCCTACGAAGCGTTTCCAAAACATTTGGTCGATGCCCTGATTGCCATAGAGGACAAGCGCTTTTACGAACATTCAGGGGTAGACTACAAAAGTCTTTTTCGGGTGTTTTTCAGGACCTTGCTCTTGCAAGACAGGTCTTCGGGTGGGGGTAGCACCCTGACACAGCAATTGGCCAAAAACATGTATCCCCGTCGGGACAGGGAAAAGTCCAATCTCGTTGTGGATAAAATAAAGGAAATGATCATCGCCTCCCGATTGGAAGATGGGTACGACAAAAAAGAAATCATAAATCTGTACCTGAACACCGTTTCCTTTGGGGACAACACCTTTGGTATAGAAAGTGCCTCCCTTAAATTTTTCAATAAGCGCGCAGCACAACTTACCATTGAAGAGGCTGCCGTACTGGTAGGAATGCTTAAGGCTACTTATGGTTATAATCCGCGCATCTTTCCAGAGGCCAGCCAAAACCGTCGAAACCTGGTAATACAATCCATGTACTCTGCAGGGTTCCTTTCCGAAAAACAAAAGGACAGCCTAAATCAACTCCCGCTGGTACTCAACTATCGCACTTTCGACTACCATGCCGGTTTGGCGCCCTATTTTAGGGAAGAAGTTAGGAAACAGCTGGTACAATGGTGCAAGCAGCAGAATGAAAATGGTGAAAATTACAATATCTATACCTCCGGGTTGAGGATCTATACCACTCTGGATCACCGGATGCAACTCCTTGCCGAAGGTGCTATGGAAGTGCATATGAAATCCCTCCAAAAGAGCTTTGAAAAAAGCTTCGGGTCCTCCGCTCCCTGGATCGCCAACACCCGATTGATCGAAAAGACGGTACGGAATTCGGCTCCCTACAAAAGGATGATCCAAGATGGACTGAGTCATAAACAAGCCTGGGATTCTCTTCACCTGAAGAAAACCATGGTGCTTTCAGAATGGAAGGAAAAAAAAACAGTGCAGGCCAGTACCTTGGATAGTATTGCCCATTATATGAAGTTCCTGAATATGGGTTCTTTGGGATTGGACCCAAAGACAGGGGCAGTAAAAACCTGGATCGGGGGCATCAATTTTAAACATTTCAAGTACGACCACATTTCACAGAGTAAGAGACAGGTGGGTTCTACCTTTAAGCCCATTCTCTATACCGCCGCCCTGGAGCAGGGAATAAGTCCCTGCACCTATTTCTCCGCGCAACAAGTGGAGTATAAGAATATGGAGGGTTGGTCTCCCGGCAATTCGGACGACAAGGACGAGACCTATCTCAACTATTCCATGCAGGAAGCCCTAAGCAATTCCGTTAACACTGTCGCCGTGAAGGTAATGGAGAAAACGGGAATTCCCGCCGTCCTCGACCAGGCACAACGGATGGGAATCCGTACCCCACTTCCAGAGCAGCCCTCTTTGGCCCTTGGTACGGGCGAAATCACAATTAAAGAACTGGCCGGCGCCTACGCCAGCTATGTGAACCATGGCGTTCCTGTAACACCCATGCTTATCACTGGGATAACTGATGAAAAGGACTCGATCTTGGCCACCTTCGAACCGAAGCTCAGCGAAAAAAGCGCTTTCTCCGAGGAAAACAGAATGCTCATGTTGGAGATGATGAAAGCAACTGTGGACCAAGGTACTGCCGTTAGAATACGTTCAAAATACGGCTTAAGGAACGCCATTGCCGGAAAGACCGGTACCACCCAAAACAACAAGGATGCCTGGTTTGTAGGCATCACCCCCAAGCTGGTTCATATCACCTGGGTAGGTTCCGATCACCATGAGATCGGATTTAAAAGTACCGCCCTTGGCCAGGGCGCCAACGCCGCACTTCCCATATTTGCTCTGTTTTTGCAAAAAATGAACAAGGATCGTTATTTTGACCCGATAACCAAGGCCAAATTCGAAACACCCCCATCCTCCGTACTTGAAAAATTGGACTGTAAGCCGATAAAGCGCGATGGTTTTTTTAAGCGCCTCTTCAAAAATCCGAAAAAGAAACGAAAGAAAAAATTCAAAAATACCGCTCCATAAGGCGGTTCCAGTGGATATATTGGCTAAATTTTGGGATTTTTTTAACGACATATTCCCTTAAATTTGACCGACTAATCCCAACTTGATGAAGAGTATATCTTCCCTCTTTACTATTTTATTGGTGGCGAGCTTCGCCTTAGGACAAAACAAAAAATTTACGGTAAAACATATTTCCGAGCCCATTTCCCCGGATGGTGTATTGGACGAGCCTATCTGGGCAACTGCTGAAAGTGCTGCTGATTTTTGGGAGTACTTTCCGCTAGATTCCATTCAGGCACGGCAACAGACCGATATCAAAATGTTGTACGATGATAAAAACCTTTATATCGGGATAACCGTCTATGCGGACGGTAAAAACTATGCTATCGAGTCGCTCAGAAGGGATTTCAGGGCAGGCAATAGTGATAACATCACCTTGCTTTTTGACACCTTTAACGATGGCACCACTGCTTTTATGTTCGGCACCAATCCTTTAGGTGTACGGAGAGAAGGACTAATTTCAGGGGGTGGTGGAGGCACCGGTGGTTTTAATACCACTTGGGACGTAAAGTGGAAAGGGGATTCAAAAATCTATGATACGTACTACACTTCGGAAATGGTCATCCCGCTGACCTCCTTTAAATTCAGGGAAGGAGAGACCAAATGGCGTTTCAATAGTTATCGCTTCGATACACAGTCCAACGAGCAGAGCACCTGGATAAACATCCCCAGGAACCAACTTATTTTTAGTTTGGCCTTTATGGGCGACATGGTGTTCGAAAGACCCTTGGGAAAATCGAGAACGCCCTTGGCCATAATACCCTATATCAATACCATAGCCCAAAAGGATTTTGAAACCGACGATGATCAAACGGATTTTAAAGTGGGGGGCGATGCCAAAATTTCGATTGGAAATGGGCTAAATCTGGATATTACCGTAAACCCGGATTTTTCGAATGTGGAGGTGGACAATATTTTCACGAACCTGACGCGTTTTGAAATATCCCTTCCGGAACGCCGGCAGTTTTTTATAGATAACAGTGACCTCTTTTCCAGCTTTGGGGGCGGTAGGGATGCCAACCCCTTCTTCTCCAGGCGTATCGGAATTGCCACGGATACGGCTGACAATTCCATTGAAAACCGTATTCTAGCGGGCGTACGCCTCAGCGGCAAACTGAATCAGAATTGGCGGTTGGGCTTTTTGAACGTCCAGACCGAGGAAGACCTGGCAAACGAAATCCCCTCGAACAACAACGCCATGTTGGCCTTGCAGAAAAGGGTGTTTGCCCGATCTAATATCGGCTTCTTTTTTATCAACAGACAGTCGTTTAAGGATTATGATTTTGTTGCCGAGGAGGATCGTTACAATCGGGTTGTGGGGATGGATTACAACCTGGCCTCTGCAGACAACACCTGGGTAGGAAGGTTTTACGGCCACAAGTCCTTTCAGCCCAACAGCAGTGGCAACGATCTTTCCCTTGGGGCAAACCTCCAGTACAATACTAGAAACTACAATGTTTTTACGGACTGGGTCCTGGTAGAGGACGACTTTAGGTCGGATCTGGGTTTTATCAGAAGGAACGATATTTTAAAGGGTGTCCTGGGCATAGAGCGTGTTTTTTGGCCCAAACGCGGAAACATCAACAGCCACAGCTTCGAATTCTTCCCCATAGTGACCTGGAGCCCCGAAAGAGATCTGAAGAACACGGACTACAATCTAATGAGCTCATGGAATGTTCAGTTCAAGAACCAGGCAGAACTGGAAGTGGAGATGCAAAACCGATTTACCTTCTTACTGGAGAGTTTTGACCCTACCGATACCGATGGGGCCTTGGAGCTTCCCGGGGACCAAGGGTACTATTACACCAATTTCTCCTTGGAGTACAACTCTGACCGGAGAAAAATTTTCTCCTATAGGATAGAACCTTCCTTTGGGGACTTCTTTAATGGGAAAATTTATTCGGTCGAGGCCGGAATGTCCCTGCGTGTACAACCCAATTTTTTTGCCACGCTCAATCTAAATTATGATAGAATAGATTTACCGGACCCCTTTCCAAGTGCCGAGCTTTGGCTAATAAGTCCGCGATTTGATATAACCTTTAGTAAATCCCTTTTTTGGTCTACCTTGATCCAATACAGCAATCAACGGGACAATTTAGGGGTAAATTCCCGATTGCAATGGCGTTTTGCGCCCCTTTCCGATCTGTTCCTGGTCTATAACGACAACTATTTTGTAAACAGTTTTTCCCCCAGGTTCCGTTCCATTAATCTTAAGCTTACCTATTGGTTAAACATTTAAGGATGCGGTATAAAGTTTTATGTTCCGATCTTGACGGTACACTGCTGAGCACGAAAAATGATGTCTCGGATTTTACGGTTTCCCAGATTTCCAGGATCAAGCACGCCATGAGGATACTTTTGGTATCTGCCCGAATGCCACGATCTATGACCTACTTACAAAGAAGAATGGGAATCGAACACGAACCCCTGATCTGTTACAACGGTGCGTTGATTTGGGAAGACGGCAAGGAACTCACATCGACCGAAATACCCCTGTCCGATGTTTCGGAAATTTACCGGATGGCTGAAAAACGCGGTATCGGCCTTGGACTTTACCGTAGTAATGAGTGGTATGTGGAAGATAACACGACCCGCGTACGGAAGGAAATCCATCATACCCAGGCCACTCCCGTTTTTAGACCTACGCCGGACACCCTGGAAGATTGGGGACAACGCAATATTGGGGCGCACAAACTGATGCTCATGGGGACCCAAGATACCATTGATAGCATCTTCCTGGAACTCCAGGAATACTTGGGCACTGTAGTGCAGCCCTATCGTTCCAATGACACCCTCATTGAAATAAGCCCAAAAACCGTTTCCAAGCTCTCCGCTATACGTGCGGTCATGGCGGGTGGCCATAGCTTGGAAGAGGTCATCGCCTTTGGGGACAACTACAATGACATCGAAATGTTGCAACATGTAGGATGCGGGGTGGCCGTGGGCAACGCACGTGAAGAGGTAAAGCGCATCGCAGACCATATTACCCTGGAGAATTCGGAACACGGTGTAGCCCACTTTATCGAACAACATATCAATATTTGATTATATTTGGGAAGTACACAATGTGACACCTATGAACCAACCCTTAATAACGGACGACACTGTTGTCTTTGGACTACTTACCCTTTGCCTTGGCTTTATTTTTTACACTTCTTCCAGAAAACAAGGGTTCTGGAAAAAATTCTACTCCTTTGTACCGGCAATACTGATGTGCTACCTCTTGCCCGGCGTTATGGCAAGTGTGGGCGTGGTCTCCGACGAGACCTCCAACCTATATTTTATGGCCAGCAGGTACCTGCTTCCTGCAGCGCTGGTGTTGATGACCTTGAGCATCGACTTAAAGGCCATTGCCAATTTGGGTTCCAAGGCGCTGATTATGTTCCTTACGGGAAGTCTCGGGATTATCATCGGAGGGCCCATAGCCATTTTGATCGTATCCATCTTTTCACCAGAGACAGTTGGAGGCAACGATTTTGATGCCATATGGAGGGGGCTATCGACCATTGCAGGCAGTTGGATCGGCGGTGGCGCCAACCAAGCGGCCATGTTCGAGATTTTTAAGTTCAATCCGGATAGGTATGGCGAAATGATACTGGTCGATGTGGTTGGGGCCAATATTTGGATGGCCATACTGCTTTTGGGCGTGGGCAAGACAAAACGGATAGACCGTTGGTTAAAGGCCGATGCCTCGGCTATTGAAAGCCTGAAGGAAAAGGTCACGGAATTCACCAAAAGGATTACCCGGGTCCCGACACTGAACGATTATTTAATGATGCTTTTCCTTGCGTTTACGGCGGTAGGCATCGCACATTTTTTTGGGGGCCACCTCAGCAAGTTTTTGGTGCAGAGCTCAGAGACCATCAGTAATCCCAAAAGTTTCCTTTCCTTTCTTGGCGGGAATTTTTTCTGGATGGTGGTCATTGCTACTTTTATAGGCGTACTGTTGTCCTTTACCAAGGCAAAAAATTACGAGGGAGCCGGTGCCAGTAAGATCGGAGGGATGTTCATTTATATCCTTGTTGCTACTATTGGCATGAAAATGGACCTTAGCCGGGTACTGGAAAACCCTGGACTACTGGTTCTTGGTCTTATCTGGATCTCTATCCATGCCGGATTGTTGATCTTGGTAGCTAAACTAATCAAAGCGCCTTACTTTTTCTTGGCCGTAGGGAGCCAGGCCAATGTAGGTGGAGCTGCTTCCGCTCCAGTGGTAGCTGCAGAATTTCACAGCTCCCTGACCTCGGTTGGCGTGCTGTTGGCCGTTCTGGGTTATGTAGTAGGTACCGGGGGCGCCCTACTTTGCGCCTATTTGATGGAAATCGCATCAAAAGTTTAGTTTTCTTCCCAACTTTGATGATATTTGTGCGCTAAATTTATATCATGAAGAAGCTTCTGTCGCTAATCGTTCTAAGCACCCTAATCGTATCTTGCAGTGGGGATACCGAAAACACCATGACCGTCACCGGAAATGTAAAAGGGCTAAAAAAGGGAACGCTTTACCTTCAAAAAATACAGGACACACTATTAATGGGCATCGATTCCTTACAAATAGCAGGAGATGGAAATTTTACCTTTAAGACCGAAGTGGAAAGCCCTGAAATCTTTTATCTCTATCTCGCTAAAGAGGATAACAACGATATCAACGACCGAATCCGTTTTTTTGGGGAACCGGGGGTCATTACCATCAATACGGCTTGGAATACCTTTGATGCCAACGCTACAATAAGCGGCTCCAAGACCCATAAAAAGTTTGAGGAATACAAAAAAACCATGTCCCGCTACAATACCAGGAATCTGGAAGTTGTTCAAGCGGCCTATGATCCGGAACTACAAAAAGATTCATTAGTGATGGACTCCCTGGAAAGATTGAGTATAAGAAATACGCGCTTGGGCTATGCCTTTGCGCTCAATTTTGCGCTGAACAATACCGACTCCGAGATTGCTCCCTATATTGCGCTCTATGAGGTATCGGATGCCAATCCCAAATATTTGGACTCTATCTATAACGCATTGACCCCCGAAGTGTCCAATTCCAAATACGGTCTTGCCTTGGGCGATTATCTGAAAGAAATTTCCGCTTCGGACAAATAAAAAACATCCGCCAAAAGCGGATGTTTCCCAAAGCTGTTCCATGGCCAGGTCTAGGCCATTTTATTCAATTTTTCTATTAGCCCATTGGCCTTTTTTTCCAATTCGGCCCGAACGCCATCAAGGTGTTTCTTCCTGTTTTCCACGTCCTTCTGGTTCACCTTCGCGATCAACTCGTCAAAAGTGGTGATAGCGCTGTCTATTATAGCACTGCCTTCTTTTGAATCTTGCTTGTCATTCGCGGCTTCCGCCAGATATACGGCCTCTATGATATCGCCTAAAACGTAATTGATGTCTTTCTTTAAATCCCTTATACTTGCCATTCTAAATATTTTTTTTACAAAAGTACGGTTTTGGCCGTAAAAACCTTACAGGGTAACTTCTAAAAGTTTTGCCCCAGTGGTCCGGAGAAGGACCCTTTGACTGCTCGCTGGCAGTAAAACGGTCTCACCTTTCTGGATCTGTGCCTTGCCGCCTTCGTTTTCAATCCAAACCGAACCGCCAACGCACATGTATATAGTAAAGGAGTCGCGTGTTGAAAAATCCTGCTCCAAATCTTTGGTAAGCTCCAAATACGTGGTGTTAAAGTACGGGCACGCCACCATAGGGTTGATCCTGTTGGTCGTCGTGGGATAGGCTACCCTAAAGTCATCTTTTCGCGCATAATCTATGGCATCCAGTGCTTGGTCCGTATGCAGCTCACGCAGCTTTCCGTCCTTACCCTTCCTGTTAAAGTCAAATACACGGTAGGTAATATCAGAGGTTTGCTGAATTTCTGCCAACAGTACGCCCGCACCAATAGCATGTATCTTTCCCGTATTGATAAAAAAGGTGTCCCCTTCCTGGACCGGTTCGTAGTTTAATAGTTCCAGCAGGGTATT
The DNA here is from genome assembly GCF_050589645.1 of Eudoraea algarum. Taxonomy (NCBI): domain Bacteria; kingdom Pseudomonadati; phylum Bacteroidota; class Flavobacteriia; order Flavobacteriales; family Flavobacteriaceae; genus Eudoraea; species Eudoraea algarum. The sequence goes on along the minus strand of NZ_JBNGOQ010000005.1, from coordinate 6,014 downwards.
CTCCTCCAAACTCTGAACGTACTCCGCTTTGTCCACATCCCGGTTAAATCCAACAATAAGGTTGGCCCCTTTATCCGCATCCATGACATACCACATTTCGGTCTTACCAAAGGAGTTGTGCCGTTCTTTGGCCAAAGCGTCATTGGGGTGCAATTGTATGGAAAGGTCCCGCTTGGCATCGATAAACTTTATGAGAATGGGGAAATCCTTGCCAAAACGACGAAAAACATCCTTTCCCAATAGCTCTTCCGGATATTGATGGATCAATTCCTGCAGGGAAGTGCCCGATAAATCCCCATTGCTTATCACCGAAACATCGCCATCTACGGCCGATAGTTCCCAACTCTCGCCGGTAGTATCACTGCTAATGGACTTTCCCAGAACATCTCCCAACTTGGTTCCTCCCCATAGGCGTTCTTTTAGGATAGGGGTAAATTTTAAGGGATAGGGTTTCCTCATAGGGGCCTTGTTTTTGGGTTTATCGATAGTTCCGGATGTTTAGCCCGAATAGGTCACAAAATTTCTTGGCGTTTCGTAGAGCACTACTTCAAGTTCCTTCTGCGCATCGATGTGTGGCCTCAGTTTATTCCAAATGACCACCGCTATATTTTCCGCCGTGGGATTTAGGGTTTGAAATTCAGGGACTTCCACATTAAGATTTTTATGATCAAAGGCCGACTCCACTTCGGACCGTATCAAATCCTTAAGGTCCTTAATGTCGATTACATAACCCGTTGCCTCATCAATTTCACCGGTTACGCTAACCACCAATTCATAATTATGGCCGTGAAAATTGGGATTGTTGCACTTGCCGAAGGTGGCATCGTTTTTTTCCGTACTCCAATCGGGTCTGTATAAGCGATGTGCTGCATTAAAATGTGCCCTCCTGCTAACTTTTACCTTCATAGCTTTTCTTGCATAAGATGGTTGTAGAATTTATCGAAAATAATCTTGAACCAGGCGGTGTAGGCATCCGGTCTTTGGGAAATGTCCTCCCTAATGGTCTCGGGTTTCATCCATTTCCAATCCGCCACCTCGTCTGGATTGATCTGTGGATCTCCCTTATAGCTTCCCACCATAACGTGGTCCAGTTCGTGTTCCGTAAGTCCGTTATCAAAAGGTGCCTTATAGATAAAGGAAAAAAGTTCCGTAAGCTCCGTGTTAAAGCCCATTTCTTCCAACAAACGCCTTTTACCGGCTTCCACGTTGCTCTCCCCTTCCCTTTGATGGCTACAACAAGTATTGGTCCATAGTAAAGGCGAGTGATATTTTTGGGCGGCCCGCTGTTGTAACATGGTCTCGCCCCTATCGTTCATAATAAAAACCGAAAAAGCCCTGTGAAGCACCCCTTTTTCATGCGCCTCCATTTTGGGCATGGTGCCCAACTGTTTGTCATCTTGGTTTACCAATATTACACGTTCTTCCTGCATGCTACAAAAATAAGACCTTTACCTTTATCATTTGGGTAAAGTCCATCATAAAAATCAATCGGGAAATAAACGAATTCCGTGTTCGTTAGAAGAAACGTGGGGATTTTAGATTGCCCAGGGTCTTGATAAAATCGTATCTGAGGATAATCTCGAAGGAACCATCATTGAAAAGTGAGCTTCCCAATTCGGTCACTTCCCTATCATAGGCAATACCGATCATAAATTCATTGGATACCCTGAAACCTGCCAAACCACTTACTGCAGCATCCCAACGATAGGCCGCTCCTACAATAAATTTTTCGTTAAACATGAAGTTGGCCGATAGGTCTAACTGCAAGGGCGCTCCCTGTACAATCTTGGTCAATACCGTAGGTTTAAATTTCAGAAAGGGGTTAACATCAAAGACATAGCCTGTAATAAAATAAAAGTTCATTTGTTCCTTGGCGGTAGATAGGGAGGATTCCTCAAAATGCGTGGTCTCCAAAAATCTAGGAACGGACAGACCGGCATAAAATTTTTCAGTGTGATAATACACCCCAGCACCAATATTGGGAGAAAATCTATTATCAATATTTTGCTGTAAAGTGGGGTCCGGACCTCCGGGATTGGTAAGGTCCTGATTTAACTCCGAAAAGCGAATATCCAATAAATGGGCACTTGCTTTGAGACCAAAGCTTAGACGGGCATCCAGGGAGGTTTGTATGGTATAGGACAAATCCACATCAAAATAGGTTTCGGAAGTAGGGCCTATTTGATCATTGACAATCGATAATCCAGCACCTGCACCTCTATATCCTATGGGTGAGTGAATGTTAAAGGTCTGGGTCTTTGGGGCTCCATCCAAGCCTACCCATTGCGAACGGTGTAGACCGGCAATACTGATATGTCCCCTAGACCCTGCATAACCAGGATTTACACTTACGGTATTGTACATGTATTGGGTGTACTGGGCATCTTGCTGCCCGTAAAGGCTACCGGCCAACAAAAGCAACAGAAGACCGACCTGCAAAGCTCGGTTTCTATGGGGTTTCTTGTGTAGGTGGCGTAATGGCATTATTATCTATTTATATATATGTAGCCGTTTAGTGATACCATATCCCCTACTGCATTTTCATACTCCAGAATATAGAAATAGGTACCCACGGGCAGTTTATTCTCTTTATCAACTGTTGCCCTTCCTTCAGAAGTGCCGTCAAAGACATTTCCTTGCGTATTATAGGCCCTTGTAACATAGACCAGCACGCCCCAGCGGTTGAATATCTTAATGGTATTGTTTGGGAAATTCTCTAAACCGCGAATATTGAGCACATCATGAATTCCATCCCCATTCGGGGTGATTACGTTAAAGACCTCCACTTCATCTTCGGCAACCACAAGGTCCGGATCCAAATAATTTGGAATGCCATTTCCGTCAACATCATCATTGGCATAGTTGCCATCGCCGTCCGTGTCCTCATCAATGGTCTCAATACCATCATCGTCATCGTCCGTATCCCGGTAATCGGATTCGTTGTCGCTATCGGTATTGGGCAAATCATTGATGGGGTCATCAATTTCGTCGTTGACATCAACATCGATGGCAATATTGCCCTCATAACCATCATCAAGACCATCGTTGTCCTTATCCGAACCTATGAATACGATATCCGCGATGCCATCATGGTCCGCATCATGTGCTTCGATAAAATCGGGTACGTTGTCGTTATCACTATCGTCATCCAAATAATCCGGTAGACTATCACCGTCTGTATCCACAGGGAACAGACCTAGGCCGCCCCCATTTTCATAGGCATCGTCCAAACCGTTCACATCGGCATCTATGCCGCTCGGGGCGATATACCCTGAAGTGGTCTGAGCCTCCACATTATCAGGAATACCATCATTGTCACTATCTATATCCAAGTAATCCGGGAAGCCATCTGCATCGGAATCCGTAGGGTTGGTCGATGGATCTCCATCGCCATCCAAATCAAGATCTTCAAAGCTGTCTAAAATACCATCATCATCATTATCCAAATCTGCCCCCATCGGATTGACCACTACGGTAACCGTAGCTGTACTACAATTTCCTAGGTTGTCACAAATGGTATAGGTAAACGTATCGTTTCCAACAAAGCCTGGATCCGGGGTATAGGTTACCGTGTCATCGGAGGGGTCTGATGCCGTACCATTATTATTGATAAGCACAGTTCCATTGGCCGGACTTGTTGTGGTTAAGGTTCCAGCACTAGGTAAGTCATTGTCATTGGCTAGGATATCTATATCCACAGGCCTGTCCTCAAAGGTCGCGACGGCATCATCAAAGGCATCCACAATAGGCAATACATCCACAGTCACTGTTGCCGTACTACAATCTCCCGTGGTATTACAAACTGTGTAATCAAAACTATCGGGACCATTGTAATTTGGATCCGGTATATAGGTTACAATGTCATCTGTGGGATCATTCGGTGTACCATTATCGTTTATATTGACGGTTCCGTTGAGTGGGTTGGTGGTGGTCAGGGTACCCGTAGTTGGTAAGTTCGAATCATTGGCATAGATAGGAACTACAACCGATTGGTCCTCATCAACAGTAACCACATCATCTACCAAGGTAGCTGCTTGGTCCAAACATACCACCGTAAAATTTGGTAGCGCTATTGAATTACCAGCCTTGGTAATGGTTGCTGTATATCGGACTACGCTTTGGGTAGCGGTAACAACAGGACGCAATTGGTCACCCGATAAGACCGGTGCCCAACTTACCGTGGCGCTACCACTTACATTTGCCGTAATATCCAGGGTAACCTGGTTATCAGGTGCCGTACAATTGGTCAATATGAAATAACCGGTTGCATTGGAACCGCAAAGGGTACCATCATAAGTTGCAAAGTAAACACCAGGCGTAGTGGCCTCGTAGAAGAAATCTGTAGACAATACTGTGCTGGTGTCCGATGCCTCATACCATCTGTAATTGCTCTCTCCCCCACCATTGGGGGCCTGTAGCAAAAACTGGGCATTTGATGCAGTACAACCTAGCACCAAAAGTACTAGGCTGATGAGTAAACGTTTATTTATGTCGGTCGATTTCAAATCCCTAGGATGCGTATCTGGTTATTACTCTTATTTTACTACAAAAACTACATTGATCAAGGAATTGTAATCCGCAGGCTGACCAATGATATCGTAGGTCAGTACACCATTTGCATCTATGCTCATTGTCCCCGTATCAAACACCGTGGGATCCGCATAGGTTACATAATAATACAATTCTGTGGCCGCATAGGTCGGAACCGCTGCCGGAGCGCCAGCACTGGCTACCGTTGGTGATCCAAATTGAGCCGTATACTGGGTGTAAAGATTAATTGTAAATCCTGTTCCGTTGGTAGATGCATCCACAGCAATGGACGGCGGATAGAAAATCCGTGCCGCTTTTGAGGTAATCGGAGCAATGTCCTGAATTACATCTTCTACAGTAGCTTCCGTAGTGGCATCACCATCTACATCGACCGGAGTATCCGAGTTCACTTCAGAAGCGGTCTGGTCGTCCGTTCCAGCAAAAGTTGTCCCTGTCGCATTTTCATCAGTATAAGTAAAGGTGCCATCGCCATTATCGGCCAAGGTGGATGTTGTTTCTGTAAAGGTCGTTATCGTTCCGTCCTCAGAGGTATAGGTAAAACTGCCATCGCCATTGTCCACCAAAGTGGTCACTGTGTCATTAGTATCCACCGTTATTGTGGTGCCGGAATCGTCCGTGATGTCGAAGGTGCCGTCGCCGTTGTCCACCACGGTGGCCCTACGGGCATCGAAGGTGGTCGCCGTACCGTCCTCGTTGGTATAGGTCAGGGTCCCGTCACCGTTGTCGGCCAGGGTACTCGTCGTTTCGTTAAAGGTCGTTATGGTCCCGTCCTCAGAGGTATAGGTAAAACTACCGTTACCGTTGTCCACAAGTGTGGTCACCGTATTGTTGGTATCCACGGTCACCGTGGTGCCTGAATCATCCGTGATATCAAAGGTGCCATCGCCGTTGTCCACTACCGTGGCCCTTCGGGCATCAAAAGTGGTGGCGGTGCCATCCTCGTTGGTATAGGTCAGGGTCCCGTCGCCGTTGTCGGCCAGGGTCGAGGTCGTTTCGTTAAAGGTCGTTATGGTACCGTCCTCAGAGGTGTAAGTGAAACTGCCATCGCCGTTGTCCACCAAGGTGGTCACCGTATTGTTCGTGTCCACCGTTATTGTGGTGCCGGAGTCGTCCGTGATATCAAAGGTACCGTCGCCATTGTCCACCACCGTGGCACGCCTTGCATCAAAAGTGGTCGCCGTACCGTCCTCGTTGGTATAGGTCAAGGTCCCGTCACCGTTATCGGCCAGGGTACTCGTCGTTTCGTTAAAGGTGGTGATCGTGCCGTCCTCGGAGGTGTAGGTAAAGCTGCCGTTGCCGTTGTCCACCAAAGTGGTCACCGTATTATTGGTGTCCACCGTTATTGTGGTCCCAGAGTCGTCCGTGATATCGAAGGTGCCGTCGCCGTTGTCCACTACCGTGGCACGCCTTGCATCGAAGGTGGTCGCCGTTCCGTCCTCGTTGGTATAGGTAAAGGTACCGTC
>NZ_JBNGOQ010000004.1:0-700478 GCF_050589645.1 Eudoraea algarum | reverse complement strand
GCTGTCGATCCAATATTTCAATGAACTAACCTTAAATCTCCGCCCGAAAGCGGGTGCAAATATATAACCGTTTTTTAGCTTACACAATACCTAAATCAAAAAAAAATCAAGGGAAGTCAAAAAAAATGATAATGCTCTGATAATCAATATATCATAGAGCGAAAATATTTTTAACAACTGATCAACAAAGCCCTTTGTCCATTTGTTTTCCGTCAACAAAAACGTACAAAACCGCAAGTGGCCCACGCAAGTCCATCAAAATATGCTAAGAAAAGAAATTCCAGACCAGTCCAAAACGTATTACAAAATCGCGATAGGGGTAATTGGGGGCCGAATAAAAATTATAGCCGGTAAAAGAGGAGTTGAAATGTTCCGCTTTCAGGAAGATACGTGTTTGCCTCACCTTCGCATTGATAAAAAAGTCAAGCAGGGGAAAGGCTCCAAATTCCTCGTTGTTCTGTATATAGAATTCTCCAAGCAACGGGTTGTACGCATCCATATTATACGAGGTAAAGTACTTAAAAGTCACGCCCGTCTGTAAATACATGGCCTTCTTAAAGATATCCTTGGAAAAGTAGAGTGTGTTCCGGGTTACAAATTGAGGGACGTTCAGTACTTCATTCGTTTGAGAAACGTTCTGGTACATGAATGTATTGGCAAGGGCAAAACTCCCCAATTTAAGCTCTTTGCTGTATTTTATTTTTAAATGATTTATGCTGTTGTTTTCTTGAAACGGTCTCACAAAGGCATTTTCCTGGCCCGCGTCTATTTGTTCCTGGGTAGCTTGGGAAGCAAAATAGGAATAGTTGTCCATAGTGGTATACGTGGCCGACAGATTGCCCCATACTTGTGATTCCAGGCTAAATCGGAGGCTGTTCACGGTCTGTTCCTCAAAAGTTGCCGTGTTCTGCCAATTGTAGTTTTGGTAATCGCTCTGATAGAGCAAAAAATTAAAGTCCGGCATTCGGGAAGACAGATGCAGTGCAAACTCAAAGCGGTTCTTGTCATCGATACGGTATCCTGCTTTGGCACTGACAAGACTGCTGGTAAGCTCCCCTGAAACGGTATAGCGCAGCCCACCGTCTACGTTAAAGCCTCCAATCTTTTTTGAATAATCCCCCCCTACAACAATTTCTTCACCATTTAACCGATTGTCTATTTGTCCCTGATCCGTAATCACAATGCTGTTGAAAAAATAGCTGTAATCGTAAAGGCTCGCATATCCTGTTAGCCTGCCCAAAGTTGAATTGGAAAATTCAGCACTCACTTCATTGTAGGCCGTTTTTAAGCGGGCCCTGTCCATTAAATCATCCAAAATGGCATCTCCAAAAAACGCGTTCTGGGAAGTCTGTCCAAACTCATAAAATTTGGTCTCATAAGAAAACTGATGGCCAATGGTCAAGGAAGTTCTACTGGTTGAATCTTTCTCCCGATCGATCAATTTGTACCGGTGTTCAAAAAAATACCGCTTTCCCAGCAACCTATTTTCAACATCGGTAAGGTTTACGTCTATTCTGGATCGATCGGTAAATTCCGGATCCCCGGATTCAAACTGGTCTACTCGGTTGAGGATGCCCCCATTTTCTTCATTTTCGATATCCTGTGCCGCAATATGGGCTCTAATGGAATATCGTTGGTTTCTTGTTTGGTAGTTGGCAGTGGTCCTGAAATTTCCGGACTGGGCCTGATTGAACTGATATTTTCCCAAAGAACGGAATCCTTTATAGGCTATGGAAAAATTTAAACGCTCAGAGGTGTTGAAAGTAAGAAGTGCATCCAGTAACTGACCCTGTTCAAAGGTGGTCTTGAACATAAGTTCGGTCATTGGGGTCGCCACATTGAAGTACCTCATATCGGCCACCTCGCTATAATTAAAATGTTTAGCCTTGGCACCCAGGGCAGGATATAGGGTGGTACGGTCAAAATTTACCCCAAGACGGTTATAGGGTTGGCCCACATTGGGAAAGGGTAATAATTCAAAATCATCCTTTCTCAGATAGTTGTACTTGTATTCCTTTTGGATGGTCAGGGTGGTGTCTAAAAAGGTGGTATCCCTTTGATGCGAAATAATTTTGTAAAATTCGATCGTAATATCCAGGGAATCGACCGGCTTTTTTTGGGCCAATGGCTTTCGCACACTTTGCCTTTTTTGCGCTATTGAATCTGTTTTTCCTCGATTGGGTATGGAATCTTGTTGGGCAGCAAGGGAGTTAACAAAAAAAATAAAAAGTACCGGGAATAAATATCTCATTGTAGCGACTTACTCGGGCAAAGTTAATTTTTTTGTTCGTAATGAAATGTGAAAGTTTTCGCAACATCCCAGTTCCCGTGATATCGCCTTCATCAAATCAATCATTCATTTAAAGGAATCCTTATATTCCCTTGAAATAGAAATCGAGCAGTTTTACCAGGTCCTCCCTTTTGTAGGGGTCCAGTTTCTGTTTTTTGATGTGCTTTTCCATTTCCCCGGCCCGTTCCCCGAACAGGGGCACCAGGTTCTTCCGCTTGCGGGGCAGTTCCACCACCTCGCCCTCGGGGCCCAGCCCCTGGAGGTAGAAACGGGCGCCCTCGCGCTTGAACTTGGCGGGCACGTCCTGTTCGTAGCTGCTCTTGGCGGGCTTCTTGGGCACGAACTTGATGTTCTCCTTGAAATAGAGCGTGTAGCCCTCGCCGCGGTGCAGCCTTTCGAAGAAGGTGGTCTGCAGTTTTCCGCGCTCGTCCCTATAGGGCCTGGTCTCGAACCAGCGGCCGGAGCCGTCCAACAGGGCTATGCGGTAGGGGGTGGAGCGGTCCAGTCCCATGACCTCGCCGTTCTCCCTCTTGATCTCGATGCTGTTCTCCACCACGTTGAAGCGCAGCAGCTGTACCTTTTCCATACCGTTTATGCGGGCCGACACGAACTCCTCCAGGAGGTAGCGCGAGCCCTCGGCATTGTTATAGAGCGGGTTGTTGGTGCCCACAAAGAAGGCGAGCTCGTTGAAGGTCTCGTTGTTGGGCCGCTGTATCTGCCCCTGGGCCGAAAGGCCTGCAAGGCACAGGGCAAGGAGGATCGTTCTTTTCATATCTAGATCGGTTTAGGGTTAAAATATAGGGACCACCAAAAACCGTGCCTTGGTGGTCCCATTTCTATATCAGTTCCCGTATGCTATTAAAAGTTTCCGGGGTTCTGTGTGATGTTCGGGTTGTTGGTAATCTCATCGTCCACGATGGGGAAGATCACCTTGTCCGCACCAGGTGCAGACACCGCTCCGCCACCTGGGCGCAGGTTCAGGTTGTTCCTCAAGAGGTCCATCCTACGGTGGCCCTCGAAACAGAATTCCTTCCTTCGTTCCAAGAGAATCGCATCAAGATCTACAGCGCCAAGCGCGGCAAGGCCGGCCCTGGCGCGTATGGTATTGACATCCGCCAAGGGAGTGGCCCCTACTGAGGTACCCGCCCTAAAATTGGCCTCGGCCCTGTTCAGGTACATCTCCGCGATACGCAGCACCATCCCATCGGAGGCATTGTTCACCACATCCGGGTACTTGGTGGTAAAGAAGGTATCGTTGTTCTGAGCGTCCAAAGCCGCTTGAGAAAGCTCGTCGAACCTTCTGTCCCCTGGATCGGCCGCAAAGGTATCGATCAGGTCCTGGCTAAAGGGCGCATCGCCACGTCCGCCAGGAGAAGGATTGTAGAAGTTCACGTATACCTCATCAGAACCGGCAGCTTCCTGTGGACCATCAGTAGCTGTGTTGATTGCCACAAAGATATTCTCCGAAGATCCCGGATTATCGTCGTAGAAATCAAAATCGCCCGCCAGGGCATAGTTCCCCGAGCTGATCACCTGGTTGGCGAAATCGGCCGCCCTTGCCCAGTCCTCCCTGTAGAGGTACAACCTGGACAAAAGCGCACGTGCCGCACCGGCCTCTGCCCTAGTGCCGTTGTCCTCGGGAAGCGCCGCAATGGCGTCCAAAAGGTCCTGCTCTATAAAAGCGTGCACCTCGTTCACCGTGGAACGCTCCAATTGGAAGGGTGCAATATCTCCGGTGAAAAACTCGGTCACGATGGGTATTCCAAGATTGGTTCCCCCACTGATCTGGAAGGGCTGTGCAAAGAGGTTCACCAATTGGAAATTGGTCACTGCCCTTAGGAACTTGGCCTCTCCTACAAAGCGGGTTACGTCTGCCGCATTAAGATCCGTTACCTCGTTCACATCTATCTGAGGTAGGTTTACAATGACATTATTTGCCGCTGCAATCAACTCATTAGCATCCAACCAGATGTTGTCGATGGATGCATTGGTGGCCAGGGTCTCGAACTGGTCGATTTCCTGTAAAGAAGGGAAACTTCCCACAAAAGCTACATTATCGGCCATAAAGTCCGACATCAGCTGCGGGTTTCCGTTCAAATCCCCGCTCTGGTTCTTACTGTAGATCCCTGTTACTAGACCACTGATTGTGGCAGCACTGGTAAATACTGTACTGGATGCCACGTCGTCTTCAGGGACCACATTTAATTGGCTCTCGCACGATAGGATCATGAGAAGGCCGAAGAGCATTGCTATTGTTTTATATGTTTTCATTGCTATATTTTTTTATTTAAAATGTTAAACGGGCTCCGAACGAATACGACTTGGCCTGTGGCGCGGTAAAGAACGACTCGCCCTGGAACAGGGGATCGATATCATCGGTCACCTCGGGATCGATTCCATCCAATTCATCCTTTTTGAGGGTAAACAGGTTGGTGGCCGTGGCGTACAACCGCAGTGCCGAGATAAAGCCGCCCAAACGTTCAAGGGCCTTCTCCGGAAGGTTGTACCCCAGGGTGATGTTCTTGATCCTCAGGTAAGAGGCGTCCAACTGCTGTTGGGTAGAACGTTGGTTAAAGGCGTTAAAGGTAGAGCTCGTAGGGCTGGGCAAAAAGGCGTTGTCGCCCGGCTGCCTCCAGATGTTCAGGTTCTGCCTCCTGATGTTTACAATGCCCCCGATCGCGTCGTTGCCATCGGCAAAACGAAGGCCGTCTATGACCACATCGTTCCCGTAGGAGTAGTTCATCAGTACGGACAGGTCAAAGTCCCTGTACTTGAAGGTATTGGTCATACCCCCTGAGAAATCGGGAAGCGGGCTTCCCGTGACCACACGGTCCGTAGAACCCGGAGCGGTGGTGATGTTGCCATCAACATCGAGCCACTCGGCGTCCCCGGTCTGGGAGTTGATGCCCACGTAACGGATCAGGAAGAAATTGTTCAATGGCTCCCCTTCGATGGCCCTTTGTACGGCCCCGTCGATGATCCTCCTGCCCTGCGCATCGACAGCGGCATCCTCGTTCAAACGGATGACCTGATTATCGATTGTGGTCAGGTTGAAATTGGTCCTCCACTCGAAGTTCTCGGAGCGTACGTTCACCGTGCTCAGCTCGAACTCCCAGCCTTTGTTCTCCATCTCGCCAATGTTCCTGCTTATATTGGCAAAACCGGTCTGAGGAGGTAATACTTGATCCAACAAAAGGTCAGTGGTGGTCTTCTTGAAATAGGAGGCGTTGAAATTGATTCGCCCGTTCAAAAAGGTCGATTTGATACCGATGTCAAGTGTTTCACTCTCCTCCCATTTGAGGTCAGGATTCTCTGGCTGATCTGGAATTAATCCGGAATCTCCATTATTGTCCGCAATAGCTCCGGCAGCAAAAAGTCCCAAAGAAGGGAAAGTTCCCAATCTGTCGTTCCCCACGGTACCCAAACTGGCACGTAATGATAGAAAATCGATAAAGTCGATGTCCTGGATAAAGGATTCCTCAGAGATTACCCATCCTGCGGCAGCGGACCAGAAATACCCGAAGCGGTTGTTGGCCCCGAAACGTGACGATCCGTCACGTCTTACCGAGCCCTCCACTAGGTACTTGCCCTTGTAGTCATAGGAGACCCTGGAGAAGAGTCCGAACAACCGGCTCGGGAAACGGTCCCCGTTCAGTACGGTTGCCGTTGAGGCCGATTGTAGGTTACGAAGTCCATCTGTTAGGAAGCCCGTACCTGACACATTAGATCTGGTACGCAAGGTTTCCTCGTAGTTGAGACCCAGCAGTACGGTAAGGCTATGGTCCTCCGCAAAGGTATCGGTATAGTTCAAGGTCTGGTTGGTCAGCCAACGGTCCTCGTTTACGAAGATCTGTTGGGCCGATCCCCCGGGAGAGTTAAACTCAGCAGCCCTAACAAACTCCTCAAGGTGCAGCTTGTCGATACCGAACTCCGATCGCCAGGTCAGTCCCGGTAGGGGGCTCACCTCGGTAAAGGCGTTCCCAATCACACGGAAGGTCTTCAGTTCGTCCGTGTTCAGGGCCACCCGTGCAAAGATGTTCGGGATAAAGGAGCCCGACTGCACAAAGTTGCCCTCGTCATCAAAGGCCGGTACTACCGGGCTCTGAAGGAAGGCCGTTGTGAAGGGTGCGTTGATGTTGTTCTCCACGCCCACCCTGTTGAGGCGGTTGTTGGTGATCCCTAGGTTCATCCCGGCCTTGAGCCAGTCGGTGACCTGGGTGTCGATGTTGATCCTGGCACCGGCCCTTTGCTGGTCGTTGCCTATGATGAACCCTTGCGTGTCCTGGTAGTCCATACCAAAGAAGAAGCTGGTCTTCTCGCCACCGCCCCGTATTCCGAGGTTGTAGTTCTGGGATACCCCGGTGCGCTGTACCCCGCCGAGCCAGTCCGTCCCCCCGGAACCAATGGCGCCAAGGTTGAGGTCCTCCGGTGTTACCGTGGTGCCGCCGTTCTGTATGGTGGCCACTTCCGACTTGAACTGTCGGAACTCGTCCGCGGTCAGGATGTCCGGAACGTCGGTGGACTGCGAATATTGCGTGCTCACGTCAAAGGTAAGGGTCGTCTTCTGGTTTCTCCTACCCTTCTTGGTGGTGATCAGGATTACCCCGTTGGCGCCCCTGGACCCGTAGATCGAGGTCGCACCGGCATCCTTAAGTACGGTGAGCGACTGGATATCGTTCGGGTTCACGTAGGAGAGCGGGTTGATCCCGGTGTTCCCCCCACGGTTGAGCGTGTTGCCCGCGGTATCGGTGATGGGCACCCCGTCGATCACGATAAGGGGCTGGCTGCCCGAGTTGATCGAGTTTACGCCCCGTACACGTATAACGGCGGCAGAACCGAGAACACCCGAGGCGTTCACGATCTGTGTACCGGCGCTCTGCCCCTGTAGGAGCTGATCGGCGGATACCACCTGGAGGTTCTCAATGGCCTCCTCTTTTACGATACCGATGTTCTGGATAATCTTTTTCTCCTCTTGGTTACCATAACCTACAACGACCACTTCTTCCAAGGCCTCCGCATCTTCCAGCATCTGTACATTGATGACATCGGAAGCACCAACGGTGCGTTGCTCTGTCGTCTGTCCAATATAACTGAAGCGAAGTACTTGGCCGACATTGGCCGTAATGGTGTAGTTACCATCAAAATCCGTTTGCGCTCCTGAAGTAGTTCCAACAACTACTATGGATACGCCAGGCAACGGCAGACCGTTTTGGTCTGTCACATTACCTGAAATTGTTTTCTCCTGTCCGTAGGAAAAACTCATGCATAACACCAGCAAAGGTGTTAGCATCCAAGCTAACTTTGATCTCATTTAAGTAATTTTTTGAATTAGTCAACGCCAAAAGTCTTAATAATTAGTTAATAATCCAAAAATTTGTGCCTGTTCATGGGGTTTTTTGTTAAAAAAGTTCAATTATTTATGAAATATTTAATCTTTCATTTCAAAGCTTGATATACCCATATGTTTTTAACATGGATTTCATGGATGCCCAAAGAAAACGTCGTGGCTAAATCCATGTAAATCCCATATATTTATCACATGCTCAAGCGTTATTTTAAACAACTCGAAGAAGCGGGAACAGATGAGGCAGGCAGGGGTTGCCTAGCAGGACCGGTGACAGCGGCCGCCATAATCCTCCCTAGAAGCTTCGAAAATGAGTTGCTGAACGATTCCAAAATATTATCAGTCTCCAAGCGGAATCTGCTAAGACCCCTTATAGAGAGTAAAGCCATCGGTTTTGGTGTGGTTCATATAGGGCCAAAAAAAATTGATGACATCAACATTCTAAACGCCTCCATCCTGGCCATGCACGGAGCTCTGGACCAATTGACCAAAAAACCGAAATTCATCATCGTGGATGGTAACAAATTCAGACCTTACAAGAACATTCCCCATGAATGCATCATTAAGGGCGATGGTAAATTTATGAGCATAGCCGCAGCCTCCGTGCTAGCAAAAACATACCGGGATGCTTATATGGAAAAAATACACGAGGAGTATCCCATGTACCACTGGGACAAAAACAAAGGGTATCCCACCAAGGCCCATAGAGAGGCCATCCGCATCCATGGTATCACCAAATACCATAGAAAAAGTTTCAGATTAGTCCCGGAACAGTTGAAACTTGATATCTAAATATTATAAATTTGCGGGAAAGCATTTCCGATGAAATTCAGCACCGTCCTAGTTCTGACCTTTCTATTGTTCTTTGGTTGCCAACAAGAAAAGGTGGTTTCGTCTTCCCTTTTGGCCTATGTTCCGCAAAACGCCTCCGCCATAATAAAAGTAAATGACCTGTCCAGTTTTAAAAGCGAACTAAAAAACAACGATTTTCTTTCCAAATTGAACGGGACTAAACTGCACACAGCAGTTTTTGATAAACTTAAGGGCCTTGATTATGTCCAAACCGATACCGAAAGCGTCATTGCATTTACCGAATTAGGGAAGGACAATCTAGAATTTATTTATGTGGTATCGCAAAGCGCGGATTTTTTGCAATTGACGGACATTACAGACAAAACCATAGAAACCGTTAGCTATGAGCAGCATACTTTTAAAAAATACACGATTGAAGGTTCGATCTTTTATGGAACGGTCCTGGACGGCAAAACCGTAATCAGTTCTTCACCCATTTTGTTGGAAAATTTAATACGCAAAAGGGGAGAGCTTAGTACGTTGGGGCCTTTAAAAAAGCTATATGAGATTGCCAACACCAATAAATCCGCTACTTTTTTTATCAATACCCAAAACGGCGATGCCCTCATTTCATCCATCCTAAACGAAAATGCTGGTATCTCCATGAGCCGATTCTCCGATTGGGTGTCCTTGGACCTCAGTATGGGACAGGACTACATCAATTTTAATGGAATCGCTATGGCCAATGATTCTTTGAAAAAATTCACCAACCTATTCTGGAACACCGGCCCATTGCCACATACCACCCCGGCATTTGCACCCATTACAGCAGATGGTTTCCTCTCCTATACCTTTGACGATTACGATGTTTTTGCTAAAAACCAACAAAAATACCTTGATCGATCGATAGCCATGGATACTGTATTCAATACGGTGGAAGAGGTGGGCATCATATTCCTTAACACCAAAAAGGCCGTAGTGCTCAACACCTATGGTTCAGAAAATATAACCCAGTTTTTGGACGGTTTAAAAAAAGGCACTGTTGATTATCAGGGAACCGAGATAACCTCCTTGGCCGCCAACGACTTCCTGAACGAAATTTTTAATCCCCTTATTCAAAATTTTGAAGCAAATTACTATGCCATTTTGGAGAACAGCTTTGTGTTTTCTGGCGACAGGGAAAGTTTGCAGACCGTAATCAGTAATTTTAAGAACAGCTCTACCTATAACAAGGCGCCATCCTTTGATACGGCCAAAACGGTATTGGCCGATGAGTCCAATCTTCTATTTGTAGCGGACAATAAGGGATTACAGCAAATCCTGAAAGAGGATTTTTCATCGGACCTGCTAAAAGATCTGCAACGCGCGAAGCTTTCCAAATATGCATTTGCCGGACAACTGGTGACCGATGATACGTTTTATCACACCAATCTGATCCTGAAGAAAATAGGCAGGGAGGCGAAGCTCAATACCACCTCTCCCCTATTCACGGTGCAACTGGACAGTGACCTTGCCACTACTCCCCAGTTTGTGATAAACCACAGAACCAATAAAAAGGAAATCGTAGTTCAGGACAAGGATAATTATGTGTACCTCATTTCCACTGCGGGAAAGGTACTTTGGAAAAAACAGTTGGAAGGTAGAATACAGGGAAAAATTGAACAAGTGGATATTTACAGGAACGGCAGATTGCAACTTGCCTTTACCACGGATAATCAATTTTTGATTTTGGACAGGAACGGCGAGGAGGTACCTCCTTTTACCAAAAAGTTCTCTGGTGGCAACCTAAACCCCTTGGCGGTTTTTGACTACGAGCGCAAAAAAGACTATCGTTTTGTCATCACCCAGGGCAGCAAGGTCTTTATGTACAACAACCAAGGAGCAATCGTAAGCGGTTTTAAGTACACCGCTGCCGAAAGTCCAATAATAAAGGTGCCCAGGCATTTTAGGATTGGAAAACGTGATTATCTGTGCTTTGTCCTAGAGAATAAAAGTTTAAAGATTCTGAACCGTGTAGGGGACGTTCGTACGAAAGTTTCTGAGAAAATCGATTTTTCGGAAAACGAAATGTACCTCTACAAAAACAAATTTTCGACAACCGACAAAAAAGGAACCTTGGTTCAAATAGATGAGGCCGGTAAAACAACCCGGTCCAGCTTTAATCTCAATAAGGACCACGGTATGGACGCCACAAGTAAGACACTTGTGCTGATCAATGACAATACCTTAAGCATCAAGGGCAAAAAAGTGGAGTTGGATCTAGGGGTCTATACCAAGCCCAAAATATTCTATCTGTACGATAAAATATATGTCAGTGTAACGGACATTCAAAACCAAAAGATCTACCTTTTTGATAGCAATGCCAAGCCCATTCAAAACTTTCCGATATATGGCAATTCCCTAATTGACCTTGCAGACATGGACAATGACCGCAAACTGGAGTTGGTTGCCAAGGACTTGGAGAATTCCCTGATCATCTACAAAATGAATTGACTCCCACTTCCCGGTCGGTTATACACGATAATGGACCACGTGCACGATCCTTGTCATGGCAACGCACTTTTTCGCTATTTTGAAATTTATGCATTAGATGTTGGACGATTTGAAGGATTTTTCGACCATTCGATGCAATGCATTGATTACCAATACTATCGAAAGAATATTGTATTTTTATTGATACTGTAAAACACTATACCATGAAAACTTCCAATGACTTAATCCGCTCCGTTCTTCCCTTTGTACTCCTTCTCTTTTTTATCCCTACGGCCAATAGTCAAATCCTTAAAAAATTGACAAAAAAAGCCGAAAAGGCTGCGGAACGCACCGTAGAAAAAAGGGTTGAAAAGGAAACAACAAAAAAGACGGATCAGGCGCTGGACAGCATTCTGGAACCTGGTGCCAAAGGGAAGGACAAAAAGAAAAGCCCACCGACCTCTGGGGAAAATCCCTCCAACACATCATCCAACTCCGGAGGGGAAAATCCCACGGGTCCAAAATCCATTACCGTCTATAGCAAATTCGACTTTGTTCCCGGCGACAAAATCCTGTACTTCGATGACTTTTCAACGGACTTCATTGGCGACTTTCCCTCCAAATGGAATACCAACGGTAGTGGAGAGGTGGTGACCATAAACGAATCTCCCCAGCGCTGGTTGGGAATCTTACCGGGTTATAACACCTATTACATTCCAGATGTTCCCGCCCTTCCGGAAGAGTATACCATAGAATTTAACCTCCTGGCCATTGGTTTGGATGCCAAAACCTCTTCCACCGCTACCTTGCAGATAGCGCTTAGCGATGATCCCAATTTTAAACGCGGAGACAATTGGGTACATGCCTATATCCCCTTCTGCCAATACGGCGCCATCGGAATACGTATGCGAAATTTTATCAACAAGGGGGCAGATGGGGAAATCAATAACGTGGTCAATGCAGACCTAAGGACCGCCGTAGTGGATCAGCCCCATATTTCCATTGCGGTCCATAAACAGCGTTTCCGTCTATGGGTCAATGAAAAAAAATATGTGGACATTCCCCGGGCGGTTCCCATGGGTAGTGTACTGAGTACTTTAAAATTTCAGCTTACCAGTTTCAAGGATGGCAAAGAGCAACTTTTTATTAGTAATGTGAAAGTCGCCAAAGGCGGACTAGATCTTAGAAGAAAACTCCTCTCCGAAGGCAAAGTATCTACCAATGGTATTTTGTTCGAATCCGGCTCTGCCAATATTCAGCCCAGATCCATGGGGATTATCCGTCAAATTTCGCAAGTCTTGCAACAAGACGGCGCCATGAAACTCCTTATTATTGGACACACCGATTCGGATGGGGATGACACCGCAAATATGGCACTATCCAAAAAAAGGGCGGATGCGGTAAAAAATGCATTGATCACTATCTATAAGGTTACCGCGGACCGTTTGGAGACCACGGGTAAAGGAGAATCGGAACCTGTGGCCGATAACGGCACTACCGACGGCAAAGCGCAGAACAGAAGGGTAGAGTTCATAAAACAATAAGTCGTGAAGTTAGGTGTAGGGACCACCATTCGGAAAACCTAGGGTTATGCCTTTGTTGCTTCCCTAATGCCCTCTGCCTCGAAAAGCGCTAAGAAATGTTTGATCAGTTTGTCTTGCACAGCGTGCATCGGCACGTTGGGCATGCCCAATTCCACATTTAAGGAGGTGACCGCTTTGTCTTTGATGCCGCAAGGTATCATGTGGTCAAAATAGCCTAGGTCGGTATTTACGTTCAAGGCAAAACCGTGCATGGTGACCCATCTACTTGCCCGTACACCCATAGCGCATATTTTGCGTGCTAAAGGGGTTCCAACATCCAACCAAACACCCGTTTCCCCTTCAGAACGTTCACCTTGCAATCCGTAGTCTTCCAGGGTGCGGATGACCATCTCCTCCAAGAACCTCAAATATTTATGGATATCGGTAAAGAAATTGTCCAGATCCAAAATGGGATAACCCACAATTTGTCCAGGGCCGTGATAGGTAATATCGCCCCCTCTGTTAATTTTGTAAAAGGTAGCACCCTTTTTTGCCAGGTCATCGGTCTGGACCAGGAGGTTTTCCATATCGCCGCTTTTGCCCAAGGTGTACACATGAGGGTGCTCCACAAATAATAAATGGTTAGGGGTCTGTATATTGGTGCCGGTTCTTCGGTTCCCAATTTTGATGTTCAAAATTTCCTGGAACAACACCTCCTGTACGTCCCAGGTCTCCTTATAATCCTTGAGCCCCAAATCCCGTATGGCAACCTGCTTGTTCATAATGGCAAAGATACGAAGACCTTAGGGTACAAACTAATCTTCAAGCTCCACCTCAATACTAAGGGCTTCCGGGTTTTTAAGATAATCCAAAAACTTGACCTGATAGATAACTGTTTTGCCATCAGCACTAAAGGTAGCTTCCTCTGCATTGGTCGATTTTACCCGCCTCGGAAAATGATATTTTAGGGTATAGGTAGAACCGGACAAGAACATTTCTGCGCCTTGTAGACTATCCAAACTCTTGAGATGCAGGGTGCTGTCCACTATGGTGGTGGTGCGCCTAAAGATGCGCTCATCAAAAGAATACCTTACTTGGGTGGCCTGTTCGTCGGTAATGATCGGATTGGCCTGTCCGCTATCATTGCCAGGGCCCAAAGCACTGGCATTCTGAAAGGCGTTAAAGGCATCGCTTACCTCGGAAACATCCTGGAAAGCGCTGAACATGTCAAAGGCCATGACCTTGGTTTCCGGATTCATGACCATATGCAACTTAAAGGGTTCCAGCTTTTTTAGTTTCTCCTGCTGTTCCAGGGGCAAGGTGGCAATACTATCTTTTTTCTCCCTTAGAAAATCTTTGAAGGAAATTACGGAATCCACTGCTTTTTCGTTGGTTTGCAACATCTCGTCACCAGCCATTTCCATGAGCTCGGAACCGTCAAAATTTATGGAGATTTTTCCCGAACCGTCTTCTTCTACATAAATCTCTTCGGTAAAATTGCAGGAAGAAAACAAAAGGGCAATACAGAGGTATGCAAAAAAGGAAATCCTTTTCATGGGTATGGTGTTGATTATATCTACAGAGGAAAAGTCATCAAATTGTCTAGCCAAATATACGGGTAATGCCATGGCAATTGCCAACAAAATTGTACTTTTTTTCTATCAGGGGCCTAAAGCGTCAGTTTGGATTGTTAAGGATCACCAATGCGGCGATGACGCCCGGCACCCATCCACAGAGGGTAAGCAAGAATACGATGAGAAAAGACCCACAGCCTTTCCCAATAACGGCTAGAGGTGGGAAAATAATGGCCAGTAGTACGCGTAAAAAACTCATGATAGTAGGTTTTATGATCGATGTTACTTATATGTCCCAAATCCCTGTGAATTGTTACACAAAAACCCTTACTTTTAACGCTGTCGCGAACCTTTAAACCATGAAATGCACCATTTTTTTGCTGTTCGTACTGTCGGTTGCTCCCTGCTTAGGGCAGTACAGCTTTGAGGGCCAATTGGAAAAAAATAATGCGGGACGTACGGTGTACCTCTCCATCATTGATGACCACCGCAAACTGTCCAAAATATATGTGGGTCAGATCATTCGAAGGACGGAAACAGATTCCCTTGGGTTTTTCAGTTTTAAGGGAGATAATCTCTCTCCCAAAAACCAGATTTACAGGATCCATACCGACGGTTGTTCGGACCTAAAAGGGACCACTGAGCATTTCCCAGGGAACTGTGACAACAGCTACAGCATTCTTTTTCTAGCAAAAAACACAGATACCATTTATTTTCCGGAAACCGCTACCCGGGAAATTTTCTGTTCCATCACCTCCAACAACGACCGTGCATCGGTCTTTCTTCAAATAGAGGATCTTAAAGAACGGATGTTATTCGATTTTTCCGATTTTAGAAGTGAGGCCAACCGTAATCTCAACTCCCAAAAATGGTTTGGGACCTTACAGGAATACGGTAGGGAACTCAACGAACCTTTGGCAGAGCTGTACATTTACGATTTTCTCTCGGACAAGCGCAACGAGACCTTTGCCTATTATCTAAAAGATCTAAGCACCAACACCTATTACGATGAACTTTTGGACCGACTTAAAACGACCTATCCAGACAGCCGATTTACCCAACTTTATGAGGCCGAAATCGTTTCGGACAAACTACTTTACAGCTTCAGCGAAAAGGAAGGTGGGCTAAAGCTCGAAATCTTCCTTGCCGGATTATTGGTATTGTCCTTGATTACCAATATCTATCTGATTTTTCGCCAAAAAAAACTACAGGCCAAGCAAAACGGCATATCCGTATCGGAGCTTACCAAACAAGAGCGGAAAACGCTTGACCTTATAATGCAGGACCGGACCAACAAGGAAATTGCGGCCGAGCTCTTTGTTAGTGTCAGCACGGTGAAAACGCATATCAACAATCTGTACAAAAAATTAAAAGTGGGGTCACGGGAAGCGTTGAAAGCAAGCCTTGAAGGAAAAAAGATGTAAAGCACAGGTTCGTAATTCAACCCAGGTCTAGTCCCCATTTCCACCCCGATTTTCTTTTTACAGCTCTCGAGAATGTTCATTTTTGGAACCCTAACTAAAATCGTTTCAAGATGAAAAAAGCAGTATTATGCGCAATCGGGAGTTTCTTCTCCTTGCTGTTGATCCAGGCACAACCCCTCAATAGGGAAGCAGCACATGGGGAGAACAATCCCTACCTAATCGGTAAAATAAATCGGGAAGGACTTTCAAATGCTGGTTATGCCCAATGGTTTTTGGGGAACAAGCGCGATTATGTGCCTAAACCAGAGGTTTTGAAAGTAGTAAAGGAGCAATTGAACGATTATACCATCACCCTGTTTATGGGAACGTGGTGCGGTGATAGTAAGCGGGAAGTACCGCGTTTTTACAAGATTTTGGAGTCCGTCCAATTTCCGTTGGAACGACTTACTGCCGTGGCGGTGGGCAGAGAGGCCAACAACTACAAACAAAGTCCCGGCGGGGAGCAGGAGGGCCTCAACGTACACCGAGTACCCACCTTTATCTTTTATCGAAACGGAAAGGAAATCAATCGGATCGTGGAACGCCCCATACATACTTTGGAGGAGGACATAAGTGACATTCTCAAAGGGGAATACCGGCCCAACTACCAGGCTGTGGCCAGTATCCATACCGCATTGGAGGAAATGGGCCTGAAGAAGTTTCAGAAAAAGTCGAAGCAGCTCTTGGCCCGCACCAAAGCCCTTGTTGACAGCCCCTATGAGCTAAGCTCTTATTCCTACTTATTGTTTACCCAGGGCAAAAAAGAAGAGGCCCTGGCCGTGGCCGAACTCAACGTACAACTCTATCCGGAGGATGCCAGGGTATATCACAGCCTAGGGAACAGGTTGCTTGCCCTGGAGCGGAATACGGAGGCCCTTGTCCAATTTAAGAGTGCACTACTTTTAGACCCGGGAAACGAGAAGGCAAAAAAAGCGATACGAGCCTTGGAAACCAAGGAGGTGCAATAATACCTTGTTTTTGGAAAAGTTGTGTGAAAATTTGTTCAAATAGGCTAATTTTGCTGCTGCCTTCCAAAATCCGGAAGGCCTTCAAAAATAGAACCTATGCAACTTTCGGAGCAAGAAGTTATCAGGAGGGAAAAATTGGGCAAACTCAGGGAATTGGGCATCGATCCCTATCCGGCAGCCTTATTTCCAGTAAACGCCACTACAGCAAGTTGTAAGGAAAACTTCACCGAAGGCAAGGCCGTGATCATTTCCGGCAGGCTTATGTCCAGGAGAATTCAGGGTAAGGCCTCTTTTGCCGAATTGCAGGACAGCACTGGTCGTATCCAGGTCTATTTTAACAGGGATGAAATCTGTCCCGGGGAGGACAAGACCCAATACAACGAGATATACAAGAAGCTTTTGGACATTGGGGATATCATTGGCCTGGAAGGTGAGCTCTTTACCACCCAAGTGGGGGAAAAAACCGTGTTGGTCAAGGATTTTACCCTATTGAGCAAAGCCCTACGACCCCTGCCCTTGCCCAAAGTCGATGCCGATGGAAACACTTTTGACGAGTTCAACGACCCCGAGTTGCGCTACCGCCAACGGTATATAGATCTCGTGGTAAACCCATCCGTTAAGGAAACTTTTGTGAAGCGCACCAAAATCACCAACAGCATCCGTCAGTTCTTTAACGATCAAGGGTATCTGGAGGTAGAGACTCCCATTTTACAGCCTATACCGGGAGGTGCGGCAGCAAGGCCCTTCGTGACCCATCACAACGCCCTAAATATTCCACTTTACCTAAGGATTGCCAATGAACTCTACCTAAAACGCTTGATTGTAGGTGGCTTTGACGGTGTCTATGAATTTTCCAAGGATTTTAGGAACGAAGGTATGGATCGCACCCATAATCCCGAATTTACCGTGATGGAACTCTACGTAGCCTATAAGGACTATAATTGGATGATGGATACCACCGAACAATTGTTGGAAAAGGTGGCCATGGATGCCAATGGGAGCACCAAGGTACAAGTGGGGGACAATGAAATAGAGTTTAGGGCGCCCTATCCCCGTGTGCCCATTCTTGAGGCCATAAAGAAACATACTGGCATAGACGTGGCCGGGATGGATGTGGCCCAATTGCAAGCCGCTGCCAAAAAGCTGGATATCGTGGTAGACGACAGTATGGGCGTGGGCAAACTTATTGATGAGATTTTTGGGGAGAAATGCGAGCATCACTACGTGCAACCCACCTTCATTATCGATTATCCCAAGGAAATGAGCCCATTGACCAAGGAACATCGGGACAATCCCGCGCTAACCGAGCGTTTTGAGCTCATGGTAAACGGAAAGGAGTTGGCCAACGCCTATTCCGAGCTTAACGATCCCATTGACCAACGCGAGCGCTTTGAAGATCAGTTAAAACTTTCGGAAAAAGGGGATGATGAGGCCATGTTCATTGACCAGGACTTCATCAGGGCCCTGGAATACGGTATGCCACCCACCAGTGGCATTGGCATTGGGATAGATCGGCTAGTGATGTTATTGACCAACAATTCCTCCATCCAAGAGGTACTTTTCTTTCCTCAAATGCGCCCGGAAAAGAAACCGCTGGAACTTGCAGACAATGAAAAGGCAATTTTTGAAATTATCAAGGAGGCAGGACGCTTGCCACTCAACGAACTCAAGGAGGCCTCCGGCCTAAGCAACAAGGCTTGGGACAAAGGTTTAAAGGGACTTGCAAAACTGGGACTTACCAAGGTGATCAAAGAGGGCGATGCCCTATTTTGCGAACTACAGGAGTGATTTCATTCATTTTTTATTATAATCTATTGATAACAAGATAGCTAACGATAAAAACAGTCCATTTCGTTAAATTTTTGCGCATCTTATCGAATTTAAGCAAAAAACGCTTGGGAAACCCGTACCTTAGTGATACCCAAATCTTTGCGTATGAGAACTTTATACCTTCTCGGCATCGGCCTACTTGTTTTATTTTCCTGCTCCAAGGATGACCCCAATACCCCTGGATCTGATCCGGGTCCCGACCCGGGTACTGGTCAAGGTTTAACCTTAAAAGCATGTTTTGCTATGGACAAAAATTCCGTTTCCGTAGGCGAATACATACAGATTACGAGCTGCTCCGAGGGAGCAAGCTCCTATTTCTATGACTTTGGCAATGGCGGTACCAGTGTCAAGGAGCATCCCGAGGTTCTCCTGATGGAAGCTGGGGAATTTACCATTGTCCTTACTGTGAAAGATGCGGAAGATAACACGGATACCTTTTCAAGATCGCTTACCGTCACCGAACCCATTGAGGTCAACTATATTTTTCCTGAAATTCCCTTAGGGTTTTCGGGTATGCCATTGGAAACCGGATTAAACCCTCTGAACAACAACATTTATTACATTGAGAGCAGGGAGGACAAAGCTGGGCCCGAAGGGAATAAATTCTATTACCACGAATTGGACGAAAACTACAGTGCAACAACAAACTATATCGCCGATAGGCCGTTTCAATCTGGCAGTGCCTTTGTGAACCTGCTGCCCAGTGGGAACAGAAACTTTCATTTTTCCAGAACACTTCCGGATTTTTATGGTACTCAAGAAGTGACACTGACCGATACATGGGGCTTTGTAAGTGGTATCAACGCGGCCACAAAACACAGTTACGGATACCTTCCCGATGGCTCCAATTTCCTGTATTTTGGAACACAGAAGGAAGACGGTATCCAAAAAACGGCCATAGAACGGAGAAACGCCAGTGGGGATGCCTTTGAGACGTATTTTAACGCTCTTGGGGATGCCGATTCCATGATCGGAGACCTAATTTCGATAGGGTCCGGATATATTGCCTACGGTATCGTGTTTTCGAAAAATGCCGTGGCTCCCTATGTTACGGATTACAAACCGGCACTTATTTTCTTTGATGCCGGTCTGAATATCACCTCACATAAGATATTTGAGGATTCTGCATTGACCAACCTGCCCATGGACATCAACGACTTAAATGGGCCGTACCATCTGGAACAGCTTTCCAATGGAAACCTGGTTTTTTACGGTAATGGGGAAGTGACCGTTACCGATAGTACAGGAAATAAAATCACTTCTACGATTTTTAGTGGCACTGATCACGTTCAGGCATTGATTTCATTAGGGGATTCCTTTGTTCTTTCCACGAACGATTATTTGAAAAAGTTCGATCAAAATGGAAATCAGACCAAGGAATTAAAATACAATGGCCATTGTATCCCGGAATTCATAACGATCAACAACAAACTTTTCTTTGTTGCCGGGTACAATACCCTGGACACGGTTGATGGTGTTGGCGACATGTCCGTTTCCAAACTTTTCTATGGTGCGACGGATATGGACCTAAACCCGATCAACCTGAATTTATAAGATACGTGCCGATGAAAGGTGGGGGCTACGGCCCCCCTTTTTATTTTTAAAACTAAGGGAAAAAGTATAGCTTAGGGGTCTAAAAACTTTGAATGGACCTCAGCAAAAGAATAGGGCTCTTCCTAGGCCCCATATTGTTTCTTGTTCTCATAAACTTACCGTTTGACTTGGTATCCGAAAAAGGGGATATCGTCATTGCCGTGGCCGCTTGGATGGTCATTTGGTGGATTACGGAAACCGTTTCCATATCGGTCACAGCACTCTTGCCCCTTATTATTTTTCCTTTGCTCAAGGTAATGCCCATGGCCGATGTAGGTGCCAACTACGGTAGCCCCATCGTTTTCCTGTTCTTTGGTGGCTTTGTAATGGCCCTGGCCCTGGAAAAAGTGAATCTGCACAAGCGCATTGCCCTGAATATTATAAAAATAACGGGGACAACTCCCAACAAGGTGATTTTGGGGTTCATGATTGCGACGGCCTCCCTGAGTATGTGGATAAGCAATACGGCCAGTACGGTGGTCATGCTCCCCATTGCCATTTCCGTAATCCAATTGCTTGTGGACGATGCCGACGGTTTTACCAAAAGCGATCGTAACTTTGCCCTGAGCGTTATGTTGGGCATAGCCTTTTCTGCCAATGCCGGGGGGATTGCCACGGTAATTGGCACACCGCCCAACTCGGTCTTAATCGGCTTGTTGGAAAACGAATACAATATTGAGATTTCCTTTTTACGGTGGATGGTCATTGGACTGCCCTTCTCCATAACCCTTATAGCCATTATTTATTTGGTCATGATCAAATGGATGTTTCCGAATGGCCACCTAAAGTTCAATGCGTCAAAACAGGTCATCCATACAGAATTAAACAAATTGGGGCCGACCTCTGGAAAAGAAAAAATGGTGTTGGTCATTTTTGGTGTAACCGTGTTCCTATGGGTCTTTAGAACGGTCATCAACGGGATTTTTCCGGCTTTGGGACTCTCAGATACCATTATCAGCATATTGGCCGCTGTGGCCTTGTTCGCCTTGCCCTACAATCTAAGACGGGGCGATTTCATTATAGGATGGAACGATACCAAAAACCTGGCCTGGGGAATCCTTATTCTGTTCGGAGGCGGCCTGGCGTTGGCCAAGGGCATGTCGGTAAGTGGTATAGTGGATATAGTGGCCGCAGCCATCGCAGCCAGCGATATCAGCATTTTGCTTACGGCCTCCCTACTTATTTTGTTGATGCTCTTTATGACAGAATTGATGAGCAATGTAGCCTTGGTGGCGGTTTTGGCCCCCGTTGTAGCGGGGATTGCCATTGGATTGGGAATCCCGGTACTTTATTTGTTGATTCCTGTTACCATGGCCAGTAGTTGTGCTTTTATGCTGCCCATGGCCACACCTCCCAATGCCATCGTATTTGCAAGCGGTTATATAAAGGTGCATCAAATGGCGCGCGTGGGCATCTTTCTCAACCTTATTTCAGTAGGACTTTTGATTTTAATGTTTCAATTTGTAATTCCTCGATTGTTCTAAAGAAAAAACCCCTGCGTTCAGCAAGGGTTTTTCATAGGGCGCGTTAGCATACCGGGATAACCGGCGTGTCTGTAGGCTTATTTTGCCGTGGGATCAAAACCCATGGGAAGATGCTCATTTACATTGAAATCCAATTCAATTTCCTCTTCCTCAATGTACTCTATGGAATTTAAATCCAAATAAAACTCATAGGGATCAAATCCTTCAGGCAAATGTTCCGAAGCATCAAAATCGCTCACAATAGTATCGTTCTCATCGATGTATGTGATTCCGTCAATGCCCTGGGGAGCTGCATAGGCATCAAAATTCTCAGGCAAATAAGCGCTGGTTTCAACCCCTAGCTCAATGCACTCTTCTTCCAAATACGCAATGGCATTTAAGTCTACATAAAACTTGGCAGGGTCAAAATTCTCGGGAAGGTAGTCTGCGGTATCAAAACCCAGATTCACAACCTCCTCCTCTTCGATATATGTTACACAGCAAGGATCCGTGTCTCCTAGGGCAGCATGCCTTTGCAAGGCAAAAGTGCTACCTGAAACAAGCAGACCAAACGCAGCGGACAGTACTAAATTCTTTTTGTTCATAACTGTAGTGGTTAAATTTAAGACAAAGATATAACAGGGTTTTCAGCCCGTTATTGTCTTTAGATTTTTATTAACGAATCGGTATTTTAGATCCAAAAATCATATTGTCAAACCGGGAGAAGAAAGCCTATCAACTTCGTATTTTAACAGTCCTATTTTTACACAAAAGCCACTTTTAAGAGCGGTTTATTGCATTAAAAAAAGGAGGGTGAAAACTGTTATTTTTTTGTTAACGAATTTGCCAAGGAACCCTCTTGGTCCATAACAGGTTGATATAAGAAAACCCCCGCCGAGAACAGGGGTTTTGCATTGAATGACTAATTCAAAAAATTGATAAATGAAATTATCTGCTTTAAATATTTATCCCTGAGTAAGGATTGAAGTTCTCGGGTAGATAATTCTCTGTGTTAAAACCCAAATCAATGGTCTCTTCCTCCTCTATATAGATAATGCTATCTAGATCAAAGGGATCTGCATAGGGATTAAAACCCTCTGGCAGGTATTCGTTTACGTCAAAATCCAGTTCTATGACCTCCTCTTCCTCAATATATTCCAATCCCGTTAGGTCAACATACAACCCATAGGGGTCAAAACCCTCGGGAAGGTAGTCGGCCGTGTCAAAGTCAAGGCTCTCCTCTTCTTCCATATAGGTGAGCCCATCAATACCAACGGCCTCGGCATAGGCGTCAAAATTCTTTGGCAAATAGTCGCTTACGTTAAAATCCAATACCGGCTCTTCCTGGTCTTCCACAAACGCAAGGGCGCCAAAATCTACATAGGTTTTATGGGGATCAAAGCCTTCAGGGAGATAATCCTCTACATTAAACCCAAGATCTATTTTAAGATCTTCCTCTAGATAGACAATGTCCTTGAGATCCAACTCAACTGGAATATGGAGTCTATGGTGTTCCGATAGGCTTGGAAAAAATCCCACCGTTTCGGAAGTCACGCTTGCCTGCAAGGGAGTAGCAGGGAGTTCTTGCGGTGTTTCCAGTACATTGGCTGGAGCCGCGCAGTCCAAGGAGACCGCTTTTTGTTCCGGAGTGGCTGTATTTCCCAAAAACACGAGGCCACATATTAATAATAACTTGTTCATTTTTTGATTGATTTTATGATTGATGATCGATTGTTGTAAATCGTTTGTATATAAGACTATCCAAAAAGGGAATTGTTACATAATTTGAATTTGTTTAACAATGCCCAAAACCCCTTAGCGGTGATGCCCTGTTTTTTATCAATCCCTTTAAATCATTTAAAACCAACATCTTAACTTGTGTTTTTCTTAAATAACCCAACAGATCAGCTTATGATTTTGTTAACAGAACTTTCAGTTTATTTTTCGGTTCTTTGAAAACTTTAAAACCGAAACTGACTAATAATGACTAAAAAGTTACTGCCAAAACTACTTTTGGTGTTTTTCGTAATGGGCTGTTATACCACAGCAGAGGCCCAGATTTTCAAGAAGAAAAATAAAAAGACAGAACAGACCGATTCAAAACCGAAACCAAAGAAAGGGGATATTCAGCCCTATGAAAAAGTAATAACCAAGGAAGCCGTAACGGACAAGGGGTTATTTGACGTTCATATGGTAGCCGACAAACATTTCTACGAAATCCCGGATTCTCTTTTCAACAAAGAAATGTTGATGGTCACCCGAATCTCCAAAACGGCCAATGGTATCGGATTTGGTGGAGGAAAAACCAATACCCAGGTATTGCGATGGGAGAAAAAGCCAAAAAAGGTGTTGCTACGGGTGGTTTCCTACGGCGTAGTAGCCGCAGATTCCCTTCCGGTACACGAAGCGGTGGTCAATTCCAATTTTGAACCTGTATTGTACGCCTTTGATATCAAAGCGCTTAAAAAGGATTCCCTAAACCCGGCTACGGTGATCGGCGTGGACGAATTGTTCGTCAAGGACGTTAAGGCCCTGGGAATGCCAGAATTTAGACGCAAGCAGTACAAGGTAACCCGGTTGGACGAAAAAAGAAGTTATGTGGAAACGCTGAAAAGTTATCCCTTGAATATTGAGGCCAGGCACGTAAAGACCTATCTAGCCAATAATCCACCATCCAATGGCAGTCTGGGCTCTATTTCGATAGAGATCAACAACTCCATGATATTATTACCCGACAATCCAATGAAACGCCGCTATTTTGACGAGCGGGTCGGCTGGTTTGCCCGGGGACAGGTAGATTACGGATTGGATGTGCAAGAAAGTAAAACCATACGCTTTTTGGATCGATGGCGTTTGGAAGTGAAGGATGAGGATCTAGAAAAATACAGGAACGGGGAATTGGTAGAACCCAAAAAACCCATTGTATATTACATAGATCGGGCCACACCAAAAAAGTGGGTTCCCTATATAAAACAAGGCATCGAGGATTGGCAAAAAGCCTTTGAGGGTGCCGGGTTCAAAAATGCCATATTGGCCATGGATCCCCCTTCCCCGGAAGAAGATCCAGAATGGTCCCCCGAAGATGTACGTTATTCCGTAGTCCGCTATTTGGCCTCTCCCATACCCAATGCCAATGGGCCCCATGTAAGTGACCCAAGGACCGGGGAGATTTTGGAATCGGACATCAATTGGTACCACAACGTAATGACCCTATTGCGAAATTGGTTCTTTGTCCAAACCGCAGCCATTAATCCGGATGCCCAAGGCACTGCTTTCAAGGACGAGGTCATGGGCCGCTTAATTCGATTTGTTTCCGCGCATGAAGTGGGGCATACTCTAGGGCTTCCACATAATATGGGAAGTAGTGTGGCCTATCCAGTAGATTCTTTGCGCTCGGCAAAATTTACCCAAAAATACGGTACAGCGCCTTCCATTATGGACTATGCCCGCTTTAATTATGTGGCACAGCCCGGGGACGATGGTGTAGCGCTGATGCCAGATATTGGTATTTATGACAAACATGCCATTAAATGGGGCTATAAGCCTATTTTGGATAAGACGGCGGAAGAAGAAAAAAAGACCTTGGATGCTTGGATCTTGGAACATGCAGGCGATCCTTTATATCGTTTTGGCCACCAACAAGTGGGAGACATCGTGGATCCCAGTTCGCAGACCGAGGATTTAGGGGACGATGCCGTTAAAGCCAGTACCTATGGTATTGAGAACCTAAAACGAATTATACCCAATTTAGTGGAGTGGACGGCCGAAGATGGAAAGGACTATAAAGACCTGGGCACACTTTATGGCCAGGTACTTGCCCAATACAACAGGTACATGGGCCACGTATCCAATAACATTGGTGGGGTATACGAGTATTATAAGACCTATGAACAAGAGGGCGGCGTTTACACTCCGGTAAGCAAGGAGCATCAAAAAAAATGCATGCAATTTCTACAGGAACAATTGTTCAAGACGCCACAGTGGTTGTTAGATCAGGATATTTTCAGTAGAACGGAATATTCGGGATCCGTGGAAAGGATCAGGGCTGTACAGGTGACCACGCTTAACCGGATGTTGAGCTTAGGGAAAATGGCACGCTTGATCGAAAACGAAACGGCCAATGGCAAAGATGCCTATCGTTTGCTGGACATGCTCCGTGACCTCCGCAGGGGTATTTGGTCCGAACTGCCCAACGGAAGAAAGATAGACACCTACCGAAGGAACCTTCAGAAGGCACATATTGACCGCTTGGGATACCTGATGACCACTGGGAACGAAGCGAAAAAGCCGACGTTCAACGGCTATCAAAAATCTACGGTGGTCAACGCCAGCCAGTCCGATATCCGATCGGTTGCACGAGCCGAACTGAATACCTTAAAAAGGGCCGTTCGCAATGCCTTGGCAATCACCTCGGATTCCATGAGCAGATATCATTTACAGGATGCCGCAGAACGTATCGATTTGATCCTAGACCCTAAATAGGGCCTCTTTATCCCATAAGAAGCGCGCTACATCTGCATGTAGTGCGCTTTTTTATTGGAAAAAATCATGCTTTTATATGGCAAGCAACACTTTTCGATAGTTTTACACCAAAAAAAGTCCGTTTTGCAACAATTATTCCTCGGAAGCCCATATTCTGTATATCTTGGAATAAGAATCAAAAACCCCGAATCATGTCTTATAAAGTAAAAAGTCTTATCTATTTTGTTTGCTTCCTGGCTACGGCCATCATGTATTACAGTATGGAACAGGATTTTCCGTTGGACGGGGACACCCAGGCCGTTGAATTGGCCGAGGTGGACTTAAATGAACTACCCGCCACCTCTGAGGAGACTGCCATGCGAACACCTTAAGCTCAAAATTTCCTATTCACCATCATACCGGGCGCAACTAAATGTTGTGCCTTTTTTGTGTTAAAAATCCTATAAACTGCCCAAGGCGATTAAACCTTTGGTTTGCCCTTGGGTCCTAGGTACAAATCATAAAATTTAAACACATGAAAAAAGTAATTTTAGCAGTAATGGTCATGGCAGGTCTTACAGCCATGGCACAAAAGGGAGAAGGTAAAGGGCATCATGGATTCATGAAGGACATGACCCCTGAACAATTGGCAACTTTACAGACCAAAAAGATGACCTTGGCCTTGGAACTCAGTGCAAAACAGCAGCAGCAGATCCAAAGAATAAATCTGGAAAATGCCGAACTGAGAAAAGCAAAAATGGAGGAACTTCGGACAAAAAAAGAATCGGGAAAACGGGAAAAACCAACTGCCGATGAACGCTTTACGATGCTCAATGAACGACTGGACAAAAAAATTGCAGCGCAGTCCGAACTGAAACGAATCCTAAATGAGGAGCAGTTTGAGCAATGGAAAAAGATGCAGCTTGCCAAGGACAAGCACCAAATGCATCGAGCCAGGGAAAAGCACGGCAGAAAGTAACTTACAAATATTCTTGGGTGCGGTTAGGGCCTTTAGCACTCCCCGACCGTGCCCCAATACATTTCCCTGGTCCAATCCCGGTATAACTGCCTCTATTTGTCTTAGATTTGTATTTTTGATATAAGTCAATTCAATACAAATGAGCCCGGTTCAATCCATTCAATTCTTTGTGGCCCTGAATTTATTCATCATGGGCTTGTCGCATTTCCTGCAACCCGGGATATGGATCCAATTCTTCCAATTTTTATATCAAAAGGGACATGTAGGGAACATTTTTAATGCCATGTTGTCCGTTGGTATGGGTTCCATCATTCTGGCATTTCATTGGCTTTGGAACTGGCCTTTGGTGCTCGTTACCCTCTATGGGCTTGCCCTGCTGCTCAAGGGATTTATTTTCTTAATCTTTCCGTCCATTGGGCTCCGCAGTATTGGAAGTGTCAACGAGAAAGCTTGGAAATTCAAATGGGTAGGGCTTATGATGTGCATACTGTCCCTGATGCTTGCGTACCCTCTTATTTCCACAGGAGTCTTGGGTTAAAAGCTGCCTTGTTGCGCCCTAAAATACCTGTTTTACCGCCGCTACCGTACGATCCAGGTCGTCGTAGGAAAGGGCATCGTTCAGGAAGTAGCTTTCAAAGGCACTGGGCGGTAAATAGATTCCACGTTCCAACATCCCGTGGAAATAGGTTTTGAAATGTTCATTGTTGCCCTTTGCCGAAGAGGCAAAATCCACGACAACTTCTTCGGTGAAATGCACGGAAATCATGCTGCCAAAGCGGTTGATCTGATGTGCTATTCCTTTGGAAACGAGCACTTCGGAAATGCCCTTATGTAGGTAGGCGGTTTTGTCTCCAAGGCTCTGGAAAATTTCAGGGCTGTCGTTCAACTGGCTTAACATGGCCAGACCAGCACTCATGGCCAGCGGGTTTCCGCTTAAGGTTCCCGCTTGGTACACTGGGCCATCCGGTGCCAGATGATCCATAATTTCGGTTCGGGCCGCAAAAGCACCCACTGGAAGTCCGCCCCCGATAACCTTTCCAAAGGTCACGATATCCGCAGCAATTCCCAAAGCCTCTTGGGCACCTCCCTTTCCTAAACGAAAACCGGTCATCACCTCATCAAAAATCAAAAGAGCCCCTTCTTGGGTACACAAATCTCTTAGGCCCTTCATGAAATCCTGATCGGGGACGATGCAGCCCATGTTCCCGGCCACCGGTTCAATGATGATGGCGGCCAGTTCACCCTGGTTGGCCTTCACCAGCTCCTTAACGCCTTGGAGATCATTGTAGTCTGCGAGCAAAGTATCTTTGGCTGTGCCCTGTGTAACACCTGGACTATTGGGGCTTCCAAAGGTAATGGCCCCACTGCCCGCCTGAATCAGGAAGGCGTCCGCATGTCCGTGGTAACAGCCAGCAAATTTTATAATCTTGTCCTTTCCCGTAAACCCGCGGGCCAAACGTACGGCGCTCATACATGCTTCGGTGCCACTGTTTACAAAGCGTATCTTATCGATATGGGGTACCATGGAAACGGCCAATTTGGCCAGTTCCGTTTCTATTTCGGTGGGCATCCCGAAGGAAGTTCCCTTTTTGGCCTTCTCCACAACGGCACTGATTACGGGCTCAAAAGCATGGCCCAAAATTAACGG
This sequence comes from Eudoraea algarum, assembly GCF_050589645.1. NCBI lineage: Bacteria > Pseudomonadati > Bacteroidota > Flavobacteriia > Flavobacteriales > Flavobacteriaceae > Eudoraea > Eudoraea algarum. The sequence continues at coordinate 672,078 of NZ_JBNGOQ010000004.1, read as the reverse complement.
GCCCCAGGATGCTATATAATCTATGAACCGATTTCCATCCACATCGTACAGATAGGCACCTTTGGCCTCCTTGACAAAGATAGGGTCGCCCCCTACCGCTTTAAATGCGCGTACGGGCGAGTTTACGCCCCCGGGAATATATTTTTTCGCATCCTTGAAGAGGGCGCTACTTCTTTGGTAGATCATTCTTATTTTTTGATTTTTTCTGATTTGATGACAAGCCGCTGTCCTATGGACAGTAGATTGTCGTCCATATTGTTCAATTTCCTCAACTCGCTCACGGACACGAAATAACGTCGCGAAATGGAATACAGTGTATCGCCTTTTTTAACGATGTAGGTGGTAAGGCCATAGTCCTTTGGCTGCCGCTGCACGGCATACCCCTCCTTCAACACCTCGTTGTCGTAGCGATAGAGCTGATATTGTTCAATAAAGGAAATCAACTTTTGGGGATAGCGCTTGTCCGTTGCATAACCGGCCTCTCTAAGACCCTTTGCCCATCTCTTGTAATCGTCCCTTCTAAGATTGAACAAAAATGCGTATCGGGCACGGGAGGAAAGAAAAATACTGTGATCCCGGAAAGAGTACATGGGGTGGTTATACTTTCTAAAGCATTCCCCTTTTTCATCATCGTCGTGAAAATCGTAAGCACCCGTCCAGCCCCTATGACATTTAATCCCAAAATGATTGTTGGTCTTTAGTGCCAATTCGCTACGGCCAAATCCACTTTCCAAAATTCCCTGGGCTAGGGTGATACTGGCAGGAATACCATAGGCTTTCATCTCAAACTGCGCTATTTCCGAAAAAGTATCTATGTACTCTTCTATAGAAGAAATGGGAAATCGTACAAACTTGCCGGTATCTTCCGGCAAGGGGTAAAGTCCATTTTCATCGGGCACCTTAGATTTTGTGCTGCGGACAGATACCTGTGATCCCTTACTGGCTGTAGTTCGTTTTTTTGTTCCGCACCCTAATGCGAATACGCCAAGAAACACAAACAACACTACTCGTTTTATCATATGTCTATCAATGGTAAGTTCTTCTTTTTCAAAACAATGTTCATGCCAGCGATGCCCTGTAGGCCACCACTGTGTATGGCCAGTATTTTAGTGCCAGGTCGAAAATAACTTTTTTTGACCAGATCCAGAACTCCAAATATCATTTTTCCGGTATATATGGGGTCTAAAGGGATGCCGGTCTCCCGTTTAAACCAATTGATGAAATTTATCAGCTCCCGATTCTCTTTGGCGTATCCTCCAAAATGATAGTCTAGCACCAGATCCCAATTGTTCTTGTGGACAAATTTACGAATATCTTTGTGTAAAAAATTCCCTTTGAGTGCGGGGAAGCCCAAAATTTGCTGCTGTAAACCGGAGGAATTGATGATCCCGGCCAGTGTACCTCCCGTCCCCACACAGCCCGTAATGATATCAAAAAGGGCATCTTCCCCAGTTAAAATCTCTTCACAGCCTTTCACTGCCAGATTATTGGTGCCTCCTTCGGGCATTAAATAAAACGCGCCAAATTTCTTTCTCAGGGACTCAAGAAAATCGGCCTCTGCTTTTTCGTGATACTGCTCCCTGGAAATAAAATGTAATTCCATACCCTGTTGTTTTGCCGCAACCAGGGTGGGGTTCTTTTCCCAGCGCTCTGCTATCTCTTCCCCGCGGATAACACCAATGGTCCGCAGACCATGGGCCCGGCAGGCATAAGCCGTAGCAGAAATATGGTTGGAATAGGCCCCGCCAAAGGTCAAAATTGTGTTGAGCCCCTGTCTCTTGACCTCCTGGAGGTTATACTTCAGCTTTCGGTATTTGTTCCCTGAAACATAAGGGTGTATTTGATCCTCCCGCTTAAGCGAGAGCGATACTTTCCTTTTGGCAAGAACGGGTAAATGGACGGACTGGTTGACTACCTTCACAGGTCGGATTTTTCAACCTCAAAGGTATTTAATAAAGCTAAAAGGTTTTCTTTGGCCTAGATAATCCATGTTTTTTTCGTTTTCATAGGCCTCCCGTTCAAAACTGATGTTCTGATATCCTTTATAGCTATCAAAATAGAAAAAGGAACGTACGAACCATTCCAACAAATACAGCCCATAAAAGGGTAGAATGAACAGTTCTTGCTGTTGCCTTAAATGAATTTTCTCGTGATTGATCAGGACACTGTCGGCTTTAAGGGAATCGTTCTTTAGTATTATAAAGGGCCAAAGGGACAGGCCTACATAGTTCTTGTAAAAAAAATGTTTGAATACTAAAATCATTTCCCAGTGTAAACGAAGCTAATCAAAGATAATTGTTAAAAAACCAAAATAACCAATAAGTTGGTTTTGTTACAAACAAATTCGACCAACGACGAAAAAACCTACAAATGGCCCAAAACCAAGGGTTAAAATCGTTCAAATGCCCTGTTATTAACAGTGAATGCCTTAATTTTACATACATGAAGAAACTGATTCCCTTGGAGGAAGGCGATTTTTACCTCTCCGAGGAAGGGTATAAGGTCTTTACGAAACAATACCACCTTAAAAGAGGGTATTGCTGTGAGAGCGGGTGCAGGCATTGTCCCTACGGGTACAACAAAAAAACGGGCTCGACCTAAACAAACAGAGGGGTTCGGCACGATTGTTGAGACGTATTTTAAGATAAAACTGTGTTAATTTCAAAAAAATTGGTTATGAAAAAAATGAAACTTCTCGCAATACCGGTGCTCCTGTTGGTATTCTTAAGCTCATGCGTTTCGGTGCGCGTGGCGTCGGACTACGATAGGGAGGCAAATTTCAACTCGTACAAAACCTATGCCTTCTACAAGACCGGTATTGATAAGGCCCAAATTTCGGACTTGGACAAAAAACGGATTCTAAAGGCCATTGATGCCGAGATGAGTTCCCGAGGTTTTGTAAAATCCAATACCCCCGATCTTTTGGTCAGTATTTTCACCAAGGAGAGCGAGCGGGTAGACGTTTACAATAATAACTTTGGCTGGGGCTGGGGTGGTTTTGGATATGGCCGTTTCGGCTACGGAGGCTTCTATAATCCATGGTTTTGGGGAGGTCCCGGTTGGGGCGGAAGTACGGTAAGTACCAGCACGGAAGGATCTTTGTATATTGATTTAATCGATACAAAAAAGAAGGAATTGGTATGGCAAGGAAAAGGCAAGGGCACCTTAAACACCCGTAGTATAGAGAAAAAAGAACAACGTATTCGGGAGTTTGTTTCCCAAATATTGAAGGAATACCCCCCAGCCATCGCATCCAATTAAAATACAGGGAGCGATCTGAAAAGTGTCAAATGTGAAAGTTGTCACATCGAGCGCAGTCGAGATGTCTTGAAAATCAATGAATTTAAAAGTTCTCGACTGCCTGCCCTCCCGTACAAGACTTCGGTAGGCGGGGCGTTCGAACAGACATCAAAACACTTTTCAGATCGCTTCTTTATCCCTAACCCCAAAGCACATGACCACCGCGCTGTTTTAGGTGTTTAGTAATCGAGTACTTCCTCAATTTTCTTTCGTAGTTTTTCCGTAGAAGGTATCATGGTCTGCTCCAGGGTACTGTTTAATGGAATCGCTGGTAAGTCCTCACTGCCCAAGGTAAGCACTGGAGCATCCAAATGGGCGAAGCAGGCTTCCTGTATCTTTCCTGCCAATGCCTGGGCAAAACCATTATTGGTAGGCTCTTCCGTGACCACAATACACTTTCCCGTTTTTTTGACCGAATTCATCACCGTGTCCTCGTCCAAAGGGCTTAAGGTACGTAGATCAATGACCTCTACCCGATCCCTTAAACCTTTGGTGGCGTTCATGGCCCAATGTACCCCCATGCCATAACTCACCAGGGTCAGTGTTTCCTGGTCTTCCTGCTTCCATATTTCCTGCAGCACATTGGCCTTTCCGAAGGGAAGGATATAATCTTCCGAAGGCTCAATGGAGGTAGCTCCTTTGGTTCCCGGGACTTTGCTCCAATAAAGCCCCTTATGTTCCAGGAGCAATACCGGATTGGGATCATGGTAGGCTGCCTTTATGAGTCCTTTTAGGTCCGCTCCGTTACTTGGATAGGCAATTTTAATGCCCCTGATATTGGTCACAATACTTTCAACGGATGAGGAATGATAGGGGCCCCCACTGCCGTAAGCGCCAATGGGCACTCTCAAAATCATGGAAACCGGCCATTTTCCATTGGTTAGGTAACAACTTCGGCTCACTTCCGTAAAAAGCTGGTTGAGGCCCGGCCAAATATAATCGGCAAACTGTACCTCCACAATGGGTTTAAGGCCTACGGCACTCATCCCAACGGTAGACCCCACAATAAAGGCCTCCTGTATGGGAGTGTTGAACACCCGATCATCCCCAAATTTTTGTGCCAGGGTGGCCGCTTCACGGAATACACCTCCAAGCCGTCCGCCCACATCTTGTCCATAAAGCAGGCATTCCTTGTGTTCGCGCATCAGTTCCTCCACGGCGAACAAGGCACAGTCTACCATGACCACCTTTTCTTCCCGTTCGGGAAAACGTTCGCCCACTTCTTCCGTAATGGGTGTTGGAGCAAAATCATGGGTAAAAAGGTCTTCAGGTTTAGGGTCCTCGGCCAAAAGGGCACGTTCAAAATCTGACTTTACCTTGGTAGTGGCAGCGTCTTCCAATTGCCTTATTTTTTTGACAGAAAACCCATTGTCGCGTAGCTGCTGTTTTAATACGGGATAGGGGTCCCGGGAACGTGCTTCCTCCAGATCATCGCGGTACCATTCCATACGGACACCGGAAGTATGATGGTTTAACAAGGGCACTTTGGCATGTACCAAAAAAGGGCGGCGTTCTTCCCGGATTTTTTCCAAAACCTCTTTCAGGACCCGATAGCTTTCCATGAAATCTGCTCCGTCAATGGAAACGGCTTCCAGCCCTTTGAAACCTTTTGCATACTCAAAAGCGTTCTGTGCCCTGGTTTCTGCCGCATTGGCCGAAATGTCCCAGCCGTTGTCCTGTACCAGGTATAAAATAGGCATTTGTTTAAGGGCCGCCATCTGAAAGGCTTCCGCAATCTCGCCCTCGGTTACCGATGCATCACCCAATGAACATACCGTTACAGGTTTCAAATCCTTGGACTCCAGATACGGCGACCGATCCGCCGCTTCGTCGGCTATGTCCTGTAATTCCTTATACTGCATGCCCATGGCTACACCGGTAGCCGGGATGGCCTGCATTCCTGTCGCGGAGGACTGGTGTGGGATTTTTGGCTTGTCGTCATCCCGTAAACTCGGATGGCAATAGTAGGTTCGCCCGCCAGAAAAAGGATCATCCCTCTTCGCCATAAGTTGCAACATTAAATCATAGGGTTCCATCCCAAAGGCCAAAAGCATGGCATCATCCCTGTAATAGGGAAATGCATAATCTTGTGGCAAAAGTTGCATCCCCAATGCTATTTGAACGGCTTCATGCCCCCGAGAGGTAGCATGCACATATTTGGAAACCTGTTTAAAATTGGCCTCGTACAATTCGGTCATAGCCTTGGCCGTGCAGAGGTGCGAAAACGCCTTTTCTAGCAGTTGATCCTCCATTTACACCAATTCCTTTTCAATTCTGACCATCCATCCAAAATGGTCTTCCATTTTTCCCGAGCGAATACCGTTGAGTGTATTCAGAACCATCTCGCTAACGGGATTTTCATCTGAAACATGGATCTTGGTATCCTTATATCCTATTTCCTGTATCATGGCGATAGCAACGGCAGTACCGGTGCCAAAAGCCTCTTCTAGGGTACCTTTCCGGGAGGCATCCACGATTTCCTCTATGGTGATAGGCCGCTCCGTTACCTCATAGCCCTTATCCCTCAATAATTCTATGACACTCATCCTTGTAATCCCGTGCAGAATAGCTCCATCCAAACTCGGCGTGATAAATTTTCCATCTATTTTAAAAAAGATGTTCATGGTCCCCACTTCCTGAATGTAATGGAACTCTTTGGCATCCAACCACAGCACCTGGTCATATCCTTTGGTCTTGGCTATTTCTGTAGGCCTGATAGCGGCCGCATAATTTCCCGCTGCTTTGGCCTCTCCGGTGCCACCGTGTGCCGCCCTGATGTATTTGGTCTCTGCCAACAGTTTTATGGGTTTGGAAAAAAATGGTCCCGAAGGGGATGCAATGATGATGAACTTGTAGTGGGTGGCCGCGCGCATGCCTATAAAAGGTTCATCGGCGTAAATAAAGGGCCTCAAATACAGGGCGCTTCCATCAAAGGGCGGAATCCAGTCCTGCTCCAAGGCCACCAATTGCTTTAGTGCCTCTACAAAAAGGTCTTCCGGAAATGCGGGCATTCCCATTCTGTCTGCGCTAAAATTTAAGCGGGCGGCATTTTTCTCCGGCCGGAACAGCATAGGTGTACCGTCGGTATCCTTGGTGGCCTTCATGCCTTCAAATATGGCCTGCCCATAGTGCAGCGCCATGGCGGCAGGATGGGTGGGAATTAGGTGCAGGGGCTCTATTCTTGGATTGACCCAGCGTCCCTCTTCAAAATCACAAATGAACATGTGATCGGTAAAGGTGGTCCCCAAAGGGATGTTGTTAAAGTCGAGCGACTTTATATTCGATTCTTTTACTCTGCTTATGTTGATCGTTTGTGACATGATATTATAAGGTTCTAGTGACATCAAATTTTTCTAAATAATCGGCGATACGCTTTAGGAACGAACCTCCCAGGTAACCGTCTACAACACGATGATCAAAGGACAGGGAGAGGTACATCATACTTCTAATGGCTATTTCATCACCCTGCTCCGTGGTTATCACCTCGGGTCGTTTTTTGATAATGCCCATGGCCAGAATGGCCACTTCGGGCTGATTGATGATGGGAGTGCCCATAAGGCTCCCGAAAGTGCCTACATTGGAAATGGTAAAGGTGCTGTCCTTGATATCGTCTCCGCTGAGTTTATTATCCCTTGCCTTAGAAGCCAATACATTGACTTCAGAGGCGAGTTGTTTCAGATTCTTTTGATCGGCATTCCTGACCACGGGAACGATTAAATTTCCATTGGGCAAGGCGGTGGCCATACCAATGTTTATGGCCTCCTTTACAATGATCTGGGTACCGTCTACCGATACGTTGATCATGGGAAAATCCTTGATCGCCTTGGCTACGGCCTCCACAAAAAGCGGGGTAAAGGTCAATTTCTCCTTGTATTTTTTCTGAAATTCCGCCTTGTTGGCATTACGCCATTGGACCAAATCGGTAAGGTCCGCCTCCACATAGGCCGTTACGTGGGGCGATGTATGTTTGGAGTACACCATGTGATCGGCGATCATTTGCCGCATACGGTCCATTTCCACGATCTTGCCGCTGCCCTTATCTAAATTCAATTGGGGAATGCGATACGCTGTGGGATCTGGGTCAGCCGCCGGTTGCACAAATCTGTAGGGTCGCCCTTCATCCAAATACCGGAATACGTCGCTTTTCCGCAAACGGCCTTCTTTGCCAGTAGCTGGAATACGGGCCAGTTCTTCGTAGCTGATATGTTGCTCCTTTGCGATGCTGACCACCAAGGGCGAAAAAAAGGTGTTGTTGTTCACCTGGGCCTTGACGGCCGATTGCTTTTTTGACGGTTTCTTATCGGTGGCCCTTTCCCTGGTCTGCGCCACCTCTTCCTGAGGTATCTTCCCCGCGCCGATGGATGCTCCTCCATCCACCACTTTTATGTGCGCAATCACTTCCCCTACCGGAACTACATCATTGGCCTGAAAAAGTATCTTCTCCATGATCCCCGAGCTTGATGCCGGCACTTCATTATCCACTTTGTCGGTGGCGACTTCCAACAAGATATCACCTTCCTGGAAGGACTCCCCCTCCTTGACCAACCAGCTGATAATGGTGCCCTCTGTAATGCTCTCGCCCATTTTGGGCATTTTAAACTCCATGCTTGACATCGTATTAACTAATGTTCGTTAGTTTATAGAGGAACAAGGAGGTGCATTATCTTTTAAAGATTCCTCTCCTTGTTCGCAAAGCTGCTTATTTCTTCATAAAATCGCGCAAGGTTTCATAAAACGTTTCTTGCTTTTGCCTTCCTTCCGGGATTTCCCGCAAGGGCTTCACTTCCCTTAAACTGTCGTGACAGTCCGCCGGTAATTGCTGATACAATTCCGTGCCCTTGGTTTTCCAGGCAACCATTTCGTCCGTGACCTTCTTGATCACCTTTGCCGGGTTACCTACCACCATACTTCGTTCAGGGATTACGGTTTCTGCCTTTACAAAGGTCATGGCACCGATAATACATTCGTCCCCAATTTGCGCATCGTCCATAATCACCGTATTCATCCCCACCAAAACGTTGCGACCAATATTCGCTCCATGGATAATGGCTCCATGTCCTATATGCGCGCTTTCCCTGAGTACGATAGACTTTCCAGGAAACATATGTACCGTACAGTTCTCCTGTACATTGACCCCGTCTTCCAGTACAATCTGTCCCCAATCGCCCCGAATCGCCGCTCCAGGTCCTATGTAACAGTCCCGGCCAATAATGACATTGCCCGTGACCGCGGCCAAGGGATGCACAAAACTGCTTTCGTGTACCACCGGGATGTATCCTTTAAAGCTGTAGATCATATACGCATATCAAATTTTGATGGTCTATTATTTAAACTTCTTTAGGGTCTCCTTGGTGAACGCACTCAATACCAAACGTCCGCTTATGGCTGCACGTTCTGCCAACAAATTGTCCCAATCTTCCGTGCCTTTCCAGAACATCTGTTTCATTTCTTTCATGGCCTCCGGATTGTAGGTGCACAGCCTTTGTGCAAAGACTTCCACCGCTTCGTCCAGCGTTTCCATATCCGCATATACCTCTGTAAACAAGCCTTTTTCCTTGGCCCATTCCGCGGGGTAGAAGTTATTGGCGTCCATAGCGATCTGTGACATACCGCTCAATCCCAGCTTGCGTTCCACCGCAGGCCCTACCACAAAGGGACCTATGCCCACGTTTAATTCACTTAATTTGATGGCCGCGAACTTGGTGGCCATGCAATAATCCGTTGCCGAAGCCAAACCAACACCTCCGCCCACGGTTTTTCCCTGTATACGCCCTATGATGAACTTGGGGCATTTGCGCATTGCATTGATCACATTGGCAAAACCCGAAAAAAACACCTTACCGGTCTCGGCATCATTGATATTGACCAATTCCTCAAAACTGGCCCCGGCACAGAAGGTGCGATCACCCCCGCTTTTTAGCACCACTACCTTAATCTCCGCATTGTTTCCGGCGGCTGTAATGGTCTGGGCCAACTGCGCCAAAATATCTCCTGGTAAGGAGTTATGGGCCGGATGAAAGAATTCCAAATATCCGATGCCGTTTGCTATATGTTGTTTTACGTAGGGTTCCATCAAAGCTGTTAACTGGTTAATTTTCTACTCTAAAAGCCCAAACTGGGAAAAATGGTGATTCAGATGTTTGGTATGTACCAAATCCCATTCGAACTTGTTTAGCACCCCAAAGACCACATGTGTTGTGGTAGCTTGCGGATGCTCCTTGAAATAGGCCTCGAATTCATCATAGGCTTCCAACAATTTTACTTTGGCGGTCTCCAGATCCGGGTGTATCAGGTTCTTTGTTCTATCGGCCAAGGGAAAATCGTAATGTTTGGGCATGGGCCTGTGATTGTACAGGGAATCGTGCACCTTTTCCAAGATATCCTCGGGGGTCGTTATTTCAAAATCCTGAATCTCGCCCGAAGCGATCCTCAGGGAAAACTCCAAATGTTCCACCATACGCTGCGCACTTGCCGAGCCCCATTCGGGTTTGGCATCTTCCGTAAGTTTTTTCAAATAGGCCGGTATGCTTTTCTTATTGATGACGGCAAAAGGATTTTTCTTTTGCACCATGGTCAAAATAGTGGCAATGGCCACCAGTTCGTCTTCCGTATCAAACACCTCCACATACCACTTCACAATGCCGCTGGGCAATTCTGGCCCTCGGACATCCCGTTCTATCTTTTGTTTACAGGTCAACCGCACATAGACCGTATCGTTGTGGTAGATGGGTCGTAAAAAACGACAATCCTCCAAACCGTAGTTTGCCGCTACAGGTCCTTTATTCGGATATACGAACAGGCCTGCTGCTGCGGCCAGAATAAAATACCCGTGTGCCGTTCTTTTTTCGAAAATGCTACCGTCCAAGGAAGTGATATCCGTATGCGCATAAAAATGGTCCCACGTCAGATTGGCAAAATTCACGATGTCCGCATCGGTAATGGTACGCATATGGGTCCTTAGGGACATTCCGGGTTCTATATCCTCCCAGTGGTATTTAAACGGATGTTGTGCTGCCTCTTTATAGGCGGATTTAGGTTGATAAATTCCAGTAATTTCGGTTAGGGTGGTAGGGGATCCCTGCACTGCCGTGCGCTGCAAATAGTGTTTTACACCGCGAAGGCCTCCCATTTCCTCCCCGCCACCGGCCCGGCCAGGGCCACCGTGTACCAAGGTAGGCAAGGGTGATCCGTGTCCTGTGCTCTCTTTGGCATTCTCACGGTTCAATACCAAAATACGCCCGTGGTGACTAGCTGCCTCTACCACATACTCCTTGGCAATGGCGTTATCATAGGTCATTATGGAAGACACAAGGGATCCTTTTCCCATTTGTGCCAATGTAATGGCCTCTTCCAAAGTTTTATAGGGCATCAGGGTACTTACCGGGCCAAAGGCTTCCCGTGTGTGTGCCGCGTGGTTGGCAAAGGGTTTATCCTCGCGTAGCAGGATGGGGCTTATAAAAGCCCCCTTTTTGGCATCGGCCCCAAGGGTCTCAATGGTGTCCAGATTGCCGTATACGATCTGCGCCTCCTTGGCGATATCCTTAACACTGTTCCTTACCTCTTCCACCTGCTCCCTACTGATCAGGGATCCCATCCGGACCTCCTTTAACCTGGGGTCTCCGATAGTAACTTTATCCAATTGCTGCCCCAGGGCGATCTGAACATCCTCGATAAGTTTTTCGGGTACGATAATGCGTCGTATCGCGGTACATTTTTGACCACATTTCACGGTCATCTCCTTGCGCACCTCTTTGATGAAAATATCGAATTCCGGCGTGCCTGGAACCGCATCTTCCCCCAAAACGGCGGCATTTAGTGAATCGGCCTCCATGGTAAAGGGCACGGCCTCTTGAATGATCCTAGGGTGCGCCTTGAGCAATCGGCCGGTGGAGGCGGAACCCGTAAAGGTCACTACATCCTGGGATTCTACGGTATCCAAAATGGTCTTTACCGTTCCATTGATGATCTGTAAGGCGCCTTCGGGTAAAATCCCTGAATTAATAATTTCACGTGCCACGGCCTCGGCCAAATAGGACGATGAGGGTGCGGGCAATACGACCGCTGGAACCCCAGCCATCCAATTGACCGCACATTTTTCTAACATGCCCCAGACCGGAAAGTTAAAAGCGTTTATATGAACCGCCACCCCCTTTTTGGGCACCATGATATGATGGGCCATAAAACGTCCGCCGCGCGATAAATCAATGGGCTCCCCTTCCACGTGATAGGGCTGGTTGGGGAACAACTTTCGCAAGGAGGCATTGGCAAACAAATTCCCAAATCCTCCTTCGATATCGATCCAGCTGTCCACTTTGGTGGCTCCGGTCCGATAGCTAATTTCATAAAAGGCATCTTTCTTTTTAGTGAGGTGCAAAGCCAGTTTTTTGAGCATATTGCCCCGTTCCTGAAAAGTCATTTTGCGCAGCACCTCCCCACCCTTTGTTCTGCCGTACTGTAGGATTTCCGGAACATCCAATCCGTCGGTCGCAACATTTGCAATCAACTCACCTGTTATGGCATCATATACGGGATGGCCTTTGTCCTTGCCTTCTGTCCATTTTCCTGATACGTAGTGTTGTATTTTTTTCATAATTCCTACCCTGACCCACTATCCTTTGCAGCGGGAATTCATGGGTTATTTTAATTAAACACGTTCAATTACGGCAGCGTAGCCCTGCCCTACCCCGATGCACATGGTCACCAGGGCGTATTTCTTTTGGGTCTCCTGCAGTTCCAGGGCCGCCGAATAACAAATTCTCGCGCCCGTAACGCCCAAAGGATGTCCTATGGCAATGGCACCCCCATTGGGGTTTAACCTAGGGTCGGTATCGGCCAATCCCCATGCCCGCGTACACGCCAAAGCCTGAGCCGCAAAAGCCTCATTCAGCTCAATCACATCCATATCATCCATGGTCAAGCCTGCCTTTTGCAAAGCATTATTAGCCGCCTGCACCGGGCCGATGCCCATAATTCTAGGTTCCACACCCACTACAGCAGAGCTTAAGATCCTTGCCATAGGTTTTAGCTCATATTTTTTTACAGCATCTTCCGAGGCGATGATGGTAGCGGCTGCGCCATCGTTCAAACCGGATGAGTTGCCCGCCGTAACACTACCTCCTTCTTTTTTGAAGGCCGGGCGTAGTTTTGCCAAAACCTCCTTGGTGGTCCCGGGTTTAACAAATTCGTCCAGAGAAAACTGAATGGGGTCTTTTTTTCGTTGGGGAATCTCTACCGTAACAATTTCCTTGTCCAATCGCCCATTTTCCTGGGCCTTGGCAGCCTTCATTTGGCTCCAATGGGCAAAGGCATCCTGGTCTTCTCGGGAGATATCGTATTTTTCGACCAGATTTTCAGCTGTATTTCCCATCCCGTCGGTTCCGTAAAGCTCTTGCATTCTGGGATTGATGAATCGCCACCCGAAACTGGAATCGTACATTTTGGAATCATTGCCAAAGGCACTGGAAGGTTTGGACATTACATAGGGCCCCCGGGTCATATGCTCTACCCCTCCTGCGATGAAAATATCCCCATCGCCGGCCTTAATGGCTCTATTGGCATGGATAATAGCGGACAAACCGGAGCTACAGAGCCGGTTCACCGTTTCCCCAGGAACGGTAAAGGGCAGTCCGGCCAATAAAAGGCTCATCCTTGCCACGTTCCTGTTATCCTCGCCGGCCTGATTGGCACACCCCATAATCACATCATCATAGGCTTCCTTTGGGATGTTTGGATTACGCGCCACCAACTCCCGGATGACCAGGGCGCCCAAATCGTCCGTTCGCACTTTTGAGAGTGTACCGTGGTAACTTCCGATTGGCGTTCGGACGCCATCTATTATAAACGAGTCTTTCATATGTACTGTCTGCTAAAGCAGTTTTTATTTACTTATTGTTCTATTGTATGCTGGAAATCTTTCCATGGATTCCCTATTACTTCATATTCTATCCCTCCCAATCTTTATGGGTCCGGTACACCACGCCTTTAAACAAGGCCACGAGCTCATCGCCCCGCTTTACCTCGATCACATTAAAACCCACTTTGGTATTTACCTTTTCTATCACGGATTCCGCTTCAATATAATCGCCCTCCTCCAAAGCCTCGATATGGTTCACCGAGGTTTCGATGGACACCGCATATTTCCCATGGGAATTTGCCGCAAAGCCAAAGGCGGTATCCGCCAGGGCGTAGCTGATGCCCCCATGGGCCTTGCCCATACTGTTGAGCATTTCCCTTCTAACGGTCATTCCCACTCTGCAACGGCCAATGTGGGACTCCAAAATTTCGATGCCCAACCAAGTGCTAAAGGCGTCAAGGCCCAGCATTTTATGCGGTATGTGTTCTCCCTTCATCCCAACCAGTTTGTTTTACTCAAAAAATCGCCTTCCCTCCCGTTGCATTTTACGTAGCAAGGGACTACACCTATAACGATCCTCGTGATATTCATTATAGAGGCCGTCCATTTTATCAACACACCAAGCCACTCCCTTTTCGTCCGCCCAGGCCAATAATCCCTTCGGATAGTTTACCCCCTTGGTCATGGCATTGTCAATATCCTCGGCCGAGGCCACGTTTAAGAACAGCGCATCCGCCGCCTCATTCATCAACATCACCAGGACCCGATTGAAAATAGTTTCGTTCAAAGCCGTCTCGACTACACTCGACGGGGTAGATGATTCGTCCACTCTTTTTCCGTTTTCATCGTAATGATAATATCCCCGACCTGTTTTTCTTCCCAAATAGCCTGCTTCTGAATAGCGTTTCTGCGTAAACGACGGTTTATAGCGTGGGTCGGAATAAAAGGCCTTAAAAACGGTCTCCGTGACCACATAATTGACATCATTGCCAATAAAATCCATCAGTTCAAAAGGTCCCATCCGAAATCCGCCCAAAGTCTTCATACTCTGGTCTATAATAGTAAAATCAGCGATTCCCTCTTCGTAGATACGGAGTGCTTCCCCATAAAAAGGCCGTGCTACACGATTTACGATAAAGCCGGGCGTGTCCTTGGCCACTGCCACCGTCTTCTTCCAATCCGTAATAAGTTGCACCGTGGTATCCAACACAGGGGTCGTGGTCTGTACCGCTGGAATCACCTCTACCAATTTCATGAGCGGTGCGGGATTGAAAAAGTGAATGCCTATACAGCGTTCCGGTCGTTCCAGGGACGCTGCAATGGAGGTTACCGATAGGGAGGAGGTATTTGTTGCTATGATGGTATTTTCTGAAACATAGGTTTCCAATTCGGCAAAAACGCTTTGTTTTATTCCTAAATCCTCAATGATGGCCTCAATGGTCAGTTCAGAATCGCCCAAGTCCTTTAGCTTATCTACATAGGAAATATTTCCCTGGATCCTAGATTTTTCCGCAGCATCCATACGTCCCTTGTCGATAAGTCGGGAAAGTACTTTTTCCAATGCCTTTTGGCTTTTGTCCAAAGCGCTACGATTGGTATCGTACAGTTTTACCCGGCAACCAGAAGTGGCCGCTACCTGCGCAATACCACTTCCCATGGTCCCAGCACCTAATATTCCTACCTTCATCCGTTTTTACTTTCCTTTAAATTCAGGTTTTCTTTTTTCCATAAAAGCGGCCACACCTTCCCTGTAATCTTCACTTTGGGACACTTCTATCTGATATTTGGACTCCAAGGCCAATTGCGATTGCAAATTGTTCGTCATGGATTCGTTAAAGAGTTTTTTTATCGCACCTAGTGCTTTAGTGGGCATTTGGGCCATTTTATGGGCCAATTTATCAACCACTTCCTGAAATTCCTCTGAAGGCACCTGTTTGTAGACCATCCCCAGACGTTCCGCTTCTTCAGCACTTACCTTGTCGCCCAGCATGGCCAGGGCCGAAGCCTTTTGAAAACCAATCAATCGGGGCAAAAGGAAGGTACCCCCGCTATCGGGAACGAGTCCTATTTTGCTGAACGCCTGAATGAAGCTTGCTCCCTCATGGGCCACTACCACATCACAGGCCAGGGCAATATTGGCCCCTGCACCGGCAGCCACCCCATTTACCGCCGCGATTATGGGTTTTTCAATGGTCCTGATTCGGGAAATGATCGGGTTATAGTGCTCTTCCAATATTTTCTGAAATCCAGGATTTAGCTCAGGGCTTGTAACTTCCTTAAGGTCCTGACCAGCGCAAAACGCTTTCCCGTTTCCGGTGAGGACTATGGCCCTTACGGTCTCATCTTTTTCACAAAGATCCAGTTTATCCTGAAAGTTCAACGCCATTTCACGATTGAAACTGTTGAATACTTCTGGCCGGTTCAGGGCAAGATACCCTATGTTGTTTTCAATTTTAAATTCAATCGAATCACTCCCCATATTTTGTTATTTTAAGCACTTAAAATAATCAAACGGTTCCTGGCAATCTATACATTGGAACAACGCCTTGCAGGCGGTGGATCCAAACTGGCTTACCAGTCTGGTATTCCGGGAACCGCAATTGGTGCACTTCACTATTTTTTTATGCCCTAAGAGCGCTTCCTTATCGGCCTCGGCTCCCAAGGGTGCCGCTATGCCGTAATCTTCCAAGGCCCGACGTCCTTTTTCCGTTATCCAGTCGGTGGTCCAGGCCGGGGTAAGCACCAACTCTACTTTGGCCTGGTACCCTGCCCTGTTCAAAGCCGATATGATATCGTCACCAATAACATCCATGGCCGGACACCCACTATAGGTAGGGGTAATCTGTACCTTGACGTTATCATTTTCGATAAGCGCAGAGCGCACAACGCCCATCTCCAGAATGGACAATACCGGAATTTCGGGATCCGATACCTTTTCCAGAATTGGAATCAATTGCTCCGCTATGTATACTTTTTCGGCTGTCATCTCCTCTTACCACTCCAAATTGGGATAGGTACGCTGCATATATTGCAAATCGTTCAATAAATACCCCATATGTTCGGTATGTACCCCATTCTTCCCTCCTTTTTGAAACCATTTGGATTCGGGAATGTCCAAGGTGGCCTCCTTCAAAATTTCGGTAAGTGCATGGTAGTACGCTTCTTTTAACTTAGCGGTATCCACTCCGATACCCTCTACGATCATGGCCTTATCCGCTTCCGTTTGATGAAACAATTCGTCCGTATAGGTCCATAGGTCGTTGATCGCGTTTTGCATTTTTAAGCGGCTTTCCTCGGTTCCATCCCCTAAGCGTTTCACCCAATCGGATGAAAAACGATAATGATAACTTACCTCCTTGATCGCTTTCTTGGCAATGGCCGATATGGTGATATCGTGGCTGTGCTGCAGTTCCTGTAAAAATAGCAGGTGAAATGCATCAAACAAGAACTGCCGACCTATGGTATAGGCAAAATCGGTGTTGGGTTGCTCTACCAATAGCACATTCACATATTCCCTTTCGGTCCTTAAAAAAGCAATATCGTCCTCTTTGGCATCTCCTCCTTTGAGTTGGGCCGCGTACTGAAAATAGCTCCTGGCCTGTCCCAATAGATCCAAGGAAATATTGGTGCAGGCAATATCGGTTTCCAAATTGGGTCCATGGCCACATAGCTCGCCCAAGCGTTGTCCCAGTACAAGACTGTTATCCGCGATGCCCAGGACATATTGGTATAAAAAATTATTGCTCATACTACGATTTCAATAATGAGATGTTTTGGTTTCAAGTCCAATTACATGTGTTTTACCTCATCGGGTAAATTATAAAATGTTGGATGACGATATACTTTGTCCTGAGCCGGTTCAAACAGCTCTCCATTGTTATCCGGATTGGATGCCGTAATATGTTTGGATTCCACTACCCAAATGCTTACCCCTTCATTTCGACGGGTATAGACATCGCGGGCGTTTTCCAATGCCATTTCCGCATCTGCGGCATGCAGACTGCCAAAGTGGCGATGCTCCAATCCATTTTTGCTACGTACAAATATTTCCCAAAGTGGCCAATTTTTCTTCATAACGTTTTCTCCCTTGCGTTCACCTGTCTTGAAGAACGGATGTGTGCAAGGCCTTGTTTATCCTACTTTTTTTGTTTTTCTACTTTGTTTTTTCTCTGCATGGGCCATGGCGGCATCCCGGACCCATTGTCCGCGTTCCCAGGCCCCAACCCGGGCATTCATGCGCTCCCTGTTACAGGGTCCATGTCCTTTTACCACCTGCCAAAACTCATCCCAATCGATTTTTCCAAAATCATAGTGTCCTCCCTCTTCATTCCATTTTAAATCGGGGTCGGGAACGGTCAAGCCGATCAGTTCGGCCTGAGGTACGGTCTGATCTATAAATTGTTGACGCAGCTCATCATTGGTCTTGCGCTTAAGCTTCCATTTCATGGACTGTTCCGTGTGGACCGATTCCGCATCGGTTGGCCCAAACATCATCAGGGATGGCCACCACCAGCGGTTCAACGCGTCCTGCGCCATTTCTTTTTGATCCGGTGACCCCTGTGCCAATTTCATCATAATTTCAAAACCTTGGCGCTGGTGAAAACTTTCTTCCTTACATACCCGTACCATGGCCCTGGCGTATGGTCCGTAAGAGGTATTGCACAAAGGCACTTGATTGATAATGGCCGCGCCATCTACCAACCAACCTATGGCGCCGATATCGGCCCAGGTAACGGTAGGATAATTAAAAATACTGGAGTATTTTGCCTTGCCGGTATGCAGTTGTTCATAGAGCTCCTCACGTGAAATTCCCAAGGTCTCGCAAGCACTGTACAGGTATAGGCCATGACCGGCCTCATCCTGTACCTTGGCCAAAAGGGCTACCTTGCGTCTAAGGGAAGGTGCACGGGTAATCCAATTGCCTTCGGGCAACATGCCCACAATTTCGGAATGTGCGTGCTGTGATATTTGCCGAATGTGCGTCTTTCGATACTTTTCGGGCATCCAATCCTTGGGTTCAATTTTTTCATCGCGCGCTATGCGTGCTTCAAACTGTGCTTCCAAATCCTTTATCTGCGCTTCACTCATACTATATGGTTATACAAAATTCGGTTTATGGTAATCACCAGGCCTTATCATTCTACTAAACATCAAAATCCACAATTAGCTTTTTGGTGGTCGGGACGGCCTGGCACCCCAAAATAAAATTTTTCTTTACCTCATCTTCCTCCAAAGCGTAATTGACCTTCATTTCCACGGACCCTTCTACAAGTTTACATTTGCAGGTACTACACACTCCTCCCTTGCAGGCAAAAGGCAGATCGGCACCGGCGGCAAGTGCACTATCCAGGACGGTATCATGGGTGTCATCCATGGTAAAATGGAATTCCTTTCCGCCGTCAATAACGGTCACTTCGGTACCTTCGGCCTTATGTTCCAATATTTCGGCAATATGCCGATCCTTGTCCGGACTGTCCCCGGAGAAAAACAACTCGTAATGTATCCTATCTTCGGGCATACCCGCAGCGGTCAACTCGTCGCGGATCAAAAAAATCATCTCTTGGGGCCCACAGATAAAACAGGTATCGGTATCCGGCACATCGATAAAAGTCTTCGTTAAGGTCTGTAGCTTTTCAGACGTAAAGCGCCCGTTAAAAAACGGGATGTCCCTTTGCTCCTTGGTCAGGAAATAAAAAATTTCGAACCTTCCAAAAAAATGGTTTTTTAGCTGTTCTATCTCTTCCTTAAAGACTATGGACTGCACCGTTCGGTTAAGGTAAAACAATTTGAACGTACTATGGGGCTCTTGTAACAAGTGCGTCCTTATTATCGAAAGAATGGGCGTAATGCCGCTTCCTGCGGCAAAGGCGATATGGTTCCTTGCCCTTTTGGGCTCTATATCCACATAAAAGTGTCCGGTGGGTTCCATAATTTCCAGGGCGTCACCTGCATCCAACTCCGTATTGGCATAGGTAGAAAACACGCCTCCAGGTATTTGTTTGACCGCAACCCGCCATTGACCCTCCAGGGGACTTGAGCAGAGGGAATAGGAGCGGCGCACGTCTTCACCGTCGATGGTCTTTCGCAGTGTGAGGTGTTGTCCCTGTTTAAATGCAAAGGCATCCTTGAGATGCTCCGGAATATCCAGTGTAATCACGGAACAGTCCTTGGTTTCCTTATAAATATCCGCAATTTTTACCTGATGAAAATTTGCCATTTTGCTTACAATCTTCAAACTAACAATTGTTAGTTTCAGTAGCAAATTTACGAAATAAATTACAAAAAATTAGGGGTTAATTCCATTTATCAACACCTTGCTCAGTTCTGTCCCCAGTTTTTCAGCTTCCAAATCTTCCTTCTTGGGTATCCACAGATATAGGGAGCGCAGGGTAGACAACATGGAAAACAGCATGATTTCTGCATTGGCTTCTATAATCTCTTTATTTTTGATTCCCTCCTGAATGACATTTCTAAAATCATCTTCATAGTCGAGCCGTAGTTTTAAATAGTACTGCTGCTGTTCTTCTAGGTGCATCCAATCATTGTTTAATGAAGCCATGCCATCAGTATTTCTACTGGTAATATCCACATGCAGGGCCACAATTTGCTCCAATTTTTCCAAGCTGTTCGCCTTGGCCTTCTTGATGGTTCCCATGCCCGCCGTAAATTCCTCGGCCAGGGCAATGATGATGGCAATAAGGATATCTTGCTTGGAACTGATATGGTTGTACAGACTCGCTGCCTTGATGCCCATGGCCTTGGCTATGTCCCGCATGGTTACCGCACTGTATCCTTTTTCCTTAAAGAGTTTTGCCGAAGTTTTTACAATTTCGTCCTTTCTGGTTTCTGCTCTCATAATAGCGCTATAGTGTTCCCAAATTTAGTGGATAAAATAATACCGTGGCCAACGCTCATCACATCCCGATTAATTCATAGCTTTGTGATGTCTCTTAGATCAAAACGGCAAGGTTCCATGGGCATAGCAATTGAGTCAAATCCACTACTGGACAGGCTCCCTCTTCATCTTAAACAATTCATTAAACCCCAGGATTATGAAGATTATTCTCCAATAGATCAGGCGGTATGGCGCTATGTGATGCGCAAAAATGTCTCCTATTTGAGCAGTGTGGCCCATGAATCGTACCGAGAGGGCTTACAAAAGTCGGGGATTACCATAGACAACATTCCCAGCATGTACGGTATGAACCGTATACTAAAGGAAATCGGTTGGGCCGCTGTTGCCGTAGATGGTTTTATCCCACCTAATGCCTTTATGGAGTTCCAAGCCTATAAAGTGCTCGTCATTGCTTCGGATATTCGGCAGTTGGAGCATATTACCTATACCCCGGCCCCTGATATCATTCACGAAGCGGCTGGTCATGCCCCTATTATTGCCAATCCCGATTATGCCGAATACCTGAGAAGATTTGGGGAAATTGGGGCAAAGGCAATATTGTCCTCACATGACAACGAGGTCTACGAAGCGGTTCGCAAACTATCCATTCTTAAAGAAGCGCCAAACGCTACCCCTAAGGCTATTGAAGCAGCGGAGCAGGAAGTAAACACGCTCCAAAACAAAAAAGTGCCGCTTTCGGAAATGGCCCAAATTAGAAACTTACACTGGTGGACGGTAGAGTACGGGTTGATAGGCCCATTGGAGCGCCCAAAAATCTATGGAGCAGGTTTACTATCTTCCATAGGGGAGAGCCAGTGGTGTTTAACCGATGAAGTGCAAAAGATACCCTACACCGTGGCAGCGGCCCAGCAGGAATTCGACATCACCAAACCTCAGCCCCAACTTTATGTAACTCCGGATTTTGCTTATTTGATGGAGGTATTGGAGGAATTTTCCAACGGCCTGGCCCTGCGCAAAGGCGGCTTTAGGGGGCTGCAGAAATTAATCGATTCCAAGAAATTGGGCACCATAGAATTGAATACGGGCCTACAAATTTCAGGTGTCTTTACCCAAATGATCACGGACGAGGACAACCAGGTCGTTTTCTTCAAAACCGAGGGACCTACGGCTCTGGCCAACAGGGAAAAGGAACTTATAGGCCATGGTATAGCCGCTCATGCCCATGGGTTTAGTTCGCCTATCGGGAAATTGAAGGGCATTAACCTGGCCATCGAAAATATGGGTCCGCGGGATCTAAAGGCCTATAATTTCTACGACGGCAAGCGCATTTCCTTTGAATATGAAAGCGGTATTACCGTAGAAGGATTGAACATTACCGGCATACGGAACGTGAACGGGAAACTGATCCTGATCCAATTTGAGGATTGCACTGTGACCTATAAAGATGAGGTGCTGTTTAAACCGGAATACGGTACGTTTGACCTGGCCATAGGTTCCTCCGTAATTTCGGCCTACGCCGGATCGGCAGACTTTAGGTCCTTTGATGACCTCCATCAGGTTTCAAAAACCAAAACGGTAAAAGTCAAGAAAGACTCAAGGACATTGGCGTTGGAGCAGCTCTATCAACAGGTACGGGACATGCGCAGCAGCGCTGAAATGGATTGGGATGAAGTCAGGGCATTATTTAAAAGCTTACGGGAACATCATCCCAACGATTGGCTCCTCGCTGTAGAGCTGTACGAATTGACCAAGACAGGCAACGAAGAAAACCTTAGTGCTTCCCTTGCTGCCCATTTGGAAGTTATAAAACAAAACAATCCCCAACTAGGGCCTTTAATCGATTATGGTGTGACCCTGGTCGATGAGCTTGCGGTTCGTTAGTTTTAAGTCATCAAGATCGGAAATGGGATTTTCCTTATAGGTCAAGGTCCACCCCATGGAACTGGTAAGGACATAAAACTTGGCAAGTTCGCTCAACAAACGGTTTTCCGCGTTTGTTTTCAGGGACGAAGCCTCGATCTTTCTAGATAAGGAAGCGTTTATATTATCTTTTATTTTATTGTGATCCTCTGCGCTGAACTGATTAAAGTAGTCAGAAGTAAGGTCGTAGTATTCAAAATCGGGATTGATCTTTACTTCCGGCTCTGGAATTTCAAGAATGTTAAGGGTTTTGTGGGCTTCATCTACATGGAACCCGATCTTGCCCAAATCGTAGGCCACGGTAACTTCGGCATTTACTACTACCAAAGCCTTCTTATTTGCCCGTATCATTGAACCAAATAACTCTTGGGAATCCCTGTAATTGTATACTTCTGCAAAATGGCCTTCGGTCACGATCAATTTGGACACCTTTGTTATCTCTTGTTGAATAAGCATGGTGTTCTCTACCAATATTTCCTTGTCCCGTTTGTCATTTGCGCAGGAGCGGAAAATCAGGACCCCCGCCAGCGCAACCACCATACCCACCAATACTTTCCTCATACCTTGTATATCAATCGAATTTTATATAGGGATATCCCTTCTTAAGATACGTAATTTTATCCTGGAGCGATGTCAAAAACCGCTTGTGCTGTTCGGAATCGGGATGGAACGGCCGGTGTCCCAACCCTTTTTGTATCTCTTCAATTTGGTCCATTGTTTGATAGGCACTTTCCGCAATCCAAACC
Source organism: Eudoraea algarum (assembly GCF_050589645.1). Lineage (NCBI taxonomy): Bacteria > Pseudomonadati > Bacteroidota > Flavobacteriia > Flavobacteriales > Flavobacteriaceae > Eudoraea > Eudoraea algarum. The sequence goes on along the minus strand of NZ_JBNGOQ010000004.1, from coordinate 649,403 downwards.
GACCTGAATTTTTCCCAGATATAAGCAATGGCCAGTGCATTGGGGTGGACCATGTCGGCTTCATAAAAACGGTAATCGCGCAGTTCGTCCATCATAAGCTCATAAGAAGGAAAATACTCCTCCCTCGTTGACCGTACTTGGCCAATGGCCGCAATCAGATGGGCCTTGCTCTGTTGGTTTTCCACAAAGCCATCCTTAAGATGTCGTACAGGGGACACGGTGTAAAGAATCGTGGCCTTTGGGTTGATTCCCAAAATAAGCGCCCTGCTTTTTTCCAAACTTTCAACAATAGCGGGTATGGAAAGGAGTTCTTTTGCAAAGGATTTCTGGGAAACCTTATGGCAGTTGGCCACCAGATCCCCAGAATCCAGAAGGCGATAGGCCCAGGCCGTTCCCAACGTAATGATGATATGGGAAGCCTGCTGCAGGTACTCCCGGGTGGTGGTGAGGGCGGTGTTTAATCTGTTCAATAAGGCCTCCCTGGAAACATTGCTCAAATCGGAATGGGCATTAAAACAATGCCATCGTTCCTGATGAAAGAAGATATCGCTTTCCGTGTAACTTTTTTCCAGGACAGCATCCGCTATGAGCTTTTCAATGGCCTTTGGGTGAAACAAGATTCCAAAGGGGTTTTGTTCGGTTTTGAACTTAAAATAATTCAATTTGGCGCCCATATTCTCCACAAAACAAGAGCCTAAAAGGAGTACTTCACTATGGTAGTCAATCGGGTTGACCGGTCTGTTGAGCAGAATTTTGGTCTGTAATTTCATCTTTGGAGCTCGAGGTTTAATAACAATCGTCCAATCCGGCGAGCATATTCTTGTAATCGGCTACCAGCTGCGGATTCAGCTGATTGATAAATTCCAATATCTTGAGCAAAAGTTCAATGTTGCCCACCTGTAGTGCCTCCGAGGCCTTGCCCATTTCACGCTGTACCATATCCTGGAGACTGTACATATCCTCCAGCGCGTAAAGGCACTCATAGGCAAATTCATTGGCTATGGCAGTGCCTTTGGCCGTTTCCCAAGCAATTTTGCTCAGCTCGGTCAACTCCAAATTGATAAAGGTTCCCCCAGTATATGCAAAGCGATTGTCCCCAAGAGGTACTGAGTCCGTAACGGTATAGAAACCCGGGAACTGTGCTTGAAATTTTCGGATGGTTTGAGGAGTAGCCTGTATAACACCTGCATCCCCGGAAGTCATTCCCTCATAGATCTTTATGGACTTAGGAATCTGTTGGTTGTTTTTTTCCGCATTGGCAAGGTCCTCCAAATTGTTCTGTATCTCCTTTTGGATCATGTGCAGGGCGGTCTTTTTCTTTTTATCGATTTCCCTATTGGTATTCCAAGTATTGAACCATATGGCCAAATTGATGCCAATAAAGATCAACAGCACCTCTCCGGCGATGTATTTCCAATTGACCGTTCCTAGCTTAAACCTTCCCATTATGTGTCCAAATAGGTCTTTGCCTCGTTCAATGCTTCCGGGATACCGGCCGGATGTTTTCCTCCCGCGGTGGCAAAAAAGGGCTGACCGCCTCCGCCACCCTTGATATGGCTCCCCAGTTCCCGTACGATTGTGCCGGCATGCAAACCTCGTTCCTGGGCCAAAGCCTTGGAAATATAACACGTTAATATCGCTTTTCCCTGTTGTTCTGCTCCAAATAACAGAAATAGGTTCTCCCGCTCCTGGCCCATGGCAAAGGACAGGTCCTTGATACCTGCTGCATCCAGATCCACCTTTTTGGCCAAAAATTGCACTCCATTGATCTCTGTTAGTTCGTTCAATAGCGTGCCCTTTAAGTTTTTTGCCTTGTCCCTGAGCAATTGCTCGAGCTGTTTTCGCAATTTCGTGTTCTCTTCCTGCAACGCACGAACGGCGTTTGCCGGGTCTTTCGTATGGTTAAGGAGGCCGTTGATCTCCTGCAATTTGCTGTTGTTCTCAAAGTAAAAATCCTTGGCCAAATCGCCAGTAATGGCTTCAATCCGGCGTATCCCGGCAGCGATTGCCCCTTCAGAGACAATCTTAAAATGCCAGATATCGCTTGTATTCTGTACATGGGTTCCTCCACATAATTCAATGGATCGCCCAAAACGTATGGTACGTACCGTATCCCCATATTTTTCGCCGAAAAGTGCCATGGCCCCGGCCTTTAAGGCATCTTCCATAGATACGCTCCTATCCTCCTCCAGGGGCAAACGCCCATCGATACGGGCGTTGACAAAGTTTTCCACCTCCTTTAGCTCTTCGTCCGTTAGTTTGGCAAAATGGGAAAAATCGAACCGTAGATATTTGGAATGTACGGCAGATCCTTTCTGCTCTACATGGGGGCCCAGAATTTCGCGAAGTGCTTGGTGCAGCAGGTGGGTAGCCGTGTGGTTGCTAGCTGTACGCTGGCGTTGCTTTTCATCAACAGAAGCGTGTAGGGTTTCCTCCAAATGTTTTGGCAGGTTCTTGGTAAAGTGCACAATTTCGTTGTTCTCCTTTTTGGTATCCAAGATATAGACCACATCCCCATTGGGCACCTCCAAATATCCCTTGTCCCCTACCTGACCGCCTCCTTCTGGATAAAAGGGTGTACGGTCCAATACCAACTGGTATTGCTTTCCTTCCTTTTTGGAGATAATTTTTCGATATTTTACCAATTTAACATCGGTCTCCAAGAGGTCGTAGCCAACAAATTCAGGGGTAACATCTGGCACCAGTACCGTCCAGTCCTCCTTGGATACTTCCGAGGCGGATCTGGATCGCTCCTTCTGCTCCTGCATGGCCTTTTCAAAGCCTGTTTCATCAAGGCGATACCCCTTTTCATCCAAAATCAAGGCCGTAAGGTCTATAGGGAAACCGTAGGTGTCATACAGTTCAAAGGCCTTTTTCCCATCCACTACCTTCCCCTCGGTATCTTTTATAGTGGTGTTTAACAAGACCAAACCGTTCTCCAAGGTTTTGAGGAACGACTGTTCCTCTTCCTTGATTACGTTCTCGATCAACTGGCGTTGTTCCTTTAATTCTGGGAAAGCCTTGCCCATGACATCTGTGAGCACCCTTACCAAACGATGGATGAAAGGTTTGTTCATACCCAAATAGCTGTAGCCGTATCGGACGGCACGCCGTAGTATCCTCCGGATCACATAACCTGCACCCGTATTGCTGGGCAGCTGCCCATCAGCGATGGAAAAGGCAATGGCCCGCACATGATCCGCTACTACCCTAAAGGCCACATCGGTCAGGGGGCTGGTCTTATCGCTGACACCGTAGGTGCTTCCTGTAATGGCTGCAATTTCCTTGATCAAGGGGGTAAAAAGATCGGTATCGTAGTTCGATTCCACCCCCTGCAATACCATGCAGAGGCGTTCAAAGCCCAGGCCCGTATCCACATGCTTGGCCGGAAGTGATTCCAACGTTCCGTTGGCCTTGCGGTTGTACTCCATAAAGACCAAATTCCAGATCTCTACCACCAAAGGGTGGTCCTTGTTGACCAGGGTAGCTCCGGGAACCTTGGCCTTCTCTTCCTTGGGCCGGATATCCACATGGATTTCCGAACAGGGTCCACAAGGTCCCTGATCGCCCATTTCCCAGAAATTGTCCTTCTTATTGCCCATGATGATCCGGTCTTCAGGGACAATGGCTTTCCAAAGATTATAGGCCTCCTGATCCATCTGTAGCTTATCGGCATCATCGCTTCCTTCGAAAACGGAGACATAAAGGCTATCCTTATCAATTTTATAGACCTTAGTAAGCAATTCCCAGGCCCAGCCTATGGCCTCTTTCTTGAAATAATCGCCAAAACTCCAGTTGCCCAACATTTCGAACATGGTATGGTGATAGGTGTCTTTCCCCACCTCTTCCAGATCATTGTGCTTTCCACTTACCCGAAGGCACTTTTGGGAATCTGTTATCCGTAGCTCGGTGGCCTTGGTATTCCCAAGAAAGAACTCCTTAAACTGGTTCATTCCGGCGTTGGTGAACATCAAAGTGGGATCATCTTTAATGACCATAGGCGCGGAAGGAACCACTTTATGCTTCTTTTCTTTAAAAAAGTCTAGAAATTGGGTTCTTATTTCTTGGGATTTCATTCGAAAAAGGTAAGCTTTTAATAAATTTAACAGATTATATAAAACAATTTTTATATTTGTTTGTTCTGATAAAACGAAAGGACAAAAATAGGACAAAATCCATTCATGTCTAAGGTAAAATATTATTACGACCCCGATACGCTTTCCTATCGGAAGATAGAGGCCAAAAAATCGCGAAAATATAGGAATATCCTATTTTTCCTGATGGGGGCCGCTCTATTCGGTTTTTTAGGGCTTACCGTGCTCTTGAACACCAACCTGTTGAACACCCCCAGGGAACTGTCCCTGCAAAGGGAGGTAAAGAACTACGAGCTCCAATTTGAACTGTTGGATAAAAAAATGGAGCAGATAGAACAGGTACTTACCAATATAGAAGATCGTGACAACAATATTTACCGACTTTATTTTGAGGCCAATCCCATTCCGGAAGAGCAGCGCCGAGCAGGCTTTGGAGGGGTAAATCGGTACAAATCGCTAGAGGGTTTCAACAATTCCGAAATGATCATATCCACGACCAAGCGCTTGGATATCATTCAAAAACAAATGGTGATACAGTCCAAATCGCTGGATGAGATTACAAAACTAGCAGAGGAAAAGGAAAAACTGTTGGCGGCCATCCCAGCCATACAACCTATAAACAATGAGAAATTGACCCGTATGGCCTCAGGTTTTGGGTGGCGTTCCGACCCCTTTACCAAGGCGAGAAAAATGCACTGGGGCATGGATTTTACCGCACCCAAGGGCATTCCGATCTACGCTACCGGTGACGGTAAGGTTATCCGTGCGGACAATGGCGCTTCGGGTTATGGCAAGCACATTCGAATAGACCATGGCTATGGCTACATGACCTTGTATGCCCATTTGAGCAAATACAATGTGAAGAAAAGACAAAAGGTAAAACGGGGTGATCTCATTGGCTTTGTGGGAAGTACCGGACGTTCCGAGGCCCCACATTTGCATTATGAGGTATGGAAGGACGATGCCCGCATTAACCCCATTAATTTCTATTATGGAAGTTTAACGGCGGAAGAATTTGAAAATATGTTGAAATACGCCTCTCAGGAAAACCAATCCTTGGATTAATGCATATAGAATTACCCGAAAAAAGGTATTACGGAATTGGGGAAGTCGCCAAGGCCTTTGGCGTAAACACTTCGTTAATCCGCTTTTGGGAAAAGGAATTCGATGTATTGAAGCCTAAAAAGAATGCCAAGGGCAATCGCAAATTCACGCCCAAGGACATTACCAACCTACAGTTGATTTACCATCTCGTAAAAGAACGCGGATTTACCCTGGAAGGGGCCAAGACACATCTCAAGGAGGAAAAGTTGAAAACCTTGTCCAATTTTGAGGTCATTCAAAAGCTGGAACGCGTAAAGGCCGAGTTGGTAAAGATCAAAAATCAACTCTGAAAGCACTCAGAAAGCAGAGGTCAGAAGTCAGAAATCAGAACTGCCTATTGTTCAAGGTTGGGCATTGTTTATTGCTAATTGTTCACTGCAGGCGCCTACTTTCAACTGCACCAATTTGACCGGAATGGATTCCGCACTAAATGCGGAATGACTAACCGATACTACCATTTTCGCAGGATATTGATATCTGCAGTTCATCAACTAGCAACAGATTAAGGTAATAGCAAACTACCCTTCCATCCCCGACGCCAGCCTTGCTCGGCGGAAAGTACTTTCGGCACATAAGTTTTTCTATCCTTCCACCCCTAACGCTTCGGTCGGGGTCACCTTCCCCTAACAAAGGGAGGGAGCTACTTGGAACTACGAAGGTTGAATTGCGAATTGCGAACACGGAGCTTGATATTTAATACAAGTACAACAATCACCCGTAAGCCGTCAACAACTCACTGCCCACTGGTTCAAGATCCAAGGTTAGGTATTGCCAACTGTCAACTGTCAACTGTCAACTGTCAACAAACCTATTTCTTCCTCATAAAAATGGTGATGGGCACCCCGTTAAAATCAAAATGCTCCCGTAATTTGTTCTCCAAAAACCGTTTGTAAGGGTCCCTTACATATTGGGGCAGATTACAGAAAAAAGCGAACTGGGGATAGGGTGTGGGCAATTGGGTACAGAATTTGATCTTAACGAACTTTCCCTTGTATGCCGGGGGAGGTGTGTGCTCAATAATGGGTAACAGGGTATCGTTCAACTTTCGGGTTGGGACTCTTTTAGATCGATTCTTATACACCTCCACCGCGGTCTCTATCGCCTTAAAAATCCGTTGCTTGGTAAGCACCGAAATGAAGAGCACGGGAACATCCGTAAAGGGTTCTATGGCCTTTTTGATTTTTTGGGTGTACTGCTTAACCGAATGGGTATCCTTGTCCACCAAATCCCACTTGTTCACCAGAATAACGATTCCTTTGTTGTTCCTTTGGGCCAACCAAAAAATATTTTCCACCTGCCCGTCAAACCCCCTGGTGGCATCCAGTACCAGCAGGCATACATCACAATGTTCAATGGCTCTTACAGAACGCATTACAGAATAAAATTCCAGGTCTTCCTTCACCTTGGCCTTTCGCCGTATACCAGCGGTATCCACCAAATTGAATTCAAATCCAAAGCGATTGTAAGTGGTATCGATACTATCCCGGGTCGTTCCCGCTATATCGGTCACAATATACCGTTCTTCCCCGATCAGTGCATTGATAAAGGACGATTTTCCGGCGTTGGGCCTACCTACCACGGCAAAACGGGGCAGATCCTCACCTTGCTCCTCATGTTCCGGCAACACCGCTACCAAGGCGTCCAACAATTCGCCGGTACCGCTACCATTGATACTGGAAAGGGTGTAGTATTCCCCCAAGCCCAAGGAGTAGAATTCCACCGCATCCTCGGCACGTTTGGCATTGTCTACCTTATTGACCGCCAAAAAAACCGGCTTGTCTGCCCGACGCAACAATTTGGCCACATCCTCATCCATACCGGTTATCCCGGTTTCCACATCTACCATAAATATTACGGCATCGGCCTCTTCAATGGCCAGCTCTACTTGTTTGTCTATTTCCTGTTCAAAAATGTCGTCACTGCCCAACACATAACCCCCGGTATCGATCAGGGAAAATTCCTTCCCGTTCCAATCACTTTTCCCGTAATGGCGATCACGCGTAACCCCGCTAGCGGCATCTACAATGGCCTCTCTACGTTTGATCAAACGGTTAAAGAAAGTGGATTTGCCCACATTGGGTCTTCCTACAATGGCAACGATGGCACTCATTTCTTTGAATTAGGGCACAAAGGTAGCACTAATCCCAATAATACGAGTACTGCCCGGCCGTAAAGTGGACGGAGAAGGTTTTTGATTTTTTCGTTTTCCCGGAAAGTCCATACCCTAGAAATTATTGGGTATCAGTGGGAATTCGGTACGCGTTTGTTCGCTTTTGTTTCCTGATAAATAGTGTTCCCCAACGCTTCGTTTCCTAATGATGCGCGCAGGGGATCCATAGGCTACAACGTGGCTTTCGATATCCTTTACCACCAAGGCCCCAGCACCCACCAAGGTATGGTCCATAATGGTGATGTTTTCGATAATTCTGGCCCCGACGGAAATCGCGGAAAATTCACCTAGGGTAAAGCCACCACCGGTGCAGACACCCGATGCTATGCTCGAATAGTTCTCCATGGTTCCATCGTGCCCCAATGAGGAATTAGTGTTTATAATACAAAAATCGCCCACTATGGAATTCGCATTGATTATGGCTCCGGGCATCACCGCCGTACCCATTCCAATATCCACATTCTTTCCGATAACGGCGCTGGGATGAACTGCAGATATAAAATTAAAGCTAGGTGCTATGCTCAAAATCTTTTTGACCAATAGGTTCCGAGTCCAGTTGTCCCCTACAGCAATAATCCCTCCATATAGATTATGGCGCTCCATAAGGAAAGGAAGATCATATTCGCGTCCCAAAATTTCGTATCCGTTCTGTTTTCTCCCTTCCTTTTTAAAAGAATCAACAAATCCGACCACATTGTATTTGCCTTCTCGTTCAAGGCAATCCAAAACAACGCTTCCATGGCCTGAGGCTCCAAATATGACAATATTTTGCATTTTATCGATGATTTTGTACACTTAATCGATATTTCAAATATAGGCAAAGATTACGAATACCTAGTGAAATCCCGTATTTTTTCCATGAAATGACCGTTATGAAAATGTAAACAGCGGAGCGATAACTTGCGCCATTTGAATAAAAAAGCAATATCTTAACAGCTCCCAGTAATGCGTATTATGAAGAGCTTACCCAACGAAATAGTATTAAGACCCAGATTTCAACTGGAATTGGAGAAACCTAAGGAAACCGTTTTAAGTGCGTTCGAAAAAACAGAGGGGCGAACTTTCATCGTAAAGCGCTTGGATGACCACATCTTCATAAAATTTAAGGCGGAAGAAGTGCATTTTTGGTCCCCCCAACTGCATTTGGAAATCAACGAGGAGGGGGAACAACGTTCCAAACTTTACGGACTGTTCGGGCCCAACCCTACGCTTTGGACCTTTTTTATGTTCCTACACTTTGGCGTGGGCACGCTGTTTATCATATTCGGTATTTGGGGGTACTCCAACTGGTCCCTTGACAAACCCTATGGCCTGCAATTGGGGGTCATGGTGTTCATGGTATTTATTTGGGTGGTGCTGTACGTGGCCGGACGGGAAGGAAAGCGGAAAGGAAGGCCTCAAATGGAACAATTGTACCGCTTTATGACAGAGGTGCTACCGGTATAGGACTTCCTATTTTTTTTGGTTATAACCAAAACGCCTCAACTGCCGGGGATCGCTACGCCAATTTTTGTTCACCTTCACATAGAGTTCCAGATGCACCTGCTTGTCAAAGAATTTTTCCAGGTCCTTTCGGGCCGCTACCCCGACCCGTTTTAGCGCACTTCCCTTATGTCCTATAATAATGCCTTTCTGCGAATCGCGCTCTACCATAATTACAGAACGCATGCGGATAATCTTCTCGTCCTCAAAAAACTCCTCGGTCTCTATTTCCACGGCATACGGAATCTCTTTCTTGTATTGCTGTAGTATTTTCTCCCGAATGGTCTCGTTTACAAAAAAACGTTCAGGTTTATCCGTCAGCTGGTCCTTGGGGTAAAAAGCGGGTGCTTCGGGCAGTAACTGCAGGATGCGATCAAAAACCTCCTTCACGTTAAAGTTCTCCAGGGCCGAAATGGGATGGATCTCTGCCCCTGGCAGTTGCTGCTGCCAATACTGCACCTGTTCTTCCAAAACTTCCTGTTCAGAAGTGTCTATTTTGTTCAGCAAGAGCAGCACGGGAATCTGGGTCTTTTTTATCTTGTCAAAAAATTGTTCGTCCTTCAGGGCCTTTTCGCCAATTTCCACCATGTAGAGCAACACATCGGCATCTTCAAAGGCCGATTTCACGAAGTCCATCATGGAGGTTTGCAATTCGTAGGCCGGTTTTATGATTCCGGGGGTATCGGAAAGAATGACCTGAAAATCATCGCCATTGACTATGCCCAAAATCCGATGCCGGGTGGTCTGCGCTTTCGAGGTAATGATAGATAGTTTCTCCCCTACGAAAGCGTTCATGAGGGTGGACTTTCCCACGTTGGGATTTCCTATAATGTTTACAAAGCCTGCTTTATGTTCTGCCATCCGTACGTTTTGAAAAATAGGTTTTCATCGCCTTGTTCACTTTGGGCGCCAAGTACAATACCGCGATCATATTAGGGATAACCATTAGGGCAAAGGACAGGTCGATTAAATTTACTACCAGATCCACCGAGGCGACCGCTGCAAAGGTAATACTTGCTATGTAGATATAGTTGTAAAAGCCTCCCGTTTTGGCATTGGTGATAAAGGACAGGCATTTGGTGCCATAATAGGAATAGGTGAATAGAGTAGAAAGGGCAAAAGCCGTTACAATAACCATAAGCAGTATATCGCCAAAACCAAAAAGGGATTTTTTAAAGGCGATTAAGGTCATGACAATGCCATTGGTCTCGGCCTCCAAATAGGCTCCGCTCAAAATAATGACCACGGCGGTCAGTGTACAGACCACTATAGTATCTATAAAAGGTCCTAACATGGCCACCAGACCTTCCTGAACGGGTTCCTTGGTCTTGGACTGCCCGTGGTACATAGGGGCATTACCTACTCCTGACTCGTTGGAAAATACCGCGCGGCGTATCCCTATAATGATGAGTCCCCACAAACCGCCCTGCGCAGCCGTCTTAAGGTTAAATGCCTCTGCGAATATCAATTTAAGGGAAGGTAATATTTCCCCAGCGTTCATGATCATAATGAAGATTACTGCCAAAAGATAAACAAGGACCATAAAGGGTACAATGGCCGTTGCCACCCGTGCAATTTTCTTAAGGCCGCCAAAAATCACAAAAGATGTGATGATGGATAGAACAATCCCTATCCCCAATTTCCAATTAAAATCCCCAAGGGCCAAAAGGTTTTGATCGGGTTGTATAACGCCCATTAGCGTTTGGGTAAATTGATTCGTTGTAAAAGCGGGCAGTACGCCGAACAATCCCGCCAGACAGAAAAAGACCGCCAGGGGTTTGGCTTTTTTTCCCATGCCCTGGGTAATATAGTACATTGGACCTCCTTGAAGCTTACCGGCACTATCCTGACCCCGGAACATAACGGCCAGACTGCAGGAATAGAATTTGATGCACATACCCACAAGGGCTGTAATCCAAATCCAGAACACAACGCCTGGACCACCCAAATAAATGGCGATGGCTACCCCGGAAATATTCCCCAGCCCCACTGTGGCCGCTACCGCCGAGGACAGCGCCTGTAAATGGCTAACTTCCCCGGGATCATCCGGGTCATCAAACTTTCCGGAGGTAATACCAATGGCATGTCTAAAATATCGATAGGGAAGCAGTTTGGAATAGCACACAAGGAACAGTCCGCCACCAATAATCAAAAATAGCATTACCCATTCGGTATAGGGCAGCACGGCCGACAAAAAATCGTTGATTGCTTCCATAAAACGTATCAGGCCCGAAGGTATGGAATTTAAAGAATAGGACGAAACCGAAAAATAAATCCGGCCCACATTTGGATAAAACAAAGAAACCGTTGTATCTTTGCTGTCCATATCGCGGGATAGAGCAGTATCCTTCGACGGCGCTCAGGACAGGGTACCTACTTGAACTGAGCAGATATAATAAAATAATGTACGCGTAAGAGCGATAAAACATACATCGCGGGATAGAGCAGTATCCTTCGACGGCGCTCAGGACAGGGTACCTACTTGAACTGAGCAGATATAATAAAATAATGTACGCGTAAGAGCGATAAAACATACATCGCGGGATAGAGCAGTAGGTAGCTCGTCGGGCTCATAACCCGAAGGTCACTGGTTCGAGTCCAGTTCCCGCTACAAAGAAAGCCATCAACGAAAGTTGGTGGTTTTTTTATTGGAAATTTTGAACGAACAACAAGATGGAAAACCTATCGTAAACAGGCCACAAGGGCGTCCAGCCTGCCCGCCGCAATGAAATGAAGGCGGGTTCCCGCTACAAAGAAAGCCATCAACGAAAGTTGGTGGCTTTTTTATTTCCAAGGCTGAAGCTTCTCCCCAAAGATCGATTCCTTGGCGGAGGGAAGCAATCTTGCTCCCAGAGCTACCACCAACAGGCACAATAAAATACCCCTAAAGCACTAAATGAACATTTGTTTTAACTATATTTCTTAACCCAAATATCATTTATCCTTAGAACAACAACACGATGAAACATTTGATTCAAAGCACCCAGATGGTGCGGATTTGAAATCCGTACCGTACGTCATATCTGGTCCAAAGCGGTATCTGGAGTTTTTGCGAGAGAATCGCCTTTACCGACCAATATCAGACCTGAGGGCTGCTTCAAAAATCTGGTGCATCATATGGAACAGTACATTGCCAATTGAATGCCACATTTCCACGTACGTCACCGTTGGCTCCGAAAGATCGAACTACAAACTTAATATCTTCATCTCCATCCGTGTCCACAATAGAAGATTGAACTGTAAGAATTGCAACATTGTTTATGGGTGTTGCAGTGGTAATTTTAGGTGTAAGGAAACGTGTCGCATTTGATGGACTAAAGTTAGTGTCTACATATTCAGAGATTAAAAACTCAATGATCCCATCAGTACCAGTTTTATGCCAACCCCCCACATGCAAAACACTTCGCTCCTGGAATATTAATTTATCATTTCCTACTCCATCATATTTAAGAAGAACCCTTGTACCGGTTGGTGTTGAATATACCCCTCTTCCCACTAAGATATAAGGTTGAATTTCCTCGAATCGTTCAATAGAACCAATTTTCGGTTCTATTATTTCTTTGAAATTTTGTTTGATTTTTTTATTTTTTGCTTCCATAACATAGTGATTTAAAATTTGAAAAATCTTCAGTCTTTGCTACGGAATGTAATCGGATTTGTCCTATGATACAATACCCGTTTATAGGGATTTTTACTACAAAACTTGATAGCTCGGATCATAATTATACATTCGTGCCATTGGAAATAATAACATTATGAAACATTTGATTCAAAGCACCCTACTGTGCGGCCTTGCGGTGAGCTTTGTGCTTTCCCATTCGGTATATGCCCAGGCCAAGGCCCCAACCAAAATCATATTCGATACCGACTTCGGAGGGGATGCCGACGATCTGGGCGCATTGGCCATGCTGAACCATTTTCAGAACAAAGGGGAAATGGAGCTCTTGGCCATTATGTGCTGGAACCTGGAAAAATACGCGGTAAGCGCCATAGATGCCGTAAATACCTATTACGGCAACCCAGATATCCCCATAGGGCTTCGCAAGGGGAAGCAGCACATAACGGATTGGAACCACGCTAAGCCCATAGCCGATAATTTGCCTCACAACGCTACTTTTGAAAATGTTCCCGAAGCTACCCAGCTCTATCGGAAACTATTGGGTGAAAGTGACGACAAGAGCCTGGTCATCGTGACCGTAGGGCCTCTGATGAACATCAAAAACTTGATCGATTCTAAACCTGACGCGTATTCCCCATTGAACGGCTTGGCATTGATCAATGCCAAGGTCAAGGAGTTTGTGATCATGGGAGGGAATTTTCCCAAGAGCGAGAACGAGTGGAATTTTGACGGTGATATGCCAGGGGTGACCAAGTATGTACTGGACCATCTTGAACTGCCCATTACCTTTTTGGGCGCCGAACTGGGCGCCAGTCTCAGAACAGGGGAAGTCTTTAATGCATTGCCCAAAGACTCCCCGCTTTACCTAGGTTTCTATCACTTTAGCAAATATGCCCCTTGGATGAAACACCAATTCAAGGGTAAAATCTATGACAATGCCACTTTTGATCAGACCGCAGTACTTTATGCCGTTCGCAACGGTGAGGGTCGCTATTGGCATCGGGTCGGGGACGGTTTTTGTGAAGCGGATGCCACCGGCGGAAACACCTGGAAACCAAAGAAAAATTCAAATCATTCCTATCTCGTGCTCGATACCCCCATAGTAGAAATGGAGCTGGAATTGGAGCAGTTTATGCTGGGTGATTTTTAAAACGGATTGGGAAGAAGAGAAATACAATAGCCTGCTATACCATTCCCGACACCTCCAAGAACCCTAAAAAAAGGCACTGAAACACCCTCCCCATTAAAATTGTAGCTCATTCGGCAACCCTGGTTCTTTTTGCACTGCTCTATCTTATGCGGATTGTGGGAATCAAAAACTACGAGAAAAAATTATCTCCCTTATTTGAAAAATTGCAAAGCATAGGCAGCGAAGACCTCAAAAGGCCGTAGGGAAAAGGAATATGGCGACCCATGTAATTAATCAAGACCGACCGGAATTTCCTTCTTTTTTCAAGACTGCCCATCCGTTTTATAGTATATATCGGGGAGCTGTCCGATTACCTTCCACTTATCGTGTTCCTTAATCAAGGAAACAAAAGAATTGAAAATCATTTTTGTGCTTTCCAATCTCAATTGCACCACGGAGACCGTATCATGGACATCCAGGGATACTATTTCCATATTCCTGGAAATCCCGCCAAAAACTTTATCGGCAACAAGCGCTATATATTTTTTCTTGTCCAATATCACAACGCCTTTTTTTTCAAAAAAACCGTACTGAACATTCCTAAAATCCCGGTGTAAAACCCTGTCCAGTTTTCCTAAATCGCTTTGGTCACCTCCTCTTATGAAGTCCGCAACCACTTTTATTATTTCTTTTCGCAACATATAACATATGATATAGCGCCCGCCTTACAAGTCTTAAAACGGGCGCTGTTGTGATTAACTGATTATTGTTTAATGAACGATTGGAATTGGGCCACAAATCCGCCGGCTTTAACGGTTCCTTTCCCCATTTCCTCGAATACCTCCTTCGGCAGGCTCGCTTTGAAACCAAATCCGTTGGCCAGGATATCATATATGGTTATCGCAGACACCAAACCAATAATATCTTCAACGATCTGATCGCTCCATCCACCTTTTTTGACCGCTTCAATATCTTCCTTTGTAATGTGGCTGGACGCTTTTACCAATTTGTTCACAAAGGCCAAAATGGGTTTCATGGAATCTTCCCCGATCCCAATTTCCTGAGATTCAAAGGCACGTAACACACCCCTGTGTATCCCCATGCAAAATTCCGCCCCATTGGCCTTGGATACCTCCAGCGCTATCCGTTCCCTTTCCTGCCAACTTAGCTCTGACTCCTGCTGGGTCAGATTATCCAGATACTCCATAATAGGCATGTATCTTCTATGGTCCCTGACCAACACTTCCAAAAAGTTATTCGTTTTCTCTGTTTGTTTTAAGTACGCCATGTATATTAATTTTAATCGTTTTATTCTATTTTCTCGATACAGATCACATAAAAAACCCAGTCTTCCGATGTAGCTGTCGGTGGATATCGATTCGGTCGATAATATCAAGACCATCGACAGCACGATTTCGTGACCGATTTATGGATTAAATCGAATTTTGGTGACAACGGAGGTGTAATCCTTGTTGAAGTCGCACCAGGTAGACTCCCGTTTAATTGAGCAAGAATCGGGTTTTATTATCTTGAAGCATCCCTGAAATTTGCACATAGATATACCCCTGATATGAAAACCCTAATACTATTTATAGCCGTTTGTACAATTGACCTTTCTCTTATGGCCCAAAGCCCCGAAGTGCAAAAACTCCAATTAATCAAAACTTCCGAGTATCTTGATGCACCGGGAGGCCTAAGTAGGTCCTTGGAACATTTGAAGGAAAGAGATTCCGTTGTTTTGATCACCTTCGCCAAAGAGAACGGGGCACTATTGGAACATGGCGCGGTTACCAAAAAAAAGTTGCTCGAAGAGCTTAAGGCAACGCACTTTATACACCGTTATTTTGTGGTGTTGATAGGCAAAAAGGCCATTTTTTATATAAAATAAAGATGATGACAGTACAGAAACAAATTGATTATAACAGGATAGCCAAGGCCATTGATTATCTCAAAGCGAATTTTAAAAAACAGCCCGGACTGGAGGAACTGGCCGAGATTGTACATTTAAGTCCTTTCCATTTTCAACGCTTGTTTACGGAGTGGGCCGGGGTAAGTCCGAAGAAATTCATACAATACACCAGCATTGAGTATGCCAAACAGCTGTTGAGGGAAAAACAGGCCACCCTGTTCGATGCGGCAATGAAAACAGGATTGTCTGGTACTAGCAGGCTCCATGACCTCTTTGTAAACATAGAGGGGATGACGCCGGGGGAATATAAAAATGGCGGAAAAAATCTTGCGATCAATTATAGTTATGCCGAAAGTCCGTTTGGAAATCTCATCGTGGCATCGACCTCCAAAGGCATTTGCCATATGGCGTTCACCACAGACCAAGAGGAAGCTTTTAACCATTTAAGGGCGCGGTTCCCAAATGCCCAATATGATCGTGTGGTGGACAAAATACAGCAGGATGCACTGTTTGTTTTTCAACATGGCCCGGATAAACTTAACCAAATAAAGCTTCACTTAAATGGTACCCCTTTTCAGATTAAAGTCTGGGAAACCCTTTTAAAGATTCCCATGGGGGAATTGAGAAGCTATGGAACTATCGCCAAATTGGTTGAAAACCCACAAGCTGCTAGAGCTATTGGATCGGCTATAGGCCAGAATCCCGTGGCTTACCTGATTCCTTGTCACCGCGTTATCAAATCAACCGGCGAAATAGGTGGTTATATGTGGGGGAGTACTCGAAAAACGGCAATAATCGGATGGGAGGCCGCTAAAGTAGCGGTTTAACGTCCTACACACAAAAAAGTAGAGGTTGGCAGACGTATGGGGAAACTTTTCAATAAACCGCCCCTTGACTAACCAGAACTCCAGGCATAGGGGATAAACAACGAAGATTTCAATACCCTTGTGGATTAAAATACAAATATTTAGTAAATGATTTGTAATTTAAGGCCATGGAGCGACCAAAATTTCACCTGTTGCTAATTCTGGTGCTGCTATTCTTTTCCTTTGTTCCCCTGGAAGATGGCCCAGGAACGCACAAGCTTATTCTTTTTGAAGGATCCGATTGGTGCATTAACTGCATCCGTTTGGAAAAAAATGTCCTATCCGAGGAAGCTTTTGTCAATTTTATGAAGCGTCGGGAGATTGAGATCGAGCGCATTGATTTTCCCCAACGCAAAAAGTTGGACCCCCTTACCCGGGATTACAATGCCAGCATGGCCGAGAAATACGGTTTTAAGGGAAAATTTCCAACCCTTCTCCTGGTCAAAAGTGAAACCGGGGAAGTTATCCGTATTAACTACAGCGATCAGGGTGTAAGTGAGTTTATCGCCGCCATTGAATCTAAAATTGCCCCTTAAGATGCAGTGTTACAGCCAAAAGTGTCGCTTAATGGGCTCTTCCTTTGAACTTGGAATCGTTGCAAGTAACGAGGCAGGGGCGACCCCCTTTTTGGAACAGGGCGTTGCCGAAATACAACGTATTGAACGCTTGCTGACCGAGTTTGATTCCCATTCCCAAACATCCCTTATCAATGTCCAAGCGGCCAAAGCACCAGTCTCAGTGGACAAGGAAGTCATGGATCTGCTCCAGCGAAGCCAAGCCATTTCAAAACTTACCAAAGGCTATTTTGACATTTCTGTAGGCCCGCTAAAAAAACTATATCAATTCAAGAACAAGGCATTCCGCTTTCCGGATAGAAAGCACATAACGGAAGCCCTAAAAAAGGTCGGCTATCAAAACATCGTATTGGATCCACAGGCACAGACCGTGTTTTTAAGACAGGCAGGAATGCACTTGAGTTTTGCGGCCATAGGTAAAGGTTATGCGGCAGATTGCGTTCGAAAAAAATGGATAGGAAACCAAGTGGCAGGTGGATATATCAATGCCAGCGGGGATTTAACCACCTTTGGTTGCGATGCCAGGGGCGAAGCATGGAAAATAGGAATAGCCAGTCCGGATGATAGAAACCACACCCTGCTTCAGGTGCCCTTAAAAAATGCTTCGGTGGCCACCTCCGGAGATTACGAACAGCACTTTCTGTACCAAGGGAAGCGGTATTCCCACAATATAGACCCCATGAGCGGAATGCCCATTACGGGCATTAAAAGCGTTTCGGTCTTTTCCCCCAGCGCAGAACTGTCCGACGCCCTGGCCACAGCCATATACGCCATGGGAGTAAAAAAAGGGCTTTCCTTTCTGAATCAGCTACCGCAGACCCATGGTATTATCATAAATGACCAAAACGAGATATATTTTTCAAATAAATTACACTATGAAGCAATTTCTTCGGCCCATAGGGGTGTTGCTGTTGTTTAGCGCAACTGTATCTTCATGTACAACACTAAAATCCTACGAGCGGCAATATGTGAGTGATCCGGAAATGTCAATGTCCGCTTCGAGTTGTATCAAATTCCAACAGTACGTCCACGCCATCCGTGAAGGGGCTTTGATCGCTTCGGGGGCAAAAGGCAACGGGGGTTGCGGTTGTAATTAACACCAAAGGACTATGAACAGGAAATGGATGCTTGCCGGGAGCCTTGCGTTTACATTGCTGCTGTCCAAGGCACAACAAAAGAAATCGGACGCATTCCAGGTAAACGAGACCGAAGTAGAGATGCTCTACAACCAATACCTGCAGACCGGTGACAATTCCGCAGTGACGGGGGGTACCGGTACGGAGCGATTAACGGTCTACGGTCCCTCGTTCAGCCTTAAAAAAACCTTTGGAAAAAATACCTTGGATTTTCAGCTCGGTGCAGATATCATTTCCTCAGCCTCCACAGATAACATTGATCAAATCCTTTCCTCGGCCTCACGGCTCGATGCCAGGTCCTACACCAACCTACACTATAGTCGCTTTTTTGAAAAGAGTAAGGTCTCTATCAGTATTGGACTCAGCGGCTCCATTGAATCGGACTATTTTTCGATTGGAAAATTTTTGTCGGTTTCCAAAACTACCAAGGACGATATGGAGACCTTTTCGGCCCAATTTCAGCTATTCAATGATGACCTAAGGTGGGGGCGTTTGCAAGATGGTTTCCTTTCGAGTCCCAAAGAATTGATCTATCCTTCGGAGCTGCGGTTTCGGGAATGGCACGATATTTATCACCGAGACTCCTACAACCTGAATTTGGGATATACCCGCATTGTGAACCGTAGAAACACTTTTGGTCTTTTCACCGCTTTGAGCCTGCAGGAGGGCTTGTTGGCCACTCCTTTTCACCGGGTCTTTTTTACCGATGGCACGGCCGCGGTGGAAAATTTTCCGCGCAAGCGGTACAAAGGCGCCCTGGCCTTAAAATGGAACAGTTTTGTGGGCGGAAATGTCGTGGTCAAAAATACGGTGAACGGCTATACGGACAGTTTTAGGGTTTCAGGATTTTCGGTAGACCACGAAACATCGCTTAAACTGGGCCCGCAATGGTCCTTATTGCCCAGTTTTCGGTTCTATGTCCAGAAAGGGGCCAAATATTTTGCCCGCTTTGCACAGCATTCGCCCGACGCCCTGTACTACACGTCAGATTTTGACCTGTCTCCCTTTCGTTCCTACAAATTTGGTCTGGGGTGGCGGCATTGGCCAGCGGTAAGAAAAAACAAGGGGTTAAACGCCTTTTCACTACGGTATTTTTATTACTCAAGGTCCGATGGCCTTCGTGCACATACCCTGTCTACCGCCTTTAATTTTAAAAGCAGGAAAGCAGGTCGCAAAAACCAAGTTAAAAACGGCAATGCACGCTAAAACAAGACGGTTTAATGGGCGGTGACAGGTTCGGAACCCACCTTTACAGCTCGCTTTCGTTGCAAAAAATTAATGCCCATTAACAGGGTGATCACCAAAAAAATGATGCCTCCGATAAAGAACACCGTGGTTGCAATAGTTTCGAACAGTATTCCGCCCAAAATAAGCCCCAGCATGCTCGCAAAACTGCCCATACTATTCCCGTAACCCTGAATCGCACCCTGCATTTGAGGGCTTCCTGTGCGTGCCAACAGGGCCAAAAAGCTAGGCCACATTAGACCGTTGCCAATAGACAACAGGGTGTTGGCCACATAGAGAAGCATAAGATCTTGTATGGAGAACAACAAAAAACTGCCGGCCAAAAAAAGGGAGCCGATAAGAATTAGAGACCTATTGGGTACCCGGTCCGAAAGCCGGGAGAGTATGGGGCCCTGTACAAGGATCATGATCAAACTGGAGTAGGCCAAAAAAAAGCCCAAATCGGTGGCCGACCAATCCAGTAAGGTATTGGCGTAAATGGGTAAACCCGCATAAAACAGGCTGAAGGCCAAAAACGTGAGGAAGTATACGGCATATAACAAGGGTATTCCGGGCTGTTTTAAGACTCTTGCCCATCCCTTTTTCTCCGGATTGGCCTCGATATCCCCATCCTGGTAGCAATCCTTGTGCTCTACCTGAAAAAAACGCCGAAAGGAGCTGGTCCTTAACCCTCCTGTGTCCACCACGCAAGGGTTGCTTTCCTTCAGGCGCGTACCTATTACCGCTATGGCCACCAAGGAGATCAGAGCGGCCAATATCAGCGGCAATACCTCACCCAACAAGGTAGAGGCCAGCAGGCCTGCCACGGCAGGGCCCAAAACAAAACCCAAACTGGTAGAGGCGCCCATTTTGCCAAAATTCCGGTTGCGATCCGCATCTGTTGAAATATCGGATAAATAGGCATTGGCCACGGAAACATTGCCCCCGGTAAAGCCGTCAAATATCCGTGCCAGGAAAATAACCAGCAAAGGCAGTGTCATCATGTAACTGCCCGTAAGTTCCGTATCCTGTGACCAGAGCTCGGTCTTGGGAAGTATAAAGGCCAATAGAAACAACATCCAGGCCACAAAGGTCCCGGCCTGACTAAGGATCAATACTTTTTTACGTCCAATACGATCGGAAAGGCTACCAAGTATAGGTGCACCTATGAATTGAAAAAAAGGGTACATAGCCCCCAATATGCCATAGATAAAGCCATTACCACCCATATCCGAAACAATAAAAATGAGGATCGGAATAACAATGCTATAACCCAATATCCCAATAAAGTTAACCAGAAGGATGGGAAATATTTTGGATGGAACAAGGTTGGGCAGTTTCATATAGGTCCTTCTAACATTTTTAAAAATACACAATTAAAAGGGACGGTTACCCTACCCAATTGGTAAAATCAGAGTATGCCCGGTCTATTGCTCCAGGCCTTCGGCGGCAAACTGGACCAGTACACTGTCCGAAAAATGGGGAGTGACCGTTATCGGATTGCAGCACACCTCACAGTCCTCTACGTAGCTTTGAACAGGGACAGAGGGGTCCAACAGCATAGAAATGTCTTCCCAGCAATACGGACATTGAAAAAAGTGTTCGTACATCCAATTTATAATAAAAGGTTTAGGCAAGGGTCATCAGAAATCCACATTGAGCAATTGCCCGGTGAGTTGCAACAATTGCAGCTCGGCCAATTTGGCATCGTATTTTGCCAAATTCTTGTTGGTCTGGGCATTCAATAGGTTGATCTGTGCCTGGCGAAATTCAATAGAGGTTATCCTACCCAGTTGAAACTGCTCCTTGGAGCGATCAAAATTGTTCTGGTTGGTAATGACGTTCTGCGCCTGGATCCTAAAAATATTCAATCGGTTCTCGTAAATGGCCAGGGCATTCTGAATGTCCCTATCCACTTCCAGGCCTACCTGTTCTAGCAATAGCTCTTGATTTTCATAGGCTATTTTGGCATTTTTTAGGCGCACCGTGGTCCCACCGCCATCGAACAGGTTCCAAGTCAAAGTTGCGCCGAGATTCAGCGTATTGGTGGTATTGTTGGTCCCCGGAAAGAAGGCCGATGCCGCGCTTTGGTTCAAATTCCATCCATAGGAGCCCGCAAGCCCCAAGGTAGGCAGGTAGCCCGAACGGCTTACCTTAATGTCGTAAGCGTTGATCGTTAAATTGCGTTCGGTCTGTAAGATGGCCACATTGTTTGTTTTGGCCTCGGCCACCAGGCCTTCCAATTGCAGACGGGGAATAAATCGCACCAGTGTATCCACTTCATAGACCTCATTGAGATTCTGGCTCAGTACCACATTTAAATCGCGTTTGGTATTGGCCAATTGTTGCCGGGTATTCAATAAGTTAATACTGTCATTGGTTACATCTACCTGTGCATTTAGGATATCGAGCTTGGTATTTTGTCCATACTCAAAAGCATATTCGGCCCGTTTAATACGATCTCTGGAAATTTGCAGGGCCTCCTGAAAGACATTTTCGTTTTCGGTAAGCCGGGCGATTTCAAAATAGACACTAAACAACTGTATCACGGTGTTTTCTATAGTCTCTCTAGCCTGGAGTTCACTTAACTGGTATTGTTCCTTTAAGCGTTTAAAGTTGTACAATCTTCCCAAACCATCAAACAAAGTATAGTTGACACTGAGGCCCGTATTGTATCGTTGTGCCTCTGCCTTGTCAATAATCACGTCGGCCCTTGGATTGCCATCATCATCCAATTGTCCGGGAAATTCAATAGTGGAATCGTCCCTGTTGTAGGTGGCTCCGGCCGTGCCCGTAAGTGTGGGCAAATACCCGGAATTTAGAATACTCTTGTTGTTCTCTGCAATCGCTACCTGATTTTTGGCCACTAGGATACCAAAATTATTTTCCAGCGCCAAGCTAACGGCGTCCTCCTTGGACAACAATTTTTCCTGGGCCAGTAATCCGTTGAAAACCGCAAACAAAAAGGTTGCTATTAAAAAGGTTTGTCTCATTGTTCTTTTTCTTCCAATTCCTTGGGTGCTTCCTTATAAACCTCGGAAGCATCCGCTACTTTTTCCTTTATTTCGATCTCGTTCAGGGGTTTGGCAATTTCTGTTCGTAAATGCTGCTCCTCCTTTTGTTCCTTAATAGCACGTTCCACTTCCTCCTTAGTCACGGCATTCCCTGTGGCAAGCCATTTGGTGCCTACTTTTACATTATTGCTGAACCCAAGGAATATCGGGAGAATCAACAGAGTCAGCAGGGTGGCGAAACCGATTCCGTAGGCAATGGATATGGCCATGGGAATAAGGAACTGCGCCTGGCGGCTCTGCTCCAACATCAAGGGAGCAAGACCTGCAATGGTGGTCAATGACGTAAGGAATATGGCCCTGAACCGGGAACGGCCCGCATCATAGATGGCATCATCAAAGGTCATCCCTCCCCTAAGGTTACTGTTAAACTTACCAATGAGAACCAGTCCGTCATTTACCATGATGCCTATCAAAGCGATAATCCCAAGCATGGACAGGATGTTTATCGGAAAATCATGAAGCCAGTGGCCCCAGCCCACCGCAGTAAGACTAAAGGGAACCAATAGCAGCAGCATTAAGGGCTGACTGAAACTTCTAAACGTAAAGGCTATGGTAATATAAATAAGACCTAGTACACTGAGACCTACAAAGGTTAGGGAATCCAATAATTTGCCCGCTTCCCGGTTCTGTCCTTCGTAGGACGCGGTCACCGTAGGATATTTGGATTGTATCTCGGGCATGATCTCGGTACGTATTTGCGTCATGACATCCGTGGCACTAGTGGTCTTGTCGTCCTCGAGGTCGGCCGAAATCTGTATTTCGCGTTGCCCGTCCAGGTGATTTATGGCTACGTCACCACGTTCTATGGTATAGTTCGCTATTTCCTTTAAGGGTACCCTACTGCCGTTAGGGGTCACGATCCGCATTTCATCCAGATCGGTAATGGAAGAACGATTGGCACGATCATAACGGACCCATACCCGTATTTCATCCTGTCCCCGTTGAAAACGCTGCGCCTGAGTGCCAAAAAAACCGGCACGCACCTGGTTCATGATGGTCCTTAGGTCCAAGCCCAAGAGATAGGCATTCTCTTTAAGTTCTAAGCGTATTTCCTTTATTCCTGCAGGGTCATTATCGGCTACATCCTTGAGCGCAGGGTTATTTTCCATAGCCGTTTTCAATTCTCTTTTAGCCGCCTTAAGTTCCTGAATGTTATAGCCCAAAAGGGAGACCGAGACAGGATCACCCCCAAAATTTCCTCCGGATCCGTAAATAAGGCTTTCTACCCCTATTACAGGCCCTACCAGTTCGCGCAAGCGATTCGAAACCAATTGCGACTGCACAACATCGGGGCGTTCCTCTCCGGGAAGCAGGTTAATGGACAGCGTAGCGGCCGAGGAACCTGGACCCAAGGTCTTGATCATATTTTTAAAAAGCATCTTATCCGTCCCGGCCAGATACGTATCTGTTAGCTCCTGGTTCACGATCTTGGCCTTTTCCTCTATAAGGCTGATAATGGAATCCGTTACTTCTTCGTTGGTTCCGTTGGGCATTGAGAGTTCTACCTGTACCCGATCACTGGCTATCCTGGGGAAAAAAGAGGTGCGGATAATACCACCCCCAATGGAGGCAAAGGTGAGGATAAGCGCCACCACGAAAAAGGAAAAGGTAAGCAGCTTGTACTTCAGGGCAAATTTAAGGGTGGGGCTGTACATTTTATCCCTTAGCCAGGCCATAATACGTTCTCCCATCTTATTGACGATCCGTAATTTTGCAAATACACGGGCAAAACCAGTTTTGGGCCCTTCGTTTTGAGGTTGCAGCGCCTTGGAATGCGCCAAATGCGCGGGCAGGATGATCAGGGCCTCTACCAGGGAGACCACTAAGGTGAGTATCACGACGACGGAAACCTCTCCAAAAAAATCACCGATACGCCCATCGAGGAAGAGGAAGATCGAAAAGGCCAGTACCGTGGTGATAATGGCGGAAACAATAGGGGGAATCACCTCCATGGTCCCATCAATGGCCGCTTGTATGGGCGACTTGCCTTTCTCGTAATGTTGGTAAATATTTTCTGCGATCACTATCCCATCATCTACCAAGATCCCAATAACGATGATCATTCCAAAGAGGGAGAGTACATTGATGGTAACATCGAACATGCCGGCAAAAACAAACATGCCCAAAAAGGCCACAGGAAGGCCAAACGCGACCCAAAAAGCCAGGCGGGTATTAAGAAACAAAGACAAAAAAATCAAGACCAGCGCCATCCCCATGATGGCGTTTTCTGTAAGCAATTGGGTGCGTTGTGTCAATGTAGTGGATAAATCCCTCACTACGCTGAGCTGCACGTTATTGTACTTTTGGTTAAACTCCTCCATATAGGCCTTTACCTTTTCGGCGGAGCTTATCAAATCTTCTGTATTGGTGCTGGTAATTGTGGTATTTACGGATAGTTGACCGTTGAAGAAGGAGGCGTTGGGCGATTCCGAAAAACGGTCCCGGACAATGGCCACATCCTTTAGTCGGACGGTACTTCCGGAGGGATCGGCGCGAACAATCAGATTGGAAAGTTCATCCCCGTAGTAGGATCGGTTATTGGCCCGGATCAGATACTCTTCCGCTCTGGTCTTGATATTTCCTCCGGTGACCAAAATATTGGCGTTGGCCACGGCCTGGCTAACTTCCGAAAAGGACATGCCATAGGCCAGGAGGTTGTTTTCGTTAACGGCAATCTCTATCTCCTCCAGTGGGTAACCGGTAATGTTAATCTGTGAGATGCCATCTATGGCCCTAATATCATTTTCTATTTGCCTCCCGATCTGTTTTAGGGTAGCCAATGGAATATCCTCCCCACTTATGGAAAAACTTATGGTCTGGCGTACGGCATCCAGTTTGGAAACTATCAGGGGTTCCATGCCCGTAGGAAAGGAGGGCACCCGGTCCACCGCATTTTTGACCTGTAGGAGCATAAAATCGATATCCCGGCCCTTTTCGATCTCTACGTTGATGCTTCCACTGTTTTCACGGGAAGTAGAGGTAACCCTATCCACGCCTTCGAGCCCCTTCAGGTTGTCCTCTATTTTAAGTACGATCCCTTCCTCCACTTCTTGGGGCGAGGCCCCGGGATAGGTAATGGCAATGGAAACGTTCTTGGAATCGGTCAAGGGAAAGAAGGAAGACTTCAAGAAAAGGGCCCCTACGATTCCAAAGATAAAAAATGCAATAATGATGACATTTACCGCGACATGGTACTTAATAAAATACTCAATTACTTTTTTCATGACCCATTATTTTTTACATTCTCAGTGACTTCTTTCACGGTAGTTTCCTGTTGCTCGAAAATCTTTACCAACATCCCTGCATAGGCGCCTACCACCGGTTTTTTGATGATGGTAAGGCCATCAGGAACATCCTTCAGCACTACTTTTTTATCCGAAAAATAGACAGGTCTAACGTCTATGAGATCCAGTATAGAGTCCCTGACCACAAAGATTTTGTCATTTTCCAACAACAGTTCCCTATCTATCTCAATGGCGTTGGGCTCTTCCTTTGCATTAAGACTGGCTTCCAAGTACATACCTTCCTTGAGGTTTTCGTCCTTTACTTCAATAAAGGCCTTTATGGTCTGGGTTGTTTGGTCAACCCTGCCATTGATGCGCGTCACCCTGCCCGAATACGTGGTTGTACGATTCAGATTTACCAATTCTACCTGTTCTCCGAGCTTTAACAGATCGCTATAGGTCTTGCTAATGGAAACTTCCAGTTCATAAATACCGGTATCGATAAATTCGCCCAGTTTTTGGCCAGAACGAATCAGGGTCCCCTCAGTGACCAAGGCCTCGGTAAGAACTCCTCGGTAAGGTGCCGTTATACGGTATTTGGACAAACGTTGCTCCAAATTTTTAACGTTGTAGTAGTTGGTAAGTATGCCCCTTCCGGAGATAAAAAATTTCTCCTTCTCCGACGTCATTTCCGGGAGTTTGGGAGTGGTCCTGTTGATGTCAAAACCGGTCAGGTAAGTCTGCCATTTTGGGAATACCTCGGGATAATCCAAACGAAGGTCGGGCATAATGGAGGTAATCAAATTGTACAAATTGCTTTTTGCGGATTGTACGCTGGCGTAGTATTCGGAAGCATCTATGTTGATTATGGTTTCCCCCCTACGGTATTCCTGCCCTGTTTTAAAAAGTTTGCTCCCTCCACGAAATACGCCTTGTACCTCGGAAAAAAGCTCCAATCGCCGTTTGGCGATGAGCGTTCCGTTGGCCGGAACCACAATGGGCACGGTACCGTTGTATACCTTTTCAGCAAATACGGTCTTAATCACCTTTTCTACCTTGGGTTTGGGCTTATTTTTACTTGCAACGATACGCTGGCCCAAAAAGATGGCCCCGATGATAATTACAATGCCAAGTATGGATAAAATTAGTTTTCTCATAGGTAGTAGTTACAGTGATGTTTCTTTAGAAGTAAAATTGTATTGGATCTTTCTCAATATGTTGATAAGCCCGTCCTTTTCCTCGGCAGACAGGTCCTTCTCCATGATGGTCATAAGGGTTTTTATTACCGGGCGGGTATCCTTAAAGACCGATCTTCCCAAATCGGTAAGGAACACCTGGTTGATTCTTCTGTCATCTGCGTGCTGTTCCCTTCGGATGTAGTCCTTTCGTTCCATCTTCACCAACAAACGGGTCAGGGAAGACTTGTTGCGCAGGGTAAGAAAGGCCAGTTCGTTTTGATGGAGCCCGTCCTTGTCGTGCAACTTTTTCAGCACTATCATTTGCTCCTTGCTCAAGTCCAGTCCCTCCCGCTGTAAGGCTTCCTGCAGGTAGTAGTCCATAATCTTCATGGTCTTTCCCAACCAGGGACCGACGGACTTTTCAAAATCAATGGTGGTATCCTCCGAATCCATGGGACGAAGCTACGCAAAAACCAATTAGTTGCATATGCAACTAATGTTAAAAATATCATAAAACTCCCTTAATTTCCAGTGTTGGGAACAAAAAAAGAGGATGTCACTAGCATCCTCTTTTCAACCAAACTAACTAAAGTATAATTAACTACTCATTATCCACATCGTCTTCAAACTTGGTGTCGGCCATTCTTGTTTTGCTGAAATTGATATTCTTGAACTGCCCTTTTTCATCGCTTTTGTCATAATCAAAGACCAAAAACTGTTTGGAATCCATCAGCTGTAAATTATCGAATGAATCGAACTTGTTATTTTGTAACTGCAATATCTCAAGGCTTGCCAATTGCCCAAACTCGGCAGGAATTGCTCCGTCCAATTGGTTATTGGCCAACACGAGTTCCTTAAGTTTTCCCAAGCCTCCCAATTCGGAAGGTATGGAGCCGTATAGACTGTTCTCAAAAAGCCCTAAGCTTTCCAACTTTGAAAGCGCTCCCAATGCGTTTGGAATGCGTCCAAAAAAGTTGTTGCTGGACAAGTTGAGGACCTTCAGGTTCTTCATCTGCCCTATACTCTTCGGGATAGTGCCGCTCAAGAAATTATTGAACATACTAAGCTCCTCCAAGTGATGCAATTCACCTATGCTTTCGGGCAACTTTCCCTTGATTCTGTTCATCTCCAGCTTTAGGACCTTAAGGTTCCTTAGCCGAACAATGGCTTGAGGCAACTCGCCCTCAATGGTGTTAAAAGCCAAATTAAGCGAGGTAAGATATTCCAATTGGCCAATAGCTTCCGGGATATACCCCTTTAGATTGTTGCGGAACAGATTGATCTGCACCACGTGGCCCTGCTTCACGGTTATCCCGTGCCATTGGGAAACGGGAACACCCTCATCCCATTTTTTTATCCACTCCGTGCCCTTGGTAGTCCGATAGAGTTCCAGTAAGGCTTTTCTTTCTGTATCCGGCACTTTGGCCAAGGCCACTTGGCCAGCGACCAATATCAATATGACAATACCTATTAGCTTTCTCATAAGTAAATCCTTTAAAACTGCTGTAAGACTTGGGCGCTTATAGTTTAATTAAGAATTACCCTACAAATTTAATCAATTTGACGGCTAAACGACAAAATTTATCGATGAAGGGTCCATATTTGTTGTGAAACGGCGAAAATCTGTGGTTTGGCGGCTCTGGAAGCCACCAATGCTGTAAGAGAACCCTTATTTCTCCAAATCGAGGGTAAGTTGTTCCCAACTTTCCATTAGCTCCTCCAGCTCCTTTTTCTTGCTCTGGTAGCGGTCAAAAAAGTTGGGTTGCGCAATGGTCTTGTCATAGTCCATCAACAGCTCATGGTCTGTTTGGGCTATATCCTTTTCCAACAGCGCAATCTTCTTCTCCACGGCGCTGAGCCTATTCTTTAAGGATTTGATCTTTTTCTGTTGCTGATAGTCTATACCCTTCTCGGCCTCCTTCTCCTTTTTTGGGGCCATCGTTTCCTTTTTTTCAATGGCCCTGAAATCCTCTGCTTTGCGCTGGTCCAAGTAAAAATCGATATCGCCTAAATACTCTTTAATCTTCAGGTCTCGGAATTCGTAAACCTTGTTGGTGAGCCCTTGTAGAAAATCCCTGTCGTGCGAAACCAGGACCAGGGTGCCCTCAAAACTTTGCAGGGCCTGTTTCAATACGTTTTTGGATTTTATATCCAAATGGTTGGTTGGTTCATCCATGACCAGCACGTTAAAAGGCTGTAACAGCATCTTGGCCAAGGCCAGCCTATTCCGTTCGCCACCAGAAAGGACCCTAACGTATTTATCAACATCATCACCACTGAACAGGAAGGAGCCCAAAATATCTCTTACCTTGCTTCTGTTACTTTCATTAGCAGCATCGATCATCGTATCCAATATGGTCTTCTCCCCATCCAGATACTCCGCCTGGTTTTGCGCAAAATAGCCGATTTGTACGTTGTGCCCCAACTTCATTTGCCCTTGGGCCTCCAGTTCGCCGACAATAATCCTGGCCAAAGTGGATTTCCCCTGCCCGTTCTGTCCTACAAAGGCTGTTTTGCTGTTACGTTCGATCAGTAGACTTATATTCTCCAGCACCTGCTTGTCACCATAGCTTTTGGACAAATTTTCCAATGCTACCACCACCTTGCCCGGGGTGACCGAAACCGGAAATCGAAGCTTCATAACACTGGTATCGTCCTGATCTACTTCTATGCGTTCTAGCTTGTCAAGTTTTTTAATCAGCGATTGGGCCATGGAGGCCTTAGTGGATTTCGCCCGGAACTTTTCGATTAAGCGTTCCGCCTGCTGAATCTCCTTTTCCTGGTTTTTCTGTGCGTTAAGTTGTTGCTCTTTTATTTCGGCCCGAAGCTCTAAGAATTTGGAATAGGGTTTGTTGTAGTCATAGATGCGCCCTAGCGAAATTTCAATGGTGCGGTTGGTCACATTGTTCAAAAACATCTTATCATGGGATACGATGACCACAGCCCCGGGGAAATTCTTCAAAAATTGCTCTAGCCAAATAATGGATTCGATATCCAAATGGTTGGTGGGCTCATCCAATAACAATACATCGTTATGTTGCAACAACAATTTGGCCAGTTCAATACGCATACGCCAACCTCCTGAAAAGGTATCGGTGGCCATTTCAAAGTCCGAACGCTTAAATCCAAGGCCCAGTAATATTTTTTCCGTTTCACCCTGATAGTGGTATCCACCCAAAATCTCATACCTGTGGGTAAGATCGTTCAGGTCTACGATCAGCTGGTTATAGCCTTCACTTTCGTAATCGGTGCGCTCGGCCAACTGGTGGTTGATCTGATCCAGTTGCAGCTCCATTTCCCGGATTTCGGCAAAGGCACTATAAGCCTCTTCCATCACCGTTCGCCCCTGTTCAAAATCGATATCCTGTTTTAGAAAACCGATCTTGATGTTCTTTTCGGAAGCGATGGTCCCGGAATCCAAGGCCATCTCCTTCGCCAAGAGTTTTAATAGGGTAGATTTCCCCGCACCGTTCTTGCCGATCAGACCTACCCGGTCTCCGGAATTGAGCCGAAACGAAATTTGCTCGAACAAATATTCTCCTCCAAAAGCAACGGAAAGGTTATGGATATTAAGCATTTTTTGTGACTATGGTTACGCAATAAGTTAGGGTAAAGCTGTACTTTTGCCAAAACTTTTGCAAATGTTAAAAAAAGGAAACAAACTCTACAGTATTTTAACAGGAAGTTGCCCCACATGTCATGAAGAGCTCATGTATAAGGACAAAAATCCATATCATTTGGGAAATATTTTTAAAATGCACGAGCGCTGCTCACATTGCGGCACCAAATATAAAATAGAGCCTTCCTTTTTTTACGGTTCCATGTATGTTAGCTATGGTGTGGGCATTGCTTTTGCCGCCGCTGCATTCGTCATGGCCTTTTTGGTCTTGGGCGCCACCTTGATTACTACCTTTATTGCCATAGTACTTACCCTTGTTGTCTTTTTGCCCCTTATCATTCGGCTATCTCGAAACATCTGGATCAACCTTTTCTTTAAGTATGACAACGAAGCGGTGAAGAACCTTAACCCTTAACGTATTTTTTACTGAACCGGGCCACATCCATTTCCTTGGGCAAGGGCAAGTCGTACTCCATATTTTGATACAGCAGCTTTGCAGCATAGGGCGCGATCATTACACCTCTTGAGCCTAAGCCGTTCAAAACATACATTTGGTCATGTTGGGGATGCCGTCCTACCAAAGGCCTCCTATCGGTTACCGTAGGTCGTATACCGGCCACATGGGCGACTACCTCATAATCGCAGTTCAAAAAGGTATCCAGTTTTTCAAGCAGTTCTGTCCTAGCCTCCAAGGTAGGCGTGTTGGTCTTGTCCTTCCATTTATAGGTAGCACCCACTAAATAACGATGCCTGCCCAGGGGAATAAGGAATACGGAAGATTTGATTACTGCATGCTCCTTTAGTTCCGGGGCTTCTATGGTCAACAACTCGCCCTTGGTACCCGTTAATGGGAGGTAATTGAAATAGGGGTTTTGTTTGAGCCCATATCCTGTGGCAAAGACGATATGTCTGGCGCGAATGGATTTATACTCAAAGTGGCTTGGTCCAATTTTTAAGGCGTCAAAATCAAAGGGTTCATGTACACATAGATTACGATCATCGAGATAAGTGCCATAGCCCGCCAACAGTTTTTTGGTGTCTACCCTGCCGGTATGCATCACTTCTCCATACCCATAAGGGGCCTCTAGGGAGGTGTTGGTGTTGGTACGGATCTTGGGCGAAAGAAACGTCTGCAATTGTGGGGTATCCCTGGCCTCGAACCATTGGTTCTGTTCCTCAATCGAGGCAAAGCGCCGCAAGACGGGTACCCGATGGTGCAGTTTCAGTTTTAGTTTTTCTTCCAAGTGGGTATAAAAGGGCACTACCCCCTTGAGTTGCTCCGCTGCATTCCATGCCAAGGTAAAACGCTTTAGAATAACAGGATTATAGAGGCCCCCTGCTACCTGCGATGCCCGTTGGGAATCATCGGCAACGACCAGGAAGGTCTTGTTATTTTCTTCCAGCACCTCACAAAAGGACATTCCGGCCAAGCCGGAGCCTACCACCAATACATCTATCATGGAGCAAAAATAAAAAAACGCTGCACCAAAGTGCAGCGTTTTCGTTTTATGTATTGAATTGGAATACTTCTCGGGACTAATACGCCCACATATCCTGTTCCCTATCTCGGATAGTTTCCTTGATACGGTTGGCTTCCAGTAATTGGAACAAGGCATTGTCAGCAACATAGTCCTTGATCCTACGGTCGCCATGAATATTATCCTCTTTGTAGATAGTGGCATTAAAACGACGGGCGTTCAAAAGCATATCGAAGGATATAGGCTGGGCCGAATTGCGTTGGTTGAACACCTTGGCATCGTGCAAGATCTGCCTTGCACCGGGATACCATACCCAAAACAGGGCTACTTTGGCCTCATCGGGATCCATGGCATCATCATCGATGAAGTTCACATCGGGCGCCACAGGGGCAATACCCAACATACGGTATTTAAGTTCACCTTGTCGCTTGTCAAAATACCAGATACCCTTGATCAGATACTCCTCAAGATCAGCTGCGGTAAGTTCCCTTTGGTTAATATATTCCGCGGAAATCTGCTCCCCAGCATTGTATTGTTCGTATCCAAAATCGGTGGTATCGGTTTTCTTCAAGGTGGCCTCCAAATCACTGAACACTCTTTTTTCAGTGAAATAGGAATCCACATAGACATCCGTTAGTTTACCACTTTTGATGTTTTTGATCAAAACATCGTAGAGCGATCTTCTATCGGAACCGATATCTACGGTATCTATGGGATAGTACAAGGGAAAGTTAACACGCTCGTCCAAGTCAATGACTTCCCATATGGTCTTGGACCACAGGATATCCCTATCATCCACGTACCCATATTCCAAAGGAGCATCATTGTCCATTGCTTTCTGCGTTTCTGTCTTCTTTCCAATATCCTGCGGCTTTTTGGCATTCAATATGTTTGCCTGGGCCATCATGGATACCGGTAACAGGGTTACCGCTCCGATTAATAAAACATTCTTCCAATTCATTTGTTAAAAATTTACTTTACTTAGTTTGTTATCTCAATTACCACAGGAGATACCTTCTTTAGTTTATAGGTCCTGTTATTGGTAATATAAGCTTGTATGTCAAATATTTGCACAGCATCGCCACGTCTGGCACGTTTTAGCGCACCCTTGGCCCTGGCATCCAGTTTTCCACCTTTTACGTTCACCGTTGGCTGACCTGGCACTTTAAACTTGAATCCGCTTATGGCAAGATTCAAATCAAAGTCAAAGTCTTCCAAAAGGGCACCCACTGTGGCAATCTCCAAGTTTCTTCTTGGCATTTTGGCACTGTTGGCTTCCCCACGGATCGTACCGGAAGGTCTAGGAATATCCTTGATCCTAAATTCGGCAGGCGTAGAGATACGTTGGCCATCGGGCAGTACACCGGAGGCAACGATTCTCACCGTTCTTCCCTTGCCAGGATTCATTACATACTTACTACCGCTCCTTCTGGAAAGACCAGGTGCAGAGGCAGTAACCTTGTTATCAGGAATTCCAGGAATGGAAATGGTCATAGGGTTGGATACCCCTCTATAGACCACATTCATCTTATCAGCAGCGATTACCGCAGCATTGGGCTTATTGATGGTAGAAAAGATATTGTTCACCTCAACCGGGATTTCCTCCCCATCCTGCATATAGATCAACTGACCTTTAAGCTCATGGTCCCCAGCACTACCTGCACTGATCAACAGCTTTACACCCCCGGATTCAAGGGCATAGTCCCTTCCTTCGGCCAATTTTCTACCGTCAAGTGTAAGATCGGCCTTTACAGGTTTAGAGGATTTATCGGTTTTACCGAGTACAATACTTCCATCGAATTTTTCACCGGCATAGAAGACCGATTTTTTCTGATCCAACAAGGTTTGGAAATTCTTAAGAGAGATTTCCCCTGTCAACTGACCTTCCAACATGGCTTTAAGCGCTGCTTCCTCAGTAGCTTTTACATCGGACTGCAGAGCAGTAAGCTTGGTCAAGGAGGCAATCAATGGAAAACCTTCGTAGTGGTAATTGATCCAATCTACTTTGGTTCCGTCCCTTCTCTCCTCTTTGCCGTTGGCATCGCCTGTTTGGAACTTCGCTTTTACCGAAGCTTTTACCTCGGTCATCTTCTCGGGTAAAATGGCGATTACCTGATCGCGATAGTCAGTGATATTCTTAAGGAATTTCTTTCCCTCGGGCGCTAGGTTATCGCCCTGAAAGAACTTCTGATCCAAATAATCGGACTTGTCCATTACCTGATAATCGGTAGGATCTTCAATGTCCTTGGTCATTTTACCTTTAAGATCTTCCAAGTAATCAAAATACCCCTGGGAAAGCTCTTTGATCTGCTTTGCCTTTTCGTATAGCTCGCTATACTTTTCAGGGTTTTCGGTACTCTTGGTCTCCAGACCGCCCAAGAAAGCCAAGTTGCTTTCTGTGGTCTTTTCGTTAGAAGCTTCCAGCTTGGTGTTCATTAATCCGAACGCCGCTAGAACTTCTTTACTCATATTCAACGCCAGCATTGCAATGAAGATCAAGTACATTAGGTTGATCATCTTCTGACGTGGTGATAGCTTTCCTCCTGCCATGTTTTCTAATTAGATTTAATTGTTAATTTGATTTGGGTTTTGTGCACTAAATCCAATTAGTTTCTATTCATTGCAGTCAGCATTCCACCATAAACACCGTTCAAGGAAGAAAGGTTGGTGGCCAAAGATTCCATTTGATCTTTAAGGGCGCTGGCATTCTGTACGACTTCCTCATTTACGGAAGCTTGCTTGCTTGCGCTTTCCAATTGTACTTTGTACAGACTGTTCAAAGATTCCATTTGGGCCGCTGCATGCGACATCTCTTCAGAGTATTTCTTAGTAGATTCCATGGCATCCACGGTAGGGGTAATTCCCTTGGCAGCGCCTTCGAAATTTCTAATACTGTCGCCTAGGCTATCGAACAACTGGGCATCGATATTGGCTTCTTTTAAAAGGTCGTCCAATTTTCTGGACAAAAGTCCTTCGGCTTCCCTGGCTTCTTCGGCCTCATTCTTGCCGTTAGATAGTCCGCCACTTAATTCTGGATATACCAAAGACCAATCGTATTCATCATCTACCGGTTCAAATGCACTGATCGCAAAAATAAGTGCTTCCGTAATAAGACCCACTGCCAATAGGAGTCCACCCGTAAGCGGTCCAAATTCCCAGTGAAGGATTTTAAACAACGCACCTATAATTACTACCGATGCTCCAAGGCCATAGGCCATGTTGAATAGTTTTTTTGTTGATTTTGACTGTGCCATAATTCTAAATTTAATTTTAAAGTTTAATGTTAATAATAAGTATTTGGTTTAACGTTTGATTCGTATGTAGTGTTCTTATTATTATTTTATTGGGTAGAATCTTCTTCTCCCATATAATCCTGTACGGTACGGAACCCGATATAGCTTCTTGCGGAATCCTTGTACTCGTAGTCCCTAGTGCTCACCTGTAAAAAGTAAGCCACGTCTTTCCAGGAACCTCCGCGAATCACTTTTCTGGCATTGGAGCCATCGCCTCCATTAGGGTTCATGGTAGATACATAATCGTATGAACTTGGGTCAAAACTAGAGTTGGTCCATTCAGAAACATTTCCAGCCATGTTATACAAGTTAAAATCGTTAGGCTCATAGGACTTGGCCTCTACCGTATACAGTGCGGCATCGGCGGCATAATCCCCACGTTGTGGTTTAAAGTTGGCCATAAAGCAGCCGGTGTCACTGATTACATAAGGACCTCCCCAAGGGTAGGTACCTCCTTCAATGCCACCACGGGCCGCATATTCCCATTCGGCTTCCGTAGGCAGTCTAAACTGGTTCACGAATTGTTTGCCCCGGTCTTTCTGATCGTCGTTCTTGAATTTGGTCCTCCAGTTACAAAACGCTTTGGCCTGTATCCAGGAAACCCCTACTACAGGATAATCACTATAGGCGTCGTGCCAGAAGTAATCATTGTGCATAGGCTCGTTGTACGAATATTCAAAGTCCCGGATCCAAACTGTGGTATCGGGATATACCTCCAACTCTTCCTGTCGTATAAAATCTTTTCTTCTACCGTTACGAGATCGGGCAGCTGCTTCAATGTCCATCCAGCTGTATTTGTACTTCAAGACGTTTACGTCAACAGTACGCTGTCCGTTATACGATTCTTCTTCCGGGATGTACAGGGAATCCATTACCTCGGTATAGTACTCGTCCGGATATTCGGAGGTGTCCCAAATGAGGTCTTCATCCTTATTCAAGGCCCTACCTTCATAACCGGTCTCTCCCAGACCTGCATAGTTGTCCAACATATACTTGTCATAGGCGGAAGCTTTTGTGGTGTCGGCATCCTTAAATGCGTAATCACCGATACCACCATCCTCCGGACCCAAACCAAGCTCATCGGCCAAAATGGCCAACTTGGTCCTGGTAATGGAATCTTTGACCCATTCCACAAACTGACGGTATTCGCTATTTGTAATTTCCGTATCGTCCATGTAGAAGGAGCGTACGGTTACTGTTTTTGTTGGTGCGTTGAGGGCCTGTGCCATATCCTCCTCACTCTTTCCCATAATGAAAGATCCCCTAGGGATCAGTTCCATTCCATATGGTTTCTCCGGATACCATTTTTTACCTTGGGCACCGACTAGTTCTCCCTTTGTTTTGGACCCACAACTTGCGAGCAAGAAAACAAATGCTATAGATGGTAACAATAGCTTCTTCATACTTATAGGTTAATTTCGATTATGATTATAAATTGTAAACACAATTATTACTCTCTAAAACTAATTTTTGAATAATTTATTGTACAGAACAACCTATCCTTTAAATTATTTTTTTCCTAGCTAAAGCCTTTCTTATAGGCCTTAAACCACCGTTCGGGGATATTTTGGTTACATGCTTCCAAATAATCGTCTTCGGTGCATGGTAATAACGCAGGTGAACTGGTTTTAGTATGTGAAGTTAAAATTGACGGAACCTCGACCCACCATCTGTCCGTAAGATTGCTTTTATAAAAGACAAGTTCCTCTGTTTCCGTGGGTACCATGAACTTGTTGAAATCCTCTTTTTTGGTGTGTGGGGACTCCTTTATCCTGAAGTTGAAACCCTCTATAAAATACCAAATAATCTGTGCGATAAGCTGAAAGGATTGTACGGTGTTCTCACTCTCGTAAATGCCCAATAGGGAGACGGTATCGCTAATGCCGGCATACCTCGCAATAGCGCATATCTCACGGCCCGTGAATCCGTTGGGGGAAAAGGCGTCAGACAGTCCAATTTCACTGGCCCGTATGGCCCTAGCGTCCAAACTTACCAGATGTGCACTCCTCAACACAGGCTCTACCAGGGAAATGTTGGACACAATCTCTCCCAAACGATAGGCATCAAAAAACAGGCGTTCCATGAGGTCTATTTCTTCCTGGGCATTGAAATAACTTTGGTAGCCTATATTGGAAAAATTGAACAGATTATTGGGTTTGTCCGTGATAATCTTGCTCATATAGGAATGGGAGGAAATGAGCTCGTCGGCATCCCCAAAATCGAACCTACTATCTATAGCCACCAGGTTTACCATGTCCCTGATGGAATCGAAGGCTCTATAGGTTGGATAAGTAATATCCTGTGTAGCGCCAATAAGCACGGGCACAATATTTTCTTCCAAAAGTCCCGCCATGATTTCCTTTACCACAAAGTAGGTATCCGCTACTTCCTCGCCTTCTTCTATGTCACCAAGATCTACAATAGTGGCATTCCAATTGCCCAACATGAGCTTGTATAATTGTATCCTAATCTGGGAAATATCCAGGCGTTCCAGTTTTTTTTCGAAGGCGTTTCGCGATTCGTGCACGCCCACAATAGCTATGGAGGCACCGGCCAATACCGGCAATCCTTTTTTCGAAGTGTGTTTATGGATGTTCTTCCCAAGCGCTTGTGGCGGAAGTAACTCGCAGTGTGCCAATACGTTATCTTCAACAGGGACTAAAAAATCAAATGCCATTCAAAGGAGGGTTTGCAAAGTTGTTTATCGTTTCCGAATAAGGTCGAGCGACCATTTCCTTTTCAAAAATAAACTTTCCAAATTCGAATAACAAATATGTGTGGCCCCGCTATTTTTTCGCCTTTGATTTTTTCTTGGGTGTTTTCTTCTCCAGAAGGGCCTGGGCCTCTTCGAGCGAAACCTGGGTAGCATCCACATCCTTGGAAAGTTCTACCTTGATCTTGCCTTTGATGATGGTGTGCCTTCCCCATCTGGCCTTTTCGATACGGATGCCTTCCTCTGGCCATTGCTGCACCAGTTTATCCCGTTCCTTCTGTTTCTTTGCTTCGATAAGTTCCTCGATATCTGTTTGCGAAAGGGCATCAAAATCGTACTTCTTGTTTACGTTGATAAACATGCCGTCCCATTTGATAAAAGGCCCAAAACGGCCTGTTCCCTTGGTAACGTCCTTCCCTTCATAGGAGGTTATGGGCGCATCGGCCTTTTGTTTTTCCTTGATAAGTTCTATAGCCCGTTCCAAATCCACGGTCATAGCGCTTTCTGTTTTGCCTAGGGAGATAAACTTCTTGCCAAACCGTACATAGGGTCCAAACCTACCCACGTTGGCCTCTATTTCCTCGCCCTCGTAAACACCCAATTTTCTGGGAAGTTTAAAGAGCTCCATGGCTTCCTCATAGGTAATGGTGTTCAGTGACTGGTCTGGTAGTAAACTTGCGAATAAGGGTTTCTCTTCCTCCTCTACCGTGCCGATCTGTACCATAGGGCCAAACCTACCCAGTCTCACTGCAACCTGCCGACCCGTCTTAGGGTCGCTTCCCAATACCCGTTCCCCACTAGCTCTGCCGGCATTCTCTTCCACATCGAGGACCGTTGGATGAAAATCCCGGTAAAACGTTCGCATCACTTGCTGCCAATCCTCATCCCCGGAAGCGATCTCATCAAAATTTTCCTCTACCCTGGCGGTAAAATTATAATCCAGGATATTGGCAAAATGGCTTACCAAAAAATCGTTTACAATCATTCCTATATCCGTGGGGACCAACTTTCCCTTGTCCGAACCTATGGTCTCGGAGAGTTGTTTTACCGAGATGTTGTTGGATTCCAGAAGCAATTGCCGGTATTTTCTCTCGGTACCTTCTACCATGCCTTTTTCTACATAGCCCCTATTTTGTATGGTAGAAATGGTTGGTGCGTAGGTAGACGGTCTTCCGATGCCCAACTCCTCCAATTTTTTTACCAGGGAAGCCTCCGTATACCTATAAGGTGGTCTGGTGAAACGCTCTGTAGCGGTGATGTAGTCATTTTGAAGTCCATTACCTACCTTCAGGGCAGGGAGCATCCCATCCTGTTCTTCCACAATATCCTCTTCATCCCTTCCTTCCATGTACACCTTTAGAAAACCATCGAACTTGATAACCTCTCCGTCAGCGGTAAAGACTTCGCTATGGGATGTGGTCTTGATCTTTACGTTGGTGCGTTCCAACCGGGCATCACTCATTTGGGAAGCAATGGTGCGTTTCCAAATAAGTTCATATAATTTAGATTGGTCACGTTCAAGCGAAGGCGACTGCTTTATCATATCGGTAGGGCGAATGGCCTCATGTGCCTCCTGTGCCCCTTTGGATTTCCCGGTATAGTTGCGCACCGTACTGTAGGCCTCCCCATAGTTTTCGGCAATAGCCTCTTTGGCGGCCCCTATGGCCTCCTTGGAAAGATTCACACTATCCGTTCGCATATAGGTAATCAATCCCGCCTCGTACAGGCGTTGTGCTACCTGCATGGTCCTTGCCACCGAAAAATACAGCTTTCGGGACGCTTCCTGTTGTAGGGTAGAGGTCGTAAACGGTGCGGCCGGGGATTTTTTGGCCGGTTTTTTGTCAAGGTCAGATACGGCGAAGTTCGCCGCTATATTCTGTTCCAGGAATTTCTCCGCATCCTCCCTATTGGGGAAGGTCTTGCCGAGCTTGGCGGTGAACACCTCGCCCTTTGCGGTCCTGAACTGTGCGGAGACACGAAAAGAAGCTTCAGGCTTAAAGGCTTCTATATTCCGCTCGCGCTCTACGATTAAGCGTACCGCTACCGATTGTACCCTTCCTGCAGAAAGGCCCGGTTTTATTTTCTTCCAGAGTATCGGGGAAAGTTCGTAACCCACCAATCTATCCAAAACGCGCCTCGCTTGTTGGGCGTTGACCAGATTGTAATTTATTTCCCTTGGGTTTTCTATGGCCCGTTGTATGGCAGATTTTGTAATTGAATTGAAAACAATCCGCTTGGTCTTGGCCTTATCCAATTTTAGCTCCTCGGACAAATGCCAGGAGATGGCTTCCCCTTCACGGTCTTCATCACTGGCAAGCCATATGGTCTCTGCTTTTTTGGCAAGGTCCTTTAGCTTTTTCACCAAGGCCTTTTTCTCTTTATCAACAATATATTTGGGCTTAAAACCATTGTCCACATCTACCCCCAACTCCTTGGAAGGAAGATCGGCAATGTGCCCAAAACTGGACTCTACCTTGAAATCCTTTCCAAGAAATTTCTCTATTGTTTTCGCTTTAGCGGGCGACTCTACAATTACTAAATTCTTTGCCATGCATGATTTCTTTGAGGAGACAAAAGTAGTTGAATTTTTTTATTTAACACTTTACCATAATGTTACGGATAAAAAAAGCACCCCGTTTTCAGGGGTGCTCCTCTTTCTTTTTATGCTTGCTCAATCCAATGCCAAACTGCTGATCAGTTCAATGTTATTGTCCAGATATTTGTATTGATAAAGCACGTCTTCGCCTACCATCAAAAGATTTTCTTCCAGAGGGATAACGTCAAAGGTAACGATGTCCTTAAAGTGATTTAGGGATACCAAATCCGAGATATCGGTCTTGTCGTAGACCTTTAGTCCGGACGCTCCATCACAGATAAACAGTTTCGCGTCCTTTATGCCCAGGCCGTAGGGTTCATCCATAGCGTAAGTTTCCGCCAACACCGGATTGGAAATCACGGAAATATCCACAATGAACAGACCGCTCTCCGTGGCCCCACAACCATTTCCCCCACGAAGGGTAACGTAGGCATAATCCCCGTCCACGACCACAGGGTCACAAGCGGTACCGTGTTGAAATTCGGAAATAAAGGAAGGTACCGCAGGGTTAGAGATGTCATAAATATACATCCCTCGCATGCTGCCCAGGAACAAGTGCTGGCCCCGGTTAAAAATGGTCTCAATATCAAAACCGGCATAGACATCATCCAAATCTTTCGGGTTTTCAAGATCCTGGATATCAAAAACATTGATGGTATGGCTGTCCACGGCGTATAGATAATCGTCTACGATCTTGAATCGGGCCAAGGAACCACCCTGCCCTACTGCGGCATCATTGGCCGCTTCTGCTAGGGCAAAGTCGACCGTTTGAAAGCGCTCCTGAAATTCCTGGATCAATCGTCGCTCCGTTACCGTTTCCCATCCGACGACTATCTCGTTCTGATAATCGATATCGCCATACTCAAAAAAGTCGGCCTCAATAGGAAATACAATATTGTCCCGAAGCACATTGTCCAGCCGGGTTACCTTCCTGATATTGGAAATGTCCGAAATATCCAGTACTACAAGATCCGTAATGCTATCGGCATAGAGGTAATCGTCCTTGACCGAAATATCCACATTACCGGCGATTTTAATAAATGCCAATTTCCGGGGTGCGCTTGGGTTGCTATTGTCTATAATATGTACCCCTCGATATTTGTCATTGACAAAGACATAGTCCTTGTAGGCGTAGATCTTGCCCGATTCATCAATGGGCCGTGGGGCTATGATATCCACCCCATTTTTGAACTCGGTCATGCTCATGGTCAATGGCCGGGCCACCAAATACTCGGCGTACCTATCATCGTCCTGGGTATCATCATCACAGGAGACCAGGCCCAGGACAATGATAAGAACGAACCATAATGTTTTCTTTTTCATTGTTGTTTGTTTTTTATTGAGTTGTTGTCGGTTAGATGTAAAAACGGCCTTTGTGTTGCGCCTAATTTTGATAAATATTTAACTGTCAAATTGTCACTTTTGTGTATTTAGTACTATCTTTGCAGACCCATTGGAACCCAAGTTGCATACAATAAAGAATGGAGAAGACCATAGATGAATCCTTACAGGGAACCGCCCTGTCACTTGAAAATAGCAAAGGCAACGACCGCAAACTTTATATTGAGAGTTACGGCTGTCAGATGAATTTTTCGGACAGCGAAATTGTAGCTTCCATTCTGGCCAAGGAAGGGTTTAATACCACCCAGGAATTGGCCGATGCCGATCTGGTACTGGTCAACACCTGCTCCATAAGGGAAAAAGCAGAGCTTACCGTGCGCAAACGCCTGGAAAAATTCAACGCGATCAAAAAGCAAAAGCCCCATATGAAAGTGGGGGTACTGGGCTGTATGGCAGAGCGCCTTAAGAGCAAACTGCTCGAGGAGGAGAAAATTGTGGACATGGTGGTAGGGCCGGATGCCTATAAGGACCTTCCCAACCTGATCCAGGAAATTGATGAAGGCAGGAACGCTGTAAACGTTATCCTGTCCAAGGACGAGACCTATGGCGATGTTGCGCCCGTCCGTCTAAATTCAAACGGCGTCACCGCCTTTGTTTCCATTACCCGTGGCTGTGATAATATGTGTACCTTTTGCGTGGTCCCGTTCACCCGGGGCAGGGAACGCAGTCGAGACCCACAGTCCATCATAGGGGAAGTGAACGATCTCTGGGAAAAAGGGTATCGGGAAGTGACGCTTTTGGGCCAAAATGTGGACAGCTATCTGTGGTACGGAGGCGGCTTAAAGAAAGATTTTGATGGTGCGTCCCAAATGCAAAGGGCAACAGCGGTAAATTTTTCGCTTCTCCTGGAAATGGTGGCCAAGGCACAGCCCAAAATGCGCATTCGTTTTTCTACCTCCAATCCGCAGGATATGACCTTGGATGTTATTGAGACCATGGCGAAATACAACAATATCTGCAACTACATTCACCTTCCCGTACAGAGCGGCAGTGATCGGATCCTGAAGGCCATGAACCGTTTGCACACCCGTGAGGAATATTTTGAACTGATAGACAACATACGGCGCATTATTCCCGACTGTGCCATTTCACAGGATATGATCGCCGGCTTTCCCACGGAGACCGAGGAGGACCACAAGGATACCCTCTCCCTGATGGAATATGTGAAATACGATTTTGGCTTTATGTTTGCCTATTCGGAGCGGCCCGGCACCCTGGCCGCACGTAAATTGGAGGACGATATTCCAGAAGCGATCAAAAAACGACGCCTAACAGAAATTATAGATCTCCAACGAGCACATGGACTGTTCAGGACCCAACAGCATTTGGGCAAGGTAGAAGAAGTGCTCATAGAGGGAACGTCCAAAAAATCCGATGCGCATTGGATGGGCCGTAATTCGCAAAATACGGTGGTGGTCTTTCCCAAGGAACACTATACCCTTGGAGAATTTGTAAATGTAAAAATAGAGGATTGCACCTCCGCTACGCTAATCGGCAAGGCGGTGGGCCATTCCCACAATAATTAGAAGAGCAAGGTGGAATCGGTACAGGCCATAAAGCAACGTTTTGAAATCATCGGTAACGATATAAAACTCAATCGTGCCATTGAAAAAGCCATCCAGGTGGCCCCCACGGACATTTCCGTTCTGGTCACGGGAGAAAGTGGCGTAGGGAAGGAGGCCGTCCCAAAAATAATCCATTCGCTCTCGCACAGAAAGCATGCCAAATATATAGCGGTAAACTGCGGTGCCATCCCGGAAGGGACCATAGACAGCGAACTCTTTGGCCATGAAAAGGGAGCCTTTACCGGAGCCACCTCCACCCGTAGCGGCTATTTTGAAGTGGCCGACGGCGGTACCATTTTCCTGGACGAGGTTGGCGAACTACCCTTGACCACCCAGGTACGTCTTTTACGGGTCTTGGAAAATGGAGAATTTCTAAAAGTAGGCTCCTCCCAGGTACAAAAGACCGATGTTCGTATCGTAGCGGCCACCAATATAAATATGTTCGACGCCATTAAAAGGGAAAAATTCAGGGAAGACCTGTACTATCGCTTGAGCACTGTGGAAATCAATATCCCCCCGCTTCGTGAGCGTCAGGACGATATCCATTTGTTGTTTCGAAAATTCGCGTCGGATTTTGGACAGAAATACAAGATGCCCACCATTCGGCTCCAGGACGATGCGGTACGATTGCTGCTCAAATATCGCTGGCCCGGAAACATCCGTCAGCTACGGAATATTGCGGAGCAAATCTCGGTCTTGGAAGAGGAA
Source organism: Eudoraea algarum (assembly GCF_050589645.1). Taxonomy (NCBI): domain Bacteria; kingdom Pseudomonadati; phylum Bacteroidota; class Flavobacteriia; order Flavobacteriales; family Flavobacteriaceae; genus Eudoraea; species Eudoraea algarum. Next base: position 605,246 of record NZ_JBNGOQ010000004.1, on the reverse strand, counting down.
AGGAACATCTCCCTCACCTCCCTCAATGGGTATTTGCCACAGTCTGGCGACTCCCAATTGCCCGCTGTAATCGGCAAGGCCAAAAAAGAGGGCGATTTTAGCAACGAACGTGAAATTCTTTACAAGGTCCTGTTCGATATGAAGGGCGATTTGAACGACCTTAAAAAACTTACCCTGGAGTTGTTAAAGAACAAGGACACCTCAAAAGTGCAGGAGGAAAACGAAACCCTTATCCGAAAGATCTATGGCAATGGCGATGAGGAATTTACGGAAGGGAAAGGGAAGGAAGTGGAGGTATTGCAACTGCCAGAACCGGTAACGGAACACAGCAGTCCGCCACCACCACAAGAAGACAAATATCATTTTGCGGAGGAGATAGAAATAGAGGAAACCCTATCTTTACAGGAGAAGGAAATAGAGTTGATCAAAAAATCCCTGGAGCGAAATAGGGGCAAAAGAAAGGCGGCAGCGGCCGAATTGGGCATTTCCGAACGCACGCTCTACCGCAAAATAAAACAGTACAATCTATAATGGACATGGCAAGGAAAATAATTCTGTTGCTGGTCGTTACTATAACCGTCCCTAGTTGTGCTGTTAAAACCAAATACAATTTAACAGGATTGTCCGGGGAGGCCAAAACCTTCCAGGTAAATTATTTTCAGAACAAAAGCTCCCAAAACCCTGGTTCTACTTTTGACCCCGGACTCGATAGGGATTTCACTTTGGCACTTCAAGACCTTATTGTGAACCAAACAGGTCTGAACTTGACTCGTTCCCGTGGAGACCTGCTTTATGAAGGGGAGATTATTGAATATAGGGTATCTCCTACCACCGCGTCTGCGAATCAACGAGCCGCACAAAACAGATTGACCATTAGTGTACAAGTACGGTTTCTCAACAACATGTTGGAGAGATCGAACTTTGAAAAACGGTTCTCGCACTTTTACGATTACGATGCCAATTCACAACTAGCGTCGGTAAAAAATGAGGCGCACAAAGCGATTTTTGAACGATTGACACAGGATATCTTTAATGAGTCACTAACAAATTGGTAACTTTAACACTTATAAAATTATATATTGCACTAAAGCGTAAAATAAAAATGATTAAAAGATATAGTTTCTTTTTCTTGACCATGGTTGCCCTTATGGGCTGTGGCGCCTATAATTTTACCGGAGGTGATGTAGGGACTGCCAAAACCTATCAGGTAAATTTCTTTCAGAACTATGCTTCCCAAAGCCCTGGGTCTACCTTTGATCCCGGACTCGATAGGGATTTTACACTGGCGCTGCAAGACCTTATCCTGAACCAGACCAGCCTGGACCTGGTGAAATCGGACGGAGATCTTTTGTACGAGGGCGAAATTATTGAGTACAGGGTCTCGCCCATGACGGCAACGGCCGAACAAAACGCAGCTCAAAACAGATTGACCATAGGGGTCCGTGTACGTTTTTTTAACAAGACCAAGGAAGATGTGGATTTTGAAAGGACCTTTAGTTTCTTTTTTGATTACGATGCCAACTCCCAATTGGCCAGTGTTAGGGACGAAGCACATACAGCTATTTTTGAACGGATCCAACAGGATATTTTTAATGCCTCCTTGGCAGATTGGTAAACCCTCATGAAGGTAACGGATTTTACATATTTATTGCAGCATCCCCACAAGGTGGTCTCTCCCGTACAGACCAAACAGTTAGAGGATGTCCTGGAAGAATATCCTTATTTTCAAGCGGCAAGGGCCATTCATTTAAAAGGGCTCAGGAACCTAAACAGTTTTAAGTACAACAATGCCTTAAAGGTCACTGCAGCCTATACTGCCGACAGGGACATTCTCTTTGATTTTATCACCTCCCAGGAGTTTTTGCAAAACGTAATCGCCGATACCATATCGGGCAAGACCCCACCGCTGAACGAAAAGGAAATTGTGTCCGAAGAAGTGGTCCCCAACATGGAAACCGAGGCCCTGATAGAGGGTTCCTCCGACAAACCTCTACCACAAAACGCCAAGGATGCGGAACAGATTCTGAATCCCGGTCTTTTTAAGTCCAAGGATCCTGATATGGACAAGGCCATAGCTGAAGCCAAGAAAAAGGCCGAAAAAGAACTCGATTTGGGAAAACCCCTTCCCTTTACAAAAAAGGAAAAATATTCTTTTGGGGAATGGCTACAGCTCACCTCGATCAAACCCATCAAGCATGCCCCTAAAACACCTGAGGAAAATGACCTGACCGAAATTCATTTTCCCTTGGAGGAGGATGTACTGAAGAAGAAAAAATTTGAGCTGATCGATAAGTTCATCGAAAACAATCCCAAAATAGTGCCTACCGAAAAAAGCACCTCCAAGGTAGACATTAAGGAATCGGTGAAATTCGATAAAACCGAATTGATGACCGAGACCTTGGCCAAGGTATATCTGGAGCAAAAAAAGTACAAAAAAGCCATCCAGGCCTACAAAATATTAAGTTTGAAATATCCGGAAAAAAGTGGTTTCTTTGCAGACCGAATTAAGGCGGTAGAAAAAATTCAACAAGAAAATACTGATTTATAATGAGCACGTTTTCAATATTCCTGATCCTGATAATAGCTGTTTGTCTATTGTTGGTGTTGGTTATTATGGTACAAAATCCCAAGGGCGGCGGATTGTCCTCCTCCTTTGGCGGTGGTGGCAACCAAGTAGTTGGTGGCGTTAAAAAGACAGGGGACTTTTTGGATAAAAGTACGTGGACCCTGGCCACCTTGTTAATTGTACTGATCTTACTGTCCAATGTAGCGTTAAAAGGAAACTTTTCAGAAGCAGATTCCAAATTGCTCCAAGGTGATGACATAGAGACCACGGTCCCCGAGGAAGTAGTCCCGGAGCAGGCTCCCGCAACGGATGGGGCCAATCCTTTGGATACCATTCAATAGCAAATTGGAACGACCATACCCTAAAATGCCAGCCCAAATGACAAGCTGGCATTTTTGTTTTACAAAATGTCAGTTTTAGGGCAATGGCATAATTTCTGCCTAGATAAACGAGAATTTCAAACTTTCAATTTAAAAAATTAAAAATATGGCTAAAGTTAACATCAAACCACTCGCGGATAGGGTTCTTATAGCCCCTATGGCGGCCGAGACCAAGACTGCCTCCGGTATTATTATCCCTGACACGGCAAAGGAAAAACCCCAAAAAGGCAAAGTTGTGGCCGTGGGACCAGGCACCAAAGACGAGAAAGTCACCGTGAAAATAGGCGATACTGTACTTTATGGAAAATATGCCGGAACGGAGCTAAAATTAGAGGGCACCGATTATCTGATGATGCGTGAAAGTGACATCTTAGCAATCATTTAAAGGCACAATGTCATTCCCGTGCATACGGGAATCCAAAACAAACTAAATCGTATAAGTAAAATAAGTTCCCTTAGTAACGGGAACGACAAACAAAATCAATTATGGCAAAAGATATAAAATTTGAAATTGATGCGCGCGATGGTCTTCGAAAAGGCGTAGATGCCTTAGCCAACGCCGTAAAGGTGACCCTAGGTCCCAAGGGAAGAAATGTAATCATAAGCAAGTCGTTCGGGGCACCACAGGTGACTAAGGACGGGGTTACGGTCGCCAAGGAAATTGAGTTGGTCGATGCCTTGGAAAATATGGGCGCCCAAATGGTAAAAGAGGTCGCTTCCAAGACCAATGACCTGGCCGGTGATGGAACCACCACGGCTACCGTGCTGGCACAGGCAATCGTTAAAGAAGGACTTAAAAACGTAGCGGCCGGTGCCAATCCTATGGATTTAAAGCGAGGTATAGACAAAGCCGTGGATGCCGTAGTTGGAAATTTGACAAAACAATCCAGAAAAGTAGGCGATTCCTCAGAGAAAATTAAACAAGTGGCCGCTATCTCCGCCAACAATGATCAAACCATTGGCGAACTTATCGCGCAAGCTTTTGGAAAAGTGGGCAAGGAAGGTGTGATCACGGTGGAAGAAGCCAAAGGAACGGACACCTACGTGGATGTTGTGGAGGGAATGCAGTTTGATAGAGGATATCTATCTCCCTATTTCGTTACCGATTCCGATAAAATGATTGCGGATCTGGAAAGTCCATACATTTTGTTGTTCGATAAAAAGATCTCGGCAATGAAGGACCTTTTGCCTGTTTTGGAGCCTGTGGCACAATCTGGCAAACCCTTGTTGATCATCGCGGAAGATGTGGATGGCGAGGCCCTTGCCACCTTGGTGGTCAACAAATTAAGAGGTTCCCTTAAGATAGCTGCAGTAAAAGCTCCTGGATTTGGAGATCGCAGAAAGGCCATGTTGGAAGATATTGCCATTTTGACCAATGGTACCGTGATTTCGGAAGAAAGAGGTTTCTCGTTGGAAAATGCTTCCTTGGACATGTTGGGCAGCTGTGAAAAAGTGACCATTGATAAGGACAACACTACCATTGTAAACGGTGCCGGAGTAGCCAAAAATATCAAGGCCAGGGTAAACCAAATAAAATCCCAGATAGAGACCACAACTTCGGATTACGACAAGGAGAAACTACAGGAGCGCTTGGCCAAATTGGCGGGTGGTGTAGCAGTCCTTTATGTAGGTGCCGCTTCCGAAGTGGAAATGAAAGAGAAAAAAGATCGCGTGGACGATGCCCTCCATGCTACAAGAGCAGCCGTGGAAGAAGGTATCGTTGCCGGTGGTGGTGTGGCCTTCATCAGGGCAAAATCGGCACTTTCCAAAGTAGAAGTAGAAAATGCGGATGAGGAAACCGGATTACAGATCGTGGCCAAGGCCATTGAATCTCCCTTACGTACCATCGTGGAAAATGCAGGTGGCGAAGGTTCCGTAGTGGTTGCCAAGGTATACGATGGCAAAGGCGATTTTGGTTATGATGCCAAATCCGAAAAGTACGTAGACCTGCTCAAGGCCGGTATTATAGATCCCAAAAAAGTAACGCGAATTGCATTGGAAAATGCGGCTTCCGTTGCTGGCATGATCTTGACAACAGAATGTGCCCTGACCGATATCAAAGAGGATACCCCTCCAGCCCCACCCATGGGCGGCGGTGGCATGCCGGGCATGATGTAATAAGCAGTTACCTATATAACAGATAAAGGCTCTTGGATTCCCAAGAGCCTTTTTTATAGATCCCTTTTGAATGGCAGTTGGATACCCCTGCCAAAAGGTGTCTTAATTAAAATGGTCCTGGCCATGGGCAAGCTTGGGCTTGTCCTATCAACGCAACGAAAGTCTACCCATCCCCATGTAATTTTTGATCAAAAGACCGACTGAATATTGCGCATTAAATATATTTGCAAAAAGAACACCATGCTCAAGGAACTGGAACCAAAGATCGCCGCAATACTGGACAATGGGACCCTGCCTGTGGACACTCGTTTACAACAGCTGTGCCAACTGCTTAAAGATACCATTGCCCATTACGATTGGGTCGGGTTCTATTTCAGAAACGGGAACAAGGAAGAGCTTAAGTTGGGGCCCTATGCGGGGGCTCCCACTGACCATACCATCATACCCTTTGGCAAGGGCATTTGCGGACAGGTGGCCGTTTCCAACGAAAATTTTGTGGTCCCCGACGTACAGGCACAGGATAACTACATTGCCTGTAGCATTTCCGTAAAGGCAGAAATCGTTGTGCCGCTTTTTGTCAACGGCGAAAATGTAGGCCAGATCGATATCGACTCCAACACACCCGATCCCTTTACAGCGGAAGACGAACGGCTTTTGGAGTTCATCAATACAAAAGTGGCCCATATTCTTTAAAACTTTAACGCTTTTGTTAATAACCCCTCTCATTTTTTAAGTGCAAAAAAATTACATTTGTGCCAATGTCCATCGTGCTTTTTAAGACCATGTCATAGGACTTGATGTTCCTTGTCTTTTAAGAGGACGATCGATAACCTTCTGACACCATTGTACAAAAGCACAAATCGTTAATCCAAAGCACAAAAAATGAGCACCAAAAAAGCCACCTCTGCCCTGATTTCGGTATTTCATAAGGATGGCCTAGAGCCCATCGTAAGAAAATTTCAGGAACTGGGTATCACCATCTATTCTACAGGGGGGACCGAAAAATTCATTACGGAGCTGGGAATCGATGTGGTCCCAGTGGAGCAAGTAACCAGTTATCCCTCTATTCTTGGGGGGAGGGTAAAAACCCTGCACCCGAAGGTTTTTGGAGGAATCTTAAACCGTCAGGACAACGAAAGTGATTTGGCTCAATTGGAAGAATTTGAAATTCCCCAATTGGACATCATCATCGTAGACCTCTATCCCTTTGAAAAAACAGTGGCCAGCGGAGCATCGGAACAGGATATTATAGAAAAAATAGATATAGGGGGCATTTCGCTCATCCGGGCAGCCGCAAAAAACTATAAGGACGTGCTCTGTGTTTCCTCCATGGAGGACTATACCGAGTTTTTGGACCTCATTAGTCAGGAAGACGGTCATACCTCTCTTGAAGATCGCAAGCGTTTTGCCACCAAGGCCTTCAACATTAGCTCACATTACGACACTGCGATCTTTAATTATTTCAACCAACAGCAGACCCCGGCCTTAAAGATCAGCGAGACCAGGGGACAGGTTTTGCGCTATGGGGAGAATCCACATCAAAAAGGATTTTTCTTTGGCGATTTTGATGCCATGTTTTCCAAGTTGCACGGGAAAGAGCTTTCCTATAACAACCTCCTTGACGTGGATGCCGCTGTAAATCTCATGGCCGAATTTAAAAACGAGGCCCCTACCTTTGCCATCCTTAAACACAACAATGCTTGTGGGCTGGCACAAAGGGATACCGTGCACCAGGCCTATGTAGACGCCCTTGCGGGCGATCCGGTTTCGGCCTTTGGCGGCATTTTGATCTGCAATACGGAAATTGACGAGCCCACTGCCGAGGAAATACACCAGCTTTTCTGCGAAGTGGTCATTGCACCCAGCTATTCTGACCGGGCCCTTGAAATCCTTAAGGGCAAAAAAAATAGGATCCTATTGATCCAAAAGGAAGTGGACCTTCCTACCACCTTGGTACGCACCTGCCTCAACGGCATGCTGGTCCAAGATAAGGACAAGAGGACCGACGCCCTTTCCGATCTCACCTATGCCACGGACAAAAAACCTACGGCCCAAGAATTGGAAGACCTTATTTTTGCTTCCAAACTTTGCAAGCATACCAAGAGCAACACCATTGTTTTGGCCAAAAACAAACAGCTGTGCGCCAGCGGTACGGGACAGACCTCTCGGGTAGATGCACTGAACCAGGCCATACACAAGGCAGGGTCCTTTCAGTTTAACTTAGAGGGGGCCGTAATGGCCAGTGATGCCTTCTTCCCTTTTCCCGATTGCGTTGAAATTGCACATCACAGTGGCATCGGTAGTGTTATACAACCAGGGGGCTCCATAAAGGACCAATTAAGCGTTGATTATTGTAATGAAAATGGAATGGCCATGGTAATGACAGGCACGCGTCATTTTAAGCATTAATTTTGCTACTTTTGTCGATAAAACTTACTTTTAATCCGAAACCAAACTAGTACTAATGGGATTTTTTGATTTCTTAACGGAGGAAATAGCCATCGATTTGGGCACAGCGAATACCCTTATCATACATATGGATAAGGTAGTTGTGGACAGTCCTTCCATTGTGGCCCGGGACAGGATTTCCGGTAAAATTATAGCGGTGGGCAAGGAGGCCAATATGATGCAAGGAAAAACCCATGAAAACATCAAGACCATACGGCCGCTTAAGGATGGTGTAATTGCAGATTTTGATGCTTCTGAAAAGATGATCAATATGTTCATCAAGAACATTCCCGCCCTTAAGAAAAAGTGGTTCCCACCTGCGCTGAGAATGGTAATTTGTATTCCCTCGGGTATTACAGAGGTGGAAATGCGTGCGGTAAAGGAATCTGCGGAACGCGTTAATGGAAAGGAAGTGTATTTGATCCATGAGCCCATGGCGGCAGCCATTGGTATCGGATTGGATATCATGCAGCCCAAAGGAAATATGATCGTGGATATAGGTGGGGGTACCACAGAGATAGCGGTGATAGCCCTTGGGGGCATCGTCTGTGACAAGTCGGTAAAGATAGCCGGAGACGTCTTCACTAACGATATCATTTATTATATGCGTACCCAACATAATTTGTACGTGGGCGAAAGCACCGCAGAGCATATTAAAATTGAAATTGGCTCGGCCACCGAGGACCTGCAATCGCCACCGGACGAGAAATCCGTACAAGGGCGCGACCTGCTGACCGGAAAGCCAAAACAAGTGCAAATTTCGTATCGGGAAATTGCCAAAGCATTGGACAAATCTATCCTGAGGGTTGAGGATGCCGTTATGGAGACCTTGTCCCAAACACCTCCAGAATTGGCAGCCGATATTTATAATACGGGGATTTATTTGGCAGGGGGAGGCTCCATGCTTAGAGGACTCGACAGGCGATTGTCGCAAAAAACCGACCTTCCCGTTTATATCGCGGAAGACCCATTAAGGGCCGTAGTAAGGGGAACCGGAATTGCACTGAAGAATTTGGAACGGTACAAAAGTATCCTTATCAAGTAATTCCAGGAAGTCCGAAAGGATTTCCGAACCTCGCGCCTCTTCGTTCCGTACCAAACTAGTATTACTACCCAAATAGAAAGGTGAATGCGACAGATTATTAACTTCATTATAAGATATAAGACTTCACTGCTTTATTTCTTATTGTTGTTCATAGCCTTGTCCTTTACCGTTCAATCCCATTCCTATCACCGATCTAAGTTCCTCAACTCCTCTAGTTGGATTACCGGTAATATCTATGAAGCGTCCAGCAGCGTTTCTTCTTATTTTAATCTGGACGAGGAAAATGAAAAGCTCCTGGAAGAGAATATGCGCCTTAGGAAACTGCTATTTAACCTAAAGCAGCCCGATTCGGTAGCCTTGGATACCGCTGGCATCACCTACACGGTCCTGTCAGCGAAAATCATAAAGAACAGTTACGCCAATCCCAGAAACTACATCACGATAGACAAAGGCGAAAAACAAGGCGTTGAACAAGATATGGGAGTCATTACGGGCGAGGGAATTCTGGGAATCGTTGAAAATACTTCGTCCAATTTTGCCTCCGTACAGAGCATCCTGAACACCCGATCGAGCATCAACGCCAAGATCAAAAACACCGATTATTTTGGCTCCCTGGTATGGAACACCTCCAACTACAATGTGGTACAATTGGAGGAAATCCCTAGATTGGTCCCCTTGTTCGTAGGCGACACCATTGTTACTGGTGGCAATAGCAGCATATTTCCGGAGAATATCCCTATAGGGACCATTCAGAAATTTGATCTGAACACCTCGAAAAGTTTTTACAATATTGACGTTCAGTTGTTCAACGATATGGCCAACCTCAAAAACGTATATCTCATCAATAATATAAACCGCCCGGAAATACTGGAATTACAATTGGAAACGGATAATGACCAATAATTACTACTTCATAAATATCATCCGCTTTGCCCTACTTGTTCTCATTCAGGTACTCGTCTTTAACAAGCTGAACTTTTTTGGTTTTATCAATCCCATGGTCTATATCCTATTCCTTTATTGGTATCCCATTAAGGAAAACAGGGCCGTTTTTCTTGGAGTAAGTTTTTTACTGGGCATGGCCATTGATCTTTTTTCGGATACTATGGCGTTGCATACGGCCGCTACGCTCACTATAGCGTATCTTCGCCCTACGATCATGCGGTTCTGTTTTGGAGTGAACTATGAATTTCAAAGTTTTAAATTATCGAATACGACCAAGGCACAACAAATTACCTTTTTGGCGTTATTAGTATTAACACATCATCTCATTTTCTTTTTTTTGGAAATTTTTAGTTTATCGAATTTGCTATTAATTTTGAAGAAAGTGTTGTTCACAGGATCCGCTACCTTGGTATTGTGCCTATTGTTCGGTTCCCTTTTTAGCGTTAGTAAGGAATAATGAAAAAAATTCTTCTATCATCCATTATCTTGATTATCGGTATCACCTTTATCGGTAGGCTGTCGTATCTGCAGATATTCAGCTTTTCACCCGATCAAGTACTTGATGATTCTGCGATAAAAGCCATTTACGATTACCCGGAAAGAGGATATATCTACGATAGGAACGGGAAACTTATGGTTGCCAACCAACCGGCCTATGACGTTATGGTGATTCCCAGAGAGGTAGTCCCCCTAGATACCTTGGAGTTTTGTTCCCTACTGGGCATCAGCAAGGAAAAGTTCATCCAGACCCTAAACAAGGCGAGGGTGTATTCGCCACGCTTACCTTCGGTTTTGGTACCACAGCTTTCCAAGGTAGACTATGCCAGTCTCCAGGAAAAAATGCGAAAGTACAGGGGTTTCTATATCCAAAAGCGATCGCTGCGTGGTTATGTGACCCATAGTGGTGCCAACGTTTTGGGGTACATCAGCGAGGTAAACGAACGGGACTTGGAGAAAAATCCGTACTATGTGGCTGGGGAACTTACCGGCCGAACCGGTATTGAAAAGGAATATGAAGAAGTGCTCCGGGGAAGAAAAGGGGTAAAGTACATCCAAAAAGACCGTTTCAATAGGGATATTGGCCCTTATAAAAATGGCATATTGGATACCATTCCCGAACAGGGAAAGGAAATATGGGTCAGCTTGGACAAAACCCTGCAGGAATACGGGGAGAAATTGATGCGTGGAAAACGGGGCGGCATTGTGGCCATTGAACCCAGTTCAGGGGAAATCCTGGCGTTGATCTCCGGTCCTACCTATGATCCGGCATTGCTGGTGGGCAGGGAACGATCTAAAAATTATACCAAGTTATACTACGACACCATTGCCAAACCCACTTGGGACCGATCTATTTTGGCAGAACCCTCGCCAGGTTCGCCCTTTAAGACCCTGAATGCCCTAGTTGCGCTGCAGGAAGGTGTTATACAGCCGGAAACCAAGTTTAGATGTTACAACGGGTTCTTTGTGGGCAGAAAAAAAAGGGGGTGTCATTGCGGAGGCGGAGTGCGCAATATGACCTCCGGTATTTATCGCTCCTGTAACGCCTATTTTGCAGGGACCTTTAGAAAAATCTACGAAAAATACCCCACCACGGACGAGGGGATGGATGTATGGGAAAAGCATATGAAGAGCTTTGGTCTCGGAAATTATCTGGGTTATGACCTGCCCACCGGTAGGCGGGGTAGAATTCCCAATAAAGAGTACTACGACAAGGTCTACGGGGACAACCGTTGGGTATCTTCCTTTATTATTTCGAACGCTATAGGACAGGGCGAGGTGGCAGCCACACCCATACAGTTGGCCAATATGACTGCGGCCATTGCCAATAGAGGGCATTATTTTACTCCCCATGTAATAAAGAAAATTGGTGGTGAGAACATTAGTTTCCCCCGGTTCACCGAGGCCAAACATACCACTATAGACAAGAAACATTTTGAGCCCGTGATACAGGGTATGGCAGAGGTCTACAAAAAAGGGACCGCAAAGTGGTTGCAGGTACCCGGCGTAGAAATTGCCGGTAAGACGGGTACAGTAGAAAACTTTACAAAAATTGATGGGGTACGTACACAGCTCACGGACCATTCAGTATTTATAGCCTTTGCTCCCGTGGACAAGCCCAAAATTGCTATTGCCGTCTATATAGAGAACGGCTACTACGGTGCTCGCTACGCCGGCCATATGGCCTCCCTCTTGATAGAAAAGTACCTTATGGGAGAAATTACCCGTACAGACCTGGAGCAACGTATGCTGGAAAAAACCCTGGACCACGAATACGCCAAACCATACAGCGGGCAACCATTCAAGATAAACGAGTATGTCTGGTAGAAGTGTATTAAAACGGGTTGATTGGCTTACCGTTTTACTCTACTTTTTTTTGGTCGGTATTGGATGGATCAATATTTATTCCAGTACATTCTCAGAGGCCAGTCCGTCCATTTTTGATTTTGGCCAATTGTACGGCAAACAATTGTTCTTTATAGGGGTAAGCGTAATCAGTATTCTGATCGTACTGGCTTTGGAAGCTAATTTTTACGAACGCTTTTCCAGTATTCTGTACATCATTTCCGCGATACTCTTGTTGGGGCTTTTTCTTTTCGGAAAAACGATTGCCGGCGCCACTTCCTGGTATGATCTCGGTTTTTTTAACCTACAACCTTCGGAATTCGCAAAGATTGCCACGGCTCTGGCCCTGGCCAAATACCTCAGTGATATACAGACCGATATAAAACGTAGAAAAGATCAGCTTTACGCTTTCCTGATTATTTTGATCCCAGCCCTTTTGATCATTCCGCAGCCGGATCCGGGTAGTGCCCTAGTGTTTTTTGCTCTGATCTTTGTATTGTTCCGAGAGGGGCTTCCGTTAATTTATTTGGGCATTGGTCTGATGACCATTATGATCTTTATTACCACCTTGATGTTCGGGACTACCTGGGTGGGCATCGTTATGGCCCTACTGATCATTCTTTTTCTTCTGCTCAAAAGGAGTTCCTTTAAGGTTCCCATTTTGCCTTTGATTTCCTTCTTTATTATTGCCATGGCTTTTTCCCTGTCCGTAAATTTTGTTTTCAATTCTGTTTTTGAGCAGCGTCATAGGGATCGGTTTAGCCTATGGCTCCGTTTGGAGAAGGATCCCCAAAAATTGGAGCAGATCAGGAAAACCATTGGTTACAATACCTATCAATCGGAGAAGGCCATCGAATCCGGAGGTTTTTTTGGAAAGGGATTTCTGGAGGGAACGCGAACCAAAGGCGATTTTGTACCGGAACAGCACACCGATTTCATTTTCAGTACTGTGGGGGAAGAGTGGGGGTTTGTAGGTACGGCCACGGTAGTTGTTCTTTTTACCGTATTGTTCTTAAGACTGGTTTATTTGGCAGAACGTCAAAAAAATGCCTTTAGTCGCATGTATGGCTATGGCCTTATCTCTATCCTTCTGATCCACTATTTTATCAATGTAGGTATGGTAATAGGTGTGCTCCCAACCGTAGGTATACCCTTGCCCTTTTTCAGTTATGGGGGTTCGGGACTGCTGGGTTTTACCATTTTGCTCTTCATTTTCCTAAAATTGGATTCCAATCGATTGAATGAATGGGTCTAGAACTTCCAATCCGTCATTTCCGCTTTTGCTTCTATCCTGTTTTCCATCGCGTCTGGCAACTTGGCAAAAAAATCGATGCCTGTTAACCGTTCTATGCTATCCACCGGCACTAAAAAACGTTCTAAAGGGGCTGTTGTTTCTTGGTGCGGCAGCAAAAATGCCACCACCTTTGGATTCTCCTTGTTTCCCTTGGCAATAATCTTGTAATAGTAACGTGGAACGGCCACATCCTCATCCCCTATGCTGGGCAGATCTTTTTCCAAAACCCCTCCTGTAGCTACGAACAAAGTGCCATATTTCCTGGTCCAATACCTTGCCTGCTGCTCCAGCCTGTTCCAAACACCCGCATTGAACGCGTTGTCCTGTGGACTTATGTTGCTCGTATAAAAAGTTTCGTCATAAGCATAGGCCGAAAAACGCCTGTCCCCTGCCGGGCACAGATGTCCGCGGTCATATCCTGAACCTCTGTAATTGCGCCAATCGGCCGATTTGCTCCTCACCTTTGAATCTTCTATAAAATAAGGCCGCTTTCTATCGTCATCCGTAAGATCGGTTTGCTTCAAAAGGTAGGCTACCCATTCTGCCTGCTCGTAATCCTCGTGATAGGACAGGGAAAAATGACGGTGATCCACAACCACCCCTGTGGTGGAGCTCGGCAGCAACTGTTCGGGAATTTCCCGTCTAGAACCTTCCTCTTCCGGCTCGGAATAGGTGTCCGGAGTATAGAAATTTTCGAACAGCCAAAAGCCCACTACACAGAGCAGCAATAATACCGTATAGATAGTTTTATTTTTCACTTAGCTGGTTTATGGGTCTGGGTACAAGGGTAAACGTTCGGTCCGGTGCAGTGTAATGATATCAAAAAAGGCTATCGGAGGTGTTATGGTCGCTTCAAAAATTACGGTTCCGGTGGAAAAATTGATCTCTATAGACTTTCCATAGCGCCCCCCATTGCGCACTACGGCTCCAGGAGAAAATAGTATATGGTCCTCCGCTGCCAAATAATCCACATCCGAAACGATACGGGAATAAGTCTCCTCGTCCCTTTCCTTTCCGTATTGCCAGACCTGCTGGATCGTCATGTTCTGCTCGTTCACTCGATATTGTACCGCCCTGCTATAAGTGCCCCCGACAAAATTTCGGTTGTCCCCATTATCAAATAGCAAGATGTCTCCATTAGGATGTATCACGGGTGCGTGTTGGTACCAGTTCCATTCAAAATCGGGATGATTCGCATCCCCGTCCAAAACGGATACGTCTAGGATAGGTTGTCCATCACTATTCAGGGGTTGTAATAGAAACTGATTAAGGTCTATACCGTTTCCCGCGGTGCCCCATTCCTTATGGGGGCCCATAATCCAGACCACCTCATTGCTTGCCGTTAATTTGATGACGCCCTGGGTACGACCGGACACAATAATGGTATCATCGGATGGATCATAGGTAACCGCATTTACATGGACCCAATCTACGGGATCAGCGATCAGTGTCCTGCGTGTATTGTCCAGGGATTCGTTTAAGTTCCATTCCCGAACGATCTGCTTGGTGTTCCTGTCTATTTCAATAATGTAATCCTCAATGGTCGCCGCTCCCAGTTTGTTCACCGTTACCAAAAAATTACCATCGGGTTTTTCGGACACTTCATGATGAAAACCATATCCCGGCATATCCCAGCTGTCAACAACATTGCCAAAGAGATCCACCTCATAAATTCGGTTGTCCCCGCTACCGCCGAAACCGGCACCTCCCGATCCAAAGTAGAAATTCCCGTTGGCCAAACGCTCCACACCGTCATCGAAGAAAAGCCGGTTAAGCTGTGGATGCAAGCTAAAATCGAGATACCACCTGATGTCCCCAAAAGCATCGAACATCAAAGGACTTTGTGGAAAGGGTTCCCCATTATGGCCAAAGTAGCTCACCAGCGTCATACCAGGGGCCATCTGATCTTGTTTCATCTCTTGAATCGTAATCAGTGGCATAGCGTCGCTCAAAGGGAGGGTCTCTATCCCAAAGGTCTTACTTCCAAGATCGTTTCCGGTGTCGTCAAAAAAAGTCAGCACTACTGTATTGTCAAAACCTCCATAGAGCCCATGAACGGGAATGTTGTGGTCCGTAGCTATTTGCGGGAAATCCCGGACGAGGTCAGAGGTAGTTCCACTTCGTCCCACAACTCGCATACGTACACGAACCGGTTCACTGGTTTCCAAAAGAATGGACGCGGACAGGGGAGCGTACCCCGTTGGATTTAACCGCAGCTCATCGCTTACCAAAATTTCCGTGGCATCGGGTGGTGGGTTCATTCCAGTAGGATCGCTGTCGTCCTGCTTACAGGATGCCAACACCAACAACAGAAATAGGAACCAAACAATCCTTTTAGGTATCATCCGTGTTGTATTACTAGGTTCTAGGGTAAATTTAACAACTACAGCGCTTGTTTGCTGCATGAATGTGTTAAATCCTGTGTCCTTTTGTGGAATTTTTTGCGCTCTTTAGCCTGGAACAGCTTGGTGTATGCCTCGCAGCCACTACAGCACACAAAAAAACCCGGCCATGGCCGGGTTCCCTATTTTGTATTTTTAAGATTAGCCCTTGTTTACACTGGCCAATTTGGTATTGTTCTTAATGTTGCTGATCTTAAGGTCCTGCAAGACATTTACGGCCTCCTCCACATAGACATCCTTGGCGAGGTCTTTGTGCCAGCGATCACGCTTTTCTCGTAAGACCGGGTCTTTGGTAAACAGTTCCTGCTCGTACTTTAAGGATTCAAAGGTAAGTTTGGAATCGTAGTCCGAAAGCGATTTAAAATAGTCTGACTGTTCCTTTACCTTTTGTTCCTTTTTCTTGTACACCGCGTAGTTAAGGGAAACTACGGTTTCATCCTGTTGCTGTTTTAACCACTTGGCATTCTCTTCGATCAATTTGATCTGAGGGCTTGCGGCCATGCGTTTTTCGCTGTTGGCTATAGTTTGCTCATAATCTATGTAACCGTCCCAGGGCTGATAGTCGGCCGCTGAAATCTTGTCCCAGGCCAAAGGGTTTTCCTGGTCTCTTTCGCCCAAATCGATATAGCTGTACTTGTCCGGGACCACCACATCGCTCTTTACACCTTCCAACTGGGTAGAGCCCCCGTTGATTCTATAAAATTTCTGGGTGGTGAGTTTTATCGCACCAAGATCTCCGTGTTCGTTGCTTCTTACAATGTTGTCCAAGGGAATAACATTCTGTACGGTTCCCTTGCCGAAGGTCTGCTTGCTTCCAATGACCACGGCCCTTTTATAATCTTGCATGGCGGCGGCCAATATTTCTGAGGCAGATGCCGAAAGTTCGTTTACCAATATCACTAGCGGACCGTCCCATTGAATGCGTTCGTCCTTGTCATCATACACCTCCTTGCCCTTTCCAGAGGAGCGTACTTGTACCACAGGGCCATCCTTGATAAAAAGGCCTGCCATTTCCACGACGGTCTTTAAGGAACCACCGCCATTGTCACGAAGGTCCAAAACCAATCCCTCTATCCCTGCTTGTTTAAGGCGTTCTACTTCCTTGGCAACATCGGTTGCGGCATTTCTTTCGCTGTAATCATCAAAATCCACATAGAATTTTGGAAGATTGATCAGTCCAAATTTTTGGTTTTCCTTTATGATACTGGCCGATTTGGCGTAGGATTCTTCCAATTCAACAACATCCCGGGTAATGGATATAATCTCCATGGAACCGTCTACTTTTCTAACGGTAAGGTCCACGACCGTTCCTTTTGGTCCTTTGATCATTTTTATGGCATCGTCCAGACGCATCCCAACGATGTCTACAGGAGTCTCCCCGTTCTGGCCAACTTTGATGATTTCATCACCTACTTCCAATTTTTGGTCCCTCCAAACAGGGCCACCGGAAATAATTTCTACAATTTTGGCACCTTCGGGCCTTTTCTGCAGGCGTGCGCCTATCCCTTCAAACTTACCGGACATGCTTATATCGAACTTATCCTTATCGTCCGGGGCAAAATAAAAAGTATGTGGATCAAATTCGTCCACTATGGTATTAATATATTGCACGAACCAGTCCTTACGTTCCAGATCGTCCACAAAATCAAAAAACTCGTCCAGGGTACTCAGCGTGGCCTCCCTTGCGGCTATTTCCACTTCCTTGACACTCAACACCTTTTCCGAGGTGTTGTCTTCTTTCTTTTTATTTTCATTGGTGAGCTTGGTATCATAGGTACCCAAGGTGGCGTATTTTAACTGTTTTCTCCAACGCTCCTTTAAATCGTTTCTTGAGCTCGCAAATGCTTGCCCATCGTATTTTATGTCAATAATCTCGTCCTTGCTATAGTCAAACGGTTTGGCCAATACTTCTTTATAAATACCCTTGGCGTCGTTCATACGTTCCATCAGTTTTTTATGCACCACATTGAAAAAGCTGATATCGGTATTCTTGATTTGGTCGTCTATTTGAAACTTGTATTTTTCAAATTCCAGAATATCCGCTTCCAAAAAGTATCGCTTGGTGGGGTCTATGATGTCGATAAAATCCTCAAAAACATTGGCGGAAAAATCATCATTGATATCTTTGGGCTCATAGTGGCCGCGTTCCAGCACGTAGGCTATCAGATCCAACAGCAATTTGTCCTTATCATCGGTTTCAAAAGATTTATTGGTAAAGCTGCAAGAAGCAACAGCAACGAGTAGTACCGATAAAGCGAGGGCGAAATTCTTTCTCATATTTTTCTTTCTTTGATTTAAATTTTCCAATCCTAAGTATTGGACTAACGACTCCCTATCCTCTACTAAAGATACGAATTCCCTAATATAGTGAAAAAACCATGCCAGCTTGGAGGGCTGCCATTAATTTTTTGTTAAACACGGCAAGGGGGTCATTTCTTAATGAAAAACGTATTTTTGCCCCATAAATTATATCCAATGCAAAAACCCTTGATTTTGGTGACCAATGACGACGGTATTTCTGCTCCCGGATTAAGAGCTTTGGTCCGTTTGATGAACGAAATCGGGGACGTAGTGGTCGTTGCCCCGGACAGCCCACAATCCGGTATGGGGCATGCCATCACTCTAGACAATATGCTCTATTCCAAAAAGGTGCGAACGGACCAGCCGAACACAGAGGAATACAGCTGTAGCGGTACTCCGGCAGACTGTGTAAAATTGGCACTTCAGGAGCTTTTGGACAGAAAACCGGACATTTGTATCAGTGGGATCAACCACGGCTCCAATTCCTCCATAAATGTCATCTATTCGGGTACCATGAGCGCCGCTATCGAAGCAGGTATCGAGGGTATTCCCGCCATTGGTTTTTCGCTCTGCGATTATTCCTGGTCGGCCGATTTTGGACCGGGCAGTGCAGCCATAAAAAAAATTGTCATGGAAGCCCTTGAAAATGGTATCCCAAGGGGCGTGGTGCTCAATGTAAACATCCCCAAACTAAAAGAGGAAGAAATTAAAGGGGTAAAAGTCTGTAGGCAGGCCAGGGCCAACTGGAAGGAAAAATTTGATAAACGCACCAATCCCAATGGAAAGGAATACTATTGGCTAACGGGGCAATTTGAACTTTTGGACAAGGGAGAGGATACCGATGAGTGGGCCTTGGCACATGGCTATATTTCGGTGGTGCCCACCCAATTTGACCTAACCGCCCACCACGCCATTCAACATCTAAACAACTGGAACTTACATGGATAAAAAAGAAGTTTTGATCGGCTTTGTAGTAGGGATCATCGCCAATACGTTGGGTACGTTGCTGTACATCGTCCTATTCTCGGATCTGGGTATCCCGGAAACCTTTAGGGCCGCTGTAGCACAGGGCCATGTGGGAAGTTTGTTGGCCCTGGGCGCCATTTTGAACCTGGTTGCCTTTTTTGGTTTTTTACGTCTTCGCAGGGATAAAAGGGCCCGGGGTGTTATGATCGCCACCCTGCTTACCGCCATGGTCATCTTATATTACAAATTCTTCTAAGATGAGATACTACATCATTGCCGGGGAAGCATCGGGAGATCTACACGGGTCCAACCTTATTAAAGCCTTAAAGCTAAAAGACCCCAAAGCGGTGGTTCGATGTTGGGGCGGGGATTTGATGCAGCAGGCCGGGGGAACCCTGGTAAAACACTATAAGGAAATGGCCTTTATGGGTTTTCTGGAGGTTTTGGGGAACCTGCGTACTATTTTCAAGAACATTGCCTTTTGCAAGGAAGATATCCAGGCTTTTGGTCCGGATGTTATCATATTCATCGATTATTCCGGGTTTAACCTCAGAATAGCACAATGGGCCAGGGAAAATGGCTTTAGGACCAATTACTATATTTCACCTCAAATTTGGGCCTCAAGGGAGGGGCGCATCAAGAAGATAAAGCGCGATATCGATGCCATGTATGTCATCTTACCCTTTGAAAAGGATTTTTATGAGAAAAAGCATGGGTACAAAGTGTCTTTTGTAGGGCATCCATTGATCGATGCCATAGGCGACAGGCCACAACCCGATGATACCGGGTTTAGGGTAGAAAATGGCCTGGACCCTAAAAAACCCATTATTGCCCTGCTACCGGGCAGTCGCAAACAGGAGGTTCAAAAAATGTTATCGGTGATGCTTTCCGTAACCGAGTCCTTTGGTGACTATCAATTCGTTATTGCCGGCGCCCCTAGCTTGGAACGGGATTTCTACGCTCCCTTTTTGAAGAAGCCCAGTGTTGGCTTTGTTTCCAACAGAACCTACGACCTACTGAGCCTGTCCTATGCCGCACTGGTCACAAGTGGGACTGCCACGCTGGAGACCGCCCTTTTCAAAATTCCCCAAGTGGTCTGTTACAAGGGCAATTGGTTGTCCTATCAAATTGCCAAAAGAATCATTACCCTAGACTATATTTCCTTGGTAAATCTGATTATGGACCGTGAAGTGGTAAAGGAATTGATACAAGGTAATTTGAATACCAAAAACCTGCGGTCCGAACTGGCAAAAATCCTTGACGACGACCGGCGCAAGAAGCTTTTTGAGGCCTATTATGAGTTGGAACAGAAACTCGGCGGAAAGGGCGCAAGCGAAAAAACAGCTACATGTATTGTAGAAAATGCCTAAATTTGATATCCAAGAGAAAATACTATTCCTTGGATGCTTCGTAAAATCTTGACCGTTGGCCTACTCGTTTTGCTTGCCAGCTGTGGTATTTCCAAAAAGAGGACTACCTATGGCAAGGAACGCGTTGTACGTGTTGAAGCATCTCCCGAAACCGTTCCCACTCCCGAAGAAACTCCCAAAACGATCCCTGAAGATGTACCGCTCAGCAAAGCGGATGGCATCATCAGCACCGCCCTGACCTTTGCCGGGGTGCGTTATCGATTTGGGGGCACTACCAGAAAAGGTATGGATTGCTCCGGTCTACTATACGTTTCCTTCGCCGAACACGATGTTCCCTTGCCCAGGGTCTCCCATGAAATGGCGGACCGAGGGAAGCGCATTAAAATAAATAAGGTGGCAAAAGGCGATTTGCTTTTTTTCAAGACCAGTAGAAAGGGAAAACGAATCAACCATGTAGGTTTGGTCGTCGCCGTGGAAGGTGACGATATTAAATTTATCCATTCTACCAGTTCCAGAGGCGTTATTGTGTCTTCCCTACGTGAGGGCTTCTGGAATTATGCCTTTGTGAAGGCCGCCAGGATCCTCTGATGGAACCATGGAACTACTGAAGTTCGTACCTATTAAACTCACCCTTTTCCTGGTGCTCGGTATTTTGTTGGGCGATTTCCTGGACCTCCCTCCTTTTTTTTCACTTCTTTGGGTAATGGGCTCCCTGATCGGACTTACTGCCTTGTTCTTGGGAAGAAACAACACCGATTCCCTTTATTTTGGTGTACTTACCATGGCTGTTGCCATAGGGCTGGGTATGCTCTCCATTTCCCTATCCAAACCCAAAAACCATACGGATCATTATAAGCAGAGGAATTTTAAGGGTACGCACCAATGGCATATCAAAATCCAGGAAGTGATGAAATCCAACACCTTTTCGGACCGCTACATTGCTACGGTACGTCACTTGGATCAACACAGGACCTCTGGGAAATTGTTACTGACCTTGTCCAAGGAAAGGAAGCTCAGGGTAGATGACGAACTGCTCACCCATGCCCAGGTATTGGAAATAAAACCTCCGTTAAACCCTGGTCAGTTCAATTACAAAAACTATCTGGAAAATTTAGGGGTGTATCACCAAATGCGACCGGATAAGGAACAGTACCTTGTTCTTGAGCACCCCTCCCAAACTTTATATGGTCTTGCGGCCTCCACACGGGACCAAATCGTTTCAAAATTGCGAAAGTCCCATTTTGACGATAGGGAGTTAAGCATCATCCAAGCGCTCCTTTTGGGACAGCGCCAAGATATAGACCCAGCCACCTACGACACTTATAAAAAAGCGGGTGCCGTGCACATTTTGGCGGTATCGGGACTCCATATCGGTGTCATACTATGGCTGTTACAGCTGCTATTAAGCCCCTTGGAACGCTTACCCAAGGGAAAAACTATAAAACTCCTGGCCGTGGTGGTTCTTCTTTGGGCCTTTGCCCTCCTTGCAGGCCTATCTGCTTCCGTTATCAGGGCTGTTGGCATGTTCTCCTTTGTGGCTTACGCCTTGTACTTAAATAGACCGGCCAACACCTTTAACATCATGGCCCTGTCCATGTTCTTTATACTATTGGTCTTTGACCCCGCCCTGCTGTTCCAGGTGGGTTTTCAGATGAGCTATGCCGCCGTATTCGCCGTGGTTTGGATCTATCCGCTGTTCCAAAAATTCTGGCGGCCCAAAACCTGGTTCTTGCGAAAGGGCTGGCAATTGCTTTCGGTAAGTATGGCGGCCCAATTGGGGGTGTTTCCCATTAGCCTGCTCTACTTTCATCAGTTTCCGGGCCTGTTTTTTATCTCCAATCTTTTGCTAGTGCCCTTTTTGGGGGCCTTGTTGGGCATAGGGATTTTGATCATCGTTCTGGCATTGTTCAATAGGCTTCCGGATTTTTTGGCTATGGCCTACAATGTTTTGATCCATAGTATGAACGAACTCATCGCATGGATAGCCGGGCAGGAGGCCTTCCTTTTTAAAGCAATCCCCTTTGATGGCACTCAGTTTGTTCTCAGCTATTGCATTATAATCACCTTGGTACGGTGTACGATTCGATCAAACTTCCGTAGGATAGCCCTCTTTTTAGTGGCCATTTGCTGTTTTCAAGGCTGGACACTGCACACCAACCACCGTACGGGGCAAAAGGAGGTTTTCCTAGTGGCACATCAAACCAAAAATACCGTGCTATGGCATCAACAAGGGCATAAGCTCCTGGTGTATGGTACAGATCGGGAAGCAGTAAAAAAGGTCGTAGCTACCTACCAGATAGCCAACCGTATCGCTACCGTTAACTACGATGCGGTGGCGGCGATGTATTGGCTGTGTAACGAGCGTCTTTTTATCATGGACAGTCAGGGCCACTATCCCCCACCTAGGGCAAAACCGCACTACGTTCTGCTGACCCAGTCTCCAAAAATACATTTGGAACGTTTTATCGACTCCGTAAAACCAGAACTAATCATTGCGGACGGTAGTAACTATCATAGTTATATTGACCGATGGAAACGGACCTGCATACAAAAAAAACTCCCTTTCCACTACACGGGCGAAAAGGGAGTGTATTTTTTTCGATGGGACGATTAGTGAACCTTACCCATCAGGCGTTTCATCAATGGAGAAAATAATAATACCACAGCACCTGCAGCAAAGGAATATTTTGCAATAAGACTGAAACCATCCAGATATACATCCAGGGTTTCCAAACCACCCACATTGCTATCCGTACTCTCTATGGCCAATTGCTTGGAAATAAACCCTACGATTTGAAAGGCGTAAGCCGAGGAGAGAAACCAGATGCCCATCATAAAGGCTACGATGCGTTTGGGTGAGAGATCCGTAATTTTTGACAGTCCCACGGGAGACATAAACAACTCTCCAACGGAAATGATAAAATATAACCACAACAGATATGAAAAAGGCACCATGCCGTTTTCATCGGCACTACCTCCGCTTTGTGAAACCACATAAAAACTAATCCCAGCCAAAATTAGACCCATACCAAATTTATAGGGTGTACGAGGATTAAGATTCTTTTTGGAAAGAAAAGTCCAGAGTAAAGACACCGGTATGGCCAATATGAATATAAAAAGGGAATTCAATGAATTGGTCTGACTGGCATTGATCAGGGATAGATTAACGTTTCGCTCTGCAAACAAGGTGATTACACTTCCGTGCAGTTCGTGAAAGCCCCAAAAAATGGTCATGAAAAAGGTAATCAGAATGGCCATAAACAACTTCTTCCGTTCATCCAAAGTGGCCTTATACATAACATAGGCCATGTAGACTAAAATCATTAGTCCGATTACCTTAAATATAACATTCACAATGTTTTGATCTTCCAGCCAAGTTCCTTCTTCTCCAAGCGATTTGTATGAGTAAAGCAGGAAAGCAATCAATGGTGCCGCCAAAAATGATAAAATAGGAATAAGGGTTTTTTGAGGAATGCCCCATACCTTCTTCTCATAGATTTCCATGCTTGGTGGGAGGCCTCTATCACCAAAGACATTTTTTTTGATCCCGCTCCAGAAGAACATCAAGCCTGTCAGCATTCCAATTCCAGCAAGACCAAAACCATAATGCCACCCATAGGTCTCACCCAACCAACCACAAAGTAAAGGTGCGGCAAAACCTCCTATATTGATTCCCATATAGAAAATGGTAAATCCAACATCCTTTTTTGGGTCTCCGTGTTTATACAGTGTTC
The DNA here is from genome assembly GCF_050589645.1 of Eudoraea algarum. NCBI lineage: Bacteria > Pseudomonadati > Bacteroidota > Flavobacteriia > Flavobacteriales > Flavobacteriaceae > Eudoraea > Eudoraea algarum. The sequence goes on along the minus strand of NZ_JBNGOQ010000004.1, from coordinate 581,334 downwards.
CTACAAAAGTGGAAATATTGGGTTTAAAAAATCCGTTACCGACTACTATAAATGCCAAAGCAAGAAAAAAAGTTACATTGTTTTCAATGGCCAGTACAAAATGGCCCAAGGACATGAGAATACCTCCCAGAAAAATGGATTGGCGCATCCCTAATATTTTATCCGATATACGGCCTCCGATTACCGTAGAGGCGTATACCAGGGAACCGTAGGAGGCATAAACAGCAGCAGCAGCATAATCACGCTCCACCAAAGCTTCAAAAATAACTTTGACCATGTAAAGGGTAAGCAATGCCCGCATGCCATAGAAGCTAAAGCGTTCCCATAATTCGGCAAAAAACAAATAAAATAAGCCCTTGGGGTGCCCAAAGAGTTGTTTCTCCTCGGGTAATTGGGATGTGGTTTCCATATGTTAAAAGTTTAGTTTGTTATCTGGTTTAGCCCTTAATCATAACCTTAGGGGGCACATTGCTCTTTTCGGGTCGTTGATCACCCAGGTTTTTATGAATAAAGTCGGTCATTTTTGTAAAAAGGTGCAATCGGGTATTTCCGCCGTAAATACCATGGTTTTTGTCGGGATAGACCAGCCATTCAAATTGCTTATTGGCCTGCACCAGTGCTTCGATCATTCGCATGGTATTCTGCACATGTACGTTGTCGTCCCCTGAACCGTGGATCAACAAGTATTTACCCTTTAAGAGTTCGGGGTAGTTGAGCGGGGAGTTTTCGTCATAACCGCTTGGATTTTCCTGGGGCGTTTGCATGTACCGTTCCGTGTAGATGGTATCATAAAATCGCCAGGAGGTCACGGGTGCCACGGCAATGGCCATTTCAAAAACATCGTTTCCCTTTAGCAAGCTGTTGGTAGCCATGAAACCGCCATAGCTCCATCCCCAAATCCCGGTCCTGTCCTCATCTATATAGCTCAGGGCACTCAACTTTTCAGCAGCTGCTATTTGATCTTCCACCTCATATTTTCCCAATTCCTTTTGGGTCAGTTTTTTAAAGTCGCGCCCTTTAAAACCGGTACCCCTACCGTCAACGCAGGCAATAATGTAACCTTCTGAGGCCAGCATCTGGTACCAATAATCGTTGGCGCCCATCCATCGGTTGGCCACCTGCTGGGATCCCGGTCCGCTGTACTGGTACATTAAGAGCGGATACTTTTTGGAAGGGTCAAAGTCCTTGGGCTTGATCATCCACATGTTTAGATCATTGCCGTTGACCGAAATGGTAGAAAATTCCTTGGGACTTAGCTCGTACCCCGTCAGCTTTTCCTTAAGCGGGCCATTATCGGTAATATTTTTTAATTTCTTGCCTGTGGAGGCATTGTGTAGCGTATATTCAGGAGGCATGGTTGCGCTTGAAAAGGTGTTGATAAAATAGGTGAAGTCGCTACTAAAGGCCGCCGAGTTTCTCCCATTGTTTGCGGCCAGGCTCTTTTTGTTATTCCCCTTCTTATTCACACTATATACACCGCGATTAATGGAACCGCTTTCCGTGGATTGGTAATAGACCCTGTCCTGGTTTTGATCATAGCCGTAATAATCGGTCACTTCCCATTCCCCCTTTGTAATCTGATTTTTTAGGTTTCCATCCCTGTCGTACAGATAAATATGGTTGTACCCATCTTTCTCACTGGTCCATATGAAGCTGTCATCGGCCAAAAAGGTAAGATTATCGGTCACATCCACATAGGCCTCATCCGTATCCTCCAAAATTAGGGATACCGAATTGTCCTTGGCGTTCACCGCGTGTAGTTTAAGGCTGTTCTGATGACGGTTCGTGGTCTGAACACTCAAGAAATCGGGACGATTCATCCATTTGATCCGGGGAATATAATAGGGATTGCCCAAATCTACATTGGATATGTCGCCGCTCTTTACATCATACATATGTAGGGATACCGTTGCATTTTCCTCCCCGGCCTTAGGGTATTTGAACACGTGTGGACTTTGGTAGAGGCCCTGGCCATATACATCCATGGAAAACTCGGGAACATTGGTCTCATCAAAGCGGAGAAAAGCAATTTTAGATCCATTGGCGTTCCAGGCAAAGGCCCTTACAAAGGCGAATTCCTCCTCGTAGACCCAATCGGTCACCCCATTGATTATTTTGTTTTTCACCCCGTCCTTGCTTATCTGTTTGGTTTCCTTGGAGGCGATATCAAAAATATATATGTTGTTTTCCCGGACATACGCCACCTGTTCGTTGTTGGGTGATAGGCTTGGCTCCTGGATTTTAAGGTCGGAAATCTTCACCACCTCCTTGCTCTCAACGTCATAGATATAATAGATGCCCAAGCGGGACCGTCTAAAAATCGGTTCTACCTCGGTGGCCAACAATATTTTGGATTCATCGGCACTAAATTCATAGGAACTGAACAAGGGTACGTTTTCGGCGCTGGAGGAAACCACAGTCCCGGTTCGCTCCAAGGTCTTATAATCATAGATATCTATGGCGCTTGTTCCAGCGGCTCCGTTCGTGTTTAAAACGGTATACTGTTTGCCGTTTTCCATTGATCGGAGCACTTCCATGCCCCGGGTCCTAAAGGCACCACTCCAAATTTCTTCTAAGCTTATTTGTTTTTGCTGTGCTTCGATGCCGGTGAAGTACGTAAGTAGGAAAAGTACGAGAAAGGCTGTTTTTTTCATATTGTATTTTGCAATGTTTAAAATCTTCCAAGTTTACTAATTATTTAACAGAAAAGTAAACTTTCGTTCCAAATTGTTACAAGATCCGTGCCTTTTAACATCCGGCCGGGCTGCTTTAGCGATTATTTGCTTTGTGCTATCTTTGAAAGTAGAAACCCAGACCATATGATCGCTCCTATTGAAGGATTTTCCAAGCTTACCAAAGCAGAAAAGATAGATTGGATCGCTGCCAATTACACAGATAATCCCCCGGTCACCAAAAACATCCTGCAACGCTATTGGAATTCGGATAACCAGCTTCAAAAATTGCATGACGAGTTTATCGAGAATACCCTGACAAACTATTACCTTCCTTTGGGTATCGCACCCAATTTTCTAATCAATGGCAATTTGTACGCCATTCCCATGGCAATAGAGGAAAGTTCCGTGGTAGCGGCGGCCAGCAAGGCAGCCAAATTTTGGTTGGACAGGGGCGGATTTAAGGCCAGTGTACTTGGGACCGAAAAAATTGGGCAGGTACACTTTATGTTCCGAGGAGATACTAAAAAATTGGAAAAGTTCTTTGTTACGGTCAAGCCGCAGTTGATAGCGGATGCCCGACCGATTACCAAGAACATGGAAAAACGTGGCGGGGGCATCCGCGATATTGTCCTACGGAATAGGACGGACCAAATGGCGGACTATTATCAGCTGCATTGCACTTTTGACACACTGGATGCCATGGGGGCCAATTTTATAAACTCCTGTTTGGAACAGTTTGCCAGAACATTAAAAACGGAGGCACTAAAAGTCGACTACTTTTCCGAGGCCGAAAAAAATGTGGAGGTGGTCATGAGTATTCTCTCCAACTATGTCCCCAACTGCTTGGTCAGGGCGGAAGTGAGTTGTCCTCTGGCCGATTTAAACGAAGATCCGGCTATAGCTCCTGAGGAACTTGCCCGTAAAATGGTACGGGCCGTGGCCATTGCCAAGACCGAGCCGTACAGGGCCGTTACCCACAACAAAGGCATTATGAACGGTGTTGATGCCGTGGTCCTGGCCACGGGAAACGATTTTAGGGCGGTAGAGGCCGGGGTACATGCTTATGCCTCCAGATCGGGCAACTATACCAGTCTCACCCATGCCGAGATAAAGGACGATCGGTTCAGGTTTTGGATAGAGATTCCGTTGGCCCTGGGAACGGTTGGGGGACTTACCAAACTGCATCCCCTGGTAAAACTGGCCCTGGACATTCTACAGCGACCTTCTGCCCAAGAGTTAATGCAAATTGTTGCCGTAGCGGGTTTAGCACAAAATTTTGCGGCCCTTCGTTCCTTGGTAACCACCGGTATACAGCAGGGGCATATGAAAATGCATTTGCTCAACATCCTGAATCAAATGGGGGCCACAGCCTCCGAGAAAGCCATCCTTATAGACCATTTTAAGAACGATACGGCTACCCATAGTGCCGTGGTAGATGCATTTCATAAACTTAGGGACCACTAATGGTGCAGGAATTCTACAGCAACGGAAAACTGCTGTTGTCCGGGGAGTATGCTATCCTGGATGGCGCCTACGGATGGGCCGTTCCCACGAAGTACGGGCAATACCTAAAGGTAACAGATAATGATACGGGCCGCTTGTCCTGGAAAAGTTTGGACCACAAGGGGAAGCCTTGGTTCCATGCCGTTTATGATATTGAGCGTCTCAATGAAATTTCCTGTTCCGATAAAAAGCTATCCCACAGGTTGCTGCAAATTCTCTCGGAAGCAAAAGTATTGAACCCGGATTTCCTATCGGGAGATAAAGGCTGCACCATAGAAACCCGTTTGACCTTTCCCAGAAACTGGGGTCTGGGCACTTCCTCCACCCTGATCAACAATATTGCCTGCTGGGCCAAGGTAGATCCCTATCGATTACTAGCGGGAACGTTTGGCGGTAGCGGGTATGACATTGCTGCGGCCCTGCACAATACCCCGATACTGTACCATATTGACAAAGGGCATCCCAAAGTACGGGAAATAGCGTTCCATCCCCAGTTCAAGGAGGGGCTCTTTTTTGTCTATTTGAACAAGAAAAGAAACAGTAGGGAGGCCATTTCCGAATACAGGACACGCCAATTGGATAAAACGGAATTGGTGCACCGCATTAGCCAGATTACCGAAAAACTTGTTGCTACTCAAAGTATCGATGATTTTATGCAACTCATATCCCAACACGAACATTTGTTATCCGGGGCACTGGGCGTGCAAACCATTAAGGCAGAGCTGTTCCCCGATTACGTGGGTGCCATTAAAAGTTTGGGGGCCTGGGGCGGTGATTTTGTGCTGGCCGTTGGCCCAGGTGAAGAAACCCTGGCCTATTTTAAGGGCAAGGGATTTGATACTGTGATTCCGTATTCCGAAATGGTGCTAGCTTAAATGTTTCCCCAGGTGGGCGAAAAGAAAAGGGGCTATCTGAAAAGTACTTAGATGTCTGTTCGAGCGTCCGCCTCCCGAAGTCTCGTGCGGAGGACGCTCGATGAGACAATTTTCAGTTTGAATACCTTTCAGACCGCCTGGCTGTTCTAACTTAAGACAAGTGTCTTAATAAAACGTAGCCCTGTTATCCTCAATGTCGGATTCTTCCTTAAGTGCGTTGTACACGGCAGAACTTACCCTGTTGGCCTCGGAGGATCTCAGGTTTTGGGCATAAGTGCTGTAGTTATCCAATTTAGGGCCTTCTTCCTTTTTGGTAACGGTCAGCATAAAGATGCCATTTTCTCCCTCGATCAAAGCAGAAGTTTCCCCTTCTTGCAAAGAGAACGCCGTACCAACCACCAGGGGTTCCCTGCCCGATCCTGGAATCGTCGGGGATTTAACCGTTAGAGCAGAGGCCGTGGCCACGGAAATATTGTTGTCCTTACCGAAAGCATCGAGCGATTTTCCGGTATTGGCCGCAATGATCTGGGCCGCCTTGCGCTCTTTCCTTATGAGGGGAAGCACGGTAGCGGAAGCGTCCTCAACAGACTTAACGCCTTCGCGGTGTTGCCCGGTCAGCTGTACAACAGCATAACCGTTGTTGATGTTGAAACGCTTAATGTCGCCAAGCTCGGTATCGTTATTAAACGCCCATTGTACAATACTGCGCTGGGCGGAAAGACCTGGCAAATTTTCGTCCATGGTCTTTATTTTGTTCACGGGCCGTACGGCGTATTCGCTTTCCTTGGCCAAATCGGCAAACGATTTTTCCGAAGAAGTAGTGCTCATTTCAAATTTTGTAGCATCGGTAAACAGCGTATTGATGGTTTCCTCCGAGGGTTCAATCTCTCTTACCAGGGTCGCTATCTTAACGATATCCTGCTTGTCATCAACCTTTACAATGTGATAGCCAAACTCGGTCTCTACAAGATCTATGGTGTTCACAGGGTTCCCAAAGGCAAAATCGTTGAATTTATCGGTCATGACACCTTCTTGAAAATACCCTAGATCACCTCCCCTAGGAGCAGAAGGACCATCGGAATTATCACGTGCCAGTTGTGTAAAAATAGCACCTTCCTTTTTCGCTTCCTTTAGAAGTTCCTCGGCCTTTTTTTCGGCATCTTCCTTGCTTCTCTTAATTGCCGGATTGGCACGTTCCGCACCCTCCCAAGTAATTAAAATATGACTTGCCTTCACTGTTCCATTCACCTTTCGGTCTATCATCCTGGACACCTTAAAGGCTTCACCGTCCTTATACGGGCCAAAAAGCTCACCCACCTTTAGGGAAAGAAGGCTATCGGCAAACTTTACCGGAAGATCTTTCTTGGCCTTGTAAATGGTATCGAACTTAACATCCGAATTCCGGTCAAGAAAGGCCGCCACATCGGTGGTGGTCCTAAAACCTGGAATGGTGTCGGTAGTATCCCTTTCCTCAAAATATTCAACGGAATCATCCAACAAGTTGGTAATTTGCGTCCTAATGGCCGCCTCGTCTTCGGTAGAGGGCTTTTCCTCAAAATACACGAACTGGATGTCCCTGGCCTGCTCCTGCTTGTAATCGTCCTTATGGGCCTCAATATAGGCTTTAATGTCTTCCTTGGTCACGGTGACCGCACTGTCGGGTACCGAGGTGTAGGGTACGCGTACAAAACGAATGTCTACCTTGTCATTGGCCAACTTATAATCCAACTCCCCTTCCTTCAGGGTAGCCCCCACGCCAGCTTTGATCAAATTAAAATAGGTCTGCTCCTTAGCGCTCTGTATAATCCTTGCTTCGTCCTGAAGCCAAAGTTGGTATTGTGAAGGATTGTTTACACTGAGATCTGCAATGAAATCCCTGAATTTGGATTCGTCAAAGACGCCACTTTCATTTAGAAATTGCGGGCTTTGTGCGTAGGCCGGATTGGATTTGATAAAATTTATAATTTGATCTTGCTCAATATCGATGCCCAAATTTTCGAACTGCTGTCCCAAAATGGCATTTCTGACCTCTTGGTCCCAAACGGTATTGACCAATTGCATGGAGCTAGTATTGGGGCCAAATTGTCGTGAAACTGCTTCTATCTTTTGTCTGAACTGGTCGATGGAAATTTCATCCCCGTTGATCTCCGCCACTGTGGAACCCACTTTTCCCCCACCAAAATCATTGCTCGTAAATATCCCGGATATAACGAATGCAAAAAGGGCCATACCAATGATCAAGATCAAGATAGTGGTCCGTTTTCTAATATTCTCTAAAATTGCCATGCTATGGATTGTTTAAAATCAGTTTGCGAAATTACCATTTTCTTTCTTCTATTTAAAATTTTTGCCTTACAAAAATTAGGGGAAACACCTATACGGCCGCCCTTGGCATTCCAACGGCTCGGATTTTGCCTCCCGACATATTTTAGGTGCCCGATCAAAAATTGCAAGCTACGTATAATGAGAAAGGAAACCCAAGCATACCGGGAGCAAGAATCTATTCCTTTTCCAACACCCTGAGCTTCACCAAATCGATCTTGGTGCTAGAAACCTCCAATACGGTGAATACAAAATTGGCGACCCTGATTTCCGTATCCTGTTCGGGTATTTCCCCGGTCTCGTTGACGATTAGGCCGCCCAGGGTCTCGTACTCCTCACTGTCCGGAAGTTCCAATTTGTAGTTTTCGTTCACATAATCCACTTCCATCCTGGCCGAAAAGGTATAAGTGCTGTGATCCAACTGCTTCTCGTGAAGGTCCGTAGAATCGTGTTCATCCTCGATTTCCCCAAAGAGTTCCTCCACGATATCCTCTACGGTCATAATACCCGAGGTTCCCCCATACTCGTCCAGTACCACGGCAATACTCTTCCTTTTTTTGGTGAGTACATTTAATATGTCGTGGATCAACATGGTTTCTGGAACGAACTCCACCGGCCGCAAAATACTTTTTATGCTCTTGGGCTTTCTAAAGAGTTCATAGGAATGTACATACCCTATGATATTGTCAATTGTGCCCTTATAGATCAGGATCTTTGAATATCCGGTGTCTGTAAATAACTTGGTGAGGTTTTTTGTGGTTTCATGGATTTCCACCGCGGTAATCTCGGTACGTGGCACCATGACCTCCCTGGCCTTTACCTCGGTAAACTCAAGGGCATTCTGAAAGATCTGTATCTCGGAATCTACCTCGTCCTCTTCCTCTACCGTTTCCATTTGTTCCGTAATATAGTCGCCCAGTTCCATTTTGCTAAAGGCCAATTGCACCTCATCACCGTCGGTTTTGAAAAAGGTCTTCAGGATAAAGTCTGACACCTTGATCACAAATTCGGAAATGACCCAAAACAAGAGGTAAAAAAAATAGGCGGGTATGGCCAGTACCTTTAGCAGTGTATTGGAATAGATCTGAAATAGGACCTTGGGCAAAAATTCGGCCGTTAGTAAAATGATCAGTGTGGAAATCAGTGTTTGTGACAACAGGCTGAAGTCGGTGAGCAGTGCGTTGATCAGCCCATTGGAGGTGGGCAGCATGCTTGTAAACCAGGCCATTAGAAGATCGCCCATAAAAAGGCCGTAGACCACCAGGGCAATATTGTTGCCAATGAGCATGGTGGCTATGAATTTTGATGGCTTTTTCGTTAACAGACCCAGGATGTTGGCCAAAAAACCTTCCTGTTTCTTCTCTATTTCGATATGGATCTTGTTGGCGGATACAAATGCGATTTCCATGCCCGAAAAGAAGGCCGACAATAGGAGGGAAATACCTATAATGAGCAGGGAGGTTTCCAAGGTCATTGTTGGTTTTTGCGCTTCTGGAACCTTTTTCTATAATTTCTCCGAAAGAAGAACATGCCCAGGGAAACCACGGCAAAGAAAATAAACAAATATGCGCTGGAGCGATCTGATGTCCAATCGGTATAGACCCTATGCAGGGAGAACACAAAAACGGCCAGGTACAGGTATTCGGTATATCTTAAAATCTTTATCATGTTACTCCTCTTTTATCGTCATTAGCCCATAGGTCTTATGCGCGTTGAAAAAACTAAAGTCCTTGTTGAAGTCCATCCCTTCCCCGTCCATCAAGGTACCATCTTCGGGATTGGTGAACCTAAATTTTTGTTGGGTAAATATCCATTCATTGGTCCTGTCCCAATACAATTGTGGGGCTTCCAATTTCTTCCCGTCGTGGCTTTCCAGGACCACATTGCCGCGCAAATCTATCAAATTTGTAGCAGAATAAATAATGCCATAGTCAGCCTTGACGACACTTTTCCGATTCTCCTCATCAAAGAAATCGACCTGCAGGCCATTGGGAAAAGTTCTGTAGGGGAACCGCAGATTGTCAAAGTCTTCACTTATAGGGCTGGTCAAAACTGCAATGACCCTGGAATCTTTAAGTTCCTCGGTCCCCAAGGCCTCATCCACCTCGGTATAGGTAAGGGTAAAATTTTGGGCCACCCCCTGAGGGAAAATAGTTGCAGGTGCCTCGTCCCCTACACGCTGGTAGGTGTCTTTGCAGCCTAAAAAAAACATTGCCATAGAAAATACTATGGCAATGCGCTTGAACTTATTTCTAAAATACAATATCATCTTATAGTGCAGGAACCTTTACACTGCCTCCTACCCAGCAACTGAAGGTTACGGTCTGTCCTGCCTTCCCAGAATTAAAAATATCTGTTTTGGAAGGTGCCTTGGCACTGTAGCTGGCTGCCGTCTGGCGGGCCCTACCACTTAAGGAAGGATCTACCCTACCGGCCTTTCTGGCCATGTCCGCGGCTTTCCAATATACGGCGCGCTTCTCAAAAGGTGTACTGCCACATTGGTTGGCACTGCCTGCATATAACCCGGCTATCAGCAAATAAGCCTTTCCGTTGGACGAGTTGGCATTGATCGCCTTTTGGGCATAGCTCCTGGCAGTTGACTTACTGCCCCTTCTATATATGGTAGCGATCTTGTACAGGATGTTCGATTTTTTATATGAGTCGGTCTCCAATTCCACCGCCTTGTTGAAATCTGCCACGGCGCCTTGTGTATTGCCGGCTTTTTGCTTTAACAGGCCTAGGTAGAAAAAGGTGTCCGAAGAGGGATCAAGCGCGTTTTGCGCCTCCACCAGATCCACAAACAAGGGATCTTCCGTACATTCCTTGCTGAACATACGTCCTACGGCTCGTTTTACCCAAACCACATCGCCTTTCTTGGCATCAAAATTCTTTTTGTACAAGGGAATCAGGTTGCCACAATCGGCCAGGGCACCCAATTTGGAATCGATACTTCCGGCAATTTTACCGAAAGACTCGGAATTTGTGGTGGCCACTTTTAAACGTCTTTTCTCCTTGGTCGTTAAGGTACCCTCATCTTCCTTGGGCAAAAGTTTTGTAATGATCGAGGTCAGTTTTTTGTTCTCGTCCTCAATTTTTTCGGTTACGTCATCATAGGTATCAAAGACCAATTGAAGGTCTTTGCTTCCTGCCTTGTGAAGATCTACCAAGCTAGAGAAATAAAGGTAAAGCGCCTTAGGGTTTTTAAAATTCACCCGGTCCTCGGTAAAGGCCTTGTGCAACATAATGTAAATCTGCTCATCGGAAGCCATTTTGTTGTCATACTTCATCATCGCCTCATCGATCATCACTACTCCGGGCTTGGCCTTTTTGGGAAAGTACTTTAAGCTATTGTTCCCAAGGGCGATCAAATCACTGATATAGCCTTCCTTCTCTGCTCCCGAGGATTTTGATATTTTATCCTTAAGAATCCTCTTCCCGTAGGCAAAGGTGGCCCAATTCAGTTCAGGACAGGTTTCCAACACCATTTTCCACGGCGTATAGGCCGCGTCATAATTTTTTACTTTCGCATGTTCCGAGAATATGGACAGATTGGTCATGCACTCCGGATTTTGTGCCTGCGCATTTCCTACGCCTATCATCCCGAGCACCGCAATCGCCATTACGTAAAGCTTCTTTTTCATCTTGACTATGTATTTAAAGCGGTTAATGTACTAAATTTTTATCAATTTATTTTTCTTTTTTGGAACCATTTGTCGTTTAAGGACAGTCCCAGGTTCACTTTTAAGTAACTTTCCTCTACCAGATCGGCAGCGGTGGTGCCCCTTCTCCCAAGCTCAAAACCAATGTTGAGATTGGAGAAATTTCCACCCAACGGTAGACCAAGTCCAAAAGTTATGCCAAAATTATTGACCTCTTTATTATTAAGCACCATACCGGTTTTTTCATACCGAACACCGGCCCGGTACGTTATTCTCTTCAAATAGGAAGTAAACGATCCGTATTCTGGAATGTAATATCCTCCAAAGGCCATGGTACTTGCGTCCTGGTATTCCAAGTTATCGATACTGATAAAAGCATTGGTAAAGGAACTCAAGGCCTGAAAGCTGTATTCCCCGCCAAGGAACCATTTCCTTTCCTCCCCAAAACCAAGGCCAAGGGTAGTGGTGGTGGGAATCTTCAGTTCGGTATTTCTCAGGTTCTGTGCATCCAGGTCAATATCGATGACCTCGATATCCTGGCCGTTGGTGATATTAAAGGATCCTATACGCTGAGAATTTTCGGAAGTAAGGTTGGCCTGTGTATTTATCCTCACCGAAGTAAAAAGCGTGTATTTGTCCTTGATCGTTGGGGTGTAATTTGCGGCAAAATTAAAGTCGAGCCCGTTCACCCTGGATTCGCGTCTGTCCGAGGTCCCGAACTGTACGTTTTGTACGGACTGTATTACCCTATTTTCCAGGGTTCCAAAATTGAGGTTGGTTGTAGCCCCAATGGTAAGGTTTTTTGCCAATTGGTATCCCAATGACAGGTATACCCTATTGATACCCCCTTCTCCCCCAAAAACTGTGGTGACCGAGTCTTGGTTTTGATCCACGGTCTCTGCCACAATATTATAGCCCGTGGAGGACAGGGGCAAAATGCCAAAGCCAAGTCCAAAGCCCTTTCCCAAGGGCAGGCCAATGGCCAGGTAGTCCAGATTGGTCACCGAGGTCTTTTCCTCTGTGGTAAAGTCCTTGAGCCGTACTTCCCTATGGGACACACCTACTGTATACGTTGTAAGTTTTAGGTTTCCGTAGGCTGCCGGATTTCTTAGGTTGATATGGATGCTGTCCGCGTAGAGGCCTATCCCGCCCATCATCTGGTTCTCCACCGTGGTGGCCGACCTTAACTCACCAATACCAAAAAAAGAATAAGGAGAAACTGTACCGTCTTGCGCATACGTATTGTATGCAATACAGCATATTATTGCAACTACGAATTTCTTAACCATCTAGCGTTTGTTGTATTCCAGCAAATAATTTAACCCTTCCAGGAGAAAATTGGAATGCGCAAATATGGTATTTTTTAATCGTTTTGACAAAAATTGGGCGTCACCGCCTGTTAAAATAACTGTTAAATCTGTAAAACGCTCTTGATATTGATCTATAACCCCGTCCAATTCACGGCAAAGTCCGTTGATTGCCCCGCTGTGCATGCTATTTTCAGTAGAGTTTCCTATAAAATCCAGCGTGTCCTCGGGCTCCAACAAGGGCAATTTTGAAGTCTGTTCGTGCATGGCCCTATAGCGCATTTGCAAGCCCGGGGAAATGGCCCCGCCCAAATATTCCCCATAGTCGTTGATCATGTCATAGGTAACACAGGTACCGGCGTCAATGACCAAGGTGTTGCCCTTGGGATTGTAATAAAAAGCGGCAGTGGCCAGGGCAATACGATCCACACCCAAGGTCTGGGGCGTGGCATACGAATTTTTAAAGGGTGTTTTGGAGGCATGGCTAAGTTGGTGAACCTCGCAGAAGATGCAGATCATATCTATGGCCCTTTTATCCAGGTAGCCCACGGAGGACACTATGGCACGCCTTATATCCGGGAACCTATCTATAAAGGCCTTGGCCTTTTTTGAAAAATCGGCCAGGGCAATTTTTTCAAAGGAAAGCAGCGCGTTCTTTTCAAAGACGGCGAGCTTTACTGCGGTATTTCCGGCATCGATAATGAGGTTCATGACACAAAGGTCAGGAAATGTAAAAAAACAGCAGCCTTTTTTCCTTTTTTTATTTGTAGTTCCTAAATTTGAAATTATATTTGCACCCTCCTACGCCACACCTGTGGTGTAGCTACGGAGGGCTGCGCCCTCCGCTTTTTACTGGTACCTTAGCTCAGTTGGTAGAGCAACGGACTGAAAATCCGTGTGTCCCTGGTTCGATTCCTGGAGGTACCACATCAAGCACAGGACCCGCTCAATAGAGCGGGTTTCTTGTTTTCAGAGGGATAGGGAAACCGCTGCCGCAGGCAGCAGGTTCTGCATTTGCAGCCGGGGTCCCAAAAGGAACAACAAGCACAACGAAGTTAGCCCTGGAGGTACAACAACTGATAGAAAAACATCATCCTTTTCATCCCCATCTCCCACTTATACGCCCATACGCCCACTGGTTACACCGGTTTTTCTTTCCGTGCATTTATTCCACAGTTTTACGGTCCATAACCGGATTTAAAAACAAGACCATGAACATACCGTATTATCTACAGGACCTGCCCATTGGTCCGGAACCGGGGCACAAAGTGGGCAAAGTACATACAAGGGGGTCCCTTTTAGAAAAGAATCTGTTGGACCGCATGGCCAAAAGGGGCACGGGAATTAGCCGGCAGGACATGCAGGCCACCCTGGCACTGCTTACCCAAGAAATCGCCGATGCCCTTGCCGATGGCTGGGCCATAAATACGCCCCGCGCCAATTACGTACCCAGTATAAAAGGGGTCTTTAACGGCAACACGGACCCGTTTGATCCCAAACGGCACCATTTTAGGGCAGCGGTGAGCGAGGGCACGATCGTAAAAAGGAGAATGCGCCACGCCATTGGGGAGCGCATTTCCATACCCCTCCCGGTCCCCCTGCTGATCCAATACACGGACCACGGAAGCCACACGGCAGATAGCGTACTTACGCCCGACAATATTGGTGAAATAAATGGGCAGGCACTCAAGTACGATCTGGCCAATGAAGAAGAGGGGATCTTCCTGGTGCCCGAAAACGGTGGGCAGGCCACCAAGGTAACATCGGTCTCCATACATACCGAAGGGCGACTCATGTTCATGGTGCCGCCATCCCTTACCGTTGGGGAATATATCATAGAAGTGCGCAGGAGCTATACCAAGCAGACCCAAACGCGCATAGGTACCTTGCACCATACCCTTACCGTGGGTTGATACACAATTATGTTGTGCAGATCATCAAAATCCTTGACAGATATAAAATAAATCCTTAGCGGAGGCAAAATACATATCTAGGAGACACAAAGCACATCTCTAACAGATGCATATCACATCTTTGAAAGATGCAAACCTCATCTTTGGCATATCGTGTATATATCTCTGGCAGATTTAAAACAAATCCCTGGCAGATATACGGCATCCCTGCAAAAACAGGCCTGGACCGCCTGCGCCAATACAGCTATGGATAAACCAAAAATCTCCCCTATCTTTAGGAGGTGAACACCTTTTTTGGGTTTCACCGGCAATCAATAAAACGTTACATCATGAAGCACCTATTTGTCTACACTTTCCTATGGATCGGCATGGCCTCCTTTGCTAACGATCTTACCATCTCCAGACCCATACTCTACCAGGAAAATGGCACGTCCTATACCGTCCTACAAATCAGTTGGGACAATGCCTGGCACAACAAGACAAACCATGATGCCGTATGGGTGTTCTTTAAATTGTTGAACAATAATTGGAATACCAGGCACGTGAAGGTCTTGCCCTCTGGCCATGAGGTGGTATCTACCTCGAATGACAAAGATCTGATCCGTTTCGAGGTCCCATCGGACAGTGTGGGCCTGTTCCTTAAACCCGGCAAGCCCTTTCGGGGAAAGATACAGGCTACCCTTAAGATCATGCTCGATCAAAAAAGCTTTGAAAACGCGGACACCTACAACGGCAACTTTTCTGCCTATGGCATTGAAATGGTCCATATTCCCAAGGGGGGCTTTATCCTTGGCGAAGCGGATACGTCCAAAATGGACCAGGGCACACTCTACAGATCCAACGCCTCGGGCGAGTTCAAAGGTCTGTTCCCCGTTACGGCCGAAAATCAGGTCATAGAAATTGGGCCCGGGGAGAACAAGCTGTATTATCAAGCTCCAGAGGCCTATCGCGGCGATCAGGCAGGAACCATTCCCGCTGCGTTTCCCAAGGGGGTCAACCCCTTTTACATTATGAAATATGAACCTACCCAAGGCCAATATGCCCGTTTTTTGAACGCACTGAGCCCGGACCAAAGTCAGCACCGTGCCAATTTTGG
This sequence comes from Eudoraea algarum, assembly GCF_050589645.1. NCBI lineage: Bacteria > Pseudomonadati > Bacteroidota > Flavobacteriia > Flavobacteriales > Flavobacteriaceae > Eudoraea > Eudoraea algarum. The sequence continues at coordinate 565,984 of NZ_JBNGOQ010000004.1, read as the reverse complement.
GGGAAAGGACTACTACGCCAACAGGGGTTCCATTGTGATGGAACATGGGGTCTACACGGCCAGGGTACCGGATGCGCTCTGCAATTATATCAGCTGGGACGATGCCATGGCCTATGCGGACTGGGCGGGCCTAAGGCCCCTAACGGAATTTGAATTCACCAAGGCGGCAAGAGGTACCGGCAAACCTGGTAAGAACGAATTTCCCTGGGGGACTTCTTCCAAAAGCAATATTCAGAGAAGCGTTACCGATGATGGGGTGCTGGTCATGGCCCAGGGATTGACGGAGTCTCAATTATCCGATGAAAACAAGGAATGGTTTGCCGCATCCTTTTACTGGGTGATGGATTTGTCTGGCGGACTTTGGGAACGGGTCATCAGCATTGGCCACCCCAAGGGCAGGGCCTATCTGGGCACCCATGGCGATGGCGTGCTCACCAATTACGGTTTTGCCACCAACGAGGATTGGCCCAAAGGCGTGCAAGAGACCGGCGGTTTTGGTTTTAGGGGCGGCGGATTTTATGGCTACGGAAGGGCCTATCACGATTTTAATCCCTACAGCCCTGTGGGGTACCGCCCCTTTGGGGGATGGTCCGGAGGCAACCGTGCCAAGGCCTATGGCGGTAGGTTTGGAAGAACGGTCAACGAATAAGGGTGCGCAACAGGGTATGGTGAAAGTTTAAATAAAGGATAAAACATTATTTCAAGCGAAATTAAAATGACACCTAAGGAGTTCGAAAAGCAATGGATATCAAAAAAAGGGAATCTTAATAAGATTAGCCCCAGCCGGCTTGTTAACCTTGGCCTGTCCAAACCAATTATCGAGTTTATTTCTATTTCTGGGCTTCCGAATGATGCACCCCCCTTTTTATCATTTGGCAGCAATACTGATGACAAGTACCGTGGTATTCACAAGCTTACCAAAATCTACGACTTTTTGGAACCTGGATTTGACAAATACGTGGTCATAGGTTCTTGCAGTGATGGTGATCCCATTGTAATCAATACCTTGGATAATGAAAAAATTGAATATCTGGACCATGAAGATTACTTCTCACCAAGATTTTTCAATACTTCGATAATCTCAATGGCTAAATCCTTATTGGCTTACCGTGATTTTGTAAACAATCTTTTGGTTGAAAATGGAGAAGATGCGTATTTAAATTGTGATTTTTCAGATTCACAATTTGAAAAACTGAAACATGCTATTAAAAAAGCTGATAATCAGACTTACGCCAATGAAGGGTTTTGGAAAATCCAACTTGATATGGATTTGGAAATGAGAGAGGACATTCAAAATAGAAATTAGAGAGATTTGTTTTTGACCGCAAACTTCTTGAATATGAAAATTCAAACAAAAAACTGCTTGACATGTTACATAACATCCAAAATAAAATGAATAAAACTGTCATAGGAATTCTTCTTATTTTTCAAATCCCAATTTTTATGGTTGGACAACATGATGATACTTTCGAAATTCAAGGTGATAAGATTGACTCAACTTCTAATTCTGAAATACAACTTTTTGCTGATAAATTTAATCTATGGCTAAAGTCTTCGAATACCGATACTCTCTACACGGATTTACTCCCGGAAAGAATGGTCAATAACTTCGTTCTTTTTTCTGAAGATGGATTAATGATGAAGGACTTAAAATTTCACTCCATTGAATCGTGTAAAAAAGAAATTATCTCAAATCTCCCAAGCCTTAAAAATAAAGATGGAGAGAATTATTGGATTTATGTAACTATGGAAAGTCAAATAAATAAGACTCAACTTATTGAAATACTAAAGTTTTTGAGAGAAAATAAAATCGACTATCAATTCGGACAAGAAGATGAATTTATTTCCAAAATGATAAAAAATGAATAATCTCATATGATTATTGGAATTAAAAAAACAATCATTCTTTTGAACTTCAGGGAACCGGACCAGGGCTTTTCATAGGATACTATTGTTGTATGTCCGTTTTTCCCCCTTTTAGTTTGGGGAATTTAGACCGAGCTTATTTCCTTCCGTATCCAGGAACAAGGCAAAAAAACCATTTTCATCCGCGTGAGCGGTTTTTGGAACAATTATTTTTCCGCCATTTTTTTCTACCTTATCCAGAACCATTTGAAGATCGTCCCCGGCATTTAGATAGATGCTTACCCCATTGGCCGAAGGTTTGTACCCTTCTCCTTTTAGTATTACCCCCGTAACCATCTGTCCTTCGTACGGAAATATTCCCATTTCCATGCCCGGCATTTCCATTTTCTCAATGCTGATATCCAAAATTGCCTGATAAAAATTGACCGCCCGTGAAATATCCGTTGCCGGAATTTCAAAAAGGGAAATAAAACTGTTCATGTCATTCGTTTTTTGTTCTTGGTCGGAAGCTGCTTTTTCTGCTTCTGGAATGGATTTGTTTTGATGGTTACAAGCCATAAGATGAAAGGCAAGTATTATCGTAGCGCTTCGTATAGTGCTGTTCATTTTTCCCGTTTAAAATGATGGTGCAAAGTTCAATTATTTGTAAGGGTCAAAATTGTATAAATGCGACAAAGAGCTATTTGTAGAAAAGCGAGGAAAGGGCCATAGTTTCATTGTCCAAAAACGCTGTCGGAGTAGTTCCCGTAAACTCCTTAAAGTCCCTAATAAAATGTGCCTGGTCGTAATATTCACTTTCATAAGCAATATTGGTCAGGCTTTCCGACTCTTTGTTGAGCAACATTTTTAATGCGGTCTGCAATCGGATTACTTTGCCCAACTGTTTGGGGCTAACTCCAATTTGTTTTGCAAACTTTCGCTCCAATTGCCTTCTTTTGGACAAGTCTTCCTTAAGAATGGTGTTTATGGGTGCGTTTCCCTTTGTTGACAAAAGGGCATCAACGGTTGTCCTTACAATATGGTCAATGGTTGATCTGTCATTTAGCCTTTCCAGGAGAAAGCTTTCCATGATTTGTATGCGTTGCCCAACGTTTGTTGCCCGAATTATTTTTTGTTCCAGTTCCCTGGCGATTTTTTCCTCAAACAATGATGCTATTGGTGTTTCTTTATTGGCCAAGTTCTTAATGGGGACCGTTACAAAGTTGGCAAATCCGTAAGGGTAAAAACTGACGGCAAAGGTATTGACATATCCCGTGGGTTCTATATAAAACGGTTCCATGGTTTGTCCCAATACCATGGCACGGGGTTGAAGGATAAATTCTTCTTGGGACGTATAGCGTTTTATGTCATCTCCTAGGATAAAGGCCATCTCAATACAACCATCGGGTACGATCCGCTGTTTTCCCTTATCCGTTTCAGCAGGAACCTCCAAGGTCCAATAACAGTTAATGAGTGATTGTAAATCTGGATGTGGCTCAAATGTTTGATAGTTCATGATCGGGGATGATTTTTTAAATGGGGAACATCGGTCTCGGCTATTATTTTAATGCAAGTTGATGATTTATTGTATTTCAGTCAAGTAATTCACTTCCCAGGTCATTAAAACCTTGGATGTAAATCGTAAATTATAGTACCTTCATGATCTTGGAAACCCTAGGGCTTCCACCTTCAAAACCAAGATATCTACTATGAAAAGCATTTATACTTTAATCCTCCTGATCGCCTGTCTTTGCAGTACCTCAATCAATGCACAGGACGTGTACAACAGAAACGAAACGGCCGATGTACAGCACTACGTATTTGGACTTTCCTTAAATGACGACAACAATGAAATAACCGGCGAAGCCCTGATTACGGTAGATTTTAAGGAAGGTGTAAAACCCTTTGCTCTGGATCTCATTGGTAAATCTGGCGCATACGGTATGGACCTTATCGGGGTGTCCGAAGCTGATACGAAGGCCGATTATGTGTACAGCGGGAACAAAATTTTGATTACCCCTACAGCCAACGGACCGACAACCAGAACCTTTAAGGTAAGGTACCGGGGCATTCCGCAAAGAGGGCTCGTCATTGACACCACCAAATTTGGGCAGCGCTCCTTTTTTGGTGACAATTGGCCCAATCTGGCCCGGCATTGGCTTCCCTGCGTAGACCATCCTTACGACAAGGCAACGGTAGAATTCCGGATTACGGCCCCGGATCATTACGATGTGGTGGCCACCGGAAAAAAAATAGAGGAAAGCCATCTTGGAAACGGGTTCAAGCTCACCAGCTATAGCGAATCGGCCCCGGTTGCCATGAAGGTGACCACCATTGGGGTCACCCAGTTCGCCACCAAGCTCTTGGGCATGGTCGGCGACATTCCGGTTACGGCCTGGGTATATCCTGAAAACAGGTTGGACGGTTTCGCCGATTATGCCGTGGCCACCAAAGTGTTGGATTATTTTGTAACACACATAGGCCCTTATCCCTTTGCCAAGTTGGCCAATATGCAGGCCAAGACCCAATGGGGCGGCTTGGAAAACGCGGGGACCATTGCCTACTTTGAAAACTCGGTGACGGGAAAAAACACGGTAGAGGGGTTGATCGCCCATGAAATTGCACACCAGTGGTTTGGCAATTCGGCCACGGAAAACAGTTGGAACCACGTGTGGCTTAGCGAGGGCTTTGCCACCTACTTTGCCATTCTGTACCAGGAGGCCGTTTATGGCAATGACAAACGCAAGGAGGAACTTCTGGTAGACCGAAAGGAAATCCTGGATTATTTCGCTAAGAACCCATCGCCCATTGTGGACAATTCGATCAAAGACCCTATGAAGGTATTGAGCATCAACACCTATCAAAAAGGCGGGTGGGTGCTTAATATGTTAAGGCATAAACTGGGGGACGAAACATTTTGGAAGGGCATACGGGCCTATTACGAGGCCCATAAAAACGCAAATGTCATGACGGTAGATTTTCGCCAGGCCATGGAGGCGGCCTCGGGACAGGAACTGGCAGACTTCTTTGAGCAGTGGGTGTTTACCAAGGGACAACCAGAACTGGCATGGAGCTGGGCATTCAGCAAAGGGACCTTGGAGTTTTCCGCAACGCAGCTACAACAACACCATACCTTTAAATTCCCACTTGACGTTGGTATCGTTCATAACAATGAAATGACCGTAACCACCGTGGAGATAGACAAAGCATCGGCAACCTACCAGATCAAGGTAGGCTCCAAACCGGATAAGGTAGTTTTGGATCCTGAGGTGTGGCTATTGTTCAGTGAAAAGCAAACCCAATAACAAATCGTCCTTGACCCTATGGTCGTTTTCACCCGCCATAGGCAACAACAAGACCATTGAATTTAGGGAATGGATCCTGCCTACACCGAACTACTGTTCCAACCCATTGGCATGGGCCACCAAAGCGATCATATCTTTTTGCTCGCTTAGGTTTAATCTGTTTTGTTTGATGTAAGACTTTAACGTATTTGCCACATCGGCACCGAAAAAGGCGATCAGCTCCTTTTTGGAGCCTTTAAAATACTTTGGATTTTCGGCATCCCTTGCGATATAAAACGCCTGCCTGTCCACAAATTTATGTGGCGTAGTCTTATGAAAAGAGGTCTTTGCCGCCTGCCCTTCCTTAAAGGCTTTGGAACGTTTTTCGTACAGTCTGTATTTCTCGCCCAATGTTAAGGGAACAAGATAGCCCTCTTCCATATCTCCCTTGCTGTTGCGGTACGAAAGAAACGTGTACTTGGTATTTAATATCTGACTGGATAGCCCAGGACTTTGGTGCATGGCCTCCAATACCGTGCTTCCTTCCTTGCGTATTTCTATCTGATCGGTAAAGGCGTTGTAGCGCATCGGGAAATTTCCAAATACTTTGTCCAGGTAATAGACCGTACCAGGCACAAATTTGTCGGTAAAATACATGGAACCTTCAATATTGGATGCAGTTAATTGGCGCCCATCGGTGGTTTCAGGAAGCTTCTTGCTCAATTCGTTATAGTAGCTAATGGCTGCAAGGTTCATCCCGCCTGCGCCTCCCCCTCTTAATTGGGAAACTTGTTGGAATCCGGCTCCGTTCTGGCCCCATCCGTTAAATCCATACAAAAGGACCGCCGCTAGTAGTGGTAATATCTGTCTCATTGTCTCTAATTTTTAACCCCCTGAATATACGATTAAAATACGGGGCTAAAAAGAATTCCCGTCAAAATGTACGATTTCATATCCCCCTGGGTAGCTAATAGAAATATCCTTCATTGACGTCCATATCGTTGATATATTTTTGAAGCCTTTCCCCTTTCACAAAAGGATGTAAACAGACCAAGGCATCCCCAGAGGGCTCCCGTTCCAACTCCACGAAGAAGTTGTCCATGACAAAAAGCGAAAAGTTGCGATCCTTGGCTTTATATTCCGCAATCTTTTTGCCGTGTTCCAATAATTCGTCCCACTGTCCTTGGTCGGACAGTTCCAAATAATCTAGTATCGTCATCGATCTATGGGTAGAAAGTAGGAAAGAAATAGCGCTATTAAATGTACTACAAAATTGTTAAAATTTTACATATTATTCATACAATTTAGATTATTTTGATCTTTTTTGAATTTTTTATGAAAAATACGGGAATATCACACTGTTTGTCCCCTATTTATCGTCGATTTATCAAAGACTTCCTTTTTTGCACTAGTTTCCCTCGCCAGAAAACAGCGGTCGGTCTACCTTAAATGTTTGTCCCTGGCCCTTTTAAAATTTTAATAGGAAGTTGAGTACAAAGGAAATTATTCGTATGTTTATCGCCATACACCAAAATTAAAATTTATCATGGGAAAATTTGAAATCAAAAAGGATAAGGCCGGCAAGCTTAGGTTCAACCTAAAAGCTGCCAATGGGCAAGTTATCCTGAGCAGTGAGGCCTACAACTCCAAATCTGCCTGCGACAACGGAATTGAATCCGTAAAAAAGAATTCCGGCAACGACGGTAACTATGAAAGAAAGACCGCCAAAAACGGTCAGCCGTACTTTAATCTTAAGGCCAGTAACGGCCAAGTAATCGGTTCCAGTGAAATGTACTCCAGTACATCCGCTATGGAGAATGGAATCGCTTCTGTAAAAAAGAATGCTTCGGGCGCATCCATAGACGACCAGTCTTAAACGCGCGATCATAGGCTTTTAGGACCCAAAAGGTCCATCAAAAAGGGACGGCAAAACCGTCCCTTTTTTGCGTTTTGGCAGTGGCCTATAAAAACACTACCTAGTAAATTCCGTGAACTGCCATTAAAATCGCTCTCTTGTCATCACCGTGCATTTCATCGATGTTTTCCCTGGCTTGCGCCAAAAATCTGCCCTAGGGGGCCTTGCGGCCCTAAATTTGTATTCCAACCATTAAATTAAATGTCAGGTGTATGAAGACAATGTTACTTATTAGAGGAATTTATTTGGATGCATTTAAGAACCTGGGGAACTTCATTGTTAGAGAGTATTTTAAAGCCTTTGCATGGTTTAGTTTTATCATGTTTGCAGTGGTTTTATATGCCTTTATCTTTAGGGTATCCACCGGTTTTATTTTTGACTAAAGCATCTTAATTGTTTAAGCCCAAAAAGATGAAACGCAAATTTGATTTGATCGATTTTTTTGTCGCTCTTGGCTGTGTGTATATTTCTTTTATGATTTTTCTAATCGTTAAAGCCACCAGTTTCATAGGATAGCCCGTCCTTTTTGGACGGCTCCTTGTAACCAGGACTGGATACAGACAAGATATAGCGACCCCTAACCAATAACTTTTAGTTTATATTACGTGTACTTAGTATGCAAAGGCCCCGACAAATTTTGGGGCCTTTGTTTTGTTTCACGGCGCACCTGCCTCCCTTCGACTTGGAAACAATCACTATCTTAGTAGCTTCACCGGTTCCGGGATCATCCGGCCAACCCAAATGCTATGAATAGGACTTGTTTGCAGACCCATTTTTTGATTCTGGTGTTCTCCTTTACCACCCTTTGCGCCACTGGTGGTTTTGGTCAGTCTATCCAAGATAGGGTTCCCATCCTTATAGACACCGATACGGCCAATGAAGTGGACGATCTTTATGCCCTGGTACGGGCCTTGGTAGAGCCTAAATTTGATCTTTTGGGAATTACTTCGGCACAATTCCATACCTCACCGCTGGCCAGTGATACCACTGTTCTGGAAAGCCAAAAGATCAATGAGGACATCTTGGATTTGATGAAAAGACAGGACATCAAGCGTCCTTTGGGGAGCAACAAACCCATTTTGGACAGTAACGCCCCCATGGAATCCGAAGCCATGCACCATATCATACGGATGGCACATCAAATGCCCGTGGGCAAGCAACTGCATGTGGTTGTCCTAGGGCCCTGTACCAACGTGGCATCGGCCGTGCTCAAGGACCCCTCCATAGTTCCCAAGATCAAGGTGCACTACATTGGGTTCTGGCACGATGTTAAGACCAATAGCTATAACAAAAAAGAATTCAATACCGGAAATGACCCTTTGGCGGTTGAAATCCTGTTGAACACCAAAGGACTTGATCTAAATATAATGAGCGCGACCACCAGCCAGCATCTGGTCTTCGAAAAAACGGATGTTGATGCACAGCTAAAAGGAAAAGGCGGTGTTGCCGACTATCTAGTAGAACGATGGGAAAATTATGAGCGGTGGTGGACCCAGAAGGATTCGGAAAAAAAGCGTTGGATCATGTGGGACTTGGCCATCATAGAGGCACTGGCCCATCCGGAACTGGCAAAAAAAGAGGCCTTTACCACACCTGCGGAAAATACCAACCGCAGCATACACATCTATACGTCCATTGAGGTAGAGGAAATGGTAGCGGATTTTTGGGAAAGCCTAAAGCACTATGGTCTTTTGGAAAAATAAAATACGGATACGCCCATGAACATAGATACCCATACGGAAATTACCGAGCTTCAGGATTTTCTTAGCGCCAAAGCCTGGCTCCGCCCGGATGAACATATTATTTCCTTGGAAAAACCAGGAGAAGGCAATATGAATGTCGTGCTTCGGATCAGCACGGACCAACGCACCTTTGTTCTAAAGCAATCTCGGCCTTACGTGCAAAAATACCAACAGATTGCAGCACCAATAGATCGAATCGCTACGGAACACCAGTTTTATTCCGATGTTCAAAGTAGTAAAATTGCACCGCACATGCCCAGGGTCCTTGGTTACGACCCTTCCCATCATCTGATGTTGTTGGAAGACTTGGGGAGCTGTGAGGACATGACCTATATCTACCAAAATAGGGCCATTGACCCTGTCTATTTGGATACACTTATTCAGATTATCGGGGAGGTCCATAAGACCAAGGATACAAAGGATTTTCCGGAAAACCGGGAATTGCGTGAGTTGAACCACCAGCATATCTTTGTGCTTCCCTTTCTGGAAGAAAATGGGTTTTCCTTGGACGAGGTGCAACCAGGATTGCAGTCGCTATCCCAGCCCTACAAAAAAGACCTTGCACTTAAAAAAGTGGTGGAGAAAATCGGTCTTAAATATCTTGCCCTGGGAAACGTCTTGTTGCATGGGGACTATTATCCGGGAAGTTGGATGACCCGGTCCGAACAGCTTTATGTCCTAGATCCTGAATTTAGCTTCGTGGGCTTTGCGGAATTTGATCTGGGGGTGTTAACGGCCCACCTCATCCTAGCAACGCACAAGGTGACCCACCTGAACGCCGTTGCCCAGAGATATCAGGGCCAGGCCGAGAAGCAGTTAATTGCTAAGGTGGCGGGTATCGAAATTATGCGAAGATTAATTGGTCTGGCACAACTACCTTTAACACGAACTATAGCGGAAAAAGACTATCTTTTACAGGCGGCACGGAAAATGGTGCTCACGTGAAATTTGTATCGCAACCCAATACATAAAAACAGTGAAAAACGGCTATTCCTTTTTGGTGCTTACCTGGATTACACTTCTCGTATTTTCCTGCAAGGAAGATAAATCCATACATATTCCCGAACCCACCAAGCTTGCCTACATCGGAGATACCTTAACAATCTCCGCAGATCGATATTATGACAAGGTTTTGGGCGCCTTGGTGGGATCTGCCATTGGCGATGCCATGGGGGCTTCCACAGAAATGTTCCGCCGGACCTACATTCAGCAAAAATACGGTTACATCACTGCACTCACCCCGGCCATCCGCCAACAATCGCCCGAGGGAAGCTGGGACCACAATCTTGAAGCAGGGACCACTACGGACGATACCCGTTGGAAGTATCTGATGGTGAAATATATACGAAAGCACCGGGCAGATATGAACGCCACGGATTTTGCGCGTTTTATAACCAATTACTACAGGACTGTTGCCACCGACCTAGTGGAACCTAAAATTTTGACCAATCCGGATGAACTGGACGAAAAGATAGAGAAAATAGATTGGATCAAGGAATGGGCACGCGTTGCCTTCGCCTTCCAAACTGGCCCGAAGGAGTACCAGGAAGCACAGCATCGGTTTTACGGGGGCGAAATGTCCTGCGCTGGCATGTTGTACACCCCTGTGTTCGGATTAGTCGAGCCAACTCCCAACGCCGCCTACCGCAAGGCATATGAGCATGCCATATTTGACTTGGGCTATGCCAAGGACATTGCAGGTCTGGCGGCGGCCATGACCCATACCGCCATGCGCACTCAGCACATCGATTCCATTCTGGACACCGCCATCTTTGTAGACCCTTTTCGTTATCAGGATAGCCGCTTGGTTGGCCGTATCTCCTACCTAATCGCCGATGCTTCGGAAAATACGGTGCTGATGGCCAGGGAAATAGAGCAAGTACCTGTAAAAGATTCACTTAGCGGAATCCTATCCCCTGTGGATACGCTCGGTTTTAAGATTCCCAAGGGTTATCCGGGAACCACGCTGGAATGGGTACAGCAAGATTTTGTCTACCAGGCCTTGGAAAAGGATGAAAAGGCCATTGCCTTCCACGCCGCAGAAATTTGGCAAATCCTGTTCACCGCACTGAAATTTGGTGAAGGTGATTTTGAAAAGACCATGCAGTTCATCATCAATTACGGGCGGGACAATGATACCGTGGCCGCCGTAGCCGGAATGATCTTGGGAGCCAAGATAGGGTACGAAAAACTGCCAAAGGCGCTCAAGGAAGAAGTACTGCGGGTAAACCAAGAGCAAATGGGGTTAGATCTGGAAGCACTGGCAAGGGAATTGGTTGCCCTTTAAAAACACTACCAGATGCTCTTTATTCCCGATATCTCAAAGTCTATAAAATCCATAGCCTTCGCTGAGGTGTTTTCTACCTCAAGGATCTCGTAGGGTTCACTGGGAAAAAGCTGTGCCGTCATCACGTACTGGCCCTGATTGATAAAAACCTCAACAGAGGACCAATCCAGTAATATCATAACTTCATAAGGTCCATCGGGCAAGGATTCTATGGGCATTTGATGGACCTTGTTTCCAAACTCCTCCTTAAAATCGGTCTTCCCCGATTGGGTACGATCCAGTGAAAACATTTTTCGGTCGCCGTCCATGGTCAGCCTTAAATGTTCGTTGAGCTTGTTTTTAAAGGAAAGTTCAAAATCCCTTGCTGTCGTGGTAAACCGTATAGCAGTTTGATTAAAGTTTTCAGAGAGGATACGCTCCGATTCGTTCGCCGTCAGGGTAATTTCCCTTCTGGGACTCTTTTGAATTAAGGTGTCAAAATTTTTCAAGGGGTAATTGAACAAGCTATATTCCTTTCCCGTTTGTTTTAGGGACAAGTTCCTAGGAACGGTCATGGCGCTTCGCCAACGTTCGGTAGGCGTATCGCGGGCATAGTCCCAATTGCTCATCCAACCGATAAATATCCGATCTCCTTTTGGGGCATGGTTATAGGTTACCCCTGCATAGTTGTCCGTCCCCCAGTCTAACCACCTGTCCTCTTTTTGATCCGAGCTAAAGGTAGTCCCATCAAAATCTCCGATGAAATATTGGGTACCGCTGCCACCATTGGGTGCCCCGGGATTTATACTGATTAGCAAGACCCATTTTTCCATGTCCGTGCCCTCCACGGTTAAGGGAAAAAGGTCTGGGCATTCCCAAACGCCACCATGGGCTCCTTGTTCCTTGCCAAATTCGCTCTCCTTTTTCCATCGTATCAGATCATGGGAATTCCATATTTGTAGATGATCCCCGGCCACCAAAAGCATGGTCCACTGCTCGGCGATGTGGTTCCAAAAAACCTTGGGATCCCTAAAATCCTTTATCCCCTCATTTCCAATGACCGGATTGCCCTCATGTTTGGTCCAGGTATCCCCGTTATCCAAGCTATAGGCAATACCCTGCGTTTGAAAATCCGTCCGGCCCTCCTTTTCCCCTTCCGCGTCATGATAGGTAAAAACAGCCACCAAAGGTGGCGTATCCGCTGTGCCCAAACCGGACGTGTTGTTCCTGTCCACTACCGCACTACCTGAAAAAATGTAGCCGTGCTTGTCCGGGAACAGCGCTATGGGCTTATGGGTCCAATGCAACATATCGGTGCTGGTGGCATGGCCCCAATGCATTGGGCCCCAAACAATATCGTCTGGATAATACTGATAGAAAAGATGATAAATGCCTTGGTGATAGACCAAACCGTTGGGGTCGTTCATCCATTTATCCTGGGGAGAAAAATGATACTGGGGCCTATACGCCTCCTTGTAATCTTCTGAGGTAAGAACCGATTTCATTGTTGGTCGTTGGTCGGCTTTTGGCTTACAGGAAGCTAAAAATAATACCACTAGGCAAAAGCTGCCAAATTTCAACAATTCTATCATATCCCGGTCTGGTTTCCCTAAAAATAATAAATAAAACACAATCGGAAAACGGAAGTTTTTGGAACGGTAAAATAGGGTTGTTTTGCCAAAGCCGTATCTTTGCGATCGCCTTTTGGCCCAAGCCATTAAAAATGAAGTTTTTAAAAATTTCCTTGCTGCTGCTTTTTTTTGCCGTTACCGCATATGGGCAAAGTTCCATTGCGGAGACTTTGGAAAAATTCAATGATGATAGCGTTCCCTATATTACGGTCAATGCTCTGGCAAGGACAAAAAGCAAAATAATCCTGGACGCCAGGGAAGAAAAGGAATTCCATGTCAGTCACCTCCAAGATGCCCTTTGGGTAGGGTATCTCAACTTTGATCCCAAAAGGGTGCTTAGCAAAATAAAGGACAAAGATACAGCCTTGGTGGTCTACTGCTCGGTGGGCGTGCGTTCCGAGGACATCGCAGAAAAATTAGTGGCGCTGGGGTACACCAATGTCAAAAACCTGTACGGTGGTATTTTCGAATGGAAAAACCAGGGCCTTCCTGTTTTTGATGCCGAGGGAAAAAAAACACATAAAGTACATGCCTATAGTAAGCAATGGGGCAAGCTGCTGACCAAGGGAGACAAGGTTTATAAATAGATAGTGAAACCCATGGATAGTAAAGTGCCCAAAAAGAAAAAAGAGGACCAACGGACAACGGACGGTCCACAGCAGCCCGAAAATTTGCTGCTTATCTTTACCCGAAATCCTGAATTGGGAAAATGCAAGACCAGATTGGCCGCTACCCTGGGCGATAAAAAGGCGCTGGAGATCTATAGCTTTCTGCTGGCCCATACCGCCAAGATTACCCAAGACTTAAAAGCGGAAAAAAGGGTATACTACTCCGAAAGCATCTGGCAGAAAGACATTTGGGACGAGGCGATTTACGATAAAAAGCTACAGGAGGGTAGCGATTTGGGGGCTAGAATGTCCAAGGCATTCCAATGCGGTTTTGAATCGGGTTTCAAAAAAATTATTATTATTGGAAGTGATATGTACGATTTGGACACGGCAGATTTGGAAAAGGCTTTCACCGCTCTGGACGATTCCGATTATGTCATCGGTCCGGCAGAAGACGGGGGCTACTACCTGCTGGGCATGAAATTGCATACTCCGGCCCTCTTTAAACACAAGGACTGGGGAAGGGAAACCGTACTCAGGGACAGCTTGAACGATTTAAAAGACGCCCGGACTATCTTACTGGAAACAAAAAACGATGTGGATGTGTATGAGGACATTGTACATATTGAAGCGTTTCAACCTTTTTTAAAACATAACAGATCATGACCATGACGCTTAAGCAATTGGAGGAATCAACGGCCTATTTAAAGCAAAAGGGATTCGATGCCCCTGAAATAGGGATTGTATTGGGAACCGGCCTTGGCAAATTAGTGGATGAAATTGAAAATCCCATTGTGGCCCATTACAACCATATTCCCTTTTTTCCCCTTGCAACGGTGGAGTTTCACTCGGGAAAGCTCATTTATGGTACCATGGCCGGCAAAACTGTGGTGGTGATGCAGGGACGGTTTCATTTGTACGAAGGATACGATCTTCTGGATGTTACCTATCCTATACGTGTAATGCATGCGCTGGGTATAAAAAAGCTATTTATTTCCAATGCGGCTGGGGCCATTGATTTGAGCTTTAAAAAGGGGGATCTTATGTTGATCAAAGACCATATCAACCTGCAGGGCGGGTCGCCCCTGGCCTTTAAAAACGTAGCGGAGTTCGGTGACCGATTTGTAGATATGGGCGAACCTTATGACCGTTCCATGCAGGAAAAGATACGAGCCATTGCACAACGGGAGAACATTTCATTGCAGGAAGGCGTCTACGTTTCCGTAGTAGGGCCACAATTGGAAACCAAAGCGGAATACCGGATGCTGAAGATCATTGGGGCCGATGCCGTGGGTATGAGTACGGTTCCAGAAGTAATTGTTGCCAATCATTTACGACTACCTATATTAGCAGTATCTGTGTTGACCGATGAATGCGACCCCGACAATCTACAACCGATTAATATTGAGGAGATTATAAGGATCGCGGGGGAAGCTGAACCCAAAATGATCAAACTATTTAAGGAACTAATAAAGGAAATATGAGTTATTTAGAAGCAACAAACGATTTGTACAAGGAAGCGGCCCTAGCGCCAGATGTTGGCTTATGCTGTACTACCAATCCTATTTGGCAGTTCCCGGGACTATCCATCCCCAAGATTATGCAGGAAATGAACTATGGTTGTGGCAGTACGGTATCTGCACAAGATCTGGTAAACAACCCCAAAGTATTGTACGTAGGCGTTGGTGGAGGAATGGAACTCTTGCAATTCGCTTATTTTTCCCGTCAAAAAGGCGGGGTTACCGGTGTTGATGTGGTAGACGAAATGTTGGAGGCTTCCCGGAACAATTTTAAGATCGCCGAGAAGGAAAATGATTGGTTCAAAAGTGAATACGTGAATCTGGTGAAGGGCGATGCGCTAAATCTTCCGGTCGAAAGTGAAAGCATTGATGTAGCGGCGCAAAACTGTCTTTTCAATATCTTTAAGACCGAAGACTTAAAAAAGGCCGTTGCGGAAATGTACCGGGTACTAAAACCCCATGGCCGTTTGGTCATGAGCGATCCCACCTGCGAGCAGCCCATGAACGAAACCTTGAGGAATGACGACCGACTTAGGGCACTCTGCCTTAGTGGTAGTATTCCGATCAAGGACTATGTTAAGGTACTGACGGATGCCGGTTTTGGAACCATAGAAATACGCGCAAGAAAGTCATATAGGGTATTATCCCCAAATCATTATCCCACCGACGAATTGGTTCATATTGAGTCGATCGAAATTGCGGCCATAAAGGATCCCATGCCCGCGGACGGTCCTTGTATGTTTACTGGAAAAACCGCCATCTACTACGGGGATGAGGAGTATTTTGATGATCAAAACGGACATGTACTCATGCAGAACCAGCCTCTGGCCGTATGTGATAAGACTGCTGACGCCCTTGCCAAGGCCAGCGACCATATCCACGTTAGCGAAAGCACATGGCACTATGATGGTGGCGGCTGCTGCTAACTGATTTCGGTGCCATTTGATTCCGTTGCCCAAGTCCTTTCCAAGACCTTGGGGCAGCACTAATATGTTAATGTGCTCCATTGGATGTAAGTAAGTTTGTGCAGTTACGTCGAATGAAAGATACAGTCGACAAAAACTATATATGAGTGCCATATTTGTTCTCCTATTCCTTGCTGCCTGCTTTTTGGCGTATAGCAACGGTGCAAATGATAACTTTAAAGGGGTAGCCACACTTTTTGGCAGTGGCACCACCAATTACAAAAAAGCCATTGGCTGGGCTACCATTACTACATTTGCCGGATCCGTGGCTGCTATCTTTTTGGCCAAGGAACTGGTGAAAAATTTCTCCGGTAAAGGCTTGGTGCCCAATGATCTTATCCTAAGCCCTAATTTTGCGATCGCAATCGCCTTGGGGGCGGCCCTGACCGTTTTTACAGCCACTCGCATCGGAATGCCCATTTCCACCACACACAGTCTTGTTGGGGCCCTTTTTGGTGCAGGAGTTATGGCGGTTGGGAGCGATTTTAATTTTTTAAAACTGGGAAAGACCTTTCTAGTGCCTCTTGTTGTAAGTCCCTTGATGGCCGCGGTACTAAGTTTGATCGCTTATCTTATTTTCAGGTATTTCAGGAGGCTGTTGAAGCTTACCAAGACCGACGGTGTCTATTTCGAAAAAACAGAGACCCAGGTGGTATCGCCACCGGGAAACCAAATGAATATGGTAGGCGGTACCGGTGTTAGGGCACATATTGGCAATAATGACATGGGGATGTATAACGGGCATGTTTTTGGAATAACCGCCCAAAAGATCTTGGATACCTTACATTACATAAGCGCTGGAATTGTGAGTTTTGCCAGGGGCCTCAACGACACTCCAAAAATTGTTGGCCTGCTTCTCATCATCAATACCCTTAATATTCAGTGGGGAATGATTGCCGTAGCCACGGTAATGGCCATAGGAGGTCTTGTAAATGCCAAAAAGGTAGGGGTTACCATGAGCAAAAAAATTACCCCTATGAACGCAGGACAAGGCTTTACGGCCAATATCATTACCGGACTATTGGTTACCACGGCCAGTGTTCATGGTTTACCGGTTTCTACGACCCATGTGTCTGTAGGTTCCATTTTCGGGATTGGTACGGTAACCAAAAAATCGGACGTGGGAATGGTGTCCAAAATTATACTCTCATGGGTATTGACGCTGCCGATCGCTGCCCTGGCAAGTGGGCTGTTCTATTTGTTGTTGCAGAAGTTTTTTTAGAATACCTTATTGCAGCGGTGTGTTTTGGTTGTGGACTTAAACAAGGAGGCTTTTTACCGAAAAAATAATCTTCCCATGTAAGGAAGCTTGCCATGGGCGGACTTAATTGCTAAATTGCAGCAGATGAGAATAGTTCTACTCCTCACACTTTTCTTTATCGTTTCCTGCGGAAGTCCCAAAACGCTTGTGGCACAGGAAACGGAGGTAATGGAAAATGCATCCTCCCAATCGGACGTGATGGAAACTGACGCTCCACCAGGGGAGGATCTTCCAAATGAAACTCCTTCCTTGGACAGTATTTCCAAAGCGCCTATCCAAGAAACGAACATACCAAAGCCCGAACCGGCAAAAACAACGGGGGTAGTAGAAGCAGCATTTGATCACAGCGCTTGGAATGAACTGCTGAAAACTTACGTAAATGTCAACGGCGATGTGGACTATGGCAGTTTTAAAGCCGATAGGGCAAAGCTGCAGGTTTATCTGGACGCCCTGGCAGCTAATCTGCCGGATGAAAGCTGGACCAGGGAACAGGTACTGGCCTATTGGATCAACGCTTACAATGCCTTTACCATAAAACTGATTATAGACAACTATCCCATTAAGAGTATCAAGGACATCAAGGACCCTTGGGGTACCCGTTTCTTCAAACTAGGAGACAAATGGTACAATTTGGGGGAAATAGAACACAAAATTCTAAGAAAAATGGACGAGCCCCGTATCCATTTTGCCATTAACTGCGCCTCGTACTCCTGTCCCAGATTACTGAACGAAGCCTATACACCCTCCCGATTGGAAGCCCAATTACAGGCTATGACCATAGATTTTGTCAATGATACCAAGCGCAATCGCATTAGTACTTCATCCGCACAGTTATCCAATATTTTCAAATGGTACAAAAAGGATTTTACCACAGGAACTTCCTTGATAGACTACATTAAAGCCTATACCAATATCGCGGTAGGAAAGCAAACCAAAATCACATATCTTAAATATGATTGGAGCCTGAATGAAGCAAAATAAACCCCGGACAATCAGCATTATCGTTCCGGTGCTCAACGAGGAGGAGCATATCGGGAAGCTCTTGGACCATTTAGCAAAAAATTGCGCTTCCTCTGGAAACATCGAGGAAATCCTTATTGTGGACGGAGGAAGTACGGACCGTACCGCCGCTGTAGCCCTTGATTTGGGGGCCAAGATATTACCTGCCGAAAAGGGGCGTGCCAAACAAATGAATTATGGCGCGCAACATGCCAGGGGAGACCTGTTCTATTTTTTGCACGCCGATACCCTACCGCCCAAGAATTTTGACAACTTTATCCTCAAAGCCAAGGAGGAAGGATTTGATGCGGGCTGTTTTCGCATGCGGTTCGATAGCAATAATTGGGCCTTGAAATTGTTCGCATGGTTCACCAAAGTCAACCACAGGATTTGTAGAGGGGGAGACCAGTCCCTTTTTATTTCCCGATCATTGTTCCAAAAATCATTGGGTTTTGACGAAAACTATATTATTTATGAGGACAACGAGTTTATTGGGCGCCTGTACAAAATAACCAACTTTAAGATACTTCCACAGCGCGTGCAAACCTCAGCGCGTAAATATGAGAAAAATGGATGGCTCAGATTGCAGTACCATTTTGGGGTTATTCACCTAAAGAAGTTCATGGGAGCACCTCCGGGGGCCCTATATGATTACTACAGGCGTAAAGTGGCGTCTTAGATTGCGTTTTACCTCAACAAGAAACCAACTAATCCATCGGTTTTCATTGAGGCAAGGAAGTCCCCCGCTTGCTCTGATCAATCCTTGTCCTCAAAGTCCAAATCGGAGTAGTCCAATAACACCCCATTGGTGATAATATCCGCAAGGGTCCTTTTACGCGCTTTGGGGTTTCGGTCTATTTCAATATAGGTCATGGTAGGCAGGATGTTCTTGGCCAAGTACAGACCGCCTTTATCCTTAAAAACCTCGGAATAACTCTTAAAATATCTGGTTCTAATGTTTCGTTCCCGGAACATGCGCCGTATGTTGTTCGCCAATTTTTTTCCTTCCGCGCTGGTTTCGTGATGGTATAAGGTAACGTCTATTCCTGGCCCGGTAGTGGAGATGCGTTCTTGGATGACCAACAACCGCTGATATTTGCCGTTGTGCTTTAAATAGCGTTTGTTGATTGCATCAATATAGGCGTCCATGCCCTTGGTCTGCATAAGGGTCTCATCGACATCATTCCTATTGGCATCCGTTTTGGTGGTGGATGCATGGGAATCGTTTAACCAATACACCATGGCGCCTCGAAGCAATAGTTCCTTCGCCAGTTGCAATGTTATATCCTTTTCGGAGCGACGTTCCTTAACGTTTTTTTCCGCCGCCTCGTGCCTCTCCTGTATCGAAACCAAATAATAGACCACCTTGTTTAAGGAACTGTCCTTTCGCACAAAGTCTGCCACTTCCCTACCAAACAGCGGAGTTTCGGACCCATCTGACAATTGTATCTGTCTCGCCATTGCCTTAAAGGAATCAGGCACCCGCGGAATAACATATTCCTTGCCCTTTTTTAACCCATTTCCCGATTTCAAACTACTTCGGTTCAAGGCGATAAAATCAGCGTAATATTTTATGGGATCAATACCCTGTCTTCGGAGAATGGAAAAAATACCATCGCCCTCTTCGGCGATAGCTTTCAACGGGGGATCTTGGGCGCGTATCTGTCCAAGGAAGAGGAAAATAAGCACTATAAACGTGATCCCCTTATTAACAGGCATTCTAAAGATGGTTTCCTACAAAGGTATTTAAAAATACTGACCAATTCCAAATACAATGCCCTTTGCGGCTTCCTGAGTGATCCCATGTCCGTAATCGACCCTAAAAATGGCGTTGAAAATACGCTTATGAATAAAGCGGATACCAAAACCGGGATATATCCTCAAATTTTCATCATCCCCAAAATCTCCAAAGTCACCTCCGGGATTTCGCCATGAGCCCCCGTCGATGAAAACATTGCCCTGTAGCACAAACCAATCCTTGTCTATCAAGGTATGCCTGTATTCCGTATTCAGGACAATGGCAGCAGTACCTCTATCAATGGTATTCCCTACCCCACGTATATTCAAGTTGTTGTCCACGGCAAAGGGCGCAAAGGGAGAATCTATATTGCTCGCGACTCCCAAACGCAAGCGACTGGCCCAATTGCCTCGTTTTCCTACCCTATTGAAATAGACAAAATCATTGAAGCCGATCAAAAACTCCGGTAGGCGTACATCCGAACTGGTCACGTATTGCAGGTTGAGCGTACTTTTAAATCCCGATAAATACTGATAATAATATTTTATACCGTTGTATTCATAGATGAGTTTGTACAATAATTTATCCACCACAAGTTCTAAAGGCACATCCGGACTTGTAGCGCCAAATAGGAACTCGTAGTCTTCCGTAAAAAAGTTGATGCCCAACTCGATCCTGTTTTTCAGATTAAATTCGTAGAGTCCCAAAACCTCGAAGGAGGTATTGTTATATTTATAATCTGCTGTAGCATTCTCAAAAAAAACCGGTTCCTGGGTTGTTAAATCTTGATAGTTGACGGCCAGGCCCAAGGTATTTGTAAACAAATAGGGCGCCCGGATATTTAGCCCGAACGAATTAAACACATCCCGTTGATAAAACCCGCCCAGGGTAATATTCCGACCCAAAAGGTTGAATTCCTGAAGCCCGATCCGGAAGGCAAAATCGTCATTGGTAGAGGTATATACATTGGCAAACGGAATCAAAGTGAAGTTTTCCTCAATATTATAAAATACATTATAGGTGTTTTCCTGGGCAGGGAAAACCTGAAAGTAAGCATGCGACACCGATGGTAGACGTTTTAAGCGGGCGATATCCGCTTCCATGGCCATAGAGTCCAAGATGGTTCCAGGCCGTACCTTGGCAATTTTTTTGATAAAGGATGCCTTGGTCCGCTTATTGCCCTGTACCTTTACATCGGCTACGGTAGGTTGTTGCGCAAATCCCCAAGCAAAAAGGAAAAAAAGCAAAAGTGATGGACCAAACCTCATGGCAATTTTTGGGTTTTGGCTTTAAAGATAGCCCATCCCTTCCTAAAAAAGTTCACGGTCTTGTGATAATTAAGGGCCTTGGAAAAACTTCGGGCAAACCCGCTGGTTCAATTAGGACTTCCATAAAGTACCAGATGCACCAAGGAGGGAAAAACCCTTGGGAAAGCAGACACCGAGGGTGCATGACACCTTACCGATACCTATTAAAATACTGTTGCAGTACGTCTTCCGCAGGTTTGTTTTGAGGGGTAAATCGGTTGCAGGTATCCCCGCCCGCGTTTTTATGATCAATGAACCACTTCCATACAAATCCACCAGCAAACCAATCCTCAGTCCAAAACTCTTCGAAGATCGCTTTTTTCGCGTTCACCTGACCCTCAAAATTGACCGCCATTTGGTTTTGATCTACCAACCAGGGTTTTTTGGCCGTATAATCCATACTTCGGTATCCGAACTCGGTAAACAGCACCGGTTTGTTCATGGTTTCGGACAAGAGGGAAATTCTTTCTTTATGGGGTCGCCATCCGGCCTTGAGCTGCTCAATTGTCGGGGTCTTTTCCTCGGACAAAGGGAAATAAGCATCAATCCCTATATAATCGAGCTCATCCCAAAAAGAGGTTCTCGGGTACTCGTCCCAATTGGCCGCATAGGTTAGTTTACCCTGGTATACCGCTCTAATTTTTTTAATTAGGGCTTTCCAGTACTGGGGCCGGTTTTTTACAAATTGTTCCAATTCGGTTCCAATGCAAAGTAATTTGGTATTGGTCTCCTCGGCCAGTTTGGCATAGGTGAGGATAAACGCATCGTACGAAGCTTCCAGGGCCTTCCAATCCTCTTCCGATCCCATCTTTAATCCGCCGGTAAACTCCCCCCTCCAAATCCAAATTTGTGGTTTCAGCATCACCTCGATCCCATTTTTCTGGAGCAATTGTATGTATTGCTTGGCACCTCTCCTGGTTTCCCCGTACCATTGCCTGTCCGTGTCAAAGACAATATCCGGGGAATGCAGGTCCCGAATAAACCCGAACGGCATTACCGCAGCATAACCGGCATTGATCCCAACCACGGCATCCACTTGTTGCTGGGTAACCTTTTCACGGGAACCCACAAAACTCACTCCATTGATTTTTTCCATGACCTGACCGGTACAGGAGAGTTGCACCAGACATAAAAAAAGAAGCCCTATTTTCCTCATATGATCGGGAATAAGGCTTCTAAAATAATATTTTTATGAATTCCTTCTACAAAATGGCCCTTAAGCCTATGTTAAAGGTTTCCCCTAGGCCTGTGTCATTGCCCCTTACGAAATTTGTATACAGAAACTCAATGTTCAATGCTTTGGTCAATTGGTACTTTAGACCTCCACCAAGCGCGGTAAAGTCTTGTTCAAAATCGCTGCCCAGGTCTATCAATTGGGAATGTTGCGCCAAAGCCAGGATGGTGAACTTGGAACTTGGGAAATAACTCAAAAAGATGCCTGGCGTAAGCCGCAAACTGTTGTTGGCAAAACTCTCGTCCTTGTCCCCAAAATTCAGTTCGGAATTGATCTCGCTGAACAACTGCCACTTATCTCCGGGAAAGGTATAATCATAGAAAAACCGATTCTGCCAAATAAATCCGTTTTGATCTAAAAAAACACCATTTTCCGTTTCGTTATCCACTAAGGGAATAAAAAAGGAGCTTTGTATGGAAAAATTGCTCAGAGAAGCAAAAGGCACAAATTTTACAGAAGGTGCTATGGAAGTCAGACCTGATCGGGCCGTGGTGTCATCACCGTCAAACTGAAATACCTCCAGGGCACCCCTATCGGCCACCACGTTGGACCTAAACTCCAGGATGGCCCCCACATTCCATCTTTTATTTTCACCAACGCCCGTATACACCTCCAAGGTAGAGGTAAAAAAGGTCTGCCTGGGTTCTCTGCCCTCGCTAAAGGTACTCTCTGTCTGTGTATAGAGGTTGTTGAACCATTTAAGATCCCACTGGCCCTTGCCGACCAATTTGGAAGGAGTAAAGGTCTGGATGTTACTTTTCTGTTGATCCTTATCGTCCTGTGCAATAGCTGTTGCTGCAACAAAAAACAATGCAATACTTAATATACCGTGTTTAAACAATTTCATTTTAGTCGTTATTTATATGTCGTTATTATTTACTTTCATTTAGGGTCCAATCGTAACTGTAGAAATAGGTTTTGGCCTTTTCCGGAAGTTTCTCGTTTCGGTACAGGTTCACAAAATCGACCAAACTCTTTCCACCCTGCGTAAAATCTCCCTTGTACCATTCAAAAATCTGGGAAAGCCCAACCTTGTTCTTATTTAGTTTGATAAACTCCGGATTGTTCAGCGCCAATTGGGTCTGTTTCTGCAGTTGCACCTCCAAGGAAGAGGGCAAGTATGCCCGGTCAATAATGGGGGGACAGCCTAAACCGGCACAGACCAAAACGAAATGAAAACGGGCTTCGTTGGGAAAATTGGCCCTCAACAGTTTGTTTTCTATGTCGTTCAAAGTGATGCTATGCCCACCAATATTGTATTTGATCGCATCAAAAAAACCTGCCTTGTCCAGGGGCGACTTTATTGGATAATTGTCCACGATTCCCTTGATTACCGAAAGATTATACCCGTTGATCCAGAATGCTTGGTATTCCTTACTGTCCGATTTGGACACACTAATGCCCTCGGCCATACTTATCAGTTCGTCAAGTGCGCCCGGATCTTGTTTGATTGTGCTATAGGCTACCCTACCTTGTTTTATATAGGTCTTAAAAAAAGTATCGGCCTTGGAGAAAAACTCAGCTTTGGTCTGCCCATAGCTTAGGGAGACGGTCAATAAAAAAACAGCTGTAAGGTGTGCTATGGTACTTTTCATTTGCATGGTTTTATTTGTGCTAGATTGACGCTTAGGTCGAATCATTGCCCACTACCCTACAGAAAATTCAGAATTTTGTGATTTATTTAAGAAATTAGTAATCAACGAGTTAGGTGTTCGTTTTTTCATCTAAAACCTTACAGCAAAACATCGTATTTAAATTCTTTCTAAATTAAAGTTGAAAATTAAGTTCTTATATTTAGACACGACCTAAAAAATTGTAACACCCACAATCCAAATGGAAAACATCGTTATCATCGGTAACGGTATCGCTGGTGTATCCGCAGCCAGACATATCCGAAAACTATCCGATAAAAGAATCATTATGGTTTCGGCGGAAACCGATTATTTCTTCTCCCGTACCGCTTTGATGTACGTTTACATGGGCCATATGAAGTTTGATCATATTCAACCCTATGAGAACTGGTTTTGGCAAAAGAACAGGATAGAATTGGTCCGAGGCTATGTTACCAAGGTAAATCACGAAGAGAAAAAGTTGCTATTGGACAACTCCAGGACTATTGGCTATGATAAATTGATCATTGCCACGGGATCCAAACCCAACAAGTTTGGTTGGCCAGGCCAGGATTTGCATGGGGTACAGGGTATGTACTCCAAACAGGACCTAGATCTCCTGGAAGTCCATGCCCCGAACAAGGAGCTCTGCAAGCGTGCCGTGATCGTAGGGGGCGGACTCATAGGAATAGAGTTGGCCGAAATGCTTAGAAGCAGGGATATTCCAGTGACCTTTTTGGTCAGGGAAAGCAGTTTCTGGAACGGTGTGCTTCCGGAAGGGGAATCGCAGATGATCAACGAGCACATCCTGGAGCACCACATCGATCTAAAATTGGGGACCAACCTTGTTGAAATCATTCCTGACGAAAATGGCAAGGCAAAAGCGGTCACTACGGATAAAGGCGAAACAATCGAATGCGATGTGGTAGGACTCACCGCCGGGGTTTCCCCAAATGTGGATTTTTTAAAGGATTCCGGTATTGAACTCGGCAGGGGTGTAAAGGTCAACAGGCACTTGGAAACCAATATTCAGGATATATATGCTATAGGCGACTGCGCCGAACAGCATGAGGCCATTGGCAACCGCCGGCCCATCGAAGCAGTATGGTATACCGGGCGCATGATGGGCGAGACCGTGGCCCATACCATCTGTGGAAACAAATTGGAATACAAGCCCGGGCACTGGTTCAACTCTGCCAAATTCCTGGACATAGAATACCAGACCTACGGCTGGGTATTTGCCGACGGGCCGGCCAAAAAGGACTATGAACAACATTTTCACTGGAGACATGCCCTAGAGAAAGTTTGTATCACGGTGGCTTATCATAGGGAAACCCGACAGTTTTTGGGCATCAATACCTTTGGTATCCGTATGCGCCACGAAATTTTTGACCGTTGGCTTACCGAGGGACGATCGGTAGACCATGTCATGGAACATTTAGGGGATGCCAACTTTGATCCAGAATTCTATTCGCACTACGAGACCGAAATCGTATCCAAATACAATTCGGAAATGGGCGCCAACATCAAACCCAAGAAAAAAAGTTGGGCACGAATTTTTCAAACCACATAAACCAGAAACAGACTATGAGCACTTTAGATAAAAGCATGGCGCTTACCGGCCAACCCCCCAAGTCATTGAGCAAAGGGCAAAAATTGGCTACCCTTTGGGGTATGGCAGGTCTTGGCATTTTATTGCTCGCTTCTTTCAACATAAATTTTCCCAACAAAGGGCTGTGGCTCTCCCTAGCGCTGCTCTCCATTTTTGGGGGAACCTTCTGGTTCTCCAAAGAAGCCTATGGCCAGAAACACAAGGGCATCAAAAATGATGGGGTATGGTTTAAATCCATTTCCTCGGCGGGCCTCTTCGGATGGCTGGCGGGGATAGCTCTGACCGGATTTTATATTGTGCTCTATTTTTTTCCGGCCTATTTGGGATTGTCCTCAAAAGGCGATAATACCGGGGTTATTGCTCTGTTTGACCCCCTTAGTAAAATGCTCAGTGGAAATCCGGCCAGCCAGTGGTTTGTATATGGAACCTTATACACCGTGGCCATTTTGGCCTTTGGGGTCAAGTTCATTTGGAAATACCGCCATAACCGTTACGAGGTTTTACGGACCATTAGCGTTATGTTTTTTCAAGCAGCCTTTGCCTTTCTCATTCCAGAGATTATGGCCAGGCTCAACGGCAAGATTCCGTACTACGACCTCAAGAATATGTGGCCCTTGAACTACTATAATTTTGAACGCTACCGAATTAATGGTTTTATAGATGCCGGAGACGTAGGGATGGCCATGCTCCTTTTTGGTATTCTTACCATTTTTGTAATCTCACCCATCCTCACCTTTAAGTATGGTAAGCGCTGGTATTGCTCATGGGTATGTGGCTGTGGCGGATTGGCCGAGACTGCCGGCGATTCCTTTAGGCAATTAAGCGATAAAAAAGTATCGGCCTGGAAGGTTGAACGCTGGGTGGTACATAGCGTGGTGGTATTTGTTACCCTGATGACCACGGCAGTAATCTATTCCTATCTTGGCAACGATACCAGCAAGTACTGGCTTACGAAAACCACCTTTCTAGTGGGGGTAACCGCAATCCTGACCTTGGTCTTTGGATGGGTAATGCTCTTTAAAAGACAAGAGCTCCAAAAGGATGCCCAATATGGTGCCATTGGTTATTTTGTAATCATTATGGCACTGATCGGGCTACATTACTTTAGTGGTGACGGCAATATCTTTCTCTTCAAATCGGAAAGCCTTAGAAAATCTTACGGCTTTTTGATCGGGAGCATTTTTTCTGGTGTCATCGGAACCGGATTCTACCCCTTATTGGGCAATAGGGTCTGGTGCAGGTTTGGTTGTCCCATGGCGGCCATTCTGGGATTCCAACAGCGGCTCTTCTCCAGATTCAGGATCACCACCAACGGTGGTCAGTGCATCTCCTGTGGAAATTGTTCCACCTATTGCGAAATGGGTATCGATGTAAGGGCCTACGCCCAAAAAGGGGAGAACATCGTACGATCTAGTTGTGTGGGCTGTGGTATTTGTTCCGCTGTTTGTCCGCGGGGTGTCCTTAAACTGGAAAACGGCCCCCTAAAAGGGCGTATAGATAGCAATCAGGTATTGTTGGGCAATGATGTGGACCTCATGGATCTTGTAAATCAGAAATAAGGTGTTAACCTATTCCCTTTGTCCCGACAAAAAGTAAAAAACTATGTCTTCAAAGTTGCTCCCTTTGATTTGGACATTGCTCCTAATAGGTATATCCCCCAAAATGGGAAGGGTCTACCAGAAAGATTATTATCAATCCGGAACCTTGCGATCAGAAGGATGGCAGAACGGACAAAACAAGGTGGGATATTGGAAATTTTATCATGAAAACGGGGTAAAATCCGAACAGGGACATTACCTTAGGGACCAAAGGGAGAATTACTGGCATTTTTACGATCCACGTGGGAGATTACTAAAACAGGGGCATTATCACAAAGGGAAAGAAGTAGATTGGTGGTTGTTTTATGACGCCAGGGGAAAAGTGAACCACAAATGCCAGCTCAAGGACGGCATAAAAAATGGCTATTGTCTTAAATACATGAATGAAAAATTAACCTCAGCGGAAAAGTATTCCAATGGAAGGAAAATTAAGGAGTGGTTCAGTTTTAGAAGTTTCCAGCGGGAAAACAAGCTTTCCGATTTAAAATAATGACGGATATCAAAGTGATTATTCCTGCCTTCAATGAAGGGGAGTCCATTGCCAAGGTCATTGCAGAAATTCCGGACTGCGTCTCGGAAATCATCGTGGTCAATAACCATTCTACGGACCAAACCGTGGAAAACGCCAGCAAAGCGGGGGCTACGGTCCTAACCGAGAATCGAAAAGGATATGGCTACGCCTGCCTCTGCGGCATGGATTATGTGGCCAAACAATCCAAAACCCCCAATATCATCGTATTTATCGACGGAGATTATTCCGATTACCCGGAGGAACTCTCCAAAATTGTAAAACCCATTGTTGAGGACGGTGTTGATTTTGTTGTTGGGGCAAGGGTAAGCGCGTTACGCGAACCAGGCTCCATGACGCCACAGCAAATTTTTGGCAATAAGTTGGCCACTTTTTTGATGAAGTTGTTTTTTAGGGCAACATTTACGGACTTAGGACCGTTTAGGGCCATAAAGTATGACAAGTTGTTAACACTGGAAATGGAGGACAAAACCTACGGATGGACCGTGGAAATGCAGCTGAAAGCACTGAAGAGAAAATTGACATATACCGAAGTACCAGTGCGTTATAAAAAAAGAATTGGTATGTCCAAGGTGTCGGGTACCGTAAAAGGTAGTATATTTGCAGGCATAAAAATCCTTGGTTGGATATTTAAATACAGCATCAAATAATATGGGACTTACAATTGTTTACATTATCATCGCTATTTACAGCATTGCATTAGTATTGATATTCTTTTATAGTCTGGCCCAATTAAATCTTTTGGTCAATTACCTCGGACAAAAAAGACAAAACCAAGAAGCCCCAAAATACAATCTATTAGATCCCAAGGAAATTCCCTTTGTTACCATCCAACTTCCCATCTATAATGAGGAGTATGTGGTGGAACGCCTGTTGGAAAATATCGCCAAGATAGAATACCCTACCAGTAAATTGGAAATCCAGGTACTGGATGACTCCACCGATAATTCGATAGAGGAAACCGCCGAACGCATTAAGGCCCTGCAGGACACCGGTCTGGACATTCAGCATATTCGACGGGAGAACAGGGAAGGGTTTAAAGCAGGCGCCCTAAAAGAGGGCCTAAAAATAGCCAAGGGTGATTTCGTGGCCATTTTTGATGCCGACTTTTTACCAGATAACGATTGGTTAAAGAAAACGGTAATCTATTTTAAAGATAAGGAAATAGGCGTGGTACAGACCCGATGGGGCCATATCAATAGGGATTATTCAACGCTAACCAGAATCCAGGCCTTTGCTTTGGATGCCCATTTTACCCTGGAACAGGTAGGAAGAAATGCCAAAGGACATTTCATAAACTTTAACGGCACCGCCGGGATATGGCGCAAGGAATGTATTTTGGATGCAGGCAACTGGGAAGGCGATACGCTGACCGAAGATTTGGACCTCAGTTACCGTGCACAGCTGAAAAACTGGAAGTTCAAGTACTTGGAGGACGTAGAGACTCCTGCGGAACTCCCGGTTGTAATCAGTGCGGCCCGATCACAACAGTTCAGATGGAACAAAGGCGGAGCAGAGAACTTTAGGAAAACCGTTTGGAGCGTTATCACCGCCAAGAATATTTCTTTTAAGACCAAATTCCACGGAGTAATGCACCTATTGAACAGTTCTATGTTCCTCTGTGTATTCATCGTCGCCTTGTTGAGTATCCCAATGCTCTACATCAAAAATATGTATGGCCATTTGGGATGGGTTTTCGAGGTAACCAGTTTTTTCATTGTTAGCACCATAATCCTATTCATCTGTTATTGGTTTACCTATAGAAGTATTCAAGGCAGTAGTTTTGACAACTTTGTGGATTATATAAAACTATTCTTTACCTTCTTTTCCGTGGCGCTCGGATTCTCCCTGCACAACACGGTTGCCGTTTTGGAAGGCCATATGGGAAAACGAAGCGAATTTGTGCGCACTCCTAAATTTAACATCAACAACCTTACAGACAGTTGGAAAGGCAATAAGTATCTGGCCAAAAAACTATCTCCGAATATGATTTTGGAGGCGGCTTTAATGGTTTACTTCCTCTTTGGGATGTACAGCGCCATCCCCTTAAACGATTTTGGGCTCTTTCCGTTCCATTTCATGTTGTTCTTAGGGTTTGGATTTGTATTCTTTAAATCCCTTACGGCAAAAGCCTAGTCATTTTTAATTTTAATTTCTTATTTTTCTTGGCCTTATACCCTAACTGATGCCAAGCATATACCAACACCTTATCCTTTATTGGAAACTGCACAAAATTCCAATTCTGATAGTGCTTGTCAGTAGTGCGTTCTATCTCGCCTTCGCCTACGATCTGCAACGTACCGATTTCATCAAATTACTGACCCTTTTCCTGGGCGCATTTTTTTTGAGCTTCAAATTGATACAATTTGAAAAATGGAACCTCAAGTTCCTCCTATGTGCCGGAATCCTTTTTCGTATCTGTTTCATAATCGCAGAACCCAATCTTTCCCAAGATTTTTATCGCTTTATTTGGGATGGGGAGTTGGTGCGCCATGGAATAAACCCCTACCTACACCTACCCAATACCTTAATTGAACAGGAGGGCTTGGTCATTGCCAATGCACAGGAACTTTATGACGGAATGGGTAGTTTAAGCGCAAAGCATTTTAGCAATTATCCACCCTTGAATCAGGTTCTTTTTGCCCTTGCCGCACTGCTATCGGGTAAGAGCGTACTGGGCGCCACCATTGCCCTAAGGGGCATCATTATTCTTGCGGACCTGGGTATTCTGTATTTTGGGCGAAAATTGCTCCAAAACCTGAGCCGTTCTCCTCACCTTATTTTTTGGTACTTCCTAAATCCCTTGGTCATCATTGAACTCACAGGGAACCTTCACTTTGAAGGGGTCATGTTATTCTTTTTTGTATGGTCCATGTACCTGGTCTCCAAAAACAAATGGGCTCTAGCGGCCGTGGTATTTGCGCTGTCCATATCCGTAAAGCTCGTACCCTTGCTGTTTCTGCCCTTATTCTTGAAGCATTTAGGGTTTAAGCGCTCGGTACTTTTCTACCTTATTGTAGGAACAACCACGCTGGTATCGCTAATCCCTTTTTATTCCACTGAATTCCTGGACAATTATTCTGAGACTGTAGGCTTGTGGTTTTCCAACTTCGAGTTCAATGCAGGGCTCTACAACCTGGTCAAACAAATCGCAGTCCAATTCGATGCAAAACCCTGGGAGCTTATCAAGGTCTACGGTAAGATTACCACCTTGCTTACCATAACCCTTGTGCTGCTATTTACCTTCCTGAGAAAAAACCAGCAATTGTCCACCCTCATGGGTTCCATGTTATGGGTACTTTGCTGTTATTATTTCCTGACGGCCACTGTGCATCCCTGGTACATTGTATTCGTATTGTTGCTGGCCTTATTTACCGATTATCGGTTTCCTCTGGTCTGGTCTGGCGCCGTAATCTTGAGCTATTGGGCCTACTCCAACAGTGCGTACAAGGAGAGTTTACCACTATTGGCTCTTGAATATATTGTAGTGTATGCTTTTTTGCTTTACGAAATATTCAGATTAAGGGGGCAAAATATGTTATTTCGTAAAAATTGAGGTGCAACTTATGAAGTTTGAGTTTAATTTGTACATTTGACTCCTAATGGATTTTAACGCACATACCCACTTTTCTTTTCGGACTTCAGTTCCGTCAACTTCTTTTGTGCCTACTCGCCGTCGCCCGTAAGGGTGCGTTCCTGTTTTGGAAATAGGTGAGTCCATTTCCGCAAAATCTCTTCAACATTCAATTTTATTTTTTACCCTTAAACGTAAGTGGCAATGGAAATTGTTATTGCTAACGAAGCACATTTTAGATACGCCCAGATTATCTGCGATACCATCGGGGAATCCGCAAAGGTACGGGGCACGGGTATTGCAAAGCGTACGCCGGAATACATCCTCCGAAAACTGGAAAACGGTAACGGGGTCATTGCTCTGGACGGCGATACCTTTGCGGGCTTTTGTTATATAGAGGTATGGGGGCACGAAAAATACGTGGCCAATTCGGGTCTTATCGTACATCCCGATTATAGGGGCCAGGGCCTTGCCAAAAAAATCAAGAAGAAAGTCTTTGAGCTCTCCAGGAAAAAATTTCCCGAGGCTAAAATATTTGGAATCACTACCGGATTGGCGGTTATGAAAATCAACTACGAACTGGGGTACAAACCGGTGACCTTTTCGGAGCTTACCGATGATCCCGAATTTTGGAAAGGATGCCAGACCTGTAAAAATTTTGATATTCTTACCCGAACGGAGCGGAAAATGTGTCTATGTACGGGAATGCTCCATGACCCAAAGGCCAAACAAAACGAACGAAAAAGGGAAAAGGTAAACGGAAAGGCATTTAAACGCCTAAAAAGTATAAAAGAACAGTTGTTCCTTAAAAAGAAACAAAAATGAAAAAACTCGTTTTAGCCTATAGCGGCGGATTGGATACCTCGTATTGTGCAAAATACCTCTCCCAGGAAAAAGGTTTTGAAGTACATGCGGTAAGTGTGAATACCGGTGGGTTTTCCCGGGAGGAGATCGAGGTCATCAAGGAAAAGGCACTAAAACTGGGAGCCACCTCCTATACGTCCATAGATGCCGTGCAGACCTTCTACGACAAGGTGGTAAAGTACCTCATCTTTGGCAACGTCCTCAAGAACAATACCTATCCCCTTTCGGTAAGTGCGGAACGAATCGTGCAGGCCATTGAAATAGTGACCTATGCCAAAAAGGTAGGTGCAGGCTACATAGCGCATGGCAGTACCGGAGCTGGGAACGATCAGGTACGATTCGATATGATCTTCCAGATCCTGGCCCCCGAAATTGAGATTATCACGCCTATCCGGGACTATAAACTTTCTCGGGAAGCCGAAATCGAATACCTAAAAAAGAACGGGGTAGACTTCGCCTGGGAAAAAGCCAAGTATTCCATAAACAAAGGGCTCTGGGGTACCTCGGTAGGTGGGGATGAGACCTTGACCTCTCATTTGCCCTTGCCGGATACCGCTTATCCCAGTCAGCTTCAGCAAACGGACCCAAAAACCATCACCCTTACGTTTACCAAAGGTGAACTTAAGGCAATCGATGGTGAAACCGATACCGCGGTAAACCTAATAGAAAAGTTGAACGCTATGGCATCCAAATTTGCCATCGGGCGCGATATCCATGTGGGGGACACTATCATCGGCATAAAAGGACGGGTGGGCTTTGAAGCGCCTGCCTCCCTCATCATTATCAAGGCCCACCACCTTCTGGAAAAACATACCCTGAGCAAGTGGCAACAATATCAAAAAGACCAATTAGGAAACTTTTATGGCATGCTGCTGCACGAAGGAAATTACTTGGACGAAGTAATGCGCAACATCGAGGCGTTTCTGAGCGACACCCAGAAAAAAGTTAGCGGTGAGGTCTCCGTGGGCTTGCATCCCTACCGGTTTGAGCTCAACGGCATCACCTCCGAGCACGATTTGATGAATGCTTCCTTTGGCAGTTATGGAGAAATGAACAAGGGATGGACGGCCGAAGAGGCCAAAGGGTTCATCAAGATCCTCTCCAATTCGGGAAAAATATATACGCACGTAAACAAAGATCATGATTAAAGCAGGTATTATAGGAGGTTCCGGATATACTGGTGGGGAACTCATCAGGATTCTATTGGGCCATTCGGAAGTGGCCATAGATTTTGTGTACAGCACTACCCGGGCCGGTAAAAAAGTAGTCACCGCCCACCCTGACCTTTTAGGGCGGACAGGGCTTGAATTTACGAATGAGGTGAATTTAGACGTGGACGTTGTTTTTTTATGTCTTGGACATGGCAATTCCACCAAATTCCTAGAAACCCATGAGTTTTCCAAGGACACAAAGATTGTGGACCTAAGCAACGACTTTAGGCTTGGGAAAGATGCTGCGCTTGACGATAGAACCTTTGTCTACGGCCTCCCCGAACTCCATAAAGCGGACATTGTACAGGCCACGGCCATCGCCAATCCGGGATGTTTCGCCACGGCGATCCAACTGGCCCTATTGCCCTTGGCACAGGCGGGGTATTTAGGGCAGCAAATCCATGTAAATGCTACTACCGGAAGTACGGGTGCGGGTGTAAGCCCCTCAGGAACTTCCCATTTTAGCTGGCGGAACAACAACATCTCATGGTATAAGCCTTTTACCCATCAGCATTTGGATGAGATCAGGGAAAGCCTTCAATCGCTCCAGCAAAACACCGGGGAACTCTTGTTCCTCCCCAACCGGGGAAATTTTACAAGAGGTATTTTGGCCACGGCCTACACCCATTTTAAGCCTTCGCTTGATGAAGCCATGGCATTGTACCGGGATTTTTATGCGGATGCGAAATTCACCCAACTGTCCGAAGAGCCCATTCATTTAAAGCAAGTGGTAAATACCAACCAGTGCCATATCCATCTGCACAAGCATCAGGATACTTTGCTGGTCACTTCGGCCATAGATAATTTATTAAAAGGAGCCTCGGGACAGGCGGTACAGAATATGAACCTTATGTTCGGTTTTAACGAGCACGAGGGCCTACAGCTCAAGGCAGGTGTCTTTTAGAAACAGCTTGAGCGTCTAAGAAGTAAAAACTAGTGTAAATAGATTCCCGCCCTTGTCTGCCGACAGGCAGGTTCGCAGGAATGACAAAAAAATAAAAATGAAAATAGCCATCATCGGAGCCGGAAATCTAGGTCTGTCCATCGCCAAGGGCATATTGCACACCAATGGCGCTACCACCATGTTCCTTACCAAAAGAAGTGTGGACAGTATCAAGGATTATGAAAAGTATGGGAACGTCACCGTTAGCACTGACAATGCTGAGGCAGTGAAAAAATCGGATGTGCTGATCTTTGCCGTCCAACCCGGGCATTTTGCGCAGATTCTACATGATATTAAGGACCTGCTTACCGAAAAACACGTGTTGATCTCAACCATTACGGGATTCAGCATCGGGAAAATGGAGGAAATCATTGGAGCGGACCAATATATTATCCGTAGTATGCCCAATACGGCCATTTCCGTAGGAAAATCCATGACCTGCCTCTGTAGTAACAGCATGGGGGCAAAACGTATTGATCTGGCCAAGGCCATATTTAATAGGATGGGGCATTCCCTGGAAATTCCTGAGGAACAGATGCAGGCCGCCACCGTTATCTGCGCCAGTGGTATCGCCTTTTGGATGCGTTTGATACGGGCCACAACCCAGGGTGCCATTCAACTCGGTTTCGATGCGCGGGAAGCCCAGGAACTCGCCATGCATACTTGTAACGGGGCCGCGAGTCTACTAATCGAGTCCGGCAGCCATCCTGAGGAAGAAATAGACAGGGTGACGACCCCCAAAGGGTGCACCATAGAAGGCCTAAATGAAATGGAACACCAAGGTTTAAGTTCTTCATTGATCCGCGGTATTGTAGCTTCCTTCGAAAAAATCAGTCAGATACGAAAGGGATAGACCATGTGGAGTAAGAACAATGTTACGCTTAACACAACAGTCCATTAAATTCAATGACTATGAAATTATTTGATGTATATCCGCTTTACGAGGTAACCCCGGTTTCCGCCAAGGGCCTGGTGGTTACGGATGAACACGGACAGGATTATCTGGACCTTTATGGCGGGCATGCCGTGATATCCATTGGCCATGCCCATCCACATTACATAAAGCGCATTAAAGACCAATTAGACAAGATCGGGTTTTACAGTAATGCGGTCAAAAACCCCTTGCAACAGGAGTTGGCATCCCAATTGGGCCGTCTATCCCAGTGCGGGGACTACCAGTTGTTTCTTTGCAATTCTGGCGCCGAGGCCAATGAAAATGCCTTAAAAATGGCTTCTTTCCAAACAGGAAAGTCAAGGGTTATTGCCTTTAACAACAGTTTTCATGGTAGAACCTCCGCCGCTGTGGCCGCTACGGATAATGAAAAGATCAATGCCCCGATCAACAAACAGCAAAAAGTAAGTTTTTTACCCTTTAATGACCTTAATGCTTTTACCGCTGAAATCGAAAAAGGAGACGTATGTGCCGTGATCCTGGAAGCGATCCAAGGAGTTGGCGGACTGGACGAGCCCAGCACTGAATTTTATCAGAACGTAGCAACCCTATGCAAGCAGCACCAGGCGGTCCTCATTGCAGATGAAGTTCAGTCCGGTTTTGG
The DNA here is from genome assembly GCF_050589645.1 of Eudoraea algarum. Lineage (NCBI taxonomy): Bacteria > Pseudomonadati > Bacteroidota > Flavobacteriia > Flavobacteriales > Flavobacteriaceae > Eudoraea > Eudoraea algarum. Next base: position 530,172 of record NZ_JBNGOQ010000004.1, on the reverse strand, counting down.
TAGGAGCGGTAGCTTCTTCGCCTTTCAACACCATGGTATATCCCCCGATATCATTTCCATAGCCAAGGGCATGGGCAACGGCTTTCCCGTGGGCGGCATCTTGATCCGGGAGCACATTCCCGCCTCCTATGGCATGTTGGGAACCACTTTTGGTGGCAATCACCTGGCGTGCGCAGCCACCTTAGCTGTCCTGGAAGTGTTGGAACGGGAACAGCTCGTGGAAAACGCAGGAAATTTAGGGGCCTATATTAAGGAAAGGGCCCTTGAGGTACCGGCCGTGAAACAGGTCAAGGGCCGTGGGTTAATGCTTGGGCTCGAATTTGATTTTGAGGTGGCCGATCTGCGAAAGCGCCTGATCTATGACCAACATATTTTTACCGGAGGGGCAAACAATAAAAAGCTATTGCGCATTTTGCCCGCGCTAACCATTACCAAGGAACAGGTAGACCTGTTCTTTGAAGCCCTGCAAAACGAATTGGCATGAAGAACTATCTATCCATAACCGATCTTGGGCCACTGGCAAAGGGAGTTGCCGAGGCATTGAAACTAAAGGAAAACCCAACGCGGTTTCAAGGCTTGGGAAAAAATAAGACCTTAGGGCTCCTGTTCTTTAACAACAGCCTTAGAACCCGGCTCAGTACCCAAAAAGCAGCGCTGAACCTGGGTATGAACGTCATGGTCATGAACTTCGGCAATGAGGGTTGGGCCCTGGAATTTACCGATGGTACGGTCATGGACCAAGGAACGTCCGAACATATCAAGGAAGCGGCCCAGGTAATCTCCCAATACTGCGATATGGTGGCGATCCGTGCCTTTGCCTCTCTTAAGCACAAGGAAAAGGACGAGGCCGAAAAGGTACTGAACGGCTTTATGCGCCATGCGAGCATTCCCGTGATAAATATGGAAAGCTCCATAAGACACCCCCTGCAGGCCCTGGCGGATGCCATTACCCTGGCCGAAGCGCGCAAAACATCACGGCCCAAGGTGGTGCTGTCCTGGGCCCCGCATCCCAAAGCACTTCCGCATGCCGTGGCCAATTCCTTTGTGGAAATGATGAAATTACAGGATGCGGAGTTTCTGGTAACACATCCTGAGGGCTATGAGTTGAATAAGCGCATTGTGGGAGACGTTCGGGTGGAATACGATCAGCAAAAAGCGCTGGAAAATGCAGACTTCGTCTATGTGAAGAACTGGAGCAGTTATAACTCCTATGGGGCGGTACTGACCCAGGACCCCAACTGGATGATCACTCGTGAAAAATTGGGAAGTGCCCAGTTCATGCACTGTCTTCCTGTACGGAGAAATGTGGTCGTGGAAGATGCGGTATTGGACAGCGAACAATCTTTGGTCATTGCACAGGCCAATAACCGGACCTACGCCGCGCAGCTGGTGTTAAAAAAAATATTGGAAAGCATATGAAGCCAGAACTATCAATTGTAAAAATAGGAGGCAACATTATAGAGGACCTTGCTGCCTTAACCCAATTTGCGGGTCTGTTCGCCGAACATAAAGGGCTGAAGATCCTGGTACATGGTGGTGGCAAACTGGCCACGGAAATGGCGCAAAGATTGGGGGTGGCATCGCAATTGGTGGGCGGCCGTAGAATTACCGATGCCGAAAGCCTGGAGGTCATCACCATGGTCTACGCCGGATTGGTCAACAAAAATATAGTGGCAAAGCTACAGGCCAAGGAGTGCAATGCCATAGGACTCAGTGGTGCCGATGCCAATACCATCCTTGCGCATAAAAGACCGGTGAAGGAAATCGATTTTGGTTTTGTGGGCGATGTGGAGGGTGCCAATGCCGGCGCCATTAGCGCATTGCTCCAAGCCAATTTTGTACCTGTCTTTTGTGCCATGACCCATGATGGCAACGGACAATTGTTAAACACCAACGCGGACACCATAGCTTCGGAAATCGCCATTGCCCTGAGCGGAGCGTATCGGACCACCTTGTACTATTGTTTCGAAAAAAAGGGGGTTTTGAAGAATCGGGAAGACGACAATTCGGTAATCCCGTACATAGACATGGAAAGCTATCAACAGCTATTGGAGAAAAAAATCGTTGCGGACGGCATGCTCCCCAAATTGGAAAACTGCTTTCATGCCCTTCAACGGGATGTTGACAAGGTATGTATTGGAAATATGTCCATGCTTAACCCATCATCCACACTGTTCACTACAATAACCCTATGATTATGGACCAACGTCAACTTACAAAAAAAGCGATTGAATTGTTGAAGGAACTGATTTCCACCAGGTCTTTTTCTTCGGAAGAAGATAAAACGGCCACGGCCATCGAAAAGTGGTTTGCCTCCCATGATATACCCCATAAACGGGAAAAGAACAACGTGTATGCTTTTAATCAGCACTTTGATGCTCAGAAGCCTACGCTATTGTTGAACTCCCACCACGACACGGTGCAACCCAATACGGCTTATACCAAGGATCCTTTTGAGGCCCAGGTCGAAGATGGGAAACTGTATGGCCTGGGCAGCAACGATGCGGGTGGGTGTCTGGTATCTCTCATAGCCTCCTTTACACACTTCTATAGCGCCGAGAACCTGAATCACAATATCATTCTCGTTGCCTCTGCCGAAGAAGAGAGTTCTGGCCCAAACGGGCTAAACAGCATGTTACCCCTCTTGCCAAAAATTGATGTGGCCATCGTAGGGGAACCCACCTTGATGAATTTGGCCATTGCCGAAAAAGGGCTGGTCGTTTTTGATGCGGTTATCAAGGGGACACCCTCCCACGCAGCCCACCCCAATGAAGACAATGCCATTTATAACAGCATTGCCGTGTTGGACTGGTTTAAAAAATATAACTTCGATCGGGTATCCGATGTGTTGGGCAAGGTGAAGCTCACGGTGACCCAGGTGAACGCGGGGAATCAGCATAATGTTGTACCTGCCCAGGTAGATCTGGTAATCGATGTACGGGTGAACGACAAGTATAGCAATCGGGAAATTGCCGAAATTTTGCAAAAAGAGGCCCCATGTGAACTCACGCCACGTTCCTTGCACCTCAACTCATCGGCCATAGACAAGAACCATGCATTGGTACAATCCGGAATTGCCTTGGGCAGATCAACCTACGGGTCGCCCACCCTGTCCGACCAGGCGGCCTTAAGCTGCCAGTCGTTAAAATTGGGCCCGGGTGATAGCACCCGATCGCATTCGGCCGATGAATTTATCTATGTCCGGGAAATCGAAGAGGGCATCGATCTGTATATCAAAATTTTAAGTAGTTTTCTCCTAACCGATAACGCCTAACGCAAACGATATGAAACTCTGGGACAAAGGATTTAGCACGGATAAAAAAATTGATCATTTTACCGTTGGCAACGATCGGGAATTGGATCTGATCTTGGCGAAATACGATGTGATCGCCTCTAAAGCGCATGCAAAAATGTTGGGGAAAATAGGCTTGTTGACCAAGGAGGAGACCGAAAGTTTAGTCCGGGAATTGGATGCTATAGGAGATGACATCACAAAGGGGGATTTTATCATCGAGGACAGCTTCGAGGACATGCATTCCAAGATCGAGTTCCTGCTCACCGAAAAATTGGGGGATACCGGGAAAAAAATCCATACGGCCCGCTCCCGGAACGATCAAGTATTGGTGGCCATGCACCTTTACCTGAAGGACGAATTGGAGGAAATCAAGGAACAGATCATTACACTTTTTGACCTGTTATTGAATCTGGCAGAAAAGTATCAATCGGTCTTGTTGCCAGGGTATACCCATTTGCAGATCGCCATGCCCTCTTCTTTTGGACTGTGGTTCTCTGCTTATGCGGAGAGCTTGGTGGATGATCTTTATTTTATCAATGCCGCATATAAGGTGGCCGACCAAAATCCGTTGGGCAGTGCCGCCGGTTATGGGAGTTCCTTTCCCATAGACCGGACATTCACTACCAGGGAAATGGGGTTTGAGAGCCTCAAGTACAATGTGGTGGCTGCGCAAATGGGAAGGGGTAAAGTAGAAAGAGCCACCGCTTTTGGCATCAGTAGCATAGCGAACACACTCTCAAAAATGGCCATGGATATTTGTCTCTATATGAGCCAGAATTTTGATTTTATTTCCTTTCCCGATGAACTCACTACGGGTTCCAGCATTATGCCGCATAAGAAAAATCCGGATGTTTTTGAACTGATTCGCGCCAAGTGCAACAAGATACAGGCGGTCCCCAACCAACTTACGCTCATCACCAACAACCTTCCCAGTGGATACCACAGGGACCTTCAATTGGTCAAGGAAGTCATTGTACCGGCACTGCAAGAAATCAAAGCCTGTCTGGAAATGCTAAGTTTCAGCTTAAAAGAGGTACAGGTAAATACGAAAATTTTGGAAGATCCAAAATACGATTATCTCTTTAGTGTGGATACCTTAAACGAACTGGTGCAAGAAGGAATGCCTTTTCGGGACGCTTATAAAAAAATGGGGCGGGAAATCCAAGAAGGTTCCTTTGTCCCCAAACGGGACATTCAGCATACCCATGAGGGCAGCTTGGGCAATTTGTGCTTAAAAGAGATCCGTAAAAAAATGGACCAAGCCCTGTCCTGAGACAGGGTGGTCCATCGGTCATTTTAGATTCTGAAACTTGCTTTCCCGACAAGCCGCCTGGAACTACAATTCCCATTTTATGCCCAATCCGGCGTACTGGTTGCGGTATCCTCGAAAGGACCGTGCATCAATATCCGTATAGTTGGTGGCCCGTACCCTACTATATGCCGTTGCAGTCAACGAGAAGCCCCCATTACCCAATTTGTGGGAGGCGTTCAGGGAAATATCGGCGTAGGTATACCGGATTTTCTCGCCTAAAGGTCCATTGGTGTCCCTTGCTTCAAAATCCGTGTAGTTCCGTGTTAGGTACGACACTTTGGCCCGAAATCGTGTACGATCATCATCAAATTTTAACCCTAGCCCCGGTCCAAGTTGGTCAAAGCCCGAACGGTTTGCCAGCACATCTGTCCGGGTGTAGTACACAAAACTAGGTTTTAATTCAAAAGTCTCGCTGATCGGGTAGGTGTAGAAGCCTGTGACTTTAACGTAATTCCAATCTCGCTCCCCTTCCGTAGTAACGTCCGAGGCATTGAAGGTGTCGTACAGCCGTTTTTTTACATAGCCGGTAATACCATATTTGTGGTCCAGTCCGTTGCTTCCAAATTCCTGTTGTAGTCCAAATTTAACCCCAAATTCATTGTATTGAAGGTCCCGGACCCCAAAGGCATCGAAATCCTTGAAATTGTAAAAAGCTTCCAACACCGTTTCATTCTTGGGAAAAAGTTCAAATTTTAGCCCGGAACTTGCTCCGTATACCGTATACCCCAATGGATTTATCAATACGTCCTGGGCACCGTCCAAGCCTTCCCTGTTCATTCGCTTAAAGACCACCTCTGCCAAGAACTCCGTATTCCTATTGAGATCATAATCATATTTCGCCGTGGCCAGAACACTCCAATAGCTATCCTCAAAATTCTCCTGGAATAAACGGGCAAAGGGACTTACCGATAAGCGGATACGGTTCCGGTTCCATTTATATCGATAGTCATAGTCCATAAGAATATCCTGGTAACTGCTACTGGCTATAAGATCTGCCTCGGTCAAAACCACCGTGCCCTGTCGCACCTGCCTAGGGCTCTTAAAATAGTTGTATTCATATCCGCTTTGGGTCTCCACTTCAAAACCTTGTCTTTCCTGTGCCCAAGTGCCTGTAGTTATCAAAAGTGCTAAAAGGATCTTTGTTGGTGTTTTCATCATTTTATTATTATAAGTTTCTTTGTTAGGGAACAGGTATCTTGACGTTCACCCAACCCCCTAAAGGGCATTTTGTTTTATAATCGCACTTTCCAAGCCACAACGATTTACCAATTGGATGCCCAGACCAGGGCGCACGTTTACCTCCATAATCTGTGGCCCTTTGGTCTTGTCGATTACCAGATCTATCCCTAAATAATCCAGTGGGAAGGCCTTTGAGGTTTTTACCGCCAGTTGTAACATTTCTTCCCAGAAAGGAATGGCCTTTTCATAAACGGTAGCGGGATTATCGGGATGATGGTTCCGGTATTGCCTGCCATCATAGACTTCGGTTAAGGTCCCTTTTTCCATATCTACCCCGATACCTACCCCTTTTTGGTGCAAGTTTGCCTTTCCATCAGATTTGGACGTAGGCATCCGCAACATGGCCATGATAGGGATATCCTTTAGGGTAATTATCCTAAAATCCGGTACACCTTCATCATAGATTTCAGCAAAAAAGGGATGTGGAACAATGCATTCCTCTATGAGGCAGCTATCTGTTGAACCCATAGAAAATATCCCTGTGACAATGCTGGTAATATGCTGAAATATTTGCATTTCGGAAAGTGATTTTCCACCGCTGACCCATTGCCCTTCGACAGATTTTTTTAGAATTTTGATGCCTTCGCCCCCGCATCCATTAGCTGGTTTAATGGCCATGGAAGTATAATTTTGACATGCCTCCCACTTCTTTTTGATATCGCTCACCTTGGTAATGACCGTATAGGTTTCGGCACACGCCAAATTGTTCTTATGCAACAGCTGCTTTGTTTTTACCTTATCATCGGCAAGGGTGTAATCCTTCCTGCGGTTGTGAGGGTAAATCAGTTTAATGTTTCTTTTGTTGAGCCCCATTACCCCGGTGGCATTCTGTATTTGAAAAAGTTTTCGCAACATCTTAGGACAGCTTAAAGGTTAATAAGGGTTTAAAACGAAGTATTTCGGTCCACCGCAAGCCTATATACCTTCCCAAAAGCATGGCCATGGCTATGATGACAAGAAGTATTTCCGGGAAAAGAATCAAGATAGAGGGCAGCCATTTACTGGATAGCATAAAGAAACAAAAGCTTACTGCAATAAGCGTTTGGAACAAGGTACCCGTAGCCTTATGAAAACCGTCCTCCACGATCAAAGTAGAAAAACGTTCAGCGGAAATGGTAAGAATAATGGTGGGAAAAAAGGTAAGGGACGTTAACCATCCAACTCCGGTAATTACGCCCAAGTAAGAGCCAACTGCCATAACCACCACCATAAGGGTAAGCGAAATCACAAGCTTAGGTGTGTGCAACAGGCCCATCTGGTTAAATGGTCTTGAGATAATCCCCACAAATAAGATCAAGAACATAAACAACAACATCCCCGTGGTAAAACCTGTCTCCAAAAGGGAAAACGCTATCAGTACAGGAAGGAACACGCCAAAGGTCCTAAGGCCTACCACATTCCGAAGAAAGGCTACAAGTAGCCCGCCTACAGGAAGCATGAGGAGGAGGAGCAGGGATTCCATTGAAATGAGCTTGCTTTCCACCAATCCCCACAAGGATATGGGCGATATGCTATTGAACTGGGAGGCACTGGTGCGTAGAAAGGGAATTTTGTTTTCTTTCTTTATCTCATAGCTATAATCGAACTGTAATCCAGGGCTGCGGGTAATAAGAAACTCATCGCCTTCGTACAATTCCAAATAATTGGCCGGTAAGTAGGCAAAGTGCCCGTTTAAGGCATCAAAGGGAATCCATTGTCCATTGATGTTGATCTCTGCCCAGACGTGCGAGGTACGCTTGTTGGATTCCTGCAAAATTATCCCCCCTTTGATCCGAGCAGGAAAACCCATGCCTCTCGCCAAGGCCACCAACAACCTACTTTTTCCACTACAGGAAGCCTTGTTCCGCTCCAACACGGTAAGCGCATCGGTAAGTGTGATTATGGGCGCGGAAGGTATTTCCCTTACAAAATTAAATAGGTTCTGAACTCTTTTCCTGTCCCAAGCGGTATCCTGGGTAAGACGAGCTGCCAAGGCTTTGAGTTTAGGATGATCCGACTGGATATATTTGCTCGGCGATAAATATTTGGAATGCGCTTTGACAGATCGGCCAAAGCTTTCGGGTAGCGCAAAGACCCTTGCCTTGCCTTCAAAGGTAAATTGATAGTCAATACTTTCATAACTATCTTTCTTAGCGGTCACCCAGACACCCTTGAGGTTGTTCTCATCCGCTTTCTTTTCAAATACCATGGTCCTGGCCATATCCTGGACCTCATGGGTAATTCTTTGCCTACTATTGTTCTTGGGCAAATACGTTTTTACCGATGTATGCCCATCATTGGTCTTGAAAAAGAATCTATAGGTTACCCTATACATCTCTTCAGCAAAAAAATCATCCAAATTTTGAGCTATCGGTACCGCTTTAAAGGTCAGTGAGACAAGGGCGATGCATAATATGGTTCCTATGGCAATTCTAAATTTTTGGGGCGTGTTCATAACGACTTATTTTTGTTATTTTTGATATGGAACAGGTGAAATAGGTTTCACCCAACCCCTGGTTTAAATTTTTTTTCGCCTCATGGAGCGCACTGACAGATCGGTTTGCAATCAGAAAGTATACAACCAGGTATTCGACCTAAATTCCGAAACCTTGCGAAACTATCTGTACTACCAATGTGGCGACCTGCAACAGGCCGAAGATTTGGTGCAAGAGGCCTTCATTAAACTTTGGAACAATTGTAAAAAGGTGATTTTTGAAAAGGCCAGGGGCTTTCTGTTTGCGGTGGCCAAAAACGCTTTTTATAATCAGGTAGCCCATAAAAAAGTGGTGCTGGAATACGCCAAATCCCGGCCACAAAAAAATTTGGACAATGAAACTCCCGAATATAAAATGGAGGAGGAAGAATTTATGTCGCAATTGCAAGCGGCCGTAGCCGCCTTGCCCGATGGACAACGTGAAGTTTTTTTACTGAACCGTTTGGACAAAAAGACCTATAAGGAAATGGCCGAAATGCTTGGAGTCTCACAGACCGCCATTGAAAAAAGAATGCAAAAGGCGTTGCAAAAACTAAGAAAGACCATTAAAAATATTTAAGAGGGGGTGGGGTGAATTCAAAGTAACCGGTTATCCTTATAGAAGTACCATACCATGTTCGAAGATAAAGACGAAACCATATTGGCACGTTGGCTGGCCGGAGAGCTCACTTCAGAGGAGCTAGCCGAGTTCGAGCAATCGGAAGAATTTAGGGAATATCAACAGATAGCCCGGGGTATGGAGTCTTTCAAAAAACCAGCATTTCATAAGGAACAACTACGCGATAAAGTACAAGGTAAACTGGATCATGGATCCAAAGGAAAAGTTAGGTATTTAAAGCCGTTGCTATATGTAAGTTCGGTTGCCGCATCCCTGTTGTTGGTCCTGGGCATTTTCTTTGACGAGGTAAGCTATACTACGGCTACAGGTCAACAGCTGTCAGCGGTACTCCCCGATGGGTCCCAAGTACAGCTCAATGCCCAATCCGTGCTTACCCACAAGCGTTTTTTTTGGAACAGCAATAAAAAGGTGAGCCTGAAGGGTGAGGCTTTCTTTTCTATAGAAAAGGGGGATGGTTTCTATGTGCAGACCACTTCGGGTACGGTTTCTGTATTGGGAACCCAGTTCAATATCAGGGCTAGAAAATCGACTTTCGAATTGGTCTGTTATGAAGGCAAGGTACAATTTGATGCCGTCTCAATCCAGGAAAAGGCCATCCTGATCGAAGGTGATGTGCTTCGCCTAGAGGCGGATCAACTGGAACGGGAAAGGACCGATTCGGAAAAACCGAGCTGGACTGGTGGCAAAAGCACCTTCAACAACAGTTTATTGATCCATGTTATCGAGGAGTTGGAAATTCAGTACGGCATCAAGATCCAGCACAGTTTGAGGGGCAATACCGACCATTTTACGGGTAGCTTTGTCCATGATGAGCTCGAGATTGCCCTGAAGAGCGTTTTTGTGCCTATGGGCATAGATTATGTACTGGCCCCGGACAAGAAAACAGTTGTACTTAAGTTGCCCTAATACCCAAAATGCCCATGAAAAAGTTGCTCCAATCCATAACACTGCTGTTTACTACTTTTGTCTTTTCCCAGGAAAACCTTACGGTGGCGTATGCGGACACCCCATTAAAACAAGTACTGCTAGATGTTCAGAACAAGACCGCCTTGTCCTTTTCCTATGCGGAAGAGGTCATCAAGGACAAAAAAATAAATTTTACCGGGTCGGACATTACAGCGGCGGTTTTGCTTGGTGCCCTCGCGGACCAGACCGGACTGGTGTTCGAAAAAATATCGGAAACCTTAGTAATCATTAGTGTCCCAGTGACCAAACTGGACGTTTGCGGTTATCTGTTCGACAGTGAAAGCAATACACCCCTGCCTTATGCCACAGTGTTGGTAAAGGGGACGTCCATGGGCACATCAACGGACGAAACGGGATTTTTTCAATTGGAGGATGTGGAGGAAGCGGCTAAGCTGATCATTCAATACGTGGGTTATGCCGACCAGACCGTGGAAGCCTCGGCCTACGGTACAACCAATTGTAAAAATATTTATCTACGGCCCAAAGCGCAATCGCTACAGGAAGTGGTGGTGCTGGGTTATTTAAATAAGGGGTTGGACAAGACTATGGATGGGTCCTTCATCCTAAAAAACACTTCTCTGGGTATCCTACCCGGACTGGTAGAACCCGATGTTTTCCAAAGCATACAAATGATCCCGGGCATTACCAGTTTGGATGAATCCGCTTCGGGTATACAGATACGGGGCGGATCACCCGATCAAAACCTGATTTATTTTGACGGAATAAAGATGTACAATACGGGCCATTTCTTCGGAATGATTTCTACCATAAACCCCTACGTGACCGAAAGTGTCAAAATTTACAAAGGTGGTGCCAGTCCCAAATACGGCGATCGCATTTCCGGGGTTATCGATATTAGTAGTGCCACTCAGGTACCGGATACGGTGTATGCGGGCATTGGGGTGAACGGCACGCATGCCGATGCCTTTTTAAAAACGCCTTTGGGCAAAAATGCAGGTTTGGTGCTTTCCGGCAGACGGTCGTATACCGATGCGCTACAGACCCCTACCTTTGATGCATTGGCCGAAAAGGTATTTCAGAATACCAAGATAGTGACCGATTTTGGTGGGCAAGTTGTGGAGGACGATGATGATGCCAGCGAAATTGTGGGGGACGAGAACTTCTTTTTTTACGATGCCAACGGGAAGCTCATTCTAGAACCTTCCAACAACGACCGCATCACAATAGGCGGACTTCTTACCAGAAACGACCTTGATTTTAGTTCCAGTGACGATGAAGACCTGACCCAAGACCTTTTGATCATTGAGAACCAAGGTGCCAGTTTTTCTTGGCAAGGCACCAGGTGGGGAAAATTTCAACATTCCCTAAAGGCTTACTATTCGCACTTTGACAGTGATTACAACAACACGGTATCCGAGGACCTGCTCGTTGAAGAGGAAAACCTGAGAAAGAACACGGTGGAGGACTATGGGATGGATTTAAATATCTCGTACGACTTTTTACCGCATCAAAACATTATGTTGGGCTACCAATATTCCAATTCCGATGTCTTCTTTCAATTGTTCCGTGACGAGGCGGGCGATGCAGATATTGAGCCCGGGGATGACGATGAAATTCCCTTACCCAGTGAAACCAGGGATTTCAATGAAATTCGGCAAAACGTAAATCAGGCCAATACGGTCTATGCGGAATACTGGTATCAACCGGCCAACAAAGGCTTTGTTAGCTTGGGGGCAAGGGCATCGCATTATTCGTTGGTGGACGATTTTTTTCTGGAACCCCGCCTAAACGTGGAGTATCCGATTACCGATAAGCTCAGGCTCAAAGTTACTGCCGAAAGAAGGTATCAACCCATCAGTCAGCTTATCGAGTTCGAGGACACACAACTGCGGTTAGAGAACAACATCTGGACCCTTTCTGACGGAAACGATATCCCTGTTTTGGAAAGCAGCCAGTTTTCCGGTGGCTTTTTACTCAACGTGGATGATTGGACCTTGGACATAGATGGATATTTTAAGAAAATCAAAGGGCTTACCTCCTTTACCAACGGGTTCACGAATGCCGCGGAAGAGCTGTCCCAAGGTGAGAGCGATATTGTGGGCTTGGATGTATTGCTACGAAAAAAAATAGGGAGCTACCGCATTTGGTTGGGGTATACCTTTAATGATGTGGAATACCGTTTTGAGGAGCTACAGAGCAATCCCTTTCCGGGGAATAACGACGTTACCCACAATTTCAGGATAGCAAACACTTATGAAACTGGAAACTGGCAGTTTTCCGTGGGGTGGAATTATCGCACCGGGCTTCCGTTTACGCCGGTAGATAGTTTCAGCACCATCACTGGCGATATAGATTTTGGTCCGGTAAACAGTGAGCGCCTACCAAATTATCATCGTTTGGATGCTTCATTGATCTACAAATTTGGCATCTCCACATCGGGTAGGACCAAGGCTACTTTTGGTGTCTCTTTGCAAAATGTTTATTCGAGGCAAGTTCCCATATCCATATTCTACAGGGTAGATCAAGACCCAAATACAGGATTGGACGAACTCAATCAAATAGAGCAATTGTCCCTTGGTTTTACGCCAAACGCTACCTTCAGATTGTATTTTTAACAACTGCTGGGTGAAATATTTCGATGTCGTTATTTTTCCATCCCCAAGTTAATGAGCTCCTGCTTGGTAAGGTACCGCCAGTGACCACGAGGCAGGTCTTTTTTGGTAAGTGGCCCATAGACTACACGGTCCAAACGTATCACCTCGTATCCCAAATGGTCAAAAATACGGCGTACAATACGGTTCTTTTGGCTTCTGATTTCTATGCCGACCTCCTTCTTGGGAGTATTTTCTATGTAACTTATCTCCTGGACCTTCACCGGACCATCGTCCAAAGTAAGCGTGTCCTGGATTTTTTTGAGGTCTTCACTCTTTAAATTCTTGTTCAATTCCACGTGGTAAATCTTTCTAAGCCCATTTTTGGCGTGTGTTAGGCTTTTTGCAAATTCCCCATCGTTGGTAAATAACAACAGACCGGTGGTGTTCTTGTCCAATTTGCCCACAGGGGACAACTTGGCCTTTGAAGCTTTTAAAATTAGCTGATTGGCACTTCGCTTCCCCCTTTCATCACTGGTGGTCGTAGCAAAGTCCTTGGGTTTGTTGAGAAGTACATAGGCCTTTTTTTCCGGGTTCAGCACCCGGCCATCGAACTTCACCGTATCGGTTAACTTTACCTTATACCCCATTTCGGTTACAGGCTTTCCATTCACCGTAACATTTCCCGCTGCGATATAGATATCGGCATCGCGCCGCGAACAAACCCCTGAATTGGCCAAATACCTATTAAGCCTTATCAGGTTGGGGTCCGATGCGGGCCTGGCAGTCGTAGATTCCTGGGGCTTGCCCTTGGAAGATATTCTCTTCCTATAATTTCCGCCCGAACCGGTTGACCGTTTTTTATCCTTGTTGTAGTCTGATTTGCCCATCTCCAATAATTTGCGCAAAGGTAGGGAAATGGATTTCCGCCCATGCAGATCGGCCCATAAATATTAGGTGTCGAAGTTCACCGTGGACTGTCGCTCCCTATTTACGGATAGTTTGGTAACATCTGGCCGGGAATAGTGTCCAACGGGGTCAAAATTCTGTCGTTCCTCATATACCCGGTCCAGGTTGAGACTCTGGAATATCAATCCCTCTTGGTGCAGTACGGGCTCCACGATCCACTCTCCGTTTGGCCCTGCGATGCAGGAGCCCCCGTTGGCCAGCGTTTTGGGTGCTTTCTTAAGGATCTTGTCCAGATGGGGGGTGTTTTCAGGGAAATCCTCCACACGCATCAGGGAAGAAACCGAAACCACGAAACTTCTGGATTCCCGGGCAATGAAGCGCGTTATATCCCTGGTATTGTGGTCATTTCCTGGCCAAACCGCCACGTGGAGATTTTCCCCCTGCCCGTATAGCGCGGTCCGGGGCAAGGGCATCCAATTTTCCCAGCAATTGAGTCCGCCTACCGTAAATTCCTTTAAGGAGTGTACCTGCAAACCATGGCCGTCTCCGGGTGCCCATGTTAGGCGCTCATCGTAGGTAGGCTGTAATTTTCGGTGGACCGATTTTATTTCGCCCTTCTCATTGATATATACCAAGGAGCAGTATAGGCTATGGCCCCCTCTGTTTTTGGCCCGTTCCATGAGACCCAGATAAATTGCCATTTTATGGGTCTTGGCGAGTTGAAGGATTCTTTCCAGCTCCCCTGCTTCGATCTGTATGGAATTGTGGGCATAGTGGGCATGGATTTCCTTGTTCACCTTTAGATCCCAAGAAGCCCCATCGGTCAAGGCCAGCCAAAAAGGATATCCCGGTAAAAGGGCCTCTCCAAAAACGACCAGATCCGCCTGCTGTGTCGCTGCTTCCTCCAAGGTATTTTCAATTTTTTGTAGGGTTGCCTCCTTATCCAACCAGACCGGAGCAATCTGGGCCATGGCCACCTTAAGTTCATTTTGCATTATAAAATTCTATTTAGGACGAGATCTATATCGATCAGTAAGATACTGAAGACCCCGACAACAATAATCAACTTTAAAATATTATGAAGCCAAACATAGTGCTTTTTCGCCTTGGATATCCATAACAAAATCATAAACAAGATCAATAAAAAAATACATCCAATAAAATAGATGTGCATATAACCCACATCAAAATTATAGATCAATAGCAAGGCAGGAGCCAAGGTAAGCAGCACCAAAATACTGACCAGTGTCTTGGACAGGGTAGCCCCGTACAGGATGGGAACCGTCTTGTAGTTTTGAGCCATGTCTCCTGCAATGTTTTCCAGATCTTTGATCATTTCACGGGCTAAAATCAATAAGAAAAGGAAGATGGCATGTACGAAAATGACCGTTTCAAAATTTTTGTAGTACACAAATACGGCAAAGAAAGGGGCAATCGCCAGGGTTGCCGAAACAAAATTTCCCACAAAAGGTATACGTTTCAGTTTATGGGAATAGAACCAAATACCAAAAATATAGGCCGAAAAGAACATGACCGCCCTAAAGGATACATAACTGGCAAAAAGGACGGACAAAAAATTAAGAATGAAATAGGTGGTGAGTTTGGTGCGCTGGCTTACCAACCTGTCCAACATACTCTTTCTGGGCTTGTTGATCAGATCTTTCTCCGCATCGTAGAAATTGTTGATGATATAGCCCCCGGCGATCACGAGCCCCGAAGCAATCACAATGGCCAATAGATTAAGGTCAAAAACTACTTTGCGCAAGGGGCGGTCGGGAGAAAGGATGTAGATCGATGCCAAGTACTGGGCCAGGGCGATCATTAGGATATTATACCCCCTAACAATAGAAAACAGGCTCAGGAACTTTAATAGTACCAGCTTGTCTTTTCTGCTAAGCATTATGGAACGGTTAGAAGTTATATACCACTTCTAAATTGTAGCCTTTGAGTGCGTTTTTTGCCTTGTCAATATCTTCGGTGAATCCCAAAATGTACCCGCCACCGCCTGAACCACATAGCTTCAGATAATAATCATTGGTGTCAATTCCCTGTTTCCACAACTTGTGAAACTCGGAGGGAATCATGGGCTTAAAATTGTCCAAGACCACATGGGACAATTGTTTAAGATTGCGAAAGAGGGATTTAACGTTGCCGTTGATAAAATCCTCTACACAGGCGTCGGTGTGTTTAATAAACTGATTCTTTATCATACTCCGGAAACCTTCCTGTTTCATATTGTCCATGAAAATCTGGACCATGGGAGCCGTTTCCCCAGTGATCCCACTGTCCAAAAGGAACACAGCCCCTTTACCTTCCAAATTCTGGGAAGGAATGCTTGTAGATTCAATGTTGTCCTTGGAATTGATAAGGATGGGCAGGCTCAAATAACTGTTCAAGGGGTCCAGACCCGAGGATTTTCCGTGAAAAAAGGATTCCATTTTTCCGAATATGGCCTTTAAGCTTAACAGTTTCTCCCGTGTAAGATTCTCTAGAACAGTAATCTTTTCCAAGGCGTACTTATCATAAATGGCTGCAACCAAAGCACCACTACTTCCTATACCGTACCCTTGGGGGATAGAACTGTCGAAATACATTCCGGAGGCAACATCCCTTTTTAAGGTGTCGAAATCGAAGCGCACCAATGCCGGTTCTTCTTGCTGTATTTTTTCCAGATAAGCCACAAAATTCTTTAAGGCCATATTGGACCGTAGCACATCCTCGGAGGTTTCCCCATCCGTTTTCAACGCCCCTTTAAAAAAATTATATGGAATGGAAAGTCCTTTGGAATCCTTGATAATGCCGTACTCCCCAAAGAGCAGGATTTTAGAATAAAATAAGGGTCCTTTCATCGTTTTGTATCTGATTTGGCTATGAAAAAACTGTGTATTGACAAGATCCTATATTGGTCAATACATTCCAAATTACAGTTTTTTGGCTCCAAAACCAATTCTATCGCAAATATACTGCCCGTTTTGACAATATGCAACCAACTCATCCTTAATAAATTGCAAAACTTGGTCTTTTTCGTTTTCCGGATAGAGCACATGCACGTTGGCTCCGGCATCGAGGGTGAAACAGACATGGGTCTTTGATGCATTCCGATATTCCCATATTTTATTAATGATCTCCAAGGTATTGGGTTTCATCAACATAAAATAGGGCATGCTACTCATCATCATCGCATGCAGGCTCAAGGCCTCGCTCTCTACCAAGCTGATAAATTCCACCAAATTCCCATCGATGAAAACAGGCTGCAGTGCCTTTAGGTTTTTCCCTGCTTGTTCAAATCGCTGCTTTGCGAAAGGGTGGTTGTGCATCAGGTCGTGTCCAAGGGTACTGCTTACTTGTTTTTCCCCTTCGTGCACTAATAAAATGGTATCGTGATACTGTTCAAAAACCGGGTGCACAGAGTAGGGGTATGGAATTCCATAGAGATCGGAACTGTTTTCAATGTCTTTATGCCGACCCCATTGTACAATACCACCTTTGATGCTCCTACATGCGCTTCCCGATCCCAATCGGGCCAAAAAAGAGGCCTTTCTATAAAAGAAATCCATCTCCATTTTGGGATCCAATTCCTTTTCCATATCCATAAGGCAAAGTGCCAGGGCTGCCATTCCACTAGCAGAGGATGCGATACCGCTACTATGGGGAAAGGAGTTGGACGTCTCTATGGTAAAATGGTATTTTCTTAAAAAGGGAAGGTAGTTCTCTACCCGGGACAGAAAGGTGCTTATTTTAGGTTTGAAACTTTCCTTGGGAGCCCCCTCAAATAACAGGTCAAAAGAAAAGTCGGGAGACTCCTTTTCTAATTTCGTATACTCCAACCTGGTTTCCGTACAGCTGGCCTGCAGTGTAAAGCTTACGGAAGGATTGGCCGGAATTTGGTTTTCCTTTTTTCCCCAATATTTTACCAAAGCGATGTTACTCGGGGCTTTCCAAACTGTACTCCCAGCTTCTTTTTCTTCGAGGTAGGCAGATGGAACAAAGTCTGTTTCCGTCATGAAGGCTGCAATTTCCACAAAGATAGTTTTTAAGGCCCTTTGCAGTAGTGCCAAAACAAATTAATTACTATTTTAGTTGACTTAGTCAAAAAAGTTGAGCAAGAAAGTCGTCAATATTGGTATCGCCGTAGGCATCTGTCTGCTAATCGGGTTTCTGTCCGGATTTGCAACGCAGAGTTCCGTCAACGATTGGTACATGACCCTTAACAAACCTAGCTTTAATCCGCCCAACTGGATTTTTGCCCCTGTGTGGACGGTGTTATATATCATGATGGGGATTGCAGCCGGTATTGTATGGGCCAAGGGGTTCCATCACATTTGGGTAAAGACCGCCTTGTATCATTTTGGCTTTCAACTATTGTTCAACGCCCTCTGGAGCATTGTCTTTTTTGGTTTCAAAAATCCATTCTGGGCGCTTCTCGTAATTCTGATACTGCTCCTTCTGATTTTGCTTACCATAAAATGGTTCAAAGTGGTCAGCAAAACGGCCGCTTATTTGCTCATTCCTTATTTTCTATGGGTCTGTTTTGCCACGATGTTGAATTACCGCATCTGGGAAATGAACTAGTTTCTGCTTATCATAACTGTTGCCTAAAAGTAGAAAGGGGATTTTTGACGCAAATCAATATATCATAGCTGTTTTGGTCATGGAATCATGTTATAAACCCATGCCAGTGTATGAACGGACCTATTTAACAAAAAAGAATCAAATTGTGTAATAGGCCAACAGATAAAATAATTTCACATAAATTTATTTGCTACCTTAAACCCATCAAAATTAACCTTTAGTTTACCAGTTCTATTATGGAAAAACACATTCTTGCCTTAGACCAGGGCACTACCAGTTGCAGAGCCGTTGTCTTTGATAAAAAAGGTGCCATTGTCTCAACCGCACAAAAAGAGTTTACCCAACATTTCCCAAAACCTGGATGGGTGGAACATGATGCCACTGAAATTTGGTCTACACAAGCTGCAATGGCCACCGAAGCGACCACCAAAAAAGGATTGAGTGGAACAGATATTGCGGCAATCGGTATAACCAACCAGCGCGAAACCGTGGTCGTATGGGACCGAACTACTGGAGAACCCGTTTATAACGCCATAGTATGGCAGGATAAAAGAACGGCGGATTTTTGCGAAGAACTGAAGCAACAAGGAAAGGCGGAATTGATTCGGGAGAAGACCGGACTTGTAATCGATGCGTATTTTTCCGGCACTAAGGCTAAATGGATATTGGACAATGTAGATGGAGCAAGACAACGGGCCGAGGCCGGGGAACTTGCCATGGGAACCATTGATTCTTGGCTTATTTGGAATTTTACCCATGGTGAGCTACATGTTACGGACGTCACCAATGCATGCAGAACACTGCTTTTCAATATAAACACCATGGCCTGGGACGATGAGCTCTTGGAACTCTTTTCCATTCCTAAAAGCATGCTACCCGAGGTGAAGCAATCCAGTGAGGTGTATGGGCACACCAAAGGCACGATTTTTGCCAGCAAAATTCCCATTGCCGGGATAGCAGGTGATCAGCAGGCGGCCCTTTTTGGACAGATGTGCACCAAGCCTGGAATGGTAAAAAACACCTATGGCACGGGCTGTTTTATGCTCATGAATATTGGGGAGAAGCCGCTTATATCAAAAAACAACCTGTTGACCACAGTGGCCTGGAAAATAGATGGAAAGACCCACTACGCCCTGGAGGGCAGTATTTTTGTTGCAGGGGCCGTGGTGCAATGGTTGCGTGATAGCTTAAAGATTATTGATAGTTCCCCGGACGTGGAAAAGCTGGCCGGTTCGGTAGATAGTTCGGAGGGGGTGTATTTTGTACCGGCCTTTGCGGGATTGGGCGCACCGCATTGGAATCAAAAGGCACAGGGGACCATTTTTGGATTGACCCGAGGTAGCACGGATGCCCATATTGCTAGGGCCGCATTGGAATCCATCGCCTATCAAACCATGGATATTTTATCGGCCATGGAGGCCGATTCGGGAATTTCTATCAAAGAACTTCGAGTAGATGGGGGCGCCACCGTCAATAATATGTTGATGCAGTTTCAATCCGATGTGCTCAATACCGTGACGGTTAGGCCCGAAGTCATTGAAACTACTGTTATGGGAGCGGCCTATTTGGCGGGATTGGCAGTCGGTTACTGGAATAGTATGGAGGAAATTCAACAAATATGGCAGACGGATATACATTTTAAACCTACGGCCGAAAGAAAAGCAATAGATGATGGAATCAAAGGTTGGTACAAGGCCGTTGACGCCCTCCAATACTGGACCAAAGAAAACATTTGATTTAAGATGACACCATTTATCGCCGAGATTATAGGGACCATGTTATTGATCCTTTTGGGCAACGGGGTAGTTGCCAACGTAATTTTAAAAGGTACCAAGGGCAACAACAGCGGTTGGATAGTGATTTGCACAGGTTGGGGACTTGCGGTTTACATAGGAGTCGTTGTAGCTGCTCCTTATAGCGGTGCCCATCTTAATCCTGCGGTGAGTATTGGTCTTGCTCTTGCAGGAAAGTTTGATTGGGCAAGCGTACCTTCCTTTGTATTGGCGCAGTTCATTGGAGCCATGATCGGAGCTACAGTTGTTTGGTTGATGCATAGGGATCATTTCAAAGCCACGGAGGAGGGAGACACCAAACGTGCCGTTTTTTGTACCGCTCCCGCCATTCGAAATCCAATCTTAAACCTGTTCAGTGAAGTTGTTGGCACCTTTGTATTGGTGTTTACCGTACTTTATTTTACCAATGCCAGTATAACGGATTCGGGATCCATAGTTGGTTTGGGCTCTTTGGGCGCACTCCCGGTAGCTTTTTTGGTTTGGGGAATTGGCCTGTCCCTGGGAGGCACCACAGGCTATGCCATAAACCCGGCAAGGGATTTAGGCCCCCGAATAATGCATGCACTTTTACCGATAAGCAAGAAAAGCATAAACGATTGGGGCTATTCCTGGATTCCTGTATTGGGACCGATCATTGGTGCGATAGCAGCTGCCATACTTATGTTGGCGCTATCCTAGGCCATTGGATTAATTCTTTGGATGGCTATCCTTTTGCCATGGACTTGGCAGCAATATAGGCCCCGGTCCAGGCATTTTGAAAATTGAATCCTCCCGTTATGGCGTCCACGTTCATTATCTCGCCCGCAAAATAAAGATGGGGAAATAGTTTACTTTCAAAAGTCTTGAAATCGATTTCTTTTAGATCCACCCCGCCAGCAGTAACGAATTCCTCCTTAAAGGTGCTTTTTCCCTCTACCGTGAAAATGGAAGCTGTGAGCTGATCGGCCAAACTTTGCAAATGCCGTTTGGAGATCTCTGCCCATTTCATTTGGTCCGGTATGCCCGACGCTTGGAGCAAACGGCTCCACAAGCGTCTGGGAACATCTACGGCGTTGGTCCTAAGTACCGTCTTTTTTGCCTCTACCTCCTTAATTTGCTTCAAGAGTTCCAGTACCGCTGTTTCGTGGTAGTCTGGTAGCCAATTTACCTTGATCTTAAATCTATATTTCCGTTCGTGCAAGGTCTTCGCCCCCCAAGCCGATAGTTTTAATACTGCCGGACCGCTCATACCCCAGTGTGTAATCAACAAAGGGCCCTCGGCGATCAACTTGAACAGCTGCTCCGCCTTGCTTTTAAGTTCCACGGTAATTTTTGAATCAAAGATTCGCTTGGGCAGCACTTCAACTTCTGCATAGGTGCTCACTCCCTGTATGCCACGAATTCTGTCATCATCAATATTAAAGGTGAATAGGGAAGGGACTGGGGGTTCTATGGTATGTCCCATTTTTTGGAGCAGGCCCCATATCTTGGGATTGCTCCCCGTTGCCAGCAGTACTTTTTTGGCAGTGTATGTTTTTCTAATGGAATGCACTTCCCAGGCACCTGTTGGATTTTCTTTGCTTGGCGCCAGAGGTCTGAGGTCCGTGACGGAACTGTTTCTAAACAGTTGCACGCCCTTTTTTTCCGCCTCGCCCACAAAAAAATCGATAATGGTCTGGGAGGCGTTGCTCGTTGGAAACATTCTACCATCCTCCTCTATTTTTAAGGGAACGTTCTTTTCCTCAAAAAAAGCCACCGTATCTGCACTTCCATGGGTATAAAAAGGCCCCAACAATTCCTTTTCCCCTCTGGGATAGTTCTTTACAAAGGCAGCGGGATCAAATTCAGCATAAGTAACATTGCACCTGCCACCACCGGAAACCTTTACCTTGCCCAGTACTTCCTTTCCCCTTTCCAAAATGGCAATTTTTTTTTGAGGTGCCATTTCCGCCAGATGCACGGCGGCATAAAAACCGGCCGCCCCACCTCCTATAATAATAACATCGAGCATTAGTTAATACGTTCCGGGTAGTTGGTTATGATACCATCTACAGCGAGTTGTTTTGCCTTTTGAATATCTTCTTCGGCATTCACCGTCCAGGTATATATTTTGAACCCCGACGCCTTGATCTTATCGGCGCTGACATGGTCCAATTGGTCAATATCGGGGTTAATGGCCTCGGCCGACAATTCCCGGGCAATGGGAATGGCCTTGGCGGGATCCTCTCCTTCTATCAGAATGGCAAGGACAACCTCTGGGTTGATTTGCCTCATTTTGCGCAGTTCCTCCCAGTTAAAACTGGAAATGATAAAGTGTTCCATGGTCCATCCGTTTCGGTTAATAAATTTCTCCATGATCCGTTGCACTCCTACAGCCGTATCATCGCCCTTGAGCTCTATATTCAAGAGAACGCTTTTATTGATCAGCTCCAATACCTCCGAAAGGGTCGGGATTTTATGATCCCCGATAAGGGTTAGCTGTTTTAGCTCCGCAAGGGTATAAGACTCTACAAGACCATGGCCATCAGTCAATCTGTCAACCGTGCTGTCATGGAAGACCACAATTTCTCCACTCTTGATTTTGAATACGTCTATTTCCATCATGTCCACTTCCAAATCGAGCGCTTTCTGGACAGAAGCCAATGTATTTTCCGTCTCGTGGCCCATGGCCCCTCTATGTCCTATTACCATCGGAACTGAATTTTGATCGGTACATGCAATTTGAACACCTACAACAACAAGAATAAGCCAATTTTTCATTCGTAAAACCATACTGCTAAAAATACAATATGATTTCGAGATTTATCAGTTTCCTTGGAAAAAGGTGAACAAAGCGTTCCATGAGCTATATTTGTTATATTTACATTATTTGGTGCATATTTTTGTGATATTTGTAAAAATTCTTTAATATATTTGCTTTTATAGTAACCAATTAATTACAAAACTATGTTTTCAAAATCTAATTTGCTGGCCACCTTGGCCGGTTTTGTCGTCATGTTTTTGCTTGGCTATGCCATTTGGGGAGTTGCTACCGCCGATTTTTTCGAAGGGCATACCATAAACAATGTTATGAAGGACCAACCGGATATGTTGATGATTGCCATTAGCAATCTCATCGCCGTTTTCGCACTCAGCACCCTTTATGGAAAGTGGGCAAGGGGCCATCACAGTGCCAAGGAAGGTTTTCAATTTGGCGCCTGGATCGGCGTCTTTGCCGGACTTGGTCTTGGACTTCTTTGGTACGCCACCTCGGACATTTTTGATATGACGGGGCAATTGGTAAACGGTGTTATAGAAATTGTTTTCTATGGCATTATAGGAGTGGTTATTGCTTTGGTATATAAAGCAACAGCTGCTAAGGAGAAGTCAGCCTAAACCTAGGTATTGAATGGGCGAGTCTTGTCCGGATATCCTATCCCTTTAGGATTTGCTCATTCATTTTAAATCATAAAATCTTACTGCACAAGTTTGAAGATAACGGATTCCAAGGCTGCCATTTCCACATGCATCCTTCCAATTCCCCCCTCCACGGTAAGTTGTACCTTTCTTGTATTATAGAGTTGATCGGATAGTTCGTAAGAGCCGTCTCCCAAACCCCATTTTGTGAGGACTTCATTTGGGATTTTAAGTTCGAATGCATACGCTTCACGGGCATCAAAATTGGAAACGACCACCAATTTTTCATTCGGGGACCATCGTACATAGGAGAGCACTCTGTGGTTGTAGTTTTCCGTATGTTCCCGATTGTAATAATGGATGTCCTGATATTCTCCCATCAAGGCAGCGCTGTTTATCGTGAAGTTCAACAGCCGTTTATAGAAATCCCTAAGTTTTTTTTCCTTTTCGGAAAGCTGTCCCCCGTCAAAATTTTTATCGTTCATCCAGCGTTGATGGTGTGGTACCCCGGTATAATCGAAAATCGAAGTACGGCTGGGTTTTCCAAAACCAGCGTCCTCTGCCCCCGGTTCCCCTACCTCCTGTCCAAAATAGATCATAGTGGGAGCCGTGCTAATTGTAGCAGAAACCACCATTGCCGGTCTGCCCCTTTCAGCATCTCCTGCAAATTCGAGGCTGGCAATACGTTGTTCATCGTGGTTTTCCAAGAAATGGAGCATATGGTGTTCAATATCGGCCAAACCCTGCTGTACTATGGGCAAATGATCTGTCCAACCATGCCCTTGCATAATGTGTTTTATAGAGTCATAGAGTTCCACTTTATCGTAGAGGTAGTCCATTTTTCCCTTTTGTATATAGTCCCTGTACAGGTGAGGTTGATATACTTCGGCCAACAAAAAGGCATCCGGGTTCTTCATTTTGATGTTGGAGTTCATATAGCTCCAGAATTCCACGGGTACCATTTCGGCCATATCAAAACGAAAGCCATCCACTCCCATATCTAACCAGTAGAGCGCAATATCCTTAAACTTCACCCAGGAATCGGGTACGCTCTTGGATTGCCAAAATTCATAATGTGCTTTATGGTCCTTATCCCTAAAACTTTCCGGCAGTTCATCAAAATCCAACGACCCATCGGGGCGCACACCGTAGTTTATCCGCACCGTTTCGTACCAATCATTGAAATGGGGCTGGGCCAGGCGCGAACCGTTCCCGGTCCATTTCGCCGGATTTTCCTCAAATTTTCCATCTGCATCCTTGCGGGCCTCCCCCCCCAAGGGCGCATAGCCATGCTGCCATTGGGGTACACGAAAAGCTTCGTTGGGCACATAGTAGAAATTGTTGTCGCGTTTGTATTCCACGGACCGGTTATCCTCCGCACCAAAGGGCAATATTCCCTCTGGACTGGACTTGCCCTCGTAATTTCTTGCCACGTGGTTCGGAACAATATCAATCAACAATTTTAGACCTGCCCGGTGGGTACGATCAATCAGTGCTTTAAATTCCTCCAATCGATTTGCCGGATTTTCCGCCAGGTCGGGATTTACGTTGTAATAATCTTTTACCGCATAAGGTGATCCTGCGCGTCCCTTAACAATATCAGGATCGTCGTTCGAAATACCATAAGCGCTATAATCCGTTATCACGGCGTGATGGGGCACCCCGGTATACCAAATATGCGTCACCCCTAGTGCTTTGATTTCCTCCAATGCCTTGCTGCTAAAATCGCCAAATTTCCCAACGCCGTTCTCTTCTATCGTGCCCCAGGGTTTGTTACTCGTATTGGTGTTTCCAAAGAGTCTGGTAAAAACTTGATAGACCACCTGTTTTTTAGCACTTTTTTCGGTCCCTTCCATTGATGCACCTGCTTTTTTTTCCGATTTACACCCGATTAAAAATAAAACAACCAGTAAACCATACCATTTGGACCTACACATGGGTTATGGTCGTTGTCTTAGCAGGATCTATTGCTACCCGCTTGCCATTGACACGAATGGACATTTCTTCCTTTCCCTCCAATTCAAAACTTGTTTGTTCATTGGTGACCGTCACCTTGAGGATCCTATTCCTAAAGTTGATCTTAAAGGAATAAGCCTTCCACTGAGCTGGGATTTTCGGGGCAAAGGACAATTTGTCCTCCCGGATACGCATACCTCCGAAACCTTCAACGATACTCATCCAGGTACCGGCCATGGAAGTAATATGCAAGCCTTCTTCCACCTCTTTGTTATAATCGTCCAAATCCAATCGGGAGGTGCGAAGATAAAATTTGTACGCCTGCTCCATACGGCCCAGTTTTGCCGCTTGGATACTGTGCACGCAAGGCGACAGGGAAGACTCATGAACCGTAAAGGGTTCATAAAAATCAAAGTGTCGTTCCAGTTCCTCCGTGCTAAAGTGGTCCTCAAAGAGATAAAATCCTTGCAGTGTATCGGCCTGCTTAATATAGGGCGAGCGCAAGATCCTGTCCCAGCTCCATTTTTGATTTATGGGACGCTGCGTTCTGTCCAGATCTGCCACGGTAATGAGTTCTTTGTCCAAAAAACCGTCTTGTTGTAAGAAAATATCGTGCTCTTCAGAATACGGAAAATACATATTGGAGGCTGTTTCGATCCACTGGTCAGTTTCTTGATCGGTCAATTGGGTAAGGCCAATTATTCGGCTGTAATCCTCCGGATAGCCATCCTTCACTTTTTGCAGTTGTTCCATGGTATACTCCATGCACCACTTGGCCAGATAATTGGTATACCAATTGTTGTTCACGTTATTTTCGTACTCGTTGGGTCCGGTGACGCCCAAGATCACATACTTGTTCTTGGGTTTGGAAAAGGTGGCTCTTTGGTGCCAGAAGCGGGCAATTCCGATCAGCACCTCCAAGCCCATTTCAGGGATATAGGTATAGTCTCCTGTATACCTATAGTAATTGTAAATGGCAAAGGCTATGGCACCGTTACGATGTATTTCCTCAAAAGTAATTTCCCATTCGTTATGGCATTCCTCACCGTTCATGGTTACCATGGGATATAAGGCCGCGCCATTGCTGAAGCCTAATTTTTTTGCATTCTCTATGGCCTTCTCCAAATGATTGTACCTATACTTTAGGAGGTTTCTAGCCACTTGTTGGTCTTTCGTCGCCATGTAAAAGGGGATACAATAAGCCTCAGTGTCCCAATAGGTGCTACCCCCGTATTTTTCTCCGGTGAACCCTTTTGGTCCAATGTTCAATCGGGAATCCCGCCCTAGATAGGTATGGTTCAATTGAAGAATGTTAAAACGAATCCCTTGTTGCGCCTTCACATCGCCTTCAATGGTGATATCGCTCATTTCCCAAATACTTGCCCAAGCTTCCCTCTGTTTATCCAAAAGGGCTTCGAAGCCAATATTGGTGGCTTTTTGCAACACTTCCTTCGCAGCATGGATCAGCTTGTCGGGCTGATGATTTGTGGAAACCGTGTATCCGCCAAACTTGTAGAGCACCAAGGTTTCTCCCTTAGCTGCATGGTGTTGGTAGCTCAACCTCACCCTCATATCGGTGGAACTTGCCGAAGCTTGGGTACCAACCGGCTCACCATCATAGGTTAGGAAGGATTCCATAAAAGTGCAGGTGGCAAAATTGGTCTTCATGGTATGGGCCTCAATAAAGGCCTGTTGTCCCTCTGCCACCACATTGGTGGTATTCCAGAACTTGTCGTCCCAATTGGTATCCTCATTGGTAATCCCGCTGTCCAGGTAGGGATTAAATTTAATGTCTACCCCTGAACCCATAGGAGTAACTTCATATTTAATGGCCCCTACCTCATCGATATCAAGACTAAGAAATCTGGTTATCTTGACTCCAATTTCCACATCATTGGCCAGAGTTGCTACAAAGCTTCGCTGGTACCAACCTTCCTTCATGTTGAGTTCTCTCTTAAAATGGGCTACCTTTTTGCAGGTGTTAAGGTCCAATGCCAAATCGTTTACGAACACATCTATCCCTATCCAATTGGGGGCGTTCAAGACCTTGGCAAAATATTCCGGGTAGCCGTTCTTCCACCAACCTACACGGGTTTTGTCCGGGTAATATACCCCGGCAATATAACTACCTTGGAAAGTAGGGCCCGAATACTGTTCTTCAAAATTGGCCCTTTGGCCCATGGCTCCGTTGCCTATACTGAATAAGCTTTCGGAGGATTTTACCTGCTCCTTATCAAATCCTTCCTCAATAATGGACCATTCATTCGGTTTAATATAATCCTGATTCATTTTGTTCTGATTAGTTGTTCAATAAATTCCAAATCGATCTCGGTAAAATCCTTGAAGTTGTACTTTGCCTGGGATAAAACATCCTGTTCCCCTATCCCAATGCTGGTCATCCCGGCTCTATTGGCCGCTTCTATTCCTGCTACAGCATCTTCAAATACCACACAGTTTCCTGGGGCCACCTTGAGCATTTGGGAAGCAATCAAAAAAACTTCGGGGTCCGGTTTTGCTTTGGTAACCTGTTTTCCATCAACGATTGCATCAAAATAAGGCAATAACTTTACCTTTTCCAAAATAGGTCTTGCATTTTTGCTCGCCGACCCTAGGGCCATAGGGATATTTTTCTCCTTTAAGAAATGTAGTATCTTGGGTACATCGGGAAGGATTTCCGATTCATCCATCTTTTCGATATACGTTAAGTAGTCCTCGTTCTTCTCTATCAACCAGGCATCAAATTGCTGTTGGGAGACGGTGATTTCTCCCAGTTCCAATAAAATCTCCAAACATCTTCTACGGCTTACCCCTTTGAAGCGTTCGTTCTGTTCTTCCGTGAATTCGAAGCCCAATTGATCGGCCAATTTTTTCCAGGCCAAGTAGTGATATTTAGCGGTGTCCACGATGACACCATCCAAATCGAATATGAATCCGGATTCATTCATGTGCTATGGTTTGTTAGTGTAATTTTTAATTTATGGTAGATTCACGCTCCATGAGCGTGGCTTCGAGGATTTCTGTCCTGAAATTTTCTTCGTCCGTGTCGGCTTCCACTTTTTCTATGAGCATTTGGGCCGCAATTTCTCCCATTTTTTGACCATGCTGTGCTACTGCGGTTAGGCTTGGGCTGGCATATTTTGACAGAATTCCATCGGTAAACCCAATAAAAGAAATATCCTCAGGTATTTTAAAACCCTTCCTTTTGGCCAGTTTCATGCTGTGTACTGCAAAAATTTCATTTACGCACAACACGGCATCGATTTTCTGGCCATCCAAAAAGTCATTAACGGCCTCCTCATCAACGTTCATATTCGGGAGTTCCAAGACCAAGTTTTCGTTTACCTCAAGGCCATTATCCCTAAGCGCTTGTCTGTATCCGGCCGCCCTGGCCCTGCTCACACTGAAATAGTTCTCTGTAGTAATCAGTGCTATATGCTTCCTACCGTTCTTGGCCAGTTTGTTTACCGCAAAATAGGCCCCTTCCCGATCATTGATTATCACTTTATCGCACTGCACCTCATCGGTAACCCGATCAAACAGGACCAAAGGGATTCCTTGTTCCGTAACTTCCTTCAAATGGTTGTAATCATTTTTCAATTGGGTCTCCGCGGAAAGTGCCATAATGAACCCATCTATACTGCCGTTGGCCAATAGTTCCATATTGATGACTTCCTTGTCAAAAGATTCATCGGAAACGCATACAATAACATTGTATCCCTTGGCATTGGAATACTTCTCTATACCTCTGATTACCGTGGTAAAAAAATAATGTACGATATCCGGAATGATGACCCCAATATTTTTGGTGCGCTTGTTTTTGAGACTTATGGCAATGTTATTGGGCTTGTAATTGTAGAGCTTGGCAAACGCTTGTATTTTCTCTTTGGTATCTCTACTTATTTCTTCACTGTTTTTTAGGGCCTTGGAAACGGTCGAAATGGATACCTCGAGCTCGCGCGCTATATGTTTAAGTGTAATTTTTCTTTTCAACTCTTTAATCGGTTAGTTTAAGCGGTTTTGAAAAACGGAAATTTAAGTATTAATAAGACACTAGTCACTATTTTGGTTTTTTTTAACAACAAAATGCTGTGCAAAACAGGAATTGACAAATTTATATCATCATGTATCAAAATAGTATAAAATAAAAAAACCCTATATTTGTCCAAAAAGTTGTCATATCCCACAATTTTAATGGCATATTATAAAGATAACTCAACTAATCGGGTAATACATTGCGAGTCTTGTATTTTTTAAAAGTTATTAACACGAAAACGGTTTCGTGGTTTAATATATATGGTATGGGAGCGAATTAACAATTTTTTTACATATGTTTAAACCTTGAATTAAAATTAACTAAACTTAAATTAATTTTTTATGAAGATTACGCTACTAAAAAGCTTTATGCTTATCGGGGTATTTTTGTGCTTCGGTCTAGTAAAGGCTCAAGAGGTATCAGGTACAGTTTCTGATGCAAACGGTCCGCTGCCCGGGGCCAGTGTTGTTGTAAAAGGAACTACCAATGGTACACAAACAGATTTTGACGGTAATTATACCTTAAGTAATGTGGGCAGTGACGCAACTTTGGTTTTTAGCTACATCGGTTTTAGAACCCAAGAAATCGCGGTGGGTGGACAAACCACTATCAACATTACCTTGCAGGAAGATGCAAGCGAGTTGGACGAAGTGGTCGTGGTAGGTTATGGTACAGCTACCAGAAGAACCACCACAGGTGCAGTTGAAAGTGTTAAGGCCGACGAATTTAACAAAGGAGTTATCGTAAACCCACAGCAGTTAATACAGGGTAAGACTGCAGGGGTACAGATTTCTGCGACCAGTGGTGAGCCCGGCGCGGCCGTCAACGTTAGGATACGTGGTACGGCTTCCGTAAGAGCCAACAACAACCCGCTTTATGTGGTTGACGGTGTTCCCTTAAGTGGTGGCAACAGTTCCGGTGTGGCCGGAGGTGGAAACACGGACATTGGTACTTCCGCTGCTCTTGACCCATTAAGCTTTTTGAATCCAAACGATATTGCAAGTATTGATATTTTGAAAGATGCTTCCGCCACGGCCATTTATGGATCCCGAGGTGCAAACGGGGTGGTGCTTATTACCACGAAAAGTGGAAGGTCTGGAAAATCAGTTCTTGAGTTTTCTTCCA
This sequence comes from Eudoraea algarum, assembly GCF_050589645.1. NCBI lineage: Bacteria > Pseudomonadati > Bacteroidota > Flavobacteriia > Flavobacteriales > Flavobacteriaceae > Eudoraea > Eudoraea algarum. The sequence continues at coordinate 499,953 of NZ_JBNGOQ010000004.1, read as the reverse complement.
CCTTTTCAGTAGGTTACGTTCCCAACCAATTGGATTTGTTGGACGTAGATCAATTTTTACAGGCACAAGCAGATTTAGGAGCTACCGGTCAGGATTTTGGTTCAAGAAATGACTGGCAAGATGAGATTTATAGAACTTCCTTTACTTCCAATTATAATTTATCTTATGGTGGTGGTAATGAAAGTGGTGTCTTTAGATTGTCTTTTGGTTATCAGGATCAGGAAGGTGAAGTCGAGGACAGTACATTTGAAAGGTTAACGGCCAGGATTAATGCTACGCAACGGTTTTTTGATGATAAACTAAAATTTGAGACCCAGGCGACCATTTCCAATATTGAGGCCCAAAGACCTCCAATTGCGGATAACCCGAATGCACGGGGGGATTTATTGGCCACAACATGGGCCTTTAACCCTACCCAACCCATTTTTAATGGGGATGGCACGTTCAATCAGCCTACCTTTGAGACGCGTAACCCGAATGCGGTATTGGCGCTTACCAGGAACAAATCGAGCACACTTAGGGCGCTTATTAATTTGGGCGTGGAATATAAGTTCACGGACAATTTAAGGTTCAAGACCTCCATTGGTTTGGACAAGTCTACCTCTTCAGCAAATTCAGCTACTTCTTCCTTGTTCAACTCGGCACAGACCTTGGGCGTAGGACGGGCCACCTTATTTGAAGTTGATTTGACCAATACGACTTGGGAGTCCTATTTCAGTTACAACAAGAGTTTTGGCGATAATGTATTGGACGTTACTTTGGGACATTCGTTCCAAGAGTTCGTCACGGAAAACATCTCTATCGCCGCGGCCGATTTTAGGACTACGGATCTAATCCAAATGGTAAACAACCTTGCTTCCGCACAGGTTTTCTCAGGCCAAACCGGTTTGACGGTAGACGAATTACAGTCCTTTTTCTTAAGAGGAAATTATTCCATCAAAGGAAAATACAACTTCTCTGGTACGGTACGGATCGACGGTTCTTCCCGTTTTGGTGGTAACAACCAATACGGTACCTTCGGTGCTGTAGGTGCCTCTTGGGCGCTTTCCGAGGAAGATTGGTTCACAGATTTCTTTGACAACTTCCGTTTAAGGGTTGCTTACGGTGTAACCGGTAACCAGGAAGGTTTGGGATCCAACCAGTTTACGCAGCGCGAAAGATTTAATGTAGGTGGTATTGATCCACCACCAGCTACTGGCGGTATTGATAACAATGGGGTGTTCAACCCTGGAGGTACGCTTATCGTTGCTTTTGATAATCCTGATTTGAAATGGGAGGAAAACGAGCAATTGAACGTTGGTATCGACTTTGGTTTCCTGGATAGCAAAATCAACGGTTCCGTTGAATATTACAATAGGACCACTACGGATTTCATCTTGCAGATTCAAAGTGCGCAGCCAGCAGTGCAACCCTTTTTCTTCCAGAACATCGACGGAGATATTGTAAACAAAGGTTTTGAATTGAATTTGAACGTTATTCCCGTAGAGACCGATACCTTCAAATGGGATTTCAACCTAAACTTTGGTTACAACGACAACAATGTGGATAACTATGATGGGCCTCCAATCAACACAGGTGCTATTAATGGTCCTGGTCTAACCGGAGCCTTTGCGCAGCAAATTGTCGAGGGACAACCCTTGTTTAGTTTCTTTGTTAGGGAATGGCAAGGACTTGACGATCTTGGGAACAATATTTTTGGAAACAATGGTTCTCAGGTGTTTGTAGGCGAAAGTGCCCTTCCGGATATTACAGCAGGTTTTACGACCAACTTTAAACTTAACAATTGGGACTTAAGCTTGTTCTTTAACGGACAGTTTGGACAGTCGGTATACAGCAATAACCGTAATGCATTCTTTACCATTGGTAACCTATCACAAGGCAGGAACGTAACTGATGATGTACTTCCCTTTATTGGCGTTGAAAATCCTTTCAACCCAGCGGAAGTATCCACTCGTTTCTTGGAAGATGGTTCTTTCGTAAGATTGCAAAACGTTACTTTAGGGTATAATTTTGATCTTTCCGAAAACAGTATCTTCAGCAGCCTGCGTTTCTTTGCAAATGCGCAGAACCTGTTCGTGATCACCGATTACAGTGGCCAAGATCCAGAAGTTTCGGTAAACAGGGCTATTGGAAATGTACCTTCTTTGGGTATAGATCTTACTGCCTTCCCAAGACCAACTACTATTTCATTAGGCTTTAACGCAAGTTTTTAATATAAAAAAAATTAGTAATGATGAGAAAAGAAATTTTTAAAAATCGATTTGTCCAATGCATGGCAGCAGTTTCTGCTCTTGTATTTGGGCAGGCCTGTACGGACTTGGAGCCTACCTTTACGGATTCGGTGTCCATTGAATCCTCGGAAGGTTCTTTCGGAGGGGTGGCGAGTACAGCCAACTCCTTGGAGGCGCTTTACAACAACATTGAAAACCTCAATGGTCAAAACAATGAGTATGCGCTTATGGAGGTTGCAGCAGAAAACATCGCGGTCTTGACCAGGGGTGTTGACTGGAGTGATAATGGCGTATGGAGGGAACTTCACAATCATACGTGGAATCCTGAGCAATTGTACGTATTAAACTCATGGAATAACCGTAACTCTCAAATTTTATCCGCTACCCAGTTGTTGGACGCGGCTTCGGGAGCTAACGCAAGTGAAACTGCCCAGGCCCAAGTAATAAGGGCCATCAATGTGGCCATGGTTCTTAACTGGTTCGGTCAGGTTCCTTTTAGGGGGGTAAATGATGGGGTGGATGTAGATCCAACCGTTCTAAGCCCACAGGAGGCCTATGACCTTATTATAGGTGATTTGACTTCAGCAATCAATAGTGGTAACCTGCATACTGACGGACCTGACGGCGATCTTTTCACCATTGGTGAAGCTTCGGCCCGATTTATCAGGGCCAAGGTAAACCTTAACTCAGGTTCCTTCCTAGGTTCTCCTGCAGCGGGAGCCATGGATGCGGTTATTGCAGATGTAAATGCCATCGAAGGTCTTGGTTTTGCTTTGGATGCCAGTGCTTTCTACTTCGATATCTTTGACTTGACTACAGGAAATACCGAGGTCATCATGGCTTTGGATACCAGTACTGGTCAACGTATGTTCAACATGATCCATCCCAACCAGACAGGATGGAACGGTTTTGTAACACTTACCGAAACCTTTAGATTGCACGGTACCGACGATCCTGCTGTGGATGCACGAGTAGGTCTTGCCGGACCTGATTTCAACGGTCTTTCTACAGGATACATCAGAGGGCAGCAGTTAGATGGTACAGGTGCTGCTATGAATGATCGACAAGGTAATGCTTTGGTTTATGAAGATGAGTTATTGCAGAGTTTGGAGGTAAACAACGAGCGTACCGGTATCCGTTGCGTGAAATACCCCCAAAGAGGTGGTGATGGATTCCCTGATCCAAGTAACAACTTTGTTTTCTTCCGCTTTGCTGAAGCGCTGCTTATGCGTGCCGAGGCCACTTTAAGAGGTGGTACAGGTTCGCCCAATACTGCGGTTGCTGATGTTAATGCCATCAGGGTAAGAGCTGGTGTTGCTCCTTTGGGCGCCATCACTTTGGATGAAATGAGAAGTGAGATCCGTAAGGAACTGAATACAGAGAGTAACATCTTTGGACAAAGGGCCGTACAGATTCGTTTTGGCACTTTCGCGAACACCTGGGAGTTAAAAACCGTTCAGGAAGATTTTAGGGTATTGTTCCCGATTCCTTCCACGGCCTTGGCGACCAACCCTAATTTGGTTCAGAATCCTGGCTACTAATACGAGCTAATTTTAAGTTTAAGTAAGAAAGAGAGGGGGCAATTGCCCTCTCTTTTTTGTTCCGCCAAAAAAACAGCCCCTAAGGCTGTTAATCTTGTATAAGGATTATGATATTTATCTACAATTCGGTAGCTTAGACGCTTTCAATAAAAGAGCGATATTCTACCACTATACAAACTGGTGCCGGGGAGTTGCGAAGAAGCATCCCAACCGTGGATTTTCAATTTAAGGTTTAAATAAGATTTTCTTGGCCCGTACATAACGGCCGAACAACTTGGTCAAAAACAGCATACGTTGAAACGAATTAATTACCTATACATTTTGGTCTTTGTACTGGCTTCCTGTACAGACCGTGAAAAAGCAACCTCTGCTTCGCAGAATACCCAACCCCTGTTCTCGCAGTTGGACAAGGAAAACACCGGTATCGATTTTATTAATGAAATAGAAAACGAAGAAGATTTTAATATTTTCCTCTATCGGAACTTCTACAATGGTGGCGGTGTTGCCATTGGCGATGTCAACAACGACGGTCTTCCGGATATCTATTTGACCGCAAATCGCAAAAAAAACAGACTCTACCTCAACAAAGGGAACTTTCGCTTTGAGGATATCACGGACAAGGCGGGTGTTGCAGGGAACAAAGCTTGGTCCACGGGAGTGGTCTTGGTAGATATCAATGCTGACGGACTTCTGGATATTTACGTATGCAATGCAGGCCACATAGAAGGGGACGATCAAAAAAATGAACTTTTCATCAACAACGGGGATCTTAGTTTTACCGAAAAGGCCGATGATTACAAGCTGGCCGATAGCGGATACACCACACATGCCGCATTTTTCGATTATGACAAAGACGGTGATCTGGACGTATATATGCTCAACAATAGTTTTATCCCGGTGGGCAGTTTGGGCTATGAAAACAAGAGAGATCTGCGTGCAGAAAAATGGAACGTGACCGATTTTCTAAAGCCAGGAGGCGATAGGCTCCTGAGAAATGACAATGGGGTGTACACCGATGTAAGCGAAGAAGCCAATATTTTTGGAAGTTTAATTGGTTTTGGACTAGGGGTTACCGTAGGGGATGTCAATAATGACAGTTGGCCAGACATCTACGTGTCCAACGACTTCTTTGAACACGATTACCTCTACATCAATGAGCAGGACGGCACCTTCACAGAAGCGATAAAGGACTGGACCTCGCATCTTAGTCTTTTCTCCATGGGTGCGGATATGGCCGACATTAACAACGACGGAAAATCGGATATTTTCGTGACGGATATGCTGCCCGAGGGAGACCAACGCCTGAAAAACACGACCAACTTTGAGACCTACGATATCTACCAACGTAAATTGCGGAACGACTACCATCACCAATATATGCAGAATACGCTGCAGTTGAATCTGGGAAATTCCTTTTCAGAAATAGCGAATTACAGCGGTGTGTCCGGCACGGATTGGAGCTGGGGAGCCCTTTTGTTCGATATGGATAATGATGGCTATCGCGATATTTACGTGTGCAACGGAATTTATCACGACCTCACCAATCAGGATTTTATCGACTTCTTTGAAGACATTACACGGCAGCAAACTGCCATTTACGGTGACAAGCAGCAAAAGGAAGCGGTCATCAATGAAATGCCCTCGACCCCCATTCCCAATTACGCCTTTAGGAACAACCGAGACCTTACCTTTTCCAATGCCAGTGCGGAGTGGGGCTTGGACACCCCCAGCTTCTCCAATGGCGGGGCCTATGGGGATCTGGACAATGACGGCGATCTGGACCTCATCATCAACAATGTAAATCAGCCGTTGTTCGTTTACAAAAACAACTCGGAACGCCTGGGGCATAGCTACATTAAAATTAAGTTAGAGGGCGATGCGCCCAATTCCTATGCCGTGGGAAGTGTGGTGGAGGTTTATGTAAAGGATCAGATAATGCGACAAGAGCTTATACCATCGAGAGGCTTTCAGTCATCCGTGGATTATGTTATGACCTTGGGCCTTGGAAAAAACAAAACCATAGATTCGTTACGGGTGGTTTGGCCCGATGCCAAAACACAGCTAGTGCAAAAAGTAGCTGTAAATACCCTACACATCCTAAAACAAAGCGATGCAACAAGTCAGTATCATCCTAAGGCAAAAAACAAAACCACCCTACTCAAAGAAATCCCGGCCCGATTGACCGCTCATGTGGAGGACGGGCACGTGGACTTTGATTACGAAGGACTTATCTCCAAAAAACTCTCTCAGGAAGGACCGGCCATGGCAGTGGCCGACATTAATGGGGATGGCCATGAGGATGTTTTTATCGGAGGGGCCAAGGGGCAGCAAGCCAGCCTATATCTTCATCAGGGAAACGGAACCTTGACCACGGCCCGGCTACCCGATGCGTTTCGGGAAGACCGACAGTTCGAGGATACGGCTGCAGCCTTTTTTGACGCGGACCAAGATGGGGATATGGATCTCATCGTAGGCTCAGGGGGCAACCAACCCAACCAGCCGGCCAGCTATACCAACAGATTGTACCTAAATGATGGGAAAGGCAATTTTTCCAAAAGCAAAAACCCCGTTGCGGCCACTGGGCACAATGTCTCGGTCATTGCACCCCACGACTTTGATCAGGACGGTGATGTCGATCTTTTTATAGGCAGTAGAAGCGTTCCTGGGATTTATGGGGTAAATCCGGAACATTTGTTATTGGAAAACGATGGTGCCGGTGGCTTTTCCGATGTTACCGAAAACAAGGCCTTTCAGCTAAAAAATGCTGGGATGATTACCGATGCCAAGTGGGCAGATATGGATGGGGACACCAAAAAAGATCTGGTACTGGTAGGCGACTGGACAGCTCCCATCATCCTCAACAATTCTGGCCGCCGACTACGCCCCTCGCCCAGCACCCTGGATAGTCTTACAGGGTGGTGGAATACGGTGAGTGCCGAAGACCTGGACAAGGACGGTGATCTTGATCTTATCTTGGGAAACCAAGGAAACAACACACATTATAGGGCCTCCAAAGAAGCCCCGGCCAAAGTATACATTAATGATTTCGATAATAACGGAACCATAGAACAAATTGTCACCAGACGCATTGATGATCGCGACGTGCCCGTAGCGCTAAAACGGGAACTTACCGCACAATTGGTCTCCCTAAAAAAACAAAACCTGAAATTTTCCGATTATGCCTCAAAGAGCATAGACGAGCTTTTGCGGCCAGAGGTCTTGCAGAATTCCATAATCAAAGAGGTAAATACCTCGGAGAGTGTTATAGCCCTGAACATGGGTGGGGGAACCTTTGAAATCAAAACACTTCCCAAGGAGGTGCAATTTTCCTGTGTTTGTGACATACGCTGCACCGATATCAACAAGGATGGACAAATAGACCTTCTGCTGGGGGGCAATAACTTTGAGTTTAAACCCCAGTACAGCAGATTGGATGCCAGTTATGGAAGTGTTCTTCTAGGAACAAAAAATGGCGAATTCAACTGGCAGCCCTATGAGGATTCGGGCTTCTTTGTGGAAGGTGAAATAAAGCATCTCCTTCCCTTCAAGGACAATAAAGGAAAGGAATACCTTATCGTAGGTCGCAACAATGATACCCCCCAGGTTTTTGGGTATACCGATTAAATTTGGATGCCTAAGGTCTCGAAAGCTATCTTTTTACATCATAATGTAAACGTTTACATTTATTCTTTGTATGTTTGCGCTACCTTACCATGCGCTCAAGGATACTTTCATATACCATAGCTGCCTTAGTTCTGTTAGGCACCTTGCTGGGATACATCTCCCCAGCAATTGCTTTGCTTATAGGTGTTGTCGCTGGGGTCCTACAATTCGTGAACAAGGATTTGGTACAGCGAAACATCGGGTTTCAAAAATCCCTACTCCAGATATCGGTAGTGGGCCTCGGCTTTGGCATTCATATTCAGGAAGCGTTGGTCATGGGGACCAATAGTTTTTTTGTAAGCTTGGTTGCTATTGTGTTTACGTTTATTATCGCGTTTAGCCTGGCCAAGTTGTTGAAGTCCGAAAAAATAACCACCATTCTTGTGGCTTCGGGTACCGCTATTTGCGGTGGTAGTGCCATTGCAGCGGTAAGCCCAAGCATAAAAGCCAATTCCCATCAGACCTCCATTGCTTTGGCCATCGTCTTTTTATTGAATGCCATTGCCTTGTTCATATTTCCCACCATAGGGCACTTTTTTGACCTTAGTCAATCCCAATTTGGACTTTGGTGCGCCATTGCCATACACGATACCAGTTCCGTTGTAGGCGCAAGTGAACTGTTCGGGGAGGAATCGCTGTCTATCGCCACAACCACTAAATTGGTCCGGACCCTATGGATTATCCCGCTGGTGCTGATCATATCCTTTGGATCACAGTCCAACGGAACACAAACCCAGGACAAATCTGCGTTCCCTTGGTTTATCTTGGCCTTTTTAGCAGCCATGCTATTGACCTCCTATCTGCCCCAATTGGATTTTATCGCCGACAAAATTGTTTGGTTTTCCAGAAAATTATTAATTTTTACCCTGTTCCTGATCGGGTTGCAAATAAATATTGGCCAGCTTAAAAAACTTGGATTCAATATTTTGATCGTTGGGGTCCTTACCTGGCTGGTTTTGGCCCTACTTTCCCTGATGTACATTGTAAATTACACCTAGACCTAGAGAAGTTGGTGGGCAGAAACCTTTACGTATTTAATAAAACAACAAAAAGTACCGTGCACCCACTTCTCAAAATGAACTGAAATGGCAGGAATAAAGGACATAGCAAAAAAGACAGGCCTCTCCTTGGCTACGGTGTCCAGGGTGTTCAACAACAGCCCCCTGGTCTCCCCAAAAACAAGGGAAAAGGTCTTTAAGGCCGCACGGGAAATGGACTACCAGCCCAATATGATGGCCGCAGCACTCCGCAGTGGAAAGAGTAAAATCATAGGAGTCATTGTACCTGAAGTGAACAATCCTTTTTTTAGCAGTATTATTAATGGGATAGAACTTCAACTACGGCACTTTGGGTATAACATCATCATTGCGCAGTCCCATGATTCCACTGAGGACGAAGCCAAGGCCCTGGAATCATTTGTGCAACTTAAGGCCGATGGCATCCTTATGTCCTTGGCCAAGGAGACCACTGATTTTTCCTATATACAAAGTGTTATGAAAAAGGAAATCCCGATGGTGTTCTTTGACCGCGTACCTGAATTGGACCCGATAAACTCCGTAGTGCTCAATGACTTCATGGGTGCCCATATGGCCACTCAGCATCTTCTTGACCAAGGTTGTCGTAACTTGATCCATATTGCGGGAGACCAACATCTTTCTATTTTCAAACAACGAAAAGAAGGATTCCTAAAGGCACTAAAAGAACATCATCTACCGATAACCAAGGATACCATTTTGGAGTTGACATGGGACATGATCCGGGATACCGTAGCCATAAAGAATCTGTTGCTAAGGCACCCAGAGGTTGATGGGTTCTTTACCTATGGGGATGAGGGATGCCTTTATCTCATGAACGTTCTAAAACCACTCAAAGTGGACATCCCTTCCCAAATTAAGTTGATGGGATTTGGTAATACGGATTTTAGCGGATTGGTTGATCCCAAAATCAGTACGGTGGATCAAAAGTGCAATGAAATGGGCCTCTTGGCCGCCGAGATGCTCATGAAAAACCTAAAGCGCAACCACATCGTGTTTACCCAGGAGGTTTTGTCACCCCAGCTCGTCCTACGGGAGTCAACTCAAGAGGGATAACCCTTTTAAAAATTCAAAAACTGCCGCATCTGTTTCTGAAGGCTCGCTTCAGCATCCTTGTCCACGAGGCTGTTTTCAGCATCCAGGAGTTTATAAATGGAAGAAATGGGATTTTTGTTCGGATGCACGTGCATGCCTAGATGGTTCAGCACTTCGGCCAAATGATCCATTCCCCTCAGATTGCCCGCGCGCCCAGAAGCAATTCCGGTAATGCATGCCCTCTTATCCACAAAACTCTTGTCATACTCCCTCACGGAAATGGCATCCAGAATGAGTTTCAAGATTCCGGGGTAACTTCCATTGTATTCCGGAATAAAGAACCAAAACTTGGTGGAAGGAATAAAGTAATGGTCCTGAATATGCTGTATGGTTTGGGGTTGGTCTTTGTACATGGTTTCCGTAATAAGGTTACCCTCCAAACCGGACAGGTCCAAAAAATGCACCGTGGTTCCCGCTTCCTTAAGCAGTTGCCCATGAACGTACCTTGCAAAATGTACGGTCTTGTTATCCTTTCTATTGGACCCTGAAACTATCGTAATCATTTAATTTTGGATCAATGTTGACAAATAGGTCAAAAAACAGGATAAAATTAGTGAAATTTTAAATGTAAACGTTTACATTTCTTCAATTTTTGTTTACATTTGAACATTATCACTAACATCCATCCATAATGGTGAAGCTTTCCAAAGAGAACATATCGCCCTATATCATTGGCACCATGAGATTGGGTTCCTGGGGCAGTAAACTGTCCACCGCAGCATATGAAGCCTTTATTGAAGGTTGTTTGGACCTGGACCTAATTGATTTTGACCACGCGGACATTTACGGAGACTACACCACCGAAGAGGATTTTGGGAAGGTCTTAAAGACCAGGCCCGACCTGCGCGATAAAATGCGAATTACTACCAAATGTGGTATTCAGATGATGGCCAAAAATAGGCCCGAACACCAACTTAAGTCGTACAACCTCTCCAAGGCCCACATAAAGGCATCCGTTGAACGATCGCTTAAAAACCTTCATACCGACCGTCTGGATGTATTGCTCTTGCACCGCCCGGATTACCTATTGGATCCGCACGAAATCGCAGAGGCCTTTTCGGACCTAAAAGAAGAAGGGAAAGTGCTCGCCTTTGGCGTCTCTAACTTTTCGGTATCGCAATTTGATCTATTAAATTCAGTGACCCCCTTAGTGACCAATCAGGTAGAAATATCACTTCTGCAGCGTAACGCCTTCGAGGATGGCACCTTGGACCAATGTCTCAAATCGGGATGCATTCCTTCGGCCTGGTCACCCTTGGGCGGAGGGGCGCTCTTTCAAGATTCGGATGATGCCCGCTTAAGTTCCATACAGCGGGTTTTGGGCAAACTATCCAAAAAATATGAACTGATGCCAGATCAATTGCTTTACGCTTGGTTGCGCAAGCATCCGGCAGGTATTGTTCCCGTACTGGGAACATCAAAATTGGAACGGATAAAAGCTGCGCATAAGGCACTTGACGTTAGCATTACCAAAGAAGAATGGTATATGTTATGGGAAGCGGCCATTGGAACAGAAGTAGCATAATGCATTTATACGATAAATTTTACATACTATGGATACAGACAAAATAGAAATCAGATCTCCCCATTTAGAGGGTGCGGAAGTCTCCTGGTTTGCCCCCATCTGCAACGGGGATGACCGTTATCTGGGTGAACGTGATCCGGACTATAAAAGTACCTTTGAAAACGCTTCGGGCGTTCTTTTAACGGCAGATAGGAACGGATTTAGGAACATTCTCTGTCCTTCTTCCTATCAGGTAGGGCAGGATACCTTACCATTTGCCGCTGCGGTAGCGCCCATGACCAAACAGATCAATCTATTGGCGGCCGTGCGTTGCGGTGAAGTGCACCCGCCCATGTTGGCGAGGACCTTGGCAACCATTGATCATATCCTTAAAGGCCGGTTCACCGTTAATATTATATCCTCCAACCTCCCGGGAGAAGATCTTTCTTCGGCCGACCGATATCAACGATCAAGGGAGGTCATAGAAATTTTGAAACAAACCTGGACACAGGACGAGATAGACCATAAAGGTCAGTTTTACAACTTTAAACTGCCTTCCCTACCTGGTAAATCCTACCAGAAGAATGGACCCCTGCTGTATTTTGGCGGTTACTCCCCTCCTGCAGTGGATTTGTGCGCCGAACACTGTGACGTCTATTTGATGTGGCCCGAAACCGAGGGAAACCTAAGGACTTTGATGCAAAACATGAGCGCCAAGGCCGCCTCGTATGGACGTAAGGTAGATTTTGGCCTACGCGTACACGTTGTTGTCCGGGAAACCGAGGAAGAAGCCAGGGCCTATGCGGATAGTATCATTTCCAAATTGGGTGTTGAACAGGGAAAAGAAATGAGGGAACGCGCGTTGGACGCAAAATCGTACGGTGTTAGCAGACAAGCGGTGATGCGTGAAATTTCTGAAGATGACGGTTATGTAGAGGATCATATGTGGACGGGCATCGGAAAAGGACGTTCCGGTTGCGGTGCCGCGCTGGTTGGCAATCCGGATCAAATCGTCGAAAAGTTGAACCGTTATATGGACATGGGGATACGTGCGTTCATATTTTCGGGCTATCCGCACAAAGAGGAATGCGAGCGTTTCGCAAAGCTGGTTTTACCCAGGCTTAAAACCTTTTCAATGCCCATTGCACAAGGAAAGGTTACCGATGAAGAACCTTTAACACCCTTGGCAGCGGGAATCCGGGTTTAAAGCCTGTTTTTTAATGAACAAAACCCTATATTAGGGATAATAATGACCAACCGAGCTACCAAATAACCAAGTAATGACGATTTTATACGGTATTTTGTGCGTTGCCTATTCTAGGAGGTCGTTAGAAGGAGCAATGAACTAATTTTAATAAGATACTTCATGATCGATTTGTTAATTGTTTGCGCGTACTTTGTTATCGTATTCGTAACCGCCATTACCGGAAAGACCTCAAAAGATGCAACCACCGAAGAATATTTTTTAAGCTCACGGAATTTACGATGGCCCTCCATTGCCTTTTCCACTATCGCCACCAACGTCCAAGGGTATCAATTTCTAGGTTTTATGGGATCTGCCTATCTCTATGGACTGGCACAGGCCAATTTTGAAATCAATGCCATTCAAGGGCTCCTCCTGGCAGCTTTCATTTTTGTCCCCATGTATCTTAGGGAACGAATCATTACGATCACCCAATTCATAAAAACGAGACTGGGCAACACGGTCGCCCTATTGTATTCGGCCTCCAACATTCTGTTGTTTTCCACAATTACCCTAGGAGCGGCTTTGTTCTGGGGTGCCTATTCCGTAGACCTTGTTTTTGGGGACTATTTGTCCTTCATCCATGAAGATCGCCTCATACGCATTGCCATCCTGATCGTGTTTTTGGGCCTATTTTCTGCCACGTATACGTATTTCGGAGGATTGGCGGCGGTGGTCCGTACCGATGTGATCCAGTTTGCCATTTTGCTATCGGGCGGAATTGTAGTATTGTTCATAGCCGTTCACCATCTCGGAGGTTGGTCACAGTTTTATGTAAAGACAGAAGATCTTATGCACCTACACTTGCCTGCGGATCACCCCAAATTGCCCTGGATCCACGTTTTTGGGGCGTTTCTGCTAAATATCAACTATTGGTGCGCCAACCAATCGGTAGTGCAGCGTTCCCTGGCGGCCAAAAGCCTTAAGGATGTACAGATCGGTTTGATGGTAGGGGGATTGATGAAGTACTTTATGGCAGCTATTATCATACTACCGGGTATTGCCCTTGTGGGTATCCTTGGGGATGGCGGGCTGGCCGATCCCGATTCTGCCTTCCCGTATTTAGTTAATACCTATTTGCCAGTGGGTCTAAAAGGACTTATTCTATGTGCCCTTTTCGCTTCCCTGATGAGTACCGTGGATTCCACTTTTAACTCCTTGGCCACGCTCTGGTCCATAGATATTTATAAAGTATACGTGAACAAATCGGCTTCCGACCGGCAAATTGTAAAATCTGGAAAGAAGGCCATTTTAATATCGTTCATTTCCGGGGTCATCATTGGCATCGTGCTTCTCATCATAAAATTTGAGGATACCGGTGCGGCCTTTACCCATACATTAAATGAACTACGCTATTTTGTAAATTGTGGTATCGTAGTGCTCATCAGTGCAGCGGCCTTCCTAATAGCACCAAAACACCGCGTGGCCCTCTTTGGATTTTTGGCCACCGTTCCCCTACAATTTTTCTTTATCTATGCCTTCCCGGACATGAATTATCTGGTCAGGGCCATGTGGGTTATCCTTATTGGGTTTACACTGGTATGGCTGGGATCCAGAAGCGGTTTTATAAAGGACAAACTGCGCCCCGAACCCGCTTCCCCCATGCTTGGCAAGGCAGGAATAGGCATGTTGCTTTCTTTGATCGCTCTACATATTATCTTTCATTGACGGCCAATGGATAGAAGAAATTTCATTACAAAAGGTACCCTTGGCACATTGAGCGCCCTGATAGGTGCGGACATTGTTTATGCAAACACCCTTCCATCCGGGTATCGCCTATTGGCCCAGCAAGATCCAGATCCGTTCAAATTGTTCAGCAAGGACACCGGCATGTCCGTACTCAACACCAAACCATGGAACATAGAGGCTACGGCACATCTATTGGACGATAAAGTGACGCCCAACAAATATATGTTCATTAGGAACAATGGCTTGGTGCCCGAGAACATCGATGTACAAAACTGGAAACTGACCTTTGACGGGGAGTCCGTTCAGCAACAGAAGTCCTACGCACTCCAGGAGTTAAAATCAAAATTTAAACAATATACCTATCAACTCACCCTGGAATGTGGGGGCAATGGGCGCAGCGAATTTAATCCCCCTGCAAAGGGAAATCAATGGACGGTAGGCGCCGTTTCCTGTGCGGAATGGACCGGGGTGCGATTGCGCGATGTATTACAGGATGTCGGAATTAAGGCCGATGCGGTCTACATCGGATACCATGCCACGGACAGGCACCTCAGCCTCAACCCGGAAAAAGAAGCTATTTCCCGCGGCGTTCCCATAACCAAGGCGCTACAGGAAGAAACCCTTCTGGCCTTTCAGATGAACGGAAAGGACATACCTCTTGTGCACGGCTATCCCTTACGCCTCATCGCAGGCGGTTGGCCGGCTTCTGCTTCCGGCAAATGGATCAACCGGATCAGTGTCCGGAACAAGGTACATGACGGTGCCAAAATGACCGGGACATCGTATAGGGTCCCCTGCGAACCTGTGGCGCCCGGGGAAAAAGTTGCGGATGGGGACATGTGCATCATTGAGTCCATGCCGGTGAAATCGTTGATTACCTTTCCAAAAACCGGAGCGATCATCAAAAAGGGCGATACACTCCCCATTCGTGGACATGCTTGGGCCGGAGAGCTCTCGGTATCCACGATGGAATATTCCTTGGACTTTGGGGCCAGCTGGACGGCCTGTACTGTTGAAGCCCCTCGAAACCGACTGGCATGGCAGCATTTTTCTGCCAAAATCAGTGATTTCCCCAAAAAGGGATACTATGAGATTTGGGCACGGGCAACAGATTCCGCCGGGCTCGGCCAACCCATGCTCTTGCCAGGTTGGAATCCAAAGGGCTATCTTAACAATGCCTGTCACCGTATAGCTGTTAAAGTCGTGTAACATGTCCCAGGAAGAGACGTTTAGAAAACAGGTAAGAACAGTTTACCGCTACCTCATTCTCTTTTTTTGTGGTCTGGGCCTGCTGGCTGCTGGTTTTATATACCTATTGATCGATCCTTCCCTATCTGTTTTTGACGGCCCCAGTGACCAACTGGTCACAGAGGAACCCAGCAAACTGGAAGGTGAGATTGTGAATGGCATTCACTTAAGTACGGGCTTTGTGGAAGGCAAGGGCTTGGTGCAGGTCATCCAGAACTGTACCAATTGCCACTCTGCCGCCCTGGTAACCCAAAACAGAATGACCCGAGAGGGTTGGGTGTCCACCATACGCTGGATGCAGGAAACCCAGAATTTATGGGATCTGGGCGACAATGAGGAAATCATTGTGAGCTATCTGGCCTCCTACTACGCTCCAGAGGAAAAAGGAAGAAGGGAAAACTTAAGGGAAATTGAATGGTACGAACTGCAGCTTCCGTGAATTTCACCCTTCGGTTTTTTTGCGGCTAACCTATAAAAACAATATCTTAACTCATCTATTTTCTTAAGGTCTTACTATGTACTTTATTGGTTATGATATTGGCAGTTCTTCCGTAAAGACCGCCCTGGTGGAGATACACTCTGGAAAGGCCGTTGCCGTGGTGGCCGAGCCCAAAAAAGAGATGGAAATCAGGGCCGTGAAAAACGGTTGGGCAGAGCAAGACCCCGAGGATTGGTGGATCCATGTCTGCAGGGGTACCCAAAGCCTACTATCACGGTACAATATAGCATCCCAAGATATACATGGTATCGGGATTTCATATCAAATGCACGGGCTGGTACTTGTGGATAACATAGGGAAACCGCTTAGGGATTCCATTATTTGGTGCGATAGCAGAGCCGTGGAAATAGGAGAAAAGGCCTTTGAAGAAATGGGTGCGGAAAAGTGTACCGCGCAACTTTTGAATTCCCCGGCCAACTTCACTGCCTCAAAACTGAAGTGGGTAAAGGAAAACGAGCCCGAAATATTCGATAAAATTCATAGGTGCATGCTGCCTGGCGATTATATCGCCTATAAACTCAGCGGCGACATAGCTACTACTATACCGGGGCTCTCGGAAGGTATCTTCTGGGATTTTAGCACCAAGGACACGGCAGGTTGGTTGTTGGAACACTATGGCTTGCACAGGAAGTTGTTGCCCCCCTTGGTGAAGACCTTTTCGGTACAGGCCCAGGTTTCCAAAAAAGGGGCCATGGCCTCCGGACTCGCCGTTGGCACCCCGATCCTATACCGAGCTGGGGACCAACCCAACAACGCCCTGTCCTTAAATATATTTCAACCGGGTGAAATTGCAGCCACCGGGGGCACATCAGGGGTAATGTATGCCGTAACGGACAACCTATCGGTAAAGGAGAGCGAACGAGTGAATAATTTTGCCCATGTGAATTACAGTGCCCAAAACCCCCGCATTGGAAAACTGCTCTGTATCAATGGTGCGGGTATTCAATACCGATGGCTCATGAACAATTTGAAGGTTTCCGGTTATGATCAGATGAATACGCTCGCCGCTTCAGTGCCGGTGGGTTCAGATGGGGTAACCTTGCATCCATTTGGAAATGGGGCCGAACGCATGCTCAACAACAGGAACCTGGGTACGCGCATTGGCCATCTTAACCTAAACAACCATAACAAGGCACATCTCTGTAGGGCGGCCCTGGAAGGTATTGCCTTTTCATTTGTCTATGGTGCGGAAATCCTAAAATCTGACGGTATTGAACCCCGTGTAATCCGTGCGGGAAACGATAATCTTTTTAGGTCGGATATCTTCTCCTCCACCATAGCCACACTTATAGGGCATGACATAGAGATTTATAATACTACCGGTGCTATTGGAGCGGCCCGGGCCTGCACACTCCATGCAGGGGATTATAAAAGCTTCGGCGAACAGCTTGCACAGCACGATTACGTAAGGAGTTTTACACCGCTAAACGATGCAGCGGAGTACCATACGGCCTATCGGAAATGGAAAAACGAATTGGAATCAATACTAAAAAACAGCTAAAATGGCACTCATAGGAAATAAGGAATATTATAAGGGAATCGGGGAAATTAAATATGAGGGGAAGGATTCGGACAACCCCTTGGCCTTTAAATACTACGATTCCGAACGCGTCGTAGCAGGAAAGACCATGCGCGAACATCTTAAGTTTGCCGTGGCCTATTGGCATACCTTCTGTGGTGTAGGGGCCGACCCTTTTGGCCCGGGTACCCAGAATTTTCCCTGGGACCAGCCCACTGATGCTATGGATGCCGCGAAGGAAAAGGCCGATGCCGCTTTTGAATTCATTACAAAAATGGGCTTCGATTATTTCTGCTTTCACGATTTCGACCTGATACGTGAAGGCACCACCTTAGGCGAATCCGAAAAACGACTATCGGCCATAGTGGATTTTATTGCGGAGAAAAAAGCAGCCTCGGGGGTAAAACTGTTGTGGGGAACCGCAAACTGTTTTTCAAATCCCAGGTATATGAACGGAGCGGCCACAAATCCAGATTTTAATGTGCTGGCCCGAGCTGGTGGGCAGATAAAACTGGCCATGGATGCCACCATTGCCCTTGAGGGCGAAAACTATGTGTTTTGGGGCGGACGTGAAGGCTATATGTCCTTGCTAAACACCGATATGAAAAGGGAATTGGACCATATGGGGCGCTTTCTGGGATTGGCTCGCGATTATGCCCGAAGCCAGGGATTCAAGGGAACCTTTTTTATAGAGCCCAAGCCTATGGAGCCCATGAAACACCAATATGATTTTGATGCCGCCACCGTAATCGGCTTCCTGCACCAATATGGACTACAGGACGATTTTAAGCTTAATCTGGAAGTGAACCATGCCACCCTGGCAAGCCATACCATGCAACATGAAATGGCCGTTGCAGCCGCCCACGGCATGCTCGGGAGTGTAGATGCCAACCGGGGCGATTACCAAAACGGATGGGATACCGACCAATTTCCCAACAACATCAACGAAGTAACCGAGGCCATGCTCATTTTTCTAAAGGCCGGAGGGCTGCGTGGTGGGGGCATCAATTTTGACGCAAAGATCAGAAGGAATTCCACGGATATGGACGATGTGTTCCACGCCCATATCGGCGGGGCAGATATTTTTGCACGGGCCTTGTTGATCGCAGACCGGATCATCACCTCGTCTGCGTACGATGAACTGATTGCAAAACGATATAGTTCCTTTGATTCCGGAAAGGGAAAAGACTTTGAACAGGGAAAACTCAGTTTAAGCGCTCTTTACGACATTGCCCTTGAAAATGGGGAGTTAAGCCTACAGAGCGGAAAGCAGGAATTGTTCGAGAATATCATCAATCAATACATTTGACCTACGGTTCGGGATAAAAAGGTAAACCGTTACATCGAGCGCCGTACCCTAGGCAGGCCGGCGTTCGAACGGACCACAAGGCATTTTGCACACCTTATACTATGAATGAAGTATCGCTACTGTGCAAAATAGATATAGATGCCTATCACGATAACGCAGATTCCTATGCCTACCTGTTTCACATATTTGTAGGGCGAGATATCTACTTGCTCCGTATACTGTTGTTCGTAGGGTATTTCCCTTGGTTTTATTAGACCGATGCCCAACATGATAAGGATATTCATCACAAACAGAATGGCCATAACATCCAAAAAATGTGGGTACGCCTTCGCTTCGATAAGGGCTAGTGCCGCCTCATCCGTAATTCCGGCGGCTTCGGCTTTTTCCATAGCGCTTCCAACAAAATAGGGTTGCAAACCGAACTGGCTAATAATGTAGAGGATCGAACCGGAGACGATGCCGATCTTGGCCGCTATGGCCGGCACCTTTTTGGTGAGATATCCTACAACAATGATGGTCAATATGGGAATACTATAGATGCCGTTGACTTCCTGTAGATACTCGAACAAGCTACCTGCGTTTGCGATAAGGGGGGCTATGAACATCGCGGCAAGGGCCAGCACGATCCCGAACATTTTTCCATATTTTACCACGGTCCTTTCCGGTGCTTCCGGATTCATGTGCTGTTTGTAGATATCAATACCGAACAAGGTGACCGAACTATTGAGAACACTGTTAAAAGAACTTAGGATAGCCCCAAACAATACGGCCGCAAAGAAACCTATCAAATAATCTGGTAACACCTCATTGACCAAGGCTGGGTAAGCCTGATCAGGTACCTCCAGATTTCCCTCGAACATATGATAGGCTATAATCCCAGGTAATACCACAATAAGTGGCCCCAAAATTTTGATGAAGGAGCCCAACAACAATCCCTTTTGTCCTTCCTTCAAATTTTTGGCGCCAAGGGCCCGTTGAATAATCTGCTGATTCGTCCCCCAATAGAACAACTGCACCAGCATCATTCCAGTAAAAATGGTGTGAAAAGGAACCGAAGCAGTGGTCCCGCCAATGGAATTGAACTTTTCGGGATTGCTTTCATATAAGGTATCGATTCCGGCCAAAAGACTTCCGTCCCCGATTGCCATCAATCCGAAAACGGGGATGAGGATTCCTCCGAGTAACAAGCCAATGGCATTGATGCTATCGGACACGGCCACGGCCTTCAACCCCCCAAAAACGGCGTAGATCGAACCGATAATCCCAATACCCCAGACGCATATCTTTAAGGCGGCTCCGTCGGAAACCCCTAGCAACCCAGGTACGTCAAACATGGTACTAATAGCCAGGGAACCGGAATACAATATTATGGGCAATAACACCACCACGTAACCCGTAAGAAACAAGGCCGAAGTGATCGTCTTGGTGGTAGTATCATAACGGTCCTGAAGGAATTGTGGCACCGTGGTCAAGCCGCTCTTCAAATATCTGGGCAAAAGAAAAACCGCGGTGACCACCATGGCAATGGCCGCCAGGGTTTCCCAAGCCATAACCGATATCCCCTCGGAATAGGCATTTCCGTTCAGGCCCACAATTTGCTCCGTGGATAGATTGGTCAATAATAAGGATCCCGCTATTACGCCTGCGGTAAGGCTTCTTCCCCCCAAAAAATAACCGTCGGAGGAGTTTTCATCGGTTTTTCGTGTAGCCAAATAGGCGATGACCCCCACCAAAGCGGTGAAGCCCAAAAAAGAGAGAATTCCTAACATTTTTGTTTAATTAGTTTGATTGTAAGCGTTAAATATACCGGTTTATGCATTAAACGTTCAATATCGGAAAAATAATCGATAAAATCGGACAAATCCAAATACCCCTATTTTAGCGGGGAATCGCGGCGGGGCCCTTGAAAATATTAACGATTTACCCTTTCAATGTTCTATCAAGTTTACTTATCTTGCCACCTCTCTTTGGCCCGTAGATGAAAAGGATTTTAGTTTTTTTTTTAACAATCAGCATACTAGCTTGCGACACTACCGAACAAGAAGAAAAGCAGTTTAGAAAACGCCCTTCTTCCCAGACCAATATTGACTTCAAAAACGAGCTTAGGGATACCCCCCAATTCAATATTCTCACCTACCTCTACTTCTATAATGGAGCTGGGGTGGCTGCGGGAGATTTCAACAATGACGGTCTGGCAGACCTTTATTTTACCTCCAACCAAGGCGAGGACAAGTTATACCTTAATCGAGGTGGTTTTGAATTTGAGGACATTACCCAGGCAGCAAACATTAAAAATACCGGAAACTGGACCACTGGCGTGACCCATGTGGACATTAACAACGACGGTCTCTTGGATATCTATGTATGCAAAGTAGGGGGCTACGGGGAAATACAGGGGAAGAATCTACTCTATGTAAATCAAGGCCTCAATGCAGCGGGACTTCCCTTTTTTAAGGAGGAGGCGGATTCCTATGGGTTGGCCTTCTCCGGTTTTTCGACCCAGGCATCTTTTTTTGACTATGACCTGGACGGGGATCTGGACATGTATCTCATGAACCATTCCGTACACCCTAGCGGCAACTACGGGAAAGGGAGTTTAAGGCAGGAGGTGGATGCACGGTCCGGTGACAAATTGTACAGGAACGAAAATGGGCGGTTTACCAATGTGTCGGAGGAGGCGGGAATTTTTCAGGGAAAAATAGGCTATGGCCTAGGATTGGGAATAAGCGACCTCAACAATGATGGCTATCCCGACATTTACATAGGGAACGATTTTTTTGAGAACGATTACCTCTACCTTAACCAAAAGGACGGGACTTTTAAGGAAATTATTTCCTCCGATGCTTCAAAACTTGGGCATACCACACATTTTTCCATGGGAAATGATATTGCCGATATCAACAATGATGGGCTTACGGACCTGGTTTCCCTGGATATGCTTCCCGAAGACCTGGAAACCTACAAGGCCTCCGGAGTGGAATATCCCTATCCCACCTATGAGTACAACCTGAAAAACGGATACGCTCCGCAATACATGCAAAATACGCTGCACCTCAACCTTGGGGACGCTAACTTCAGTGAGATTGGAAATCTCAGTGGCATTTCAGCAACCGAATGGTCTTGGGGCGCCCTGTTGGCAGACTATGACAACGACGGTTTCAAAGATCTTTTTATCACCAATGGCATCAAGGGGGCGACCAACGATATGGATTTTATCAATTTTATCGCCAATGACAACATCCAGGAACGTATAAACCGCGGAATGGCAAGTGAGGAAATGGCCTTTATCGATGAAATCCCGGAAAAAAAAGTCTCCAACTACTTCTTTAGAAACCAAGGGGACCTTACGTTCTCCGATATGACCACCACATGGTTCCACAAGGAAGATTCCTTTAGCAACGGCAGCACCTATGCGGATTTGGACAACGACGGGGACTTAGACCTTGTGGTCAACAATGTGGATCAGGCCGCTTTTGTCCTGGAAAACACCTCCGATAAAAAGCAGCAAAACCATTTCCTAAAAATAAACTTCGAAGGGGACCGGGAAAACGTATTTGGCCTTGGAGCCAAGGTAATCGCATACACGGCAAATACCATTATTACCCAGGAAAATTTTGTTTCCCGGGGTTACCTATCAGCGGTCCCCAAGACCGTACATTTAGGTCTGGGACAAACTGCCGTGGTAGATTCGCTTACAGTCATTTGGCCCGGTGGAAGACATCAAACCCTTAGCGGGGTTCCCTCGGGGGAGTTGACGGTTCGATACCAAGACGCCATGGGCAACTTTTATGAGGAAAGTAATGCGACAAGAAAAGATGGTATCGCCGCCCAGGATAGTCTCGTGGTTTTCTCCCATAGCGAACAAGCCACCGTAGAATTTAATAGAGACCCCTTGGTTCCCTTTGCCAACACCAACGAAGGGCCATCAATTGCGGTAGCCGACGTAAACGGGGATCTCCTTGACGATTTCTTCATCAGCGGTCCCAAGGGGCAGGCTTCGGCCCTTTTTGTCCAGGAAAGTGCAGGAACCTTTAAAAAAGTCCAGGAAGCGCTATTTCAGCAAGATGCTATGAACGAAGATGTATCGCAGGTGTTCTTTGACGCAAATTCGGACGGCAGCATGGATTTATTGGTGGTAAGCGGCGGCAATGAATTCCGCACCTCTGAAAGACTTCGACCCAGGTTATATTTGAATTTTGATGGGGTTTTTAAAAAAGATACCACCCAATTTACAGCGCTAGGGCTCAATGCTTCAAAAGTGGCAGCTATTGACTTTGACAAAGACGGTGCTATGGATATTGCCATCTCCTCCGATCAGGTACCGCACCAATTTGGGAAATCCCCGGCGCAATACCTCTTCAAAAATGATGGAAAGGGGAATTTCGAGGAGGTTACCGATCAATTTTGCCCGGACTGCAAAAGTTTGGGCAACGTTAAGGACTTTCTTTGGACAGACCTGGACGGAAACGGTTTTATAGACCTTATCGCTGTTGGGTATTGGATGCCCATTACGGTTCTTAGTAACAATGGCTCCGCTCTGGAGCGCAGCGACCCTGCTGGGCTACAGGAAACCCACGGGTGGTGGAATTCGGTGATTGCCGAAGATTTTGACCAGGACGGGGATCTGGACCTTGTGGCTGGAAACTGGGGCCTTAACAGTAAATTTAGGGCTTCGGCCCAGGAGGCCATTACGCTCTACAGTTTCGATTTTGACGGCAATGGCTCCACGGAACCTCTAGTCACCTATTATTACAAGGGCAGGGAAACACCCTTTGCCTCAAAGGATGAGCTGGTAAAGCAAATGCCTTTTCTCAACAAGGAATTTTTGTCCTATAAGCGCTTTGCATCAGCACGTTTGGAAGATCTGTTTTCCACTAAAAAACTGCAGGAGGCTTACAAAAAGAAAGTATACGAACTTGCAAGCTGTTACTTTGAAAACCAGGGAGACGGCAGTTTCCTAAAAAAACCCCTTCCTGTAATGGCGCAGGCATCCACGGTTCAGGATATGGCCGTACAAGATTTTGATGGCGACGGATATAAGGATATATTACTCCTGGGGAACAACCATGAAATAAGCACACAGTTGGGTAGGATGGATGCCTCACATGGCATACTTTTACGCTTTACCCCAAAAGGTGAATTTAAATGGGCCAATGAACGATCATTGGATATTTCCGGGCCTGTCAGAAGCATCCAAAAAATCAACATTCAAGACAAAGAACACTATATAATAGGAAGGAACAATGCCACCCCACTTTTTTTGGCGACTTCCCAACTCGATTTGAAGTAGCACAGAAATGATATCAAATTCAAAATCCACATTACGGGCAAAAAAACTCATCCTCTGCGTCATCGTCACGGGCTTCGCTTGGAGCTGCGGGGAGCGGAAGGGAGAGCTGTTCTCCAATCCGGGCCCACAGGAAACCGGGATACATTTTAGCAATTTGCTTACCGAGTCTGACGATCTCAATATCTTGGATTACCTCTATTTTTACAATGGGGGCGGGGTAGCCATAGGAGACATAGACAGGGATGGTCTTCCGGATATTTTTCTGTCTGGAAACCAAGTGAAAAACAAGCTCTACCTTAACAAAGGCAATCTTAAGTTTGAGGACATCAGTGAATCTGCAGGGGTCCAGGGAAACAGTACCTGGAACACTGGGGCCATTATGGGTGACGTAAACGGGGATGGCCTTCTTGACATCTACGTCTGTGCCGTAGTAGGGCTGAACGGTTTTGATGGCCATAACGAGTTATACATCAACAATGGGGATGCTTCCTTCACGGAAAGCAGTGCCCAATACGGACTGGATTTTGACACCTACAGCAGTTCCGCCGCTTTTTTGGACTTTGACAATGATGGAGATCTGGATCTTTACCTTTTGAACCACGCAGTCCATACCCAGGAATCTTTTGGGAAAGCAGATCTTAGGAACAAAAGAAGTTATCCAACGGGCGATAAGTTGTTACGTAATGATGATAAGGTCTTTACCGACGTAAGCGAAGCAGCTGGCATTTATGGAGGTATCAATGGATACGGATTGGGTATTTCCATAGCCGATTTCAACCAAGATGGCCATGCCGATATCTACGTGGGCAACGACTTCCATGAGGATGACTACTACTATCTCAATAATGGGGACGGGACCTTTACGGAGTGCTTAAAGCAATATTTTGGTCATGCTACACGCTTTTCCATGGGGAACGATGTTGCAGACATCAACCATGATGGTCTTTCGGATATCATTTCCTTGGATATGTTGCCCGAGGAAGAAATTCCCCTGAAATCGTCCGAAGGGGACGAAAATTTGCAAACGCTCAACCTCAGGATAAACCAGTACGGGTACCATTACCAATTTACCCGTAACATGTTGCATGTAAACCGTGCCAATGGCGAGTTTATGGAAACCGCCCTACTTAGTGGTATCGCGGCAACCGATTGGAGCTGGAGTGCCCTTTTTGCGGATTATGATCAGGATGGGGAACAGGATCTGTTCGTTTCCAACGGTATTCCAAGACGGCCCAACGATCTTGATTTTATCAAATTTGTCTCGAATGAGCAAATTCAGAAAAAGATCAACAACACCAAATTGGTAGATCAGCAGGCCTTGGAGCTCATGCCTACCGGTGCAGTTCACAATTATATTTTCCAGGGTGCCGGGAAGCTGCAGTTCTTGGATAAATCGGCCAGTTGGATAAGAGAGGACAATAGCATATCCGGGGCAACGGCCTGGGGAGATTTGGACAATGATGGAGATTTGGACCTGGTGATCAATAACATCAACGGTCCGGCCAGTTTGTACGTTAACAGGACCGATGACAAATCCAATTATCTGAAGCTGAAATTCAACTACAAAAAAGGGAACCCTTTTGGGATAGGGACCAAGGTATTTTCGTATGACAAGGGCAGACTTCAGTATAAGGAACTCTATACGGTAAGGGGATTTCAGGCTTCCTCGGAACCTGTGATCCATTTTGGATACGGACAAACCTCCCAAGTAGATTCGTTGCGGATTGTATGGCCCGATCAAAGCTACCAGACCTTAAGGAACATCAGTGCCAACCAGACGCTCACGGTAAAACCCGAGCATACGGCACCTTTCGATTTTGGGTCCGAAAGGCCGGGAGATAAAATTTTATTCGAAAGGACCAAGGACAATTTGGGCGTAGATTTCACCCACCAGGAGGATCGGTATCTCGATTTTAACCGTCAAAAGCTCATCCCTTACCGGATTTCGGACCGTGGTCCTGCCATGGCGGTGGGCGATTTAAACCATGATGGCAAGGAAGATATCTTTTTTGGCGGATCCACCCGCTACCCTTCCAAGGTATACCTCCAACAAGATTCCATTTTTACGGAACACCAATTTCCGTCCTTGGCCCAAGATTCGATCAAGGAAATCGTAAGTGCCACCATCCAGGATTTTGACGGGGACAATCGCAATGATCTTTTTGCTGGTTCTGCCGGAGGAAATTTTGGCCATAGGGCGAAACCTCTTTTGGACAGTTACTATCTTCAAGCAGAAACGGGCCTACAGGCCGCTCAACTTCCGGAATATTTTGAGAATAGTGCGGTGGTCGAACCCCATGATGTGGATGCAGACGGGGACTTGGATCTTTTTGTGGGAGGGCATACCGTTAGCTCGGATTTTGGAAACATCCCGAACTCCTATCTCTTGAAAAACGACAAGGGCCTTTTTAGCCTTTCAGAAGATGATGCCCTTAGGAAAGCGGGCATGGTCACAGATGCCCTTTGGACGGATTTTGATGGGGATGGCGTTGAAGATCTCCTGGTTGTGGGCGAATGGATGTCACCCAAATTTTTCAAAAACAAGGCCGGTTCGTTTACCGAAATGAATCTGCTTCCCCACCGCCTAAACGGCCTCTGGCAAAGTGTGGCCCCCTTTGATATTGATCAGGACGGGGACATGGACTATATCCTGGGAAATTGGGGTTCCAATACCAAATTTAAGGCCACACCAGAACATCCTATGAAAATGTACTATGGGGATTTTGACCAAAACGGCACTACGGAAACGATCATTGCACAGGAGAAAAAAGGAAAGTACTATACCATTGATGGCTTGGATGAACTGGCTGGGCAATTGGTGAGTCTCCGCAAAAAATTTACAACCTATAAGGATTTTGCTGGAAAAACCATTGCGGAGATATTCGACAAAGATCTTCTATCCAAGGCCAAGCTCCTTGAGGTGGATTTTCTGGAGTCCGGGTATTTAAAAAATGAGGGAGGAAAATTTACATTTATTCCATTTTCCTATGCACTACAAATTGCTCCCATTACTGCATTGCTGCCTTACGATTTTGATGGAGATGGAAAGACCGAGGTGCTTGCCGGAGGCAATTACTTTGGGGTAAAACCTTATCACGGAAGATTTGATGGCTTTACCGGGGCCTTGATTAAAAATGAAAAAGATGTAATTTTGGGACATCGGATAGGACTGGAGTTTTTTCAAAAATCGGTACGACACTTAGACCTCATTACCGTGAAGAAGCAACCCTATCTTGTAGTGACCATCAACAATGACACCGCACAGATATATAAATTAACAACGCAATAAACGATAAACCGCAGTGAGATGAAAAAGACAATAATCCCTTTGATCGTGGCCGCATTGGTCTTTTCTTGCCAATCGGGCAAGGAACAGGATATCGAGATAAGCGCAGAGGATTTTCATGGTTCGGTGGACAAGGTAACGGAAATCATGATCCACGATATTTTCTCCCCGCCCGTAGCCAGTAGAATTTTTGCCTATCCCAATATTGCGGCCTATGAAATTATAGCACAGGCCAATGACGCATATGTTTCCCTAGCAGGACAGGTACATGAACTGGAACCCATACCGCCCATGGAAAGCGGTAAAAACATCCACCCCCAATTGGCCGCGCTTATTGCACATATGGAAGTGAGCAAAGAACTTATTTTTTCCGAAGACTGGATGATTGCGCTGCGCGACAGCCTATATGCAGGTTGGAAAGAGGTCAATGAGGCACAATTTGAAGCCTCAAAGTCCTATGGCCTCCAAGTAGCCGATCATATCAAAGCATGGCTTTCGAAAGACAATTACAATCAGACGCGGACCATGCCCAAGTTTACGGTACTGACCGAGGACGTATCCCGTTGGCAACCCACCCCTCCTTCCTATATGGACGGAATAGAGCCCCACTGGAATAAAATTCGCTCCTTTACCTTGGATTCGGCGGAACAGTTTAAACCTTTACCGCCACCACCATTTTCCATGGAAAAGGACTCGGATTTTTATAAGGAATTAAAGGAGGTTTACGATATAAGTGTTGAAATCACTTCAAAAGGTGATGATTCCGAAGAGGTAGAAATAGCAAAGTTTTGGGATTGCAATCCATATGTGTCCACCACGCGGGGACACTTGATGTTCGCCACCAAGAAGATTACCCCTGGAGCACACTGGATAGGCATAGCCAAAATAGCGGCCAGGAAAACCAAAAGTGATTTTGACAGGACGGTATTTGCCTATACCAAGACGTCCATTGCCATTGCCGATGCCTTTATCAGTTGCTGGGATGAAAAATACCGAAGTAATTTGATTCGTCCGGAAACCCTCATCAACCAGCATATGGACGAAAACTGGCAGCCCATTTTACAGACCCCTCCCTTCCCGGAGTACACCAGTGGCCATAGCGTTGTTTCCGGTGCGGCGGCAACGGCCTTGACAGATATTTTTGGAGACAATTTTGCCTTTGATGACGATACCGAAGTGGCCTATGGCCTGCCAATTAGAAGTTTTTCCTCCTTCAACCAGGCGGCAGATGAAGCGGCCATTAGCCGTATGTACGGCGGAATCCACTACCGGGCAGCGGTAGAAATTGGGGTAAAACAGGGCCGAGATCTTGGGAAATTTGTCCTTGGCAAACTGCAGATGAAAAACAAATCCCCCGAAGTCACCCACTAATCCCATGGGCAGCATCAAGAAAATTTTCCTTTCCCTTTTACTGCTGGGTCTGGCAGCATTGGTCTGGTACCTTTTTATCAAGGACCACGATTACCAAATACGTTTTAATGAGAAAACGGCCCCGGGCACGCTGTTCCATCAGGTCAACAATTGGGGACTGACCATGGAAAAAAATGGAAAAATCAAAATACTGGGTATTCAGAAGGAACCGTTTTCCCATTTTCGGCAAAACCTAAAGGTCGCTGACAGCATAATACAACTGGATTGGGATTTTAAAGCGATCAACGATTCTGTTACGAGCATTAGGGTACGAATTACGGATACGGAAAACAGCTTGGCCACAAGAATCAAAAATCTGTATACGGATCCACCGCTAAAAAACATGTTCCTTTCTAAAATTAAGGACTTTAAAAATGGCCTGGATGACCACTTGAGGAAGCACAAGGTTAAAATAGTAGGGGTGGATAGTATTCCCCTACGGTTCTATGCATATGCGGAAGCCAGCAGTAGCATGACGGAAAAGGCCAGGACTATGATTTCGAAGAATGCCGAAATCGTTGGATGGCTCACGGAAAATAACATCAAAATCCTTGACGAACCCACTTTGGAAGTAACCCACTGGGACAAACAACGCGATTCCATTGCTTTCAACTTTCTGTTTCCGGTGGCCGAAACGGATTCCCTGCCCCAACATAAGGATATCAGGTTTAAAAGGTATGGCGGTAAAAAAGGGATAAAGGCCATATTTAATGGGAACTATATGATATCGGACAGGGCCTGGTTTGCACTATACGAATATGGCAAGCGAAATAATATTGCCCTTGAAGAAACACCGGTGGAACTGTTCCATCATAACCCCATGACCGGTGGGAACGAATTGGAATGGAAAGCCGAAATCTATTTACCCTTAAAGGAGTCCGATGACTAGATTGTTGTGTTTGTTCGTATTTGGCTGTCTTGTGAGTTGTTCCAACTACGGACAACTTACCTTCGTGACCAAGCTCCCGAAAAAAGTAAAGGAAAACTCAGGCATTGTTATGTTGACAGAATCAAAGATTTGGGTCATAGAGGACAATGGCAATCCGGACAAGATGTACCAGATAGATCTGGAGGGCAATCTTCTTAGGGAATTGGAGGTCAAGAACGCCAAAAACACGGATTGGGAAGATCTGGCCAAGGACGATAAGGGAAACGTGTATATTGGGGATTTTGGAAATAATGACAACCGGCGTACGGATCTTGTCATTTATAAGGTGCCGAATCCTGAAATTGAAAAGGGGAAGAAAATCCTCGGGGAGAAAATAAGATTTAGGTATCCGGAGCAAACCGGTTTCCCGCCCAAAAAGGACAGCCTGTATTTTGATGCCGAAGCCTTTTTCTACCACAAGGACCATTTGTTCATCATCACCAAAAACAGGACAAGGCCTTTTACCGGGGAAGCCCTGATCTATTCGGTTCCGGCCAGTACCGGAAATTATGAGGCCACCTATCTTGGAAAGTTTGTTCCCTGTGCCGAGCAGAAAATTTGCCAGGTTACTTCTGCGGCTATTTCACCGGACGGAAAAAAAATCGCCGTTTTGGGTTATGGCAAACTATGGGTCTTTACCGGTTTTGATCTAAAGGATTTTAATATGGGTAAGATGAAAACCATAGATTTGGAAGCCACCACCCAATTGGAATCCGTTTGCTTTCTCAACAATGAAACCCTGCTCCTATCGGATGAGCAAAGGGCGGGTACCGGGCGGAATCTTTACTCCTATTCCCTAAAATAACTAGAATCCAAAACCTACCCCAAAGGTAAACCGCAGCCCATCATCGCTGCTGAAGAGGGCTAAATTTACGGAAGTTATATTAACTACATTCATGAAAAATCCGCCCCCATACGAGGTGTGCCAGACATCCGAACTGTCGTTCGGAAACCAGACCCTACCGTAGTCAAACCCACCATAAATACCCATGGACAGCGGAAGTATCCCAGCCCGTAGTTTACGCAAGCTCAATCTCAAGTCCGTATTCTGATAGTAGGCCGTCTTGCCGGTAAACCGTTGATTCCTAAAACCACGAAGACCATCGAACCCACCAATACTGGCCGCTTGATAAAACTCAAAGTCGTCCCCCAAGTTAAAATGCGCCTTCCACTTGGTGGCAAGGACCAATCTTCCGCTGGGTATCAGTTTATAATCAAAGGAGAGGCTAGGAATGATAAATCCGTAACTCTGCCCACTGTTTTCCGTACTGCTCTTGAAGCCCATATGGAGCGAGGTGGCCATCCCTACGGTAGGAAAGGCATCGTTGTCCGCGTTGGAATAGGTGTACTCCGCATCGGCGCCTACAAAACTGTTTTCGTTGTCCAGATTACTGGACGTAAAAAAGGTCTCTATAAAACGACCCTCGGTCTCCTCTACCTCGATATCCTCAAAGGAAACACCTAACCTAAACTTAGACCCCAGATCGCCCCGCCAAACCAATGATGGGGCCACGCGTATGGTTTGGATCTTTACCCGGTTAAAATCGAGCTCCAAATCGTCGTCAAGATTTGGGGTATCGTTACCAAAGCCAAAGAAGTTGATACTGAAGTTTGGGCTCGTAAATTTTCCCAAAAGTTCCAGGTTGGCCTTTCCAAAGACATTGGCGAATTCTCCTTTATATCCAAAATCGAAACCACTGGTGGCGAAATAGAACGCAGCGTTAAAGGTATGCTGGCTGGTAAAAGGATTTTGTCTAAAGCCGTTGAAGGTGTAGGTATCCGTAAGGCCTATTCTGAAACCATCATCCGGGTTGAAGCCAACGGTAGGGATAACCATATTGTTGCTGTTCTTGATCAGGATAGGCCTGTACGTATTAGTCTCGTAATCGTTGGTGAGCCTTACTTTGGCGCCTTGGGTGCTTTTGAACGTATTCTTCTTTGCACGGTTGTCATAGAGGTATACCCCTCGGCTGTCCGCTACGTCGTAAATATCGTTGTTCTGCCCCCCTACGATCCTTATCCGTTTCACGCCCTGTTTTACATTGCGAACCTCAAAGTAGTCATCGTCGTCCAAGCCATAGATCCATATTTCCTTGGTCACCTCGCGATCATAGGTCTTATCGAAGAAGACGTCGGCTTTCTTGCCGTCCTTGATCCTATGCGCCACCACACGGGTCTTGCCGCCCGGTAGTCCGCTTACCGTAAAATGATCGTCCTTATCCGTACCGGCCACTACCGAGAATTTATTGATAATCCCATAGTAAGCGCTTGCCGTCTCCGCCAAATTGCCCTTCCTGGCCAACAACACCCTTTTGATCCGGGCCATGGTCTCGGGATCTCGTACTTCCGTAGGAAATTCTTCCAAGGCCCTGTCTATTACTTGTGGTGTAATCTGTTTTTGGATATAGGTCACTTGTTCCTGCCACATTTTAAAATCGGTTTCCGGAAGTAGCGCCATATCCAGGGCAAAGGTCATGGGCGAGGCGGTAAAGCCCTTAACGCTTCTGATCTCCTCGTTGAACCCTTCGAATATCCCGAGCGAGGGTACAATCCTCGTGGCCAATTTCATCAGCGAACCGTCTCCCATTATGGAAAAGACCTGGTCCCTATCCCGTGGTATTGGTTTATAGGTTATCTTTCCTGTCTCCTTGTCCTTAAATTCTGCCCAACGCCATTGATCCACGTGCCGGTCCCAGTCCCCGATCATAATATCGAACAGTCGGGCCCTGACATAAGCGGTCTTGTCTACCGTGTATTTTTCATCCCTTCTAATGTTTTTAAGCAGATCATCCGTGCTTTCCATTTTGTCGGCATAACCAAAACTGGCCAGGTCACCATGCCCGTCCGTCGTTCGTTCCTCGATCATATAGAGTTCATCCCCAAATTCATCGTCAAAACCCACCAAAGCGGCCTGCTTGGGAATGTAATATAGCTTTGGATTGGTATGGTACACCCCAACGGCGTCGGACAGTGGTACTACCGTGAAAGGAGCGTAGGGATGGGCGCCGGTATAAAAATCCAAAAGCAATTTTTCGACGGAGGAACCTTCAAAAACGCCTTTAATATACTGATCTTTAAAGGCAATGGCCTGTAAATAGAGTTCTGCACTTTTGCGCAGGGCCCGCATCACGTATTCCTTGCCCTCCTTGTTTACCAGACGCAAGGACCTTGATTGATGGCCCCCTCCTTTTCTTACTACCTTTAAGCCGCCAAACAGGGTATCCAAGTCTACGGTTGGGGCAGAAACTTCGGTGGCATAAACGCTTCGGTACCGCTCTCCCCAAACCGATTTAAAAAAATTGGTTTTCTCTACCTCTTCCTTTGTATAAATGGAAGCTTTTACCTGGGAGGGAAAGGTGTTGCTATACTGTTTTGCCACCTGTTTCAGATCGGGAGGCAGTACCTCTGTACCAAACAAAAATTCTTCCCTGCTGTCTTCTTGGACCCCATAATATCTAACATGGGATGAACCATCGGTATAGACCTCCATGGCGGCATAGCCCATTTTGCCCGTAGAGAACTGACTCCCATTCAGCAGGCGGGTTGCCCCTTTTTTAGCCCCCGAACCGCTTACGATCTGTGGAGTGTTTTCCTCAACGATATACTGTAAAGTGTGTTCATGTCCAGAAGCAAACACCACCTTTTCGGAGTACTGTGCCAGGGTAACGATCCGCTTTCTCAATTCGGTATACCGTTTATTGTACACATCTGTGGTAGAAGCACCGGTAGTCTTACGCAACAGATTTACCACAGAACCCAACACTGGTATGCCCAACTGCCTGAAGGCAAACTGACCCCCGTGCACACCGTAGGTAAATACTGGATGGTGCATCGCAATGATCGTAGTCTTATCCAGATTTTTCTTGATCAAGCCTTCCAATTCCTGAAAGAACTTCTCCCTGTCCTTGATCTCGCACTCATCGTTCATGGTAGGGTGCCTGTCCCAATTGGTCATATACCACTCTGTGTCGATGGCTATGACTACTATGTCCTCACTGATATCGATTTTTTTGAGCGGGCATCCATCCTCGGGAAAAAAGACATCCTTGCTATCGAGTTCTTTCTCCAGATATTTTTGTTGGCGCTCCAGGCCTTGGAGCCCATCGTTATACCAATCGTGGTTGCCGGGAATAAAAACAGTACCTCCCGCAAAGTTGTCTAGCGTACTAATCTGTGCGTCCAAATGGTTCTTGGCAACACTGTATCCCAAATCATCTTTCGGGTCTGGCATCCCCGCCGGGTAAATATTATCGCCCAAAAAGAGCGCGGTGCTATTTTTATCGGCCTTGTCCAACCTGTCCTTAAAAATCCGAAGTGCAGGATTCAGCTGTCCAGAAGGCGAAAGCCCGGCATCGCCGATAAAATAAAATGTGTGCACCACTTCCTTGCCCGTAGGTCTATCGTTGGACGTGGCAGGGTCAGAATACTTGGCGGTATAGGTGGCACAACCTGTTAAAAGAAAGAGTGAAAGGAATAGGGAGTAATATTTCCTCATGCTAAGGGATTTAAAATTCAAAATTTCGTACTTTGGGGTGTTTCTAATACGCAAGAGATGTCGGAAATTATTGAAAAGGCGGAGCACTTTGTTACGGATTTATTGACCAATACCCTAGACTCCAATTACCTGTACCACAATTTAAAACATACCCAACGTGTAGTTAAAAGTACTAAAGAATTATTGAATTCGCACGAACTCGCGGATAAAGAAAAGGAGATCTTACTTCTCGCGACATGGTTCCATGATACAGGGTATACCAAGGGTACAACGGAACATGAACAAAATAGCTGTGCCATTGCCAAGGAATTTTTAGGCGCCCAGGAGTATCCCCATGATTCACAGGAGAAGGTATGCGGCTTAATCATGGCCACCAAACGCTATTACGAGCCCCAGACACTGTCCGAAAAGATTATAAGGGATGCCGATGCCTCTCACTTTGGCCAAAAAAGCTATTGGGAAACCTCGGATTTTCTTAGGGAAGAACTTTCCCTGTTGGGGATAGCGGATTATACCACGGAAGAATGGTGCAATGCCAATATTGCCATGTTCAAGAAGGAGCATCAGTTTTATACCGACTATGCCAAGGAACAATGGCAAGAAGGAAAGGACAAAAACCTAAAACAATTGATAAAGGATAAAAAAACGGAAAAAGAAATCGCGAAAAAGGAGGCCTTAAAGGCGAAATACAAATTCGAAAGTCCGGACAGGGGCATACAGACCCTGTTTAGGGTTACCTTAAAAAATCACCTTACCCTCAGTGACATTGCAGATACCAAGGCCAATATCCTGTTATCGGTGAACGCAATCATTATTTCCCTGGCATTATCGAACCTCATCCCTAAATTGGACAACCCTTCCAATAAATATTTGCTGTATCCTACCATCATCTTTATCATTTTTAGTGTGATTTCCATGGTGCTCGCGGTTTTGGCTACCCGTCCCAATGTAACCAGTGGAAAGTTCACCAAGGAAGATGTGAACAACAAGAAAGTAAATTTATTATTTTTTGGGAACTTCCATAAGATGACCCTGAACGACTACGAATGGGCCATACAGGAGCTGATACGGGATAAGGAGTACGTGTATTCGTCCTTGACCAAGGACCTTTATTTTCTGGGGCTTGTCCTAAACCGAAAATATAAGATCTTAAGGTGGACCTACACCATCTTTATGATAGGAATGATCGTTTCCGTAATTGCCTTTGGGATTGCGTTTAGGTTCTTTGGGCCAGAGCGTATGACTTTCTAGATGCGTTGGAGGTATCAACCTAGGCTTTTAGTTCGTCCATCAGGTCCTGATAGGTATAGGTCTTCTCGGATTCCTTGCCTTTTTTGTACAGAATCTCGGCCCTGATCGCCTTTAATCCGGTAACGCCCTGCAAGCCTTCCAATTCCACGATTTCAATATTGTTGGTAAAATAGCCCTTGGCCTTAAGGAAAGTGATGTACCTAAGGTATTCCAATTCATCTTTCTTTTGCGAGTATACAATGGCCAGTTTTCCCTTTTGGGTCAACCGTTCGTTGGTTCCTTTAATGAAAGACTTGTCAATACGTTTCTTAATGATTTCGTACCGGGCGTTGTACGTACCGTCCACATCGAACTGCTTTTCATCCATCCGAAATCGAATAGACAGCGATGTGTTGTATACCAACATTAGGGAAGCAACATCCAATTGTACGGGCAATTTGGGTTTCAGGTTGTAGTAGGTATTTTCCATTTCGCACATTACCTGCAACTGCCATAACCTAAGATTGTTAAGGTACAACGGATTATAGGTCCGGTCACCGGAAATGGAATCCCCTATATACATATTATGCTCCACCCCATCGGTCTTGAAACGCTCAAAAAAGTGGGGAAACATCTCCTGCGCCTCCACCTGCATGGAATCGATAACCGAAACCAACTCCTGGTTGATCTGCATAACGCTTTCGTCATAATTCCTGCGGTGGTCATAATAGGATTCCGTTTCCGGATCTATATTTGCTTCATAAGCAGAGACCAGTACAGCCAGTTCGGTATCCTCTTTTTTGAGGTGCTCCAATACTGGATTTATTTCTTCATGCACAAAATCAAATATGGCCTGCTCGCTATTGGTATAAAGTACTTCCTTTATACCATCTATATGATTATTGACCCTAAATATAAGCTCCTCATAGATAGGTAATTTGTCCTTTTTCCATGCAGCGGTGAGTACATCGTTGATTTCCGATAGCTGAATCATTAGATCGCGCTGTATGGCTGTATTCCGTGCTTGCGAAGAATCCTTGATATCTACCTGTCCGTAGAGCGGATGCACATCCTTGAACGCAATTTCCTTAAAGGAAGGCTGTCTTCCTTCCAAATCGTCAATGATAAAACGTTTGGCCTCCTCCTGAAACTTCCAATATACAGAAGAATGGACCGAAGTACATTCGTTTTGGATAATGGCGTCAATAAGGTTTTCCTCTTCCGCCTTGGAGCGCAACACGGCAGAAACGATATAAGGCATTACATCTTCCAATTTCGTGGCGTTGACACTGTTCAGTTCGTTCGTCGTCGTGGACACTAGTTCCAAAACGCCCAGTAGCTCCCCATCATCCGCTATAGGGGCAAAGATGGCGCTTTTTATTCCCTGCTCCTTCAAACTTCTATAGGGTGCCTGACCTTCCGAAAGTTTAAAATATTTGTCCACATTGGATATGGCAAAATAACTGTTATCCTTGAGGAGCGCGTTATAGGAACCCTGGCACAGGGCATCGTTGCATCCTTCCACATCCTTGCCCTGAAGTATAAAACTCTCCACGCCCTTACCGTATACCTTTTCAAATTGGTTTTCCTTGGAGTTATAGGTAACAAAGCCTACCTGGATATTGGGCAGATTGAAGAGCGACTTAAAGGTTTCATGGAGATGGTCCATAAAGTTATCGCTGCCTCTTTTGTTATTCTCTATCAAACTCGATTTGATCTCCGATATGGAATGTTCGGCGGTGACATCGAACATATTGGAAATGACAAATCCCTTGGATATAAAACTGTTGGGCGGTATTTTTTCCTTCCAAAGATCCAAATTGTCAGAACTTTCCAAAAGTTCGTCCACATCTGCTTGGGTGAGTTCCTTGGCTTTGTCCGTGGGAATAAGCTCCATGAAATCCGCATTGTATAGAATGCGATAATAGTGCATTACGCCATTGGCATCAGGGATATCATAAAAATAAGGTCGTCTAAAATCTAGCTTGAAGCCGTAATAGAAACTCAGGATAACCGTACTGGCCATAATATAATTTACCCCCTCCTCCTGGTTGCGGATGGTGGGTTTGTAATCCTTTCCTGCATTTTTTAATATATTCTGGAAACGTTTGGACGAATTGAAAATGATGTTCTCATAGGGTAGGGAAGCCACCTTTATCTCATTTTCGCCCAACACCTCGGAAAAGGTATCCTGAAGTATAATCTTAATAACGTCCTTGTGCTTTTCAAGCAGCGATAGATCGGAGAATCCCTCGCGGAGCTCCGGATAAGGGGCCTGGGCCTCCAAAATGTGCTTTGCCTTTGAAGCCAAAAACGCATCCTTGCTTTTGGCCATAGCATCGTAATGCTCCAATAGTTTATTGAAACTTATGAGGCTTGTTAGCGGCAATTCTCCTTGGTAGTCTTTGGCCATACGTTATATTAGTCCGTTTCCCAAGTTCAAATTTACAAAAGAAAACCCGATATTTTTGTTAAAGGAAACCTTATGCATTCCCTTCTTTTTTTGGATATTGTATGAAAATTTCTACCATGTCCTCCAGTTCAAGGCTTACAAAGGCGTATCAAAAGGCCAAGGTGATTCCTTTTGACAATAGCTCTAAATTTATTTTTTTTAGCGACTGTCATAGGGGAGACAACAGTTTTGCCGATGATTTTGCCAACAATAGAAATATCTATTATCACGCTCTAAAGCACTATTTTAAGACCGGTTTTACCTATTGCGAATTGGGTGATGGGGACGAACTCTGGGAAAACCTGTCCTTTGAGCCCATCTTTGAGGCCCATAAAAATATCTTTATGTTGTTAAAAGAGTACCATAAGGCCGGTCGTTTGCATATGATCTACGGAAACCATGACATGGTCTATCGCAAGCCGGATTATGTTAAAAAACACCTGTATTCCTATTTTGATCCCAAAGAGGAACGTGAGACGGACTTGTTGGCCGATCTGATCTATGAGGAGGCCTTGGTGCTAAGACATCGCGAAACTCGGCAGGAAGTTTTTTTGACCCATGGGCATCAGGCCGATTTCATGAACTACCACGGCTGGCGCTTTAACCGGTTTTTGGTAAGGATCCTCTGGAAGCCCCTGCAGGTATGGGGTATTGCCGACCCTACAAGTCCGGCCAAAAACCATAAGGAATTGATCAAAGTGGAAAAAAGGGTGAAGCGATGGATTTTGCAGAACAAACTTAAGATAACCGTCATAGGGCACACCCATAGGCCCCGCTTTCCTGAACCCGGTGACATCCCATTTTTCAATGATGGGAGCTGTGTACATCCCAGAAGTATTACAGGAATTGAGATGGAGAACGGTGAAATATCCTTGATCAAATGGCAGATAGCCACCAAGGACGACGGCACCCTACAAATTGTACGGGTTTTGTTGGAGGGACCTCAGCGTTTACAGGATTACGAGCTAGACTAGCCAAGTATTGGTACAGCCCCTCTACACTTTGTTCCTACTTCCTGTTTTTGACTAGAGCATTTTAAAATTGATCGGGATGCTATAGGGAACGCTTACATTTTTTCCGCGCTGCCTTCCCGGGGTCATTTGAGGAAGGGACGCTATGATGCGATGTGCTTCTTTTTCCAGCACCCTGTCCGGGCCACGCGTTTTTATTTGCGAAACAATCCCTTTGGAGTCAATGGTAAAAAGCACAAAAACCTTTCCTTGTGTGCCCATTTCCAGGGCAGAAGCAGGGTATTTAAAGTTTTTATTGATGTGTTCCTGTATCTTTTCTTGAAAACATGTCTTGCGTTCCTCGTTGGTACCGCCTTCACAGCCAGGAAAAATGGGCACGTTCTCGATGACCGCAAAGGGAACGCTTATTTCTTCCTCCTCTTCTTCCACGGCTACGTCGTCCACATCAATTATAGGTTCTTCAATCACCGCATCCTGACTGGTCTCCGTGCTTTCAATGACCGTTTCCTCTATTTCGGCCTCGTCCTCAACAATTTCTATGATCTCAGGTGCAGCAGGTGGTGGAGGTGGTGGTGGAGCCTTAACGTTTTCCGTCTTGGGCGCCTCTTCATTTTTTAACTCATCAATGACTTGTATCATTTCCACAATCTGTTGGTCCTTGTCATAAGTCTTCATTTCAAGGGCTCTCCACGTAAGAAAGAGCACAACAGTTAGGCCAATTACAAAAAAAAGGCCACTATCTCTGTTTAAATCTGCCTTAGGGTTCTTTTTTGGTTTCATGACGTAACGTATTATTATTCTTAAAGTTAACATCAATAAACCATGAATAATATGACATCTATCATGTCCGGAACAAGGCCGAAATCAGCTTAAACCCCCTCGGACCTAGGAAAGCAATACCTCATCAAAATCAGTGCCTTCAATGGGCTCAACCACTTGATCTCCTTTGTTCCATTCAATTTTTCGGCCCAGTTTAAAGGAGAGACCCGCCATATGTGCTGTAATGGCCTCATCAAAACCCTCTTTGATCCCACAGCTTACTTCTCCTCCGTTTCGGGTACTTACCAACCATTCCCTAAGGTGCAGGTAGGTAGAGTCTACCCTAGCCCCGTTGATGTAGGTCCACATAAGGCCCTTATCGGCAAAATATTGGGATGTCGCCGAAGAGATTGCATCAGGAACATTGGCCCCGGGATCATACCTATAAATTGGAATATGGGGCTTCATTTTTTCGGTCTCGATCATCTCGGCATACCGCGTGGAGGATGCATCGGGCCAAATGGTCAGCGTATTGCCCAATTCCATGCTGGCATCATGTCCCATCAAAATCGTAGGCCTACCAAAACCATTGCCCAGGGTGGCACTGTACACCAAGGTCATTCCCTCTTCCTTCCCATTTGTTTGACTGCTTCCTGTGCTGAAATGGGGAAATTCCATATTCACCTGTAGCACATCGGGTACATTTCGCCCATCCCTGTGGGTGTAAATGCCCCCGGAGGCGGTAACCGAATCGGGAATCCCCATATTCAGGATGCAATTGAGCCGATCATAATCATGGGTAAGCAGGTCTCCCGATAATCCAGATCCGTACGACCACCATTTTCTCCATCTAAAGAAATGTTCCTTGTTAAAGGGTATTTTGGGTGCGGTACCCAGGAAAAGGTCCCAGTCTATGGTCTGCGGGCTGGCCTGCTCGTGAATATCATAATTCCATGCCCCATTGTCATCGTTGCGGTTCGTATTGGTCTGGATCAGTGAAATATGCCCAAGCACGCCCTTGTCCACAATATCCTGGGCTGTTTTAAAGCTCAAGGTCTGCCGGTGCTGATGCCCCACCATAAAAGATGCTTTGGACTTTTCAGCAGCCTCGCGTAACCTATAGGTCTCCCCTAAGGTGTGGGTCATAGGCTTTTCAACATAGACATGGACGCCGTGTTCCAGAGCTTCAATAGACATCGGGGCATGCCAGTGATCCGGGGTTGCAATGATTACGGCATCCACTTCTCCACTCTTGATTATGTCGCTATGGGTCTTAAACCTTTTTACCTGGTGGTCTGGCGTGGAGAAAGAGGTGACCGCTTTTTCTGCCCGGATATCGAAAACGTCACAAACTGCCGTAAGTTTCACATTCAATTTTTCCTGTCGCTGAAAATCCTCCAAGGCTGTATGATTTGTGTCGTTTTCCGCTTCCAATGCCATTTCATGTAGCCATTCCTTAGTGGCAAAACCTAGCGCCCGGCACAACTGTTCGCCGCGAATCCCAAAACCAACAATCCCCACCCTTATGGGGCTTCCGGTAATTTCTGGCATATCTGGCGGCAACGAGGGCCGTATGTTCAATTGTTCCAATATTTCCGAACGTTCTCGGTTCTTGCTTGCCGCAGATGTGGCCCCTGCCCACCAGACCGCTCCGAGAATGGGAATTCCGCCCAAGCCCTTGAGCACGTCACGTCTAGTCCATTTCATAAGGTTTCTGTTTTAGTAATTTTATGCTTTTTGCGAAAAAGATAGCTTAGTCCAAATACCTGTCCGGTAGGAAATTGATAAAGGACCAAACATGCAATAAGTTCTATAAGGTTCTTATTGACAAACCAATAGCTTCCTTCAACATTTAGCTGTTGCAACCATGGCAAGGCCGGATGTGCCATGTAGTATAAGGCGAGCAAAAACATGCCCACAAGGGCGCCCCATCGTTCCAGAAAACCCAGCACTAGTGTAACGCCCACAAACATCAGTGCCATCCAGTTTAAGGTGTCGGCCCATCCAATCACCGCATCATCCGTAAGCGCCCAAAACAGGGGCTTAAGCGGACCCTGAGCAGTAATCAAGTACCCGAAGGAGCTCCAGTCCGGGTTATAGATCTTTACGATGCCCTCGTATAGAAAATGCCAACCGATAGCCACCCGTAACAGTGCGATGCTGTGTTTCAATTCCCATTTGCGTTTAGTTTCGTCCATCATATTCGTTACTTGTTTTGTATATCCAATAGTTTCAAATCCCTGGAAGGTATAAAAAATGATCCATCCAAACTAAGGGAGCACCAGGAGTTTACCTATGACAATTGTCAGTTTTGCACAATGATCCGCATCCTAAAAAGTGGAGCAAAACCACCCCTAAGAAACGTACAATCCCTTGTAACTGGTCGATTTTAACAGCAATTTAGAGCCCTATGGCCCGGTATTTGTTATTTTTACATAGTTATTGCGACTGTT
Source organism: Eudoraea algarum (assembly GCF_050589645.1). Classification (NCBI taxonomy): domain Bacteria; kingdom Pseudomonadati; phylum Bacteroidota; class Flavobacteriia; order Flavobacteriales; family Flavobacteriaceae; genus Eudoraea; species Eudoraea algarum. The sequence continues at coordinate 458,104 of NZ_JBNGOQ010000004.1, read as the reverse complement.
TTTAAAGCTATGCGATCTATTGTTACACTTGCTGTTCTGTTATTGCTATCCTTTCCGGGGCTGGCCCAAACGGATATTCCTGTAACAAAACCTTTAAAGATTGAAGGCAAAAAACTGGACACCAAGGACAATAAGGGTACGGCATTGAACATGCCCTCCACTTTTGACAAAAAACCCGAGGTAAATCTAAAGGATCGCAATAAACGCGAGGTTAAAATGCTTCCCGACACGAAACTCGTACAGGCCGGCCATGGCCTTAAGATAGACCCTAAAATTGGTGAAAAGGAAAAGAAAGGCTCCGACAAGCACTACGGTGATCAATATTTGGGCGATCTAAAGAGCAATGCCAAATTTGTGGGCATTGTTTGCCGCGATCATGAATTTGTGGATGGGGACCGTGTAAAAATCTACGCCAATGGTCAGGTGGTGGAACCCAACATACTCTTGTCCGGCACGTTTAAGGGCGTCAACATCAATCTTGAGAGCGGGTTTAATCGGCTCGATTTTGAAGCTTTGAACCAAGGCTCTTCCGGACCCAATACGGCCCAAGTGAACGTCTACGATGACAAGGGCCAGCTTATTTATGCCAACCGATGGAATTTATCTACCGGTGCCAAGGCTTCCCTGATTATCGTAAAGGAGTAATGAACCCCAACACATCCTCTATTTCTATTATCGTTCCCCGGGATGGTAGGTGGTTTCTGCCCGTTTAAGCACATCCTCCTTGTAATAGGCAACTTCTTTGAACTGCATATCGGCATAGCGCTGGGCCTGATCCCCAAAATGCGCTGAGGCCGGATCGCCACTTTGTCCGCCCGCCAAAATGGTCTTTGCCCTTACCCTTTCGCCGAACTCTACAACGGCCACGAAGCTGTTCCCTCGCGTACCATAGATTTTTTTGGTGTTGTTGGTATATCGGGCGCCATAGGCGGCCAAGGCTCCCCAACGACCCGATGCAAAGTCCACGGGAATACTGGGTTTATTATCATCAAAAGCCTGGCGGATATCCCCGTTGATCCTCTGGTAACGGTTGATTTCGCCCCAGGGCATTTCCCAGGTCCCAAAATCCGACTCGAGTTGTTCCACCACTTTGGTGAATATTGCCAAACGCTCCTGGAGCGGGGATTGGGAACCAAAATAGGTCATCAGTTCCATATCGCTCATTTTACCTGGCCGTACCCCTTCCCTACCATAGCGCATACCGTAAAAATGGGCCAACGACATGGCCACAGAGGCCTTGGATGTTCTAAAATCCCAATTGCGTAGAGTCTTGATCGGCTCGGCCAATATGGGGTCCTTGTTTTGGGATCCATCATAGGCCGCTACCAAACCTGGAATCAGTTTTTCGAAGGCGGGCAAGTAGGAATCGTGTCCCAATGCTATAAGATTATCCAAGGTAAACCCGTCTTTTCCCCTGAGCAAATCAATGGCGTGGACACCACGAAAATTTTCCCGGTCCAACGACATATACTTGGGATAGTCTTTCTTCTTTGGGCTGTAATCCAAAGCAGCGGTATAGGGAGTGGAATTGCAGTTCTGCAGCCATCCGTTTTCCGGATTCAGAAGCAGGATATTCTCATCTACGGTGTGCAGGCCCCTCCAATCGGTCCGCGGGTTACTACCATCCACAGGCTGGGTATAGTCAAAAACGGTATCCCTAACCGGTACAAAATTGCCATGAAAATAGGCAATATTACCCTCGGCATCCGCATATACGGTGTTGTTGGAAGAGTTGGTGCGTATATCCATCATCTGACGAAAGCCCGAATAGCCCGTTTGTTTGGTCCTAATGTAGGATTGCTCCAGCGCTTTTACCGGTTCCCACATCATGGCAGAGGCCGTCCATTGACCGTCTTCTACATGGGTTATGGGTCCGTGGTGGGTGCGATAGGCTGGGAAGTTCCTTTCCTTCAAGCTCTCGCCTTCCCTATATTTTAAAGTGATTTGGGAAGTCGTTACGGGTCTAAGCTCCTCCCCATACTGATACAGCAGTTCCCCGTCCAATTGCAGCAGGGTTTCCTTAAATTCATCCATAACATCCGTATAGGTAGAGGTATGCATCCAGCCTGTTTTTTCGTTAAAGCCTTGATATACAAAAAACTGGCCCCAAGTAACCGCACCATAGGCGTTAAGACCCTCTTCGCTGACCACGTGTACCTCCCCCCTAAAATAAAAGGAGGTATGCGGATTAATCAACAGCAGGGTATTGCCAGATTGGGTGAGTTTCCCCGCTATTGCAATGCCGTTGGAACCTTGGGGTTCCAGGGCCTCCTCCTTCTTTTTGAGCTGGATTTCCTGCGCTTCGGGAATCTCCATGCCGCTTTCATAAAAGGCCTGTATTTTTTTTGTGGAAATCCGTTCAATATCACCACCGATGGAGCCCTCACTGAAATACATGGGCATCCAAGGCTCAAAACGGGTCAGTAATTTGGGTTGTACCTCGGGATGGGTGTGCAGATAATAATTGATGCCATCGGCGAAGGCATCGCACAGCTTTTTAAGCCATTCCGGGCTTTTTTTGTAATTCGCCTTGGCCTCTTCTTCCGTCATAAAGAGCTTGGCCCTGAGGTCGCTGTAAAGAGCAGCTTCACCATCTACCTCTGCCAAACGCCCTGTGGCCCAGATGTAGTTTCGTTCTACCCGGTTAAAGTCGTCCTCGCACTGTGCATACAGCAATCCAAAAACGGCATCGGCATCGGTCTTGCCGTAAATATGGGGAACACCAAAGTCATCGCGAATGATGGTGGTGCGTTCGGCATACCCTTGCCAACGTTCCAGTTCGGTTTTTGGGTCTTCGGTTTGGCACCCCAACGTCAATAATAGGAGGAAAGCGGCTACTTGTCTCATTTTATATCGATTTAAAGCTATGCTCTTTTCAAAAATTGGGTCTTGAGCACAATATGGCTCTTTCCTACCCTGCACTCTACTTCTTGAGGACTCGATGTCAGTCTTATATTCTTGATCACATTGCCCCGCTTTAGGGTTTTGGACATTCCCTTTACCTTTAAATCCTTGATAACGTGAACATTATCTCCATCTTCCAAAATATTGCCGTTACTGTCCTTTACTTCCATTCCCTTTTTTGTTTGCTATGTGAAATTAAAGGTCTTGGCGTATAAATACTAATTTTAGCTTAAAAATTAGCCGCTTCAAATCACACACCCATGGTCCCTCCCATTTTTAAAGTAACTTGCGTTCTCAAAAAATGATGTTCAGACCCTATGTCCGATAAAAAAATAAGTGTCCTCAAAGCCTTCCGTACCATTATTTGGCCCAGACGAAACCTTGTCCTGCTGGGACTGCTGCTTATTGTCATCAGTAAGGCGGCCAGTTTTGTGGCCCCCATATCGCTCCAGTATTTTATGGACGATGTACTCCCCAATAAAAACTTGGACCTGCTCTATATTCTGGTACTGGTCGTAGGGCTTGCCATTTTGGTACAGGCCATAACTTCTTTTTTGTTGACCAAGATCCTGAGCGTACAGGCCCAGTTCATGATTTCCCAATTGCGGGCACAGGTACAGAAAAAGGTGCTCTCCCTTCCCATCCGATTTTTTGACAATACAAAGTCAGGTGCACTGGTGTCCCGCATAATGACCGATGTGGAAGGGGTACGCAATCTGATCGGGACCGGATTGGTACAGTTGGTGGGAGGCACGATCACGGCAGTGGTCTCTTTTGTGCTGTTGATCAGGATAAGTCCGTCCATGACCCTTTTTACGTTAATTCCTTTGGCCATATTTGCTGGCATCGCCCTCAAAGCCTTTAAAATCATACGCCCGGTCTTCAGGAACAGGGGAAAAATAAATGCCGAGGTCACCGGAAGACTTACGGAGACCTTGGGCGGTATACGGGTCATCAAAGGTTTCAATGCCGAACGGCAAGAGCACGGTGTTTTTGAATCGGGCGTAGAAAAGCTATTTCTCAACGTGAAGAAGAGTTTAACGGCCACGGCCTTTATGACCAGTTCCTCGACCTTTCTACTGGGGGTGGCCACCACCGGTGTTATGGGTATCGGAGGATATAAGATCATTGTCTCGGAGATTACCGAAGGTGAATTTTGGTCCTTTACCTTCATCCTGGGCCTTATGATCGCCCCTATTGTTCAAATGAGCAATATTGGGAGCCAGCTGACCGAGGCCTTGGCAGGTTTGGACCGTACCGAGGAACTTATGAACATGACCCCCGAACTGGATGAAAGCAACCGGACCTCGGTGCTTGATCATATTGACGGAGATATCGTATTCCACGACGTTTCCTTTGCCTATGAGGAGGACAAGGAGGTGCTGCACAACATAAGCTTTGAGGTAAGATCGGGTTCGGTGGTTGCCCTGGTGGGGAGTTCGGGCTCGGGAAAATCGACCATAGCAGGCTTGGCGGCCACTTTTTTAAATCCACAATCCGGAAAAATCACCGTGGACGGTACGGACCTTTCCAAGGTAGACCTAAGCAGCTACAGACAGTACCTTGGTGTGGTATTGCAGGATGAGTTTTTGTTTGAGGGCACCATCCGGGAAAATATTTTATTCCCAAGGCCCAATGCCTCGGAAGAGGCGCTGCAAAAGGCAGTAAAAGCCGCCTATGTGGACGAATTTACCGATCGTTTTGAGGAAGGCTTGGAAACGCTGATAGGAGAACGCGGTGTAAAACTCTCTGGGGGACAGCGCCAGCGCATTGCCATTGCCAGGGCCGTTTTGGCCGACCCAAAAATCCTGATCTTGGACGAAGCCACCTCCAGCCTGGATACTGAAAGCGAGGCCCTGATTCAAAAAAGTTTGGCAGAGCTGACCAAAGGGCGTACCACTTTTGTCATTGCACATCGCCTGAGCACCATTCGTAAGGCCAATCAGATTTTGGTCATTGAAAAGGGTAGCATTGCGGAACAGGGTACCCATGATGAACTTATCGCAGCAGAAGGGCGATACTATAACTTGTTTACCTATCAAGCGAGAATTTGATAGCGTCTTAAACTAAGAGAACTATTATCTTTTTTTCCGAACAAGGTGGGGACTCTTTTAGTAGAAATCGGACAGATTCTTTGCTGGGCCCTTAGGATTCAGGGGCCAGCTCCACCTCAAGTCCGTCCAAATCCTCCGTCATATGGATCTGGCACCCCAACCGACTGTTTTCCTCTACGTAAAAGGCTTCGGCCAACATGGCATCCTCGTCATCGGATTTTTCGGGAAGCGCATGATCCGAATGCACATAGCATTGGCAGGAAGCGCACATGGCCATACCACCGCAGACGCCAATGGTTCCTTCCGGAGCAAGTTCATACGACCGAACCACTTCCATAAGGTTCATGTTCATGTCCGTAGGTGCATCCACCTCGTGCGATACACCCTCACGGTCCTTAATCTTGATTTTTATATCTGACATATAACAGTAGTTGGTACTCCGATAGCCCGGTGGTACATACGTAAAATTTTAGATCCATCCTTTAGTCGGTAGGGCCGCATAAAAATTAACAGATAAACTCCCCAAGATCTTATTCTATTTTCTTTACAACGGCCTTTGGCGCTTCCTTTTTACTTCCATCAAAACCATGAACGCCGCCCACAGTCGTATATTTCATTACATATCTTTTTTCCGGGAATATCCGTTGATAGGCACTTTGGCACATTAGAGTGGCCTCATGGAATCCGCACAGGATAAGTTTTAACTTTCCAGGATACGTGTTTACATCGCCTATGGCATAGATACCCGGGACGTTGGTCTGATAATCGAACGTATCCACTTTGATGGCATTTTTTTCAATTTCTAGGCCCCAGTCGGCAATGGGTCCCAATTTTGGTGAAAGCCCGAACAGCGGAATAAAATGATCTACCACGATGCGTACTTCCTCCGTGCTTCCGGTTCTCACCACCAGGGCCTCGAGTTGATCTTCGCCTTCCAAGGCTATCACCTCGGCAGGGGTCATCAGTTTTATTTTACCCGTGTCCTTTAAAGCTTGTACCTTTTCTACGGAGTCCAGCGCGCCCCTAAATTCGTTTCGGCGATGCACCAAGGTCACTTCGGCCGCAATATCGGCCAGGTAGATACACCAGTCCAGTGCGGAATCGCCCCCTCCGGCAAGTAACACTTTTTTATTTCGGTAAATTTCCGGGTCCTTTATGATATAGGAAACGCCCTTGTCCTCGTACTCCCCAATATTTTTTAACAGAGGTTTCCTCGGTTCAAAACTTCCCAACCCCCCGGCTATTGCAACTACGGGAGCATTGTGTTTTGTTCCCTTATTGGTGGTGACCACAAAGGAACCATCGGGAAGCTTCTCAATATGGTCCGCGCGTTCCCCAAGGGTAAATCCAGGTTCAAAAGGTTTGATCTGCTCCATGAGATTATCCACTAATTCCCCGGCCAAAACCTCGGGAAACCCTGGAATATCATAAATCGGCTTTTTGGGATATATTTCGGAACATTGTCCGCCCGCCTGCGGCAAGGCATCTATCAAATGGCATTTTAGTTGCAGCAAACCGGCCTCAAAAACTGCAAAAAGACCCGTAGGTCCTGCACCAATAATAAGTATGTCTGTTTTGATCATGAAAAAAGATACTAGAAAAACGGGGACAAAGGTATTGAAGCAACCAATTGTAATACATGATTTTTATCAGGCCTATTAGTCAACACTGATTACTTCCTCTATTTGTGGAACATACTTTTTAATAGTCATTTCCACTCCGCTCCTAAGGGTCATCTGATTAACACTGCAACCCACACAAGCGCCTTCCAATCTTACCTTTACCGAAGTATTGTTATCTATGGAAATCAAGGAAATATCCCCTCCGTCACTTTGAAGAAATGGACGGATTTCGTCCAATGCTTTCTCGATATTTATTTTTACCTCCTCCGATGTCATACTTATTTCTTTTTAACGGCGGAACAACCTGCCATTGTCGTTATTTTTATCGCTTCCGTAGGAGGCAGGCTCTTATTTCTGTTCACCACTTCCTGCACTACATTGCGCGTAAGGTCTTCAAAAGCTGCCTCAATGGGTGTAGCCGTCTGCATTGCTGCAGGCCTGCCCACATCACCGGCCTCCCGAATACTCTGTATCAAGGGTATTTCTCCCAAGAAAGGTACGCTTAAATCTTCGGAAAGGTGCTTGGCCCCTTCTTTTCCAAAGATATAATATTTGTTGTTGGGTAGTTCTTCGGGCGTGAAATAGGCCATGTTCTCCACGATTCCCAAGACTGGTACATTGATCGATTCCTGTTGAAACATGGCTACCCCCTTTCGGGCATCGGCCAAGGCCACCTCTTGAGGCGTGCTCACCACTACGGCTCCCGTAATTGGTAAGGATTGCATGATGCTCAGGTGAATATCCCCTGTGCCTGGAGGAAGGTCCAAAAGCATAAAGTCCAATTCTCCCCAGTGGGCGTCAAAGATCATTTGGTTCAAAGCCTTAGCCGCCATAGGCCCACGCCAAATTACGGCTTGGTTGGGCTGGGTAAAGAACCCAATGGACAACAATTTTACCCCGTGGTTTTCCACGGGTTTCATTTTAGATTTACCGTTTACATTGACCGCCAAAGGTTTTTCATGGGCAACATCGAACATAATGGGACTCGAAGGCCCATATATATCTGCATCGAGCAGGCCTACCTTAAAGCCCATTTTTGCCAGGGTAACCGCCAAGTTTGCGGTTACCGTGGATTTTCCCACTCCACCTTTGCCGGAAGCCACGGCAATGATGTTTTGAATGCCCGGAATCGGTTTTCCCTTAATCTCGTTGACCTTGGGCTTGCTGGGCGCATCAACCTTTACGTTTACCGTTATTTTTGCTTTCTCGTAGACCTTTCGGTGGATTACCTTCAGGATCTCTACCTCGGTTTTCTTTCGCGCCTGCAGGCTTGGGTTTTTTATGGTAATATCCACGACTACCTCATCGCCAAAGACCATGACGTTGGTAACAGCGCCACTCTCCACCATGTTTTTCCCTTCCCCGGGAACGGTTATCTCCTCCAGAGCGGTAAGGATGTCTTTTTTATTCAGCTTCATTTTAAAAGGGTAGCCCTTGGGCTTTAATTAAACTAATTCTAAATTACAAAGATAGGGCATAGTGCCGAGATTAGGAAGTGCACAAATTGAAAAGTAAAATACGTGAATAGGCTAAATTTATGAGGGTTTTATTCCAGGTCAAAGCTTACGGGCTCCCTTATAATTCCTTCCCTGGATCCCAAAAAAAATGTTCCAAATCAACAATTTGATTGTCCTCTACCACTATGCCCTCATTTTCCAATAATTGCTGCATAAGATTGGTCCCGTCAAAATGGTGTTTCCCGGTCAGCAGGCCCTTACGGTTTACCACTCTATGTGCCGGAACGTCTTCCTTTGCTCCGGCCCCGTTCATGGCCCAACCTACCATACGGGCACTTCTGGCGGCACCGAGGTATTTGGCGATGGCCCCGTAGGAGGTTACCCGGCCATAGGGAATCTTTCGGGCAACTTCATAGACCTTTTCAAAAAAATTTCGATTTTCTTCCTTCATACTATTCGTACACTATTCTTCCAATGGTAATGATCAAAAGCACCAACATCAACGTGCTTAAAATATAGTTGGCATTTTTTGAGAACTTGCGTGTCTTGTTCTCCAACTTGTTAAAATATACCGTATACATATACAGCACGGCAAAGGTCCCACAACCTGCCGCCAAAATAAACATGCCTATATCCCATAGCTCAAATTTGATCCATCCGGAGGAGGTCCACATGACATTGAGTCCGCTATAATACGGAATGGTGAGCAAATTCAGGGCAGCCAATAGGATTCCCTTAAAAAAACTGTTTTTTTTGCTCACCTTTCCAATCTTCATTTTGCGCTTCACATTGCGCCTGGCCTTGATGTAGAAGTAGACCGCCAAAAAACCAAAGACACCGAGGGCGATCCGCAACAGTAGCCCCATAACCTCAGGGTTGTTGTACAGGAACTTGGAGATCATCACGGCAATATAGGCTTGGATCATGATCATCGTGGAAACACCGACACTGAATATTATTCCATTGAGCTTCCCCTTTTCCACACTGGTCTTGGCCGCATTCATATTTAATAGTCCCGGAGGAACGGTAGCCATGAAAGCTGCTGAAAAGGTCACAAAAAAAAGGATGAGTAAATGCATGATATGGTTAGCTTATCCTAAATTGGATATAGGTAATCGGTTTCCCTTCCTCAAGATACTGAATTTCGTAAAATGTTTTTATCCCTGTTACCGAGGGCGGACTTCCCTCGTTCTTATATACATCGTGATTTGCATAAATAATTTCGTATCCCAGACCGTGCAACAGTCCCAACGTATACCCGTGCATAAAGCCACTATCGGTCTTTAGGTGTACCAAACCGCCAGGTCTTAGAATACGCGCATACTTATCAAGAAAGGCTTTATTGGTAAGCCTGTGCTTGGTTCGTTTATACTTTTTCTGGGGATCCGGGAAAGTAATCCATATCTCGGACACCTCACTTTCATCAAAAAGCAGATCGATCAGTTCTATTTGGGTACGTAGAAAAGCTACGTTTTCCAGATTTGCCTCCAAGGCTGTTTTAGCGCCTCGCCAAAATCGGGCGCCCTTTATATCGACACCGATAAAATTTTTTTCCGGATGTTGCTTTGCCAATCCTAGGGTGTATTCCCCTTTGCCACAACCCAGTTCCAGCACCAAGGGTTTGTTGTTGCCAAAATGCCGCTTCCAATTGCCCTTCAGGTCGATGTTACCGGCCAAAATCTCCTCCCTCTTTGGTTGGATTACGTTCTTGAAGGTCTCATTTTCCGTAAAACGTTTCAGTTTGTTTTTGCTCCCCACTGCCGAAATTTAATGATTTGACAAAGCTAAGGAAATCTTACCATGTTTTGGAGGTTGTTCCCTACCTTCCAGGAGGGTCGCAAGTATCCCACCCAACCCTATGAAATCGAATAAATTACCACCAGCCTTTTGCAAAAACCAGGTGTTTGGTCTGTATTGCTTACTGATAAAATTTTGAGAAAACAGTACCCTACCCAGTTTTGTTTTCGGCCTTTTCCAAGGTAAAGGAGAATTCAGAACCCATCCCTACTTCACTTTCCACGTAGATTTTTTCATCGTGGGCCTCTATGATGTGCTTTACTATGGACAGGCCCAATCCGGATCCCCCCTCACGTCTGCTGCCACTCTTATCCACTCTGTAAAAACGTTCGAACAGTCTTTGGATATGCTGTTGCGGAATTCCTTCCCCGTTATCGGTGACCCTAATGATCACTTTGTTCTTGATCAAATCTTCAACACTTACCTCGGTCGTGCCATTTTCGTGGCCGTATTTGATGGAGTTCACTAATAAATTGGTGACCACTTGCTGTATTTTTTCCCTGTCTGCATGCACGTGTATGGGGGTTTGATAATCCATATCAAACGTTAGGGTAATCTTCTTTTTGGCCGCTTTCATCTCCAACAGTTCAAAAACGTTCTGGATCAGTTCAATAATATCAAAATCGTCCCATTCCAAACGCAGTTCGCCCACCTCCAATTTGGTGATCAGATCTAGATCCTTGATAATATAGATCAATCGTTCTACCCCCTTGTTGGCGCGTTGCAGGTATTTTTTGCGAATGTTCTTATCTTCCATGGCCCCGTCCAAAAGGGTTAGGATATACCCTTGAACGGTAAACAGTGGGGTTTTGAGCTCATGGGAAACATTGCCCAAAAAATCCTTGCGGTATTCTTCCCGGATCTTCAGCGTATCGATCTCTATTTTTTTGTCCTGTGCAAATTTTTCAATTTCCTGAGTCAGTGTTCTCATATCGGTTGTAACAGGCCTTGATGCAAAGGAAAAGGATTCTAGCAAGGAGACGTCGTCATAAATCCGTTTTATTCTTCCATAGATGAACCGTTCTACCCTAATCTGTAGGATAACAAAAGAAACAGTAAAGCCGATCAATCCAAAAAGGAGGAGTAAGGTCCAGTCAATGGTGCCCTTATACCAAAGGAAACCACCTATAAGAATTAGAAGAACAAGTGCGATTAAAAGCGAGGAACGGAAAGCAAACTTATATGATTTCTTTACCTGTATTGCCATTACAACACAAACTTATAGCCCACGCCCTTTACGGTTTTAAAATGATGGTCACCTATTTTTTCACGTAGTTTTCTTATATGTACATCTATGGTGCGGCCGCCCACCACAACCTCGTTGCCCCAAACCTTGTCCAGGATGACCTCACGCTTAAACACCTTGCTGGGTTTGGAGGTAAGCAAGGAAAGCAATTCGAACTCCTTGCGCGGAAGCACGATCTCCTTGCCATTGTTTATAATCTTGTATTCTTCCCGGTTGATAACAATATTCCCCACTTTCACAATATCCTCGATTTCGGAGGCAGCCTCTTCCTTTAACCTTCTCAGCAGGCCCTTCACCTTGCTTACCAACACCTTGGGTTTTATAGGCTTGGTAATATAGTCATCCGCTCCCGCATCGAACCCTGCCACTTGAGAGTAGTCCTCACCACGTGCGGTCAGAAATGTGATTATGGTATTTTCCAATCCTGAAGTATTACGCATGATCTCACAGGCTTCTATCCCGTCCATTTCGGGCATCATAACATCCAATATAATAAGGTGGGGCAGTTTTTTCTTGGCTTTTGACACACCTTCAATTCCATTCTTGGCGGTATACACTTGGTAGCCCTCGGAGGACAGATTATAGCTCACAATCTCCAGTATATCGGGCTCGTCGTCCACTAAAAGAATCTTGATGTCTTTTTTTTTCATGGGAATATGCTTTGTTTATCGCTCCCAAATGTAAATATAATACTATTACAGGTAACGCTGTTAACGTTCATTTAATATGATAACATTATAGTAACATAAAGGAAACTGATTTTTAAGATACGAGTAACATGACCTTAACGGCAGCTGTCGTTCTTTGCTGCTGAAATTGAAATCCAACTCATGAGACAATTGTTTATCGTATTGATACTACTTTCCTCCTTTTTCAATTATGGCCAAGAAACTACTGGAAGCATCGTGGGCAAACTGACCGATAAGGAATTGAACAATGAGCCCCTGGCCTTTGCAAATGTGATCATCAAGGGAACTACTAAAGGGACTACGTCCGATTTTGATGGGCTCTACGAAATCGCAAATGTGGAACCGGGAACCTACATCTTGGTCATCAGTTTTTTAGGGTACGAGACCTTGGAAATCCCTAATGTTATTGTAGAAGCTGGCAAAGTGACCGAGGTAAGCACCGGCTTGGGCTCTAGCAGTGTTGGCCTTGATGAGGTGGTGCTCACCACCTCTGCAACCCGGGATTCCGAAGTTGCCCTGTTATTGCAGCAAAAGAAAGCGGTAGAAATCCAGGAAGCCATTAGTGCGGAAGCGCTTACCCTGAAAGGCATTGATGATGCCGCGGGCGCGGTGGCCCAGATTTCGGGAATTTCCAAACAACAGGGTTCCAGTAACGTATATGTAAGGGGGTTGGGAGACCGGTACCAGAATACCAGTATGAACGGACTCTCCCTGCCTTCCAACAATGTGAACAAAAAGAACATCGACCTAGATCTTTTCTCTTCCAGCATCATCGAAAATATTTCGGTCAGTAAGGCCTACACCGCAACCTTTTACGCAGATTTTGCCGCCGGTAATGTCAACATTGATTCCAAAGAGTATACGGGGGATGGCTATTTTGATATTTCTTTGGGAAGTGGGGCAAACTCCAACGCCTCGGGAACCGATTTTGTGCGCAGCGAAGGACCCAGCAATTATGGTTTTTACAATAGGTATGACAACGACCCTTTCGCCATCGTACTCTCCCATGGCGTTGACCCCCAAACAGCTTGGGATCCCATCAATCTATCCGCATCCTTGGAGGGAGGTTACTCCTTTAATTTTGGTGATGATTCCAGGCTTAGTTTCTTTGCCTCTACAGGATTCAGTAATGGTTATGAGTTGTGGGAAGGACCCGCAAGGGACTTCACCAATGTGTTGAAAACCAACTTTCCCAATGTACGGGAGTTCGCCTATAAGACCACTACCACGGCCCTTGGAAATGTGGCCTACAGAATCAACAATCGTCACAAGTTAAAATACAGTTCACTGTTCATCAATAGTTCCACAGACGCGGTGGGATTCTATGGTATAAACGGTCAGGGTACCAACAGGGATGCCATCATCGATACGGATCAAGGATTCTATGTTATGAACGTGCAATTTAACCAGGACATGATCTTCGTCAATCAATTGACGGGACAACATGTATTCGAGGAAAAGTTCACCCTGAATTGGGGTACGGGCTTTAATAAGGTCTTCTCCGATGAACCCGATCGGAAACGGATAAGTTTGGAAAATTTTCAGTTATCCCTTGATGATGATCCCGATACCAACCCGGTTTTCTATACCAACATCCCTTTTGACAACCAGCGTTTTTTCCAGAGCATCGAGGACGATGAACTCAACAGTTTTGTAAACCTTGCTTACAAGGCCTCCGAACAGTTGAAGCTCAATTTCGGTTACAACGGTAGGCGCAAGGAGCGTAGGTTCAACAGTATCCGGTACGGTTATGAAATTCAGGACAGGGACAATACCCCTATAACGGACATTAATGATTTCAACAGCATTTTTGACGTAAGCAACATCAACATTCCTGCAGGAAGTGGGCTTTACGACCTCCTGGTACTCAATCCGATAAACAATGATATTGGCAATAGGAACAGGCCCGGATTACCCGAGAACACCTACAAAGGGAATTTGAATGTACATGGTGTGTACGCCTCTGCCGAATTATCCTTAGGGGAAAAATGGTTGTTTGTGCCCGGTTTTAGGGTAGAATCTTTCAGTCAGAAAGTAGCATACGATGTAATCAATATCCGGCCAGATGACCCCGGCTTTAGGGATGTATATGAAAACATCTATCTGCCCAGTCTTAACGTCCGTTATGCCCTGAACGAAAATTCCAATCTGAGGTTTGCCTTCAGCAAAACGGCATCATTTCCCGAATTCAAGGAAGTAGCCCCTTTTGTATATGAATCGGTAACGCAAAGGATAGGGGGCAACCCCGATCTTCTAGGAGGACTGGACGGAACCGGGGCCACCTATTCGGATATCTACAACTTTGACCTAAAATATGAATGGTTTCTAGAGCGCGGGGAAATTATCTCCTTGGCAGCGTTTGCAAAGACCATCAAAGATCCTGTGAACCGAGTGGTTGCCGCAGACGCAACAGGTACTCAACGCTTCTTTAGAACGGGAGATCAGGCCGATATCATTGGACTGGAACTGGAAATCCGAAAAAACCTCTATACCGATGCCGATGATAATGCCGTAGTTTCCATAGGCCTCAATGCTGCGTATACCAATACGGATCAGGACCTTAGGGATATCCCTGCCGGAGCACTCAACACCTTTGGGACCTCCTTTGACAGGGAATCGGATGAACTGGAGGGGGCTTCGCCCTTTATCATTAATTCGGACCTAAATTTCAGCCCTACTTTCGGCACCTATAAACCCAAAGCCACCCTAGTGTTTTCATATTTCTCCGATCGGATATTTTCGCTGGGAGCCGGTAGTTTGGGCAATATTATTGAAAGCGGGGTTCCTACCCTGGACTTCATATGGAAAAACTCATTTGGTGAACATTTTGAAGCCAATTTGTCTGCCAAGAACATCTTAGATCCCGATATCTCCTTTGTAAGGGAGGGTACCGGAATTGGAGATGTAATCATTCGTGAATATACCCTCGGGGTTAACATTGGGCTAACCCTCAAATATAAATTTTAATACTTTTTAAACTCAAAACAATGAAAAACAAGTTTTTATTTTTAGGTATAGCCGCCGCTTTGTTTATCTCCTGTGAAAGCGACGATACCTCGGATATTATTATTAACGATAACAGTGTTACCACAACGAACAACACCACCGGAGGTGGAAACCCTACCGAAACATCGGTCAACTTAAGTGGGGTATTTACTGAAGATCTAACACTAGATCCAGATGTAGCGTACATCATTACCGGACCTGTCCTTATGGCAAGCGGCACTACCCTTACCATCCCTGCAGGGATGACCATAAGGGCACAGCCTGTAGGCGTAAACGCATTTATCGCCATTCAGCAAGGGGCGCAGATCAATGCCGTAGGTACGGCCAGTGAACCCATTGTCCTTACCTCCAATGCATCAGCGCCTTCCTCAGGGGACTGGGGAGGTCTTGTTTTGTGTGGCTCCGCTCCCATTAATTCCACCGCCGACGGTTCTACGGATACCGCAACCTCGGAAGTAGGTGGTCTTTCCTACGGTGGAAATACCCCGGACGATAGTTCTGGAAACCTACAATATGTACGGGTAGAATACGCTGGTGGCGCCATTGATGGTAACGCCGAGTTGAACGGAGTGTCGCTCTACGCTGTTGGAAGCGGTACCACAATCGATTTTGTACAAGTATTCGAAGGTTCCGATGATGGTTTCGAATTCTTTGGTGGAACGGTAAACGCAAGCCATTTGGCCGTTGTAAATGCAGAAGACGATTCTATAGACTGGACCGAAGGTTACACGGGTACCATTACCGATGTATATGTGCAGCACGGGACTTCCCATGATAAGGCCTTTGAATGTGACGGGTATAACACCGATTTCAGCAACGTGTCGGGAAGCTTCTCCAATCCCATGGTAGTCAACGCAAGCATTATTGGCGCCAATGATGCCAGTGAAGCGATCAGGTTAAGGGCAGGTACTCAGGGTACCTTTACGAACATTGTCCTTACCGACTTCGACGAGGCGTTTGACCTGGACGGGGATACAGGCGACAACCCTACCGGACAGGGCGTACTGGACGACCTTCTTAACGTTGTGGACGTAACCTTCAACAATATTACAACCACTCTTAAAAACGATACAGGTTTCACCTTTACAGAAGCAGATTTTATCACCGGTGTCGGTAATGGTACGGGAACCGATGTCACCACCTGGGGCGCCGGATGGACCGTCGGAATCAATTAAGACGACTATACCTCTTTAAAAAGCCTGCTTTTCGCGGGCTTTTTTGCTTTTTGGCCAAATTTTTGCAGTTAATCGAATAATTGTGATTGCCAAAGGTCAAAATTATTATCTTTGGCGTATATACCTACGAATGAAGCACTTTTACGTGATTGTATTCCTTTTTGTTTCTTCTTTAGCCTTTGGACAGCAAGCCCAGGGCTCGGGTGATATTGATGGATTTAAACTCTATCCCAATCCGGTGACCAATGGCAAGGTATATATCAGCACCACAAAGAATGCCCCTAAAAACATATTGATCTACGATGTTTTGGGCACTCGGGTATTGGAAACCACGATTTTGGGCACAGAATTGAGCCTAACCGATTTGAACAAAGGGGTATATGTACTCCGGGTTTTTGAAAAGGACAAAGTGGCCACCCGAAAGCTGATCATCAAGTAAACCTTCCTTTTTTCATTTCAGAGAAATATAACACCATGCTCTCGCCGAGCAGGAGCTCAGTTATCGACTAAATGATTAAAAAAATCGATGAACGGACCTGTGGTTCGGTTTTACCTACAAAAAACAGGTGTTCACAACATTTTGTGGCGGCCCCTAAGGGCATTCCCTATATTTACCCTGTTGCTCCCAAATCAACACCTATGAAAAAAATCTACTTGACCCTGCTATTGGCAGCATTTACCCTAGTAGTATCCGGACAAGAGGTAGAGGATAACCAAGTATCCCTGAACGGGGATATCGTGGGCTTCAAATTATATCCCAACCCTGCATTTGGGGACCGAGTGTACATCACTTCCAAGAAAAACGACAGTAAGGACATCACGGTGTATGACGTATTCGGTGAGATTGTGCTGCGCCACCGTATGATTACAAATGTGCTCAACATTTCTAAATTGGTACCCGGTGTTTACATGATGCAGATTACGGAGAACAGCAGTACAATCACCAGGAAATTGGTGGTTAAATAGCCCGCTGCCCAGCGCTGTCTTCCGGGCTTTATTTTATTACATTTACGGTAGTAAAATTGAGCATGGACACCCACAAAATTTTTGATATTGATACCCCAGGGAAATTTGAGTTCCAGGCCCTGGAAATTTTTAGGTTTCAATATCTGAACAATCCCATCTACCGAGAGTTTTGTGAGCACCTGGGAAAAACTACCTCCAACGTAAAGGGGGTAAGCGACATCCCCTTCCTGCCCATAGAATTTTTTAAATCAAAACAGGTGATATCCGGAAATGCACCTGTCAACATCACCTTCACCAGCAGTGGCACTACGGGCAACCAGGTTAGCCAACACCATGTGATCGATCTAAAATTGTATGAACGGAGTTACCAAAGGTCCTTTGTGCTTTTTTACGGCGACATTTCCGACTATTGTGTCCTGGCCTTGTTGCCATCCTATCTGGAACGCGAGGGTTCCTCCTTGGTTTATATGGTGAACGACCTTATTGAACAAAGCGGCCATCCGGAAAGCGGTTTTTATCTCAAGGACCAGAAGGGCCTTAAAGCGACCCTCTCCCGGTTGGACGCCGATGGAAAAGAGGTATTGCTGATCGGGGTTTCCTTTGCCCTGTTAGAGATGGCGGAAACGCACACCTTGAATCTGAAGCATACCGTGGTCATGGAAACTGGCGGAATGAAAGGCAGGCGCAGGGAATTAATCCGTGAGGAGCTGCACACGGCGCTCAAGAAAGGGTTTGGTGTCAACGCTATCCATTCGGAATACGGGATGACCGAATTACTGTCGCAGGCCTACTCTCAGGGCAACGGAATTTTTAAATGCCCACCTTGGATGAAAATCCTGGTACGGGATACCGAAGACCCCTTTGCCTTACAGCGAATAGGAAAGACAGGCGGTATCAATGTAATCGATCTGGCAAATGTAAACTCCTGTTCCTTTATTGCCACTCAGGACCTGGGAAGGGTATATGCCGATGGTAGTTTTGAGGTAATCGGCAGATTTGACCATTCGGACATCCGGGGATGTAATCTTATGGTGTTATAAGTGACTTTCAGTGCCCTTTTCCGACCATACCGTCTTTGGCGTCGAGCCTAGAACAGTTTTTTTGGCAAAGGTGCATCGGGCACTAAAACAGTCCGGTGATATGTCCATCACGGTCAATATCTATTCTTTCCGAAGCCGGGTGCGCGGGCAAACCTGGCATTCTCATGATATCGCCGGTAATGGGAACCAAAAAACCTGCCCCCGAGGCTATTTCAATTTCCCGTACGGTTATGATAAAATCCTTTGGGCGGCCCAACAAAGCGGGATTATCCGATAGTGACTTCTGTGTCTTAGCAATACAAACAGGGAGTTTTTCGAGACCTAGGTCCGCAATTTTTTTTAAGTCCTTTTTGGCCTTTGCTGTATAATCCACATGTTCTGCACCGTATATTTTTGTGGCAATGGTAGTTATCTTGGTTTGCACGTCCATCTCCCAATCGTACAAGGGGGTAAAGTCGGTATTGTTGTTCTCTGCCGCGGCAATGACCTTTTGGGCAAGATCTGCAGATCCTTCCCCTCCCTTGGCCCACACTTCGGCCAAAGCTACAGGGACACCCATTTTATTGGCCGCAGCAATAATCAACTCGATCTCTTCCTTGGTATCGGTTACGAACTTATTAATGGCAATTACAGGAGGTACCTTAAAGCGTAGAATATTTTCCACATGTTTCTCCAAATTGGGGATTCCCTTTTCCAAGGCTGCCGTATCGGGTATGGTCAAGGAATCCAAGGAAGCGCCTCCATGATATTTCAGGGCTCTAACCGTAGTGGTCAATACCACGGCCTTTGGTGATAATCCTGCGCTCTGGCATTTGATATCAAAGAACTTTTCTGCGCCCAGATCAAATCCAAAGCCTGCTTCGGTGACCGTATATTCGGAAAAGGACAGGCCCATTCTCGTGGCGATTACCGAGTTGGTGCCTTGGGCGATATTTGCAAACGGGCCACCGTGTATGATGGCCGGATTACCTTCAATAGTCTGCACCAGGTTGGGCATAATAGCATCTTTCAACAGGGCTGCCATTGCACCTTCGGCCTTCAAATCCCTGGCGTATATCGGTTTCCTGTCAAAGGTGTATCCTATAAAAATATTGCCCAGCCGTTTCTTAAGGTCTTCCAGGTCATCTGCAAGACAGAGAATGGCCATAATTTCCGAGGCAGCCGTAATATCAAAGCCGGTTTCCCTTGGTATTCCAGAGCCAGTGCCGCCAAGGCCCACGATAATCCGCCTAAGGGCCCTGTCGTTCATATCCAGTACCCTTTTCCAAGAAATGGTGCGCGCATCCAACCCCAGTGAATTGGTTTTGCTCTGTACATTGTTGTCAATAAGTGCCGCCAGGAGATTGTGCGCCTTTTCAATGGCCGCAAAGTCACCGGTAAAATGCAGGTTAATGTCCTCCATGGGCAGTACTTGGCTATATCCACCCCCCGTGGCCCCGCCCTTTATCCCAAAAACAGGGCCCAGGGAAGGTTCCCTAAGCACCACCGTAGTCTTCTTGCCCAAGCGGTTAAGGCCTTCGGAGAGCCCAATGGACATAGTGGTCTTTCCTTCGCCAGCTGGGGTTGGCGAGGTGGCGGAAACCAAGATTAGCTTACTATTCGTGGAATTTTCCACATCCATTTTATGCAAGGGCAATTTGGCCTTGTACTTTCCGTACATGTCAATTTCGTCTGACTGAAGTCCTAACTTTTCGGCAATTTCGGTGATGGGTTTTAGGGCTACTTTTTTAGCAATCTCCAGGTCGCTCATATCAATGTGGTATAAATTAATATTAGGGTTTACAAACAGAAAGCCCACTAAGGGACCAAGTAAAAAGGCAGTCCTTTTCAGTATGGCAACCTAGCAGGTATATCAGTGGACCACCAAAACAAAATAATTCTTCCTACCTCGCTGTAGGAGCACATATTTGTCACTGATCAAATCAGCCGTGGTAATCCGATAATCTTCCCTTACCTTTTCCTTGTTTACCGAAATGGAATTCTGTTTTAACTCCCTTCGGGCTTCCCCATTGGACCCCAAAAATCCCGTTTTGGCGGCTAATGCTCCGATCATATCCAGTCCGTTTTCCACATCTTCCCTCGGTATTTCGGCCTGGGGCACCCCTTCAAAAACATCCAAGAAAGTAGCTTCGCCCAAGGCCTTGAGGTCTTGGGAAGTAGATTTTCCAAAAAGGATATTGCTGGCCTTTATGGCGTTGTCCAGATCCTGCTGGGAATGCACCATGACCGTAATCTCTTCTGCCAAACGTTTTTGCAACACCCTCAGGTGGGGCGCCTCCCCGTGTTCCACTACCAGGTTCTCTATCTCGGTCTTGGGTAAAAAAGTGAAAATCTTGATATATTTTTCCGCGTCCGCGTCAGAGGTGTTCAACCAATATTGGTAAAATTTGTACGGGGATGTCTTTTGGGCATCCAACCAGACATTGCCGCTTTCCGTCTTTCCAAATTTTGACCCATCGGCCTTGGTAATCAACGGACAGGTAAGTGCATAACCCTTGCCGCCTCCGATTCTTCGTATGAGTTCCGTGCCCGTGGTAATATTGCCCCATTGATCGCTTCCGCCCATTTGTAGGGTGCAATTGTGGTTTTGAAAGAGGTAGAGAAAGTCGTACCCCTGCACAAGTTGATAAGTGAATTCGGTAAATGACATGCCCTCATTGGCCTCGGCAGACAAACGTTTTTTTACCGAATCCTTTGCCATCATATAATTTACGGTAATGTGCTTCCCAACATCCCTGATAAAATCCAGAAAGGAAAAGTCCTTCATCCAGTCGTAATTGTTCACCAAAACGGCGGCATTATCGGAATCACTTTCAAAATCCAAAAAACGTGACAATTGCTCCTTCAGTGCGTCCTCATTACGTCTGAGCGTGGTCTCGTCCAGCAGGTTGCGCTCAGTGGATTTGCCAGAGGGGTCCCCGATCATACCCGTTGCTCCCCCAATAAGGGCATAAGGTTTATGGCCCGCCAATTGAAAATGCCGTAGCATCATCACCCCTACCAAATGTCCGATGTGCAGGGAATCTGCCGTGGGATCGATCCCAACATAGGCCGATTGCATCCCGCTTTGTAAGTGCGTTTCCGTACCGGGCATTGCATCGTGCAGCATTCCCCTCCATTTCAATTCCTCGACAAAGTTTGAAGCCATTGGTAATCTCCTTTAAATAATTGCTGCAAATATAAAAGAAATACACTGCTTTACACCGTACAAAAAGAGGATATATCCCCAGCAATTACCTAATTTTGGTATATGGTTTTAGTCACGGGCGGTACAGGATTGGTCGGTTCGCATCTCTTGCTGCATTTGGTGGAAAATGAACCTTCCGTACGGGCAATCCACAGAAAGGGAAGCGATTTGGAAAAGGTAAAAAAAGTTTTTTCCTATTATCGTGATGAGGTCCAACCCTTGTTTGAAAAAATCCAGTGGGTAGAAGCGGATCTTACGGACATCCCCGCCTTGGAACTCGCCTTTACGGATGTAAGCTTCGTGTATCATTGTGCGGCATTGATTTCCTTTGATCCCGGCGATTTTGAAAAAATGCGCAAGGTCAATATCGAGGGCACCGCCAATATCGTAAATCTCTGTCTCTCAAATAAGGTGGGGAAACTGTGTTACGTGAGTTCCATTGCCGCTATCGGAAAAAGTCCTCTGGGTTCTGCAGCTACCGAGGAAAATGAATGGACAGAGCTTGATGCCAATGTCTATGCCCTCTCCAAATATAGATCCGAAATGGAAGTATGGCGGGGTGCACAGGAAGGTTTGGATGTGGTTATGGTAAACCCCGGCCTGATTATTGGTCCTGGGTTTTGGGACAACGGTAGTGGTCGTCTGTTCAGAATGGCGGCCAAGGGGCAAAGGTTTTATCCTCCAGGTGGTTCTGGAACCATTACCGTGCATGATACCGTGCGAATGATGGTTCTTTTAATGCGGTCATCGGTTAAAAATGAGCGCTTTATCGCGGTGAGCGAAAACCTGGGTTATAGGGAAATTCTGCAGCGGTTTTCAAAATCTCTGGGTGTAGCCCCACCACGACTGGCTTTAAAATTTTGGCAATTGGAAATTTTATGGCGATTGGATTGGTTGCGACATTTCCTTGTCAAAAAAGGCAGGGTACTAACCAAGATCGCCGTTGATTCGCTACGTCAACAAGAGTTTTATAGCACAGAAAAAATCAAGGGTGCACTTGGATTTGAATTTGAACCTTTGGAAGAAACACTGCACTTTTGCTGTGCCCGATTTAAGGAAGAGAATCCTTAGTCCTCTTTTTTAGTGCAGCTTTTTGTTTGGCAGTACTTATACTATCATTGCGTCTTTCCTTGGCCTCCGTTGCCTCCTTTTCTTCTTTTTTTAACCTCGCTTCCACTGAGGTATAAATTTTCTCGTATACCTCGGGCAGGGACGCATAGTATCTATCACTCTCCACAAATTGCACACTGTCTATGTCATATTTGCTATAGAGGTAGGGCATGGTCTCTATATGGTGTTCCTGCAAAAGGGTGGCATTTGTTTTTTTGGCAGCGCCTATAATGGCCAGGTCGTAAAGTATGGAAGTCATTTGATCCTCCCCAATAAGGTCATCGGGTTTTTCAATCACCTTTTCCGCACAGGAGCCGAGCACAAACATCAACAGTAGAAAAATGACAGGTTTCATAGCTAGCGATCAAAAGTTAATCTTTCGGCATTTCTTTTATCGGAAAAGTTTCCGTTTTCATAAGCCAAATGTCCATTTACAAAGGTATGGGTAATTTTAGACCTGAAGGTATTTCCCTCAAAGGGAGACCATCCACATTTGTAGGCTATATTTTCCCGCTTTACCTGCCAGGGGTCATCCAAATTTAACGCGACCAAATCGGCATAGCATCCTTCACGCACAAATCCCCGCTTTTTTATTTGGAACAATTTTGCTGGATTGTGGCACATTTTCTCCACAATTTTTTCCAATGACAACCTCCCTCGATGGTAGTTTTCCAACAAGGCGGGTAGCGCATGTTGTACCAAGGGGCCACCGGAAGGAGCCTTTGTGTATACATTGTCCTTTTCTTGGAGCGTATGTGGTGCATGATCCGTGGCCAGCACATCTATGCGATCATCCAATAGCGCTTCCCATAGTTGCGCCCTGTCATCTGCCGATTTCACGGCCGGGTTCCATTTAATATGTGCCCCCTTGCTTTCATAATCCTCCTGGGCAAACCATAAATGGTGGATGCATACCTCAGCGGTAATCTTCTTTTCTTCCAGGGGTATGTCGTTCCTGAACAGCTGGGTCTCCTTCCCGGTGGAAACATGAAAAACGTGCAGACGTGCGCCGGTCTTTTTGGCCAGGGCCACTGCCCTGGATGACGACAGGTAACAGGCTTCTTCACTTCGGATCACCGGATGGTACTTCATGGGGATATCATCTCCGTACCGTTCCCTGTATTCGGCCAGATTTTTTCGTATGGTCTGCTCATCCTCGCAATGTGCGGATATGACCATTTCGGTACTGCTGAATATCCTTTCGATCACCGCTTCATCATCTACCAACATGTTTCCAGTAGACGACCCTAGAAATAGTTTTATCCCTGAACAGGCATTCTTGTCCAGTTTTTTGAGTTCCTCCAGATTGTCATTGGTGCCTCCGAACAAAAAGGAATAGTTGACATAGGCCGAATTGGCCGCCAAGGCAAATTTTGCTTCCAGTTTTTCGATCGTAGTGGTCTGCGGGTCGGTATTGGGTTGTTCCATGAAGCTTGTAATACCACCTGCCACTGCAGCTCTGCTTTCCGTGGCGATGGTCCCCTTATGGGTGAGTCCGGGTTCCCTAAAATGCACCTGATCATCAATAAGTCCGGGCAAGAGGGGATTTCCATTGAGGTCTACCACCGTAGCTCCGTTAGCGCTGATCTCCCTTCCTATTTTTTGGATGAGCTTATCCTGTATCAGTACATCACATAGCTGTTGGGTGCCTTCATTAATTACCCTAGCGTTCTTTATCAGTGTTTTTCCCATCCTAAAACTTCCTTTTTCGGAACAAACTGCCCAATTTCATTGTAATTACACCAAAAATAGCCTCCCATACAATGGCAGAGCTCATCTTGGACTTGCCCTTCTCTCTATCCCTAAAGATGATGGAGACCTCTTCGATCTTGTACTTCTTCAAATGTGCCCTAAACTTCATTTCGATCTGAAATGCATACCCAATAAAGCGTATGGAATCCAAATCAATATCTTCCAAAACTTTTCGCCGGTAACAGACAAAACCCGCCGTGGGATCGTGCACCCGCATTCCTGTAATAATTTTGACATAAAAGGACGCTCCGTAGGACAGAAGAACCCTGTATAACGGCCAATTGACCACATTGACGCCTTTTTTATAGCGGGAACCTACGACCACATCGGCCCCGTTAACGCATGCTCTGTACAGTCTTGGCAGGTCGTCCGGTCTATGCGAGAAATCGGCATCCATTTCAAAGATATAGTCGTATTTTCGATTTATGGCCCATTTGAATCCATGGATGTATGCGGTTCCCAATCCGGACTTTTCCGTTCTCACCTCAAGAAACAGCCTGCCCGGGTAACGGTCTTCGAGCTCGCGCACTCTAGCGCTGGTTCCATCGGGCGAATTATCGTCCACCACCAGGACATGAAAATCCTTGTCCAAATCAAAAACAGCCCCTATAATGGCCTCTATGTTTTCGATCTCATTGAATGTTGGGATTATAACTAAGCTGTCCGTCATTGACTTCTACTGATGCGGACAAAAATACTATTTTAAAATCTGTAAAGAAATCCTAAAAGCACTTTATCATTTCTTTAAAAGCTTTCACAATGCATATAATTTGTAATTTTGGAGCGAATCAATGACCTTAGATGATACCAAAACTTCCCAGGCTTTTTGTTTATCTTCTAGCCGCCCTACTTGTACTGAATCTACTACAGAGCATTTTTACCAGACTCATTTTTGACGAAGCTTACTATTGGCACTATGCCCAGGAACTCGCCTGGGGTTATTTTGACCACCCACCGATGGTGGCCCTGATGATAAAAATCAGTAGCTTTTTCTTTAAGGGGGAGTTGGGCGTGCGCTTTGCAAGCTGTGTCCTGTCCGTGGGAACCTTACTCCTTCTGTGGTTGTTGGTAGACCATCCCAAAAAAAAGAACTTTGTTCCCCATTTTTTTGTCCTCGCTCTGTCCATGGCCCTCTTAAACGCCTATGGATTCTTTACCTTGCCCGATACGCCGCTCTTGTTTTTTACCGCGCTCTTTTTGTGGTGTTACAAAAAGTTCATTGAAAAACCATCTGCGGCATTAAGTATTGCATTGGGTATAGTGATGGCCGCCTTGATGTACAGCAAGTACCATGCGGTCTTGGTGATCCTATTTGTGCTTTTTTCCAATATTAAATTGGTCTTCAATAAATACGCATGGCTTGCTGTTTTGGTGGCGCTGCTTTGCTATACCCCCCACTTTATGTGGTTGTACCAGAACGATTTTGTGACCATACGGTACCATCTGTTTGAGCGGCCCAATCGTGCCTATGAATTTGGGGATTTTACCCTGGGTTTTCTGATTGGTCTAATTGCCATTTTTGGTCTGATATTCCCATGGGTGTACCTAAGTTTGTTCCGTACCCGGGCCAAGGACAAATTCACCAAGGCCCTCCTCTATTTGATCTATGGGACCGTCCTTTTCTTTTTTATCTCAAGTTTTAACCGACGGGTACAGACCCAGTGGATCATTGTCATCTCCATTCCTATGGTCCTGGTCGTTTTTAACCATATGCTTCAGAACGATACGGTAAGAAAGTGGATTTGGCGCGTGGGCATCGTGAACCTCCTTGTACTGTTTTACCTGCGATTGGGATTAATCTTTGAGCCCTTGTTTCCCATCGTGTACGAATCACATGGGAACAAGGAATTGGTGCAGACTCTGGCATCCAAGGTGGGCAATCTTCCCGTAGTTTTTGAAAATTCCTATAGACAGGCTCCCATGTATACCTTCTACACAGGAAATCCTTCCTTTTCACTCAACAATATCTACTACAGAAAAAACCAATTTGATATAGACGATTCGGAATCCAAGATCCAACATCAAAAAGTGGTCTATATCTCCCGCTATTTAAAAAACGGCGATATTTCATATCACGACCCCAAAGGCGTATTGCATTGGGGGGTCTACATGGAAAATTTTGAGTCCTTTCGAAAATTACAGTGCTATATGGAAGATGTACCTGTTTCGGTAGATCAACCGCAACCCTTAGGGGTAAAACTTTACAATCCATACGCCTTTGGAATAGCCCTGGAAAAGCTCAAGTTCAGTGTTGCCTATTTAAACGATTACAAGCAGGTAAAGGAAGTCCTGCCTTTAAAAATGGAGGCCTTGGACAAGAATGTAACACAGGTGGCTGCAAGGGACACGGCCTATTTCAACTTCCGTTTACCGATTCCCAAGAAGAGTGATCCGGGTTATTTCAAAATTGTGATCTCGGAAAATAGCCTACCTTTGGGACTTAACAGTGAAAGTATTCCCTTGGATTGATGGAGCCTATAGTACGAAATACCTATGCCGTTGATTGGATTACCCTGGTACTCTTTAGTAGCCTGTTGTTTGTGGTCATAGCAAAGGGTATTTTTTATGGTCGGTTTCTTAACTTCATTATCCTTCCCTTTAACAACAAGTATATTTTCATGTACAACAAGAAGGACAGGCTGCTGAACTGGTTCCATATCTTTTTTACTATTTTCCAAGTGCTTAATTTTTCGCTTTTTATCTATTTGGCCAGACATGTGCTTTTTAGACCAGAGGATGCCTTCTATCCGGCCATTTATTTTATCATTCTTGGTCTGGTGATCGTATTTTTGATTATTAAGGTCTTACTGCAATTGGGCAACGGATTCGTTTTTAACAACAACAAGACCATCTCCGAATTTATCTTTAAAAAGATTTCTTACTTAAACTATAGTGGCATGGTCATGTTTTTGGCCAATGTAATGCTTACTTACGTGCTAAAAGACTCAAAAGCTGTGGTTTATGTAAGTATCTTCCTGATTCTTTCGATAAACTGTATCGGCTGGGTCACGGTCATTAGAAATCATCAAAAATTCATAGCAGGCAATTTTTTCTATTTTATTTTGTACCTTTGCGCACTCGAAATTTCACCCTTTGTGATAATCGGAAGCCTCTTAAAAGATTGATGTTTATGAAAGTAAAGACGATTTTGGTTTCACAGCCAGAACCGAAAATGGAGAATTCTCCGTATTCGCGACTTATTGAAAAAGAAAAGGTAAAAGTAGACTTTAGACCCTTTATCCATGTAGAAGGAGTAGATGCGAAAACGGTTAGGCAACAAAAAATCGATCTGAACGATTATACGGCAATTATACTCACCAGCAGGAATTCTGTAGATCACTTTTTCAGAATCGCTGAGGAAATGCGATTCAAGGTCCCGGATACCATGAAATACTTTTGCCAGTCCGAAGCCGTAGCGTATTATCTCCAAAAATACGTGGTCTATCGGAAACGAAAAATCTATGTGGGCAAGCGAGCTTTTGGTGATTTGGTTCCGCTTTTCAAAAAATATAAGGAGGAGAAGTTTTTGTTGCCCTCCTCGGATGCGCTCAAAGCGTCGGTCCCTGAGGCCTTGAACGAGTTGGGAGTAGATTGGAAAAGAGGTATCTTCTACAAAACCGTGATCAGTGATCTTTCCGATCTAAGGGATGTATATTATGATGTACTGGTATTCTTTAGCCCGTCGGGCATTGAGTCCCTCCTAAAGAATTTCCCGGATTTTCAACAAAATGATACACGCATAGCCGTATTTGGGAATTCTACCATAAACGCTGCTACTACTGCCGGTCTTCGCATAGATATTAAGGCACCTACCCCCGAAACGCCTTCCATGACCATGGCGCTCCAGAAGTATATTACGCTGGCCAATAAAAAATAAAAGCAAAAAAAAAGCCTCCATTTGGGAGGCTTTTTTTTAAAAGGCATAGCGTTGCGGACCGCCGCGCCTGATCTCTTCATTGGCATACGACTCGAACCGCTTAAAGTTTTCCCGAAAGGCATTGGACAACTTAAAGGCCGTTTTATAATACGCCTCATCATTGTTCCAGGTTGCCCTGGGACTTAAGACACTTGTAGGAACACCTGGGCACTGTCTGGGCTGGGCCACACCGAAAACGGAATGTAGGTGATAGGTATCATAGGTATACAATCCAAGATCTCCGTTGAGAACCGCATGGATCATGGCCCTGGTATACGCTAATTTCATCCGGGTGCCTACCCCGTAGGGGCCGCCGGTCCAGCCGGTGTTGACCAACCAAACATTCACGCCCGATTCTTTCATTTTTTTACTCAACATTTCGGCATATTTGGTTGGATGCAAGGGCATAAAGGGCGCCCCAAAACAGGCCGAAAACGACGGTATGGGCTCTACCACACCAGCTTCCGTACCGGCAACTTTCGCCGTATATCCGGAAATAAAATGATATGCGGCTTGGCTCGGCGTTAATTTGG
Source organism: Eudoraea algarum (assembly GCF_050589645.1). Taxonomy (NCBI): domain Bacteria; kingdom Pseudomonadati; phylum Bacteroidota; class Flavobacteriia; order Flavobacteriales; family Flavobacteriaceae; genus Eudoraea; species Eudoraea algarum. The sequence goes on along the minus strand of NZ_JBNGOQ010000004.1, from coordinate 429,650 downwards.
ATATTGGTGGTAGCACGCCAAAGGCATCTGCAGTAAGAAAGAAAATATGTTTTGGATCCTTTCCAATGGAGGGTTGTTGAACGTTATCAATATGGTAGATGGGATAACTTACCCTGGTATTTTGGGTAATGGAGGTATCCTTGAAATCAACGACCCCATCACCATCCATAATGACATTTTCGAGAATAGCCCCTTTTTTTATAGCGGCATGGATTTCGGGTTCCTTTTCCGCAGAAAGGTCAATGACCTTGGCATAGCAACCGCCTTCAAAATTAAAGACGGTGTTTTCCTTGGTCCATCCGTGCTCATCGTCACCTACCAATTTACGGTGAGGGTCGGTGGACAGGGTGGTCTTTCCGGTTCCGGAAAGACCGAAGAAAATGGCCGTATCCCCATCTTTTCCCACATTGGCGGAACAATGCATGGGCAGGGTGTTTTTAAATACGGGCAGGATAAAGTTCAAAGCGGAAAAAATTCCCTTTTTGATTTCCCCGGTATAACCGGTACCTCCTATCAGCACAATCTTCTTCGTAAAATTCAAAATGGCGAAATTATGTTGACGTGTACCATCAACAGCGGGGTCGGCCTTAAAACCAGGAGCGTTGATTACCGTCCATTCCGCCTCAAAATCCTTTAGTTCGTCCTCTGTGGGGCGTAAAAACATATTATAGGCGAACATGTTGGACCATGGATACTCATTGATTACCCTAACATTCATTCGGTAGTCGGCATCAGCACAGACATAACAATCCCTCGCGTAAAGTTCCTGGGTGTTCAGGTATGAGATTACCTTATCGTAGAGTTTTTGAAACTTTTCGGGCGTAAAAGGGATATTGATCTCTCCCCACCAAACCCGGTCTTTTGATATCTCGTCCTCAACGATAAAGCGATCTTTGGGAGATCTTCCAGTGAACTCACCGGTATTGACGGCCAAGGCGCCGGAGGTGGCCTCTTTTCCCATTTTTTTGGCGACGGTAATGTCATGAAGTTCCGCTGGGGTCAATTGGTAATTAATACGGTCATTTTCAATTCCGTATCCTTCTAACGAAATCGATTTCGTAACTGGGCTGGATGCGTTCATAAATAATGGTTTATTGTTTGCACAAAACTAAAAAATTTAAACACGGAAACCGGGTAAATCCGTCCTAATTCATCCGTTTTTCGTTAAAAATGCGAAATCCCAAAGCAATCCAGCCCAAGAGCAGCAATATTCCGCCCAAAGGTGTTAAAAGAGCGATTTTTTTATAATCGAATTCGGTCAATCCATTGGTTGCCAGCAAATAAATGGAAAAAGAAAAGCATACCACCCCCAAAACAATTGGATAAAATACAATCATTTTGCCTCTATTCCCGAGTTGTGGCATCGCACCTAAGATCAATAAAAATAAAGCGTGATACATCTGATAGCTCACCCCGGTACCAAAAGTCCGCAATGCTTCCGCATCCACCAATTCCTTTAATCCATGCGCGCCAAAGGCGCCCAAGAGAATTGCCGTTGTCCCGAACAGGATTCCGGTTCCAAAAATTGTTTTGTTCATAACTTGAAAGGGTATATTATTGATAAATGTAACAATTTGATACCTTAGCAGCCGTTATTATTGTATAAAATTAGACAAAACAAATGGTGCGGAAAATACTTGTTGTAGGCGCGGGGAAATCCACCTCCTATCTGTTGGATTATTTTTTGGACAAAGCAAAGGACGAAAATCTTCATTTGACCATAGCGGATATACATCCGGAAAGCATTTCGGCCAACATAGCGTCGCATCCGGCCTGTACCGTGGTACAACTGGATATCTTTAAGGATACCGACCGAAGGACGGTGGTCAAAAACGCGGATATTGTGGTATCCATGCTCCCTGCGCGCTTTCATATCAAGGTAGCCGAAGATTGTATCACTTTCGGCAAACATTTGGTGACCGCCTCCTATGTCAGTCCCGAAATAAGATTGCTAGATCAACAAGCCAAGGCAAAGGGACTTGTATTCATGAACGAAATTGGAGTGGATCCGGGAATTGATCATATGAGTGCCATGCAAATCATTGATACCATCCGAAGCCATGGCGGAAAAGTGGTCCTCTTTGAATCCTTTACAGGGGGATTGGTAGCACCCGAGAGCGATAACAATCTTTGGAACTATAAATTTACATGGAACCCCAGAAATGTGGTCCTGGCCGGACAGGGTGGCGCTGCCAAATTCATTCAGGAGGGAACGTACAAGTACATCCCCTATCACAAGCTTTTTAGGAGAACGGAATTTTTGGATATTGAGGGCTACGGAACCTTTGAGGCCTATGCCAACCGGGATTCCCTAAAATACCGGGAGGCCTATGGTCTTAAAGATGCGCACACGCTGTACCGAGGCACTATGCGAAGGGTTGGTTTTTCCAAGGCCTGGAATATGTTCGTTCAACTGGGCATGACCGATGACGGATACACCGTGCAAAATTCGGAAGGCATGTCCTATAGGGAATTTACCAACCTATTTTTGCCCTATTCCCCAACGGACTCCGTGGAATTGAAACTTCGACATTATCTAAAAATAGACCAGGACGATATCATGTGGGGCAAGCTTTTGGAATTGAACCTGTTTGATGCCAACAAGACCATTTCCTTAAAGAATGCCACCCCGGCCCAAATGCTGCAACAAATTTTGGAGGATAGTTGGACCTTGGCCGCCAATGAAAAGGACATGATCGTCATGTACCATAAATTTGGATACGAGCTCATGGGCGAAAAGAAACAAATAGACGCCAACATGGTGGTACTGGGGAAAAACAGGACCCATACCGCCATGGCAAGGACCGTAGGCCTCCCCGTAGCTATCGCTACCCTATTGATCCTTAATAAACGAATCAGCACACCTGGAGTCCAAATACCTATACAAAAAGAGGTCTACGAGCCTATCCTAGAAGAACTCACGGAACATGGTGTGCTGTTCCAGGAATACGAGGTACCCTATATGGGTTACAACCCCAATTCAGTTGTAAGTTAAGGTTCGATAGTATTTTTGGTATATTTATATCAAAACTGAAACCTAGAAATGAAAACGAGCAACGAAAACGTAAAAATCGATGGCATAGACAAGAAAATCCTAAGGTTCTTAATGCAAGATGCCCGGAAACCCATTCTTGAAATTGCGAGGAATATCGGTATCTCGGGAGCGGCCATTCACCAAAGACTGCGAAAACTGGAAGCATCGGGGCTTATTGCAGGGTCCAAATTCGTAATCAATCCCAAGGTATTGGGATACACTACCATGGCCTATATTGGTATTTATCTGGACAAGGCCATGAGCAATCCCGTTGCCGTAAAGCAACTCGAAAAGGTTCCCGAAGTGCTGGAGTGCCATTATACGACCGGCAATTGGTCGATCTTGATAAAGGTATTGTGCCGTGACAATGAGCATTTAATGCATGTGCTCAATCGGGAAATCCAACCCATTGAAGGGGTATCCCGCACGGAAACCTTTATTTCGCTCAACCAACAGATCGAGCGACAAATAACGATATAGAGAAGACAGCCTTAAATCTGGGATTGTCATATCGAGCGCCGTGCCCGAGGCAGGCGCTCGAACGGACATCTAAACATGTTTTGGATAGTTTTTTTGCTATTTGTATTTTTAACCAGGATTAATCCCTTCCACCGAAAACCTGAAGTCCCCAGTAGACCAGGGATGCCAAGGCTCCCAGAGCAGCTACCAAATAGGTTCTGGCCGCCCATTTCAAGGCATCTTCCGCACCGGCATATTCTTGCTGGCTCACCATGTTTTTATTTTTTAACCAGGCCAAGGCCCTGTTACTGGCATCGTACTCCACAGGAAGGGTTATAAAACTGAACAGGGTTGCAAGGCCCATCATCACCAAGCCCGCAACGGCAATATAAAATCCGAAACCTACCCCGGCAGCCGCCCCCAACATTAGTCCGCCAAAAACGACCCACATAGACATCCCCGAGGTAATACTTACCACAGGCACCAATTTGGAACGCATGGTCAACCACTCATAGGCGGTGGCATGTTGTACCGCATGTCCGCATTCGTGTGCCGCTACCGCAGCTGCGGAGGCATTGCGCTGATTATAGACCCCTTCGCTTAAATTCACTGTTTTATTGGCCGGATTGTAATGGTCGGTAAGCATTCCGGGCGTAGAAACCACCTTCACATCCCTTATGCCGTGATCGGCCAACATTTTTTCTGCTATTTCCGCACCGCTCATCCCGTTGCGCAGGTGCACTTTTGAATAATGCTTAAACTTGCTTTTGAGCTTGTTGCTCACCAACCAGCTCACCAAGGCGATTGCTCCGAGCATTATATAATATGTCATCATAACGTTGTCTTTTTAATTCATATATAAATATACCCTATTTTAAAGCAAAAACCTCGCCAGAAAGGGGGTTGAACACTATATGCTGACAAAATGTCCAAACCCTTACTTATATCTCAATTTCAAGAGGATGACCAAAAAAGCCAGCATGCCGGTAACCGCATTGGCCAGGATTACCGGTAAGCTATCGATATAAAGCCCGTAAACAAACCACAACAACAGTCCCAAAAACAATACAAGGTACATGGTGAGGGAAATGTCCCTAGTGGATTTAAATTTCCAAGCCTTATAGGCCTGCGGCACAAAGGCGGCGGTAGTCAAAGTTGCGGCCAACAGTCCCAAGATTTCTATACCGTTCGTCATAGTGTTCAATTTATGTGGTTCTTTGGAATCCCGGTTAATCGGCCAACACATCCACTTTTGACCAAAGGATACTATGCCCAATTAGCAACGATAGCACCGCCCTTGGTTTATCCAACGATGTTTACGATCTTCCCAGGGACCACAATTACCTTTTTGGGCGTTCGTCCCTGCAGTTGCTGCTGTGTCTTTTCGTTCGCCAATACGGCAGCCTCTATTTCTTCTTTCCCCAGGTCTAGGGACAATTCCATGGTAAACCGCATTTTGCCGTTAAAGCTAATCGGATATTCCTTGCTGTTTTCCACCAAATACTTTTCCTCAAACTCGGGGAAAGGCACCTTGGCTATGGAACCGGTATGCCCCAATTTTTCCCACAGCTCTTCCGCAATATGGGGCGCATAGGGAGATACCAGTATCGCCAAAGGTTCCAAAATGGCCTTACTGGCACACTTTTGGGCCGCGAGCTCGTTTACACATATCATAAAGGTGGAGACCGAGGTGTTGAAAGAGAAATTTTCAATATCCTCCGCTACTTTCTTAATCGTCTTGTGAAGCGTCTTTAGATTTTCCTTGGTGGGCTCGGTATCCACAACCCGTGTTCCCGTCTCGTTCACGTACAAACGCCATAACTTTTTTAGGAAGGAATGCACCCCTGTGATACCTGCCGTGTTCCACGGTTTGGACTGTTCCAAAGGTCCTAGGAACATCTCATAGAGGCGCAGGGAATCCGCACCGAAGTCCTCACAAATGGCATCCGGATTAACGACGTTGTACCATCGTTTTGACATCTTTTCAACCTCGCGGCCTACAATATATTTATCGTCCTCCAATATAAATTCGGCCTTCTCATATTGTGGCTGCCATCGTTTTAGTCCTTCTATGTCCAGTTCGTTGGAAGCATTTATCATATCCACATCAATTCTTAGTTCCTCTACCTCATAATCTTCCTTTAAACCTTCGGAAACATAAGAATTGGTTCCGCTGACCCTATAAACTATAGCACTTGTTCCCAAAATCATCCCTTGGTTGATCAATTTTTGGGCAAATTCGTCCTTGGGGACCCAACCCAGGTCGTACATGAATTTTTGCCAAAAACGGGCATACAGCAAATGGCTGGTGGCATGTTCGCTACCGCCGATATAGAGGTCCACATCTTGCCAATACCCAATAGCTTCCTTGGAATAGATTTCCGCTTGGTTATGGGGATCCATATAGCGGTTAAAGTATTGGGAACTTCCTGCCCAGCCCGGCATGGTATTCAATTCCAGCGGAAATATCTGTTTATGGTCTATTTGATCAATGTCCACCACGGTATTCCGCTTGCTGTCCCAAGCCCATACCTTGGCGTTCCCCAGGGGCGGTTCCCCAGTTTCCGTGGGCAGGTATTTTTCCACTTCTGGCAGCTCCAAGGGCAAATGTTCCTCCGGCAACATCTGTGGCATTCCGTCCACATAGTAGACCGGAAAGGGTTCGCCCCAATAGCGCTGTCTACTGAAGACGGCATCGCGCAAGCGGTAATTTACCTTGCCCTGGCCCTGGCCCAATTTTTCCAGTTCTTCAATGGCCTTGCGAACAGCCTCCTTATAGGAAAGTCCGTTCAAGAAATCGGAGTTGCCGATAATCGTATTTTCCTTATCGGCGAAGGCCTCCTCGGAGATATCCACTCCTTCAAAAATGTTGGGTATGGGAATACCAAAGTGCTTCGCAAAATCGTAATCACGCTGATCACCGCAGGGGACAGACATCACGGCCCCAGTACCATAGCCGGCCAAAACATAGTCTCCAATCCAAACGGGAATAGTTTGCTTGGTAAACGGATGTTCCGCGTAGGCACCTGTGAAGGCACCGCTAATGGTCTTTACATCGGCCATACGATCGCGTTCCGAGCGTTTGGCCGTAGCTTCCACATAACGGTCTATGTCTTTTTTTTGTTCGGGCGTAGTTATTTTGGCAACCAATTCGTGCTCGGGGGCCAAGGTCATGAAACTTGCTCCGAAAATCGTATCGGGCCGGGTGGTGAAAACATCAATTTGTTCCTTATGCCCCACAAGGTTGAAGGAAACCGATGCGCCTTCCGAACGTCCTATCCAATTGGTCTGGGAATCCTTCAAGGGTTGGGGCCAATCTATTGTGTCCAGTCCGTCCAACAAGCGCTGGGCGTAGGCGGTAATGCGCATGCTCCATTGCGTCATCTTCTTTCGGATTACCGGATGACCGCCCCGCTCGGAAACACCGTTAACCACTTCATCATTGGCCAACACGGTTCCTAAGGCCGGGCACCAGTTCACTTGTGTTTCGGCCAGATAGGTCAAACGGTATTGCAACAAGATCTCCTGTTGCCGTTTTCCGGAAAAACCGTTCCAGTCCGAGGCGGAAAACTGCGGAACATCATCGTCGCAGGCCGCTTGCACCTTGGTATTGCCCTCCTTTTCAAAGATGGCGATCAGGCTTTGGATCCCCTGAGCGGAATCGGCAACGGTATTGTACCACGAATTAAAGAGTTGTATAAAGACCCATTGCGTCCATTTATAGTATTTGGGGTCGGCGGTACGTACCTCACGGCTCCAATCAAAGGAAAAACCAAGCTTATCCAACTGTTCCCGATATCTTTTTATATTGGCCTCCGTGGTAATGGCAGGATGCTGCCCGGTCTGTATGGCATATTGTTCAGCGGGCAGTCCAAAGGAGTCGTATCCCATGGGATGCATTACATTGAAACCCATATGACGTTTATAGCGCGAATAGATATCGCTGGCTATATATCCCAGGGGATGCCCTACATGCAATCCGGCACCCGAAGGGTACGGAAACATATCCAGCACATAGTATTTTTCTTTTTCGGAGCCGTTTTCTGCTTTAAACGTCTGGTCGGCCGCCCAAAATTTTTGCCATTTGGCCTCAATTTCACTGAAATTGTAGTTCATTACCCGTATTTCGTTTGTATACCGCGCAAAAATAAGTTTAATCCCCGAAAGGGGAAAGTTTCCTGGGGAGACAATCCTATCTATTCTACCGGAAACAAAACTTTGTTAAACAAATCGCAAAAAGGAGTTATTAAATTTACTTTGCTATTTTTACGTATTCTTTGTCCGTTATGAGCAAATCTTTTGAACGCTATCAAAAACGAAAGCTGATATCTTCTTATTTCTCCGTGGCACTTAGTATTGGTCTTGTCCTTTTTTTATTAGGTGTTCTTGGACTTTTGGTGTTGAATACCAAAAAGCTGGCGGACCATTTTAAGGAGCAGATCACCATCACCGTTTTTCTAAAGGACAATGCCAAACCTGTAGAGGTGGATCAGTTGCAGAAAAGCCTTGCCCTGGCCGAGTATACCAGATCGGCCATCTATGTATCCAAGGAAGAGGCGGCTGAACAGCACAGCGAGGATATTGGGGAGAACTACATGGATTACCTGGGATACAATCCCTTAAAAAATTCGATAGACGTAACCCTTAAGGCCGACTTTGTCTCTACCGAACAAATTGAGGAAATTGCCGGGGATCTGACCGCAAAGGCCTATGTGGAGGAAGTGAGCTACTTTAAGCCCCTTATCCCCCTGCTAACCGACAACGTAAAGAAAATAAGCTTTTGGATCCTGGTGGCCAGTGCCGTTTTTACCTTTATCGCGGTCTTGCTGATCAACAGTTCCATCCGCTTGTCCATTTATTCCAAACGCTTTATTATCAAAACGATGCAAATGGTGGGTGCTACTAAAAGGTTTATTAGACGCCCCTTTATCTGGACCAACATAAAACTGGGGATGTTAGGGGCCCTGTTGGCCCTGTTGGCCCTTGGACTGTTATTGTACTTTGTAGACCGGAATTATCCCGAACTCAACCTTTTCCAGGACCTCACGATCCTGGCCCTATTGTTTGTAGGTGTCTTTGTATTTGGTGCCCTCATTTCCCTGATAAGCACGTATTTTGCCACACAGCGTTTTTTAAACCTTAGGACAGACGATTTATATTACTAAATTTGCAGCATGAGCAAGAAGCAAAAAAACAATCCCGCTGCAAAGCCCAAACCTGAATTTATCTTCCAAAAAAGGAACTATCTGTTCATGTTTATTGGTTTGGCCTGTATTGCACTCGGATTTATCCTGATGAGCGGTGGCGGTGGCGATGACCCCAATGTATTTAATGAGGAAATCTACAACTTTAGAAGGATACGTTTGGCACCCACTCTGGTGCTCATTGGCCTAGGTATTGAAATCTATGCCATTTTGTTGAACCCCCACAAGAAGAAAAAGTAATTTGGATACGCTCGATGCCATTCTCCTGGGAATCGTTCAGGGGTTGACCGAATTTTTACCAGTATCCTCTAGCGGGCATTTAGAATTGGGAAAGGCCCTTCTGGGAGACGAATCCATCCCGGAGGATAGTCTTTTGTTTACGGTGGTGGTGCACTTTGCCACCGCCTTGAGTACCCTGGTGGTTTTCAGAAAGGACGTCTGGGAAATTGTTCGTGGCCTTTTCCAATTCAAATGGAACGAGGAATGCCAGTTTTCCCTGAAAATAGTGGTTTCTATGCTTCCTGCAGTGATTATCGGTCTTTTTTTTGAAGCACAACTTGAAGCTTTTTTTGGCGGAAACATCCGCTTTGTAGGTTTTATGCTGCTTATAACGGCCCTGCTGCTCTACTTTGCGGACAAGGCCAAGAACACGACAAAAAAAGTAACTTACCAAAGTGCCTTTATCATAGGCATCTCACAGGCCATTGCGATGTTACCCGGTATCTCCCGAAGTGGGGCCACCATATCCACCTCGGTGCTCATGGGGGTGGACAAGACTAAAGCGGCCCGATTCTCTTTCCTAATGGTCGTTCCATTGATCATAGGAAAAATTGCCAAGGACGTCCTCAGTGGGGAATTGAGTTTTGCCAGTGAACAGACCGCCGCTATGGGGGCAGGGTTCATTGCAGCATTTATAGCGGGCTTGGCTGCCTGTACCTGGATGATCCAACTGGTAAAGAAAAGCAAGCTTACATATTTTGCCGTATATTGTCTCTTGATCGGATTCCTGGCAATTGGGTACAGTTTTTGGGGATAGTATAAAAAATCCTGTATCATAAAACATAAAATTGAAAACTAAGGAGGACTTCTTAAGCGGTGAACTGCTCTGCATAGATAAACCGCTAAATTGGACATCGTTTCAGGCTGTGAATGCCATTAAATGGGCCATTCGCAAAAAGTTCGATTTAAAAAAAATAAAGGTAGGCCATGCAGGCACGCTTGATCCGCTGGCAACGGGACTTTTATTGATCTGCACGGGCAAATTCACCAAAAAGATCAGTGAGCTCCAGGGGCAGACCAAGGAATATACGGGAACCATAACCCTGGGTGCCACGACTCCTTCCTACGATCTGGAGACGGAGATAGACCAGACGTTCCCAACCGCCCATATTGGCCCAGAGGACATTTATGGTGCCACTCGTCAATTTATCGGGGAGATTGAGCAAAAGCCTCCCGTTTTCTCAGCGCTGAAGAAGAATGGGAAACGCCTGTACCAATATGCACGTGAAGGGGAAACTGTGGAAATCGTAACCCGGAAGGTTGTGATATACGAGTTTGAAATCACAAGCATAAACATGCCCCAACTGACCTTTAGGGTAGTTTGTGGCAAGGGAACCTATATCCGGTCGTTGGCACATGATTTTGGGAAGGCCCTACATTCGGGCGCCCATTTGTCCGGTCTCAGAAGAACCAAAATAGGGGATTACAACGTAGATAAGGCACTAGCCCCATTGGATTTTGAAAAAATAATGCTGGCAAAGGGCTCTAGCCCTTGAAAACCTGGGCGTTATGCTTTCATTCATCGAAATATTAAAATATTTTTGGAAAAAAGTGGTTATAGCACTATGAGTTTAAATAGAAGACAGTTATCCTTTTTAATAACTTTCTTTTCCATGTCCCTGATTGTATTGTTGCTTTACAATATCCATTTGGGCGGCCAGGAAAAGGAGGAGTATGTTATTGAAATGGTACTGGCCGATGAGGACTTGGAGGAACTGCTAAAGGAACAGGAAAAATTAATGGAGGAAATTGCCAAGGCAGACCCCGTTAAAAGTCATATGGCCTATAATGAAGCCGCCAAACCCACCCTCGGGGAACCCGAACCCCTCAAGACCTTGGAGGAACTCATGGAAGAAAAAGCAGAGGCCGAAGAGGCAAAGGACTTTCTAAGCTCGGATACAGGTTATGCAGCGAACCTTAAGGAATTGGCCAAAAAGAGAGAGGAAAAAAAGCAGTTGTTGGGAGAACGGGAAGCGCAAAAAGAAGAACGCACCCAAAACCTGGCCAAACGCAAGACCTCGGTTTCCTTTTCCCTGGTAGACAGGCACAATTTTGATCTGCCGCCCCCTATTTATACCTGTATTGAAGGGGGAAGGGTCGTAGTGAACATAAAAGTGGATGCCCTTGGCTATGTGATAGAAGCAGATTTCAATGAAAAAAGCTCCAATACCTCCAACGGTTGTTTAGTGGACAATGCCATTGAATATGCGCTTAAGGCTCGTTTTAATGCCTCCAGTAGACCGTCCCAAATGGGCACCATTACCTATCTATTTCAGGGCAAGTAGCTCCAGAAGGTCCTTTAGAATATCCTGTCCTTTATCACTATTGTACCAAAGTTGAAGGTCTTCTTTAAATTCCGGACTTAATTTACCGTGTTCCTTTTTATACGCTTCTACCATTTTGGTCGCCCCACCCGATCTTGGTCCCCAATCCGCAATCACCTCACCACTTTCTGTGTCCAAGGCGATCAATTTTGGAATGGACAGGGCGCCCTTGGTCTTGAACCTGTGCATTAGCTCCAGGTTTTCATCACGCAGTAAAATCTTGAAATCAATGTTTGGGTTCAGTTCGGCGATCCTATTCATGACCGGCATGGACGGCGCAGCATCACCGCACCAACTTTCCGTAAGGACCAACCAGGTCATCTTTTTTTCGCTTAGGGTTATTTGCGCCTTCTGCTCCTCACTAAGTCTCAAGGTCTTATCCCAACGCTTTAGACGCCTATTGTTCAATTGGGTGTAATTGACCAGGGATGCGGTCTGATCCGGCCCTGTGGTTTTGCCTTCTGAAGCCAGTTGATGTACCATCTCGCGGTACATCCCATACCCTATTGCCTTTGGCAGACTTTCTGAAATTATCTCCGCAGCTGTTCTATCCATTGTAGTTTGACCTGATTTTTCCATAACTTCCGTTTTCATGAGTCTAAAATTACGCCCGCCCGATAAAAGCTAATGCAACTTAGGTAACATTGGTAGGAAATAGGGCCGAAAACTTACAACACCCCCGGGACAGCAAACGGCACGTATGTAGTAATCCATATCATCACTCCTTCAAAGATCGTTTCTTGATCATCCCTCCCCTGGTATCATTGACCCTGTTCATGACCACAAAGGCCTTGGAATCGATCTTGGAGATTTCAATGTTCAGTTTTCGGATTTCCAAACGCGTGATTACCGTATAGATCACATCGTATTCATTATGGTTACCCTTCTTGCCGTAACCGCCCCGTGCCGTATAGATGGTTAGTCCATGCCCTAATTTTTCTATGATCATGGAGTGGATCTCCGCACTTTTATCGGAAATTATAGTTACCCCGATATACTCTTCGATTCCTTCCACCACAAAATCGAGCGTTTTGGAAGCGGCCAAATAGGTAAGCAGGGAATACAGTGCGGTTTCCACGGACAGCAGATAGGCAGCGGCCAAGAAAATAAGAACATTGATTCCGATAATAATATCCCCGATGGTAGTGCCCAGCTTTCTGCTCAGGAAAATGGCAAGGACCTCCGTACCGTCTAGCACACTACCCCCCCTGATGGAAAGCCCGATGCCAGCTCCCAGAAAGAAACCGCCAAAAACCGCTACCAATAGCTTGTCCTGGGTTATCTCTGGAAAACTCACCGTAGCCAATACCAGTGCCAGTCCCAGAATGGCTATAATCGTTTTTATGGCAAATGCGCGGCCAATTACTTTAAAGCCCAATGCAACAAAGGGGATATTGACCAAGACCACGAGCAGATATAATGGAAGGGGAGAGATTTCCGTGATTAGAAGGGAAATTCCCATGGCTCCCCCATCTATAAAACTATTGGGCAATAAAAAGCCGTTCAGGCCAAAAGCGGCCATAAGAATGCCAGATACGATAAAAAACCCATCCTTTAGCATCAATTTAAAATCGATGCCCGAATGTTCCTTGTCTGAGGTACGCTTTTTCATTGGGATATGTTTAGAGGTTTTTAGGGTTCACGGCCAAGCTTCTGAAAAGCATAGCCTTGGTGGTAAAGAACCTGTTCTGCAAAGCATTCTGTTTTAACTCCGAATCTATAAGCTTGCTTTCCCTGGAATTGATAAGGAACAGGGAACTTTCCCCAAAACTGAACTTGCGTTCCTCAGCGTTCAACAGGCGTCGGTAATTATTTACCACCTCCGCAATTAGGCCATTCTGTGTTTCAAAGGACTCCAATTCCCTGTAAATGGCCAATACTTTGTTACGGATTTCGAGCTGTGCATTATCGTACTCAAACCGTGCCTCCTGTAGTTTAAACTTTGCCAGTTTCAAATCGCCCCGCTCCTTCCTTAGAAAAAGGGGAAAGTAAAAATTTATTCCCCCTTTGTACTCCTGTGTCTCAAAGGTACCGATTTGATCCGGGGTCTCTGTCAGGAAATTGTACTCCAAATCTATTCTGGGAAGCAGCTTGTTGGCCTTTAATCTTCGTTCAACATGGAGACCATCAATCTTTAGGTCCAAGGACCTGAGCTTTGGGTGGTTCTGCAAGGTAAAACTGTCCAAAGGTTTTCCCTGAATTTCCAAGGTGGCATCAATGTCGGCCTCTACATAAAGGTCCGGAACCATTGTAGGTTGTATCTCCACTGGCAGGTTGTCTCCCAACCAGAGAAAGTTGGAGAGTTCCAGGGCGCTTTTCATAAGTTTTACCTTGGCCTGCTCCAAGCCCAATGCCCTATTTTGAATTGCAATTTTTGCCTCTACGGTATCGATGGCAGCGATATCCCCGACCAGGGCACTTTGTTTAATGCCTTGGAACCGTATTCGGGCATTGTCCAGAAAATCGCCATAGATCTGGCTTTCCCTGTACGCCTGTAACCAATCAAAATAGGCCAGTGAGGCATTGAACAGAGTCTGGTTGACCAGGACATCCCGATCTGCCTTGGTCTGTTCCCTAAAGAATTTGGCCTTGCGCAGCGTTGCCATACGCTCATTGATCCAAGATCCACGAGCCAGTGAAACCGATATGCCTGCACTGTAGAGTCCGTCGGCGGGAACACTTTCGTCCGGGTTGATGAAATCCCCTTCGTTTTGTTCAAAGTTGGCCTTGAGCTCAATTCCGTACCAGGTAGGTATTTTAAAGGTAGCGTTGAGCCTGTCCCAATAGTCAATACCGGTAAACTTCTTCCTTTCGTAATCTACTTCTATTTTGGGGTCAAAACCACCCCTGGACCTCATGAGTTCTGCCTGCCCTATCCCAATGTTCAGTTGGGCCTGCTTTACAATAGGATGATACTTTTTTACGTAACCGAGGTATTCCTTAAAATTCAGCACCAAGCTGTCGGCTTCCTGAGCATGGTGTAAAAAACTTATGGCGAAAAATGTACAGAACAAATACCATTTTACCCTCATTTCTTTTCAACTTTTGATATCGTATTTTTCCCTTGATAATAGTTGGGTGGAAAGCCATTGAGCTGCCGCCATAGTTCAAACCAAATAGGGACATCTTCCAAGAGGGCTATGGTGTTGGCGCCGGAGCCCACACGTATATCACTGGGCCATGGTTGATCATCTAGGTCCGGGGCCAGCAGTATACGGTATTTTCCATTCTCACTGATAAAGGTTTCTATGGCCACGACCTTGCCCCCGTAGGTACCGTAGGAAATATTGGGCCAACCGCTAAAGATTATGGCCGGCCAGCCATCGAACTGTATGCGGACCTTCTCACCTGTGTGGATCAGGGGGAGATCTATAGGTTTAACGAAAGTCTCTACCGCCATTTCATAATCTGAGGGCATAATGCCTACCAACCGCTCTCCTTCCTTAAAGGTTTCCCCCACCCCGGCACGAAGCGCCCTGTTGATAAACCCATTTTGGGGCGCAAGGATATAGTAGAGATCATTGCGAATTTCGTAGTTGGTAAATTCATTCTCCAATTTGGTAACCTGGGCCTCCGCGTCAAACCGGTTGGATTGGGCCGTATACATATCGCTTTGGGATTTGGATATCTTATCTACATATTCTGCCCGTACCCGATTGATTTCTACCTGGGCATTGATGACCTCGTTCTTGCTGGCCAACAATTTGTTTTCCTGAGAGATTAGTTTGGCCTGTGTCTCTTGCAATTTCAGTCGCTTTTCCTCCACATCGGTCACCGCTTTAAGGCCTTCCTCCTGCAATTGGGAGGTACGGTCGTATTGACGCTGGGCAATGGTAATATTCGTCCTTGCTGCTTCTAGGTCAATGCTGTCGCTCTTTACCTTTAATCTGGCCTGGATGAGTTTGTTTGCCGCTTGTTCCAATTTCAGGGACCGCTCATTTTTCAAAGCGGAAATTTGATTGTTCAAGGCCTTCACTTTTTCCCCATAAGAGTCTACGGACATGGATTTGGCCTTGATCTGCTGTCCGGTACGCGCTACCAGATTCGGATCAAAATATTCGTTCTTTACTTCTGAAATATGCAATATGGTATCGCCCTTTTTTACGAAATCGCCTTCCTGCACAAACCACTTTTCGATCCTGCCCGGAATAGGGGACTGTATGGTCTGTGGCCTTTGATCCGGTTTAAGGGTGGTTAGGAACCCTTCACCGGAAACATTCTGTGTCCAGGGCAGGAACAGAATAACAAGGGAGGCAAGGGCAAATCCGATCAGAAAGCGGTTAAAATGCCGATAATGTCTTACCCGAAAGGCCCTTTGGACCGATTTATATCCAGAGATATCCACTTTTTGATTAAGCCTATTATTTGATATGTTGAGCATAGTATATCAGCTTTCGTTAACAATCTTGCCGTTTTCCATGGTAATTACCCGGTTACATCCTTTCTTCCAATTAGGGTTTTGACTCACCACAATTAGTGCCCACCCGTGAACAGGATCGGTAAGAAAATCCATAATTTGCTCGGTTTCATCTTGGTCAAAATGGTCCAGGGGGTCAACCAAAATCAATAGCTTGGGCCTTCTCACAATGCTTCTGGCCAATACTATTTTTTTAGAGACAGTATACGGAATCTGCTTTCCTTCCGGGTAAAGAACTGTTTTAATGCCCTTTGTTTGTTCCTTTACAAAGTTTAAAAGACCTGTTTTTTCCAAGGCCCAATAGATGTCCTCCTGCGAAACCTTGGGGTCACCAAAAGTGATATTGTCCTCCAAGGTTCCCTCAAAAGGCGATTCGTCGGTTAGGGATTGTCCCAGGTACGACCGATATTCGTTAAGGTTCAATCCTTTCAGGGATACATTATTCACATAAAGACTTCCACGGGTCGGTTCTATGATTCCAGCAATAAGGCGTAAGAGGGTAGACTTCCCAGAACTACCAGGGCCCTCCATTAGAATTTTACAGCTTGGGGTAATGGTAAGGGAAATATCATCCAAAATTTTCTTCGTCCTTTTGGACACCTCGTAGTCCACACGGTCCAACTCCAGGGTAAAGCCTTCTCCCTGCTTAAAGGGTCGCTCTCCTTCTTGGGGCTCCAATTCCTTATCCACCACCTGGCCCAATTTTTCCAGGGAAGTAAGAACATCATAGAAGGATTCCAAACCAAGAATCAGCTTTTCTACCGAAGTGATGACCAAGAGTATAATAAGTTCCGCGGCCACGAACTGGCCGATATTCATTTCCTGATTGAGCACCAAAAGCCCCCCAATCAACAACAAGCCTGCGGTCACCAATACCTTGAACCCGATCATTTGGGCAAATTGGAGGACCAATACCTTAAAATGGCTTTCCCGGGCGGTTAGGTAACGGGAGACCAAGGTATCGTTTTTGTCCAGCGCATGGTTCGTCCTTCCCGATAGTTTGAATCCAACGATTGATCGCGCCACCTCCTGCAACCAATGTGCCACCCGATACTTATTTTTGGATTCGTCCAAACTGGTCTCCAATCCGCGCTGCACTGTAAATTTGAACACTATATAAATGAGCAGCAACAGCAAGATGCCATAAATGATAAAAAAAGGATGGTAAAAGGACAAGAGCATTAAACCAAAAATAATCTGTAGCAGGGCCGCCGGAAAATCGACCAAAATCTTGGCCAGTCCCTTCTGAACGGTAAGGGTATCGAAAAAGCGATTGGCCAGTTCTGGAGGATAATAATTGCGCAGTTCGCTCATCTTTATTTTGGGAAACCGATAGGCAAATTCAAAAGAGGCCCGGGTAAAGATCTTCTGCTGGATATTCTCTATGATTCGTATCTGCATGAGCTGCAGTACCCCTACAAAGCCAACGCCCAAAGTAACCAAGGTAACCAAAACCATCCAAGAGGTGCTTACCTGGGCCCCTTGTATCAGATTTATAATGGCCTGTATCCCCAAGGGAAGGGACAGATTTACCAACCCGGCGAAAATAGCATAGTAAAAGACCTGTAACACGTCCCTTTTGTCTAGGCGCAAAAGGCCTATTAACCGCTGCCATGCGGTCAAAATTGATTTAGCCATCTAGGTTTTGTTTAGGGAGTTGAACACCAAGTTTGTAAAGTACTGTGTTGTCTCAACAGTTTCATTGCAGTCTGTCATGGAGGCAAAATGCTCTGAAAGGAAATTTTGGTGTAAAGCGCCCTCTATGACCGTACTGGCCAAGCTCGAAGGATAGGAATATGTGCCATCAACCTCACGGATCATATCGCGAATTCGGTGGACCAAGCGTTTATAAATGGCGAAATAGCCTTCCTTGTTCTCTTTGTCCACTTCTTTGGTCAAGTACGATTTGGAATATTCATTGATGACAATCTTGTTTAGCAGTACTTCATTGATATGGGAAAATGAGGAGTCCTCCTCAATAGATTTGGTGATGATGGCTATACCCGTTTCCAATTTGGTTCCTGGGTCTGAAATTCCATTGGTGGCAAAAACCAATTGATACTCCAGCCACCCCCAATACCAGGAGGTAAGATATAGCAGCAGTTTGTGCTTATTCTCAAAATAGCGGTATATGGAACTCTCATTGGAGCCAATCCTATCACCCAGCTTTTTAAAGGTAAAGCTCTCAAAACCCATTTCATGAATCATTACAATACCGTTCTCAATGATCCGCTTCCCCAAATCCGAAGATTCAGGGTCCTTTACATAGATATTTTCGTTAATCCCAATCTTGAGGGTTTGAAGTAAATGCTTCATCGTGGTAAATTTTGCTCAAATATAAAAGTATTACTATCAATATATAATAGTTTAACTAATGTTTAACGAAAGTAATACTTGTAATATTATATAATATGCGTAATTTCATACCTCCATAAGTTGGGCTATTAAACCTATTATGTCTATGAAGAAAATAGTACTCTGTGTATTGATTTTAGGTGCTTGGAGCGGTTTACAGGCTCAGAAAGGTTATTTTTTTGAATGGGACAATTATCAAAAAATTGACAACATATCCGGCACGGAAGGTGCAGAAATAAATCTCCCAAATAGGGGTACGGCCGTGCTCATGGGTGGACTTAACGATTTGGACGGTGCAGGAAACTATCTTAATATTTACGGTAGCAAGCTCATTGTGGAGCGCATGGATCGGGGTAGTAGCGGTGTAATACATGTAGTCCTTAGAAGGGAAGATGGGCGTACCTTTTTCAACCTGTTTCCTACAATAAGGGCCAAACTGACCCCTATGGAGCAGCAAGACGTTGGGAATACCGGTCTTTTTCCCTAAAGGCAAGAACAGAACAACGATACATAATATTTGAAGTCATGAAAAAAGCACTATTGATTATCACAAGTTTATTTTTTGCTCTGGGCATCCAGGCACAGGGAAAGGACAATCCTATCGCTGTTGGCGACATCATAATTATACAAGAGCCGGCAGGTCCCACTTTTAAGCATATCCATTTTCCGCGTAAGAACTTTATCATAAAAAGAGGGGGTATTGCGGATATGGGGCGTGTTTATGGATGCAAAGTGGTGGTTTCCGATATGATGACAAAGGACAACAACAATACACAGGTTACCTTGAAACGCAAGGATGGGCGTAAATTCTTTAGGTTTTTGCCCAGCGTGAAGGCCGATCTGGAAAATGCTTTGCAAGCGGGCGAATTAAAGATCGCCTCCCCAAAAGAAAGTGCTCCATAGCACAAAAGCGAAGCATCTTACTATGGCTCTCTGGTGCGCCAGCCAACTCAAAAGTTACTGTTCGCAAAACGTCTTGAGTTTTCCCCGGCTGGCGCCTTTTTTGTCACAACAGTGCTCACTGCCATTAGTGCGTGTAATGGAGCAACCTATAAAACCGTAGATTATGATGGCAATACATATCATATGTACCGACCAAACCGAGGCCAAAAAAATAATACACTTACTTATAGGCGAACGACTCATATGGAATGCCACCGTTATGGAAAGCACTGGGTACACCCGAAAACGGGGTCCGGGGAAAATAAATGAAACCCAACAAGTACTGATTACCGCAAAAACGAAATCCCTGCTTTTTCAACCCATCAACCACCGCCTTCGTGAAACCTATGGGGATCAGATGCCCGTGCTCTATGCCCTTCCCATTGTGTATATGGATCCCGAACAGGCCGATCAGCTACTGCAACGCACCTTAAAAACCTAATTCCAAGCCTTTTTTCCCTTTTTTCGTTACACGCACCACATCGAATTTTGCCTATCTTTAACCTATAGTTTTTACCATGGAAAAACACAAATGTGGATGGTGTGTAGGCGATGAACTTTACGAAGCCTATCACGATAGGGAATGGGGAGTACCCGTTAGGGACGATGCCACCTTGTTCGAGTTTTTGATATTGGAGACCTTTCAGGCCGGCTTAAGTTGGATAACCATTCTCAGGAAACGGGAAAATTTTAGAAAGGCTTTTGACCATTTTGACTACAAAAAAATTGCCAGGTACAATGAGACCAAAATAGCGGCCTTGTTGCAGGATACCGGTATCATAAGGAACAAGCTAAAAGTACGTGCCACGGTGTCCAATGCGCAGGCCTTCATAAAGATACAAGAGGAGTTTGGCAGTTTTAGCAACTATATTTGGAGCTTCGTTGACGGAAAACCCATAAAGAATGCCTTAAAAGATCACAAAGAAGCTCCGGCCAAAACCGATCTGTCCGATACCCTGAGTAAAGACTTAAAAGGCAGAGGGTTTAAATTTGTGGGCAGTACCGTGGTATACGCGCACATGCAGGCCACGGGGATGGTGAACGATCATGAGGTAAGTTGTTTTAGATACCATGAGGTATAGCGTTACTCTTTTTGTTTTGCTCTTCTCCATCACTACTTGTTTTTCCCAAAACAAGTACGAACGGGAGCACCGTATCTTAAAAAAACAATTTCCACCCGAGGCTTTGGCGTTCATCTCCCAGAAGTTGGAGAGCGTCAAAAGAATCCGTTTTTACAAGGAAATTGATAGCACCAAAACCCGTTTCGAGGCAAAGTTTAAAAAAGACCGTTTGCATTACAACCTTGTGTTTAGCAAACCAGGGACGTTGAAAGCTGCAGGGATAACCATTAAGGAAATTGATATCCCCAGTGATAGTTGGGACAATGTAGCGGGCTACCTTAATCGTAATTTCAAAAAAATACGCATTAAAAAGATACAGCAGCAATATCCGGTGAGCCCCGACACACCTCCGGCAAAGGTCTTATTTGATGCCTTTCAAAATCTCCTGTTGCCCTACTTGAACTACGAGGTCACTTTTACCGGAAAAAAGGAAATGTACCATGGGGAATTTGAGGTTCTTTTTGATGCCCAAGGCAATCTGATCCGTATAAGGAAGTCGCTTCCAGCCAACCATGACCATGTATTGTATTAAAAGATATTTCGCAAAAAGCGCGATACGGTATTGCCCTTGATTTAGGAAATACAACTTTCCTATCTGTTCCCCTTACCCCACTTTTAAGAATTCCATAAACCGTGTCCTGGGAATTTCCTCGGCACCCATGCGTTCCAGATGTCCGGTGTATAATTGACAATCGATAAGCTTGTAGTGTTTTCGTGCCAATTCCTCCGATAATTTTATCAGGGCGAATTTGGAGGCGTTGCTTTCCAAACTGAACATGCTTTCCCCGCAGAACACATGCCCTAAATCTATCCCGTAAAGACCCCCCACCAATTTGTCGTGGCGCCAGACCTCGTAAGACCTGGCAACACCTCTTTTGAAGAGTTTTTTATACGCCTCTTTCATCTCCTCGGTAATCCAGGTCCCCTCTTGTCCTTCTCTTTTTGCCAGGGCACATTGATCAATGACCGTTTCGAAGCAGGT
This sequence comes from Eudoraea algarum, assembly GCF_050589645.1. NCBI lineage: Bacteria > Pseudomonadati > Bacteroidota > Flavobacteriia > Flavobacteriales > Flavobacteriaceae > Eudoraea > Eudoraea algarum. Next base: position 408,533 of record NZ_JBNGOQ010000004.1, on the reverse strand, counting down.
GTTCTTTGTAAGCTGAAATTGATTGCTTTGCATCACACGTCCCATACTTTTAGAGATATGGATCTTATGCGGGAACAACACCATCCTTGGATCTGGGCTCCACCAAAGAATCAGGGAATCCTCATTGAACCAGGGAAAAATACCGTTTTGGTAGGCCAACAGCAAACGTGCTTCCGACAAGTCGCCCCCTACTGCCAATAAGCCTTCAGCATTGGTATTTTCCACTGGAGGAAATTCCAACTTTTCGGTCAAAAAAAACGTGGGCCTTCCCCTTCCATCCGTTTCCAACGGTATATTCTTAAGTCCTTAGAACGGTAGGTCGTCGTGTTCTTCCTCATTGAGGTTGTCGGCCGGCTCAAAGGCGTCCATGGGAGGAACCGGGGGCATGTTTCCATCACCTTCCTCTGCCTGCAGGTTCTCAATACGCCAGCCCTGGATGGAATTGAAATACTTGGTCTCGCCTTGGGCGTTTGTCCATTCCCTTCCTCTGAGGTTAATGCTTATTTTTACGGCCTGCCCTTCGCTGTAGTTGTTCAGCAGATCGCACTTGTCCTGTATAAATTCCACCAAAATATGCTGTGGATATTGCTCTTCCGTTGTAATGACCACTTCCCTTTTCCTAAAACCGTTGTTTCCGTAGGTCTTGGTCTCATCGATCATTTTAATTTTTCCTTGTACTTCCATCTTCGTTATTGCTTTATAATTATTGCGCTGTGTTTTTCTGATTTCCTTAAGCGGGTATGGGGCACCCCAGCACAAAAGTTCCCATGTTTTTGTTATTTTCCTTTTTAACGTCTCCCATTTCCCATTGGTAGTTTTCAGATTCCAGACCCTTGAGCAGCTCTTTCATATCACTAAGGGTGTACATCCTTGGTAGTGATGCCTGTCCGTCCCAAGCGTAACAGATGGGAATTATCGGAATTAAATAGGTAAACACGATTTGCCGCCAAGATAAGGGTTTTACAAATGGCGTCATAAAAAACACCATGATAATCAAGATGACCAATGAAATAGGCAACAGTAGCCACCAAATGACTAGAGGAATGTTGTTTTTGCCCATTTCGTAAATCAGTAAAGCTTGTTGGTCCTTTGCGGCAGACTCCAAAATTTTTCTCGCCTCCGCGGGCCGCATGTGGTGAAAGCTATTGACCATGGTTTTAAGTCCCTCTGGAGCTGTGCCTATTGCAGTGGCATCTACAGGAGTTTCGCGATACCGTATACCAGTTTCTGCCCCTTGATTAAATTTCTTAACCGTTCCCGGATCCGGATATAAATCTGTTAAGACCAGGTTTACATCCATTAAACCGTAGTTCTTGTGAAGCAAATGAAGTACCTGGGGCATGGCACCTCCCGATCCCGAACCCAAATCCACAATCGTATGTAGATTCTTGTCCTGGACCACTTTGGCCACAAGCTTGGCCAAGACTTCGGATACCCCTACCATTTTATGTAAGACCACTATCAAATTGGTCATGGACTTCCTCATCCATGACGGGAACCACTGAAAATCCTCAAATTCGAACAGTTGAATACGTTTCATCCCTTCCTATTTTGCTTTGCCCCGGCCAATAATATCTTCCATGCCGCAGGAATATCCTTTTGATCCAAATACGCTTTGGCCTTGTTGTGCAGTTGCTCTTCGTCATCGGCACTGATAATGGCTTTTATCCCCATGTTCGATGCCACAAATTCGGCTACTTGTTCATCCGAAGGGATCGTTTCCACATTCCCCAACATCCCTAGGTCATTTCCTGTAAGTACACGGCTCAAACGAATGTGATCTGGAATTTTATCAACTCCAATGCCAAGGGTGGAAAGGGGTTTTGGTACCTCAAACATGCCTTTATTGGCCCTGCTATACCAATTCCCGCCCATACGCGCAACCAAATCTATCTTATGCTGATCAATGTTTCCCAAATCGTCCAAAACGTCGGGAGCTACATGTATTTTCAGAACTTCGGAAAAAATAAGATTCCCAGCGCCGCCTTGTTTTCCCAAAGCTTCCACTTTAAGCACCTTACACTCGAATTGCACCGGGGATTCTGCCACCCTAAAGGGTCTTACAAGATCGGAAGGCAACATGGTGAGTCCGGCCTTTTTAAATTCGTTCTCTCCCTCCCTGTATTCCGTGCTGGCAAGGGAGGCCTGTTGCACCAGGTCATAGTTCACCACATTAATGACCACTTCCTTGGTATTCAGTGCATTTTCCAAGGTATGTTTGGTGGTATTGTCCCTTACTCTACGGGCCGGGGAAAAGATCATTATGGGCGGATTGGCGCTAAACACGTTAAAAAAACTAAAGGGCGACAGGTTGGGCCTTCCATCGGCATCCATGGTACTTGCAAACGCAATGGGTCTAGGGCCTACGGCCCCCAATAGATAGCCATGCAATTTAGCTGTTGGGACCTCGGAAGGAAGAATTGAAACCATTTTTGCCATAGGGTGCAAAGGTACATAAATTGTGCCCTAAATGAAACAATAAGACCATTGGCGAATCCCGGAAATTGGAAGTTGAACGTTAGAAGTCAACACGCTCGTACCCAACTCTGATTTCTCGATTCATATCGTTTCGATTCGTCTGCTTGTATGCCGATGGGAGTTTCAACGAGCGAGATTATATCGTACACTTTCCTTTCCCTTTTTGTGCTTTTTCCTTTTGTCTTCCCCCTATAGGTATTGATGGGTATTAACTGTTTCCTTCCGACCACCTATGCTTTCCCACCAAACATCAACTACCAACTTTTCATTGATACTTCTTTTATCAATTTACGTTATATTTAGGCATAAGAAATTCCTTGATGGCATTTAATCCCAAAAAGAAAACATCGAACATCATTTTACTTATAGCATCCTTTGTTATAGTAAGTCTTATCCTTTGGAATACCAACAGCTTCTTTAAGAAATTCAAGGAGGAGGAGCGCCTAAAAATGGAGATTTGGGCCACCGCACAATCCGAGTTATTGCAGTCCTCGGAAGATCGGGATTTGGGAAATCTGCATGTGACCATTTTTCAGAACAACACCTCATCTCCCATGATCCTGGTAAACAATGATGGCTCCATAAAGGTTAACAATATGCCCGCGGAACTATCCCAGGACACACTTTATATCAAAAAAAAAATTAAGCAGTTTCAAGGGGAGAACACTCCGGTTTCCATAGACTATAAAGGAGAGCACTTGGCCACACTGTACTATGGAAACTCGGAAGTCCTCAATAAATTGAAATACTACCCTATTGCCCTGATGCTCATTATATTCTTGTTTGGAGCAGTTATTTTCTTCTTCTTTAAGACCAACAAGGCTTCGGAGCAGAACAAGCTTTGGGCCGGGATGGCCAAGGAAACGGCACATCAGATCGGCACCCCCTTGACCTCCTTGTTGGGATGGAACGAACTATTAAAGACCGAAAAAATAAACCCCGATATTACCAAGGAAATAGAAAAGGATATTTCACGCCTGCAGACCATTACCGACCGTTTTTCCAAAATAGGCTCACTGCCCATACTGGAAAGCCATAATATTGTTGTGGAAACCAAAAATGCCTATGATTATCTAAAATTGAGAAGTTCCAAACTTATCCAGTTTTCCTTCGATTCCAAAGTGGAAAACCTGCCGGTACAATTGAACCGATCGCTCTATAATTGGACCATTGAAAACCTGGTAAAGAACGGTATTGATGCCATGCGCGGCAAGGGAAATATCGCCATTGAAATCGTTCCTGACGGAAATTACGTAAATATAATGGTTTCCGATACAGGGCATGGAATTGCAAAAAGCGATTTCCAAACCATTTTTAATCCCGGTTTCACTTCCAAAAAAAGAGGTTGGGGTCTGGGACTATCTTTGGTAAAACGCATTGTGGAGGAATACCATAACGGGAAAATAAAAGTGCTCTCCTCCTCCAAGGAAGGCACTATAATGCAAATTTCCCTAAAAGTAAACCTATAGTTATGGCAAAGGAAAAACAGGAAGTGCTAAAAGAGGCAGAACTCACCAACAACTGCCCCGAGTGTTTTAATCAGGGACTTCGTCTAACCTTTTATCAGAAACACATCTATGGAAGATGGTTCCATAGGACAACGGGCGTAGTAAGTAACGAGATTACCTGCAAAAAATGTGGATCTTCCATTTACCCCATAAAATGGACCCCGGACATTGAACGCGTTTTTGATTATTTTCAAAAAATGGTGCGTCCTGAAAAATCGAGCTTGCGATTTACCCCTTTGTTCTACATTACCTTACTGTTGCTCGTTGCATTAGTGGGGACGGGTGCCTATCTCTATACTGAAGGAATCATTTGATCTCTGCCCTGATTTTCCCGGCCACTTCCACAAATTGTTCCGGGCTAAGCGAGACCTTGTGCTGAAAAGTGGCATTTTCCATCCCGTGAAGAGGAATTAAGTGCACATGTACATGGGGTACCTCCAGCCCAATGACGGTTAGTCCCACACGTTTGCAGTCCACCGCCTTTTCAATGGCCCTGCCTACCTTTCTGGAAAAGGCCATCAGCCCCATATAGGTAGCCTCGTCGAGGTCCATAATTCTATCTACTTCCTTTTTGGGGACGCAAAGCGTATGTCCCTCGGCATTTGGGTTAATATCCAAAAAAGCGAAAAAATCGGCATCCTCGGCAATTTTATAGCACGGGATGTCCCCGTTGATGATTTTGGTAAAGATGCTTGACATTACTGCATGAATTACGGATTAAAATAAAAAATCCCATCAAAGGCTTGATGGGATTAAATATAAAGATTTATGCCTTTATTCCCTCGTAATCTCCAAAATATCAAATTTTAGAGTGCCGTTGGGAACCACAATTTCCGCCACATCACCTACCTCTTTTCCCAACAGTCCTTTTCCGATGGGGGAAGTTACCGAGATTTTACCGGATTTCAGGTCCGCTTCGCTTTCGGCCACAAGTGTATAGGACATTTCCATGCCATTCTTCCGATTCTTAAGCTTTACCGTAGACAGGACCAAGACCTTGCTGGTGTCCAGTTGAGACTCGTCTATCAATCTGGCATTGGCCAGGGTTTCCTCCAATTTGGCTATTTTTAGTTCCAAAAGTCCTTGGGCTTCCTTGGCTGCATCATACTCCGCATTCTCGGACAAATCTCCCTTGTCCCTTGCCTCCGCAATGGCCTGTGAAGCCTTGGGGCGTTCAACATCCTTCAGTTGATTTAGTTCTTCCCGTAATTTTTTTAATCCTTCCTCCGTGTAATAAGATACGTTACTCATATCGTCATCGTTTAATAAATAGGAAAATCCCCTTTTTTAGAGAGGATTTAACGCAAATATACATATTTTTTGCTCAATTTTGTTCAGGTTTTCCAAAATGCACATCACGATATGAGATTGATATGGGGCTTTTTTTTAGGGATTTTGATACTTTCCTGTGATAGCGGTAGATCCAATAGAAACCCTTTTCTGCAGGAAATTGGTTTCCGATTTGACCTTAATCTGAACCTTCCCTTGTACAGCCCTTTGACCAATACGGGCAATGCCGTTTATGTGAACAACGCCGGTGTGGGCACCCGAGGGGCCTTTGTAATCAATACGGGCTTCAACCAATTCAGGGTTTTTGAAGCGAGCTGCCCCAACCATGCCCCTAATTCCTGTTCTACCACGGAACTCAACGGACAAACGGCGATATGTCCTTGCGAGGATTACGAGTACAGCCTTTTTACCGGTCAGTTTCTCAACCGGCCCGATACGGGTGAGCGCTTTTATGATATGTTGGAATATCGGGCTACCTTTAGTGGCAATGTAGTAACCATATCCAATTAAACCATGCAGTACAGACGTTTGGGGAAAACCAATTTTGAGGTCTCCGAAATCTCCTTGGGCACTTGGCAAGTAGGCGGCACCTGGGGCTCCGGTTTTGACGACACTTTAGCCGAAAAAACTATTAATGAGGCCATAGACCAAGGTATTAACTTTATGGATACGGCCGATGTTTACGAAGCCGGCGCAAGTGAGGCCGCGGTAGGTAGGGTGGTCCGCTCGCGATCTGAACAGGTATACGTTGCGACCAAATGCGGGCGACAAATCAATCCGCACATCAATGAGAATTATACGCCAAAGGTATTGCGTTCCTATGTGGAGGCCAGTTTAAGGAATACAGGACTGGAATGTCTGGACCTGATCCAACTGCACTGCCCCCCTACCGAAGTGTACTACCGGCCGGAGATTTTTGAACTCTTTGATCGTTTGAAGGACGAAGGCAAGATCAAAAGCCTGGGCATTAGCGTGGAAAAGGTGGAGGAAGCCCTTAAGGGCATCGAATATCCCAACGTAAGCACCGTTCAGATTATTTTCAATATGTTCCGGCAACGGCCCATGGAACTCTTTTTTGAACAGGCCAAAAAGAAGGATATTGGCATTCTGGTACGTGTGCCCTTGGCCAGCGGGCTTTTAACAGGGAAATTTACCGCCGATACCGTATTCGGAAAGGAAGATCATCGCTTTTTTAATCGGGATGGTGCTGGGTTCGACAAGGGAGAGACCTTTTCGGGTGTCCCCTATGAAATAGGTCTCGAAGCGGTACGCAGGCTTAAATCGGTCTTTCCGGGCCACACCAATTTGGCGCCGCTCGCCCTACGTTGGATCTTGGATTTTCCCGAGGTGGGCTGCATTATTCCAGGGGCCTCCAAACCCGAACACCTGCTGTCCAATTGCTCCGCTTCTGTTCTACCTTCCTTAGGAACGGAAGAACGCAAGCTTGTGGAGGAGATATACACCACCCTCATAAAACCCCATGTACATCATCTGTGGTAGGCAGGAAAACCCTTAGTTGGTCCCTTGGTGTTCTTTCCAATAATTTTCATCAATGTACCTTATGGCCTGCTGCTGCGTAAGCGCTGAAAAATTTTTATACCTGTGGTGCACATCCACAATCTCGTCTATGGCCTTGGCCACCAGTTCCTTGTTCTCCCAAGCTGCCAACGTCCTTATCACCGTTTCCAAACAGCCTTTTTTATAGGAAATCTGTCCTAAGACGTGAACCAGTGTATTTTTCACCCTCGCGGTGGCATCATCTTGCAGAACCTCCAATAAGGGCAATACATCCTGCGGGTGCGTTCTTCCCCTTAGTTCGATTCCATGGCAAACTTCCCGTCGGATTTCCTTGTCCGGATGATTTAGGTAACCCTTGGCCCATGCCAAGGTAGGTCCCGGATTTTTTTGGCCCATTTTCTTTAGGGAACCAATAACCGCGTTCCTAACGGAATGATGTGGATCAAAAAGGCCTTTGTCAAAAAAAATGGATACTGCCTCAAAATGGTACTTTCCTATTTCGCCAGCCGCATTGATTGTGGTTTGCCGTACCTTTTCGTTATGGGATTTCAACAACTTAAGCAGTTGCGCCTTGATGTTTTCCCGTTGATCCTCCTGGGCCATGTATATCCTACCCATGGCGAGATAGCCTGCTTTTCGGATATAGGTATCCTCGTTGGAAAAATAACTCAGGATCGCGGGGGTTTCCCCTTCCGCGATATTGCGGGCAATAGCTTGATGAATTTCCTCCACCAGTATTGCCCGCGCTTCCTTTGATAAATCGTAAAAGCCCATTCTTGGATCCCTATGTGTCTTAGCTTAAAGGTACGGCACCGCTCTGGATTTCCTAAGTAATGGTCCTAAAAATTGAAGCTGGCCCCTAGGAGAAAGTTGGTGCCTGCCTGTGGATAAAAGCCTTGAACCTCAAACGAATTTCCAGGGGTGGAAAAATTGTCCAGGAAGGTGTATCCATTGGACACATATCGTTCATCAAAAATATTGTTTACCAATCCGGATAGGACAACGGACTTGAAAATACGTCTCGTCCTAATTTCATAGGTGATATTAAAATCGGTCGTAAAATAGCCCTCCAACATGGACGCCTCTGTATCGGTATTGCTCAAATATTGATCCCCGACAAGTTTGGAATACAAAGCCAGTTCAAAATCGTTCAAAGGTGCATAAGAAATGACATTTCCAGCAATTATGGAGGGTGAAAAGGCAATGTTGGTATCTCCCAAATTCGTAGTAACCCCATCCCGCACAAGAACAAAATCCTTTATTTTATTGCTGCTCAGGGCCAAATTTGGCCTCATGGAAAATTTGTCCGAAAACTGTATACTGGCGTCCAATTCCAGTCCCGCACGATAGCTGTCGGCCACGTTGGCTCTAATATAGGCCCCTACATCGTTAATATTGCCGGTTAATATCAATTGGTCTTTGTAATCCATGTAATACAGGTTGGCATTCAATTGTATACGAGGTGAGACATACCGCCAGCCCAGTTCAAAATCATTTAATCGCTCCTGCCTGGGGCTCCCGTTTTCATAATCGTTCCTGTTGGGTTCGCGATGGGCCACGGCATAGGAAAAATAAAAATTGTTGTTGGGGTCCAAATCATAGGTAATCCCGGCCTTGGGATTGAAGAAATTGAAGGTGTCGTCTACCAATCCCGTATCCGCTCCGTTTGCCTCGTAGGTTACCGTTCTATACTGTAGATCTCCATAGAGGCTCCATGTATCGTTCAACTTGTAATTGGCTTTGGCGAAAAGATTAAGGTCGGTCTTGGTGGAGTTGTCCTCATAATACCTATCCCTGCTATTGACATTGTTGGCAAAACGGGCCCAAATAACCTCCCCAAAATGATCCCCTTTATAGTTGTTCCATCCTCCACCGAGGATTAGGTCTACCTTGCCTTTCTTGTAATTCGCGGAAAATACGGTGCCATAAAAATCGTTATCCAACCAGCGTCTACGAATAATATCGGTTGTATTTACAAGCGTACCGTCCACCGTTATTGGCGTTATGCCATAGGTGTCAAAATCGTCGTCTTCCCTAAACTCCTCGAAGAAGCCCCTGCCCCTGGTGTAGTGCAAGGCAATGTTGCTGCTCCAGGTATCCGATATTTGTTCGTTCCAGAGCAGTTGCGCATGGTCCTGTTTATAATTGTCTACCTGATTTTCATGAAATCGGGTATTTCCGTTTTCATCGGTATATAGTCCGGCAGGATTAAAGGTCCTATCCGTTGCCAAGGTGGCAGCATCGATCCCAAACCAGGACTGGTACGTTATTTCATGTCCGCCGAACAACAAGGCCTTTATCAGGGTATTGTCATCACGATAGGCCCCCTGCAAAAAATAGGAATCCAGTTCGGAAGAAGCACGATCTATATATCCGTCAGAAGTAATCCGTGATAAACGGCCCGAAATTTCGATATGATCGGTCAACAGGCCCGTACTGAACTTTATATTGTTCCTAAGGGTGTTAAAGCTGCCTATGGAAGAGGAAATTTTTCCATAGCCGTCTTCAGAAACTGCATCGGTCAATAGGTTAAGACTGGCTCCAAAAGCGCCCGCCCCATTGGTAGAGGTACCAACCCCACGCTGCAACTGCAAACTTTCCGTGGAGGACGCAAAATCGGGCATATTTACCCAAAAGGTACCGTGCGATTCGGCATCATTATAGGGAATCCCGTTGATGGTCACGTTTACCCGTGTGGCATCACTGCCTCGCACCCGTATGCCCGTGTAGCCCACACCCGCTCCCGCATCGGAAGTGGTAACCACGGAAGGTAAAAAGTTCATTAATACAGGGATGTCCTGGCCCAAATTCCTAGGTGCTATCTCCGTCCTATCCAGATTGGAGAAGGTAACCGGCATTTGTTTGGTTACCCTTACCGCCTGAACCAACACCTCGTCCAGTACAATTTTTTTGCCCATCAGTGAATCCGTGGGACTTTCTTGGGCCATGGCGCCCATGGTCAGCCCTGAGCAGGCCAAAGTTGTGAATATAGTTTTCATCCGTAAAAAATTTCTACGAATAAAAGGGGCTATTATTCTGGTTTAACTTGATTTTTGTTTCTTCCGAAACCTTGAAAATTCCAAATTGTGGCCTTGTGGCCATCCCTTGGCAGCATTACCTGCCCAGGTTCATTGGGTATAATCTCAGCCCATTCCGGTCATTGTCCGGATGAGCACCCCTTTGAGATACCACAAAGATAGCTTTGGGTTCTGACATTTCATAACAAAAGGGCCAACAATTAACCTTTAGGTATAAACCTTCCAAGGGCCGCTTACGTAAATACTGTATGTCCTTTGTTCCCCAAACAGCAAGATGAACGGATCCAAAAACAAATTCACGCTAAAAATAATGTTCAGCTACCTGATCCTGGGGTGCTTGGCATTGGTTGCAGGTTATTTTATATTATCTGAAATACGGGTCTTTCTCTCCTCCGAGACCGCCGAAGAAAACGATATTAAACTGTTGCGGGCCGGATCTTTGCTCACGGAACTTCACGAGGCCGAGAGCCTATCCAAAATGGCGCTTCAGACCAGAACCAGGAAAAACTTTGATGCCTATTCCCAAAAAATTGATTCGGTGCTATTGGAAATAGACCTTTTAAAGGCACTTACCGAGAGTAATCATCAGAAAAACCTATTGGATAGTGTACAGGTCTTGTTGAAGGAGAAGGTGAGCAATAGCAACCAACTCCGAAGGTTGAAGATGAAAAGCGCTTCAAACAGTTCCATTGACGATGCCTTGGAAGAGTTGGGTAAAATGGAAGCTTCCTTTGGGAAACTGACCGTTGAAAATTTCAACCAAAATCCCGAGAAATTGGAACCGTACAAACGAAAGATCCTGGAGGATTGGGTGGCCTATTTAAACGAAAACATCCCCGAAAGCACCTCTGGGATGTCCAACTCAAAGCAGTTAGACTCTGTCCTTACCGCTTCCAAGCTAATCCTTGATCGGGCCAAACAGATCGATACCGAGACGCAAAGATCACTGGCCAGGAAGGAAATGGAGCTGAACAGAAACGACCTGGAGCTTTCCCGTCAATTGCGCGGTATTATTTCGGCCTTTGAGCGGGAAATCATGATCAGGTCCTACAATGACAACCTCAAAAAACAATCCGCGCTCAAGCGAAGTATTCGCCTGGCCGGTTTTGCCGCCCTTATGGGATTTATTGTGGTAGGGATCTTTACGTTTTTGATTACGCGAGACTTTTGGCGGGTGCAGACCTACCGGCAAAAACTGGAAATGGAAAAAAAGTATTCCGAGTCCCTCCTAAAAAGCAGGGAGCGGTTAATTTCCACGGTAAGCCATGACCTGCGCACCCCATTGAACACTATTTCGGGCTATTCCGAATTGATGGAGAATACCGGGCTCACAGGAAAACAGGTGGGTTATTTAAGGAATGTAAAATCGGCCTCGAGCTATGTGAACAGCTTGGTAAACGACCTTCTGGATTTTTCCAAGTTGGAGGCCGACAAGATAACCATTGAAAGGATTCCCTTTGTTCTGGCGTATGTGATTCGGGAAACTTCGGAACATCTCAAGGAGCTCTATCACAAAAAAAATGTAACATTGGAACTGGACATAGACCAACGCTTGGAAGAAACGGTATTATCGGATCCCTTTAGAATTCGTCAAATACTTACCAACCTTATCGATAATGCCTATAAATTTACACAGGAAGGGTTCATTAAGATAAGTGCCCGCATACTTCGCAAGGACAATGATATCTATACCGCGGTAATTACGGTAACCGATAGTGGAATAGGGATCAAAAAGGAAAAACAGGAACTTATTTTCAAGGAATTCACCCAAGCGGAAGAGAGTACCGAAAAAAAATACGGGGGCTATGGTCTTGGTCTCACGATTTCCAAAAAACTGGCCGATCTTTTAGGCGGGTCGATCCGTCTCGAAAGCCAGGGAGACAAAGGCAGCACCTTTAGTCTACAGCTTCCTTTGGAACGTTCAACAAGCCCTCCGGAAACGCAAAAAAAGGCAGCGCAACTTTCGGTCGCTGGGCTTAGTATACTCATTTTGGACGATGACAGGGCCATGTTGGAACTGTTGGAGGACGTTTGCCATAACGCAGGGATCAAGGCGCATGTTTTTAACGATTTTAAGGATATAGGCCGCGGCCCGGATCTCACTTACGACTTGGTACTGACCGATATCCAAATGCCCTTTATCAACGGATTTGAAGTCCTTGAAAAATTGCGTTCCACGGCCTATCCACATTACATAGATCAGCCGATCATAGCCATGACCGGAAGAAAGGACCTGAAACAGGAAGTATATGAACAGGCAGGTTTTGCCGCAGTACTGTCCAAACCTTTTTCCAAAAACCAGCTCATGCAGTTACTGGGCCAACTATTCCCTCAAACGATAACGGAACCTTCGCAAATGGTTCCCGCATCCTCTCCAAACACAACTAGATCTTCCCTATTTAGCTTGGAGGTACTCCATTCCTTTCTGGGTGATCAGGAGGAAGCGATCAATGAGGTGCTGTATACCTTTAGGGCCGATACCCGTAAAAACATGAAGCTTTTGAAAGCAGGGGTTTCCACAAATAACTATGCACAGATCAACCAAACGGCACATAGGATGTTGCCCATGTTCCGTCAGCTCAAAGCTACGGGTAGTGTTGTTATCCTGGAACGCTTGGAGTTGATCGAGAAGGAGCCCGAGGCTAGCAAACTAAAGGCCAACTTTGATGCCCTAGGTGAAGAGATCGCGACCCTTTTGCAGGCGGTAAACTCCCATTTGACTAAAAGTCCAAGTTATAGTGGTTAATTTTATTGTAAAGGGTCTTTCGGGTTACCTGTAGCAATTTTGCGGCCTTTGACTTGTTGAAATTGGCCCGTTTCAAAGCTTTAATAATTTGGTCCTTTTCATAATGCTCTTTGGAAAAGTTCTCCACAAGCACATCCTTTCCTGAGCCTTGGACTAGCTCCTTGGCCAGGGCAGCGCGCTCCACATAATCCGTTGTAGTCAGTAATACGGCGCGTTTTATAACATTTTGCAGCTCTCTTAGGTTTCCTGGCCAGGAATAGCGTTCAAAAATTTCCAGGACCTCCTCGGTAAAGCCTACTACATTCTTATTGAGGGTTTCATTGGCGCGCTGTAAAAAATAATCGGCAAACAACACCAAGTCTTCGTACCGGTCTGCCAGGGAGGGTATCTCAATGGAAAACTCGTTGAGCCTATGGTACAGGTCTTCCCTAAAAGTGCCTCTTTCTACTGCCGCGGCCAGATCTTCATTAGTTGCGGTAATAATACGCAGGTCTACCTCAATTTCTTGGGTACTTCCCAACTTTTTTATCTTTCGTTCCTGCAATGCCCGTAGCAGTTGCATCTGATTTTCATAGGAAAGGTTACCGATTTCATCTAGAAATAAGGTGCCCTCGTTGGCCGCTTCAAAATGACCTATTTTATCTTCCACTGCACCGGTAAAGCTCCCCTTGATATGTCCAAAGAACTCGCTGGTGGCAATTTCCTTGGGAATAGCCCCGCAATCTACTGCTACAAAAGTAAAGTCCTTTCTTTTACTGTATTCATGTATTGCCCTTGCCGTTACCTCTTTTCCCGTACCGCTCTCCCCGGAAATAAGGACGGACATATCTGTCGGTGCCACCAACTTTACATAATCGTTGAGCTTTTTGGAAGCGTCCCCGGTTCCTGAAACGGTCTTATTTTGTTGAACACCATCACGGTTCTTCTTGGTAGGCTTGGATGGCGTGTCCAAGGTGGCAGTGCCATCCTTCAAGGCAGCTGCGATAACCATGACCATTTCGTCTGGGGTAAAGGGTTTGGAGATATAATCGTGAGCCCCCTTTTTCATGGCCCTTACGGCGGTCCCTACCTCCGCATATCCGGTCATTACGATTACCGGGGTTCTCGGTGTTAATTTTTTAATTTCAGACAATAACTGAATTCCGTCGTAGTTGGGGAGCCTTAAATCGGTAAGTACCAAATGGAACTCCTCACGGCCGAACTTGGTTTTGGCATCCGATGCGGTAAAGCTGGTCTGTACCTCATATCCTTTTTTGGTCAAAAACTTTTGCAGCATTTGACAAAAGGCGGCGTCATCCTCAATAATCAAGATTTTGGGCATATCAAAAACGTACTTATATAGGTATGTACGTAAAAATACCTAGGGAAGGCCGCAACAATTCTTAAAATAATGACAAAAAAGAAAGGGACCAACTAAATGATCCCTTTCTAACCAAACCAACTTGATACAAAACAAATAACTCAAGTTAAATTATTGATCGATCCAGTTACCCTCCGCATCGGCAAACAATGTTCCTGTTGTCCCGTCTTCCAAGGACACTTCCAATTTGTACTGCTTGGCTTCATTGATATACGCCTTATTGATGGTAGCCGTAGGGTAATTCTTGGCTACAGCAGCGGTTACTGCTTCGGGCAATTCACTGGCAGCGATTTCTGTATAATCGTCTTGGGCCACCACCACTTCGGTAGCATCGGCCTGCGCCTCATCTTGGGCAAATGCGGTTAATCCTACTAGGGCAAATGCGGCTGCAAAAAATAATTTTTTCATGATCTTTATCTTTTATTTTATTTAATAATTAAACTTGTCCATACCCTTGAAAAAATGATACCAATTGCCTATTTGGGCACTTTATTGTTTTATATAGCTGATTATCAATAATTTAATAGAAATCAATGAAAATTGTAGTTGTATAATTATGTGTATTCCTTTTTGAAAGCGTATACATTTTACACACTTTTCACCTTCTTCCCTTCGCACCATAAAAAAAGCCCCGAGGGTTTCTTTCCATCGGGGCTTCTTAAAACCAAACTAACCAAAAACTAACTCTATATAAAATTGGATTTCATGCAGGTCCTGTGAGGCATAAATAAAAGTCCCGCATGAATCCAGGGATAAATACGAAAAACAGTGCCATAATCCAAAAAATAACTAATTTATTGATAATCAGAAGTTTACAGAATTTTAGTTTGCCCTTGTTTTGTATAAAGCTGTGTAATTATATCTGGATATGTATAAGATTTACACACCTCTTTAACATGGAGGCAGACTATTTAACTTGGTGCGCTGGTTTTAAGAGGTCGTTTACCGTCTTTACAGGATTGAATGTAATCAGTGGGACCTCTACAAAAATTGTATTCCAGTGTGCCATGGCACCGTTCCAAAGGCCGGGAAGTTCCAGCGCTTTGAGGTTTTTTCCCTCTTTGGTCTTCTGGGTAATGAAGCCTTGTTTGAAATCAACAAAATTGAGCAAATTATACTTCTTCCCCTCATAACTTTTTATCCCACACACCAGATCCACAGGATTAAAATGTGTTGAGTTCTTAAAAATATCCACTTGTTCCGCATTGGACATATCCACCTGTGCCGATTCTATGATCTGAAGGGAAACATGATCGCTCCTGTCCTTTGTCCAAAACGGTCCGCCTCCTGGCTCTCCTTCATTTTTGACCATGCCGCAAACACGTATGGGCCTGTTGATCTTGTCCTTTAGTACCTCTATCTGTTCAGCGATGCTAAAACTTGAGAAACGCTCCGAAAATCTTGCGTTAAGTTCTTCTTCCAAAAAACGTTTTGCGCCCTGGAGCTCCTCTGCGGTAATGTCCCTAAGGTCTAGCATTTTGGCATATTCAAAGGCCCTGCTCTGTATCCTGAGCAAGAGTCCGCCCAATACTTTTTTGCTATCGGCCATCGCATTGGCAAATTGGGGCACTACAACATTGTCAATATTTTTAATGAATATGATATCCGCATCCTGCTCATTAAGATTCTCTATTAGCGCACCATGGCCTCCGGGCCTAAACAAAAGGGAACCATCCGGGTTTCTGAAAGGTTCGTTTTCAAGCGTTACCGCTATGGTATCCGTAGAGGACTTCTGAAAGGAGTAGCTAATATCAAATTCGGCGCCCATGGCTGCCACCACCCGTTCCCTGATCGATTCGAATTGTAATTTAAATAGGGCGCTGTGCTGTTCGGAGATGGTAAAATGCAGTTTGGCACCCTGATCGGTTCGGGCATATAGTGCGGCTTCCTTTAGATGTTCCTCAAAAGGTGTAACGCGATAATCCCCGTAATCGTGAAAGGGCAACAACCCTTTTGGGTGGTCCCCGAAGTTAAGTCCGTCTTCCAATAACATCTCCCTGACGAACAAAAATTTCCCGTGATCCTCGGACAGGGCTTTATTTGCAATTCTGGCTTGCACCTCCCTGTAAAACGGAAATTTCTCCAGACCATCAAAAAAACCTTTGACCTCTAGGTCCTTGGTTCGCTCCAAATAGGCATCAAAACCTTCCTTTTCAAAGTCATAGGTTTTCAAAAAATGAAACAAGGCTTTGAACATTCTGGACGCTGCCCCGGAAGCCGGTACAAATTTTAATAGCGACCGGGTTTTGCCCTGTTTGTCATATTCCGCTATCAATTGTTTTTCCTCCTCCTCGGAAAATTTCAAAATACCATCGGAAACCGTGGCGGCCTTTTCCAGGTCAACGAACGGAATGCCCTCTTTAAACGTTTCTATTTGATCTAAAACTTTCCTTTCCGGTACTCCCTTTTTTACCAGTTGTCCTAAATCGTATTCCGAAAGATTATTCATTATTTAAGCAGTTTGTTAATTGCCTGGATGGCTGTTTGTAAGCGGAGGGACCTATCTCCCTTCAAAATAACAAAATTCCTGTTATATTTCTCTAAAGTATCCTTGAAATAAGCAAACATGCGTTGGCGTTCATCCGGCTTGTCACGGAGATCGTCCTTTATCCATGGTATATCGATGTAGGTGAGGAAGTAAAGATCATAGGTGTTCTCCAAGGCGTATTTTTCCAGTACCGGATCACAGTTTCCTACATAATAGGCCTCGGAATATACTTTGGTCTCCAAAAGATCGGTATCGCAAATGAGCAAGTCCTTGGCCTTTTTGGCCAGTTCATTTTCGGACCGCATCTGACCTTCTGCTATGGGCAATAAATCATGAGGTTCACATGTTTTTTGCTCCCTGTCCCATTTGTTTTGGAGATATTCCCTGGCGTATTCAGGTACCCAGAGCGTGCCGTAGTGTGCTGCCAATTGCTTGGACAAGGTAGTTTTACCGGTAGACTCCGGACCAAAAAGCACTACTTTAACAAGGTCTGAGGGCTCTTGTTTAAACTTTTCCTCCATGCGTAGTATCCTAATATGGCGATAACGGTGAACAACAGATATTGAAGCGAGGTAAAGATAAGACCTTTGTACAAATACAGGGGCACGGATATCACATCGCCAATAATCCAATATACCCAATTCTCGAGTTTTTTCCTGGCCATAAGCCACATCCCCACAAAGAAAATTGCCGTTGTAAGGGTATCCACATACGCGGTCCAGCTTTCGAACTTATCAAAGATCAAATAAACACCACAAACGAAGGCAACGGTGGTCACAAACAAAAAGACCGACCACTTTTTTTCCTTGGTGTTGGTCCGGGTGATGGGTATAAAATGGGTTTCATCTATTTTCCGGGTCCATATGTACCAGCCGAAAATACTCATCACAAAGTAGTAGGCGTTGATCAACATATCGCCCAAAAGGCCAAAAACCAATAGAATATACACAAAGATCCCGGTGCTTATGATCCCTGTTGGAAAGACCAGTATATTTTCCCTTTTGGAGTACCATACGCTCAAAAATCCGAATAGGACCCCGATCATTTCCAAGACAATCAAATGGGTCGGGGTATCCTGGTATTGCGAAAAAATCCAATCAAAAATGTGGCTCATAATCGCTTCGGTCCGATTTGACTATTTTCATGTATAAGAGACCCCGTTCCATGGCTTCCAACACTTCTTTAATTTCTGAATTCAAGACATTCATTACCTGGTCGTATTCTCCATATACTTGAGTGCTCAAAGGGTTTTCCAGTACGGTAAGGCCCGATTTACGGAGTTTTTGGATAAAATGGACAATGGGTTCCTCAAAATTGTCCTGCAAGGGGGTAAGGGTTAGCTCAACAGATATGTTCATTTTGGATGTTGGTTCAAGGTTTCAGATTCAAAGTTTTGGGTTCAAAGTATCTAGTTTCCGCTATGGATCAAAAGCAGCTAATCATCCATTACAGCATAAACACAAGCAAATCCTTCAAATTCCAAAAAAGAAATTTGATAGGTGGACGTATTGCCATGGTACAAAATTTCCCCTGTGGTCACTGCATCTGAAAGGGAAAAGTCCTCAATATGGATATGATGCAAAAAACTAAGTCCATGGGTGGCATAAATCTTGTAAAGCGATTCCTTGGCGCCCCATACAACGGTAAGTTTGCGAATTATGGCTTCCGTATTGGCCAAAGTACGGTACTCTTCCAAAGGTGTAAATTTGTGGGCAATCCGTAAAATCTTGTCCCGCTTCTTTTCAATGTCAATACCCACCTCGTCCATGGCCCCCACGATAATCCCCGTAAACTGGTGCGAATGGGTAATGGAGATGTGCCTGTTGTCCCTTAAATGGGGTTTTCCTGCTTCGTCGTAGTACAGATCGCAGTCCTCGTAACCCGCTTGAGCCATTAAATGGCGAATACTCAAAAAACCCCTTCGATGCAGTTCGGATTTCATTCCCAACATACGCTCCTGGCAATTTTTGGTCAATTCGATACCCTTGGAAAGCTCGGATTCTGACTCCTCGATCTTCCAGATATAAACCTTTATGGAGGGGTTTACCGTTATAGTTTTGTAAAGAGGCATTGCTTTATTTAAGTAATCACTACCTTTGTATTCGCTATAAATATAGCCGTCTGGCTAAAGTAAAAATAAAAAAGGATATGAGTACCAAAACCGTGTCTTATGTGCCCTATAAGGTAAAGGATATTTCCCTTGCGGATTGGGGAAGAAAAGAAATTGAATTGGCCGAGGCAGAAATGCCGGGCTTAATGTCCCTTAGGGAAGAATACAAGAACGAGCAACCTTTAAAAGGGGCCCGTATTGCTGGATGTCTCCATATGACCATTCAGACAGCAGTATTGATCGAAACCCTGGTGGAACTCGGCGCAGAGGTCACCTGGAGTTCCTGCAATATATTTTCTACCCAGGACCATGCCGCAGCAGCTATAGCCGCAACTGGTATTCCGGTTTATGCATGGAAGGGGATGACCGAGGAAGAATTTGATTGGTGTATTGAACAGACCCTGTTTTTTGGCGAAGACCGCCAGCCATTGAATATGATCCTGGACGATGGGGGCGACCTTACCAATATGGTGCTGGACCAGTTCCCGGAGCTTGCTACGGGCATCAAAGGCCTGTCCGAGGAGACCACTACAGGGGTTCACCGTTTATATGAACGTGTACAAAAGGGCACTTTGCCCATGCCTGCCATCAATGTAAACGACTCTGTGACCAAATCCAAATTCGACAACAAATATGGCTGTCGGGAGAGTGCTGTAGACGCTATCCGACGAGCCACGGATACCATGTTGGCCGGAAAGCGGGTAGTGGTGGCCGGGTACGGGGATGTGGGCAAAGGTACCGCCGCTTCTTTTAGGGGTGCCGGTTCCATAGTAACCGTTACGGAAATTGACCCCATTTGTGCTTTACAGGCCTGTATGGATGGTTACGAGGTAAAAAAATTGGAAACCGTAATCTCCCATGCAGATGTCGTAATTACCACCACAGGAAACAAGGATATCATCCGTGGCGAGCATTTTAAGGCGCTAAAGGACAAGGCAATCGTCTGTAACATCGGACATTTTGACAATGAGATAGATATGGCCTGGCTAAACGATAACTACGGTGATACCAAGGATGAAATCAAGCCCCAGGTAGACAAATACACCTTGGATGGGAAAGATGTCATCATATTGGCCGAAGGCCGTTTGGTAAACCTTGGCTGTGCTACGGGACATCCCAGCTTTGTGATGAGCAATTCCTTTACGAACCAGACCCTGGCACAAATCGAACTGTGGAAGCATAGCGACAAATACAACAATGAGGTGTATATGCTACCCAAGCATTTGGATGAGAAAGTGGCCAAACTACATTTGGCACGTTTGGGCGCCGAACTTACGGAGCTTAAGGAAGATCAAGCAGAATACATTGGTGTAAAAGTAGAAGGCCCGTATAAGCCGGAATACTATAGATACTAGAAATTAGACCACTTCGCCATGGCGAAGTTAGACCAAGGATAAAAGACCCTTTGACCGTAACATTGTTATGAATCAAAGGGTTTTCTTTTGGGTTGGTATCCCTTACATATCCAACCATCGCTTAAAATTGGTGGTCCGTTCCCTGGACACAATGACCTGGGTTTCCTCCCTGGGCTTTAATTTTAGCAATAACCGACTGTTGAAGTACGTGTGGATTTCAATGACCGCTTTTACAGAAACCATGAACTTCCGATTGATCCTAAAAAAATGGATAGGATTTAGAATGTTCTCCAACTGATCTATGGAGTACTCAATGGGATAGCTCTGGGCGGTATGCGTATGTAGGTATATAAGGCCCTCATTGGATTTAAAATAAGCAATATCGTCCACATCGAAGGAACGGAACTGGTTGCCGACCTTCACCATAAAACGGTGTTTGTATTCCTTTTGGAACAATTGTTTCATCCGTTCGAACTTCAGTTCAGAGAAACCTTCATTGTTGGTGGATGTTTTCCTGAACTTGTCCAAGGCCGTCCGAAGATCGGCTTTGACGATGGGTTTTAACAAATAGTCGAGTCCATTATATTTAAAGCCCCGTACCGCATATTCGTTATAGGCCGTGGTGAAAATTACCGGTGGATGGTCCTCCAAATTGTCCAAAATATCAAACCCATAGCCATCGTTGAGTTGAATGTCCAAAAAGATTAAATCTGGAGGTGTATTTTGCGAAAACCATGCGCTGCCACTTTCCACCGAGCTCAGCTGCGCGGAAATTTCAATTTCCGGGGCCAACTCCCCTATAAGCCGTGCAAGCCTTTTGGAAGCAAATTCCTCGTCCTCGATGATTACGGCGTTCATGTCAGGATACGGATAACAGGTTCAACTCTTTCACATCTTTGGCCAATAGGGGAAGGATTACTTCAAAGATACCATCTTCCTCCCGTACCAATACCAATTTATTGGTGTAGTGGGCATATCGTTTTTTGATGTTCTTAAGGCCCACTTGTGTTGTTTCCTCCTTTAAGATCCTTTTTCTCAGGTTGTTTTTTATTACCAGCGCCTCATTGCCAATACTGGAAATGCTAATATGCAAGGGCCTCTCCTTGGAATAGTGATTGTGCTTCAGGGCATTTTCCACTAACATTTGAAGGGACAAGGTAGGTATTTGGTATTTTTCCGAGGGTAGGTCAACATCCGTTTTTATGATTACCGCGTCCTTATGCCGCACATTCATCATAAACACAAAGGAATCCAGAAAATTCAGTTCCTTTTCCAAGCTTATCAAATCCTCTTCCCCAGTATCCAAAATATAGCGATAACTCGATGCCAGGCGGGTAACGAAATCGGAAGCCAGGTCCCGGTCTTCATACATGAGTGAGGTAAGGGTGTTTAAGCTATTGAACAAAAAATGTGGACTTATCTGACTCCTTAAGGAGGTGTAACGGGATGCCATCATTTCCTTTTTTAGGTCTTCCATTTGCTGTTTCATTTCATCCCTTTGGTTCATGGAAAAATGGAACATATTAAAAAAAATGACGGTAGCTCCCAATAAGGCAGCCCTTAAAAAATCCGTTCTAAATTCCAGGGCAGGGTCTACACAGACAATCCCAATCGTCTCTCGAAAAGGGAACAGCGCCAAATAGTAAACAAGTGCACTCATCGGAAGACTAATGGCCATGGTTTTACCCAAAATCCTCAGGCTACTTTTAAAATCGAGTCCTCCTTTTCTTTTTTGCCTTCTTAACAGCCAGTCATTAATCTCCCAGGTGAGCATAAAGAGAAAAAAGGCACTGAAATAGTAGAAGGCACTGGTAGCTGTAAAAAAACTTTCCATTTCTTCCTCGTGGTCAATGGTAAGTTTTACCATGAGGTACACCACGTTGACGACCATCCAACGGAAAACAAATTTTTTGACTGCCTTGCTTTTAAACATGATCAAAATTATGGGTTTAAAGATACGTAAGAACAAAAAAAGAGCCGTGTTAGCCGGCATTTAGTTGGCAAAATAACCCTTGAACCGTAGCTATCCGGGGGTGGACTGAGTTGCCCTCCACAATGCCCTGGAAATTGCCCTTCAGTGGTTTTCACTACGGTTCAGCCCAAAAAACTACACTTCGGAATTTTGCACTCCCCGGGACCCAACTGCCAGACCCATCTTTGGGAAAATCAAAAAAATCCCGATGTTATGAAACAAACCCTTGTTTTTTTCCTCCTCTTTATTGTTCAGGTATCACTGGCACAGACCGGCCTTATAAAAGGCACTGTACTCGATAAGCAATCTGAAGGTCCGCTAGAGGGCGCCACGGTAGCGCTCTTAAATGGGCACATAGTTACAGGAGTGGTAACCGATATCCAAGGCAGGTTTACCTTAACCGATGTCCCCATTGGCAGGCAGATGGTACGTATAAGCCATATTGGATATGAAACCCTGGTCCTGCCGAATATAGAGGTCACCACAGGAAAGGATGTGTTCCTCAACGTAGCCCTGATCGAAGCCTATGATCAATTGGACGAGGTGGTGCTCAGTGTTGAAACCAACAAAGATCGCGCGATAAATAAACTGGCTACGGTATCGGCCCGCCAATTTGGGCTAGAGGAAGTTACCCGCTTCTCTGGGGGGCGCAGTGATGTGGGCCGATTAGCGGCTAATTTTGCCGGGGTCTCGGCACCAGACGATAGCAGAAACGATATTGTAGTGCGGGGCAACTCCCCTACAGGATTGCTATGGCGTCTGGAGGGGGTTCCCATTCCCAGCCCAAACCATTTCTCTACCCAGGGAACAACCGGCGGACCTGTTTCGGCCCTCAATCCCAATCTGCTGAAAAACTCGGATTTTATCACCTCGGCCTTCCCCGCAGAATACGGGAATGCCCTTGGCGGAGTGTTCGATCTCGGGTTCCGTGAGGGAAATACGGACCGCTACGAATATACGCTGCAGACGGGAATCTTTACAGGTGTAGAGGCCGTGGCCGAAGGCCCCCTGGGCAAAAACAACGGCTCCTTTCTCGTGGCAGGGAGATATTCCTTGGTGGGCCTTCTTGGCGTGGGCGCTGGAGGCACCTCCGCAACACCAGACTACAGCGACGTATCCTTCAATATAAATTTCGGTAGGGGTACACTGGGAAATTTTTCCTTATTCGGTATCTTGGGGACATCCGATATAGAATTCCTGGGGGACGATATTGATGAGACCGATCTTTTTGCCGCAGAGGACGAGAACACTTTTGTAGAATCGCGTTTCGGGGTAGTAGGGCTAAAACACCGCCTCCCCATCGGGAAGAATTCCTTTTTGCGAAGTATTGTTTCCGGGTCTTATTCGGGGAACGACTTTACCGTTGACCGTTTTATTGAAAAGGACACCCCACAAGAAAGGATCATCCGATATACCCAGGTCGACGACAGCGAAACCCGCTTTACCTTTTCTACCCTTTTCAATTCCAAATTAAGCAATAAAAGCACCCTGAGAACAGGGATCTTGATTGAAAATTTCGGCATCAAAAGTGTCTTGCGCGATCGAGAGGAACAAGCGGATTTGGACGGAGACGGAGATCCCGATCTCTTTAGCTTTCGCAATATCGACGAAAGCCTTAGTCTTTTTCAACCCTATGTGCAAGGGCAGTTTCGACTTAGTGGAAAATTAACGCTGAACACGGGATTGCACGCGCAGTACAGTACCCTCAATGAACAATTCGTATGGGAGCCCAGGGCCGCCATCGCCTATGTCATAGCCCCTAGGCACCGTCTTAATTTTGGCTACGGCCTGCACCACCAACCTATATCCCTTCCGCTGCTGTTTTTAAATGAACAGGTCAATGGTGCCCTGGTTCAGACCAATAGAGGGCTCGATTTTGTTCGTAGCGATCATTACGTACTGGGATACGATGTAAAGCTTGCCGAAAGCTGGCGTGGTAAAGTGGAAATCTACTATCAGGATATTGACAAGGCAGGGGTGGAAGCCTTTTCCTCTAGCTATTCCACGCTTACCGAAGGTGCGGATTTTGGTTTTGACAACGACCGTGTTTCCTTGGTCAATGAGGGTACCGGTTTTAACCAGGGCATTGAACTCACCCTTGAAAAGTTCTTCAACAAAGGGTTTTATGGACTATTGACCGCCTCTTTTTTTGAAAGCAAGTACACAGGGAGTGATGGTGTGGAGCGCAATTCACCCTTTAACAATGGTTATGTGGTAAACCTCCTGGCGGGAAGGGAATACAAAGTGGGCAAGGCCCGTAAGAATGTGCTCTTCTTTGATACCCGACTCACCACTTCCGGGGGGCGCTACTATACGCCCGTGGACCTGGAGGCATCCCAACAGGCAGGTTTTGAAGTCCTGCAAGAAGATCTGGCCTTTAGCGAGCAGTACGACGCTTATTTTAGATGGGACTTTAAGTTCGGTATTAAAATCAACAGCAGCGGAAAAAAACGTTCGCACCAGTTCTATTTGGACCTTCAGAACCTTACCGCCAACGAAAACGTCTTTGTGCGCCGTTATAACAGATTGACCGATCGTGTGGACCAGGTGGACCAGATTGGTTTCTTCCCCGATTTTGGCTACCGATTTCAATTCTAAACCAAACACATATGTATGAAAACTTCCAAAAAACTAAGAAAGCGCCTAAAAGCAAACTATGGTCCATGGGCTTTGGTTACTGGGGCTTCCTCAGGTATCGGGCAAGAGTTGGCAACGCGTTTGGCCGAAGCCGGACTGAGCCTCATTCTTACGGGACGCAGGGGACCGTATTTGGAAACATTGGGAGAAACCTTGGAAAGCAAGTATAGAATACGGACCAAAACTATCATCGCTGATCTGTCCTATTCCGAAGAGGTATACTCCCTTGTAGAGGCTATAGACGATGTAGAGGTAGGTTTATTTGTAGCCTCTGCAGGTTTTGGTACCTCGGGCTCCTTTGTGGACGCCGAACTGGATACGGAGTTGCGGATGCTGCGCGTGAATTCCTTTGCCTTACTCATGTTGACGCATTACTATGCGAGAAAATTTTCGGAACGCAAACGGGGCGGCATTATTCTAATGAGCTCCTTGGTTGGTTTCCAAGGTGTTCCCCATGCGGCCCACTACGCAGCTACCAAAGCTTATGTGCAGTCGCTGGGAGAAGCGCTGTACCATGAACTGAGACCATATGGGGTAGATGTACTCTCTGCGGCACCAGGACCAGTGAACAGTGGGTTTTCCCGTATCGCACAGATGCAGATGGGCAACGCCCTAAGACCGGATGAAGTAGGTGTTCCCATACTCAAAGCACTGGGTAGAACTGCTACGGTCTTTCCGGGAGGGCTGTCCAAAATATTAATGTTGGGCCTTCGCACCATGCCCCGTTGGGGCAAGATCCGTATCATGCAAATGGTTATGGCCGGGATGACCAAGCACCAAAAATGCAGCACCCAGCAAAGACGGTATTGAAAATGAACATTTTCCAGTGTAGAAAATATCTTCTGGTCTTTTGCCCAAAATTGTAACCCCTCGCTATACCTTTCGGACAAGGATACTCACCCTATTCCTTAGGTCGGTGTTTTAAAATAGTAAGGTATTTTGTCCATGGGCCCACTTCGGTGCTATATTGCTTGGCCATGACCCTGGATACCTGGGCAATATGCCCCAGATCATGCACTACCCATGCAGCCAAGAGTTGACTTAAGCTAACCGGACCAAGTTCGGGGTGAACGCCCTTTTTTTCCAAATCTACTGGGGACAATTGTTTTGACCGCAGGGTGGTGAGATTTTGCGATCGGAGTGCCGTAAATTCAGCAAGCATTACGTCCAGAGTTTTCCCCCGGCTGTTTTCAAATTGTGCAAACCGATCGTAGGGTTCAAACGTTTTGTTGCTTCCTGCTCCTAGAATAATCCCGGTCCGGACCATCCAATCCGTTTTTTCACCATGGATCAAATGTCCAACCACATCAAAGGGACTCCAGGAGTCGCCCCCCTCATTTTTGTGTGTCCATTCCTCGGGTAACCTGGCCAACATGGTTTTCAGGACCTCCGGAGTGCGCTCCAGGACTGCCATACCCTTGTTTAGTTCAAATTTCATGACATATCAAATTGTCCCTACATAATACGCAATTTTTTGGTACGTGCCCGTACGATACCAAACAAAATTACCTCCTTGGCCTTTCCCTTCCCAGGAGGCTTACGATCAGCGTTCGAAGAGACCCCAAAAGATCCTTTTATAGCAGTTCTTCGCATCGGAATCCTTTAAATTTTAAGGCTGAAACTACGGCCTCGGGCTTTGGCTTAACAGTTTCCACACGAAGGATCTTATCACAATCCTCCAAATCAAAATTCCAACGTCCTTCCTTGTTGATCAAATCGTTCAACAAAGGTCGTAACAAGCTTACTTCATTGTTTCTGGTAACCGATGTCTTAAATACCAAAACTGTTTTCATAGGTGTGTTTTTGATGTTATCGCTCCCAAAAAAGAGGAGGTTCAATGCCCAGTGCCCTTAGATAAACATATCCTTGGCCACGATGGTGTATCTCGTTATCCATAAAATAGAAAATCGAGGACTGCACGGTACCGTCCCACTGGCCAAAGGTCTTGATCGTCTCGTGAAACCGTGAGGTGGGAATCCCTTTCCAATGGTCATTGATTTCCTCGGTGGCCTTATCCCACCATTGTAAGATGTTGTCCTTGCTCTTGCCGTGGTCGGGATGTTCATTGAACACTTCGGGTTTTCCTGTGGCAATTTCCCGGATAGCGGGAGCTGCTATGGCCAGAAGTTCCAGTACCATTTCAGCGAAGGGTCGCATCCCTCCAATAGAAAAGTCAAAAAACTCCTTTTCGGGAAAGGCCACGATGAGTTTTCTCGTAAGATTTCTATGGCCCTGCCAGTGTTCCAATAGTTCCGCTGCCGTGATTACCTGTGCTTTTTCTGTTGTTTCCATCTTGTTCATCATGTATGTGTTTAGGTGAAATATCTTTCTGCAACCAAAGGTAGAACCGACAAGTGACAGCCCTTTGTCAGTAGCCATTATTTTTATTTGAAAGCTGTTAAAAGCCCTGAATCAAGGCACTCAGCTGACATAGGGTTGTCACCACACCTACCTTTCTTTGCAGTAGGGCCCAAGAAATTAGGGTCAAAAAAGGGAACGCTTTATGTTTGATCCTAACCGCTTCTTTTGTTTGAAATCTTATCTTTGGAATATATATTTTTCCATCATGGGCGTAGATACCGTAAAACGTTTTGACCGCATTGTTGCCATACTGATCCAATTGCAATCCAAGCGCATTGTAAAGGCCCAGGAATTGGCCGACCGTTTTCAGGTAAGTCTCAGAACGGTCTACCGGGACATCCGCACCTTGGAAGCCTCCGGCGTCCCTATAGTAAGCGAGGCCGGAGTAGGGTATTCCATTATGGAGGGCTATCGGTTGCCCCCGGTGATGTTTACGCGAGAGGAAGCAGGGAGTTTTGTGGCTGCGGAAAAACTCATGCAACAGTTCACGGACAAAAGCCTGGGTGCCCATCACAAATCGGCCATGTTCAAGATAAAATCCGTTTTACGGGGCAGGGAAAAGGATTGGGTAAGCGCCCTGGAAGCACAGGTGCGGATCAACTCGGCCCAGGAGCTGTTCAACGAAAATCTTCCCGACGCACTTGAAATCCTCTTCGAAAGTATTGCGGAAAAAAGACAAGTCGCTTTGGAATATAAATCCCTACGGGAAGAGGAACCTACCAGACGCAATATTGAACCGGTAGGCCTATTCCACGAAAACAACCATTGGTACGTATTGGGCTATTGTCATTTTCGCCAGGATTACAGGCAGTTCCGTACAGATCGGATGGTGAACATACGCAGGGCATCGGAGCCTTTTCGCTTGGAACACGGTACCTTGGATGAATACCGCAAGGCCTGCAAGGATGTTCCTACCACCAAGGTGCGGGTCCTGGTAGACAAGATGGTAGCACGGTATTTACAGGGGGAACGAAAAAACTATGGCTTTGTATCGGAAAAGACCATGGGCAAGGAGGTAGAATTGACCTTTATGACCCGAGACATCGTACATACCTTCCCGCGATGGTATTTGACGTTCGGGGATTTTGCCAAAATTGTTGAACCCGAGGGTCTAAAAAAAAGGGTGCGGGAGCTGTTAAAACAAGCAGAGGCGAGACTTTAGAAGTCAATGCTCCCTTAAAAACTGCGCAACGATTTCATCCAGGCGGTCCAAATCCTGTATACTCCTTAAGTGGGCATCGATTCTGGGATCTCCCATATCCTGAACTTTATATTCGGGAAGATGTTCCCCAAAACTCAGGTACACAAACCGATCTACGATGCGCTCCTTTAAGCCATGCGGTACCTGGTACTTTTCCATAATAGGGTGTTCCAAGCCTATGTGTACGATTTCGTGGATCAAGGTATTGGCTGGGTTCCTATATTGTTTAAACCCACCCTCTACCGTAGTTAGGACCACTATGGCTCCGGTATCCGGATTATAACTTCCCCCGGAACCATACAGGCTAAGCAAGACCTTGTAGACAGGAAATTCCTTAAACCCCCATGGCAACCGCTTGGCTTCCAATTGCCCAAGCATGCCATGAAGCAACTCTTTTTGGGCTTCAATTTGCCTTACCCCATTTTCGTAGTTGGCCTGCCTGTACACCTGCTGGGCCATAAATTTTTTTAGCGCCGTGTAGTCTGCCGGTGTTAAGTCACCGGATTTCGATTTAGTGATCAAGGTATCGATCAGTCTGCCCTTGGGCAAGTTTAGGGTATATCCCTGTTGTTCAAAAAATGTAATATCGCTGATGGCACCCCAAACCTGATCAGTTTCTTCCATAGCGGTAGGCACCACTATGTGGATTCTGTCTTGACCGTACAAAGGTGTAAGAACACCTATGGCCAAACAAAAGAACAGTAGCGTCGTGGTTTTCATACTGACTAGTGGTTCACGGACAATAAAGATAAGCAAAGTGATGAGGTGTTGAAGAAGAAAACATTTCCGGCAAGGTACGCTCAAGGCAATAAAAAAAACCCCAACCTCCGGAAGCTTCCGGAATAGAAAGGGTTTTTACTGTTTTAGAAAGAAATGCCTAAGCCTCAAAAGGCTCTATGGAAACATAGGATTTTCCGCCTGCTTTCTTTTCAAATTTTACAATACCGTCTATACGGGCATGCAATGTATGATCTTTTCCGGCATACACATTCTCTCCTGGATTGTGCCTGGTACCGCGCTGCCTAACGATGATGTTTCCAGCGATAGCGGCCTGTCCACCGAAAATCTTAACGCCCAAGCGTTTCGATTCCGATTCCCTACCGTTTTTTGAACTACCTACACCTTTTTTATGTGCCATGATATACTATTTTAGTTCGTACTACTTACTTAATGCGGCAATCAAATCTGCCTTCTTCATGGAAGAGATTCCCTCAATTCCTTTGGCCTTTGCCATCTCCTTTAGTTCGGCGACCGTGTGTTTTGCAAGATCTACCTTGGCCTCCTTCTTTGGTGCTGCTTTGGGAGCAGCTGCCTTTGGTTTTTCAGCAGCCTTTGGTGCTGCTGCCTTCTTAGGAGCTGCCTTAGTTGCTACCGGAGCTGCTTTCGCCTTGGCAGGAGCCTCTTTTGCTTTGGCAGGAGCTGCTTTCGCCTTGGCCGGAGCCGCCTTTTTAGCGCCAGATGCAACAATCTTTTCAACTACGATTTCAGTCAGGTACTGGCGGTGACCGTTCTTTTTTCGGTATCCCTTACGTCTTTTCTTTTTAAAGACAATTACTTTATCACCCTTGAGGTGCTTAACGACTTTGGCCTCAACGGCCGCACCGCTTATAGCTGGGGCGCCAACAGTAACGTTCTTTCCATCATCCAACAGGAGTACCTGGTCAAAAGTAACTTTTTCCCCTTCCTCTGTCTGCAAACGGTGAACATACACTTTTTGGTCTTTCGCAACCTTAAATTGCTGCCCTGCCATCTCTACAATTGCATACATAGCGTGTATATTAATTTAGTTTTTATAAGACCCACGTCTATCGGTGGGTTTGTTTGCCAAAGAAAAAACGGGTCGCTTTTTCCTAGGCGGGTGCAAATATAGGGCTAAATCATTAATCCACAAGCGATTTTTAGGGAATTTAGGCAGATTTCTTTTTGAGATTGTTGGAGGACTTGAACAGTTGCATAAAGGACAGCGTAAGGACCAGTGTAGTGGCAAAACCCATGATAGCCACAGTGAAGAAAACAATGCCTTCAAAATTCTTGAAATCCTTGAAAAACACGGAAGAGAGTGCTTCCAAAAAACCAGCGTTGACCTCTGTAGCGTAAAAGGCAAAGAAAACCGTAAAAATTAAGGTCGCCACAAAGCCCGTTACGATGCCAGCGGAAAAACCCTTACTATAGGAAAAGCCTTCACGGTCCTGTATTCTAAGGTACTTTATAGCCTCATAGATTCCAAAGCCTGTAATGACCCCGTTAAAAAGACTGTAGAAAACGTTGGTATGTAGACCAAAGAGCGATAAAATCAAAAAATATGCGATAAGGCAACCACTGGTTACAATCCCAAACCTAATAGGCAGTGCAAATCTTTTCATTTTCGTAAAGTTTTCCGGTTGTGCCTTTAAATTACAGAATATTGTTCAATAATCCCACAAAATCTTGTTAAACACACTGGGATTCCCTTTAGGTCGTGAAAATTCAGCGTGCCATTTTACGCCTGTTCACCAAATACACGCCCAACAATACAATGCCCCCACCGAGCAATTGATACACATTTATTTTCTCCCCATCCCAAAGGCCCCATAGTACGGCAACCAAGGGAATGGTATAGGTCACCGAAGCAGCAAAGACCGGGCTGGACATATGGATGAGTTTATTGAAGAAAACATTGGCCAGAGCCGTTCCAAAAAACGCGAGCAAAAGCAAATAAAGCAGTGCCTCCTGCATGGGACCGCTCTCCCATACCTGATTAAAAAAGCCGGAATACACTACCAGCAACAGTGCGGGCAATACCACCACTCCGAAACTTCCTGTGGTAACGGCCAAGGGGCTCAAATGGGCAAGACGCTTCTTTATAATATTGATATTAACGGCATATCCCAATGCGGACAGCAAAATGAAAATGGCGTACCAATAATTTTGATCTGGATTAAATTCGGCACCGGCCACTATAAGTGCAACGGTTCCCAACAGGCCAACCAATACCCCTACAAGTTGTTGTCTGGTGATGAGTATCCCAAAAAGGGCGGCACCGACCATGGTGGTCATCAAAGGGGCCAGGGAATTAAAGATCGAAGTGACACCACTATCGATTTCCGTTTGCGCCAGCGCAAACAAAAAAGGAGGGAAAAAGGAGCTTAAAAATCCGGCAATCAGGATCCATTTCCAGTCCCCTCTACCAATTTCCCTTAAACTTTTGTACCCAATAAGGAACAGTAAGCCCGAAGCAAATACGATACGAACCCCGCCCAACTGCAAGGGCGTTAACCCTAAGAGGGCCTTTTTGATCAGAATAAAGGAAGAGCCCCAGACCACCGACAACAGACTAAAATAGAACCATTTTTGGGTAGTGCTGTCCATAGGGCTTATTTAACACAAAAGTGATGTTTTTCTTGAAAAGAATTGCCCTATTGTTTTGTATTTTTGTACACCACCGTATGAGAGCAACCCTGAAAAGATATCTGGCTTACGGCTTCATTTTCCTTTACCTATTGGCTATGGTAAGGCCTGTAGGGCCATTGTTCGAATACATCCTGTTCGAAGATTACATCGCCGAATTTTTGTGTATCAACAAGGACAATGTCGCATTGGAATGCAAGGGCAAGTGCTATCTTATGCAAAAATTGGCTCAACAAAATGAGGACAAAAAACAAAACCTGCCTGGGATCGCCCTGGAAGACTATCCCATCGGGTTTGTACATATCCTCTTCCTAAAACCTCGCTTGAAGCAATACGTAAAATACGAGGAGGAACACTCCTATCTGAATAATTACTCCTATCTGTTCAGCGATTTCTTTTTTCATCCGCCCAGTAAAATTTCCTGATTCACTTTCCAATTTAGTGCAAGGCACTTGTCATTATGGCA
Source organism: Eudoraea algarum (assembly GCF_050589645.1). Lineage (NCBI taxonomy): Bacteria > Pseudomonadati > Bacteroidota > Flavobacteriia > Flavobacteriales > Flavobacteriaceae > Eudoraea > Eudoraea algarum. The sequence goes on along the minus strand of NZ_JBNGOQ010000004.1, from coordinate 376,618 downwards.
ATCATATGCACAGAAAAAGTGAGCGGATGTTCGGCTACCACTCTGAAACAGGTCTAAATACCTAGGTGGCCTATGAATTGGGTCCAGGTTTGGACGCACCAATGAGATCCAAAAAATGGCAATAAGACACTTGTATTGATTAAATTTACAGTAGAAAATCGATGCCTTTACGACCAGCGGACTTTACAGGCGGCCAATGGCTGTTTCACTTTTGTTTTGCCCATAGATTTGGGCGTTTATCAACAAATAATAACTTATGGATGTAGAAATCTTAGCACGCATTCAATTTGCTTTCACCATCGCCTTCCATTATATCTATCCCCCGCTAAGTATCGGACTGGGATTGCTCATGGTACTGTTCGAAAGCATGTATATCCGTACGGGAAACAAGCAGTATGAGACCTTGGCCCGTTTTTGGACCCGTATTTTTGCACTTACCTTTGGGATAGGGGTGGTGACGGGCATCGTTATGGAATTTGAGTTTGGTACCAATTGGGCCGTTTATTCACGCTATGTAGGCGATGTTTTTGGTAGTGCACTCGCAGCGGAGGGCATTTTTGCCTTTGCCCTGGAAAGCGGTTTCCTAGGGGTGTTGCTGTTCGGTTGGAACAGGGTAAAGCCCTGGGTACATCTGGTCTCTACCATTGGCGTTTTTCTGGGCTCCATGTTCTCGGCCATTTGGATCGTAGTGGCCAATAGCTGGCAGCAGACCCCGGCCGGTTTCCACATTGTGGGCGAGGGACTGAATGCCAGGGCCGAAATCACGGATTTTTGGGCCATGGTGTTCAACCCTTCCAGTGTGGATCGTATTAGTCATGTTTGGCTCGGCGCACTTTTGGCCGGTGCTTTTCTGGTGCTTAGTGTGCACGCCTATTACCTCCTTAAGGGGCGCTATGTGGAAATTTCCAAAAAAGCCTTTAAGATCGCTTTGGTCGTGGCCACTGTTTTTTCTTTGGGCCAACTTTTCACCGGGCACCGATCGGCCGAAGGAGTTGGTGAGAACCAGCCTGCAAAGCTGGCCGCCCTGGAAGGGCATTTTGCGCTCAGCGCTCCCGCGGATATGTACATCATGGGGTGGGTGAATAAAGAGAAACAGGAAGTGACCGGAATCAAGATTCCCGGCGGGCTTTCCTTTTTAATGGAATATGACGTAAACGCACCGGTTACCGGTCTTAACGCCTTTCCCAAGGACGAACGCCCGTCCCAGATCAACGCGGTCTTTCAATTTTATCATATCATGGTCGCCATCGGTATGTTTCTCATCTTTCTTTCCCTTTACGCTTGCTTTTGCTGGTGGAGGGGAAAGTTGTTTAACAAAAGATGGTTGCTCTGGGTCTTTGTCTTTACCGCCCTGCTTCCCCAAATTGCCAATCAATTTGGCTGGTTTGCAGCCGAAATGGGAAGACAACCCTGGGTGGTTTACGGCCTATTACGGACCTCTGACGCTTTTTCACAGGCCGTCACCGCCAATCAGATTCTTTTTTCGCTCATTTTATTCTTTTTTGTTTATGCCATACTCTTCGTCTTGTTCATTTATCTCTTGAACAAAAAAATAAGGCACGGTCCTTATGATGAAAGTGATATTGAGGACAGGCCATTGCAAAAGGACATTTCTAACGTTTTAACAGGAAAGTAATATGGAGACTTTATTGGGTTTGGATTATCCTACATGGTGGTTCTTGGTCGTAGGCGCCTTATTTTCGGGTTATGCCATTTTGGACGGCTTCGATTTTGGTGCCGGGGCTTGGCACCTTTTCCTCAAAAAAGAACAAAGTAGGCGAATAGCACTAAACGCGGTTGGCCCGGTCTGGGATGGCAACGAGGTGTGGTTGGTTATCGGTGGAGGTGCCCTTTTTGCAGGGTTCCCAGTGATGTACGCTACCTTTTTTTCCTCCCTGTATATTCCGTTCATGCTGTTTTTGGTGTTTATTATCTTTAGGGCCATTGCCATAGAGTTTCGGGGAAAGGAAGAAATGCTATGGTGGAAAAAGCTGTGGGACACTTGCTACTGTATCTCAAGTATTATGCTGGCGTTCCTCCTGGGCGTGGTATTGGGCAATGTGCTCCAGGGCTTGGCCATTGGACCGGAATACCAATACCAGGGAAGTGGCTTTTTTGAGTTTTTAAACCCCTACGCCCTAATGACAGGAGCCACTACCCTAACGCTTTTCATGTCGCATGGGGCCATTTATTTACTCTTAAAGACCGAAGGCCGTCTATTCGCCAAACTCACTCTTTTGTTGAAAAGGGCTATGATTGCCTTTATGGTAAGTTTCGGGATAACAACCTTGTACACCTTGTTGTACATTCCGCACCTTTCCGATGATTTTAAAAACACCCCGGCCCTATTCGTGCTGCCCTTGCTCACCTTTTTGAGCATTGCCAATGTGACCCGATTGGCCAATAAAAAACGTTTTAAACTGGCTTTCTTGTTTTCTGCCCTTACCATAAGCCTGCTCCTGTCCCTGGTAGCGGTGGAATTGTATCCAACCTTATTGATATCGACCATAGACCCTATGTACAACATTGACATTTACAACGCTGCCGCTTCCCAGAAATCCTTGGGCATCATGCTAACGATAACGGCCATAGGAGGGCCGTTGGTATTGGGGTATACCTATTTTGTGTACAGGACATTTTGGGGAAAGGTTACCCTTGATGAGACCAGCTATTGAGTACCAATGGGGCGTTTACGTTCCAAGTATTAATTTTGAACTAATCTAATATGACGTATAAAATGAAAAAAGCAATCATTGTTTACATCTCCCTTGCCTTAGCAACTGTTATGTCCTGCAAGGAGCAAAAAAAAGAGGCTGTGCAACCCACCCAAATGCAACACGTCATGGCCATTCATGACGAGGTAATGCCCAAAATGGGGGCCCTTGGCAAATTGGTGGCCCAATTAAAAAGCAAGATAGACACTACGGCCAGCGGAAGGGCGCATCAACAGGCCATGGAGGATCTACAACAGGCCAATACCTCTATGATGGATTGGATGGTCGGGTTTGGAAATCGTTTTGATTCAGATGAAATTATGAACGGGAAGGCACTCAGCGATGAAAAGCAAAAATGGTTGGACGAGGAGGAAACCAAAATAAAGGAGGTCCGGGACCAGATCAACAATAGCATCAAAAATGCTGAGGCACTTTTGCAATCCGAAGAATAGGCAAAAGCTCCCTATTCCTTCCAGCGAAGGCTTTCCATAATTTTCCGGATGTCGCGCTGTAGATATACAGCCGCCGGATAGATCGAATCGTAATTGGGCCGTGCGTAAAAATAGAGCGAGCCGGTTACAAAATGGCGGGTGCTGTCCGTAACGTAGAACTGGGATTGGGAAGCTGCATTGCCCGATACTTCGTAGAACATTCCAAAAACCTTGTCCTGTTCATTGATAAACGGTTGTTCCACAATGCCGTCTGCCCTTACCACATGCTCGTACGAGAGCTTTTGCGCGTCGGACAACAACTGTTCCAGGTTGTTGTCCACTTTCTTATAGGTAATGAATATGGACCCCTTCATGCTAGGGTAGTCCAAGGTCAATGATTGATCATCCTTGGGCTGTAATCGGGAAAGCGGGTTGTACTCAAATCGATAGTTTTCCATCTCAAGGTGTTCCGAAGCATGGGCGGGATACTCCAATCGCAACTGGGCCTTGGGCTTGGGAAGTACTTCTTCTTTACAACCCATGAACATGAAGGAGAGGGCCAATACGCCATAAACCAGGGTTCTATGCATCGGGAAGTGTAATTTTAATTTGTTTCAAACGTTTTTTATCCAGACTCTCCACTACAAAAAGATAGTTTTTAAATTGTACTTTTTCTCCTCTTTTCGGGAAGTTCCCTGCGATTTCCAGTACAAATCCAGCAATGGTCTCCGATTCGCCCTTTTGCTCTTCAAAATCTTCCTCGTCCTCGATCTTCACCACCCGGTAAAAGTCCTTTAGGGCCGTTTTTCCGTCAAATACGTAGTTCTGGTCGTCCAATTTGGAGTACACAAGGTCCTCATCGTCGAACTCATCGCTAATGTCTCCCACGATCTCTTCAATGATATCCTCCAGGGTAACGATACCCGAGGTGCCTCCATATTCATCCACTACCACCGCCAAATGGTTCTTTTTTTCCTGGAATTCCGCAAGTAAATCATCCAGTTTTTTGTTTTCGGGTACAAAATAGGGCTCACGGATCAGGGATATCCAGTTAAAGGTCTTTCGATCAATATAGGGCAGAAGGTCCTTCACGTACAGCACCCCAAGCACATTATCCATCGTTTCGGAAAATACCGGGATACGTGAATACCCGTTTTGCTTTATTTCTTCCATCACCTCCAGAAACTTCATGTCCTCGTTGAGTGCAAAAATATCGATCCGGGGGCGCATTACTTGTTTGGTATCGGTATTGCCAAAGGACACGATGCCCTCCAATATCTTTTGTTCCTCCTTGGTGGTATCGCCTTCGGAGGTAAGCTCCAGGGCCTGTGAAAGTTGGTCCACGCTGAGGCTCGATTTCTGTTTCCCCAATTTGTCATACAGAAAAATAGTAGTGGCCCGCATAGGGGAACTCAAAGGGGTGAATACAAAATCCAAAAGTTTTAAGGGGTAGGCCATAAAATGGGAGAAACTTATTCGGTTTCTATTGGCGTAGATTTTGGGTAAAATTTCCCCGAACATCAATATTAAAAAAGTTGCGACGATCACTTCCAGTATAAAGCGGGCGGAAACAAATCCGAACCACACTTGATTCACCCGTGCAAACAAGGTATCCCCAATGGAACTGAACAGTAGAACGATCCCGATGTTTATGGCATTGTTGCCTATAAGGATCGTAGCCAATAACTTTTTGGGTCTTTCCAGCAGCCTGGTCACAATTTTTCCTCGATTGGTCTTCTGTTCCGTAATCTCATTGATATCCGTGGGAGAAAGGCCAAAAAATGCCACCTCGGCTCCCGAAATAAGGGCGGAACAACCCAATAGGATGACCATTGTGACAACTTCCAGTACGAACGTACTACTTATGGATAAAAGATTGGGAAGTAAACTAAGGGGGTCAGGGTCCAATAGTTAAGGTTTATTTATTTAGAATGGCAAATCATCATCCTGTTCAGGTTCCACAGGTGGTACGGTTTCCTTAGGGCCACTGGTGGGGGCGGTAGGGGCGTTACCCTGAGGGGCTTCCTGCTGGGGATTGCCCTGTGCGTGGGCCGCACTTTCGCTTTTTGTGGAAAGGAAGGTGAATTCCTGTACGTGTACTTCGGTCGTATAGCGTGTTTGACCATCTTCTCCCTGCCACTGCCTGTTCTTTAGACGTCCTTCCACATAAATTTTATCTCCTTTGCCCAAGTACTTTTCACATATTTCGGCAGCTTTGTTCCGGACCACGATATTGTGCCAATCCGTATTGGTGACTTTTTCACCGGTCTGCCGGTTCGTATAGGTCTCGTTCGTGGCCAAGGGAAAGCGCGCAATACAGTTCCCTCCCTCAAAATAATGTATTTTAACTTCATCTCCCAAATGCCCAATCAGCATCACTTTATTCAATGTACCGCTCATAATTCTTTTCTTAAATCAAATGTACTAAATTTTAAATGTTTTTATAAACTCGGCGATTAAAACCGGTACCGGAAATTGCCCCAATTCGGTGATTTCGATTGCGTCCCCAAACTGTGTATCGGTTTTTACGATCCAAAATTTCGTGTGTAAGTGTTGGTGAGAGAGTTTGTGGACGATTTGATCTTCGTTATACAGGTACACCTCAGGGGTATCCTCCAAGGGCAAAATAGTGTCCAAATTTTTCCGTAGCTCGGTTATATTGATCTCCCGGTCGGACTCTAGTAGGGGAAACTGGAACAGGCCCTGCCAAATACCCTTGCCCTTGCGTTGTTGCAAGAGGGTACGATATTGGGTGTCACTTCCGTTTACCAGCGGGACCAGGTAGTTAAAATACCGATGGCTGACCTTTGCCTTTTTCAATTTCACCGGAAGCAGGGTCGTCTTGTTTTCCCTCAGGGCTACACAGCCATTGTTCAATGGGCATTGCCTACAATTCGGTTTTTTCGGGGCACATTGTAAGGCGCCAAACTCCATAATGCCCTGGTTATAATCCCGCAATTGAGTGGAGGCCATTACCTCCTTGGCGAGCTTTTTGAAATATTTGACCCCCTTGCTGCTATTGATGGGGGTTTCTACCCCAAAATATCGGGCCAGTACGCGATAAACGTTCCCGTCCACTACAGGTTCCGGTTCATCAAAACATATGGAAGCAATGGCACTGGCCGTGTAGTCCCCGATTCCTTTTAGATTCAGGAGTTCCTTATATGTTTTGGGGAAATTGCCCCCGTATTGTTCCGTAATGATCTTCGCCGTAGCATGCAAGTTTCGGGCACGGGAGTAATACCCAAGCCCTTGCCACAATTTCAGTACTTTTTCCTCAGGTGCCCGCGCAAGATCCTGGACCCTCGGAAAATTTCTTAAAAACTTCAAATAATACGGAACACCCTGAGCAACCCTTGTTTGCTGCAGCATAATTTCCGAAAGCCATATTTTATAAGGGTCCGTGGTATTTCTCCAGGGAAGGTCTCTTTTGTTTTCGGCATACCAAAGGAGAATTTTTTCAGAAAAGGGCATAATAGGAATACTAAAGCGCAAAAGTAATAGTTTATATACTTAAAATTAGTCTATTAGGACAAAAGAATGAATTAAATTTATATATTTGCAACCCGAAAAAAACAAACTGAAAATTAATATTTTAACATGACGAAAGCGGATATTGTAACGAAAATCTCTGAAAAACTAGGGATTGAAAAAGGAGATGTTCAGGCAACTGTAGAATCTTTTATGGAAGAGGTAAAGTCCTCCTTGGAAAATGGGGACAATGTTTATCTAAGAGGCTTCGGCAGTTTTATCATTAAAACCCGAGCTGAAAAAACAGGAAGGAACATATCCAAGAATACTACCATTAAAATACCAGCCCACAACATTCCGGCATTTAAACCAGCCAAGGTTTTTGTAGAAGGAGTCAAGAGCAACGTACAAGTAAAATAAACCATTAATTAAAAAAAGTAGAACTCTATGCCGAGTGGTAAGAAAAGAAAAAGACATAAGGTAGCTACCCATAAAAGAAAAAAAAGGAGGAGAGCTAACCGCCATAAGAAAAAGTAGTTTTTAAAAACTACTTTTTCGTTTTATACGTTCATTGACATAGAAATTCCAAAATAGGATTTCGACGGGTTTATACAACCTGTTTATATATATTGTTTAATCGATCCATCGCGATATGCGAATGGACATAAATTGATTCAGGTGAATAAAGAATTAATCGTAAGATCTAGTTCCACTGCCGTCGATTTTGCCTTATTAAAGGATGGAAAACTTATAGAATTACATAAAGAAGAGGACAACAACAATTTCTCTGTTGGCGACATTCTGATCGCCAAAGTTCGGAAACCGGTAACCGGTCTCAACGCGGCCTTCGTAAATGTAGGTTATGAAAAAGATGCCTTTCTGCATTACCATGACCTTGGTCCGCAATTGTCTTCCATGTTAAAATTCATAAAAAGAGTCAGTACGGGAAAATTAAGAAACTATTCCCTAAAGGACTTTCCATTCGAAAAAGATATTGATAAGCATGGTAGCATCAATGATGTTATCAGGGCGAATCAATCCTTATTGGTGCAAATTGTTAAAGAACCCATATCTACCAAGGGACCTCGAATTAGTTCCGAGCTATCCATAGCCGGACGCTACTTGGTAATGGTGCCTTTTTCTGACCGTGTCTCCGTATCACAGAAAATAGAGAGCAAGGAAGAAAAAGACAGGCTAAAAAGACTTGTAAAAAGTATTAAGCCAAAAGGATTTGGTGTTATCATCAGAACAGTTGCACAAGGCAAAAAAGTAGCAGAACTGGACAAAGATCTGGAAAACTTGCTCGACAAATGGTCGGCAATGTGTAAGAAATTGTATAAAGCGCCCCATCCATCCAAGGTATTGATAGAGCTCAATAGAGCCTCTTCGATCCTAAGGGATATTTTCAACGATAGCTTTACGGGTATCCATGTTGATGATGAGACGCTTTATGATCAAATCAGAGATTATGTACTAGAAATTGCACCCAAGAAAGAATCTATTGTAAAGTTGTATAATTCTTCTGTTCCCATATTTGAAAAGTTTGGGATAGAAAGGCAAATAAAGACTTCTTTTGGCCGCACCGCCTCTATGAGCAAGGGTGCGTATTTGATTATTGAACATACCGAAGCGTTGCACGTAATAGACGTGAACAGCGGTAACCGTTCCAACAAAGCCAAAAACCAAGAAGACACTGCCTTTGAAGTAAATTTGTTGGCCGCCTCCGAGATTGCAAGACAATTACAGTTGCGGGATATGGGAGGTATTATCGTTGTCGATTTTATCGACATGGGAAAGGCCGATCACAGAAGAAAGCTTTTTGATCATCTTAGAAATGAGATGAAGGAAGACAGGGCCAAACACAAAATACTGCCTCCAAGCAAGTTTGGACTTATACAGATTACAAGGCAACGGGTAAGGCCGGAAATGAACATTAAAACAACCGAGGAAATCCCTGGCAGCAATGGCCAAGAGGTAGAAGCCCCAATTGTTTTATTGGACAAAATAAACGCAGACCTTGAAAAATTGCTCAAGGGACCTGCCAAGGACAACGGAATTGTATTGAACATACATCCGTTTATAGCGGCCTACATTACCAAAGGTTTCCCATCCATGCGCTCCAAATGGTTTTTGGAACACAAAAAGTGGGTAAAAATACAACCTAGGGATGCATACAATTATCTCGAATACCGTTTTAAGAATAAGGACGGTAAGACCATTTACTAAAATTTTAAGCGACTTCGGAAACGGGGTCGCTTTTTTTGTTTCATTACCTTTGGCCCATGCAAGTGAGCAAATCATATACCGTTGCTGAGGCCACCAACAGGATAGAACATTACTGCGCCTATCAAGAACGCTGCCATAAAGAGGTTACTACTAAATTAAGGGATATGGGAATGATTCCTGAAGCCATTGACTTGATCATGGCACATTTGATCCAGCAAAATTATCTGAACGAGGAGCGTTTTGCGAAAAGTTTTGCAAGGGGCAAGTTTTCCATAAAAAAATGGGGCAAAAACCGGATCGTCAGGGAGTTGAAATTGCGGAACATCTCTAAATACAACATCAACTCCGCATTGTGCGAAATAAATGAAGGTGCCTATTTGGAAACCCTTGATACCCTGGCAAAAAAGAGGTTGGCGTCCTTGAGCGATAAGGATTGGGCCAAACGAAGAAAAAAACTGGCGGACTATCTCCTGTACCGAGGATGGGAAACCGATCTGGTCTATGAAAAGCTAAATGAACTGCTCAGCTAATGGCGCCATTTAAGCTCCTGTGGGTCCTGGCGATAGCTTGTTGGTTCTTCCAATCGATCCATTCCTGACCCTTTAGCCTGCGCATGAGGTTGTCGTAATAGCGCATTACCAATACATTGTACAGCGCCCTTCCCAAATTCTTTGGATTTCGGGCAATAGCCCGCAGACTCATAGAAAAGCCAGGGGTAATGTACTTCATATGGTGCCAATATCCTTCGGGCATGTAGAGCACCTCTCCATGGCCAAGATAGGCCCTATAGCCCGATACCTGCTTCAAGGCGGGCCATTTGTCAAGGTCTGGATCCGAAAAATCAATGCTCTCGTGTGTTATGAGGGAGTGCGGTACTTTATAGAGAAACTTGCTCTCAGATTGTGGAAAAAGGATGCACTCCTTCTTCCCTTCAAAATGAAAATGGAAGATATTGGCCAGGTCTATATCGTAATGCATAAACGTATTGGAGCCTTCCCCACCAAAAAAGAGCATGGGCAGTCCCTTCATGAGCTTTAAGCCAAAATCGGGGAAATTGAAGTCCTTGCGAAGCTCGGGTACCTCTTTCAGGACGTTCCACAAAAAAATACGATACTTGGTGGGTTCGGAACGCAGTAGGTCAATGTATTCCGACATCTTCATTTGGGCATGTGGCTCATTAAACCCTTCCTCATGGTTTACGGGCCTGTCATCATAGAGCGGTACGGTTTTGTCTCCGGCCACACTGCGCATATAGTCGAGATTCCATTTGGAATACGCCGGCCAGTCCTCCACAAACCTTTCGATCACGACCGGTCTCTGCGGCTTAAAGAAGTCTTCTATGAACTCCTCCTTGCTAATGGTGGCTACCCTGGTTATTTCCTGTAGATTCAAGGCGAATTAACTTATTTAAACTTCAAATTTAAACAACCTCAACAAAAAACATCTTAAAATTTTCTTATTCCAGGGATTGGTCCTGTAGTTTGGTCTTTCCTTTCGCCGACTCGTTACGAGCTATGACATGGCCAGGTCGGGTCCATTTCGGTTTTTCCCCAAGCGGTTGCAAATTGGAGTCTTCCGCTTCAACGGTTTCGGGTTTGGGCAATTTTACAAAGGGTTTTTGGGGGACTAGGCCCAATAGTTCGAACATTTCCATGTCCTCGTTCACGTCCGGATTGGGCGTGGTCAATAGTTTGTCTCCCGCAAAGATAGAATTGGCCCCTGCAAAAAAGCACATGGCCTGCCCTTCCCTGCTCATCTCCGTACGTCCGGCAGATAGGCGTACCTGGGTCATGGGCATTACTATACGGGTAGTGGCCACCATACGGATCATGTCCCAAATGGCAATGGGTTCCATATCTTCCATGGGTGTACCCTCTACCGCGACGAGCGCGTTGATCGGAACGGATTCCGGTTGGGGGTCCAGAGTGGAAAGCGCCACCAGCATGCCCGCCCTGTCCTCCAATTTTTCTCCCATGCCAATAATCCCCCCGCTGCAGACGGTAACGTTGCTCTTTCTAACATTGTCTATGGTTTCCAAGCGATCTTCGAAGGCCCTAGTGGAGATCACATCCTTGTAATAGTCCTCCGAGGTATCCAGGTTATGGTTGTAGGCATAAAGACCGGCTTCGGCCAAACGCTTGGCCTGATTTTCGGTCAACATGCCCAAGGTACAGCATACCTCCATATCCAACTTGTTGATGGTACGGACCATCTCCAACACCTGATCAAATTCCGGCCCGTCCTTTACGTTTCTCCAAGCAGCGCCCATACAGACCCTGGAGCTTCCGGAAGCCTTGGCACGGAGCGCCTGTGCCTTTACATGGGAAACGGTCATGAGATCATTGCCTTCAATATCCGTGTGGTATCTTGCCGCCTGCGGGCAGTACCCACAATCTTCCGGACATCCACCCGTCTTAATGGACAATAGTGTGGATACCTGAACGGTATTGGGGTCATGGTACTTACGGTGCACTGTTGCGGCTTCGTAAAGTAACTGCATTAAGGGCATGTTGTAAATATCTAGGATTTCCTGCCGTGTCCAGTCGTGTCTTGCTACGCTCATAAGGAAAATGAATTAAGGGTCAAAAGTAGCTCATTTGAAAATCAATTCCCAATAATTGAATTGGGATAATAACAAGATTGGGCAAAAAGAATCCGAAGAAAATAATTTCCTCGGATTCCTTGTACCTTCTGGATTATCAATCGATCATTCAGACGAATCTTCGGAATCGGATTTTTGGGGTTTGGTTTTTTTAGTGTCCTCCGTTTGGGATTCAACAGGAGTTTCCAAGTTTTTCCCTTTTAAATATTCCGGCAGTTGCATTCCCGCCATGTTAAACATTTCCTGTAAGGGAGGCACGGATTTGTACATCCCTGAAATAAAATTGGCCGTAGAATTTTTCCCGTCGCCGGTCTTTGCCCCGGAATCCCAAACGGTTACCTTATCAATTTTGATGTTCTTTATAGCCTCTGCCTGCGTCTGCACCAATTCTGGGAGTTTATCAGCTATTAACAACAGGACGGCGTCCTTGGGATCATTGCCGGCTGCCTTTACAATTTTATCCAGACCTTCTGCCTGCTTGGTCAATACTTCAAAAATTCCTTTGGCCTCCGCTTCTGCTTTATAAAGAATAGCATCGGCTTCACCCTTGGCCTTCCTCCGGATCATTTCGGCCTCGGCCTCGGCATCGATTTCTACTTTCCGCTTATCTATCTCTGCAGGTACTACAATATCTGCAATTTGGGAACTCCGCTCGCGTTCTGCCCGAGCAATTTCGGCATCCTTCTCTGCCGCGTACGATTCTTCCAACGCTTTGGCCGATTGTACTTTTTCGGATGCTATCGCAGTGCGCTCCGCCTCTGCTTCGCGCTGTCTTCTCAGGGAATCAGAATTGGCTACATCAATCTTGGCAACGTTCTCCCCTTCCACAGCCTTGGCATTCGCGGCAGCTACCTGGGTTCGTTGGTCTTGCACCGCATTGGCTTCCCCAATTGAACCGTCCCTATTCTTTTCGGCTACCGACTTACGGGCCGCATTGATGGCATGGGCCGCAGCTTCCTTACCCAATGCCTCTATATATCCGGACTCGTCTACGATATCCGTAATATTTACGTTGATAAGCTTTAGGCCCACCTTTTTCAGTTCAGATTCCACACTTTGTGATATGTTGGTCAAAAACTTATCCCTATCTGAATTGATTTCCTCGATGTCCATGGAAGCTACCACCAAACGAAGTTGACCAAAAATAATCTCCTTGGCCAAATCTTGCACCTCTTGCATTCCCAGCCCTAACAGACGTTCCGCCGCATTCTGCATAATCCCTGGTTCCGTAGAAATACCAATGGTAAATCTAGAAGGTACATTTACGCGAATGTTCTGCTTGCTCAATGCATTGACCAGATCCACTTCGATGGAGATAGGCGTAAGGTCCAAGAACTGGTAGTCTTGTATGACCGGCCAAACAAAGGCGGCACCACCATGGATACATTTGGCAGAATTTCCGGAACCCACCCTGCCGTAGACCACCAAGATCCGATCGGAAGGACAGCGTTTATACCTTCTAATAAATGAGATGATAATGACAAATAAGAACAGTACTGCAAAGGCAATTGCCAGCAATGAGGCGCTTCCGCCAAGTTGTAATGGTATTAGTAACATTTGGTTATTTATTTAAGAGTTCTACAATTAATATTCCGTTATCCGTGACTTCCCTTACACGTACTACATTGCCCATGACAAGGTCATTTTCTTCGTCGGTCAAGGCGTTCAATTCCCTGAGCGTTCCCTGTACGGTAATGCTGACCTTTCCCATGCTTGATCGATTTGCACCAATGGTAAGATATACTTCCCCTATCTGATTCATGGCATTTTGGAGCCTTAGGGTGCCACTGCTCTGCAGTTTCCCCAGATAGTAGAACAAGGCGGCCATGGCTAACATCATGAGAAGTCCACAAACGGTGGATATGAGGATAATCATAACTTTTGAAAAACCCGCATCGATGCTTGCAATGCCTGACCAGCCAAAAATGCAGAAGAAACCCATTAAATTTTTAAAGGACAGGAATTGAAACCCTATTCCAGTATCTCCATCAATATCCGCATCCACATCGCCATCCATTCCATCGGCATCCCCGCCAATTAAGGTCAAAATGATAAGTATTACAAGAATAATTGAGGCCAGTATGGCCACAACCCAGTAAATTTTTTCAAAAAGTGGTAAAGCAGTAAACCATTGTTCCATATATTTCAAGTTTAGGTTGGTTATAAAAGTAAGGGATTTCTTCGGTAATCCCTTCTAAGTTTAAATGCTTTTTGAGAGCAGGATAGATACAGCATTTCCTCCAAAGCCAACAGCATTAACAAGGATCTTTTGGATGTTCTCGGGAACATTTTGATTGTTGACGTAGGGCACGGGTATACAAGTTTGGGACCTTAGCATAAAGATGGCCAATTCTATGCTCAACAAGCCTGAAGCTCCGAACGTATGTCCTATCTTCCACTTATTCGTAGTCAAAAAAGGTAATTTGTTACAAAATATTTTATCTATGGCCATTTTTTCGGAGCTGTCTCCCTTAACCGTCCCCGGGGCATGCATGACAATGATGTCCACTTCATCCGGTGATAGGGTCCCCAAGGCCATTTTCATAGATTGCTGAAAACAAACGGCATCCGTAGAAATGGAAGTGTTGCTTTCCAAGGGTTCCGTGGCGTAGCCCATTCCATGAATACGGGCCAAGGCATTTTTAGGGCTTCCCTTTTCCAAGCAGGCCACGGCAGCTCCTTCGCCAAGGACCATGCTGTTTTCCCGCTTTTCCAGATCCAAGGCCCGGCAAGGGTATGCCCCATTCCCTTTGGCATAAATTTTAAGCGCTTGTATTTGCGCTATGGTGAATGGCGTCAAGGGGGCCTCGCTCCCTCCCACTAAAAATTTATCGGCCATTCCACTTTTAATCCAAGCTACCCCGTTCAACAACGCATGCAAGGCTGTAGAGCAGGTAATGGAATGCGATATTTCTGGACCCTTGGTCTGCAGGTCATGGGCCACCCAGGACGAGATGTTTCCCAAGGTTGTGGTTGGCGAAGAAAGGGTTGAAGTCCTTTTTTTACGAATAAATTCTTCGTGATATTTTTCGAAAAGGGCTGTTGCCCCCCTGGAGGAACCCATATTAATCCCAAAGTTGTCCTTGGAGTTCCACCCAGCTTGAGCGACCGCTTTTCTTGCAGTGAAGAGTGCGTAAAGTACGGTGCGATCCAACTTGCCGTATTTTGGATTGGATGCCCCCAGCGAATCTATTTCTCGTTGTATTTCCCTGGAAATGGGTGCTACCCAGGCCTTGATTTCCCCAAAATTCCGTTCTTCCAAACAGTGGGCCCCTTGTTTATAGGCCTCCCAAACAGCCTGGGGCGAGGCACCCAAAGGTGATACCGAGGCTAGGGCGGTTATGGAAATGGTTTGGTCCATGAGATATGGTAATAGTGGCACAAATCTAGGGGTTTTATAAAATTTTCAGAGGGTTTTTTAAGGCATATCACAAAATCCTTGGTCAAATTTGTAAATTAGACGCATCTGGAAGGTTTGGTATACCGGATGCAAGCAAAGCCGCCTTAATGGATCAAAAAAAACTAACCATTGTTGTTCCCTGTTTTAACGAATACTATCGACTACCGGTCGCCGATTTTTCTGCCTTTCTGAACCAACATCCACAGGTGGCACTTTGTTTTGTCAATGATGCCTCTACGGACAAGACCCTACAAAGATTGCATACTTTACAAAATGACTTTCCGCATCAGGTCGTGGTGCTGAACAATGAAAAGAACTTGGGAAAGGCAGAATCCGTACGCAAGGGGGTATTGGAGGGCAACGCCAAAACGCAATCGCCCGTACTCGCCTATTTGGATGCCGACCTGGCCACTTCCCTGGAGGAATGTTACGCGCTCAACTCCTATCTTGTTGACGGCAAGGAATTTGTTTTTGCCTCCAGAATCCTAAAAATAGGGTCGGTGGTGGAACGAAAATTCTCCCGTTTTCTTTTTGGTCGCGTTATTGCCACCTTTATTTCCAATATTCTGGACCTGAAGGTCTATGATACCCAGTGTGGCTGCAAGGTATTTAAGGCCTCCCTTTCGCAAATACTGTTCGAGCGCCCGTTTATCTCAAAATGGTTGTTCGATGTGGAACTCTTTAGCAGATTGTTGGTAGCCTACGGCAAGCCGGTGGCATTGGCCAAAATGGAGGAGATTCCCGTGCGGCAATGGATAGACCAAGGAGATTCCAAGGTAAAGCTCGCCTATTTTTTTCGGTTGTGGTATGATCTGTTCCTGATACGGAGGGAGCATCGCAAGAATAGTGCGCAGTATCGATTATAGTTTTTCGAGCATCATCTTTATACTACCATATATCCGTTTCAGTTGTTCTTCGGATATGACGTAGGGCGCCAGAACATAAATGGTATTCCCCAGCGGGCGTAGAAAGACCCCCTGATCCATAAAATGCTCAAACAAACGGTCCCTAAGCTGTCCGTAGCGCTCCATTTCCACCTTAAGGTCCAGGGCATATATAATCCCGGTCTGCCGTGTGGCAGCAACTTTGGGATGGTCTTTGATCTCCGCATCAAACTGTCTATGGGAGGCCATTATGCGTCGGATACTCGACTGTATTTCATCGGATTGCAATAGTGTTATTCCGGCCAAAGCGGCGGTACAGGCCAAGGGGTTTGCCGTATAGGTATGTCCATGGAACAAGCCCTTGGAAATCTCATCGCTGTAAAAGGCATCATATACCTCCCGCGTACAACTGGTGACCCCCATGGGAACAAGGCCTGCGGTCAACGCTTTGGAAAGGCACATGATATCGGGTTTGGACGTAATTTGGTCTGATGCAAAATTGGTTCCGGTCTTTCCAAAGCCCGTCATGACCTCATCGGCAATGGTAAGCACCCTATATTTCCCCATGAGCTCCAAAAGCTGGGCGAGTTCCTCGGCTCCGTGCATCTGCATGGCCGCCGCTCCCTGGACCAGGGGCTCATATACAAAGCCTGCAATGTCCTGTTTTTGTAAGCGGGTTTCCAGTTGTTCCAAAAGGGCATGGATCGTATGGGGAGTGGGTACCGGAATGCGTTCCACATCTATAAAAAACTCCTCGAAAGGTCCGTTATAGACCGATAGACCCGAAACCGACATCGCACCGAAGGTGTCCCCATGGAACCCCCCTTCAAAAGCGAGCAGCACAGGGCGTTTTTTGCCTTGGTTGAAATGGTATTGCAAGGCCATTTTAATCCCGATCTCCGTGGCCGTGGACCCATTATCGGAAAAGAACAATTTTTCCTGGTTGGGGGGCAGTATCTTTATAAGTTCCTCTGACAACCTTACGGCAGGTTCATGGGTGAACCCGCTAAAGACCACCTGATCCAACTCCTGCATTTGCCCATATACCTTCTCCAAAATATAATCGTTGCAATGCCCGTACATGCAGGTATACCAGGAAGCGATACCGTCTATATAGCCCTTTCCCCTTTCATCGTAGAGCATGGCTCCTTTGGCCTTGATGATGCCCAGCATCTCCGGGTGCAATTTGTGCTGGGTAAGTGGATGCCATAAATGTTTTTTATCCCTTTCCGAAAGATTTTTGGATGCCATGAATTTATAAAACGAGCTTTTTATCTATCTTGCAAAGATGGGGATTAATCCCCAATAAACGGAACCCGGGCCATGCTTAAAAAGCTGATCGATTACTTTACCCCTTCCTATACACATCTAAAAAACAGGACCGCTTTCCTGCTGTTGTTGTTGACCGCTTTTTTGATCCGGTTTCCCTTTTTTTTTAGGGATTATGTAGACCGGGACGAAAGTACGTTTATCCTGGTGGCCCAATCCTGGGTAAATGGACATTTGCCCTACACGGAACTCTGGGACATAAAACCGCCCATTACCTTTCTTTTTTTTGCAAGTGTCATTTACAGCTTCGGAAAAAGCTTTTTGGCCATCCGTTTCTTTGGCACCCTAATGGTGGTCATTTCCGCCTTCTTTACCTATAAGATCGGAGAGAAAATGGGCTCCAAAAAATTGGGATTCTGGTCGGCCGTCATATGTGTGTACCTCCAAAGCATGTTCGGAAGCCTGCAAGGGGTCATGTCCGAACATATCTGTATGGCCTTTTTTATGGCAGCGCTCTACCTTATTATTTCATCAAAAAAGGGATACCGCTACGGTATGGCGGGACTCCTCATGGGGCTGGCGGTCATGACCAAACTGAATATGGCCTATGCCATTCTTTTTGTGGGCCTGTTTGTTCTTTTCGACCATTTTAGCAAAAAGGAGTTCCAAAGGGGCATGTTACGTTCCATCGGCTATGGAACCGGTATTCTTGTTATTATCGGATTGACGGTGCTGCCCTATTATTTGCAGGGCGATGCCGGTCTTTGGTGGAAATCGGTGGTGAAGGCCCCCTTGGAGTATGCCGGAGCCAGACGGTATTCTATCCTTAAAATATCACCCTTGTTTTTGATATTGACCGCTTTTTTTCTTTTCGCATGGAAAAAAAGGTTGTTGAATTTTAGGGAACGATCGGTGCAAATCCTATTGGTCGTTGTTCTGGGCGTGCTGCTATCCTTCCTGCGGGGGGGTCGCATCAACGGGCATTACCTCATTCAATTGCACCCGGTCCTTATCCTCTTGGTCGCCTTAGTGGTGAGCAAGCTTACCTACTTTAAGCGATTCGATTACAGGCCCTATGTTCTTTTCCTGTTGCTATTGCTGCCTGTGGAAACCTATTTGGAATATGCAGCGGTCGTAAAAAACAAAGGTGCCAAGGGCAGTTTTTTTAACGGGGAAGGAATCGATGTGCCCAAATTTATCATCGCAAACGGCCTTGAAACCAAGGACATTCTATTTTTGGAATATCACATTGGGTACTGGGTGCTGGGCGTAAATCCGCCTACCAAGGCGGCCACCCACCCCAGCAATATCTGCAAATCCGAGATGTTTCCCTTTTATGACAACCCCAGGACAACTGGGGTGGAGGAGATCCGGTTCATTATGGAAACCATACGGCCCAAAACGGTGGTCATCAGAAAGAACAAATCCATTTTTGACAAAAAGCTCCTTGAGGAAAACGAATACATCAATGCATACCTACCCAGGCATTACCGGCTTTTCGAAACCATTGATCGGGCCCATATCTATCAGCGATTAGAGTAACTGCAAAGCAGGTTTTAATTGCTCCGCATACTTTTTGACCACTGCCTTGTCAAAAGAGGTTTCCTCCTGGATCCTGCCAATCATAGGAACACCTGTCTTTTTTAAAATAATGCTTTCGGTGGTGGGGTGTTCATCCCCGCTAAAGAGCACGGAAACCTCAAAGCCTTTTAGCTGCAGCCAGTTGATGGTGAGCAGGGAATGGTTGATGCTGCCCAAATAATGTCGGGAGACCACCACTACTTTGTAATTCGGTCGTATGATGTCCAAGACGGTATCCGTATCGTTCAGGGGCACCAGCAGACCCCCAGCACCTTCAATGATCAGATGATTGTCCGTATCCGGCGCTACAATGGTGTTGATGTCTATGGTAATTCCATCCAGGTGGGCGGCCGCATGGGGACTCATAGGGGTTTGTAATGCATAACTGTTCCCGTGCACCACGGTTCGTGGGTTGGATATGAGTTCCCTTATTTTATGGCTATCGGAACGGTCGAGGTCTCCGGCCTGTACCGGTTTCCAGTAATCGGCCTCCAAGGCCTCGGTAATGATGGCCGCGGCTATGGTCTTTCCCACATCCGTGGATATTCCTGTTACAAAAATTCGCTGCATCGTTCTAAGGCCTTGTAATCATATTACAATTAAGACATTTATATTTCCGGGGCTCAAAAAACGGAAAAAGTTTGTAGAACAGTCCCTTTCTATCATAGTATCTTTCGGATTTTTGGGCCTTGCAATTGGGGCAGGTAACCGGGGTTCCATCATCGTTCAGGGCGTAGCTGCGTATTTCATTGTAGATTGCCAAGGCCTTTTCCTTATCCTCTTCGTATACTTCGAGTTTAACCCCTCCGATAGCGTGACTTATCATAGGGTCGGAGTTCAAGGTATTCTCGTCCTTTAGAAAAACGGGAATCCCTTCGGATTCCAACTTTCCCTTGATAATCTGTACATCACTTACGTACTCAAAGGCGGCTATCGTAAAACGCTTCCTGCTCATTTCTTTTTAAATAAATTTAGCCAATAATTCCAAGACCCTGCTTATTTCCTCCTGCGTGTTATACGTATGGAGACAAAACCGGAGTCGTTCGCTAGCTTGGGGAACGGTCGGGGAAAGAATGGGCCTTACATCAAAACCCGCTTCCTGCAATTTTTCGGATACCCGTTTTACGTTTTCGTTTCCCGGAATCGTACAGCAATGTATGGCCGAATCGCTCTCTATAAAGTTCCCTTTTAAACCTAGGGCCTGCTGTTGATTCCTAAAAAATTCGATGTTTTCCCGAAGCCCCTTCATGGCGCTCTTTCCCGGGGCCTCCATAAGAAGGTTGTGAGCCTCTATTACTGAAGCTGCGGTATGTGGGGGCATGGCGGTAGTATAAATAAAACTTCGGGCGAAATTCACCAGATACTTTTTTAAGATGGCACTTCCCAAAATTGCGGCACCATGGCACCCCAGTGCCTTTCCAAAGGTTACGATCCCCGCAAAAACCTGCTGCTGCAGTCCCAATGTCGCCAACATGCTTTCACCCTGCATGCCATAAACCCCCATAGCGTGTGCTTCATCTACCACCAACCGATAGCCATTATTATGGCAAAAGTCTGCGAAAACCTTTAGATCTGGGCAATCCCCATCCATGGAAAAAACGGATTCGGTCACCACGTAAATCTCGCTATCGGTGCTTTTTAAGTGAGTGCCTACGGTCTTTGAAATTTTCGTTTCCAGATTTGCAAGATCATTATGGACAAATTTATAGCCTTTGGCATGACCCATAGTGATACCGTCACGAATACTGGCATGTACCAATTCATCGTAAAAAACGAAATCGCCCCGTTGCGGGACAGCCGCAAAAAAACCTGTATTGGCGTCATAGCCCGAATTAAACACTAAGGCCGTTTCCATGCCATGAAAACTGGCAAGTTGTCCCTCCAGGTCCAGGAACAAGGGATGATTTCCCGAGAGTAAGCGGGATCCGGTAGCTCCATTGAGCCACAATCCCTTTTTGGAAAGCAAGTTTTCGGCCCTCTCGAATATTGCTTCGCTCCGGGCCAATCCCAGATAATCATTGGAGGAGAAATCCACCAGGTGCCGAGCCTGTGGTAAACTCCTCAGCGAACCATTGGCTTCCCTTTCATCCAATTTTGATTGTAGTTTTTTTGGAAATTTGGCCATGGGACAAATGTAATGTATCCTAATTTTAAATGGTATATTAGTTTGCGTAAACCGATGATCCATGAAAAAATTTATTTGCCTGTTACTTATTGTGCTTTGGGGCCAAACCGGGGCCGCACAGATCAATACCTATGCCATTTCGTTTCCCAATGCGGTGCATCATGAAGCGGAAGTAATGGCACGTTTTCCAAGCATTTCCGCGGATACCATTTCCTTTCGGATGAGCCGTACCTCACCGGGTAGGTACGCGCTTCACGAATTTGCCAAAAACGTCTACAATTTTAAAGCAACGGACAGCAAGGGCCAGCCCCTACAGGTGAAAAGGCCAGACCCCTATCAATGGGAAGTAGCCGGACACGATGGCACAGTGCATATTAGCTATACCTTGTTCGCCAATCGGGGCGGGGGTACGTACGCCCAGGTGGATGAGACCCATGCCCATCTGAACATTCCGGCTACTTTTATGTTTGCTCCCACGCTTGCTGAACGTGGAATAGAAGTGACTTTTGAGGTACGCACTGATTTAAATTGGAAGGTGGCCACACAGTTAGAACAGGTTTCGGGAACCACCTATTCCGCTCCAGACCTGCAGTATTTTATGGACAGTCCGACCGAAATAAGCGATTATAGTATTCGTGAATTTGAGCTTCCATCGGATACGGGCACCCAAAAAATTCAATTTGTACTGCACCATAATGGAACGGATGCGGAGCTGGACGCCTATTTCGAAAATGTGAAGAAAGTGGTGCATGCTGAAAAGGAAGTTTATGGGGTGCTACCTAATTTTGATCATGGCCGCTACACCTTTTTGGCCTGTTATATTCCCAATGCCTCTGGTGACGGGATGGAACACCGCAACTCTACCGTGCTAACGAGCACCCGCAGCTTAGCCGATGGCGGAATGGAAAGAAATATAGGAACGGTCTCCCATGAATTTTTCCATGCTTGGAACGTGGAACGGATCCGCCCACGCTCCTTGGAGCCCTTCGATTTTACTGAGGCGAATATGAGCGGTGCGCTTTGGTTTGCCGAAGGTTTTACCAGCTACTATACCAATCTAATTCTGTGCAGGGCGGGAATCCTTAGTCCGGAACAGTATGTGGAAGGCTTGGCGGGAACCTTCAACTACGTGTGGAACTCCCCGGCGAGACAGTATTTTAATCCTATAGAAATGAGCTACCAGGCCCCTTTTGTGGATGCCGCTACATCCGTTGACCCGGTCAACCGGGAAAACACCTTTATTTCCTACTACTCTTACGGGAGCATGTTGGGCCTGGCGCTGGACCTATCCCTGAGGAGCGAAAACTTAAATTTGGACGACTTTATGAAACTGGTCTGGCAAACCTATGGAACCCAAGAGATACCCTATACGGTTCAGGATTTACACAGGTCTCTGGGTCAATACGCCGGTAAGGCCTTTGCTGATACTTTTTTTGACAACTATATCCATAACAGCGGTATGCCCGATTACCAGACCCTATTTAACTCCGTAGGTGTCGTCCTAAAACAAAATGCGAACACACCATTATTTGGGGCAAACCTGGCCATTATGGACCATAATGCCACCGCGGTGATCCGTAGGAACACAAAAATTGGGAGTCCCGCCTACAAAGCCGGTCTGGACAAAGGGGACGCCTTAGTGACCCTAAATAAAACACCGTTCAAGGTAGGACAATCCGTGGCCGATTATATGGCGCAATTTAAGGTAGGTGATACGCTAGAGGTAGATTTTAAGCGCTTTGGGGAACAAAAACGACTTCGGTAATCTTGGAAGCCAGCCCCAACTATACCATTTCCCTAATGGAAAAGGATGAAGTAATGCCCTCGGAAAAAATGTTGCAAGCGCGTAAGGATTGGTTAAAACTTGATTAAATGGAACTGCAATTTGGTCCGGCCAAATCAGAGGTTGAACTCCTCGGAATTTTAAAACTGCAAAAGGCCAATCTACCCAATGCCGTATCGTCCGATGAAAAACAACGGGAAGGCTTTGTAACGGTGAACCACACCTTGGAACTCTTAGGGCGCATGAACAGTGTTTGTCCGCACATCATCGCCAAGGACCGGGAGCGGGTGGTAGCGTACACCCTTTGCATGCATCCCATGTTTGCTTCAGAAATTCCTGTTTTAAAGCCTATGTTCAACGAAATTGACAGCATACTTCCCAAGATGGAAAACTATCTCGTCATGGGTCAGGTATGCATAGATAAGGCGTATCGGAAACTAGGGATTTTTAGAACCTTGTACGAGACCATGCAGAAGTCCACAAGATCTGGATTTGATAGTATTGTTACCGAGGTGGATGCAGAAAACGTGCGCTCATTGCAGGCACATTATGCCGTGGGGTTTCGGGACTTGAAAACCTACACGTCCGGGGGACGGCAGTGGCACCTGATCGTGCTGAAATAAAAAAGCCACGCCCGAAGGCATGGCTTACATCATAACAGTATTTTGTTTAGTCTGCCAGAACAATGACCTTGTTGTCATTCATTTCTACTGTGCCACTAGTAATGGTCAGGACCGTTTTTCCTTTGGCATCCTTGGAAAACTTATTTTCATAGGCTTCATCAATGGATACCTCTCCTTCGATCTTTACCTCCCCGGCCTGTAACAGGGAAACGATAGGGGCGTGATTGGTGAGCATTTGAAACTCTCCATCAACACCAGGTACGGTGACCGAGCTTACTTCTCCGGCAAACAAGGTTGCCTCGGGTGAAACAATTTCTAGATACATATTCTTTAGTATTCGGTAGTTCGCAGTCCTATTCGGTACGGTCTACTTGTTATGCTTCCGCCAACATTTTCTCTCCTGCTTCTATAGCCTCTTCAATGGTTCCCTTAAGGTTAAAGGCCGATTCTGGCAAACGATCCAGTTCACCATCCATAATCATATTAAATCCTTTGATGGTATCCTTGATGTCTACCAAGACCCCGGGCATACCCGTAAATTGTTCGGCCACGTGGAAGGGCTGTGATAGGAAACGCTGTACACGTCTTGCCCTACCTACGGCCAATTTATCCTCCTCGGAAAGTTCTTCCATACCAAGGATTGCAATGATATCCTGTAATTCTTTATAACGCTGAAGCAACTCTTTTACCCTTTGGGCACAATCGTAATGCTCGGCACCGAGTATATCGGCTGTAAGGATCCTGGAAGTAGAATCCAAGGGGTCTACGGCTGGATAGATACCCAATTCCGCAATCTTTCTGGATAATACCGTGGTGGCGTCCAAGTGGGCAAAGGTAGTTGCCGGCGCGGGATCCGTCAAGTCATCCGCGGGAACATATACCGCCTGTACCGAGGTAATGGAACCTCTTTTGGTAGAGGTGATACGTTCTTGCATGGTACCCATTTCCGTGGCCAGGGTAGGTTGGTATCCTACCGCCGATGGCATACGTCCCAAAAGGGCCGATACCTCGGAACCTGCTTGGGTGAAACGGAATATATTATCCACGAAGAAAAGAACGTCTTTTCCCTGACCCTCGCCGGCTCCATCACGGAAGTATTCCGCTATGGTCAACCCGGAAAGTGCTACACGGGCACGTGCTCCTGGAGGTTCGTTCATTTGTCCGAATACAAAAGTTGCTTTGGACTCCTTCATAACCTTCTTGTCAACTTTGGACAGGTCCCAACCTCCTTCTTCCATGGAATGAAGAAAATCGTCCCCGTATTTGATAATCCCCGATTCCAACATCTCGCGAAGCAAGTCGTTTCCTTCTCGCGTACGCTCTCCTACACCGGCGAATACGGATAGTCCCCCGTGTCCCTTGGCAATGTTGTTGATCAACTCTTGGATCAGTACGGTTTTACCAACACCGGCACCTCCGAACAATCCAATTTTACCACCTTTGGCATAGGGCTCGATCAAATCGATTACCTTGATTCCGGTGAACAACACTTCTGTGGAAGTTGATAAATCTTCAAACTTAGGTGCCTCCCGGTGTATAGGCAGGCCATCCTTACCTGTTTTGGGCAAGTTCCCAAGACCGTCAATGGCATCACCGATCACATTGAACAAACGACCATAAACGTCGTCTCCAATGGGCATCTGAATGGCGTTTCCGGTTGCTACGGCCTCCACGCCCCTACTCATCCCATCCGTAGAGTCCATGGAGATTGTCCTAACGGTGTTCTCACCAATATGCGACTGTACTTCCAAGATTAATTTGGAACCATCTTCCTTGGTGATTTCCAAAGAGTCATAAATTTTGGGAAGGTCCGCTCCGGACTGAAATTCCACATCGATTACCGGTCCAATAATTTGAGAAACTTTACCTGTAACTTTAGCCATTACGCTGATATATTTTGAAGATTATAATATTTTGGAAATACGCTGTCTTACAACGTATTCCGCCTTCGTTTTTCCGGCTGCAAAGATATGGTATTCACTTTTAAATAGAAACTTCTTTTCTTTTTTTTTGGACATAAAAAAAGGGCGCCCTAAATGGCGCCCTTCCATATTTTCATTCTTCCCCCTTTTTAAGGGTTTATGGTCCAGGAGACATAGTATATGGAACCAATCAAACCGGTACCTACAGCGGTAAAATATTCGTCCCCCAAAAGATTGGAGGCCCCGGCCTTGAAAACCGACTTGATCTTAGGAACGGTATAATTGACCTGTGCATCCAAAACGGTGTAGGCAGGAATGTCGCCATCGGCAAAAGTGGCCTGCCATTCATAGGAATCGCTCCATCGGTAGTTGATATTAAAACCAAAATTTTCGAAGAGCGCGGTATGGCCAAAAGAGGCCTTAGCCTTGTGCTTGGGTGTGTTGAAATTGGTCCTAAAATCTGGAAACGCCGCTTGGTTGAAATCCAAATCGGCAAAGGTATAGTTGGCGCCTAAATCAAAATTCCCTAAAACCTTAACGTCTACACCCAAGGTGGCTCCGTACGACTCAATATCGGCCTCCGAGTTGGTGTAGGTCTGATATGGGAAAAAGTCCCCGTTCTGCAAGGCTAGCAATGATAGTGCGTTATCCCCTGCCTGTCCATAAAAAGGAACGATGACCGTAGTATTGGAAATAAAGTTCTTATATCTATTGTAGTAGCCGCTCAAATCAATGGTAACCTTACCCAACTGTGCCCTGTACCCCACCTCGTAGGCGGTAATCTCCTCGGGTTGTACGATCGGGGTGTTGACAGCTGTGGGTGTACCCGCATTGACCGAGTTTAGGGAGAAGGCATTTTCATAAGCGGCCCTGCCCACCACCGTAGCCGTGGTAGCACCAACTGTGTTGGCACCTACATCGCTAAGGGTATACGTGCGTATATCCCTATCCAAGTTGTCCGGAGCCGATCCCACAAGTACGGCCCTACCGGCATTTAACCCAATAAACAAGTCCTGGGTAGTAGGGTTTCTAAATCCTTGTTGTACCGAGGCCCTGAAGTTTTGGTTTCTATTTTTGCCGGCCGTGTATACCACCGAAATTCTGGGGGAATAAAAGCCATCAAAGAATTCGTTCTTGTCATATCGGATAGAACCGGTCAGCTTTAAACGTTCATCCATCAACTTTTTCTGTATCTGCAAATAGGCTCCAAATTCATTATAGGTAATAGGACCATCGATATCGGTAAAGATCGTCCCCTGGGATCTTAGGTCATATTCCCTAAAAGAGCCCCCTATTTGTATATCGGCCACTTCTCTGGTAAGGTGACTAAAATTGTAATTCGCGTCCACATGACGGAATTTGGTGTTGTCTATAAACTTTGATCCGGTGTTCAAGTCCCCATCTGAAGTAATGCGGTTGAACGCGGCTTGGAACTCCGGGGTTCCTGGCATAAACCTCCCCGTATCTGCAGCTACGCGTGCTGCGGCATGTGCCTGGGTCGCTGCATCTTCCCTGGAAAGTCCGCCCTGGAAGCCTCCCAAAAAGGTAGGGATGTAGGTTTGG
Organism: Eudoraea algarum; assembly: GCF_050589645.1. NCBI lineage: Bacteria > Pseudomonadati > Bacteroidota > Flavobacteriia > Flavobacteriales > Flavobacteriaceae > Eudoraea > Eudoraea algarum. The sequence goes on along the minus strand of NZ_JBNGOQ010000004.1, from coordinate 350,024 downwards.
GCATACTCGGTGAACCATTGGGTATCCCCTTTCCATGCCCGGTTAATATTAATCCCTGTAAAGCGGGTGTCATAGGAATCCCCCGAACCTTCAGAGGTAATATATCCCCGCAGAAAAAAGTTATCGTTGCGTATCTCTATCTTATGTTGTTGAAAAATAAAATTCGTCACGGCATACCTATTGGCCCCTTGGTAAATGGTATTACCTCTACCTACACGTCCATTGTACAGGATTTCAAAATCATCCCCAAAAGGTTTATAGTGCACCGAGTAATCGGTCTTTACACTTTCAGCGTTGTAATTGGTAAGGTCGCCTTCGGCATAACCGGTCCTGGAAACTACGGCGCTACCCACTGTTCCCGTGGGAAATCCTGCTGCCGCATCAAAATTAAGGAGCGTACTTACCTCATCGCCATAAATATTTAAACCGTCATAGGCGGGATCGGCACGGGTAAACCCGGGATTGTTGATGTCATCTGTCCTAACCGCATGCCAGTCCTCTCCCCTTAAAAAGGAAAAATTGGCCTTTACGGCAAATTTATCGCTAAAGGCATGTGCCACCCGTATACCCAAATCGTAATAATCGTTATCGCCCGCCGCCAACTGGGAGGTAATCCCCGTTTTAAAATAAGCGCTTATACCCTGAAAATCGAAAGGATTCTTACTGGTCATGAACAGGATTCCGTTAAAGGCACCTGCACCGTATAGGGCCGAGGAAGCTCCGGGCAGGATCTCTACGCTCTGTACTTCCAACTCGGACATCCCCACAAGGTTACCGAGCACAAAATTAAGTCCGGGCGCTGAATTGTCCATCCCGTCTACCAACTGCAAAAAACGGGTATTCGCAAAGGTGGCAAATCCCCTCGTGTTGATAGATTGAAAGGTTAAACTATTGGTATTTATATCTACTCCCTTAAGATTTTGCAGGCCGCCGTAAAAGGATTCTGCCGTGGTGCTTTGGATATCCTTTAGGCCAAAGCGCTCTACCGAAACCGGGGATTCAAAAATACGTTCAGGTGTTCTGGACGCGGAAACCACTATCTCGTCCAACAGGGTTTGTACTTCTGAAATAGTTATCGCCAGGGTTTGATTGTTGGATGTAACGTCCACTATAAAATCGGAATACCCTACACTGGTTATCCTTAGTTGGAAAGGGGGGATTTCCGAAGTCTCCAAAACAAAATTACCATCAAAATCCGTGACCGTGCCTACTGCCTTTCCAATGATAACAACATTGGCCCCAGGAACGGGTTCCGCATTCTGATCAACCACTTTTCCATTGACCGTGGTTTGGGAAAACCCGATCATGCCGCATATTAGAAAGCATAAAAATAATAGTGTTCTCATGTTAATTTTGAGTTAAATTAGTTTGCCGGACAAGTTACATTTTTTTTTATTTCAATAACAATAAAAAGAAAAAAATTATGCATGCATAATATTATTTTGGCAAAAAAAATGGACTTACTGTAGCTTATCCTTAAAAATACAAAAAAAGTCGTGAATATTTTCACGACTTTTCATACTAATAGTGTTGTATTGTCCTTCTTATTCCACGGTGACCGACTTTGCCAGATTACGCGGCTGGTCCACGTTACAACCCCTCATGACCGCAATATGATAAGACAAGAGCTGTAGGGGAATAGTGGTCAACAAGGGCGTAAGGCTTTCCAAGGTCTCGGGGACCTCTATGACATGGTCTGCCAAGGCCTTAACGCTTTCATCCCCCTCGGTTACGATAGCGATGATTTTTCCCTTTCTCGACTTTATCTCCTGAATATTGCTTACCACCTTCTCATAATGGCCTTTTTTGGTCGCTATAACAAAAACCGGCATTTGTTCATCAATAAGCGCAATTGGCCCGTGCTTCATTTCGGCGGCAGGATAGCCCTCTGCATGAATATAACTTATCTCCTTTAATTTTAGGGCACCTTCAAGGGCTACGGGGAAATTGTATCCCCTGCCCAGATACAGGCAATTGGCAGAATCCTTGTACACCTCCGATATGTGCTCTACCAAACCGTTGAATTCCAAAGCGCGCTCTACCTTGGAAGGAATATTCTCCAATTCCGTTAAAAACTCATGGAACTTTGATTCTGAAAAAACACCCTTTTCCTTGGCCAGTTTTAAGGCGATTAAGGTAAGCACCGTTATTTGCGTGGTAAATGCCTTTGTTGAGGCTACCCCAATTTCCGGACCGGCATGGGTATAAGCCCCTGCATGGGTCTCCCTGGCAATGGACGACCCTACCACATTACATACCCCGAACACAAACGCCCCTTTCTGTTTGGCAAGCTTTATGGCCGCCAGGGTATCTGCAGTTTCCCCTGATTGGGATATCGCTATAAGCACATCGCGATCGGTAATCACCGGGTTCCTATACCTGAATTCCGATGCGTATTCTACTTCTACCGGGATTCTGGCCAGGTCTTCAAAAATGTATTCCGCTACTAGGCCGGCGTGCCAAGACGTGCCACAAGCTACAATGATTATACGGTCCGCGTTCAAAAACTTCTCGAGGTTCTGATCGATTCCCGCCATCCGTATTAAACCTCTATCCGCCAATAAACGCCCACGATAGGTGTCTAAAATGGCCTTGGGCTGTTCATAGATTTCCTTGAGCATAAAATGGTCGTACCCTCCCTTTTCAATCTCTTCAAGGTTGAGCTTCAATTCCAAAATATTGGGATAGGCAATGGCATCGTCCTTTATCTTTCGGAGTTTAATCTCTTTTCCCAACCGAATTATGGCCATCTCCTCATCCTCCAAATAGACGGCATTGTTCGTGAACTCAATAAAGGGGGAAGCGTCCGAGGCCACAAAGTATTCATTCTCCCCAATCCCAATCGCCAAAGGGCTTCCCAGCTTGGCCACCACGATTTCATCGGGTTTCTGCCTGTCAAAGACGGCAATGGCGTATGCGCCTACCACCTGGTTTAAGGCAATTTGAACTGCCTGGCCCAGTTTCACCTCCTCTGTGTTCTTGATTTCCTCGATCAGGTTCACCAGTACCTCGGTGTCGGTATCCGATTCAAAGGTGTATCCCCTTTTGGTCAACTCCTTTTTGATGGATTCATAATTCTCTATAATTCCATTATGGATAATGACCAAATCGCCCGAGTTGGAGTAATGTGGGTGGGAATTTATATCATTGGGAACACCATGGGTGGCCCATCGGGTATGACCCAAGCCCAAATTGCCATTAAGCGACATGGTACTTTTGGCCTTGTTCTTCAGGTCTTCGACCTTACCCTTGGTTTTGGACAAATTAATGGTATCCCCATCAAAAATGGCTATCCCAGCACTGTCATAACCGCGGTACTCTAACCGCTGTAAACCCTTTATGATGATGGGGTAGGCCTCTCGGTGCCCCATATATCCTACAATTCCACACATAATTCACTGTATTTTATGGTTGGTTTCACGCTTTTTCCATTGCAAATTTAAGCGATGCATTCAAAAACCATGTAAAGTTTTGGATATATAACGGATAATTCCTACTAGTGGTATATAAGGACTAGTTTGTCTCGGTATAAAAAATCTCCAGTTGTAGTTTCATATCTTCTTCGCCAGGGGCCACATTGCTGCCAAAAAGCACAGTGCCCAAAGGGTTGATGGTAGACATAATCGGAATGTTGCTCTCCTCCCCATTCTCCAACATTGCCCCTGCAGCGGAAATGACATTAATATTGGAGGTAAGTGCAAGGCCCAAGATCGCATTGGTGGAATCCCTAACAATCAGGTTGTTGATATGGTCCGTGATACGAACCGTATACTTAACACCCTGGCCATTGGATTCTTCCAAAATACCATCGTAATCGGGAAACGAGTTCAAGGGATTGGGATCAGCCACATCGAATAAGGGATTGTAAAGGGGTACATTGGTCTCCGCATTGTAAAGGTATAGTCTTGGAGGCTCTATTACCGTTCCCGGAGCGCTGTCCAAGGTGGTCCGATCTACATAAAACACAAGATTTGCCTCATTGATGATCCAATTGTTGGCCTTGATCTCATTGATCGTTTCCCGTCCTAGGTTTTCATCGAACAGCCTAATTTCCGCAAAGGTTCCGGCACCGCCTTTTACATAGACCCTGGAGGCATTGGTCCCCGTGTCCAAATTATCCGTAATTGAAGCAGGGTATGCATCATTTATGAAGGTGTTCACCGCATTTCCTCCTAGGGCCCCGGTCTGTGTGTTCAGGGTCAACAAATTGAGCTGAAAGGTGCTCTCTACCTTTTCAATGGTATCGTCTGCCGTATCGTCCGTGCCATTGGTATCTACCCGATCGTAATCATAAACGATGTCTATGGTTACGGCATCTGCCGTCAGATCCAGTCCCAACAGAACATCTCCCGAAGTAATTGCCAGATGAATCCCCCTAAAGAACTCCGCAAAATTGGCCTGGCTCAACAACTCGGATTGCCCTTCTTTGTCCAGCACATTGGTCTGAAAAAAGGCAGGGTCTAACGGTACTCGTATCCCAGGAGCAAGTCGGCTTTCCACGGAACCTATTTCGTTTACTTCCGTATCTGGGTCATCTTCTTCTACCAAAAATAAGAACTCCTCATTGCTAATGGTCACCTCCCCATCAAAGAGCACATCGGAAACGAAGGTGGGCGAGAACTCTTGGGTAGAAAAATATTCCTGCGATTCCTCAAAATTGGTATTGGGGTCCAGATCGCGTAAAAAGAAGGTAGAACGTGCCACCCGTAGATTAAAGGGCATCTCCCGGTTGCCATAAATGCTATCGAGGTCGAATCGTCTTGGAAACCGCTGGCCCAAGGTAGATTCATCCTCATCATCGGTAATTCCGTCCCCGTCGGTATCGGTATTCAGTGGATCCGTGCCATCAATAGCTTCTTGGGAATCGGTAAGGCCATCCCCATCGCTATCGCTATTGGCGTCCAAAGGGTCAGCATCAAATTCATCATCCACGCCGTCCCCGTCCCTATCGGAACTATTGGTTTCAAAAGGTATGTATAAAAAAACTTCTTTTACTGTCTCATTTTCCCGTATAGTGCTATCATCGTCGTCCGTATCGGAATCATCCTCCACCTGTTGCGTAGATAACCCAAAAGTCGGGTTGGCTGCAGACAGTTGCACTTGGGCAGTGATCTGCGCTTCCGTATTCCCATAGACGGGATCATTGAAGTGCCCCAATTGATACAGTGGCAATCTATTGGTCTGCACGGCCTGGATTCCTTTGTTGTAGGCAAAAACGTCAAAAACGGCACGGTCTGTCACAAAAGGCTCCCCTCCAATTACACCTTCGCCCACGGAGGTAAGCTCCTCCTCACAAGAAAACAAGACCATGATAAGAAGGGTTCCTGCCAGTGCAGGGAGCTTTATTCTATTCAAAAAACTCATGAAAATTATTTTAAGACTTCGGTGTTATAAAAATTCGCATAGGCTTCCTCAAATTCTTGTATGGAAACATATGGCAACACAGGTTTTTGGAGGTTGGAAATATATTGTTGTAACTCTTCCGGAATTTCTTCCGCCGCTAAAATAACAGCATCGGAAAAATCTACCGCGACTTTTAACAAATTATTATAGTCAGGGCTCTGCAGTACGTTTATCTGTTCTTCCGCAATCCCGTCAAAAGCGATTTTTTTATGTAATTCGGCATCCAATTCGCCGTCAAAGCCACTTCCGTAAACAGAGGTAACTATTTTGCTGTCCGCAAACAAGGGTTCATCTGCATAATATTGTTTTAGATAAAGCGGGACCAAAGAAGCCATCCAGCCATGTACATGGATGATGTCCGGTGACCAGTTTAATTTTTTAACCGTTTCCACCACCCCTTTTGCAAAGAAAATGGCCCGTTCGTCGTTGTCCGGAAACAAAGCACCTTCCTCATTGGTAAAGGTCGCCTTGCGTTTAAAATACTCTTCGTTATCTATAAAATAGACCTGGATCCGTTCCTTTGGTATAGAAGCCACTTTTATAATCAAGGGCATGTCCATATCGTTGATTACCAGATTCATCCCCGATAACCTGATCACTTCATGGAGTTGGTGCCTCCTTTCATTGATATTCCCAAATCTGGGCATAAATATCCTTATCTGGCCCCCATTGCTGTTGACCATTCTTGGTGCTTCGTAAGACATTAAGGAAACTTCGTTCTCTGGCAGGTAGGGTACTAATTCTGAAGATACAAACAATATCTTTTTACCATTCATAAAGACTTTATTTTATTTATCGCGGAAACGTAGCTGCAAAATTACAAAAATTATGCAGATTAGCTGTAATTATAGTAAGTTTGCTCGCTTTAAAAATTGTTATGCCGGTATTCAGCACGAAAAGGAAACTAAATTCCCATCTTCGGTCAAACAGCACCAAAAACCATACCATTGGTCTGGTTCCAACTATGGGGGCATTGCACTCGGGGCATCTTTCCCTCGTTAAAAAGGCCATCTTGGAAAATGACCAAGTCGTGGTGAGTATTTTCGTGAACCCTACGCAGTTCAATAATGAGGAAGATCTCTTAAAATACCCCAAGACCATGGCAAGTGATGTCGCGCAACTGGAGGCGATATCGGACAATATCCTGATTTTTGCTCCTTCCGTAAAAGAACTTTACCCGGAGGGTACACAATCCGAGACTTTTAATTTTAACGGCTTGGATATGTTGATGGAAGGGCGGTTCAGGGAAGGGCACTTTGACGGGGTAGGCACCGTGGTAGAGAAATTGTTGAAGGCCGTAGGTCCGGACAGGGCCTACTTTGGAGAAAAGGATTTTCAGCAACTGTTGATCATACAAAAGCTGGTGGCACTGAAAGAAATCCCGGTGCAGATCATTGGCTGCCCCATCGTCAGGGAGCCGCACGGGCTGGCCATGAGTTCCAGAAATGAAAGACTGTCCACAGAAGGCCGCCAGGAGGCCGGTTTTATTTATCGGACGTTGTTGAAGGCAAAGGAAAGGTTCGCCAAAAAAAGCGCCTTTAAGGTAAAGGAATGGGTAACCCGTCAATTTGAACAGAACCCTCGATTGACCTTGGAATACATTCAAATTGCGGACGCCACTACCCTAAGACCGTTAACGCGAAAACAAAAGGGCAAAAAATACCGAGCCTTTGTTGCCGTTTATGCCGAGGGCATACGGCTAATAGATAATATCGCATTGTAATTGATTAACTTTGTGCCATGCAAATAGAAGTACTAAAATCAAAGATCCATCGCGTAAAGGTTACGGGTGCGGATTTAAATTATATAGGTAGCATTACCATTGATCAGGACCTAATGGATGCTGCAAACATTGTTCGGGGCGAAAAAGTACAAATCGTGAACAACAACAATGGGGAGCGTTTGGAAACCTATGCCATTCCAGGTCCCAGAGGTAGTGGTGAGCTTACCTTGAACGGTGCTGCGGCCAGGAAGGTGGCGGTAGGTGATGTGCTAATTCTTATCACCTATGCACAGATGGCCTTGGAAGAAGCTAAAAAATTCAATCCCGCTTTGGTATTCCCCAATGAGGAAAACAATCTTTTGAACTAATTTTGAACGCCTCCTTAAAAAAGATCCTTAAAACAGTGATTCCCATAGGTTTGGGGGTTTTTCTGGTTTGGTATTCGTACACCATCACCTCTCCGGAAGACCGGCAACAAATCCTGCGGTATATTCGGGAGGCCGATATGTTTTGGGTAGGCCTTTCGGTAGGTATAGGAATCCTCAGCCATGTGTCGCGTGCCATACGATGGAACTACCTATTGGCGCCCTTGGGTTATAGGCCCAAAATAAGCAATACCATTTTGATCATACTTTTGGCCTATTTTGCCAACTTGGGCATTCCCAGGTCTGGGGAGATACTCCGGGCCACTGCCTTGGCTACCTATGAAAAAGTGCCCTTTGAGAAGGGGTTTGGGACTATCGTCACCGAGCGCGTCATTGATTTGCTCATGCTTATGCTGGTCATCGGCATCACGCTTTTTTTACAAACGGATATCATCCTGGAATTTTTCCAGGACCGGGGGTTTGATCTTAATGGCTTACTCTTATTGGCCGGAGCAGGCATCTTAGGGGCGCTGTTGTTTCTGGTTTTTGTGCGCAGATCCAATTCAAATCTTGCCCTTAAATTGAAGGCCTTCGTAAAAGGCCTCCTGGATGGTGTTTTCAGCGTTTTTAAAATAAAAAATAAATGGGGGTTCATTTTGCATACCCTGTTTATCTGGTCTGCCTATATTGCCATGTTCTGGGTGATAAAATTTACGGTGCCCGAAACCATGGACCTTAGCTTGGGCGAACTCCTGGTCGCCTTTGTAGCCGGGGCCTTCGCCATGACCGCTACCAATGGGGGCATAGGGCTCTACCCCATTGCCGTGAGCGGGTCCCTTGCCATTTTTGGAATAAGCGCGGTATCCGGGGACGCCTTTGGCTGGATTATGTGGATCGCCCAAACTTTAATGGTCGTTGTTTTTGGTGCAATATCTTTTCTGGTCTTACCGTTATTGAACAGAAACCGGTAGTGTTCCACACCAAAAAACAGCTTATGAGATCTTTGTTGACCCTTCTAGCATGTATCATGTCCTTGGGATTGAGTGCCCAGGTGACCCAGGAAATCTTTGAATCCTTTAAGCTTCAGGAAAGAAGGGATGTTTCCTATTATTTTCCGGAAGATTATTCCGAGGAGAAAAAATACCCCTTGGTAGTCGTTTTGGACGGGGATTACTTATTTGATCAGGTAGTGGCCACCTCCAAGTTTTACAGTAAGTTTCAAGGAATGCCGGAAACCATCGTGGTAGGTATTCACCAGAGCAAGAACGATCTGCGACTGGAGGACTGCGATTACGAACCGGATACCGGGCTGCCCACGGAAAAAGGGAAGCTGTTTTTTGAGTTTCTGGGCATGGAGATCATTCCTTATTTGGAGACCAGTTATTCCGTGGCTCCCTTTAAAATGATCGTAGGATTTGATATTACCGCCAATTTTGGCAATTACTACCTATTCAAGGAGAAGTCGCTCTTTAACGCCTATATCAGTATTGCGCCGCTCCTGGCGCCGGAAATGGAGAGCAGGGTGCCGGCCAGACTCAGTGCCCTAGATCAGCAAATATTCTATCACCTCGTGGTAGGGGGCAACAACGACGATAACAAAAAGGCCACTTTACAGATGGATCGGGCCATTAAGGTCCTGGATAAAGAAAATCTAAACTACTATTTTGACGAATATCCATCGGCAAACGAGATATCCGTGGCCACTTACGGCATCGGCAAGGCCTGGGACAGGACTTTTGATATGTTCAGGCCCATCAGTCCAAAGGAATACCGGAAAAACATCTTGGCCTCCGAAGAGCCTGTATATGACTATTTGGAAAAAAAATACGCCAAACTCGAAGAACTGTTCGGGTTCCGAAAGCAAGTAGAACTGAACGATATCATGGCCATTTATGCCGGCTGCCGGAAAAAAGACGATTTTGAGTCCTTGAAACCGCTGTCCGATCTCTGTAAGCGCGAATTTCCCGAGACGATGTTGGGCTTTTATTTTGAAGGGGAATATTACGAGGAAATGGGGGAGACCAAAAAAGCGCTGCGTACCTTTGAAAAAGCCTTTGGTATGGAGGAGATAGATTTCCTTACCAAGGAAATGGCCTTGGACAAAATGGACGCCCTAAAGGCCGATTTTGGGTATTGATTCCTTTCTATCCTTGAGATTCCCAGCCCTGGCATTTGATCAGCAGTATAGCTCCTGGGCTTAACTCCGGCCTAGTCACAAGGCTTGGCCTTCTCCCATTGCCTTCCACCACATCCACAGTTTTCATCTGGAAAGACCGGGTCGTAAGCGCCCTGCCATTTATCGTATTCGCAGATAAAATGTAACCGTCCATCGGCATCGATGAACGCGGCGCAACCTACCTTGGTGGCCAATTCAAATACCATTTGGGTATAATGGGCCCCGCCCCTATTGCACGATGGGGAATCCTGTTCCTCGGCCAACCATCCGGACACGTAACTATCATCAAAAAAATCCCAAGGTTGTCGCCAGTGCATATTCTCACCAATGGATTCAGGGCAGTCATCCACACAACCCGAAAATTCCCTGTATTTTTCCAATCGGTCCGCCATCGCGCTATGGGGACCATCTGCTCCCGACGTCTCCGCCCACCATTGGGCCACGCGTGCCAAATTATAGTCCCATTCCAAGGGGGGAAGACAATATTCTGCCCGTTTTTCATTATGCAGGTCCAGTATTTCCGCGGCTATCGTGGCTGGTAATCTGTCATCCGCCTTTGGAAAGCTGGCGCAGTCTCCGGACAACGCTATCGGTGGATCGGGATCCGGTGGGGCGTCCTTATCGGAACTGCAGGCTGTTATCGCCAAAATAAAAGCAAGAAATACAATTTTTGAGGTACGGGGCCAAAGCAAAATTCCATTGATCATGATCATATGTGTTAAAAGATGCCCCAAAGAAGAAACGTGCATGGGGCAGTACTTATTGTTCCAAAACACCGGCGATAGCTTTTGAAGTTTTTCGGTCCCTTTTTTTAAACTTTATTCTATCTTTAGACGCAAGCTTAAACCTAGAAATGGCCAAGACCAAAACAGCTTTTTTCTGCCAGCACTGCGGTACGCAGTACGCCAAATGGGTGGGACAATGTACTGCCTGCAAACAATGGAATACCGTGGTGGAGGAAGTTATCCAAAAAGAGGAAAAAACCGCCTGGAAAACCAGTGCAAATGGTTCAAAAAAGACGGTTAAATCCCTTAGGGTCCATGAGATAAGCACAGCCACGGAAACACGACTTGACCTTCATGACAAAGAGTTCAATAGGGTCTTGGGCGGTGGCCTTGTGCCCGGTTCCCTGGTGCTTTTGGGCGGGGAACCCGGAATTGGCAAAAGTACGCTCTTGCTGCAGATTGCGCTAAAACTTCCATACAAGACCCTGTATGTGTCCGGAGAGGAAAGCCAAAAACAAATTAAGATGAGGGCCGATAGGGTACATCCCGGTAGCGAATCCTGCTATGTCCTCACCGAGACCAAGACCCAACATATTTTTCAGCAGATCCAGGCCGTGGCCCCGGACATTGTGGTTATCGATTCCATCCAGACCCTGCATTCGGATTATATTGAGTCTGCCGCCGGTAGCATCTCACAAATACGTGAATGTACCGCCGAACTTATCAAATTTGCGAAAGAGACCAATATCCCGGTTATTCTAATCGGGCATATCACCAAGGATGGTACCATTGCCGGACCCAAGATTCTGGAACATATGGTAGATACGGTCTTGCAGTTCGAAGGTGATCGCAACTATGTATACCGCATTCTACGTGCCTTGAAAAACCGTTTTGGCTCCACAGCCGAACTGGGTATCTACGAAATGCAGGGAAGCGGGCTTCGGGAGGTGAACAACCCTTCTGAAATTTTAATATCAAAGAACGATGGGGACCTCAGCGGTACCGCCATAGCTGCTACAGTAGAAGGCATGCGCCCCTTGATGATAGAGATCCAAGCGCTGGTAAGCACCGCGGTATACGGCACGCCCCAAAGAACCACAACGGGCTATAATGCAAAACGTTTGAACATGTTGCTGGCGGTGCTCGAAAAAAGAGCGGGATTTAAACTGGGAGCCAAGGACGTGTTTCTAAATATTACCGGCGGCATCTCGGTAGATGATCCGGCCATTGATCTGGCGGTCATTGGTGCCATACTTTCAAGCACTGCGGATATCCCTGTTGAGAAAGGGGTATGCTTTGCGGCAGAGGTGGGACTCGCTGGGGAGATACGCCCGGTGCAACGGGTAGATCAACGCATCCTGGAGGCCGAGAAATTGGGTTTTACCGCCATTTTTGTGTCCAAAAACAATAAAATTGCCCTAAAAAACCCAAAAATAGAAATCCGATTGGCCTCAAAGATAGAGGATGTGGTACGGGCATTGTTCGGCTAAGATCAACAATAATCCCTAACTTTATGGGATATCCAATACAGCTAAACATGAGACACCTATTTCCCTTCGCCCTCTTTTTTCTATGCCTTATAGCCTGCAAACAACAGCCTGCATCAAAGGCGGAAGAAACGAACACCACCACCACTGACTATTTTAGTTTTGCCGACCGGGACGACCAATACACCGGTGGAATCAAGATGATTCCCATAAGCACGGACAAAGGCACCTTTAAGGTTTGGACCAAAAGGGTCGGGAACAACCCTACAAAAAAAGTTCTCTTACTGCATGGAGGCCCCGGGATGACCCATGAACTTTACGAATGTGCCGATGGCTATTTCCCGGAAGCGGGCATTGAGTATATCTACTACGATCAGCTAGGTTCGTACTACAGTGATCAACCAGATGACCTTTCCCTTTGGACCAAGGAACGTTTTGTAGAAGAGGTAGAGCAGGTACGGAAGGCCCTGAAATTGGACCCTTCCAATTTTTACCTCCTAGGGCAATCCTGGGGAGGGATGCTGGCCATGGAGTATGCGCTAAAATATCAGGACAACCTCAAAGGACTGATCATCTCCAACATGATGAGCAGTATCCCGGAATACAATGCCTATGCACAGGAAGTCCTGGGGCCCCAATTGGATCCGGAGGTGTATACCGAAATACAGGCCATTGAGGCCAAGGAAGATTATGAAAACCCGCGCTATGGGGAACTGTTGTTCACACACTACTATACGGAGCACGTGCTTCGCAGTCCGCCCGACCAATGGCCCGAAGCCGTAATGCGCAGCTTAAAGCACGCCAACAACCAAATTTATGTGCACATGCAGGGATATAGTGAATTTGGCATAACGGGCAACGCCACCCTAAAGGACTGGGATATCAAGGACAGGCTCAAGGAAATACGTGTTCCTACCCTGGTCATTGGGAGCAAATACGATACCATGGATCCCACACATATGGAATGGATGTCCAAACAGGTGCAGAACGGGACCTATCTTTTTTGCCCCAATGGAAGCCATTTGTCCCAATATGATGATCAGGAAAATTACTTCAAAGGGGTTATCCAATTTATCGATGACGTGGATACGCCCCCAGAGGATTAGGGTGCCGGATTGGGAATGGCCCCATGGATTTCCTCTATGCCCTTTAGTACCTCTTCGGACAAGTCCAGTTCAATACTGGCAATATTTTCCTTTAACTGTTCCATACTGGTGGCCCCTATGATAGTACTGGTAACAAAGGGTCTGGTATTCACAAAGGCCAGGGCCATCTGCGCCAAGGACATCTGATGCTCCTGGGCCAGATCATAGTAACGTTGGGTCGCGGCTACGGCCGTCTCCCCACTGTAGCGGCTGTAATTCGGAAAGATGGTGATCCTGGCGTTTTCCGGCATTTTCCCTCCTAGGTATTTTCCGCTGAGCACGCCGAAGCCCATGGGGGAGTACGGAATTAATCCGATATTTTCGCGGATAGCGATTTCGGCCAACCCTACCTCAAAGGTACGGTTCAACAAGCTGTAGGGGTTTTGAATGGTAATCATCCTGGGCAAACTGTCATGCACCTTGGATTCTTCCAGGAAACGCATGGTGCCCCAGGGAGTTTCATTGGATAGGCCCACATGCCGTATTTTTCCTTCTTGGACCAGATCCCTTAGCGTTTCCAACACCTGGTGTATATTGTCTTTCCAGTAATCGGTAACTTGATGGGTATATCCCCGTTGCCCAAAGAAGTTGGTGGCCCTTTCCGGCCAATGCAACTGGTAAAGGTCTATATAATCGGTCTGCAAACGGGTCAAACTACCTTCCACTGCTTCAATAATGGAATCCCGACTAAAGCCTGTAGTTCGAATGAATTTTGTGTAATCGCCCTTTCCAGCAATCTTGGAGGCCAGAATGACCTTGTCCCTATTTCCTGTTTTTTTGAACCAATTCCCGATAATTTCCTCGGTGGCGGCATACAGCTCCTTTTTTGCTGGAACCGGATATAGTTCTGCCGTATCGAAAAAATTCACGCCTTGGTCCAGGGCATAGTTCATTTGTTGGTGGCCCTCTTCTTCGGTATTTTGACGGCCCCAGGTCATGGTGCCCAAACAGATTTTGCTTACTTCAAGATCCGTGTGCGGTAGCTTGGTATATTTCATTTAAAAGGTAGGGATTAGCAATTATTTTTGCGGGCAAAGGTACAAATTATCGTCCGATATGGTTTCGCCGCCCCTATTTTTCCAGCTCCAGCAAAATAGGACAATGGTCACTGTGCTTGGCTTCGGAAAGGATTACGGATCGCTTTAACCTACTTTCCAAGGGCTGGCTCACCATGCCATAATCCAAACGCCAGCCTTTGTTGTTATTGCGCGCATTGGCCCTATAGCTCCACCAGGTATAATTATGGGGTTCCTTGTTGAAGTGCCTAAAGCTATCTATAAAACCACTGGCCATAAAATTTCCGATCCATTCGCGCTCAACCGGTAAAAAGCCCGATACGTTCTTGTTCCTTATGGGGTCATGGATATCAATAGCCTCGTGGCAAATGTTGTAATCCCCACAGACAATTAGATTGGGGTGTTCTTTTCGCAACTGGTTGGCATATTCCTGAAAATCGGCCATGTATTTCAGCTTAAACTCCAATCGGTCCATATTGGTGCCCGAAGGGAGGTACATGCTCATAACGGAGACGCCATTAAAATCGGCCCTAAGATTTCTTCCCTCGTGGTCCATATAGTCAATGCCCGTACCATAGGCCACATGATCCGGTTCTCGCTTGGCCAAAATGGCCACCCCACTGTAGCCCTTCTTTTGTGCGCTGTACCAGTAATTAAAAGGGTACCCTGCCCGATCAAAAATAGACAGGTCCAATTGTTCTTTCTGCGCCTTGGTTTCCTGTAGGCACACCACATCGGGGTCTACACTTTGCAGCCATGCCACAAAACCTTTGTTCAGGGCTGCCCTGATACCATTTACATTATAGGAGACGATTTTCATCAGTACTTTTTTAGGTGGATTTTACAGCAGCTAAAAGTAACAAAATCGGGAATATACTGGGTAGCATTGGTGCATAAAAAATTGGATTTTATACTTTTGGAACGGGATTTGTATTACAGGGATAGTAAAAACAGACAGCATGAAAAAGTTTTACATTTTGGTCCTATTCACTATGGCAGCACATTTTGGCATGGCCCAAGCCTATCCACGATACCAGAACGACCATGAGCTAAAATTCAATGCCGGCCTTTTTCTGGCCACGACGACACTCGATTTTTCCTATGAATATTTTTTTAGCGAGGACACCAGTTTTGGGGGTACCGTTTATTTTGACAACGATGCGCTGGACTATAACGGTGATTTTGGCATAGGCCCCAACTTCCGGGCCTATTTTGGTTATGGTCCTAGAAGTGGTTTTTTTGCGGAAGCTTTTGGCCTCTACTATACGGGTGAGGACGATACTTTGGCTGGGGGGACACTGGGGGCTCGAAACAATGACTACAGCACTGTGGCCCTTGGTCTTGGACTTGGGAACAAATGGGTGACCCGAAGTGAAAAATTCACCCTGGAAATCAACGGTGGGTTTGGCCGAAACGTGAATCCGGAAGATTTCCAGGAGACCTTTATGTATCGGGTAGGCCTATCTGTCGGTTTTCGGTTTTAATCCCTATTTTTGGCCCCGTATATGAATATAATCAGGGCCTCCCTAGTTTTTCTCGCCTTGCTTGCCGCGCTCACTATGAGCCGTGCACAGCAAACCCAAAAGGACAGTATTACCGCCTTGGACGAGGTAGTATTGCTAGATACCATCGCCCATAGAAACCCCTTGGGCATCCTACCGACTAGCCAAGTAGGACCAACGGCCTTTCAAAACTATAGTCCCGTGGACCTCATCTCCCCCATCAATCAAATTGCAGGCGTATACATACTTTCCGGGGCTTTGAACACCAATAGAATTACCATACGTGGCATCGGGGCGCGTACCCCTTTTGGCACGGATAAGCTCCGCTTGTATTACGATGATATTCCCGTCACCAATGGTACGGGCTTCTCCACGATAGAGACCTATGACCTTGAAAATTTAGGGCAGGTCGAGGTCATTAAAGGTCCCAAGGGCACGGCTTATGGCACCAATCTCGGCGGGGCCATATTGCTAAGGACCCAAAGACCGGAAGAAGCGGCCACACGGTTCAAAAACAACCTGACCATAGGTTCTTTTGGTCTGATCAAAAACAATCTGGGTTTCAACCATCAGGAAGGTCCGCTTACCTTAAACTTGCGCTACGGTCATCTGGAGACCGACGGGTATCGGGAAAACAGCCGCTTTGACCGGGATGGTTTTTTGCTCCATACCTCCTATCGCATAAGCGACCGGAGCTCCATGTCCCTGTTGCTCAACCATGTTAACTATACCGCGCAGATTCCCAGTTCCCTAAGCCAATCGGCCTTCGATGAAGACCCTAGTCAGGCTGCCGCCAACTGGTTGGCCGCCCAAGGTTTTGAAAGCAATCGATATACCCTGTTGGGGATTTCGCATACGTATGTCTTTTCCAGTCGATTGGAAAACACCACCAGTGTCTTCTACACCTATTTGGATCAATTTGAGGCCAGACCCTTCAATATTGTGGACCAGTTTACCAATGGCTACGGGTTAAGGACACGTTTTTTTGGAAATTTTGGAACGGGTAACAGCCCTTTGGAATATAACTTGGGAGCTGAACTTTATACGGATGAGTTTCATGGGGGAACCTTTGAAAACCTATTTCGGGACAACGATGGCAATGGCAGTTTGCTGGGCGATAAAATCGGGGACAACAAGGAGTTCCGCAGACAGTACAATCTGTTTGCCGGCCTCACTGTTCCCCTGACTGCGCGCTTCAAGGCCCAGGCGGGCTTAAGCCTGAACAATACCTTTTATGATTTTAGGGATCGCTTTAATACGGGGGCTGCCAACACCAGCGCGGAGCGCGACTTTCCCCCCATTGTTCTTCCCAGTTTTAGTCTGCGGTATACCGCTTCAAAAGGGCATCTCGTTTACGCCAATATTAGTCGCGGCTTCTCCAATCCCGGATTGGAAGAGACGCTGACACCGGACGGCGCCTTGAACCCTGATATTTCACAGGAGACAGGAACCAATTACGAGCTGGGCACTCGGCTCTTTCTGGACAAAGGGAGATTACGGATTACCCTGGCCCTCTACCGTATGGATGTCAAAAACCTACTCGTGGCAGAACGCGTTGGGGAAGATCAATTTATCGGAAGAAACGCCGGAAGTACAAAACACCAGGGTCTGGAAACCGAGCTGAACTACAGTATTCCCCTTGGTACCAGAGCGCGTATAGCACCTTTCATCAGCTATACCCTTAACGACCATAGCTTTGTGGATTTTGTGGATGGCGATACCGTATTTTCGGGCAACCCGCTGACCGGAGTTCCTCGACATCGTATCAACTCGGGGCTTCAATTTCATCATACCGCCGGTTTCTATTGTAACCTGGCGCACACTACCGTAGGAGCGATTCCCTTGACAGATGCCAACACCCTTTCCAGTGAGCCGTATACGGTCTTCAATACGCGGCTAGGGTACAAACGGGCGTTTTCCAAGAAGTTTAGTATGCAATTGGATCTGGGCATCAACAATTTGTGGAATACCCGTTACGCAAGATCCGTACTGATCAATGCAGTAGGCTTTGGTGGCGCGGAGCCCCGTTTTTTTAATCCAGGGGATGCCAGAAACTATTACGGCAGCTTGGGCCTTAGTTATCGGCTTTGAACTACGCCAATTTCTTGAGCCAGTTTTTCATGTCTACCTCCTCGGCGATAATATTCCGTACCGCATCGATGGCCACACGCTGCTGTTCCATGGAATCTCGGTGACGAATGGTTACGGTCCTGTCTTCCAAGGTCTGGTGATCCACGGTAATGCAGAAGGGAGTGCCTGCAGCATCCTGTCTGCGATAACGTCTTCCTACCGCATCCTTTTCATCGTAACTCACATTGAAATCCCATTTTAGGTCATCAATAATTTCATGGGCAATCTCTGGCAGGCCATCCCTTTTTATCAAGGGCAGGACCGCTGCCTTGGTCGGTGCCAGGACCGCGGGGATCCTGAGTACGGTACGCACCGTTCCATTTTCCAGTTCCTCCTCCTGAAGCGCGTGGGAAAATACCGCCAGAAACATACGATCCAGACCTATGGAAGTCTCCACGACGTAGGGGACATAACTTTCGTTGAGCTCGGGGTCAAAATACTGCAGTTTTTTGCCCGAAAATTTTTCGTGACTCCCCAGATCAAAATCCGTTCGTGAATGGATGCCTTCCAATTCCTTGAATCCAAAAGGGAACTTAAATTCAATATCGGCTGCAGCATCCGCATAGTGGGCCAGTTTTTCATGATCGTGAAAGCGATAGTTCTCTTCCCCCATGCCCAGCGACAAATGCCATTTCATTCGGTTCTCCTTCCACTTCCCGTACCATTCTTTCTGTGAACCCGGACGAATAAAGAACTGCATCTCCATCTGTTCAAACTCGCGCTGGCGGAAAATAAATTGGCGGGCCACGATCTCATTTCGGAACGCCTTTCCTACTTGGGCAATTCCAAAAGGGATTTTCATGCGGCCCGATTTTTGTACGTTCAGGAAATTGACAAATATGCCCTGCGCGGTTTCGGGGCGTAAGTACAGCTCCATGGCCGTATCGGCCGAAGCGCCCAGTTTGGTGCCGAACATCAGGTTAAACTGTTTAACATCGGTCCAGTTTTTGGATCCGGATACCGGACATACGATTCCCAGCTCCTCGATCAGGGCCTTGACATCGGCCAAATCTTCCTTTTCCAAGGACTGGCCCATGCGCTTTAAGATGGCTGCAGCCTTCTCCGCATAACCCACCACCCTGGGGTTGGTGGTCAGAAACTGCTCCTTGTCGAAGCTATCCCCAAAACGTTTGGCCGCTTTGGCCACTTCCTTATCTATTTTGGCCTCGATCTTGGCCACGTGGTCCTCGATCAAAACATCGGCCCGGTAGCGTTTTTTGGAATCCTTGTTATCTATTAGGGGGTCATTGAAGGCATCAACATGGCCAGAAGCTTTCCAAGTGGTGGGATGCATAAAGATGGCAGCATCGATACCCACAATGTTATCGTTCATTTGAACCATGGCCTTCCACCAATATTCTCGAATATTTTTTTTGAGTTCGGCCCCGTTCTGTGCGTAATCATACACCGCACTGAGTCCGTCATATATTTCACTGGATTGGAATACATACCCGTATTCCTTGGCATGGGAAATGACCTTCTTGAACTTGTCCTCTTGTTTTACCATGCGGCAAAAATAGAATATTGGTCCAAAACGAAGTAATTTATTTCAATTGAAATTCAGAGGAAGCCAGTAATTTTTCGTCCTCAAAAACATTGAGCGTGTAATTTCCTTCCCGTAAGGAACCGGAAGGTATGGTGATTACGTCACATACATTGACCTCTTCTCCCATAAAGATAAGCTCAACCCGCTTGCTGTAGATATTACCATTAACGGAAATGGTATTTGCGTTATCCTCAATAATCTGTTTGTTGGGGCCCAGAAATTGAAAATAGAGCACTTTTTCCTCGCTGCCGGAATTGGGGTTGCCAATTACGGTAACGCATCCTCTTAACTTCTCAATGGTAGATGCCTTGTTCGTCTTAATGGGTTTCCCGTTACGAAGTCTGAAACCACTGCCCTCGGAATCGCGAAGTTTTAGATAACTCTTGGTCCTGAGCTCCTTGCTCAGTTCCCTGTTCTTTCGTCTAAGCTGGGCCTCCGCTTCTGCCAAGGAACTGCTCTTACCGCGCAATTCCTCTATTTTCTTGTTGGTCTCCTCGTACTTGTCCGAGAGGAGCATGTTGTTATACTTTAGGAAGTTGTTCTTTAACTTCAGGCTATCGTGCCTAGATTCGAGCTTTCGAAGTTCCTTTTTGTATTCCCTTAATTTGTCTACCGTAAAATTTAACCTTCCCACCGAGTCCAAAAGTTGTTGTACACGAAACCTGGAGTCCTGTAGCTCTATCTCATTTACCTCGTTCAAGGCCGAAAGCCGGTCTACCTCCGTTTTCATCAACGTAAGATCCTTCACCAACAACCCCTTTTCCTGCTCCAAAAAATTGATTTGGGTAGTAGATTGCGCATAGCTGTAGTAAAAGGCTATTAAAATACCTATGATTACAGCAACCAAAGCGGCAAGGATAATCTTATAGTTGAATTTGTTATCTTGAAGGTTCATTCAATAAGGTAATTTATAAGTAGGTTACAATAAAATTTGTTCTATTCCAAGCTTTCAAATATACTAAATGATATCAACACAGTCCTAGTGCCGGAGGCATGTTTTGGTTGTAATGCACTCTTGCACAGAGGTGAACGATTATTGTGTACCGTTTGTCGAAATCAGCTACCACTCACCGAGTACAATTTCATCGATGAAAACCCGGTAGACCGTATTTTTTACGGTAGAATTGCCATTGAAAAGGCCAGTTCTTTCCTAATTTACACCGAAAACGGTATTGTTCAACGTTTAATCCACTACTTAAAGTATAAAAACCAGGAACAAATTGGTGCTTTTCTCGGCGAATGGTATGGACAATTACTTGGGGAATCCCCCGTGCTGCAAGGGATAGATTGTATTGTTCCCGTACCTTTGCACAAAAATCGATTGCGCAAAAGGGGCTATAACCAGCTTACGCTTTTCGGTGAACGTTTAGCGCAACATTTAAATGCGTCTTTCGAGGGACAGTTACTGCTAAAAACCGCCAATACAAGGACACAGACCAAAAAGGGACGCGGGTTCAGATGGCATGCCGATAAAGCCTTATATACCTTATCGGACACGACATATTTCAGGAACAAAAGGGTGCTTTTGATAGATGATGTGGTCACCACCGGTGCTACCTTGGAGGTCTGTGCGAAGGCCCTGCAAAAGGCCGAGGGTGTTAAAGTGTATATCGCCACCATGGCCATGGTCCCGTAATTTTACTGTTCTGCAAATTAGTTGTTTCTTTGCCTAAAGAATTTTGTCCTTGCTATGGTCCGACGTTTTTTAGCGTACTTTTTTCTAATATTGATCATTCTTGCTTTTCTGCAATGTGCAAGACGGGGCAATCCTTCCGGAGGACCCAAGGACATTACGCCTCCCCAACTGGTACGGGCAGATCCCGAGAATATGAGCCTTAATTTCAACGAAAAGAAAATACGGCTGTATTTTGATGAGTACATTAAACTGGAAGATGTTCAAAATCAGCTTGTTGTATCCCCACCCTTAAAATACCCCCCGGAACTAAGTCCGCAGGGATTGGCGAGCAAATATGTGGAAATTGTACTTAAGGATACCCTTAGGGAAAACACCACGTATACGCTGAATTTTGGGCAAAGCATTGTGGACAACAATGAAGGAAATCCCAATAGTTTCCTTACCTATGTCTTTTCCACGGGAGACTATATTGATTCACTAACCGTTTCCGGCGTGGTCAGGGACGCTTTTAACCGGAATGCCGACGCCTTTATCAGCGTTATGCTATACGAATTGGATAGTACCTATACCGATTCCACGATCTATAAAAGTCCGCCCTACTATATCACCAATACCCTGGACAGCACCACCATATTTCAGCTTAAGAACCTAAAAGCAGGAAAATATGCCATGGTAGGGATCAAGGATGAAGGCAGAAACAATCTGTTTGATCAGAATACGGATAAAATTGCCTTTATCAAGGATACCGTTTCCCTGCCCACCGATTCCATATACGTATTGAATTTGTTTAAGGAAGTGCCCGATTACAGTGCTTCCGTACCCAATTTTGCGGCCAGCAACAAGATTATCTTTGGCTATCAGGGTCAGGGCGACAGTATAGCCATACGGCCCCTTACCGTTTTGCCGGATACCATAAGGAACCTCATTGCCAAAGAACCTGAAAAGGACACCCTCAATTTTTGGTTTACGCCCTTTGAGATCGATTCCCTGGTCTTTACGGTAAGTAATACAAGGGCAAAGGTGGTGGACACCTTTACGGTAAAGACGCGAAAATTGGCAACGGACTCCCTTATTTTGGCTCCCAGCCATAGGGGGACCTTTCCGTTTGGGGAGCCCTTCCATATCAATGCCAACACCCCGATCGTAACGATCGATACGGCTAAAATCAGCATTATCGACACGGATTCCGTGCCCGTGCCGTTTTCGGCCTCTCTGGACACCCTTAAGAACCGTATGGATTTTGAGTTCGATGTGGCCCCTAACCAGCGTTATGGACTGCAACTTTTGCCCGGGGCGTTCCAGGATTTTTTTGAAACGGAGAACGATACGCTATCCTACGGACTCTCCACCGGAAGCTACGCGGACTTTGGCAATCTGAGCCTCAATCTTTCGGGAAATGTCAGCTATCCCCTGATCGTACAATTGACCGATGAGCAGGGTGGGGTTAAACGGGAAATCTATGCCGCTAGGCCCACGCCGTTCGAATTCAACAACCTGGAACCCGCCAAGTATCTGATCCGGGTAATCCATGATACCAATGGGAATGGGAAATGGGATACAGGAAATTATCTCATGAAGCTACAGCCCGAACGGGTGAGCTACTATCCCAGTGTCTTGGAAATGCGGGCCAATTGGGAACAGATCGAAACTTTTATCATCCCAGAGTAAAGGCATCCCTATCCTCCAAAAATTTTAGTTTGTTCCGGGTACCCTCTATATGTTCTTTTTGCAGTGTTGCATGGAGCACCGTTTCCTCGGTGGAAAACACAACTTCCTCTCCCAAAGTATCATACACTGCAGAATGTCCGCAATAGCTGTGCCCCGTACGATCCTCCCCAACCCGGTTTACCCCTATGCAATAGCACATGTTCTCAATGGCTCGGGCCTTTAAGAGGGTGTCCCAAGCCGCAATCCGCGGTTTGGGCCAATTGGCCACATAGAGTAGGATATCGTAATCTTCAACGTTCCGTGCCCAAACGGGAAAGCGTAGATCATAACACACCATGGGGCATATCGCGAAGCCTTGATAGTTAACGATCAACTTTTCGGAGCCCGCCCGGTATATCTTGTCCTCACCCGCCAAGGTGAAGGTGTGCCGCTTGTCATAGTACGATACCGTTTGATCGGGCTTTACAAAAAACAGCCGGTTAAAATAGTCCCCGGCCTCTTGGAAGACGGTGCTTCCTATAATCGCAGCGTCCTTCTTGTTCGCTTCCTCCTGCATCCATTGGATTGTCTTTTGGCCCTCGGCCCCATCTATGTGCCCTGGAGTCATGGTAAAGCCCGTAGTGAACATTTCAGGAAGTATGATCAAATCGACCTCCTTGGTGATTTCTTCTATTTTCCTTGAAAAGTTCGCCCTGTTTTGTTCGGGATGCTCCCATACCAATGGTGCTTGCAACAATGCTATTTTCAGTTCTTTGGACATATGGTGTGGTTCAGGTTGATCTTATTATGCGCCATTTTTTTCCAGTAGGTCTATAAGTGACGGGATGCCTTGCATCTTGGCATGGTCCAGCGCCGTGTTGCCCCGAGCGTCCTTGGCATTGATATCGGCCCCATGGGCAAGGAGTAGCTTTGCGATTTCCTCGCGATTGAAGGTAGCTGCATAAATTAGGCAACTGGCCCCCATGGCATTGCTTTCGTTGACATTGGCGCCGTGCTCGATCAGTTTTTTGGCCAACTCGGTATAGCCCTTAAAACAGACCCCCATGAGTGCCGTATTCCCGGAGGCGTCCTTTTCATCCACTTCGGCCCCATGATCCAATAGCAATTGTGCAATATCACGATGGTCGTAGTAGGTGGCCAATATCAAGGGTGTAGACCCTCTCTGGTCTTTGGAATTTACCAATTCCGAATGTGCAGTTATGAGCTGTTCCAAGGCTTCGGCATCGCCGTTCCTTATCGCTCCGAAAAAGGCATCCATGTAATCATTTTTCATCTGTTTGTTTTACGGTTGACTGTATGAGGTTCAAGGTTTAAGGTTTAAGGTTTAAGGTTTAAGGTTTAAGAATAAACCATTTTTATTGTTCATTGCTAATTGTTTATTGTTCATTGTTCACTGCCTACTGTCGGATGAAACGCATCGCGCCATACGCCGAACGCACCGCCAATTCATCATTCATTAACTCTTAACTCACTATTGCCTACTGTTTCTGGTTTTCTGGCGAAAGGTTTGAGATTCTTCGCTTCGCTCTGAATGACAACACGCATTGATCTGTCATTCCGAGCCTGCGAGGAATCCCTCGTTTCACTACCTCTTCCACTTGATTATTGTTTATTGCCGATTGTTCACCGCTTACTGCCAACTGTTCACTGCCTACTGTCGGATGAAACGCATCGCGCCATACGCCGAACGCACCACCAATTCATCATTCATAACCCATCCTCTATAGCGTGTAATTGCATAGGAATTTAAAGATAAAAAAAACTGTCACATCGAGCTAACCCGGACGTGACAGTTCCGTTAAAATATGTATTTACAAATTTAGTATTCAGCAAGTTCGGTAATTCCCAAAGCCTTGCGCACCCCATTGCCATATTCGGGGTCGGCCTTGTCAAAATGCGCCAACTGCCTTTCAATAATCTCCATGGAAACACCCTCCATGGCCGCTGCAATGTTGTTGAACAAACGCTCCTTCTGCTCAGCGTTGAACAATCTGAACAGGTCTCCGGGTTGTTTGTATTCCCCAAAAGTGTCATTTTCCTCATAACGCCTGATGTCACCGTTGATTTTCATTGGCGGTTCCTCCACGCCGGGATCCTCTGCGGCACCGTCTTTGGTGTTGGGCTCATAAAAAGCATCGGGATTGCCAAAATCATTGGTAAAGAAGCGCATGGCCCCATCCTTATGGTAGTGGTTTACCTCGCTCTTGGGCGCATTGGCCGGTAAGGCCTCATAGTGCGTGCCCAAACGATATCTATGTGCATCCGCGTAAGAGAAAATGCGCGCCTGCAGTACCTTATCGGGCGAGAATCCTATTCCCGGCACTACATTGGAGGGCGAGTAAGCCGCGTTCTCGATATACTGCCAATAGTTTTCGGGATTCTGGTTCAGCTCTATTTCACCCACCTCGATCAGGGGATAATCGCCATGTGGCCATACTTTGGTGAGGTCAAAGGGATTGTACGGGGTTTTTTCCGCATCGGCCTCTGGCATGATCTGTATCTTCATGGTCCACTTGGGGTAGTTGCCCTTCTCAATGGCGCCAAAAAGTTCTTCCTGATATTTTTCCCGGGTCTGTCCTATTACCTCGGCAGTCTCCTCGTTGGTATAGTGCTTATGGCCCTGCTGGGTCTTAAAGTGGAATTTTACCCAAAAGCGTTCCCCGTCATTGTTCCAAAAACTGAAGGTGTGCGATCCATAGCCGTTCATGTGCATGGGCGTGGTAGGGATACCACGATCCGACATGAGTATGGTTACCTGGTGCAAACTTTCGGGAGAAAGTGACCAATAGTCCCACATCGCTTCGGGAGAGCGTAAATTGGTTTTGGGATGTCTTTTTTGTGTGTGGATAAAATCGGGGAATTTATACCCATCCCTCAGAAAGAAGACCGGGGTATTGTTCCCTACCAGGTCCCAGTTGCCCTCTTCGGTATAGAATTTTAAGGAAAAGCCACGTACGTCCCTCTCGGTATCTGCCGCACCCATTTCCCCAGCCACTGTGGAGAATCTTGAAAGAATAGGTGTTTTCTTCCCTACTTCGGAGAAGAGTTTGGCTCGGGTGTACTTGCTAATGTCCTTGGTCACCGTAAAGGTTCCCATGGCGCCCCATCCCTTGGCATGCACCACACGTTCCGGGATACGTTCCCTGTTCTGATGGGCCAATTTTTCAAATAGCTTGTAGTCCTGCATCAATACGGGACCTCTGTTGCCCGCGGTTTGGGAGCGCTGGTTGTTGGATACCGGTGCTCCTGCAGAGGTAGTTAATTTTTTCTTCATGATAAATTTATTTAGGCCGTTGTCTTAGTTAAAAACGGATAGATTAGCATCCCTAAAAATACAAAATTTAACACCCTCGGAATAGACAGGCCATATTAAAATATTATTAAATGATAAAGTTTTTCTATCCAGGTGACCAGGGGTTCCCATCCCGCCAAATTTTGGGGAAAGTAGGCCTTACATTACAATAATAGCGTAATTTCCTACGTTAAGGAATGAAACCGACCGAAACCTTAAAACCCTACACCCATTGCAGACCCTCACCGTTAATTTTTTGATCAAGGATTCCCCTATGGCCGTTTCCATTTTGGATACCGGAATGCGTTTTATTAGTCATTCCCGGATATGGCTTAAAGAATTTGGTATTACGGACACCGATATCATAGGCAAAACCTATTATGAAGTCCTCCCCGCTACCCCCAACGAACTAAGGGAAATTCATCAGCATTGCCTAAAGGGCGGAGCAAGTGTGAGCAAAGGACAAAAGTTTGTACACCCCAACGGAAGTGTACAATGGCTTCGGTGGAAAATAAACTCCTGGAAAAATGGCGATGGCGCCATTGGCGGATTGATTACCATTGTTGAGGATATTACAGAGGACAAACGAAAGGAGGAACTGCTGTCAAAGGCCCTGAACGTGGCCCGAATAGGGGGTTGGGAATTTGACCTGATCAGTAACCAATTATCCTGGACGGCAATTACCAAGGAAATCCATGAAGTGTCCCCGGACTATGTCCCCAGTTTGGAAGAAGGCATCAACTTTTACAGGGCCGGGGAGCATCGGGACGCGATCAGCGAACTGGTAGGTGAAGCGCTTCGGTCCGGGAAACCCTGGGATACTGAACTCCAAATTGTAACGGGCAAGGGCAAGGAATTATGGGTACGGGCCAAAGGGGAAGCCGAAATGGTAGACAACCGATGTGTACGTTTGTTCGGTACCTTGCAGGATATTGATGAAAAAAAGAAAACCGCCTTGGAATACCAAAAGGTTTCCGAACGCTTGGCCATAGCCACCCAAGCCGCGGATATCGGGATCTGGGATTATGACGTAACCCAGAACAAGCTTATCTGGGACGATTTTATGTACAAGATCTACGGCATCCGTAAAGCGGATTTTAGCGGTGAGGTAGAAGCCTGGGAAGCCAGTGTACATCCGGACGACAAGGAACGCTGTCAAAAAGAGGTAGAAAGGGCACTTGCCGGGGAAAAGGAGTTTAAATCCGAATTTAGGGTTATCTGGCCCAACCAGGAAGTAAGGTTCATCAAAGCCGAGTCTACGGTAAGACGAGATGCCCATGGTAACCCCTTGCGCATGATTGGCGTCAACTGGGACATTACGGCAGAGAAGAACGCAGAGAAAAAACTAAAGAACCTGGTCGAAATCACCAGTGCACAAAACGAAAGTCTTTTGAACTTTGCCCATATCGTTTCCCATAACCTTCGCTCACATTCCAGCAACCTTTCCATGCTCAGCGGGTTTCTTTCCAAAGAACGCAGGGCCACGGAAAAGGCCAGTCTGGTAAAGCTGTTGGGGGATGCCTCTGAAAGTCTCAATGAAACCGTATCGCACCTAAACGAGGTGGTACAGGTAAAGACCAGCGCCCAGGAAAAATTAAAATGTGTCATGCTTTACGACTCGATCAAGCAGGTGGAGAAAAACTTAAGCGTGCTCATCAAAGAGAAGGGTGTCAAACGAACGATCAAAGTCCATAAGGATATCACCATTAATGCCATTCCGGCCTATCTGGACAGCGTACTGCTCAACCTCTTTACCAACAGCATTAAATACAGCGCTCCGGAAAGAGCACCGATCATTAAAATAGAGGCCAGGGAAAAGAGCGATCAGGTAGTGGTGACTTTTACCGACAATGGTCTTGGCATTGATCTGGAGAAGTATGGAAAAAAACTCTTTGGCATGTACAAGACCTTTCATCGGCATAAGGATGCCCGGGGCATTGGTTTGTTTATTACCAAAAACCAGGTGGAGGCGATGAACGGAAAAATTGAGGTGGCCAGCACAGTCAACCAGGGCACTACCTTTACCTTGTATTTTGAAAAAGCGCAAATACTTACCGCCCCATGAAAAAAATAAAGACCGCTTGTGTCATTGACGACGACCCTATTTTTATCTACGGTACCAAGCGTATGATGAACGAAGTGGATTTCTGCGAGCATATCCTGGTCTATACCAATGGCCTGGACGCCCTGGAGGGGTTTAAGGAACTAAAAGAGCAAGGTGCCGAGCTCCCGGGTGTAATCTTCCTGGACCTCAACATGCCCATTATGGATGGCTGGGATTTTTTGGACGATCTGGGGCAATTGCTGCAAGAGGATATGGCCCATATCACCGTTTATATCATCAGTTCCTCCGTGGATCCCCGTGAGCTCAATAGGGTAAAGGATTATAAAATGGTGCGCAATTATGTCCTAAAACCCCTTACGCCCAAAGACCTGGATCATGTGCGGACCGAAGTGGCCTAGCTGTACCGGGGCCATCGCCTGACCCGGCCATAAATTCTTCCTTTTCGGGTTCCCCGACACCTTGCGGAAAATAAATTTGGAATATCTTTAGGTGCCCAAATTATGCGGTTCCAAGAACAATGAAAGAAATTATTTTTAACAGCAGCCATCGTCAAAAGCATTTTGAGTTCTTCAATAGTATGGCGCGCCCACACTTTAACATTACCACCCAGGTAGATATTACGGGGCTTCCTGCTTTCCTAAAGCAAAGAAGCCTTCCTACCAATCCCAGTATCGTGTATCTGGTGGCCAGGGCCGCCAACGAAATTCCGGAATTCCGATGGCGCATCCGGGAAGGGAAGGTATACGAACACGAAACGGTGCAACCCTCCTTTACAGTATATACCGAAGTGGCCGATGTCTTCAGTTTTTGTACCGTACCTTATGAGGAAGAGGCCGGGAAGTTCATTAAAAGTGCGGACGCCATCAGCAAAAAAATGCGGACCGAGCCTTCCTTGGAGGATGAGGAGGGACGGGACGATTTTCTGTTCCTGTCCACCATTCCCTGGGTAAGTTTCACCGGTTTTGAACATGCCATGCATTATCAACCCTCGGACAGCGTTCCCCGTATGGTCTGGGGCAAGTTTTATGAGTCCGGCGGCAAGCTGCTGATGCCGCTCTCCGTGCAGGTACACCACGCGGTAGCCGATGGCCGTCATGTAGGGCAGTACTTCCAGAAAATTGAGGCGATGGCCAAAAATCCGGCTGCGTATTTTAGGTAGTGGCCCCGCTTTCCGAAAAAAAATTCCAAAAAGTGTCCAAATTCCTCTAACTTGTTCGTCCTTGGTATAAAAGCATACCATTGAAAGTAATAGCAACCAAAAATCTTATTGAAAATGAAAAAAGTTATCTTACCCATCGTCTTGTTGGCCTTCCTTGGTTTTGGAGTTATGGAAACCGGCCTTACCGATGCGGAACGGAAATTTGCCGTAAAGGAAATGACCAAGACGCATGACCATCTTTTAAGTGTGGTGGAAGGGCTGAGCGAAGCCCAGCTCAACTACAAGGCATCGGAGGCCTCCTGGTCCATAGCCGAGTGCGTGGAGCACCTGGCCATTTCCGAAAATACCTTTGATCAAATGTTCCATGGGTCCTTACAGACCCCAGCAGATCCGGCCAAACGGGCCGAAGTAAAAATGTCCGATGAACAATTGTTGGGCCTTATTACCGACCGTACCAACAAGGTGAAGACCTCGGAACCTTTTGAGCCCACCGGAAAATTCGGTTCCCATGCAGAAACCCTGGAGGCCTTTGTTTCCAAACGCAAGGAACATATTGCCTACATGAAAGATACCCAAGACGATCTGCGCAACCATTACGGGCAATTGCCCTTTGGCACCATAGATGCCTATCAGATCATGTTGTTCATGTCCGGACATACGGAGCGCCATGTAAAACAAATGGAAGAAATTATGGAGAGCCCGCAATGGCCTTCGGAATAGTCCCTTCCCGTTTATGAAACTGCCCCCTTTCCACACGGATAGGGGGTTTTTTAATGCCCAAATACCACAAGCATATGGCATTAACACTTTTTTATCATCGGGAACACGCTTCATAGGCCCTCAAGTGATTATCTTTAACATTTGAAACAAACAACAGATATGAAAGTGATAAAAGCATTGACCCTGGTTGGCATTATGTTCCTTGCCGTCGCCACCAGCGCACAGACCAAGAAGGAAAACAAAGTAATCAACGATGCCAAAAAGGCAAAACGGGACCTGGTAAAATCGGACGCGGGACTCAAGCGTTTTTTCAATAACTCGGCCGGCTATGTTATTTTTCCCAATGTGGGAAAGGGCGGTTTTATCATTGGGGGCGCCTCTGGAAACGGGGCCGTCTATGAAGGTGGAAACCTAATCGGCATGGCCGGACTCAAAAAACTGAACGTAGGCCTGCAGGCCGGTGGCCAGGCCATTATAGAGGTCATCTTTTTTGAGACCGCGGTGGACCTGGAACGTTTTAAGGAAGGTAAGTTCGCCTTTGCCGCGGAAGCCTCTGCCGTTGCGGTAAAATCGGGTATTGCGGTGAATGCCAAGTACAAGGACGGGGTGGCCGTTTTTGCGCTGCCCAAGGCGGGCCTTATGGCCGACGCCTCGGTAGGCGGACAAAAATTCAGCTACCGCCCGTTCTAGAACAGTTCTGGCCCTTACATCTTTATTTTTTTGGTTTTCCAGACCAAAATCTGTCGCTGCCATAGCTTCTTCATTGTACATTCCGTAGCTACGGGCAATTATCGTTATCTTTAGGTAGCCCAAGGGCCCAAGCAAACGATTATGCTCAGCGAACAGGAAAAACAGCAGTTGGACACCCTATCCCGTGAGGACCTTAGGGCCTTGTTCCAATGGATGATCAAGGCCTCCATTTCTACCTATAGAAATGATGAAGGTGCGCTGTTCGATGCCGAATACTATTCCTTTTGGGACCATTACCGCTACGTCAAAAAATTGGCAACGGTCCAGGGTATTCCGCCACATGGCCTCTCCAGGGGTGACCGATCGGGGTATGCACACCAAAGCCAATCGTTCTATGCATTTAAGCGCAGTATCATGGCGGGGAGCACGGACAGTATGGCCCCCGGAACCATTATCCTGGACCAACCTTTGATAGGTTATTCCAGTATTTGTCAAAAGGCGGATGAGGTGTTGTTCCTATGCGGTAATAGGGGCGCGGCACATTTGATTACCCTACTCAGGGAATTTGGAATAAAATTTACCTTTCTGGATCGCCCAAGGGAGGAATGGGACAGCTGGAAAAAAAAACCGAACTACCGAGGGAAATAGGTATTGCTAATGCTAAACAGTAGGTATGGAAGACCGTATAGTACTTTTTGGGTCGTACAATAAGGGACCGGAGTACGAAAAAAAAATGGAAAAGGTTGAACAGTTGAGAAGCAACGGCCATAAGGTGGATCTGTATTACCTCTTGGCCTTGACCGCAGATGATGCCCTGCCGAAAAGGGATGTAGATCGGCTTATGATCGCCAACATCAAACGGGCCATTGCAATGTTTAACCCCAACATCCTGGCCTTTCACAACGGACTCACCCTGCAACTGAAAATGCATGACTTCGTCCGGGCCATGGAGCAGATCAAGAAATTGCACGCTGACCTGATTTATTTGCTGGAGTACTTGAACCAGCCGGAAAAGAGCTATGTCTTCAGACAGGATGCAGGCTTTTTAAAATGGTGCAAAACACGATTTGAACAAGAACACGATTTATACGATATATTATGGAAACCGAAGATATCATAGCCATTGTTTCCTTGGGGATTACCGTTATCTCGCTGGTATGGGTATACGTTACCAACAGAAAGTTGGAAAAATACAAGGGGCTTATCGCCCTGGAACAAAGCCATATGGAAAGTAAGCTGCAGCAGGAATTGCGGTACATCCAGGAATTGGTGGGCGTGCTTCGGGAGGGGCGCTTGCTGATCGAAAAGCGGGTGGTGCGGAAGCGAAAGGTCAAAAAGGCCCAGCTGCAGGAGGTATTGGTCCGTTTGGAAGACAGCTATTCCCAATCCCTCCTTTTTTTGGAAAAGACCCAAGCGCGTATTGATAATTCATCCATGGCCATTTTTACGCACGAGCACAAGAATAAGCTAAGAAGCATGCTGGAGGAGTTGGCCTCGTCCGATACCGAAAAACAAAAAGGAAAGATGGGACAAGGATTGGAAACCCTGAAGGACCAGGAAAAGAAGCTTATCGAAAAACTGGGGCAGATCAATGATTCCCTCTTTGACCTCTATAAAAAGGAAATGAAGAAATAGCACCCAAATTTAAATCAGTACAGGATACTTTATGAAAAAACCGGAAAAGATCATTTACCAAAGGGACGATGCGGACTTGCGCAGACAGAGCCTCAAGGCCAAAGGCTTGGTCCAACAGTTTAATACTATCCCTGCCCACGATCTTAGCGCACAGGAAACCCTCCTCAGGAAATTGTTGGGGCAAGTTGGGCCCGGTATACACATTGAGCATAATTTTCACTGCGATCTGGGCCATAATATAACCGTGGGGAAGAACTTTTATGCGGGTTACAATTGTGTCATTGTGGATATCGCCAAGGTTACCATAGGGGACGATTGCATGTTGGGGCCTAATGTAGGTATCTATACTGCGGGGCATGCCCTGGAGCCGGTAGACCGTAACAAGAGTGGTTACGCCCTACCCATCGCCATTGGGAATAATGTGTGGATCGGCGGGAATGCGGTGATCTTGCCCGGAGTAGCCATAGGGGATAATGCCGTTGTAGCAGCGGGATCGGTGGTGACCAAGGATGTTGCATCCAATACCGTAGTGGCCGGAAATCCGGCGAAGTTTTTAAAGCGGGTGGAGGAAGATTAACTTTTTTTGCATAAAACCATCACATCAGAAGGCATGGACTACACCTTTCCGCCTTTTAATCCTGCTTCCCAGAACCAACAACCAGTGCAGTTGTTGTTTTCCATAATTCCTTAAATTGCGAACCAAACTGCATGGAAAGAATACTACATCAAAAGCATACCAAGTATACCTTCACATACGCTTGTTCAAGATTGCTTGAAAGGGCCGCTTTTTATGGATTGCGTGCGCTGATTGTGCTCTACATGGTAAGCGAAAGCTTGCAGATGTCCGATGTTGAGGCTATGAAAGTTTATGCGTGGTTCACCGGGGCCATTGTTTTTTCACAGCTTATAGGCGCATTACTGGGCGATTTGCTTTTAGGAAATAAGAGAGCGTTAATTATAGGCGGTGTTTTACAGGCCATAGGTGCTTTCAGTTTTTGTATTCCCTCTGTTACGGGATTGTACCTCGGACTTTTTCTTGTGGTTCTTGGGGGAGGATTATATACCCCCAACATTATTTCTCATTTTGGAAAACTCTACCTCAACAACACCAAGCTCTTGGATGCCGGATTCACTATACTTTATCTGGCCGTGAATATCGGTGGTTTTATCGGCCCCTTCTTCATCGGCTATCTTGGCCATGAACTTGGCTGGACTATAGGATTCAGCATAGCCGGAATCCTAATGCTGTTTTCTATCATTTTTCCGTTGCTGTCAAGAGAAACGGTCCTTAACCAAATTCTAGAAAAGGATACAGGGATGGGCGAACGGGTAGTAAAGATATTAATCGCATTTGTCCTTGTTGGGTTGTTCTGGGCCATTTACGAAGTTTCCAGCATAGGAATTTTTGATCTGCAGATAGCATTTAGTGAATTTTCCTCCTTAAACATCCTTAAAAATTCCTGGGCTTCAACGAGTACCGTTTTCATCGTTCCCATTAGTCTGGCGGCAATTATTCTCTGGTCCTATTTTTATAACAGCCAATTCGTAAAGCTGACGGTTGGATTTCTTTTAGGTGCTATTTCCTTTGGAATACTCTTGTTTATTCCCGAGGTTCCCGCTGACCAGCATATCGCGCTTTATCTAATTTCATTGGTATTGCTCAGCCTTGCTGAAATTCATATAGCCCCCATTATTCACTCGGTCCTAACACAATATGCGAATCCAAAATATTTGGCCATACTTATCAGTCTGGCATTTGTCCCAACTAAAATACTCTCCCTTCTAATAGGATTGTTTTATGATGAATTATCCCAAAATCCAATGCTTGCACTGAAACTTGCATTGATAGCTATGATTGCTATTTGTGCAGGACTGGTAAGCTACGTTTTGCTGACTAAAAAATGGTATGCCCGTACGGATTCGTAATTCTCCGCTATTGGACTCTAACTTGGGGGATTACTGCTTCCCCCTTTAGTACTATACGTTTTTAATGCAACATATGCTAACGATAAAAATACTATCAATGATAAAACTACGTTAATTACAGTGTTCTCAAAAATCCCAAAGACTGGTCTTACAATATCAGCATCTAAGAATCTAAAAACTACAATACCCAATATTGCTGCAACTAAATAAAAACCCCCGTTAAACTTAAAATAAAGGTTTATAAAAATTATTGCTCCTATTCCAATTAAATAGGGTGCGTAGAAATAGTAGTTATTAAAAATATTATTCTTTTCAAGCAATTGATCTTTTGCAAAATCAAATTCGATAAAAGAACTATCAACATAGAATAAAAGAAGTATAGCCAAAGACCTTATAATCGCTAGGGTTAGATAAACTAAAACCATGACAAACAATGACCGGTATGTTTTTTGTTGTGAAATTATCATTTGTAAATGCTTCAAAGATTTCTTTCGCTGCTGCTAGCGTCCACGCTCGTGGCATATCAAATATACAGCATCCCTTGCTCCAACATAAAAAACCACAACCCCCACTTAGGAGATTGTGGTTTTAACCATTTTTGTTTACTCTGCCTGAACCATCACGCCAAGGCGTGACGGTAGCGGGGACATCTGGTTTCAATCATTCTTTATCATTTCCTAGAATTTTAAAACCAATTTTTATTAAAAAATAACCTATTACTGGTGTAAGTATAAGAAGAGCAATAATCATGATATCTTCACTTAATGAATTATTTGGATTAACACTACGGTTTCTATATCTCATAGAACCCCCGCCAACTGCTAAAAAGCATAAGAATCCAATAAAAATTAATATATACCCCATAATTCTTTTAAACATACGTAATCACTTTCATTCAATTGTTTATCGTCCGAAATAACCATCATTTAATTTTTTTTAACGGAAATTTTACTTTGATTTTATCCGTTATCACATTCCCCAGCTGCCGTGAGCGTCCACGCTTATGGCCTTCCAAATATAAGTCAATCTTTCCCCTCAAAAGAAAAACCACAACCCCCACTTGGGAGACTGTGGTTTTAATCAGTTTTACTTACTCTGCCGGAACCACTAGCTACAAGCTAGCGGTAGCCGGAGGGGTCATTATATTTACTTCTTACTCATGCTCGCCACTAGTCATAGACTAGCGGTAGCGGGGGCCATCTGGAAGGATTAACCTCTATTTGATTTCAAAGCTCGTTAAAACCGTGTTCATATCATTATAGTAATCATAGTAAACTTTTGTTTCACTTGAAAAAGTTAATAGATAAACTTTTTGATTTTCTAGATAATAATGTTGGACAAAAGTAAGGTCAACGTTATTTTGAGTAGCTTCCAAAACCAATTTAAAACAATCCTTACCATTTATTTTCAATCTATTGCTTTCAATAATATTTGCTACCGTACTAATTTCATTTTCAGTACGCTTGCTAAACTCGTCCAAGCTGGTTTTGCCCACATTTTTTATGACCAGATTGATGTTTTCTACAAAGACATCATTTTGCCCACTTTTTTGAGTTGTCAAAACAAAAGATGTCCCCTCTTGTCCACTTTCATCAAGAGTTAAATGGCTTGGATAAGATATTGAAAAACCATTTCTTTCCAATTTTATCATCTTATCTTCTTGACAACTTAATGTACTAAGCGCAGCAAGTAAGTAAACTAATAATTTCATATAATAAAATCTTCTTAAAATATTGATTTAAAATGCTCCCCAGAGCTACTCGATATTAATGAAGTACTTTGATATACAAATATTAAAATATAAATAACATAGAACCTCATAAAATTAAATACAGTAAAAGCAAGGTGCCTTTCAAAATTTGGGTTTATTCTCTTCATAACCAGAATCGGTATGAAACTACCAATATGCAGTATGAAAAGTGTCAAGCTAAAAATCATTAGATGATTAAAGTAATTGTTTGGTAGTGGCTTGAATAATGCTCTTGAATAATGCAAAAAGAGCATTATTACACAAATAACAATCAAGGCAATACGCAACTTATTACTTAAATCAACTTTCCCTGTTAAGAAGTGAAAAATGATAAAATTTAATACTGCAAAAAATAATATATATGTGATAATCATATTCTTAAACTACCTTTACTTTCTTCGATTCACCTCCTGATCGGTATTGGAAATGGAAAAGCCGAACTTCAAACCGCCACCAAGACCTGCATGCCCCATTAATGTTAACTCTCCTTCATTAGTACTACTATCAAAAGTGCCTGCGGCGCGTCCACCAATATGCGCACTTCCTAATGAACCACCAATAGTAAAGCCAATTTTTAAACCTCCTATTGATATGGATGGTGTAAACTCTCCTTCAAGCGCATATGCCCCTGCTTCTCCTCCCAATTCTGCTCCGTACTTACCACCTTCTCCCGTATATAATCCAGCATCTCCAAGTACTTCAGCTTTAAAAGCACTTCCCTCTCCTTCAATTGCAATATTGTTATCCTCTGTTCCTAACCTAGCCCCAGCTTCAGCAGAAACTCCATAAATACTGGCACTACCATGGGCTCCACCCGACTCCGTATATCCGTCATATCCAGCGCTAAAACCAGAAATGCTTCCATTTATTTTCCCATATTCTCCCTCAACTTGTCCTTCGGCCTTATACCCGTAGATTCTATCTCCAGTATCCGTAGACTCGACGTGCAATCCTTGAGCACTTCCGGTAGCGGTCGTGCCTCCTGATGCAGTTACTACAACTTCATCCCCCGCTACCGCGAGCCCTCCAAGGGCGGGCAGGCGTCCACGCTGGTGCCTATCAAATATACAGCATCCTTTGATCCCAAAAGAAAAACCACAACCCCCACTTGGGAGAGTGTGGCTTTTTTATCATCATATACGGTTTGCAATACTAGCTATTGTCACTTTTAGGCACCAATCTTCTTCTGTCTATGTTATTTTTGTATAGTTCAATTACTTTTTCAATATATATAGTTCTCAAATTCTTATCCACATCGTTGCGGTTTAAAAAAACAAACAAATTTTCAATACAATCACCTAAATTGCTTACCTCAAAAATTTCAATCTCCCTATTATTTTTAAAAAGAAGATATTCTTTGGTGTGACTTTTGAAAACTCCAAGACGATAGATACCGTTGTCCTCACTGTCAATGGGTTTATCTGTAGCTAGTTCGATAAGTAAAAGATTTCCATAATATTTTTTCTTGTCTAAACTTTTTTCTAATACCTGTTGCTCCATTAGAAAATTAATTGCTGTGTCTTCAATTTGGCCAATATCAATTTTGGATTCATTGTCCTTTGCGCCAGAATTGCATGAAACCACAAACACTATCATAAAACTTAATAAAACTCTTTTAACCATCATGTTATTTTTTTCTCTCTTTTAGTTGTTTAATTATTCTTGCGGTAACTTTTTGAGCCGCTCTTTCGGAGGCGGGTCCTCCTTCTCGAAGTTTTAGCGTTGCACTTTCGTTAGTCGTACGATCTATTTCGTGCCCAAAAGTAGTACCTGCTAATTCTGAAAAATTAAGATCATTGAAAGTCCCTCGCTGCCGCCAGCGTCCACGCTGGTGGCTTTCCAAACATAAGTCAATCTTTTCCTGCAAATAAAAAGTCACAACCCCTACTTGGGAGATTGTGGCTTTCGTATCATTGCTGCATAAATCTCAGATCCGCGCCATCGGAGTCTTATATTTAATAAGCATTACCTTAATCCCCTGCTTTTTTTAGGTAAATAAGCTTTCCTAAAAACTTTTCTTCCTTTAATACCAATTCAGAACCATTTATTTCAACAATAGAATAGGTAAAACGAGAGACTTTCAATATGTTGTCCTTCAAACTATAATCAGTTTCGATTTTGCCCTCACCATTGTTAAAGTATGATTTACCCTCATCTAAAAATTTCAGTTCCAATTTGACTGTATATGGCAAACTATCAAAAGTCACATCACTTCCATCTCCTCCATCCAAATCGGTCTTTTTATAAGCCTCCCACTCTCCTAAAATAGGGTTTTCATTAATCTTGGATTGACAAAAAGACATGTTCAGCACAATTAGCGTAAAAATGAACACGCTAAAAATTCTATTGTCCTTCATTTGCTCTTCTATTTTTTTGTTGTATTAGAAAACTAATAAAATGGGCAATTAATTTCCCCATCTGCTGCCACGCCTTGGCGTGGTGGTATTCCAAATATACAGCATCTTTTACCCCAAAGAAAAACCACAACCCCACTTGGGAGATTGTGGCTTTAATCATTTTTGTTTACTCTGCCGGAACCATCACGCCAAGGCGTGACGGTAGCGGGGACATCTGGTTTCAATCATTCTTTATCATTTCCTAGAATTTTAAAACCAATTTTTATTAAAAAATAACCTATTACTGGTGTAAGTATAAGAAGAGCAATAATCATGATATCTTCACTTAATGAATTATTTGGATTAACACTACGGTTTCTATATCTCATAGAACCCCCGCCAACTGCTAAAAAGCATAAGAATCCAATAAAAATTAATATATACCCCATAATTCTTTTAAACATACGTAATCACTTTCATTCAATTGTTTATCGTCCGAAATAACCATCATTTAATTTTTTTTAACGGAAATTTTACTTTGATTTTATCCGTTATCACATTCCCCAGCTGCCGTGAGCGTCCACGCTTATGGCCTTCCAAATATAAGTCAATCTTTCCCCTCAAAAGAAAAACCACAACCCCCACTTGGGAGATTGTGGCTTTAACCATTTTTGTTTACTCTTGCCTAAACCATCAGGTCAAGATGTGGTTTAGCAATTTTTTATAGCTCTATTTGTTTTGGCTCACAGAACTACCCCACTTGTGCAGTCCAAGTTGTTCATAAGTGTCCAATAAACCAGTATATTTAGAATTATCCGTGATATTAGAAATTTCAATAATAAGTTTAGAGTCGAAATGTTTGGGCTTTTTAACCGCATAATAACTTAGCAATTCCAAAGTATCTTTTTTTATTCTATAGAATATTTCGGCATCTGAGTTTTCAAAAATATAGTCATAAGTTTCATTTGGTTCCCTCTCCTCCGAGCTAGTAGTAAGGTACATAACAGAATAGTTTAAGCCTCTATTCATTTTTTTCAAATAAACCTTTTCTTTTGAATCTTCAAACGCTATTTCTTTTATCAGATAAACTGGTTTCATTTCGGGAAATACGTTCTTTATCACATAAAATAAGACTACTAGTAATCCCAAAACCCATAATATTGGTTTTATTTTCTTCATGTTTTTAGTATTATTAATTTCTAATATTAACCCCAGCATCAAATCCGCTGCTTATTTGACGACCTGCATAAGGGATTTCACCAAAGTATGGGGCTGGGCCAAATGCCTTTCCAAAAAACAGTATCCTGCCTGCGTTCCAGGCGTTCCAGTTCCCATTGTGCAGAGCTCCTGCCATTTTCATATAAGTTGACTTACTTATATGAAAACCACCTCCAAACTGCCCTGTTTTTCCTGTTGCTCCATTCATTCCTGCTAAAAAATTACCGGCTGACCTTGCAGTAGCATATTTGCCATTTAATAATTTCCCGGTACCTGCACCTGAAGGGGCAAGCTTCTTGTTTGATTTAATATCGAAGTCACCATTTGTTACGGATTCTCCGGCGATTTGTTTTAACGACATTTGAGAACTAGATTCATTTAACTCTTTAACTGTTTCATCCCAGGATTCTCCGAATTCAATCTTTGCCCCCGGAATAACCTCATCCAATATTTCTCCAGTTTCGTTATCATGACTTCTAAACTCATCCCAATATTCAGTCTCTCCAACTTTTTCACCACCTCCGGAAGTAATCCTAACACCACCCTTTTTTCCATCAACACCTCCTTTCGCGATTGCCGATCTCTTTTTATCAACATCAGCTTTCGTTTTAGCATCATCGTGCTTATAGACATTATTATCCCCATCATTGTATACAGCTAGAACATTTCCATTTTGGTCAGTATGTGTTGAAAGCGGGTTTTGACCGTCTGGATCAATAAAAATCTCAGGATTGTTAAAAGCATAGTTATACGGTGAATGTCTACGCATCAACTCCGCCAGCGGATCCAAATTCATCCACCTACCCAAGGCCGCATCATAATTCCGCGCTCCAAAATCCAACCAATCCAAGGAACTTCCACCAACAGCGTCATCCTGTTCTTCTTTTCCACCAAAACCATATTTATGGTCCCTACCTACCTGTCCACCATTGTACCCCTTGTGCTTTAGCCCAAAAGGATAGTAGTTGTTCTCCTCCCTGATTTGCAGGGTTGGGTTGGAAGCGGTACCAGAGTTATGGTAGGCCAAACGTATGTTGCCCAAATGGTCCTTGTATTGGTACACATAGTCCCAATTGCTGCCATTCGGCTCCACATAGCCTTCCGCATGGTTAAAGAATTGCAAGGAACTGCTTTCATAGATATAGTTTCCTGCATATTTGGTTGTCACAGAACTTAGCCCGGTCTCGTTTACAACTTTCTTCTGTTTTACGCCCGCGGCGTCGTAAAAATAGGTCTTTTCATTTTCTTTGCTGTGCCTTCCTCTCGTTGCACTCGTCGGAGGCAAGAGAAAACGAAACAAAACCCGCCTGCGGACGGGCAGGGAAAGGACACCTTTTCCGAGGTATTTTTTCCTTCGGAAAAACCGTTTCCAAAACTGTGCGTCATCCACCTAAAGGTGGATTCTGAATCTCAAAGCTTTTGGAAACTATACCGCGGAAAAGGAAATCCAAAAGCAACCACTACATACAAAAACCACAACCCCCACTTGGGAGATTGTGGTTTAAATCTTTTTTACTAATGTTAAATTAAACTACTATTAGCATGGGTGCCTACCAGCCTTTGAAGGCTAGAAGTAGCGACGATTTCAGGGTAAATTTGTTATATCGTTGTTAATTGCGATTGACTTCAAAAATTCCTCACTAGGGCTAACTATAGGAGAATAGTCCGACGGATATGGAATTTCAATTTCAAATAGATAATCAAC
This sequence comes from Eudoraea algarum, assembly GCF_050589645.1. Lineage (NCBI taxonomy): Bacteria > Pseudomonadati > Bacteroidota > Flavobacteriia > Flavobacteriales > Flavobacteriaceae > Eudoraea > Eudoraea algarum. The sequence goes on along the minus strand of NZ_JBNGOQ010000004.1, from coordinate 309,006 downwards.
TTCCTTTTTAAGCAAATCATACTTACCTTTTCCATTGAGTCTTCTCAAATCTACATAAGAAGGGGGCTTTTCATCAATTTGATATAGGGTTATGGGTTGATTGATTTTCGGGATGAGCTTAAAAAAATCAGATGTTTCCACTAAATATTCCATGCTCATATTCCTAACCTCTACGAGCATTTCCAACTCATTTACATTTTCTCCAAATAATGAATGCCTGTAAGGACTCCACATATTTATGTTTTCTACGTGTTCAAAAACCCATACATATTTAACATTTCTATTTAGTAGTTTCTTCAATACTGCTGTAGTTGGAAAATCCAATATCATTTGATAATGATTTGGAAAAATCTCTTTTATTTTATTTACTTCCATTATTGTCGAAATTATGATGCTGTTTTAGCTTTTGACCTGCTTTGCCAGCATTGAAATGAGGGCCTTGCTTGCCCCCATCTGGAAAAGTCCTTGGATTGTCTTTCCTTATCTGAACCTTCTCACCTTTGCTATTAGTGAACTCGTACGTTTTTAAATTCTGTCCTGTATTCTTGTCAGGAGTGTTAAATGTTTTATCAGGTTGTTGACTTCTAGGAATACCATTTTGATCTTTGGCATTTCTGAAAGCTTCCCGAGAAGTTGTACTTTTTGTGTCGGCTTTCCCGTTGAACTTTTTATTACCGACTGTTTTTATCTTACTTCTGAGTACTGTCATAGCTGCCCCAGCTACAACGTTCTCAGCATCTTCTACAGTTGCCTCTCCGTTTTCTATTCTTCTAGCGATATTACCCATTTCCGCAACACCATCAGCAGCCATATCACCCATATTCCCACCTTCCATACCTTCATTAAAGGTGCTTGCGGCGCCGTTATATATGGCCTTCACAGTATTCTCAATGAACGCACCTGCGCCACCGTTTGTATTACGGGAGGCCATAGGTAGTTTGATTTTATGCAACCCAAAGGTAAGCACTGGCTTCCCTTTGCCATCTCTAAAATTAAAGATATCGGCCGGATTGAGAAACCCCCCAACTTCTAAGCCCTCCAATTCTACTCCTATACCCAGTTTATTCTCTTGAAATGCATAGGTGGAATTATAGCTATAGTCCTCTGCTAACGGATCAATCTGCCAAAACCTTCCAGTAGCAGGGTCACTGACACGATATCTCCACTCATGGGTGTTGAGATCAAGGTCTTCTGTAAACTCCTGACCCTGATAGGTCTTTAGATTGTTTTTAACTCCATAAGAGGCACCATTATATCCTTGATGCTCCAGACCGAAGGGATAGTAATTCTGTTCTCTACGGATTTCAGAACTGGTAACGGAACCATCACCGTTGTCATCGGAATAGGTAATCCTCGTATTGCCCCAGATGTCCTTGAGTTGATATACATATTGATAGTTACTTCCATTCGGCTCAATATATCCTTCCAGGTGGTTGAACTGCTTTAAACTGCTGTTTTCATAAACATAGTCACCAGCATATTCGGTTGTCACAGAACTTAGCCCGGTCTCGTTTACAACTTTCTTCTGTTTTACGCCCGTGGCATCGTAAATATATTGAATATTTCCGGAACCCAGGGTCACCTGTGTAGGTAAATTCAGATGGTTGTACGTAATACTTGTAATACCCTTGTTGGCATCGGTAAGCATGTTGCCATTGGCATCATAGGTGTAATCGTCCACAGTATCGGCGGCCGTGTTCACCGCATCGTCCTTAAACCCAAAGGCATCTATGGGCGCTGCGTCCGCTACTTTCTTCAATTTATTGCTGTTGTTGTCATAGGTATAGACCAGATCGTCCATAATGCCAAAGCTGGTGGCCGCGGCATTGGTATGGCCCTTGCGCAGCAGGAGGCCAATATTCCCGTTCTTGTCATAGGTCACCGGGTTCGTAGCACTGCCCAGGCTGTAATTACCGGTATTGTCTATGGCGGTGGTGATCCTGTTGAGCGCATCATAGGTATAGGCATAATCCCTTAGGCTTTGGTCCGTATTGGCGGTCTTCCACTCGCTCTTGGCAATATTGCCGTTGTAGAGCGGATCGCTGCCCTCGTTATAGCCCAGCCGGAAACTGAAGAGATCACTGGCTATATTGTTGACATCGTTGATGCTCGTAAGCCAGCCGCGGGTGTTGTAGCTATAGTCCACTAGTTGTAACGGGGGGTGGCAGGGGTCTGGTGCTAGCTTGAGATACAATATAAGAAATTTCCTTCTCTATTTAGAGATTAAACTAATATTTGATTACATTTATACTTAATTAGTTGATAAGATGAAAAAATACTCTTTTGGACAGTTCTGATTTTGTTTTTTCCACACCTTGATGGCAAGTCCAAAAAAACTTGTGCTAGATATGTATAGGGTATTCGGTTCTATTTTTATGGCAATTGCAATCGCCATAGCAATTAATAGTTATGAAAAATTCAACATAATCAGAAATGGTGAAGTAGTTGAAGTAAGTATTAAGGACATACCTGTTTCCTGTAAGGTTAGTAACAAAAGTATTAAAGCATATTTTAACTTCTATTATGAAGGCCAACAGTATTCTAAAAACATTAAGGGAAGATATTGCGATACATTAGAGCCAGGACAACTTTTAAACCTCAAGACCAACAGAAAAAAGAAGACTTTCGTATACTTAGATGAATCTCTAACAATGCAGTATGTATCTATAATTTCACTTGCTTTTTTAGGGATTTTAATTTTTCTAAAACATAAGAAATGAACAAAGCGATTCCATCAATATTTCTGGCCTTCTTCATTCTAAATACTATTGCGCAAGAAAAAAGGAGCATCTATGTAGATGATAAAAACGATTATGTCTTTTTCTTGGAAAAAGGAACAAATTATACAAGTAAGGACATAAAAAATGTTGAGATTGATGCGTTTGCCAAAAACAATCCAACAAAGTTCAACTATACTTTAGTAGTATCTAAGATTTATGGACATAATTTCGTAAATGGCAATCTTTTGGACGATTCCTACGAAACCTTTTTTCTAAACAACTGCAATTGTTCCATTTTAGATAAGGAAATTATCATTTATAATAACCTGAAGACCCTAAGGTATAAGATACACACTGAAAGCCAAAATAATAAGTTTATCGGTTACAACGACAGTTTTATGGCTGGTAAAACGCTTTATAATGTTTTGTTTCTTGCGTTTGAAGCTGATTTTGAAAACGAAGAAAACAAATATTCCGAAATAATGAACACCTTGATAATTAATGGCAAAACGACCATTGATGGGTATAATCAAGACTGAAAAAATGAGGTTGATCCAAAATTTTGACCAACCTCATTAAAATATATTTTATATGGGGAGTTTTGCCACTCGCCGTATTTTCACTTGGGTGTTATCCCGAACCTTTGTAGTTTGGGTACGAACGTCCCGTACTTTGATATTAGATTGATTATTTCCTCTCATTAAAGTTGTAGCTGCTCCAACTGCTTTATTTGCTGATTGATCAACAAGTTTATTAGAAGCATCAATAGCTTTATTTTGATTTTCTAAACTTTTGACTTCTTTTTTAGCTTTTGTAACTGCTTCTTGTCTACTCGTTCTTGGATTGCTTCCAGCAACTCTTTCTGCTCTATCCAGCTTTCTTTCTGCATTTTTTGTAGAAACTTCCTTAAATAACCGAGTATCTCTTAATGATTTATCGATTACCTTACCTTGAATTACGTTTGTTGCTAAATCACTGCCATTAATATTGCCATTTTCATTTAGTTGTTGAGCAGACTCTTCAGCTATCTCTATGCCTACTTGGATGGTCGCTTTTCCTACCTTACCTACATTTTTCAAGGTTGATAAACCACCAGAAAGTGCTCCAGCTCCCGCAGATATAAGTATGGAAGTTCCATCAACATCAGTAAATGCATCTAAACCCGTCTTTCCTTGAGCATAGTTGACCGCGACTTGCGATGCATAATCTACTACCGCACCAATAACAGCACCAATACACCATGGACATTCACCATCTGGATCATATACATTGCCGGGATTGTTCCAACTATAATTATATGGGGTTAAATCAACCTGCAAAATATCATCAGCCCTTGGATCTAGAACAAACCATCTACCCAAAGCTGCATCATAGTTCCGCGCTCCAAAATCCAGCCAGTCCAAAGAGTTTCCACCAACAGCATCATCCTGTTCTTCCTTACCGCCAAAACCATATTTGTGGTTGCGCCCAACCTGTCCGCCATTATACCCCTTGTGCTTTAGCCCAAAAGGATAGTAATTGTTCTCTTCCCTAATTTGCAGAGTAGGATTGGCAGCTGTGCCTGAATTGTGGTAGGCCAAACGTATGTTCCCCAAATGGTCCTTATATTGGTAGATATAATCATATCCGCCACTACCATCGGGTTCTATATAGCCCTCGGCATGGTTAAAAAATATCAAAGAACTGTTTTCGTATACGTAATTCCCTGCATACTCGGTGGTTGTACCACCGCCGCTGACGATCTTCTTCTGTTTTACGCCCGTGGCGTCGTAAATATATTGAATATTTCCGGAACCCAGGGTCACCTGTGTAGGTAAATTCAGATGGTTGTACGTAATACTTGTAATACCCTTGTTGGCATCGGTGATCATATTGCCATTGCCGTCATAGGTGTATTCCGTAGTGGTATTGGCCCCGTCCTTGATTTGTTATGAATGCAGTTAGTAATAGTGCGATAATCGATAAAGTAACTATTGTTTTGGTATTCATTGGAATTGGTTTTGACCTCTGCCAGTCCCAAACAGCGGTTAACAAAAAAGAAGCGTGGAACTGCAGAGCTACCCGATTCAGAGGTATCGCCAGACACCCATCCTACAAATAGATACAGCCCACGCCGTAGCGCGAGCGTTACATCTATTATTCCTGTAGGATTCTTTAAACTGGCGATTTTCTGAATCGAGAATAACTTAACGCTTCGTTATTTCAATATGTCCTTGTTTAGATTTCTCTTATAATTCTATTTGTTTGATTGCTAAAGATAGTATTTCGTTATGAATGAGTAATGGAAATAAGCAAAAGTGCATTCAAATTTGATAGTGCTTTTTCTTTTAGGAATTAGAACGGTTTTCAGTTTAGAGCTTGAACTTCCTATTTCCATTATTCCAATCATCTACGGAAATACGTAATGTTGTTGTCGGAAAATTATTATATTTGAGTATTCCTCGAGGTAAGTTCTGCTTATCTAAGAAATATTTTAGCAGTTTTACTGTCTTTCTAAATTCGAAAACAAAATGTTGTGACCTGAGCTTTAATACGTTTAGGTGACTTAACCAATTATATAATAGCATCAGTTTTTAGACCAAATACGGTATAGTTCTTATTAAATTTTTATGAAGTAATTTTACCTAAACAAACAACAGTTTCTGTAAAACATGCCAAACCAGCAGTCACATCAATCGCTTCTCAAATATACATCCCTGGTATTCAGTAATTCCTCGTTTGATAGAATTCTTAAAAAAGGTGAACATGATTTCATCAAAAGGAAGGCAAAAAAATACTCAAGTTTTAACCCAAAAATTGAATTATCAACTTACAATGACTTTTTCGAGCATTTATACAATTCAATGCTATTGAGCTACAGGAATGAGTATATCTACAAAAACACCATAGTTAACAAAATTCTATTAGGAAGGCATAATTTAAATACAGCTATTGCATTCAATGAGTTTAGAATTGGAAAATCCATAGCAGATTTGGTTTTATTGAATGGGACTTCTGTTGTTTATGAAATAAAAACCGAATACGACTCGACAGATAGACTTTTGTCTCAAATTAACGAGTATCGAAAATCTTTTCTTAATGTAGTTGTAGTAACTCATTATAGCATCGCGCAAAAGTATATTTCATTCTTCGCGAAGAATAATTTATCTAACATTGGTTTAATTTACTTTAGCAGACGAAATACCTTAGTAGAACGAATTAAACCTAAAACAGACTCTAGCCACTTGGATATTAGCTATATGTTTAAATGTCTAAGGAAAGGAGAATATTCCAAGATAATCCAAAATTACTTCGGGTATCTGCCTGAAGTGCCAAACACCCAATTTTTCAGAGAATGTCTCAATTTGGCTCTTGAAATTGATCCTTTGGTTTTCCATGATCTTATGTTTAGTTGTTTAAAACAACGATCTCTAAAGGGAAAGGAAGAAATAGCCTCGGAGACCCTTCCCAGATACCTCAAGCATATTGGAATAAGTTCTAATTTCTCAAACAATGACATTTACGAACTAAAGAAATTTATTAACCAAAAGATATAAGATGTATTTTCCTTTTTTAAGGGGGAAGCAATTCGAGTTAATTGCTTTGAGAGAATTTGCCGAATTACTCGCTGAATGCGGGCAGATTTGTCCAATCATTGAACCAGTTAAGGAATCTTCAACTTTTTTTAGTACCTGTGAATTACTAATTAAGAATGAAGTGGACTTTACAGTGATTATCAATCCCAAAGTTGGCGACTTCAAGAAAAAAGTTAAGAAAGTCTATTCAAACTTATTTAATCCCTTGATAGCTCTTGGGCAATTTAACACCGGAATCATATTACAAGAGAATATAAACTTTGCTAAAGTCAGTGAGGACTTAAAGAATTTTGGAATCAATGAAAGGCCAATTGTATTTGTTGTTGAATCACTTCCCGAGATTGAGGAACTTAGAAAGTTTAATGATAATCATAACATAAAATATATAATCACAGATTCCGAAGGAAGCAGAAAAACTCTTAGAACGCTAAAAAAAGTAAACAAAAGTTTGGTGGTTCTCTCAGATCCGTTTAACAAGCTTCCAAGAAATAAAGATTACGCCAAAAAGCCTGACGAATTTTTCAGTGATGAGCATTTATACTATAAAGACGATGGTTTTGTGGGGTATTCAGATTTTTTAACAATTGGCAATGAGTATCTTGATAAAGGGTATTCTCCGTACGCCGTTGCCATTCATCTAACTTATTTTGATGCTGACCACGAATTCCGAATTGCTCATTTTGTTTCAAAATCAAATGACGATATATCAGATGTAGCCGGAAAGTTTGGCGAGGCTATGGAAAAAATGATTCCATTCCTTGATAAATTCAATATTCATACGAAGGCAAGTGACGAGTTTAGAAAATTACATAAAGAAGGTAGGTACCCTGGGCTTGGAACAGTAAAAAAGCTTTCTATTCTTAATCATATAGAATTAGTACGTGATTATTTTGTTTGATTATGAATTGTTGCGCAAACTGTTTTTTGGACAAAGAGATCAAAGGCTTCATAGAGAATAACTCCAATACCAATGGCGATTGCGATCATTGTGATACCAAAAAAGCATCACTTATTGATTGTAAGGAATTACAGGATCATTTTTTTCCGCTTTTGGATATATATGAGATTGCCGAAGACGGGGTTGAATTAAGCAAGGTTTTAGATGAAGATTGGTCAATCTTCAACATCACTGCTGAAAAAATTACTAAAAGCCTTCTTACATCAATAATAGACAATCACGAGAAATATCAGCCGCTCATTGAAAACAATGTTAAACTTGTTCATCATACAGAGACTGAAGATTTAATTCAAAATTGGGAAGCATTCAAAATAGAATTAAAAAATGAAAACAGGTTCTTAATTAAAAATCCTGCAGATTTAGAACTTGTTGAAGAAGTTCTACCAGTGCGAAGTTATACCAAAGGTAAAATATTTTATCGATCCAGAATTTCTGCTAGCTCAGAAGGTCACCTTCCAACTAATATGGGTAAACCTCCCCATAAACTTGCAAAAGCGGGTAGAGCCAATCCCCAAGGAATTCCTTACCTCTACCTAGCTCAATCTACAAAGACTACACTGTATGAAGCCAGAGCAACTTTTTTGGATTACGTCACAATTGGCGAATTTAAACTTCAAGAAAATATTAAGGTTATTACTTTGCGTACTTCTTATCAAGTAAGCCCCTTTCTTGATGATTTCTCCGTAGAAAAATATGTAAAAAACAAGGCCTTCATTGACCTTCTGGAAGCGGAACTTTCAAAACCATTAAGAAGGCTTGATAATGAATTAGATTATTTGCCCACTCAATATTTATGCGAGTACATTAAGCATTTAGGGTACGATGGAGTAGAGTATGGTAGTTCGCTTCATGAAGACGGAATAAATTTGGTGATTTTCGACGAAACAAAATTGAAGTGCACTTCGACAAAAGTACATGAGATTTCTAAAATTAATATTGAATCAGATGTGCTTGAACCTTCTTAAACGGTGAGGGTTTTTCTTGATCAGAAAAGTTTCTTATTTATGTCTCAACCACTCTCAATTTCCCGACCCAAAACCGTTATTTCCATTATTTTTTCAATATAAACTCCTATAAATGCTGAATATTAATACAATAACATAAAAGTAAAAATTGAACAACACAAATAACCAATTCTCATTAAAATTTGAGAACTTACGGTAATGAACAAGTCCAGACACAAACGTTTCCAAATCACAACGCTCAAAGGAATTACTTTAATTAAGAAGGTCAAACAACAGAAATAAGCTTACACCCTACCGCTGTTTCGCATTTTCTTTTGTAATACATACTTTGACCCCAATGCATAAAAAAGCCACAATCTCGCTTAGGAGAATGTGGCTTTTAATCGTTTAATTACACTTACTCATTTCTACCATAAATTGGAGAACCACAGGGACGGGAGTTTTCATTTTAGTATCAACTAATCTTTTTCATCTTCGAAAAATTCCAAAAAAAACTTCGCCTCTGAATCTTTCAATCTAATGACCTTTCTATAATCATTAAACAAATCATAGTAATCCTTTTCAACCCTATCCAATTCAAAATAAAACGATTCTCCCTTTTTAATGGCAACCACTCCATCCATAAGAAAGTCTTTCTTAAATCTAGCTTTATAGGGAGAAAAAACTTTGTCAAGCTTATTATTCTCAGGAGTTGCATGAATTTGAAAATAATCTGGCATTTGAGAATTCATTATTCGAAAAATCTTAGATTTATCCCGTAATGGATAAATATCAAATCCATATCCAACAATATCAAAAACATAACATTCTTCACCTCGGTCGATAACAAAATTCTCGAATTCTATCATCTTTGAAGCCTGTAGTATTGAACCTTTAGAACAGAATAATGATGGATAATATATAGCCATTAGTCTAGAATTAATGAACAATTCGACCGTCCACACTTACATTTAGGTGGTTGCCGCTATTTGACAAGTGACCCAATTGCTTTTTGCCTTTAGCTGATAGTTGGACATCCCAATGTCTTTCTCCAATGATATTACCGGATGGTTTTTTCCAAATATTACCAAATTTATCGACATAACCTCCATCTTTCTTATGTAATCTGCCATTCTTTATGTCCGAAGGTCTTGGAATAAAACGAATCTTTCCTTTGATTGGAAGTCCAGCATTTTTTACTAATGCACGTGAACTTGTTGCTACCCCTTTTATTTTAAGAGGGACAATAGCCGTAACCGCAGTTAACGCGTCATCAGCTGCCTCCGGGTCAGCTTCAATATCTCTAATTAGCACTAAGGCGAATCTATCCAGGGCGGGTAATGAAGGTACTCCTGCCACTCTGGGAAGTGAAAATTCTCCGTTGATTATGAAGTCAAGGTCTTCCTGCATCTTTCCCGGGATGGTTTCCTCAGAATAATCATAATCTGTTCTGAAATCTGGTGACGTATTACTGTCGGCGGGAGTTAAAGTAACCCCCTCAAGAACATTTATATGGTTTGTATCGCTACCTCTGTACTGATCGTATATGTCTCCATCAGGGCAGGCAACAGCATTGCCATTAGCATCCAAACAGTTGCCCCCATCAGGATCAAACGAGACCACAGGGTTGTTACCCATTGCAACATAAGGAGATACAAATTGTTCATACGGATCGGTTGTAACGAATCTTCCTATCGCAGCATCATAATGCCTTAATTCAAATTCGTGCATGTTGTAACCAAGACTATTATCAATCTCCTGCCCCTGAAACTCAAACTTATGGTCCCTACCGACCTGTCCGCCATTATACCCCTTGTGCTTAAGCCCAAAAGGATAGTAGTTGTTCTCTTCCCTGATTTGGAGGGTAGGGCTTGAAGGTGCACCCGAGTTATGGTAGGCAAGCCTAATATTCCCCAGATGGTCCTTGTACTGGTAGATATAGTCCCAATTGCTGCCATTGGGCTCCACATAGCCTTCCGCATGGTTAAAGAACTGCAGGGCACTGCCTTCATAGATATAATTGCCCGCATATTCGGTTGTCACAGAACTTAGCCCGGTCTCGTTTACAACTTTCTTCTGTTTTACGCCCGTGGCGTCGTAAATATATTGAATATTTCCGGAACCCAAGGTTACTTGTGTAGGTAAATTCAGATGGTTGTACGTAATACTTGTAATACCCTTGTTGGCATCGGAGATCATATTGCCGTTGGCGTCATAGGTATAGTCGTTCCCGCTATTGGTGCCGTCCTTAAAGCCGTATACGGGGCCATTGTCCGATACCTTGAGCAGTTTGTTCCCTGCATCATAGGTATAAGCAAGTACATCCATAAAACCAAAGATCGTGGCATTGAGGTCGGCCTGCCCCTTACGGTCCAAGGCGGTGATATTGCCGTTCTTGTCATAGACCACGTTATGGAGGTTGTAGTTCCCGGTATTATCGACCGCCTTCTTGATCCGGTTGAGTGCATCATAGGTGTAGGTATAGCTTTTAAGGCTCTGATCGACATTGGCCGTCTTCCATTCGCTCTTGGCAATATTGCCGTTGTAGAGCGGGTTGCTGCCTTCGTTATAGCCCAGGCGAAAACTGAAGAGGTCGTTGCCTATATTCCCAACATCGTTGATGCGGGTAAGCCAACCCCGGGTGTTGTAGCTGTAGTCCACCATCTGAAGCGGACTGTTATTGGCGTCATTGCCCACCTGCTTCTGCACCAACTGCCCGGTACCGTCAAAGCTATTGCTGGCGATCAGCTCCGGCGTACCGTCGTTGATGCTATGGGTCTGCTGCACCACACGCCCTGCCGGATCATAGGTAAAGACCTCCTCGGTCACAATAGGGGCATTGGCGCCCTTGGTATGGGTAGTCTTGGTCTTTTCCACCTTCCCGGCAAAGTCGAGCTTACTTTCCACAATATCCGTGGTCCCTAAATACTCATTGACCGTGCCTACCAATATGGGCCTGCGCTTGTTGTCGTAAAGCGTAAGGCTGTTCACCCATTTCTCCGGATTGCTTCCCAGCACGCGTACGCCGGTGCCCGTAGGCAGTCCCTTAACGCTTTGATTTACCGTTTGCCCCAGTACCGTAGTAGGGATAACATATCCGCCCAGGTCAAAACTATAATCGTCATACTGGTTTACCGTATGCAGTTCATGGGTAAACGCGGCCAGGGAGGGGTAGGTGTTCACCGTGTAAAAGTTGCCACTGGGTGTTTCGAACTGGGCGCTGGTGCCATCGGCCGCCGTTTGCGCCTGTGCCCGGGTCGCCGTTACATCCGCAAGTCCCGTATAGGCCACCCGGCCAAAGGCATCGTATTTGGTAAAGAGCCATTTGTTTTGGGCCGCAAGGTTGGCATCCTGGGTCATAATGGGTTGGTCCAGTTTGTTGTAGACAATGTATTCCCAACCCTTGCCCGCTACCTTTTTCTCGATCAGGCGGTTCCTGTGGTCGTACTTGTACTGGTAGCCCAGATCATCCAAAATGGCCTGGGTAATAGTAGCGTTCTCGGAGGCCTTGGGCGGTAGTACAAAGCTGAGGTTCCCGTAATCGTCATAGACGTAGTAGGTGTCATGCGCCCCGCTGTTGTAGGTGCGCTTTAGGACCACCCGCCCGTCCTTGTCCGTAAACTCCTCGGTGCTATGGTCCGTACCGCTGCTGTGGTTCTCGTCCCTGGTCACCGTTTTATAGAGGACTCCTGCGGGATAGCCTGCGGGCTCCTCGCTCAAGGTGGGCAGGGCGGTATCGTCATTGGTAAAGTCTACCTGGAACAGGCGCACTTCACTGGCCGTATTGGTCTTATAATCAAACTCGATCTCATGGCCACTGCCCAGTTTCCAGGCCTCCCCGGGGGCGGCTTGTTTCAGCACCCGGTTCAGGGGCGAGGCCTCAAATTCCTTTTCCCCAAAGGCGTTCACATTGGCCCCGGACTGGGTGGGGTAGTCCCCCTTATAGTGGGCTTCGTAATACTGTTTGGTGGCCGCGGTCCTATCCCCCCTATAGGCCCCAATGGTCCCGTTGGGCTCGGAATAGGGAAGAAAGTCCTTCGCCTGTCGCCCATAATCGTCATAACTGATCTGGGTCACCACATCACTGGGCAATTGCTGCATCAATAGCGTGCCCACATTGGCCTGGGTTCCGTCCAGTTGCTGCAATACGGGGTTCCAGAAGAACTGCCGTACGTTGGTGTTGGTGGCATAGTAGAGATAGCTCCTAAACCGCGAGGTGGTGGTGTCCGAGCGCCAGGTGTACTCCGTACCGTCCAGCACCTTGTTTCCCTGCATGTCATAGACTCCGCTCTCGCCGGTATCGCCACCGCTATAGGTATAGGGGTGGATCACCCCCACCAAGAGGTACCACTGATTCAACTGCGGCAGGTCGCCGTTCCAGAAATAGGGGTTGCCATTGGCGGTACCGTCCAGGTTGTTCACGTTCTGGGTACCATGGTAGGTGGTACCATCGTTGGAATAGCTGCGTTTTACCCAGACCGTATAGCGGTAAGTGGCCGTTTTGTCCACGTTGAAGTAATCCGTGTTCCAGCCGCCATCGGCGTTGGAGGCCGTATCGTTACCGCACTTCCATAGGAGGTCGCTGTTCCCAAAGGGGTTGAGGCCCATTTCGCGCTCGTTCTCGCTGGTGGACCCGTTCTGGTTAAAGAAGGCCGTGCCGCCGCTGCCCGCGGTCCAGTCCATCGTCCATTCGGGCAGGCTGCTCATCGGGGTGCTGCCACTGGCCTTGATGGCCACCTCCTGCATGGGCCGGCCCAGGCCGTCAAAATAAGTAATCTGCTCTATGACATCGGCATCGTCCTTGATCAGGGCGGGATCGGTGGAACTGCCTACCGCCTTTTGGAAATTGCGCACGTAGACGTAGTTCTCATCGCTCATGGCAGCCGGGGTGTAGGTACAGCCATTGCTAATGCCATAGGTGGTAGGACATTCGTCCGTACTGTTGCTCACATAGCCCTGCAGGCTATAACTAAAATAGCCGGTATCATTGGCATCGCCATAGCCGTCCCCGTCCGTATCCTTATAGTAGGTCTGGGGCGCTATATCTGAGATGTGTTCGGTGGTATCGTCATGGTCGCTGTTGTTGCTCACATAATTGGCCGGTGGGGTGCAAGAGTTGGTGGAAACCGAAGGGTTTCCAAAACCATCGTTATCACTATCCTCATAATAGGTAGATCCAGAGGTTATGGTAATGGCCACAGCCGTGCGCACGGTAGATTCGCAGCCCGATCCCGTATCATAGCTCGAGGCGTAGTAGGTGGTATTGCTACTGAGCGTGGGCGTGGTATAGGTGGAGCCCTGGTAAAGGTGCGAGCCTCCGGTCGACGCAGTATACCATCGTAAGGTATTGGCACTGGCACCTGGGGTAAGAGTCAAGGCCAGGGTGCCACTACCACAGCGACTGGCGGTTTCCGAACCGGTGGGTTTTACCAGCAGCGGGTGTACTGTTACGGTAACCGTATTGGAATATTTGGTCTGCCCGCAGGAAATGACCCGTCTTCGGAACCATTGGCTCTGCGTCTGGTCCCCAGGGGGATTGTAGGTGTTGGAGGTGGCCCCGCTGATATTGGTCCATCCACTGCTACCATTACTGGAAATCTGCCATTGATAGGCAAAGCTGCCGTCGCCACCGGAAGGGGAGGAGGCATTGCCCAGCAGCCCGGGATTGCCACGATAGCAGATACTGGTGGCCCCATTGATGGTGCCGGCGCTTAGGTTGGCGCGCACGGTGACCTTTATGGTGTTCGTATATTTTAACTGTCCGCTACAGGAGGAGACCCTTCTGCGGTACCAGCGCGAAGTGGTAAGTCCGCCCGGCGGATTGTAACTGGTGCCCGTGGCCCCGCCAATATTGGTCCACCCACTGCTACCATTGTTGGAATACTGCCATTGATAGGTATATCCGCCACTACCATTGCTGGCCGAGCTGGTACTGCTCATGGTACTTGGGTTCCCCGCATAGCAGATGGTCTGTGCGCCCGTGATGCCCCCGGCACTGAGATTGGCGGTGGTAACGGAGACACTTCCTGAGCCTGTGCTCCAATCCAAGGTGGTGTTGTGGCGGGCACGGATGTAATAGGTCCCGTTGCCCTCATTGGCCACATAGGTGGACCCGGACCCCTTGGTGGTGCTGGTACCATTGGAAGTTTTCCCCTGCCAGTACCAGGTGATGCCCCCTGCGGGCGAACCGCTGCGCTGCAGGGTGGTCTGGCCGCAATTGTTGCTGGAAATAGTGGGGTTGCCGGGATTGGCCGGAATCCCGTAAACCGAGACGGTGGCCGAGGCGCTGTAGGCGTTCCAATCCGCCCCCAAAATGGAGGCCGAAATGGTGGTATTGCCGGTATTGTTGAATTTTACGGTGACCGAAGTGTTGGAACTGAGCGTGATCGTGGCACCATTGGAAACGGTCCATAAGGTATTGGTAACCCCCGGTCCCGCTAGGGTATAGGTCCTGGTATCATTTTGACTTAGGGGGGAAGGGCCGGTCAAACTGTATTGGCCGTATAGGGCCGGAAAGCAGCAGAGCAAAAGGAACAGTCCCCAGAGGGCTTTTCCGAAAGTCATGGGACTTGCTGTTGTTTTTTGTGTTCTGTAATACATGGTCTTTCGGTTTTAGTTTTTAACAAAGTGGGTTTCGGTGATGATGCTCTTGGTGTCCCCGGAAGCAATGTTGACCATCACCAGCCGGTTTGGTGCCGGGAAGGAGATCCGCTTGCGGAAGACCGACCCGTCCGGGGTCGTTATCAGTACAATGTTGTTGTTCTGTGCGGCCCATTGGCCCACCAGGGTGCTGCCGTCGGCAAGGGTAACCGTATAACTTCCATCCAGGGAAAAGGTTTCCGTTCTGCCGATATAAAACGCCATAATGGCATTCTTGTGTGCGGGGATGGTATCCAGACGCTGTTTGGTACCTGGATCCATACGGGTCTCAAAAGTGCTGGCGTCAAAGATCCAACTGCCCACGACGGGGTGTTGCCCATCGCTACGGTCATTTTGTGCGTGGGCAAGGCACATCCCCATGAGGAGTACCAATATTGTGAGTTGCTTTAGGATTTTCATGCTTACTGATTTTTATAGTTGTACTGGTAATGGGAAATGATCTTGCCGTCCTGGTCCACGATCTCCTTGAGCCGGTTAAAGCTGTCGTAAGTATAGGAGGTGGTATAGCCACTGGGATCGGTAATGGAAGTGACCCCCACCAGGGGATCGTAGGTCATGGTGGTCACCATGGCATTTGCGAAATCGGGATCGTTCCTGAGCGAATTCAAGGAAGTCTTCAAAATGTTCTCGGTGGCTATGTTTATGTCCTGATCGGAGGTAGTTTGCAGCGCACTTACATCAAATCCGGCCAGCACCGCTGTGTAGGTAGCATTTTCGATTTTGGCAATCGGGTACATCTTGTTGTATCCCCAGACATAGGCGATATGGGTGCCGTTTTCCAGGGCCACCTCTATCACATTGCCCACATCGTCGTATTCGTGGAACACGACACGGGACTCCATGGTCCCCATATCCTTTATGGAGTAGAGGCGCTTGGGGATCTTAATGCCGTTGGCAAGCGAATCATAGGCCGTACGGGTAATCATTTCCTCCCCATCGGTCTTGCGGTGCACCTGTACAGGCGCCCCGATCTTGGGACTAACCCCTGCTTGCTTCATTTTTAATATCACGGCCAGTTCCCTTGCCGTCAGGTCACCTCCCGGCAGGCTGCTGGCGACGGTCACGTCATCCGGATAGTATATCTTTTGCTGCTGGGCCTGGTTCTGACTGTCCGTGGTCTCCGTACGGGTGCGCTGCAGATGTACCAGGTTGTCGTAATAATAGTTTTCCGTGCGCGAGACCTGGTCGGGGAAATAGCTTATGGTCTGCTTGGAGACCGGCTTTACCCAGGAACTGGTAATATAGTAGTAGTCCCAGGCAAAGGTGGCCTTGTTGGGAAAGAACTCGGCCTGCGCCTGCCGGATCACAAAGCCGGCCGCCAGCTTATCGCCCCCATGGCTTTCCGAGGAACTGCTTATAAAATTGGTGTCAAAGGCATAGGTGTTGATCTCTTCCTGTACCTTGCTGCCGCTGCCGTTCAGCAGCTCTTTTTTCAACAGCAACCCCCGTTTCCAGGAATAGGAAGTGGGGGGCACATTGGGAAATTTGAGCGCCGTACCCCCATAGGTATCACTATCATTGGTAAAGTGGTAGACCGTCTTGCCGTTGCCCGTTTCGCTCTTGTTGATCTCCGTGGTCCGGGAGTAGCCCACAGAATTGCCCAGGGCCGTGGCCAGGGCATATACGCTTGAATGTCCCCTGCCCAGATAGGAGCAGAGATTGGCATTGGTCTGGTTCTCTTGATAGATGATATAATGGAACTGGGGAATGCCCTGCAGGTTGCCACTGGATTCCGTAGAGCCCTCCTTGGTATACCCATAGGTCCGCTCCTCGTAATCTATGCCGTCATAGTTCTTGATCTTTTGGATGCGGAGCCCCCCGGTAAGTTCGTTGTGCGGGGCAATGGTCTGCTGCGTATGCCAAGCCAATTTGGCGGAGAAGAGACAGCCGGGACCGTCCACCTCGAACTCCAGTGTATAGTTGCCGGGTGCCAGGGAAAGCGGATAGGTACCCGAAACGATGTAACGCCCCACCTCCTGCTGACTGCTGTTGATGATCTTGGCGATGGCACCGTCCTCCAGGATCAACTGGTCCGGATCGTTCCCACATTGGTTATCGATGATAAGCCGCAAATTTTGATAGCCGCTCTGGATGCTAAAAGGGTTGGTGTTTTCGTTGACCAGCTCAAAATTGGGGTACTTGGTCAGCCCTCCGGCCGTGTATTCCGTGGTGGACTGGTTCAAGTAATAGTCGTTGGACTCATAGAAGAACTCCGAGGTCCCCTGGGTAGGATAGGTGATCTTGGTCAGTACCCCGGCCTGGCAATGCGTAGTGCTCACGGAACGGTCCGCCCCGGCGATCAGGGAACCGCCATAATAGGTCTCCGGCAATATGGTACTGTTGCTCTTGCCGTTATAGAAACCCCAAAGGTCCTGGGAATAGCTAAAACGGGCCGGGAGGTTCTGCGTCTCGTTATAGGTGAACCGGTGTTTCTTTTCCGAGCTCACTTCAATGAGTTCCGTAAGCTTTAGGCGATTGTCATCCTCTGTGGAGGTGCCCGTGGGACCAAAATAATCGTAGATAAATTCGTAGGTCTTGACCGCCCCGGAACTGTTCGAAACGGCAATCTTCCGCAGCGCGTGGTTCCCCGAGAAATCGGTCCGGGTATTGGATCCGTTGATGGGATAGGAGACATTGTCCGAATAAGTGAACTGCACGTTCCCGTTGGTAAAATCGATACGGTCCAATACGGGCTCGTTATGGGTGATGGTCTTTTCGCAGTTTTCCGGGGGTTTGGTGGAACAACCTGCGGGAATGCTCACGGGAAAATAATCGGTGGCCTCCTTGGCCAGGATATATTGATAGTTGAAGAAGCGGTACACAAAGTTCACCTCTTCCCCGGTATAGGTGGTGATCTTGGTCAGTTTCCAACTTGTGGAGACATTGTTGCCCAAATAGTTGGAAGCACCCCCCTGGCTACAATTGGAACCTACCACGGACATGCCCATGGCCGTAAAGAGAAAGCTGTTGCCCATCTCGTCCACAATAGTGAACTGGGTCATGAGCGCATTGGTACTGATGGTGATGGCCTCCTTGGGAATCAGGTGGATCTCCCCCGCATCGTCAAAAATAAACTTCCCGGAACGCCCCAGGAAATTGTACTGGAAAACATCGGGTTCCGAGTCCTCTTCCCCGGCAACGACGTCCAGGGCGTAGTTATAGTCATCTATATGATTGGCATAGTCGTTGGGGTCAAAGCTACCTACGGTGGGGCGGGTTCCTGTGACCGTGAATTCCTTGATACCGGCCACGCTACGGGAGATGACGCCCTCGGCGTTCAAGGACCAGCCCAGGCCGACCCTTGAGGCCTTTTCGTCCACGCGGATTCCGGAGGGGTGGTAGCTTAAGCTGATGGGCACCGCTAGATCCGATCGGGTAGAGATCTGGTAGAGATCTATACTGATGTTGGGGGTACCGGTATAATAGCCAATGGGGATTTCCCCGTATTTTTCCATTTGCTGCACATCGGGTGCCGGGGGAATAATCCTGGGAAGTTGAAAATCGTTTTCTGGGGGTGTTTGCGCCACGGCAAAGGCGGCACTTAAGATGCAAAGGATAAGGATTACTTTTTTGATCATGATTTCAATTGTATTATCGGTTTTGGTTGCCTGCAAGAGGGCATACGCCGCCCGGGCAAGGGACAGAAAATGTCCAATGCGATAGCGGTACACAGTTTTTGATCGTTACTTCATAGTAACGGCGGTTCGCTGTGCAGAGCTGTTTTCATCACGTGCCCGTTTCCGAGGGGAAGGGAACGCTTGTTATGGGAGGGGAGGACCTAGGCGGAGGAAAATTCCAAGCCGCCGGCCGTTGGGATCAGGTATAGGTTTTTTTTGGGTCCTAATTGCTTCAGTAGGGTCGGGTGCCATGTGTTGGTAAGGGGTACATTCATGGGGTTCTCGTTTAAAAAGTGTTACATATTTGTTTTGTGTTATAAAACCTTTCCTAATATATAATTTATTTCTTATTTAATTGTAAGAAAGATCGGTATTTTTATCAACAAAAAGTGTATAGTGCGCGTAAACGACCGAAACCTCTTTCGTTTTACCAAAACTCGCGCTTAAATGTGTGCAAAGGAAACCCGATGTAACAAGTGGTCAGATTAGGGTTATGGACGGGAAAATCCTTGTGCTGGGGAGGTTGATGGTTGGTGGTGGGTACGCCTACGCCATCCGCATGTCGCCATCCGCGTGTCGCCGTAGCTTTAGCGGAGGCACAGGCTGCGGTGTATGCTGACAGTGGGCGGTGATGAATTGATGAATTATGAATGATGAATTAAGGGTGTTGGGTTTGGAATTTGGGATTTGGAGTGATGAGCTGGCAGTGAACAATTATCAATAACCCTGAAACAGTGGGCATTTCGCCGGGCGCATGGCGCGTTGCGCGGTGCAGTATAGCAGGCAGTTAGCAGTGGGCACACCTACGCCATCCACATGTCGCCATCCGCATGTCGCCGTAGCTTTAGCGGAGGCACAGGCTGCGGTGTATGCTGACAGTGGGCGGTCATGAATTGATGAATTATGAATGATGAGTTGAAGGGTGTTGGGTTTGGGATTTGGGATTTGGAGTTAATGAATTATGAATGTTGAGTTAGTGAGTTAAAAAGGGATGGGTTGATGAATTCGGGGTTATGGATTCTTCATTGGGCCCTCTTCGCTATTGCCTATTCCCTATTCGGTACAGGCATAGGGTAAGCTCCGGCGACCTACCCAACTTGCGGTCGCATTTTGCGACTTCAAGTTTTCCCATTCCGCTTTGGTGAGACGGAACATACAGTCTTCATTATCGGGAATATGTTAGTTGCACATGCTTCTATCAACGTAGGTCTTATTGCCGTTTGAGTTAATGTAATAACACCCTCCTCTTGGGCCTCTATAATAGGTTTTAGACTTATATTTCCTTGGAGTACTTTTCCCAGAATAACTTTTTTTTGAAGCTGATATGCTCTTATAGTTGCTAGCTGAAGTGTTGGTGGACTTGATGCTATTGGTTATAGAAGGCTTATTCGACGAACTAGTATTAGCTGTTCCTTTAGTCACGTAGGTTCGATGTACATATCCCGTGCCATATGCACTTTGAATTCTAAAATAGTCTCCTTCGAAAGAAATCACCATTACCTCAGTATCCTGATCGAATATTTTCAAAATTTTTCCAAAAGCACTAGGCTTGTCTCTCATCCTCGTTGTAGCCCTACAGGTATAAAGGTCTTTAGATTCATTAAGTACAATTTGGAAATTATCTTCTTTGACCTTAGCAATTTCCTTTTGTAGAACTGAAAGCGAATCTTTTAAATCATCAATTTTGGATTCAATAATTCTCTTCTTATGCAGTAGGTTTTCCAAGTCCCTGCCCTGTGAATAGCTCATATGGCTGAAGCTCAGCAAAATGAAAAGAAAAAATACTGGATACATGATAAGTGCTTATATCTTAAATATACAGTATTATCCAGAAAGCATTTGCAGTTATTTGCAGAATTGACCGTAATCGTCGTTAAACTGTTGATTATGCTTGACAGCAGTCACTCCCCTAGCCGCCGCAATTTGAGGTGCCAAATTGGCTCCTCCAATTTTGGAACTCCGCCTTATCCAGCTCAAACATAAAATCTTCCGGAAAGCGTTCCTTGTTTCTGCGATTTCAAAATCACTAGGGCGCCGAATCCAATTGTCATATTCCTGTGGAAACCTAGTCCCTCCTTCCAGGGCCAAAATCGGCTGGGGCATTCTGGGGTTGTTTTATGGTGCCGGCCCCGCCGGTATCGTTATAGAGTGTCCATTCCTTAAAATCATATACCGGATTTCCCTTGGAAATGTCCGGGTTCCGCACCGCGCGACCGTCCTCAAATTCATGATTGGTGCCAGAACCGTCCTCCCCGATGACACCAAAGGCATCGATCACGCTTCCGAAGGGATCTACCAACACCAGATTATCGTCCCCATTGGAGTCGGCCGGCCCGTTTTTGGAACTCGACAAATCCGGTGGAAAACCATAGACCCCTTCAAACTCAGCTGCATTTGGAGAAATAACCACAGTCCCCTTGGCCCCAATAACGAGATCCGACAAGTCAATAGAGGAACCTACTTCCGTATTGGCATTAGTATAGCGGTGCAGCATCCACCCTTTTAGGGGTATGGGCTCCGTGCCCGCATGGTAGAGTTCCACAAACCGGGCCCCTGTATGGTTGTAGGGATCGGCCAGTTCGGAGATGAAGATATTCGGGGAGGTGAATTCCTCCGGTTCCTTCCTACAGCGTTCCTTGGAAAAATCGATATCACCTAGCTCACGTATTACCAACCGATATGCTTTGTTCCCTTTCGACAGAACCCCGGTAATACTTCCATTGCCCTCGGGCAGCCTGTGGTCCTGGAAATCGGAAAACCCGCTGTTCAGAAGTACAATTTCCCCCTCATGACAGTCTTTAAGCCTGCGTTCCGTGTCTTCCCTGGGCAAAGCAAAGACAAGTCCCACTTCCTCCTCTAGCACTTCTATGCTGTCCAGCTGCACCAGGGTATTGACCATCTGTTCCCTTAACTCGGCTAGGGTAATCTTTTTAGGGGAGAGCTGGGCCGGTGCCTCGCAGGCGATGCTAAGATGTTCGTCGATTTTTAAGGCGGGAAGACGCCCTATAGAAAGATGACCAAAAGCATCAAATGTTCCCCCCAACTTAAAGACACCCTGCTGTTTTCCCAAGTACAGCCCCTTTACTCTTACATATACCTTGCTCCCTAGTGGGTAGAACAGGTGCAAATCCCTCAGGTCCAGGTGTAGTTGAATGCCTTCGGTCGGCCGGGTCGGATGGTCCTGTAGATGTAGTGTGCCATAAAAATTCCCCGAACGGTCCGAGGATATCACATAGCCTTCCAGGGTAAGGTCTTGTTGTATTTGCATAGTTTCCCCAGCAAACAATGCCTTTACCTCCGCGAAGGTGGTGTTGGCTTCCATATCCTTGGCACAAATCCCCTCGGGTATCCCAAAATCGGTTTCCCCGACACAGTTCCACAGCAGCACAAGGCCGGCCATAGCGCCTAAAATTCCACTCCTTATCCGTTTCAAATTTCCCATTTGATGATGTTTGTGTCCCTGCCTTTCAAAAACTGATGGCCAAATTGATAAAATAGGTGCGACCGTAGCCATACCAGTATTTTGGTCCAAAAGAGGGGTTTCCACTTAACCGATCTTGCCAAAGTTCCCCAAAATTGCCCTTTCTACGCTGCTCAAACCCTCCTGTCTTAAAGGTGGTGTCAAAGACGTTGTTGATGCTCGCAAAAAGGCTGATGTACTTGTTCCCTACCAGCCACGACTTGCCCCCTATCACATTCAACAAATAGAAATCCTCCATTTTGTTCTGCATCAATATATCATCCACATTTTCTTGTGTAGCCTGGGGAAAAGACCGTCCCGTTTCCGGATCGATGAAAAAACTCCCGGTTCGGTTTATAAAAGAAATCTGGCCGTAATTATTGGCCAAATAGTTGGCGGCGCCACCCACCCACCAATATTTGGGGTCCCGGTATTCCAAGCCCAAGGCATAGGCTTTCTGCGGGCCCTGGGCCAACTTCAGATCCTTGATCTTCGCCTTCCCCAGGTCTAGATTCCCCACGGCATTGATCTGATCGTCCTCGCTTCCGGCGGTATCAAAATTTATCGTTAAGGAGGGGTCCCTGGCATACACATATTTGCCTATGGCAGCGACGGCCGACACCTTCACCGAGGAGGACATCTTATACTCCATACCCAGTTCCGTTCCCAGATGTAGCTTGTCCAGCTCGCTAAGGACTTCTTGCACAAAATCGGATCCGACGCCCGACTCCACAAAGAAGAAATTGATATCCGTCAGGTCCTGAAAACGGGTGTAGAAACCTGTGATTCGGCCTGTAAGCTTCGGGAGCCGAACATAGTAGTTACAATCTACCGTAGAGATTTTTTCGTTTTGCAAATTTGGAACGGTATGGTTGTTCTCCCTGGGATTTATAAATACATTACGGAACGCTGGATTCCTAGTGAGGTACGCGCCATGGATTTTAATCCTATGTCTGCCATTTATGCTGTAGCTAAACCCTCCCTTTGCCCCGTAATTTGAAAAATCAACCATCCCTCCCGGCCCCAAGGACCCCTCCAAAAAACGCTCGTTCAAAAACAATCCCTCCCGTTGGTATCCTGTTTTGGCATAATTTCCGGATAGGAACAGACCCCATGTATTTCCATTCATTCTGAACTGCAAGAAAGCATCGAACGCATCTGCATGTATGAGGTAGTTGTAGTTGAAGACTTCTCCTTTTTCTTTTGCCAGTGTCCCGTTCAAATCGTTTCGGGTGCCGGAGAAAGGGTCTATATCCTCGTGAAATTCGGCTCCCATCAAATCCCGGAGTACCGCAAAATTTTTGGCTTTTAGGGTTCTGTAGGTAGCCCCAAAATCCAACTGCACCCCTTCACCCACCTTAAGGTTGGCCAGTCCGTTCGCCGTTAACAGTTCATTTTGGATCATATCATCGTACCATACATAGGACGCGGTGTCCTCTTCGATATTGGCCCTGTAGAGCTTGCCCCAATTCAATTGCGGGTTGTTGAGAAATCCTTCTTGTGCCAGCATTGCATTTTCAAAGTTGGCGCCTGTTGGACCGTTGATATAAAAACTGGGTAAATAACGATAGTAGGTGGGGTCTGGATTGGGCGCATGGTAATACCCGATCCTGCTCCGGGCATCGGGGCCATATTGATAGGAGACCCCAGTGCTTAGTCTGAGGCGATCAGATCGGTGATCATAGTTGAGCATCAAAAGCGGTTGTTGTATCTTTCGCTCCCTGGAATTCCGTATATCCCCCTGCTGAAAGCCCCAATAGGGATTGTATTTTTTCCCCGCCAAATGAAACACCTCCTCCGTGATGGCCGAAGAACGGCCCCGGCGATTGGAAGCGAGCAAGGAAGTAAAACTTACACTGTTCTTTGGGTCTATATGATACTCCACCGCACCAAAAAAAGAATCGGCGTCATATAGCGTGCCAGAAATATACCCTTCGGAGGCCCATCTTTTGGAAGCGGACACGCTATAGGAAAATCCCGAGTCCCTATTGCCCGAGTTATAGGTAATCATGGCCCTCCCCCGATACGTTCTATTCGAAACGGAATATGAAATTCTTACCCCAGGGCGCATTCCAGAGGGCCTGGTATCAATTTGGGTAGTGCCCAAAATACCTCCAAAGGTATGGTCGGAGGCTTCCAATCCGTTGGAGAAGTCCTGGTTCCGGGTCACATCGTTTAAGCCGCCCCAAGTATTCCATTGGGCGCGGCGATCATAAAAGGTGTTCATAGGGATTCCATTGATCAATACGGTACCGTTCCCCCGATCATAGCCCCGGACCTTAAAAAAAGCCTGACCAAAATCAAAAGCGGCCCTAGTGAGGAAAATATCCCGGGAGGCCTGTAGCAGACCCGATGCCGTGGATCCATTTTCCTCTTCGTACAGTTCGGCATCCGTTAAACTGATAAGATTATCTGTTTTGTCCAAGGCGATATCCCGTTCCAGATAGATCGTACCAAGATCTAGCAGTTGCTGTTCCAGAACAATGGGGATTCTTTTGGTCACAAAATCCGGGGCCGATATACGAAGCAGCTGTTCCCCTGTAAGGGAGGTTTCCAATCGGAAACGGGTATTGGCCTCAATTTTTTTGGAAACCCAGCTCCCTTCGATTGAAACGGTATAGGGACCTAGGCTTGTTCCTGTTTGCGCATTTAGGACCTTTCCTTCTACCGCGAATGCCCCTTGGACCCTTTGCGATAGCGAAGTGTTGGCTGTTAAGCAAAGAAACGCAAAAAGAAGGGTGCCTACCGGAATTCGATAAAACCGGGCATTTAAGCCTCCTTTCAGGCACTTCTTATGCTGCCCGCTAGCTAAGATGGTAATTTTCATAACGAAACTTCATATATTTGGAGTTGCGTCAAAAAGGTAGTTCTGGCCGATTTTGACCAAAACTAAAGGCGCAGACTGCAAAAACATTGCACTCCCAAAAAAATTTATGGCAATCCGTTCGCATTTTAGCTGTTTGCGAACCTGATCAGAAGGTATTTGGATGGGACATAAGGTAATTTATCTCTTGACTTTTTTGATGGTGTGCGTGGGGCAATCGCAAAAGCGATATGTCACAAGGACCATTGCTTTTTACAATGTGGAAAATCTGTTCGACACGGCAAACGATTCCCTGACCTTTGATGATGATTGGACCCCGGAGGGCAAGTACCGGTGGACCATGGGGCGCTATCAAAAGAAGATAGATCATATTTCCAAGGTGCTTTCCGAAATCGGGGCCGAAGTGACCCAAACCTCCCCGGATATCATCGGTCTTTGCGAGGTAGAAAACAAACAGGTGGTGGCCGATCTGGCAACACATCCAAATTTGAGGAATAAAAATTACGGCATTGTACATTTTGACTCCCCGGACGAGCGGGGCATAGATGTTGCCCTCTTGTACAAAAAAGAAGTTTTCCTGCCTACCTCCTTTGCCAGTCATAGGTTACTCCTCTACAAGGAGGCCGAGGAACGGGATTATACCCGTGACCAACTGGTGGTAGGAGGAATCCTGGACGGGGAGCAGATGTATTTTATTGTAAACCACTGGCCCTCCAGAAGTGGTGGGGAGACCAGGAGCAGGCCCCATAGGATCGCCGCCGCCAAATTGAACAGAAGAATCCTGGATTCCCTTTCCAAACATAATAGCGAAGTGAATATCATTAGCATGGGCGACCTGAATGACGATCCCGTGGATTACAGTTTAAAGCAGGTACTAAAAACCGATGGAAAGCGGCAAGCCCAAACCCAACTTTTTAATCCTATGGAGCAGCTCTACCGGAAGGGAGTTGGCTCGCTGGCCTATAGGGACCAATGGCACCTTTTTGACCAATTTTTCTTTACCTCTGGCCTGCTTCAGGTCGTAGAAAACCGGTACCGCTTTTGGAAGGCCGGCATTTTTAGGCCGCGCTATCTTGTTGTCCCTCACGGAAAATACAAGGGCTACCCCTTCAGGTCCTTCGCCACTGGCAATTATACCGGCGGCTATAGCGATCATTTTCCGGTGTATATGTTTCTGATCAAGGAGGTAAGGGATTAGACCTGTATTGGGGCAGGGAGAAAAAAGTACAGGGAACAGTGCTAAAAGTAAAATTCAAAAAAGGGGGTACTAAAAAACGTTGTATATATGAGTGCAAAATCAACCAAAATCCATTCAGAGAACATCGCCCAACTTATTCTGATGTTCAGGGGGCAAAAGGTATTGCTAGATTTCCATTTGGCCAATTTATATGAAGTGGAGACAAGAACTTTAAAGCAGCAAGTGAAGCGCAATTTAAGCCGGTTTCCAGAAGATTTCATGTTCAAATTGAGCAAAGTTGAGATCAATGAGCTGGTATCACAAAATGTGATACCAAGCAAAAGTTTTCTTGGTGGTGCTACGCCTATGGCATTTACAGAACAAGGTGTGGCCATGTTGTCCAGCGTCTTACGAAGTGCAAAGGCCGTTGATGTCAACATTGCCATTATGAGAACATTTGTACAACTAAGGAAATTGCTGGAGTCCAACAGCGATTTAAAGAAGAAAATTACCGCTATGGAAAAAAAGTACGATCAACAATTCAAAGTGGTATTTGAGGCCATCAAAAAACTAATCGCTCAAGATGGTCTGCCGCGAAAAAGAATCGGCTATAAAAGTGGAGGTAATTAAAGTTCAAAAAACGATTTGATAAAATTGGCTTATGATTATTGATCATATCTTCCGATATTGGGAAGGGCTTGTCTCCCAACAGTAAAAACCCTAAAATTTGGGGCAAACTATCATTTAATCTACATGGACCAATCACATTTTAAAAAACTGGAACGGATGTACCTGCTGGCCAATGTAAACACCATGCTCTTTGACACCACCACCTGTAAAATCTCCGATGGCCAGGCCGAGATAGGACTGGAAATCTCGGAAAAATATTTCCACGCCCTAGGGGCCATCCATGGCTCTGTCTACTTTAAACTGCTGGACGATGCCGCCTTTTTTGCCGTGAACTCCATGGTGGAAGATGTCTTTGTTTTGACTACCTCTTTCAACATCAACCTGATTAGGCCGGCAAATAAGGGCAAAATCACGGCCGTGGGACAATTGAAATTTAGATCACGGGAGTTGTTTGTGGCCCAATCCACGTTATACAATGAAGATGGCAAGGAAATAGCTTTTGGCACGGGCAATTTTTCAAAAAGCAAAATGCCCCTGACGGAGGACATTGGATACAAGTAATCAAATTTGGATCAAGAACAAAAAAATAAGGAAAAGCGGAAGAATGTAGACCTGACCACCCAGGAGTGGTTGCAGTTCTTCTTTTTCCCTACTAGTTCGGGCAGTAATTTTTTCCCGACCAAGGACCACAATGATCATGAATTTGAACGGTTCAAAAAATTTGGATTTGACAAGAAGCAAAAACAGGCCAGATATGCCCAAATCTGCGGTTTTATTTTTTATTTTATGGTGTTTGTCATTGTGGTAAAGCTAATCGACACCTATTTAATCGTGTAAATACAAGTTGTTTGGTAGTCGGCTTCCATTAATTTTAAAAATACCATGAAGAAAGAACTCCTGGCATTAAGCTCGGAAATTATCAATGGGCTATTAAGCCGTAAAGATCCCTTTTGTACATTTGAAGCTGCCGGAATTAGAGATGGACTCGAAATAATACATGAATACGTAGCGAATCGTGAATTTGGCGTCGCCTTTGAGCATCTTGAGTATATTATTTCAGAATGTGATATAAGCTTAAGTCCAGCACAAGTGGAACGGCTGAGTTCTTTAGCAAAAAGATTCAAATAAAGTTTAAAAGACATTCATGCAATGATCAATACACTTTATTTGACTTCGAAGTAATACTAACGATGAACCAACCCCAAAAAACTTAATCTAAATGAGAAGTAAATCACTGAATGGTTTTCTAATAGTAATAATTGGTTTAACCTTAGGGAATTGCAGAAGTAAATCAGAATCTAAAACGGAAACTGCCCCTATATCAAACAATGAGTTTGTTTATATGGAATCCGAAAAAAGGATAGAACTTATTTTGGAGGATAACGTTCATTTTTTAGTTGTCGACAAGCCAACAAAGGCAAAATTCCAAACGAAAAACATAGATAATCAACGGTTAGTGATTTACGGATCTGGAATAATGCTGAATACAGCAAATAAGGACGGATTTCGATTCATAATTACACCAATTGAAAAAACCCTTGTAGACGGAAATTTGGAAATACAGGTCTCCGAGCGTAATGAAAATGGGGAGATTTTCTCGCATAAATTTTTGATTCCAGTAAAACCGAAACCGAAATAAAAACTACCGCTAACAATGGCCTAGACCGCTGGAAAGAAAATAGCAGCAATAAAAGTATGTGGTATCACAGATTGTGAGCCCTTAGAATGTTAAGCACCTTATGAAGTTCGAGAACAACTGGAAACATAAAACCTTGGAGGCACTGGAAAGGAGCTATTGGGAGGTACCAACCTTCAAGAGCCATTTGGTGCAAACCTGTCATGCGCTGAGAAAAAAGCAACTCAAGGATTTTGACGTGGAAGACCTGCGACTAATGATCGGGCAAAACGAGGGCCTGGATTACCTGATTCCCTTGGCCATTGCTGAACTAGGGCGCGATATCCTTTCTGAAGGTAATCTTTTTGAGGGCGATCTGTTGCTCAACGTCCTGAAAAGCGATGAAGTTTATTGGAAAAGGGAAACAGAAAATTTGAAGATCGTCTGTGCCCTTTTTGACCAAAACAAACAAAGGATTTTAAATTTTGCACCCGTTGGTAGTATAAGAAAAAGCTTGTTTGAAGCCTTTGACAGGTTTAAAGAACTAAATGATGCGCCCTAAATTGGAAAAAGCCCTGTTAAATTATGAATATTGAAAAATTAATCCCCACGGATAAGGGAGATGTGGAAACAGCAAAAAAGCTGAAAAACTACTCTTATGAAGAACTGCGTCCTATCATCCCCCTACTTTTAGAGTGGATTCAAGATATGAATTGGCCCGTAGCTGGTCCTGTTGCGGATTATTTAGCATCCATTTCCGAGCATCTCACGGACAATATCATTGGTATTTTGAAGGGGAGGGATGACGTATGGAAGTATTGGTGTGTTAAAGTTTTTGGGATAGATGCCATAAAACCGATCGACCCTAAACTTTGGAAAGAATTTAACCGAATTGCGACAAATCCAAGCCCACAGGAAATAGCAGAGGAAGTTCATGAATTGGCCGTTGAACTGATGAATAATAGCTGAAGTACAAAAAAACCATATCATTTAGGAATGATATATGGTCCCATATTCCGATATTGGCCAATGATTATTGGCCTTTGTCGGTCGTAATACATAAAAATGCATATTAAATACGAAAGTCTACAAACAAAAATAAAGCGAAAACATAGTTTTAAATACAAGCCCGAGTTCTCCGAATCATTTAAAACGGATATTCCAGATGGCCAAATTATCCCATTGGCAATTGAAGTTTTCAAAAAATTAGAATGGCCTGTGGTTTTTATCAATAAAAAATCCGTAGAAGCAAAAAGGCAGGGCGATTATCATAAACTAACCGAAAAAGTAACCATCACCAAAGGCAGTGCCGGGAGAATTGAAGTCCATAGCAAATCGCTAGAAAGTAATTTTTGGGATGTTGGCAAAAATTCGAAAAGGACGGGTTTGTTTATCGTCCTTTTTCAAAAGCTGGCATTAACGTACAAGGAAAGTGGAAAACTTGCCGAACTTGAAACTGAATTTGAAAAGCAATACAGTTGGGAAGACTACGAAGTTCCTGCGGAATTGCCAAAACCAAAACCATACGGAAAACCAAACCCATTAATCGCAATAGGTGGCGGGTTGGCAATCGCCATTGGTATTGGGCTATTGGTGGGCCTCCTATCACAGAAGTTCATTTACTTTATTCTTCTGTTCGAAGTAGGTATCGGTTTGCTTTTGGGTTATTTATTTAACAAAATCCTCAGAATGGCAAACTATATGGACCTTCGTAAAGCCAGAATAATGTTGGTGCTATTGGTTTTTGTCATATTCGTAACAAATCAATACTTCCAATTTTACCTAATACTTACGGAAAACAATATCCCGAATTTTGGCTTTATTGCGTTTCAGGAATACCGGCTGAATGAAGGCTTTACAATCGATGAACTCAATACGGGTTGGATCGGTCTCGTCGTTATTTGGATAGTACAATTGGTAATCCCGTTTTTTTTGGCACAAGCAAAAGTGGTTATAGGCGTCATGAATCACATCATTGAGAGAATCCCGGAAAAGGTGTTGGAATACGTAACCTACTTATTGGAAATGGGAAAATCCGAAAGCGAAATAAGAGCGGAACTGTCCGCTAAGGATTGGCGCAAAAAAGCCGATCAGGACAACGTTTTTGACGCGGTGGGCGCTATGGGCGAATTTCGGCAAAATAATCGGGAATAGAACCTACGTCTACCATGCTAATAGAAAATAACCATTTAATAAAGGCTTTACAGGAAATCCAGAAATTCAGGTGCAGTGCTCCAACGAAAAGTTGCTGCTACCCTACAGATAACCCTTGTGTAACATTAAACACCGAACTTTGACTTACAAATACTCCATTTGCTACCCGGACCGGGAAGAAATTGAATATCCGACCAACTTGTTGGATAAGGACCAAGTGTTGGAAATGGCAAAAAACTATCCATGGATGGAACAATTAAAGTTGGCGGACAGTGTAACTCTGGACACGGTCTATTACAGCCCGTCTCTCGACTTTACCCATATCAATGACAGGCATAGCTTTTGTTTGACCGCAGGCCTGAACAAGGAAAAATTGGAGTTTTCCCTGTGGTACAACAGACCGGTTAAAAAACGACCCCTATTTGGTCTCCTAGGAGAAAAGACACGGATGGAAGTAGTGGATAAATGGTCCATTGACCAACCCACTGCCTTAACGTATTTGGAAACATTTCTAAATAGGGATTATCGGACTATTGAGCGAATCATGACCCAATAAACCATGCTTTCTATTGCTTTTTACACTTCCCTTGCTGGGGCATGGTTTCCTATCCCAATAACCCTCCTTGCCTATCTCTACGGTAATCTCTACTTTTATTCCATAGCTTAATTCAAAACCTCTACTAGTATGGGTCGGGACTGTTATACGTAATTATAAAAACAAAGCTCGTGAACGTCACTTTTAATCGCTCCACTAATTTTGGGACCCTTCCTTATCTGGCCCTCTGCACCCTATTTTGTATCTCTCTTATCGGTGTACAAACTACATGGGCACAAGCCATAAACAATGCGCAAAAGGGGAAAGATGGTACCCTTGTCAAACTTAGGCCCTACGAGTTTCCCGCCTACAAACAAGCCTATGGCTATACACGGGTAGACGGCAGTCAGGACGCCATTCAAAAATACTGGTCGCAGGAGGAATACAACAGCGCGGTCTCCAACCCGGATTTTGAGTTCCAAAAACTGATCTATTGGAGCGATGGCCTACAGGTAGTGACCTACGTCTACAAACCCAAAAACACGCTTGACAAACAATTTCCGGCCATTATTTTCAATAGGGGGAGCGGTATCCATAAGGATCTGGCCCCGGTATTGGTGCCCTATATGCACCGGTTGGCAAAAGAAGGTTACGTAGTCTTTGCACCCATGTACAGGCAAAGTGATGGTGCTGAAGGTATAGATGCCAATGGGGGTGCCGACCTGAACGATCTGTTGCATATGGCCCCGCTGTTAAAGTCCCTACCCTATACGGACACTGAAAACATCTTTATGACAGGAGAATCCAGAGGTGCGTTGATGACCTTGCAGGCGATCCGGGAGGGATTCCCCATGAAGGCCGCAGCTATTTGGGGCGCATTTTCCGATATTGAAAAATTGTTCAAGGCAAGTCCGCAACTCTTGGAATACGCCATAAAATATTGGGAAGGTTTCAATGGCAAAGATCCGAGCGAGGACATTAAAAAGCGTTCGGTGATCTATTGGCCCGAAAAAATCAATACACCCCTGTTGATCATGCACGGGGAACGGGACAGGGCCACGCCCGTACAACATGCCCTTGATATTGCCCAAAGCCTGCAAGCGCATAACCGGCTGTACAGTTTGATCGTTTTTGCCGACGACAACCATATCCTCCATAAAAATCAGCTAGAGCGGGACGCTCAGACGATAAGGTGGTTTAAAAAATACAATACCGAAAGTGAGGCGAAAATTGATGCCTGGTTAAGGACCGAAGCCACGGAAAGGGAACTGAACAGGTATGGATATGCCCTGGTTGAGCGCGGACGCATTACCGATGCGATTGCGGTGTTTAAGTTGTTTGTATCCCGTTTTCCCGAGAATTGGATCCCCTATGACGGCCTGGCCGAGACCTTGGCCTTAAACGGCAATACGGGCGAAGCTATAAAAAATTATAAAATCGCGTTGAAATTGGTGCAGGACGAAAAGCAAAAAGAACGTATTCTATCCATTTTAGCAGATCTGAAGTAAAAAAGGCCGGCCACGTTCCAAAATCCACAGCACCCGTTAAAAAGCTATGATTATTGCCCATATATTCCTATCTTGAGGAGTTGCCTTGCCCCTACTTCCCCATGAAGACCTGCTGAGGGAACATTTGCTGTTCCAAGAAGACCAGATTAACTTAGAACACATCATATGGTTGGTGCTCAGTTGTTGCAAAGGGCCAGGTTTAAGAGGATCCGGGGATGGGTCAAGGTCTCCTTTAAGCAATGGGCCCATCTGGCGATATTGGCATCTGTACTTTTCTTGATTCCGGCAACACTGAGCGGCCAGGTCAAAAAGGTGTTTATAACCGATTACTTTCATCTGCATTCCGACTATTCGGATTCCGAACTACACTTTGACCTGTCGGCGCATTTTGAGCAGCCCCAATGGACCTCCCTTCTCAACGATAGGGCCATCGCCCTGATCCGCGAAAAATTCCCCTTGGCAGAAATCAGCTATTACGGCGGTACCGGTTTTAGCTATCGGTTCAGCAAGGGGGTACTGAATTTTGATGTCATAAATCGCAAGGATGCGGATTACTTTGTCAAAATACATAGCGAATTGGCCGTTGCAGCCGGCCAATCGTACAGAAATCCGGGCCCTAATTTTACCAATTATACCATGCTCCTTGAGGTCAGGATCGAAAATGCCAAGGGTAAAAAGATCTTTCGCAAGACTACACGACTGCCCTTCCAGATCAGGCGGCCCAATCATTTGCACGGACTAGGGATCCGTCTGGCCGATGTTGAAAGCATGTGTCTGGATGCCCTGAATGCGGCCTTTAAGGGCCAAAGGCGATTGGAAAAACGCATCGTAAGGAACGAGAGAAATTCATCTTACGCGGCTTTCCTCTCCGAATCGGATTCCTTTACACTGGTGCACGACCCCAAGGGCCAATTTTGGCTGGGCGAGCGGTTTGTGAACGGCACGTACCAGCTCGTAGACCAGCAGCAGAAAGTGCTCGGTTCAGTCAAAATTACCGGGACAAGGGCCCAACCAGAATTTACGGAGGTCATTGGCCTTGATATCAGCGACCGCTTAAAACAGACCAGCAAGCTCAACAACACCATTAGTGATGAGAACTTCACGGTCCTGTCCGGCTTGGATACCGATCTGGATTATGAATTTGAGACGAAAAACTTTGAAATACCCCGTGTGGTCGTATGGAAAGGAAAAGACCTGGTGGGCAAATTTGAATTGCTGGAACCCGAAAGGTTTGTAGGAGATTATAAAGGGGAAACATACAGGGTTGACCTCAACCATAGCATCGGTCTGTTCCAGTTGTTCCATCAAGGGGAACTGAAGGGCATAGTTCAGCTAGGGCCCTACCTAAAGGAGGACAAGAAGTATTTTGATATCGTCCACTTCAAAAAGGGGATGGTGGAGACGGATCAAGGGAAGCTGCTCAATCTTTATTTTTTTGCGCGTATGGCCCATCATATTGCTTCAATCGCCGCCGAAAAAGCCCGGGAGGAAGATGAATAGGGATAATATTCCGATATTGTTTATTGTTCACTACTTAAATTACAAATCATGGAAAATACCAAAACCCAAGAATTGGCGGCCTTATTGGAAAAAACGGGGCATGCCCATCACCAGGCATTCATAAAAACGGATGGTGTAGATCCCGAATGGGCGCTCTGGTACGCTGCCACTTTGGAAAAACCCCTGTCCAGTCTGCTAAACAAACCCTTTACACAGAGCAAGATCATCTATGAACTTGTACGGCTCGAAGAAACCGCAGACGTCAGCAATGCGCTCTGGCCCCAGGTCTATGCAAAGGACCTGGTTGAAAAATATGGATAGTTCTTTTGGAAACTAGGTATGGATGGAGTGTGCGAACGGATTTCCAGATCAAAATCAGGTCCGAACCCTTATAACGAATTAAAAATACCATGGATAAAAAGTACGATTACAAGCAATTGATGAACGTGAAATACGGTCACCATGAAGTGATCGACGTGCCGGACATTATACAAAACTGCACGGATAAATGGTTTAACCAAACACTGACCAAGGTCAACAACAGTGTCGTGAGAATTGGCATTGTTGAGGGCGACTATCATTGGCACAAACACGATGACGATGATGAGTTTTTCTTTGTTTTGAGCGGTAAATTATATATTGATCTGAAGGATAAGACCATTGAGCTGAATCCAAATGAGGGCACCACCATTTCCAAAGGTGTACTGCACCGGCCAAGGGCGCCTAAAAAAACAGTGATGCTAATGGTTGAGACCGATAGTATTGATCCCGTGGGAAATGAAGAATAGCTACGCTTTAGGGCAGGAGCCAAAAAAATGAGCACAATAGTAGGAAAATACAAACTGAATTGGGTGGAGAAAAGCTTTATGCGGGCATTTCCCCGTAGCATCCCCGCTTTGGATAAAACACTGTTGCCAAAACTCCGGGAGTCCTTTGCCCGTGTTTTTGAAAACGAAAAAGAACACATTACCGATCGGCAAAGTCAAACGC
The DNA here is from genome assembly GCF_050589645.1 of Eudoraea algarum. Classification (NCBI taxonomy): domain Bacteria; kingdom Pseudomonadati; phylum Bacteroidota; class Flavobacteriia; order Flavobacteriales; family Flavobacteriaceae; genus Eudoraea; species Eudoraea algarum. Next base: position 274,139 of record NZ_JBNGOQ010000004.1, on the reverse strand, counting down.
ATTACATCATGTGTGCCTATGTACTGGCCGCACATCAACTGTTGTTAGCTCAAGGGGTCAATCCAGAAAAGAGCATGGAGGCGTTGACCCAAAGTTTTGGACAATTCGGTGCCGGATGGGTCAAATGGTCCATGCGAATCGCCATTCGGTTTCGCATATACACCAGAAAATATTTGGAATCCAACACCCTTAAGACCATACGGGCCAGATACGGCAACACCTTTTCTGTGCAGGAAGAAAAGGAAAGGGACAGCTATACCCTGGTGGTGCACAAATGTGGGTACCACGGTTTCTTTTTGCGGCATGGGCACCCGGAACTAACGCCCATCTTCTGCCAATGGGACAATATTTGGTCCCAGGAAATAAATACAAGAAGGAGCGGGATTAATTTTAAAAGGCCCACCACCATTGCGGAAAACAAACCACATTGCCGCTTCGAATTCCACTTCGAAAAACCACAATCCCGGGACTGACTATCCCGGAGGTGCAAACAGTTCGGCATCCAGGGCATCGTTAAAGCCATTGAGGGACACCATTTCATAGGTAAAGGCACCATTATTGTAGACCGCCCAGGCCGGATGGTAAAGGTTGCCGTATTTCTTTAAGGGGCCAAAGGTGTACTTGTATTGTTTGGTCTCCCAGACCAAGGGTTCGTTCCTTGCATTCACAACAATGGTCCCCCCTGCTTCCCCCTTGTAGTAGATATCCAAAGCCGTGCCTCCCCGTACGATGCTCTCCCCGATCCTGAGTTCATAGTCGACCGAATTGTTGGCAATGGCCCGCAACAGTCTATAGATATTATAGGGACCTCTTTTCAGGGCATTCTCTAGGGAACTTTCATTGCCCTGGGAGAGTTCCCCGTTGAGCAGGGACCAATACCCGTGAGCTTCACTGTAGGCCCTTGTCCGGTCAAAAACTTCGCTTTTCATGCGTACCCAGGAGCGTATTTCCACGAGGTCTATGATCTCGTCCTCTACATAGGATTCCCGATTTACCGGGTGCCATACGTGCTGGAACTTTACATAGGTCATGTTCTTCCACAGGGACGCGCCTCCCATGCGCTCTACCATACCGTTGGCATGTGCAAGGGCCGCTTCGGAACCTTGAAGACCAGTGTCTTGGGCCTTGCCTTCAACCAAGACTAAGCTGAACACAACGCTTACCAGCAAACAAAAATTTCTCATGATTTTCTTTTTTTAAGTCCGACTTTGATTGACGATTTCTATTATCTAAAATAGCGTATTCTTTTGATCTACTCTACACTGGCTAAAGGAATTAAGTACCGCTTTTCCATATTCCATCACTTTGGGTATGATTTCCAAGGCATATTTTCCGATATTGGTGATTGATTATCGGTCGAAATCAAAACGCGCAAAAAAAACATGGATAGCATCGAGATTTATACCAGCAAGAAGAAATCAATCCTATTGGTAATTGGCTCCATTGCCTTCGTTGCCCTGGGAGTGTGGTTGCTTATGGAGGCCGATAATTTAAGTGGATGGAGAGCAAGGAATCCCATGGTCACCAAAGGCATCGGTTTGGCCTCAATGCTATTCTTTGGCTTTGGAATGATCGCGGGCATCAAAAGGTTGATAAAATCCGAGATTGCCCTGATCATCGGTCCCAAAGGAATCAGTGTAAATCCGAAAAAACTGCCCTATGAGTTTGTTAAATGGGAGGATATTCTAGAGTTTGAGGAAATTAAGATCCACAGCACAAGAATCCTTATTATCGGAGTAAAAAATCCTGAACATTGGGTAGAAAAAGAAACCCATGGGATACGAAAAAAACTAATGCAATTTAATGTAAACAATTATGGTTCTCCCTTCAATATTGGGGCATCTGGACTTCAAATCAGTGCTAAGGAACTGAAAGAAACATTACAGCGTTATTTTGAAAAGTATAAAAACAACAAGCTATGATTTTAGTGCGCCTGTTTTTTATACTGCTTATCGTGGGACCCGTGGCCCTGGGCATTTATAATCTGTTTCGGTACCGCAAACTAGCCACCCCCAAGACTTCCAATTTTTTCCCTGCACTACTAAATTCCGCAGTGCTGTACGCCCTGGCCTATAACCTAATTTACTTTCTTCAGGAACTCTTCTTGGTCCTAGGGAAAAAAGCCCTGGGCCTCGAAGCCTATCTATACCACAACAATCACAATTGGGTGGGAGAACATCCCATGACCTCGCTGATGCAGGGCTCCGGTGCCCTGGCCATTTTTATTATTGGGATACTATGCCTTGTTGGCCTATCCCTGTTTAAGGACTCCAAAAGTAGTTGGCGGGCTTTTATGCTCTGGATGGCCTTTCACGGATTAATACAGTCCCTGTCGCAGGTTATGGTGGCCTTCTTTGCCCCAACTACCGATATGGGGCAGGCATTGGTAGGCTATCTGGACATAGGCCAAACGGCATTGGCAGGCTTTTCCATGATCAGCATGATCGTCATTGCCTTATTGAGCGCATGGTTTACCAGACCGTTTTTGAAACTCGCGCCTTTGGAAGCGGAAAACGACCATCCAAAATTCAGATTAAAATACACCCGGTATACCGCCTTTGGCGCGGCCTTTTTGGGGTCCATATTGATTGTCCCCTTTAAAATACCGCCTATAAATCAGGGTTTATCACCCTTTTTGTTGCTTGCTTTTTCGGTTTCCTGGCTTTGGTGCGCCTCCCCCTACATCAAAAACATAAAAGCTACCCCCAACCGCATAAACAATCGAATACAATGGACCCCCATCATACTCTTGCTTGTTCTTTTATTGTGCTTTAGATTTGTATTGGCCCCAGGTATAAAATTTTAATGACACCTGTGGCAAGCTTAGGCCATACCAGAAGCCACAAATAAAAACAAACAGCATGGACCCCAAAAAAACACCGAAAACCTTTGTCGCTTTCTTGCGGGGCATCAATGTGGGCGGACATCATAAGGTGCCCATGGCCGATCTTCGCCAGGAAATGGAAAAGCTAGGGTTCCAGAAGGTAGCGACCCTATTGAATTCTGGCAACATCATCTTTGAAGCCCCTACACATAAGCCCGAGCATCTGGAAAAAACAATCGCTGACCATTTGGAGCAGGTCTTTGGTTTTCCCATCCCTACCCTGGTGAGATCGGCCAAGACCCTTGAACAGTTGTACAAAGAAAATCCCTTTCAAAAGATGGAAGTTACCAAAGACATTCGCCTGTACGTCTCTTTTCTGAAAAACGATCCCGCTGTGGAACTGGACTTGCCCTGGGCCAGCGCGGACCATTCTTATAGGATTCTTGATGTCCGGGACAAAACCATCCTTAGCGTGTTGAACCTGGCTGTTTCCAACACCCCCAAGGCCATGGAAGCCTTGGAGCAATTTTTTGGAAAGGAGATCACCACCAGAAATTGGAAGACCGTGGAACGGGTCGTAAAAAAATTATAGTCGGGTAGTCCACAAGGTTAATTATTTGATTCCCACCCCTTAGGACCGAGGTTAAATCCTTAACTTTAGTACGCTGTCTGGCTTTCTTAAGATAACAAGAGTAGTCCCGGTAAAATAGCAACAAAAAGAAGCTGTTCTGACCGAACATCTTCCTACTAAATTAAGTTCATATGAAACTCCATATTAAATTTCACTCCTTTGGCCGTTTCCATAGAAGTTCAAGGGTTTTGGGCCTGATATTGCTTTTAAGCTCCCTGAACGTTTTTGCCCAACAGACGGATGCCAATGCGCATGTGAGTGATCCGGAAAACCTGGTACGGCATCTGTATGATCAGGTGACCTTTCCCGCTGGGGAAACCCCGGATTGGGCCTATGTCAGAACCCTGTTCGTTCCAGAATCTACCGTGCACATGAGGGTCTCAAAAAACGAAACCGCCCAATTGTCCCTCGAGGGATGGGTGCAGGACTTTGAAAACTTTATCCAGACGGCCAATATTGAAACAACGGGCTTTGAGGAAAAGATCGTTACTATGAAAACGATGGTTTTCGGTGATATTGCCCATATACTGGTCCTGTATACCTCCTATATCCCTGGCAAAAGTAAAGCACCGCGGGAAGGCGTGGATAGTTTTCATTTGATCAGGAAAGAAGGACGGTGGTGGATTGTTTCCATCCTTAACGAGATTCCCACACAGGACAGGCCAAAGCCCCAGGTGTTACATTAAAAAAGTGAGGATGCGTAAAGCGATGTTTTTTATTTTGCTCCTTCCTTTCTGCTCCGTGGATGCACAGGAACTAAAGGGAGATTATTTGGGTCAGACGCCTCCCGGCGCCCAGGCCAAACTGTTCCATGGGGGCGGACTGGTGAAACATGAAAACAAGGAGAAAAGGAGCTTTAACCTTGCCTTCTCCCCTGATGGAAAAGAGCTTTTTTTCTCCTATTATAAGGCCACTAAAGAAATTCCCCATCCCACCTATGAAATAAAGACTTTTAAACAGGTCAATGGGCAGTGGACCGGGCCGGAGACGGCACCGTTTTCAGGTAAATTTTCTGATGTGGACATCAATTACAGCCCGGACGGCAATTTTATTTTCTTTGCCTCGGACAGGCCACAGCCACGTTCATCGGGACTTGACATTTATTATGCCGTTAAAACCGGAAATGGTTGGTCCCAACCCATTTATGCGGGTACCGAGGTCAACACCCCCTATGGCGAGGTGTATCCTTCGGTATCGACAAAGCGCAACCTTTTCTTTCGTTCATCGCGTCCTGGTGGTTTCGGCGAGGACGATCTGTATCGGGCAGCATGGGTCAACGGCAATTTTATAGAGGTAAAAAATCTTGGCCCAAACGTAAATACGAAATATGGGGAGAGCAATGCGGTAATTGCCGCCGACGAACGTTATATCCTGTTCTGTTCCGCAAGATCAGCCGATGGCGTAGAACAAATTTACGTCTCCTTTCAGACCGGGGACAATGTTTGGACCCAGGCCGTGGCCCTAGGCCCCGAAGTAAATACCAAAGCTGGGGCGGGAGCACCTACACTTTCAAGTGATGGCAAGTATTTGTTCTTTAAAAAAAGGGCCGAACCCGTACGTGGTATTTACTGGATCAGTACGGAAATTATTGAAGCTGTAAGACCTAAGGAAATAAAAAGGTAAATGCTGTACCATTTTCCACCAAGGTTTGAGCGAGTTTTGTAATCTAAATCAAGAGTTATGGAAAAAAGGAATATGGTATTTATCGGAACCAGCCTGGATGGGTACATCGCCGACAAGGATGGTGGGCTAGAATGGCTACAGGCCGTCCCCAATCCCGACCAATTGGACTTGGGTTATAACAGTTTTATCGCACAGGTGGATGCCCTGGTCATGGGACGCACCACCTTTGAGACCGTATGTGGCTTCGATATGGAGTGGCCCTACAAAATTCCGGTGTTCGTGATGAGCAGAACGCTACAGACGGTCCCGGAAAAGTATCGGGACAAAGCAACACTGCTGCATGGACCACTGCAGCAAGTCTTGGGACAGCTACATAAAAAAGGGTATGGCAAATTATACATTGATGGGGGTTCCCTCGTGCAAAGTTTTCTGCGGGAAGACCTGGTCGACGAGCTGATCATCACCAGACTGCCCATCGTCTTGGGAGGCGGCACCCCGTTGTTTTCAACCCTGCCCGAAGCACTGCAATTTGAGCACGTCAAAACGGAGGTGCTGTTGGATGAAATCGTACAAAGCCGTTACAAACGAAAAAGATAAGGGAGGTGTATAGGTACAAATTTAGTACCTTGGAAAAGCTTAAAAAGCGATAGAAATGAATCTGACCAAAACCTTCAAGATCGAGGAAAAGCTCGACGCCTATCCGAAGCACGTGCGTCAAAAATTGATGCGGCTTCGGCAACTCATCCTGGAGACGGCAGCGGAAACGGAAGGAGTCAATACCCTGGAGGAAACGTTAAAATGGGGAGAGCCCAGTTATCTCACCAAAAACGGAAGTACTATACGCATCGATTGGAAGGAAAAGAAACCAGATCAGTACGCGATGTACTTCAAATGTACGAGCAAGCTGGTGCCCAGCTTCAGAACCATCTACAAGGAGGTGTTCACCTTTGAAGGCGATAGGGCTTTGGTCTTTAAGATGGATGATACCCTTCCGGAAACCGAATTAAAAAAATGTATTGCGGCGGGTTTAACCTATCACAAGGTAAAACACCTGCCCCTACTGGGCTTATGACAAATCATACCACTTACCTCACTAACAAAACAAACACTATTCAAAAAATGAAAAAAAACGTTCTACTCCTTGCACTATTCGTTTGTTCCTGGAATCTTTGGTCCCAGGACCAGGGCTCTTGGGAACTGGTGTACCACAATGACAAGTCGGGAAAGGCCCTCGTCGGGGATATACAGACCTTGATCGAGGACGTACGAAAAGGGGAACGTGTCAGGATATACTGGTTCTTTCAGCATCCCACTGACAAAACCATCAAGGTAGAGCACCTTACCGAGGCCAAGTTCCTTACCGTTCTGAGCGATTCGGTGGTACTGGCCCAAATCGACCCGATCATTGGGCAGTCGCCCGACTTCGTTGCCCAGCGCATCGATTTAAAGGAGAATTTGGAATGGTCCTTTATCGCGGCGAGCAACGGCAAATGCGATACCATGACCAGAAATAGTGCCACAGGCGAAATAGTGGAACACAGGCCCCGGGCCTTTGAGATCAAATGGTTTGTGAGGAAATAATCGGATCAATGATGGCCATACCACACCGTCTTTTCGTTCTTTCTGAAAATTCTCCCCTCTCCAACCCAGAATACGATCTTTAAGCAAAGCGCGTGCAATGACTCTAGGAGTTATTTACACGGTATTGAAGTGGCGTTATTTTGTATTTACGTTTAAAAGCAACTGAAAAATTATTGGAATATTTATAGCCTACCTGTTCCGAGATGGATGAAATAGTTTCCTTGGGGTCCATTAAAAGTCTGCACGCGTTCCGGAGCCTCACGTCCGTTAAATAACGTATTAGTGGGCTATTGAACAATACTTTGAACCCGACCTTGATCTTATAATCGTTGATGCCAAAATTTCTTGAAATATCTTTAATGGATATTTCCCTTTGAAAGTTGTTTTGCAAATAATCCCGTATGGCATACAGGGCAAAGATGTCCTCAACGTTCAGGATGTCCAGTTTTGGATTGTTTATCGCCTTACCATCATTTAAAAAGGTATGCATGGCAACGATCTCCTTTCGCTTGGTGCTAAACCACGGGAAATGATCTTTTCCCTCATGTACCAATAATTGGGAATGGGGTATATTTTCATGCAAATATTCGCTATGGGAACATGCTATCAAAGCGTCTCCCTTTCTGTGCATGATCAAAGTAGGCGCCATAATCTTATCCAAACAATCGCGAACGTCTATTTTCGTATTCATTTCATAGAACACCTTGGCCGTGTTGGGGCTAGCACTTCTTCGAAGAAACTTTGACCATTGATCCTGGGCGATTGGATCGTCTTTCGCACTTGGAGCCATTAAATTTAAGCCAACAGGCCCTCCCCAATCCCGGAAAATAGCATGCTTGATCTTATCATGGAGTTCCTTTGACAATCCATAAAGGTAGTCGCCACTTTTTGTCCATTTTGAAAAACTGCCGATCAATATTAGTTTGTTCACTTTTTCCGGATGGTAGGCTGCCAGGTGTATGGCAAGAGGTCCTCCTTCGGACAATCCTATAAAATTTGCCCTTTGGATACCTATGGTAGACATCACGATCTGTAGATCATATGCCCTTTGCTCAATATCGGGCAAATCATTTTCATTGACCGTATCCGATAAACCGGTTCCCCGCTTGTCAAAAATCACCAGCGTACTGATGGAGGCCAAATATCTGAGCCAGGCCGATAATTGTGGAATATTCCAGGTCTCTTCCACATTGGTTACCCAGCCCGGAATTAAAATCAGGTATTCCGGCCCATCTCCCAGTAGCTGGTACGCAAGATTTATGCGCCCGCATTGTGCATATTTGGTTTCAGGAACAAACATAAAGGGTAAAATTAAGCATTATACAAATCCCATAAAATTCCATAAATATTAAAATCCTTTTTACATAAATCATAATACGGATGGCAGATACGGATACCCCACTTTTCAAAATACTTTTGAAGAAAAATTGCGCCCATGAGCCCAACAATCCCAGAAATAGGGTGCAACTTCCTTAAGGAGTTGTCACGGGTGAACCAAGGGAGAAATCAGTACCAAATGATGTCATATGAAAAAGGATAAATCAAAAAATACGGGAAATCCCGTCCGTGGAAGAATAAACGCATGGATGTTCCACCTACTCGATGGTTACTCGCATTACCTCTATAGCAATAGGAAAAGGAAACTATTTGGGGAATTGCCCCTGACCCTTGTTGAAATAGGCCCGGGTGCCGGTGCCAACATCAGGTATTTGCAGCAAAAATCACAGCTTATTGCCATTGAACCCAATGAATACATGTATCGGCGGCTACAAAACAAGGCAGAGAAGTACAATATTGACCTGGAGATTAAACCCAACATGGCAGAGCGGATAGATCTTGAAAGCAATTCCGTTGAGGCCGTAATAAGTACGCTCACCCTTTGTACCATCGCTGACAACAAAAAGGCATTGAACGAGATCAAAAGAATTTTAAAGCCCGGTGGCAAATTCTTTTTTTTAGAACACGTAGGCGCTAAAAAAGGCTCTTTGTTGAGAGGTATCCAAAAATTGGTTCACAGGCCGTGGTTTTGGTTTTTTGAAGGTTGTCATACGCATAAGGATATAGCCCAGGGCATAGGCGAGGCAGGGTTTTCAGAAGTGCACATGGAAGATTTCAATATGTATTCTCCATTTGTCCCTATTACCCCCCAAATATCAGGTTATGCGGTTAAATAATATAGGACATTTGCAAGGGAAGGTACCCAGTCTCTTTTTTGCCTTCCTCCCTGTCATATTTTGTTGTTTCCTGCTATTGATCCTGTCCTCCTGTTCGGACAGTCACAGGGATAGCATCGCCTCGGATATTATTGTAGGCAAATGGAAAATTTATAGGCTATTTGAATCCGATATCGAAGTGGATATAAGTTTATGCGATGCAACATGGATCGTAGAATTCAAGGCCGACAAATCTATTGACAGCTATCATTCGGATCCTCAAAATTATCCTGACGAATGTCCGCCAAAAATCTCCCAAGCAGGTTGGAACTGGATGCATAGAGGCAATAACCACTATGAAATAAGATATTTAGACGAGCAAGGGGAAATTGATATTTTTTATAAGGACAAGGGTCACCTGGTCAGGGAACTTCACAATGGGACTACAATAGTCGTTTACGAATCCTATAGATAGCTTCGCCATGTATGTACAGCTTAATTCAAGTGATATGAACATAAAACTCAAAAAAGAAAACAGAAATGTCAATTGTGCCATATGGAATAATTCGCAAAGTAACGACGTACTAATCATTGCACCGGGAATAGCCATTTCTGGTTGGCATTACCGGGCAATGGCCGATTATTTTTTTAACAAGTGCTACAGCGTCATCATCTTTGACTATTTTGGAATGATCCATTCAAAAAAAACCTCCCTGATCAACACTATTAAATTATGTGATTGGGGACGTAAGGACATCAATATGGTGATTGCATATGCCCTTAAGGAATTTCCGGGCCAGAAACTTTTTTTTCTTGGGCACAGTATTGCAGGTCAGTTATTTCCGTTGGCAAAAAACAGTTCAAAGGTTACCGCCGCTTTTTTGGTAGCCTCACAAAATCTTTCCCAAAGAAATTGGAGTGGCTTGCCCAAGCTAAAAGTATATCTGTTATGGCATCTGATCATCCCCTTTTTTGTGAACTTCTTGGGCTACCTTCCGGGGGTGGCATATGGGGGTAAATATGATTTGCACAAATCAATAGCGACCGATTGGGCCAAATGGGGCAAGAGCAAATTGGGCTTGCTCAGCGTAGTGAAAGATGCCAAGTTGAAATATAAAAATCTGGACGTCCCTGTTAAATTTTTGAGCTTTTCAGACGATGCACAACTGGCGCCCCTTAAGGCCGTAGAACATCTGTACGATTCGTATGGCTCCACCCGTAAAAGTCATGAACATATATGCCCTAAGGAGGTGGGTCTTGAAGCCATAGGACACTTTAATTTCTTTAAAAAAGACTATTCCAAGCTCTGGACAAAGATAGATTCTTGGTTTGATCAGGTCAATTACCCCCAATAGCAATGTTATCTGGCGCTCGTCATGGGCAAACTTGAAAAAAAGACTTCAATACGGTATCCCCTGCCCCCAGAACCCAAATCTGGATAATCAGTACTGAAATGTCTCATAGTGGGAGACATGCTCCTCGAACTCCAAAAGATATTTTTTGTCGTCAGGATAGTATCTTGCCCTTTCAAAATCATTACCGGCAAATTTCTTGATATCCTCGTACGAATCCCATTCGGTTACCGTTAAAAAATGGCAAATATTCCCCTCAATCCTTCTCAGGAGTTTTGCCGACAGATTCCCATCCACTTTTTTATAGTCCGAAAGACCGGTATCCTCAACGTATTTTAAATATTCATCAGCATGTTTTGCCTCGGTTATTCCGTGCCATATTCTTGTTATCATAATAATTGCTTTTAGATTTATATAGATTGATTAGTAATACGCCCAAAAATATTATACCGAGCCCAAGGAGTCTCTGTAACGAAATGTTTTCGCCCAGTACATACCAGCCCAGAAGGATGGCCACAGCAGGATTAACATAAGTATATGTCCCAACGAGCGTAGTGGGCATAATACCAATAAGCCATACATAGGCCAAATAGGCAAAAATAGACCCGATTAGGATAAGGTATAACAATCCAAAAAGGGCACTTGCGGAGATCTCCTGCCATTTTACAAGCTGTGGCTCTCCCATAAGGAAGCCCGAAAAAAGAGCCAGTAAGCCAACCACAAATAGTTGGATGCCGGCAGTCATTTTTGTACTAGCCTTGATCGTCATGTATTTGGTATAGAGCGAACCCATAGAGAAAAGTACAACACCGCCAAGTGCAATAACAAAGGCTATGACGGGTACGTCCTTGTTCGTCTGTAATAGTTCCTGATCCTTAAAAAGGAATAGTACTCCGGAAAAACCGATCATCAGGCCTGTGAGAAGTTTGGGGTTGGAAAAATGCAGGGACCATTTTTTTCTGTCCAGCAACACAAGCCATATGGGCAAGGAGGCCCAAATAATAGCGGTAAGACCGGTACTCAGATATTGCTCCACCCAAATCACCGAGCCGGACCCAAAAAATAACAGGAGGATTCCGGCTAAACAAATGGGCAATAGCTCCTTGGCTTCCGGAAAAGGCTCTCCTTTCCATCTACACCAGATCAACAATAGGGATCCAGCAAGGAAAAATCGAATTCCGGCCAATAGGAACGGAGGAAAATCCCTAAGCGCCAAGGCTATGGCCAGATATGTGGTGCCCCATCCCAGATAGATTCCCAGGAAGGCAAAAATCAACTTCCAGTTGAACGCGCTATTTTGTCGGAATACTTTCAATCGTTATCTTTACCTATAAAATTAGTTTAGAGCGTAAAAATATTTAATTTTACCATTAAAACAAATTTAAATAGTAAAAATGTCGCTGCCAGATAAAATTCGGTTCGATGGAGGCAAGCTCTGTTTGGATTATGTCAATACCATCCACGATAGGTTTGAAAGACCGCTAAGGGATTATTTGCAAACCCCGGATGACCTGATCAGATGGTCGCTCCAAGCCGGTATTTTGACTACTGAAGATCATAGGATTTTGGAAAAAACGGTTTTACAAAAATCTGCAAATGCTGAAGCTTTTTTCGCTAAGGCGATCCAATTCCGCCAAGTATTGTACCGTTTGTTCCATTCCATTTCCCATGACAAAAAAGTTGAAATTGGTGACCTGGATGCCTTCAACACCTTTGTGTCCAAATCCTTTTCCATGCTTAAAATTAAACGGCAGCGTGGGAAATTCACTGAAGGTTGGAACCTTGAATCACAGGATTTACATACCATTACCTATCCCATTGTTAGGGATGCCTACAATCTTCTTTTATCTGATAAGCATTACCGAATAAGGGAATGTCCAAAATGTGGCTGGCTCTTTTTTGACAGTTCCAAAAATGGCAAGCGGCGCTGGTGTAGTATGGAAACCTGTGGTAGTAGGTCAAAGGCCAGGGAATGGTACAACAGGAGCAAAGGCACTTGATAGCAAGGTATTTCTGAAAAGAACGGATTAAAAGTTCAAACAAAACGATGGTACCCATTGGGCATATATAATCAATAATCCCATATGCCAATAGTAGTTAACGAATATATACCTTCGTGGTATACGCGCCAAAAAACAGGGAATGGACAACCCAAATACAAAAAGACATATAGGCAAGGATGTGGTGCTTCCCATAATCGCTTGGGGTATATCAGGGAAAAGGACGGCTCCATTCTCGCTGCAGTATTGCTCCACGCGATGCTCGATATGCCCTTGGTCTTTATGGGTGGGTGATGCATCGTTGGAATGTGGCAACTACTGCCCTAGGAAACTGTTTCGATAATCGTTGATTCACCAAATACGTGATGTGTTTATGAAAAACTTGATTTTTTTATTCTATATCGGTTCGATCCTTTGCTGCAGGAACGATACCCTTCCAATAGCGGAGCTTAAAAAGTGCATTGCCGCCGGTTTAACCTATCACAAAGTAAAACACCTGCCTCTGCTGGGCTTGTGACAAACATTCGCCATAGCTTATCCAAGTACATGATGGCTGTAGGTTGCCACACTTTGTTATGGTCTATAGGTTTGAAACACTTTGGGTTTTAAATCGTCATAACATAAACCATCCATCACCGTAAAATGGTAAGACCATGAACAAACTATTGCTTGCCTTGTTTTGGGTATCCCTGGCATCCGGCCATTTGTGCGCCCAAGATGCAACCGTAAAACAGGAAATTTCCACCTACCTCGAGGGGTTGGATCCAACCACCTTTATGGGTACCGTTTTAGTGGCCAAAGGGGACACCGTAATCTTTTCGGAAAGTTATGGAAACGCCAGTTGGGAGCACAACATCAAAAACAGTTCGGAAACAAAATACTTGATCGGGTCGATCACAAAATCGCACACCGCCCTGGCTATTGCCATTTTGGCAGATCAGGGAAAACTGGGTTTTGACGATCCCATATGCAATTACCTTCAGGATTGTCCCAATGCATGGAAGCCCATTACCATCCATCAATTGCTGAACCACACCTCGGGCATTGTAGACCTGATCCGTACCCAGGGGTTTTTTCAAACTATCACCCTTCCCACCACCCTGGAAAACAGCTTAAAGAGAATCCGAGACCTCCCTTTGAACTTTGAACCGGGAACCCGTTTTGAATATGGTAATTCTGGATATCTTATTGCTGCTTATATCATTGAAAATACTACTGGTATGCCTTATGACGAATTTTTGGGAAAGGCAATCTACGGCCCCTTGGAAATGCGCGATTCGGGATATGCATCTACCGGGCTGGTTCTGGAAAACAGGGCATGGGGCTATCAGGTAAAAAACGGTAAATTCCTTAGGGCGCAATACATGGACATGTCCATTCCCATTGGAGCAGGTTCACAATACGCCACGGCCAACGATCTTCTTATTCTCAACCGCGCACTTAACAGTCCGGGAAAGTTGCTCAGTGAAAAAACCGCGAAAAAAGTTTTTGATGGGGGCGAATTCGGCTATGGCTATGGCTTTTATATTGAGGAATTCAAAGGCAAAAAAGTGATTCAGCATATGGGCGACATCTTTGGTTTTGGTTCGTATCTGAGCTATATCCCCGAAGAAGACCTTTTCGTTTGTGTACTGAGCAATGTGCAGGGTGCCCCGGTAAGGGAGATCAAAGAAAAATTGGTTCAAATGACCCTGGACCGTTAAGGTCAATGGATGCATGTAGGTCGCAAAGCTAGCCGTTGACGGTTTAGAGCTCAACGCCAATGGTTTCTTTCACTCGTTTCTTGATCTTCTTTATGTTTCCTTCCCTAAATTTAGTGTCTAACAAGCAAAAATGTCTCCAGTACCCAGGATTCATGACATCCCTTCTACAAAAAGGGAATACATAATAGGTACCCGTATGTACGGCGCCAAACATATGACCCACTTCATGGGCAGGCGCTTCAAGGTCGGAATAAGACGAATTGGCCCAGGCAAAATTGTCCCCGAGAATAGCTTGTCCGGCTTTACCCGGTAAAGAGAAATCCGTCAAAAGCAATTGGAGTTCTGTAGGCTTTCTATACGCACTAAGTTCGTACCAGGCGTAATGGAACCAATCCCATAAAAATTGGCCCTCGATTGATTTATCAAAATCCCCATAGATAATCTTTCTTCCAAACTTGGAAGCATTGAAGTAGGTAGAAATATGTTTCATTGCGTGCTTTGAAACGGTTCTCAAAGCCTTTCTAGTATAAATCATGTTGTAATTTATGTCTCTGTCATTCAGTGCTTTTTTGTACGTGTATACCCGAACTCTGATTTTTCTGCGTTGTTTATTGCTGAAGGCTTTCTGCTCTAATTGTTTTAGCCCTAAGGAAGGCATGGTAACCTCATTACAAGCGGGTGAAACGCCCGACCGGTTCGAATCCTCCATGTTCCTATTGCGTTGGATATGCTCTATTACGGCATAAGGCCCGCAATCCATTAGCTTTCTGATCGCACTTCCCTTGCCAGTAAAGTCCCTTACATACTTGGATTCCGCCTGGGCGGTTTCTTTCTTGGTATGTATTGAACCATAATATTTGCCTCCCTGCTCTGGGTCGTCCCATAAAAAATAGATCTGCTGTCCTGAGTCCATGACAATACTCCCTTTGCCATCCGTTGTGGTATAATCCACGTCTGCATTGGGGTCATCTACGACATCAGCGCTCAGGCCATCGAAATTGAAACTCAGGGTATCGTTTAATACAACTTTGACATTTTCATATTTCCCGATTATTTCTTCAAAATCCAATTGGGACAGATCATCCTTGTTCAAGTTTAATATTATATTGGAATAATCGGATTGTGTATTCCCCGTGAACCCCTGCTCTGTAATTTGTCCCTTTTGGCAACTGTTGGCGAAAACCAGTAGAGCCAATAAATGGAATCTCTGTAAACGTTGTTTGTTCCACTTCATCATGAATTTATTATTTTAAAGTTTTAAAGTCGGTGTCTAAAATAGATTAACCGTATCATTGTACCAGTACTAAAAAGCTTGGGAAAACCCTAGGAGGGATTCGTTTTTACATTAAAATTAAAAGGCTAGTGCCCTTGATACGATATCGTTTTGGTCAGAGGAACTAGGCGAGAAATCAATGATAACCAATTACATGTGCAGAAGTTAAAAAAGGGAAATAGGAAGTGAAACTATTCGAGGAAATGGCACGGATCTTTTTTGTTGCCATGGGACTAGGTGATTATATATATGCGGCTTCAAAACAAGGCTAGGAAATATGATATGCCCCTAAAGACCAAATCCAACACGATGGAGCGTATAGCGCTCAAAAGCAATGCTGCAAACGGCATCCTTAGCGCGTTCATCTGCTACCTCATTTCCAACAAAAAAAAAGCTACCGAATGGACAACCCAAATACAAAAAGGCATATAGGCAAGAATGTAGTGCTTCCCGTAATCGCATGGGGTATCATCATTCTCGTTTTTTTAAACGTAAAAAACATTCCCTACGAATTTTCCGAAAAGGACGGCGTGGTGCTGCGTTATTTTGTAAAAGTTGTCATGACGATTGTATTTCCGCTGGTACTGATCCATCTTTTATATAAGAACAAAAGTGATTTTGGAATCTACTTCCCCAAGTTTTGGACCTCCTTTAAACTTTCCTTGTGGGCCTATGCCGTTGGTGGCCCGGCGGGCATGACTTTTTGGTTAATTGGTCTTCTCGGATGGGGATTTGCAGATTGGCCCGGCGCTATAACCTTGGGTGCAGTCTATCTCCTAGTGTTCTACTTTGTTACGAAGGTGGTCAAAAGTCTCCCTACCCGAAATAGCATTGCCCTGCCCAATAAAGGAACCATCGTATTTGTCCTTTTCAGTCTGGCGACGGTAATTTTTGCGTATTTTACCTATGAATACATTCCCAAGGCTTCGAAGATTCTGTATTATATATTTATCGTTGGCCTTGGTGAGGAGCTGTTGTTTAGGGGGTATATACAATCTTCCTTCAACAGCTATTTTGGCAAACCCTTTCATATCGGGAATGTCAAGTTTGGCTGGGGAATGTTGCTTTCGGCACTGCTGTTTGGGCTGATGCACGCCTTGGTCGTAGTTCCACCGGCATGGCCATGGGCATTGTTTACCTTGGTCATTGGACTCACCTTGGGGTATATCAGGGAAAAGGACGGCTCCATTCTCGCTGCAGTATTGCTCCACGCGATGCTCGATATGCCCTTGGTCTTTATGGGGGGATGATGCATCGTTGGAATGTGGCAACTACTGCCCTGGGAAACTGTTGTGATAATCGTTGATTCACCAAATACGTGATGTGTTTATGAAAAACTTGATTTTTTTATTCTATATCGGTTCGATCCTTTGCTGCAGGAACGATACCTTTCCAATAGCGGAGCGAAGCTCGGCCCGCGTCGAACTTTCCCCATCCGATCTTATTGGCAAGGTTCAGGAATACATGGATGGGCTGTGCGAAACCGATGACTTTTCTGGAACGGTCCTGATCGCCAAAGGTGATCAGGTGTTGTACGAGAAGGCCTGTGGGGAAGCTTCCAAAAGATTCCATGTCGCCAACAACTTGGATACCAAGTTCAATCTGGGCTCCATGAACAAAATGTTTACGGCCACCGCCATCATGCAACTTGTGGAAAAAGGGCTTGTTCAACTCAGCGATCCCATTGGCAATTATGTGGACGAGAGCTGGTTGCCCAAGGAAATTACCCATAAGGTCACCGTGCACCACCTCCTTACGCATACCAGTGGTCTGGGAAGTTATTTCAACAGTACCTATTGGAATGCTTCCCGTGAGCTGTACAGAAGCGTAAACGACTTTAAACCCCTGGTTCGGGGCGACACCCTAGCTTTTGAACCGGGAGAAAAATTCCAATACAGCAATACCGGGATGTTACTTTTGGGGGTGGTCATAGAAAAAGCCACAGGCCAGGACTATTTTGAATACATCCGTCAAAACATATACATCCCTGCTGGAATGGTCAATTCGGATGCCTACGAAATGGACCGGCCGGTAGAAAACCTCGCCATTGGCTATATTTCCTCATCGGACAAGGTCTTAGGGTGGGAAAACAATCTTTACAAACACGTCATCAAGGGCGGGCCAGCTGGGGGCGGGTTTTCAACAGTCAGGGATTTGCAACGGTTTGCGAATGCCCTAACAAGCGAAAAACTGGTTTCAAAATCTTCGCTGGACCTCCTTTGGAGAGATTATACAAAATCGCGCTACGGTTACGGTTTCCAGGTCAAAAAAAGCGGGGCGGGAAAAGTAGTGGGTCACGGCGGCGGATTTCCCGGCCTGAGTTCAAATCTCGATATTTTTCTGGGCAGTGGATACGTCGTGGTGGTCATGTCCAATTATGATCGGGGTGCGGTTGAAGTAAGTCGAAAAATATACCATTGGATTGAAAAATCCTAGCAACCCTTTGCCGCCGTGCATAGCTAAAAACAGAATAATGAAGACCATCCTATCCTTGTTCCTTATAATCTTCTTGGCCGAACAGAGCTATGGACAGCTTCCCAAGAAAACCGATACCGTTCGGGTAAACGATATAGACCTGTACTACGAAGTATATGGAGAAGGGAAGCCGCTGTTGCTGCTTCACGGGTGGACCCAATCTTCCCAGTTTTGGTCCGCCTACATCCCGGATTACGCCAAGACCTTTGAGGTATATGCCGTTGACCTCAGGGGGCACGGTAGAAGCACACCCCTTGCTAAGGATTTTTCAATTAAAAAAACCGCTGACGACCTTATAGCGTTGCTAGATCATCTAAGCTTAAAGAAGGTTAAGGCCATTGGCCTGAGTTTTGGAGGAATTACGTTGCTACAACTTGCAAGCTTGCACCCGAACCGGGTAGAGGCCATGGTACTCATTGGAGCCGCTCACAATTATAGCGGAAAAGACAACAACACGCTCGACGACAAATTTAATTTCGATGACCTCCCTGCACAGTTCATTGAACAGTTGAAGAAAACCCACGTCCATGGTGACCCACAGATCAAGGCGTTATTTGATCCAGAACTAAATTATGAGATTAGGCTTAGCGATGAATCGCTTAGGGCCATTAAAGCCAAAACCCTTGTCGTTTCAGGTGATAGGGATGAAATATTAGGCGTGCAGGCAGCATTTGCCCTGCATGCCCACCTTCCCCACTCAAGTTTATGGGTGCTCCCCGACCAGGGGCACATTCCAATAAACGACACCAACAGGTCCAACTTTATTGCAACAACACTGGCATTTTTAGATCCGGACAAGGAAGAAAACTCGACCGACAAAAATTGAGGCTTTTAGCAGGATATGGGTCCAGCGATTAAATCCCTGATTGCCATATAAACGTATATCTTTATGCCGATGAACCGCTTAAAAACAATAACCGTCCTCGTCGTTTTTTGGTTATGTTCCTGCTCCGGGACACCCAAGAAAGTGTTGCCGACCTTGGAGCCTAATTATTACACCCAAGCCAACCACAACAGAGTGGCGGCAGAATGGGAGCCGGCCTTGGGTACCATGGTCGTATGGCCGCTCAGTATTCCCTATAAACTGGCCGTTGAGCTGGCCAAAGATGGGCATCTGTATACCTTGGTGGTTGATGAAACAGCAGAACGGCAGGCCACGGAATGGTATAAAAGATGGGGCATGGACATGCAGCGCGTTACCTTTGTGCATGCACCCCAGGGCACCGATGCATGGTGGGTTCGGGATTGGGGCCCCAGTGCGGTGTTTACTCCCAAGAAGCAAATGAAGCTCGGGGATGGCAAATACCCCTACGCCACGCCGTTTACCGATAGGGCTTGTAATGATTCGTTGCGATTTTTGAACATGACCCCGGAAAGAAAGCGGCGTTTGGAAAATGGGGAAAAAGTGAACCTTACTGAAATTGATGACAAGGCAACCGGACCTATGGGGGAGCAACTGGGTATGGAAATTCTTGAACTCCCCTTTATCAATACCGGTGGAAACGTACTGTCCGATGGTTTGGGAACCGCCTTTTCTACCTGCGTCATTGCCAACGAAAACCGATACGACGGTATTTCCGAGAAACGCCTTCGCCAACTGAACAAAGCGCTGTTGGGCATAACCCAATACCATATCATCTCCAATTTTGAAAAATACGGTATCCAACATATCGATTGTTTTATGAAATTGTTGGACGAGGAGACCCTCTTGGTCGCTGAGCCCCCATCCGATCACGAACTCCACAATATCTATGAGAACATTGTAACCGATGAGCTGTCGCGACTCAAATCGGCCTACGGAAGACCCTATACCATCTTGAGGATCAAGACGGACAGGTACCGGGGAGAACGGCTGGCGGCCTACACCAATTCGCTTATTGTCAACAAAACGGTCTATGTTCCGTTGTTCGATATCGCACAGGATAGCTTGGCCCTAAAGCGCTGGTCGGAGGTGATGCCGGGTTATGCAATCAAAGGGTTTGCATTTCCCCTTTTGGAGGAGCCCATTACCACCCCCGAAATGAAAGCGCATTACAGGACCTATGGATGGAACCAGGGCGATGCCCTGCATTGTAGGGTCCGAGCCATATGGGACCCCGAAATGCTCTTTATGAGCCTAAAAAAAATTGACGCCAAGGACGCCAAAAACGACAAGCAACAGGTCCATGCCACTATAATCGATTATAGCCAAAAAGGCCTCGAAAAAGGAAAGGCCCAACTTTTCTGGCGGTTGCAGGGTTCCAAAGCGTGGAACGTAGTGCCCTTGGAGCAACAAACGGATTCCAATCATTTTTTTGCAGAAATTCCCGCCGACACAACCGAACATAGGGTTGAATATTATATCTCTGCTGTTTCAAAATCGGGAAGGACAGAAACCAGGCCCAAAACAGCACCCTTGGGAACCTACAGCTTTTAAGGTAGGCAATATCGTCCATCAGAGCTAGCAACTTAACAGGGATATCGGTATATTTAATGTGGCTAAAGACCCATTGGAAAATGCAGGAGGAAAGCAGAAATATACCAGAGGAAGTGGATCATCTGTACCGCCGTGAATACGGTAAGCTGGTTGCTGTACTTACCAAAACTTTTGGGGTCAATAATATAGAACTTGCCGAGGATGTTGTGCAGGAGGCTATGCTAGAGGCTTTAAGGCAATGGGCGTATACCGGCGTTCCCGAAAATGCCATGGGTTGGATCTATAAGGTAGCAAAATACAAGGCGGTAAATCTGGTCAATAGGGAGAAATACAAAAGAGCCTATACCTCCAAGGTGGTGCACCACTTGCAGTCCGAATGGACGCTTGAACCTGCCTTAGATCATATTTTCACGGACAGGGAAATTGCCGATGACCAACTGCGTATGATGTTTACCTGTTGCCATCCTTCGGTTTCCAAGGACTCGCAGGTGGCCCTTACCCTCAAAACACTTTGCGGCTTTAGCATTCCAGAAATAGCCAAGGCCTTTTTGACCACTAATGAGAACATCAATAAAAGACTCGTTCGGGCACGAAAAAGCATCCAAGCGGCCAACATACCCTTTGAGGTGCCCACTGGCAAGGATCTGGAACCTAGGCTAGCGAGTATTATGGAGGTCATTTACCTTCTGTTCAACGAAGGGTACCATGCCTCGAGTGGCCAGGAGGCCATTCGGTACGAACTCTGCGAAGAAGCTATTCGGCTTGCCGAAATGGTAGCTTCCAACCCCAACATTGTGAATACGTCCCAGATATCCGCTTTGCTAGCCCTTATGTCCTTCAACGTTTCCCGTTTTGCGTCCCGGACCGACACTTTCGGAAACTTAGTGGATTTGGAACATCAGGACCGTGATAAGTGGGACCAGGCACTAATCCAAAAGGGGCTCCGTTATTTGAGTTTTGCCGCACAGCATGATCAGGTATCCCTGTACCACATATTGGCTACGATTTCCGCGCATCACTGTACCGCTAAAGATTTTGGGTCCACGAACTGGGAAGGGATCTTGTCCCTATACGACAATCTTGTCCTATTGGACGATTCGCCCATAGTGCAACTCAATAGGGCCGTGGTACTTGCCAAAACAGCGAATGCCAGGGAAGCACTTATGGCCATTGAAGGGATAAATGACATCACCGCCCTGCAAAGTTACATGCCCTATTACACTGTGCGGGCAGAACTGCATTTTCAAATTGGGGAGGTCAAAAAAGCTTCCGAATTATTGAAAAAAGCACTGGGTCTCTCTCCAAACAAAAAAGCCAAATCGGATATTCTGGATAAATTGAAAAAAATCGATGATTTGTAATCAATTGACTATCATTATATTATATGCTTAACTAAAAGCTGTTTCACTTTTTTTTACTTTCCATGTCCCTTTTTTAGATTACCGATTGACTAAGAGGTAATAGACATTAATTAACGGTTATTAAAAATAGTATCATGCAAGAATTTATGTTATTTATCAAAACAAATGGGGACCATCTATTGTCATTGTCCCCTGAAGAACAACAGGCACATGTTCAAAAAATTGGCGGTTACATCGGGGGATTAATGGAGTCCGGAACCCTAAAAGGAGCTCAACCCTTGGAGATGGGCGGAGCCGTGGTTCAGGGTAAAGGCGGTGTGTTCAAGGACGGCCCGTTCAACGAATCCAAAGAAGTGATTACCGGCTACTTTCACATTGTTGCCGAAGATCTTGCCGCAGCAATCAATATCGCCAAGGCAAATCCCATTTTTGATGAGGAGCAGGCCATCATAGAAATCCGCCCCATAAAACGTATGGAGGGTATCAATTAAGTTTCACGACAAAAACAAGATTATGGAAAACAATCCTATGAATACCGCCTACGACGGACGTTGCGCGTTTGCGGTAAGTACCGGAAAAACGGATGTTATGGGTGGAAAACACAGCTTGACCCTCGATAACCGAACCTATCTTTTTTCCAACGGAGTGGCCAAGTTCCTATTTCGGATACTGCCCAATAGGGTGAGTAAGGCGGATGGTGTTTGGGCAAAAAAACTGGGGTCCTTGTAAAGGTTCCAAAAAATGATAGCCCATATCGGTTTGTTGCGCTTGAAGGCTTAACTTTGAAGCAACTTGGCGTTTCTTGCCATTTTCGGGGAAACATGAAAGAGCAGCTCCTTTTTGACTATCTGTCTACCTTTATTACCTTAACGACGGAAGAAAAGGACATTTTGGTGTCCAAGCTAACGTATCGAAGTTATCTAAAGGGTCAATATCTTGTACAGCAAGGTGATATTTGCCTGTACGACAGTTTTGTGGTCAAGGGCTGCCTAAGAACCTTCCATGTAGATCCGGAGGGGCACGAGCACATTGTTCGTTTTGCCATCGAAAACTGGTGGACCGCCGATATGGGCAGTTTCATCAATAGAACGCCAGCGGATTATAATGTACAATGTCTTGAGCCCACCGAAGTCTTACAGTTTTCATATGATACCCTTCAGGAACTGTTTGCCCTGATTCCCAGTTTTGAACGTTTTTTTAGGATCATTGTCCAAAATGCCTTTGTAGCCTCGGAAAAAAGAATCGTCAGGAACTTTAGTCTGCCGGCCAAGGAGCGTTACTTGATTTTCTCCGACTTATATCCACAACTGGAGCAACGCGTTCCACAATATATGATTGCATCCTATCTCGGAATTACCAAACAATATCTCAGTGAAATACGCAATCAGCTTGCTAACAGGTAGCTTGCAATGTTCTGCTAGTTGAACCTAATTTGTTAAACTATCCGATTGTCAAACCTTAAACTTCCCAGCATCTTTGTCCTCATCAATAAAACAATTAAAGAAGACAATCATGACACAGACAAAATCTATGTTTAATTTTGCAAAATCATCCAGCGTCGCCAAAACGATTTTCTGGTCGGGTTTGGTGGCGGGGATTTTGGATTCCTTGGCCGGAATACTGGTGTACTACGTTTATTTTGACCTTAACCCGCTGCAGGTATTGCAATTTATTGCCAGCGGAATTTATGGCCCAACAGCTATTAATGGAGGTGGATATATGGTACTTGTTGGGTTTTTCTTTCACTTTGTAATTGCCTATACCTGTGCAATCATTTACTTTTATCTATATTCAAAAATAGCCGTATTGCGTAGCCATAAAATAGCCTCTGGGCTAATCTTTGGCTTGGGTATTTGGTTGGTAATGAACCTGTTGATATTGCCGGCGACCAATATCCCCAAAAGTCCCTTTGATTCAGGACTGGCAGCCATTGGAATCATATGGCACATGGTTTTGGTAGGTGTACCCATTGCCTTGATAACAGCACAATACGTTTCTGGAGAAGGACAAATCTCCCAAAAAACGGCCGGTTAGCTTACGGATTGAAGACAGGGAAAACTAAAAAGAGCCTTATCGGTTAAGACAAGGCTCTTTTACGAGAACACTATATGAAAATGAAAAAATTTGGGTCGTCTTGTTAATTATTATGTGATAAAAGTAGGGCAGTGATCCGTCAAGGGAAAATTAATGTTGCGTAAGTAGGCCTTTTTGTGGTCTGCACTGCACAAACTGATATCTGGCGCTTCCCGTATGTGCAAAAAAAAGTATCTTGACCGCTGTTTGATGTTCCCATGAAAATAGATTTAGGCGATTATTACATTAGCGAACTGGATACGGCAAAACCAGAATTGTTCTATGCCCTTATAGAAAAAAACAGGCCCCGACTGGAGGATTTTTTTGCAGGAACAGTCCGCAAGACCCGATCCTTGGAAGAAACAATGGCCTATTGCCAGACTATCGCCAAACTCAGAAAGGAAAAAGCCTACCTACCCTACACCGTTTCCAAACCCGGAAAGACCGATTATATTGGATTCCTCGATGTCAAAAATATTGACCTTACCATCCCCAAGGCCGAATTGGGCTATTTCATCGACGCCGGGTTCGAAGGTCAGGGTATTATCTCCAAAGCCCTGGAGCCTTTCATCCAATACCTTATATCAACCTATCGCTTTAAAAAGTTGTTGTGCAGGGTTGGCTCGGAAAACCAGGGCAGCATAAAGGTTGCTCTTAACAATGGTTTTACCCTGGAGGGTACCATAAGGCGTGACTATATCACCACCCGCAACCAACTGGTAGATCTAAATTATTACGGTAGGATTTTCGACTGAACCCCTAGAACCGCAATAGAACGGATGCCAAGTTGTATTCTTGCAGGTATTCGAACTTTTTCGGCCCTGGCAGCATATTACTTCCCCACTTTTTGGAGTATTATTGCTTAAAACCACAATACGCCGATCATGCATGGAATCCATGCTAAATCCTTTGTTCAATTTTTAATTACGCTGTTTGCGTTTTATGCCATAGGCCAAACGGAGGCACATGTTAGCGCCGTGGCCGAAGGCGATAGCCTTTGGACCATAGACCTCGACAAAAGCATAGCAATCTTCCAGGGGGTGGTAAAAAAAGACACTTCCAACTCCTATGCGCTCAACCAATTGGCCCATGCCTATCGCGCTTCCAACGACCATGAAAAAGCCATAGCGGTATTTGAAAAACTGGCGGTTACCCCGGAGTACAGGAATACGGTCTTCTTTTTCATTGCGGATGCCTATCTAAAACTGGGCGACTTTGAGTCGGGGGTTCGCTATCTGGAGAAATCCGTGGAAAGCGGTTTTACCAATTTATACAATTCCGGTTTTACAGACCTTGCCACCATTTCGTCAAGTCCATATTATGAGGCCTTGAAGACCAAGGAGGCCTTTAAAAAGTTGCTGCGGAAAATTCGGGCGTTGCCCTTTAGTCCGCAAGTACAATACCTGGATTGGTCCCCGAACGGGGAGGAACTGATCATGCAGGCCGCCCTGAATGGCAGTGGAAGCTATGACCTCTATGTATATAACCTTAAGCATCGGGCATTGCGACGTCTTACCTATACCCGGGAAAACGAGATGGCCCCAAAATGGTCTCCTGATGGGAAATGGATCGTTTTTCATCGTTCCGAATTATACAGTGGCGGCAAGGAACTTTTTTTGATAAGGTCAGATGGGTCTGAAGAAAAAAAACTTACGGATCAGAAGGGGCTCAAGGGAACCAAGTCGTTTCCCTGCTGGTCCTTTGACGGAAACCGTGTTGTTTTCGTGAATCAGGACGGTCCGGATGCCAATGATCTCTATACGGTGGATATCACGGAAAAAACATATACCCGCCTTACCCGTTCAAAGGGAATAAAGAGCAACCCGACCATAAATAAGGACGGACTTGTGGTGTACGATGTTCAGCTTTCCCAAAATTCCTACTCCTTGGTAAAACTGGATATGAACACAGGGGAAAGCGCACTGTTGACGCAAAAAAACTGGTGGTGGACCCCCGTCTGGATCCCAGGTGGCAATTCCTTGGTTACAGGTTATTATGAGACAGGGGCCACTATGCGCAACCAACTTGCCATGATGGACCAGGATGGGTTAAACAAAAGGATTATTACAAACTATGGAGAAGATGCCTGGTTCCCTTCCCCTTCGCCCGATGGCAGGAAAATTGCGTTTGCGGCGCCCGTCAATCCCTTTTTTATGGGCGGCTCTACCCTGAAAATCCTGGATTTGGCATCCGGGGAAATAGCGCACATAGCGATTTCAGGGGATTAATCTTTCGGAATTCCTCATGCTCGATGAAATGTTTGGAATAGAACTTTTAGCAACAGCATCCTTAGTCGGGCATTTTTTTGCTCCTTAAAGGTATTCGCAAACACCTCAAAATTAAAAATGGAATCAGACAAGGTGCTATCGGGGACCTTTTGTTGACAGAGAACCGGTAATTCCCTTATGCACTCAAAAAAATAACTGTCAAAACCTAATTCGAACGAGAGAGTATCGTTACTAAGATGTACTGCCCCTTTCAATTTGGCCAGCTTTCCCTGAATAACCGGCAAGCAGGACATTTGGGTAATATCATACATTTCGAACCGGTCAGAAGCAATGTTCGGTACCCGTCCATAACCAATCGATTGCCAAACACCTTCAAGGGTCCCATCTTTTTTTTGTTGGATGTGCAACTGACCAGCAATACCGAAATCGCAATCAGGAATAAATAGGGTGAATTTATTGTCAAGGCCAAGTGCTCTCGTTTTCTAAAGAAGAATCGTTACACATATGCTCCAAAATGTTCCCATAAGGCAGGGTCAAAGGAAAAGGAGCCGTATTTTGGCCTTATAATCCCCTAAAAGTATCGTTTTGAGCCGTTTATTGGGATTATTTATGACCAAAATGACAAATTTTCCCTTTAAATTAGTAGGAGTATAGGGATTCATTGACCAAACCATGAAAAAGCTACTCCTTCTAGGCTTCCTTTTGATGCATTGTTGGTCTACCCATGCGCAACTCAGAACCAAAATCGATAGTTTGGAGCGGATATTGGAAAATAGCCCCGCTCGTGATACCACGGAGGTAAAGCTGCTTTTGGATATTGCCAATGCCTATCGGGGGGCCAGTTTGGATACTTCTTATCTCTATGCAAAAAGGGCGTATGACCTGGCCGTTATCAACAGCTACAAATATGGTATGGCCTCGGCAGACAAAATCAAAGGCACCTATTTCCTATATACCGGCGCCATGGACAGCTGTATTTTTTATTATGAACAGGGTCAGGCGCTTTTTGAAAAATTGGGAGACTTGGACGGGGTGCATGACATTAATTACAACTTAGGTCTTTTGCACGCCTCCATTTCCGAATACGACAAAGCCATCTCCTATTATGAAAAAGATTTTACCTATAGAACCCAAGTAGCGGATACTTTGGGAATCGCGGATGGCTATCTAAACATGGGCGCCGTCTATTTATATCAGGGTGACAATCAAAATGCCTATAGGAACTTTACCGCCTCCATTCCCTATTTTCAATGGGCGGGGGACAGCTTGTCCGTCGCCAAAGTGAACTTTAATCTGGGAACCATCCAGTGGAATTTTAGCAACTACGATCTGGCGTTGAACGATTTTTTCTCCTCCCTCGAGGTCTTTGAACGGGAGGGCGACCAGTATTTGCTGGCCAGTTGTTTTGAAAATATTGCCGGGGTCTACGATAACATGGAAAACTATGAAAATGCCTTAAAATATTATAGGGCATCGCTTCGCCATAGCGAAGAGTTGGGGGATGCACGGCTAAACGCCTCCAACTACCATAGCCTGGGCGTGGCCATGGACAAGAATGCGCAGCAGGACTCGGCCCTTTATTATTTTGACAAAAGCCTAAAATTAGCGGAGGAGGGGGCCTTTAAGGATCTGTTGAGCCTAAACTATCACAGCCTTGGCGTATTGCATGCCGATCAGGACCCTGCCAAGGGAATCACCTTTCTCAATAAGAGTATTGCCTTGAAAAAAACAATTGAGATCGACAACTTCAACATTGCCACCTCCCTTTATGAACTGGGCAACATATATGTAGCGCAACGGCAGTTTCGGGAAGCAGTGAACACCTTCAACAAAGGGTGGAACATATCGCGTCTAACCGATTCAAAGGAAATTAAGAGCAAGCTGTCCTTTGCCCTATACGACCTATATAAAAAGATGGGGAACGAAAATACGGCACTCACCCATCTGGAACAATATTACGTGCTAAGGGACAGTATTTTTGACGAGGAAACCAGTAAGAACATCGTTGCCCGGGAGATACAGTACGAAACCGCAAAAAAAGACCAGCAAATAGCGTTGCTCACCAAGGAAAGGGAATTACAGCAGGCAGAAGTGGCCACTCAGGAAGCGCTTATAAAACAAAGCGCTACCCAAAGAAATCTGCTCCTCTGGGGCATTGGTTCATTGATCGTTATTTTGCTGCTCTTATTTCGAAATTACAATACCAAGCTAAAATCAAGGGAGCTTATCAATAAAAAGCAACAGGAGTTTGTAAACCTTAGGTCGCAGTTTTTTGCCAACATTTCCCATGAGTTCCGTACCCCCCTTACACTGATCTTAGGGCCCTTAGAAGATCTACTGTCCTCAGCCGAGGAGGATGGGGAACACCGGCAAAGCTATCAATTGATGAAACAGAACGGGGAAAAGCTGCTGGATCTGGTAAATCAACTGCTGGATCTGGCCAAATTGGAAGCGGGCAATATGCCCCTGCACGTAACCGAAGGTGATTTGGAGACCTTTCTGAAAACACGGGCAGCTTCCTTTAGCTCCCTGGCCGATTTTCAACATATCAAGTTCACTGTGGCCATAGCCTCCGAAATTGGATCGGGTTGGTTCGATGGTGATGCACTGGAAAAGATCGTAAACAATCTATTGTCCAATGCGTTTAAATTCACGCCCGAAGGCGGGATGATACAATTTGGCGCAACACTGATCCAAAAACAGGACAAGGTGGTTAAGATTGTAGTCCAGGATAACGGACCGGGAATATCTGGAGCGGAATTGGAGAAAGTATTTGATCGGTTCTACCAGGTAGACAGCTCCACGACTCGCGAAAAAACCGGAACGGGCATAGGTTTGGCCCTGACCAAGGAATTGGCCGAGTTGCACAAGGGGACAATCTCCGTGGCTAGTGAAGAAGGAAAGGGAACCACCTTTACGGTAATTCTTCCCATAACCAAAGACCAGTTCATTGAAGGGGATCTCAGCCAGGTAACGCAACCACCCTCAAAACCCAAAAAAGCGGTTCGGGGCGTTTCGTCGGGGATTTCAGAGGACTTGGAAATGGGGCCGTCAAGAACAAAAGGAAGCCCGCAACTTCTCATCGTAGAGGACAATGACGATGTACGGGCCTACATCAAGAAACAGCTCACCAAGGACTACCATATAACCGAGGCCGTAAATGGAACCGAAGGCCTCTCACTGGCCCTAAAAATGGTGCCAGATCTCATTGTCAGCGATGTGATGATGCCCGGGATGAGTGGCATATCGCTCTGCGAAAAATTAAAGCAGAACGAAAAGACCAGCCATATCCCTGTAATATTGCTCACGGCATTGGCATCCCAAACCTCCAAGCTCGAAGGAATTGAGACCGGAGCGGATGATTATATCGTTAAACCCTTTGACAAGGAGGAACTGACCGCGCGTGTAAAGAACCTTATCGATCAACGAAAGCGCCTGCGCAAAAAATACAGTCGGCAACTTAACCTGGAACCGAAGACCCTGGCCATTACGTCCAAGGATGAACTTTTTCTGGAAAAGGTCATCCAGGTTTTGGAGCAACATTTGGATAATTCGGCTTTCAAAGTAGAGGATTTTGCAAGGGAGATGGGAATGAGCCGGACTCAGCTGTTCCGAAAAATGCGGGCCTTGACCGATCAATCGGCCCAAGATTTTATAAGAGATTTTCGTCTAAAACGCGCTGCGCAACTATTAAAGAACAAAGCGGGCAATATTTCGGAGGTGGCCTATCAAGTGGGCTTCAACAATCTTTCCTATTTCACCAAACGCTTTAAGGAACTGTTCGGCAAAACGCCTTCCGAGTATTTTTCTTAAGCCGGAATTTACGGCCTAAGACCTATTCCAATAATAAAAGATCAATTTCCTTACCAACCAGCGCCCCAAACTTCTTTAGGTCTTCGGAATTTTTAAGCTCATAGTGCATTGGTATTACCCGGTCCGGTTTGATCTGGTTGACCATCCTTGCCGCCTCTTCCACATCCATGGTCAAATTATCTCCCCCAACGGGAACCATGGCTACGGCGATGGAAGCTATACCGTCCATTTCCGGAATCAAATCGGTATCGCCGGCATGGTAAATGCGTGTGCGGCCAAAGTCTAGGACATAGCCCACGTTTCCTTTGGATTTAGGGTGTGCCTTAATCCAAAGAAATACGTTTTTGGTGTTATAGGCGGCGACGGCTTCGCACTGTATTCCATTGAACCCTATAGTTATTCCAGGCCGTACCTCTCGTACCTTATATCCCTTTTTTTCTAGTTTTGCCGAGACCCCTTTAGGGCAAATAAACACCGTTTCCGGTTTTACAATTTTTTCAATGGTGGTCAAGGAAAAGTGATCAGGGTGTGCATGGGTGAGAAAGATGTAATCCGCTTTCTCCCCATCGGGTATTTCCACCGGGTCTATGTAGCTGACAGTACCACCCCATTTTAGTTGAAAACTGGATGGATAGAAATGGGCCTTATTTACCTGAATGGCACCCCAACTGGTTATTTTCAGTTCCTGATCCACTACCACACTTTGGGGTATCGGATTTCGTTTTTCACTACTACGTACTTTTACCATGGTACAACTTTGTATTAAACCCGTTGCGAGTATAGCATGGATCAAAAGGAGTTTTTTCATTTCATTCCAAATTGGATCCAGATAAAGATATCCCAGAATTGCGGTAGGTAAAATGATTAAAATCAGCTTAACCCGGTGGGCGTGTGCTGAAGGAAGTTGGAGGTCAAAATGAGTATCTTTATACATCCAAAAGTGCAACAAAGGCAATACGCGAATCTATGAAGGCAAACCTTATGGTGGTAGGTTGACCAAAAACCCTTGGAATGACACAAAAACTAAAAACCTATTTTAACTGGAGTTCCGGGAAGGATGCCTCACTGGCCCTTTACCATTTGCAAAAAGACGGGAAGTACCAGGTGGATCGCCTGCTTACGTCCATTAACACCCACCACGATCGGGTTTCCATGCACGGGCTTCGCAGAGCGCTCTTGGAAAAACAAGTTGAAGCCATAGGACTTCCCTGTACCACCATCGAACTTCCAGAAGAACCCTCCATGGAGGACTATAACCGTATAATGACAAGGACAGTGGAAACTTTACGGGACCAGGGATACGCACATACGGCCTTTGGGGATATCTTTCTTGAGGATCTTCGCAGCTATCGGGAAACACAACTGGAACCTTTTGGCATACAATGTAGCTTTCCCCTTTGGAAGCGCAACACCAGAGCGCTGTTGGAAGAATTTTTGGATCTCGGGTTCAAGGCCGTAGTGGTCTGTATCAAAGCTGATCTGTTGGATGTGTCCTTTGCGGGAAGGATAATCGATGAGACCTTCCTAGACAATCTTCCGGCAAACGTTGACCCCTGTGGCGAGCATGGCGAGTTCCATACCTTTTGTTTTGATGGGCCCATCTTCAAACATCCCGTAAAATTCACGATTGGCGAAAAGGTGTATCGGGAATATAGGGCGCCCAAGGACGACGAAAAGCAGGAAGATACCGCTTCCATGGGCTTTTGGTTTTGTGATCTGCTGCCCGTGGATGATTAAGCGATAATTTTTGTGGGTTAAAAAACCCTGAGGAAAAAAGGACCGGAGAAGTTTTGAAATAAAATTGTACAAAATGCTACTTTTTATGTAGCTTTGCTATTCAATATGTAGCAATACCCATGGCAATACCCATTCCAGGCAAACCCGTTAGGGGTTCCAAGACCGGACAGCCCATCATGGCTTTATTAGACCTTTTAGGCCGCAGTTGGGCCATGGGAATCGTATGGCACCTATACAACGGTCCCAGTACCTTCAGAAAACTTCAGGAGTACTGCGAATCCATTTCACCCACCACATTGAACAAAAGGCTGAAGGAACTCAAGGATTCCCATCTCATAGAGCGGACCATGGAAGGGTATGCCCTTACTGCGCAAGGAGAAGCGTTGTACGAACTTATTGCCCCGCTTGGCGGGTGGGCGAAAATTTGGGCGAAAAATTTTAAATAAAAAACATGTACGTCCTATGAGAAACATTGACAAACCGATTCCAGGAGAATACCCCAGCTATTCCAAAATTTATATGGATCTATTGGAGGATGATGGCAACATATTGGACCATCTTTGGCAGAATTTTTTAACGATCAAAGAATTCATTTACGGGCTACCCGAAGAACAGCTATACTACCGCTATTCCACGGACAAGTGGACCATCAAGGAGATTCTAGTACACCTGATAGACGACGAACGTATTTTTGCCTATAGGGCGCTAAGGTATGCGCGCAACGATCAGACTCCCGTGCTGGGTTTTGAGGAAAACCACTACGCCCGATATTCCGGTGCAAATACCAGAAGTTTGGACAGTATCTTTGAAGAATACGAAACCGTGAGAAAATCTACCCTTTCCCTATTTCAAAATTTGCCCGAGGAGGCCTTGACGCGAAGTGGGAAAGGGGTCGACTTTGACGGTAGCATTATTAATAAAAGAACGGTAAGGGGATTGGCCTACCACATTGCAGGCCATGAGCTGAGGCATTTTAATATCATTAAAGAACGCTATTTGGGGATGAAACTGCCCAAGGAAGTGTCCACATTTAAATGAAGTCGCACTGCGAAAACGAAAACTTGAGACCCTTATTTGGTCGCTTACCAAACGATGGAGATGTATACAATGAAAACCAACGCCCTTGGAGTAAAAGACTATCAGGCCTTGCGCGGAACCACAAATTGGAACCTGGTTCCCGACCTTCAGGTACAAAAGGCCCTGGAACACGATCTGTTTTCCGTTTGCCTGTTTAGCGATAGAAAAGCCATAGGCATGGGACGTGTTATTGGTGATGGGGCCATTTACTTCTATATTCAAGACCTTATTGTACACCCGGAGCATCAAGGCAAAGGGGTAGGCACCTCCCTTATGAACACCATAGAATCATTTTTGGACCACAGGGTTCAGGGGTATGCATTTGTTGGTCTTATGGCCGCACAAGGCGTGGAGGCATTCTACAAGGGGTTCGGTTACACGAAACGGGCCGACGATGGCCCCGGGATGTTCAAAGTAATCCAAAAATAATGTGTAGGTAAGCTGAAAGTCATGAAATATTAAACATCCAATACCATCTGCATGAACCATGCTACAACCAAATACTTCATCGATAGGAAAAAATGGCGTGATTGGCTTCTGGAAAACCATAACAAGGCCTCGGAAATCTGGTTGGTCTATCCAAAAGTTGCTTCTGGAAAACTTCGTATTCCATATAACGATGCGGTAGAAGAGGCGCTCTGTTTCGGATGGATCGACAGTACGGTAAAGTCGCTCGACCAAGACCATACCATACAACGATTTACCCCAAGGCGTGCCCGAAGCGGTTACTCGCAGGCGAACAAAGAGCGATTAAAGTGGCTTTTCAAGGAAAAAAAACTGCATCCCAGAGTGGAAAAAAGTGTAGGTCCCATTGTCCGCGAGGAATTTGATTTCCCGGTCGACATCATCGATGAAATAAAAAAGGACAAGAAGGCGTGGGCACACTATCAAGCGTTCTCCGACCCCTACAAAAGAATTCGAATTGCTTACATTGATAGCGCCCGCAAGCGTCCGGATGAATTCAAAAAAAGACTTTCGAATTTTATCACTAAAACCAGGGGAAACAAAATGATAAAAGGGTTCGGTGGCATTGACAAATACTACTGAAGTGGCCAAAAACAGGAAAAAGGTAATTTCTACAAGGATTAGGGAAAAAATGGTATTCCAAGGTTCTTGTGCTTGTACGACTTTTGTGCATATAAAAATCACAAACTAAAAAGTGTAATTATGGATACAACAACAGTACAGGAACATGAATTATTGACAAAAGCCAAGGAGGTGACCGCGCTTTTGGCAGAGGGTAAGTTTATCGAGGCCATGGAAGAATATCTGGCCGAGGATGTGCAACTCTTCGAGGGAAACAATCCTGCAAAAGTGGGCAAGGACTTTTGCCTGGCAGAAGAAAAAAAGTTATTGGACACGGTGGTGGCGTTCCACGGATATAAAGTGTTGAGCGGCCCTGCCGTAAAGGACAACACTACCTTCTACGAAGCCGTAATGGAATTCCGGACCAACGACGGCACGGAGCACAAGTTTGAACAGGTAGTCCGGACCACCTGGGAAAACGGCAAAATAGTAAATGAACGTTACTATCACGCTTAGACCCAAGCGCCAAGGTTAAAGCGGCCGTCCGGACAATCACATACTTTCCAGACGGCCGCTCCTTTTTTATAAAATGGGCTATCAGATCTACAAACCATAGATCAGATGTTTTCAAACCTTGTGTGAGGGGGTTATCCCAAGCTGAGGGAACTAGTTAAGCCATTGCCCCCATGGAATGCGGCTAAGAATAAACACCAATCCAAGGCCATAGAATATGGCGATGCTCTTGAATTTCTTGTTCCCTTCCATAAACTTCTTGTGCCGAGACCATCCAATGGTGATGAACACCACGGCAATGATGTTGATCAGTGGATGTTCCAGTGCCAGCAATCGAGCGGCAGCACTCATACCTCCCATACCCAGTTCCTGAATGGCTTTCATTCCGTTAGGGGAAATAAAATAAAGAATAAGGCCCACTACCAATTGTATATGCGATAGAATAAGGGTAAAGAGACTAAGACGAAAGTCTTTGTTCAAGGTAAACATTTTGTTTCCGGCCAGTCCAATAAGGGCGTTGGCCACGGCAAGGAAAAGTACGGCCAGCACCACATAGGCCATATAGGAATGCAAGATTTGTATGGTTTCGTACATAATGTTGATTTTTAGTTGCCTAAAAGTAGTAATTTTTGGGCATTAAAAAACCCCGACACTACGGTCGGGGTCTTAAAAATAATTAGGCTGATGTATTAGTTAAAGATATACCGTAACCCAAGTTGCATTTGCCACCTGGATGATTGGATACCCCTGTCGTCTATTTGTTCAAAATCCTCTATTTGTGTGTCCGGGTCAAAGGTAAAGGCCGGATTTGGTCCGCCACTGGCCGTAGTAATCGGTGCAGCTTCCAAATCGTCCACGAACCTTCTTACGCCCCAATCCTTGTTCAAGAGGTTGGTGAAGTTAAAGATATCAAAGGACAGTTGCAGGGTGTGCTTGTTTTCCCCGGTCTTGATATAAACGTCCTGAAGGAACTTTAGATCAACCACATGACTCCAAGCAGATCGGGCACCGTTACGCTCGGCGTATTGCCCCCTACGGGTACTTAGGTAGTCATCGTTTTCGATGAAGCGATCCAAAGCGGCCCACTGCTCGGCAGGTGTAGCGGTAACATTTCCATTGCTGTCCGTTAGATCTACCAAGTTAATATCGTTCTGCGTGGCAGGCACATAGATCAAGGCATTGTCCCTGGAATCATCGTTCAACAAATCACGTCCTTCGTTATAGATCCAGCTATAGGGCAAGCCTTCGGCTCCTTCGTAAAAAAGGCCCAAGGTAGTCCTGCCCCCAAACTCACCTCCGTACTCAATGGCATAGGAAACATTTGCGGTTACCCTATGTCCCAGCGAGAAGTCAGATTCCGTTACCGGCAAATCGGAGTTCTTTCCGTTCACAGTTTGTATGTTTCTCCATTGGGAACTGTTTTGTGAGGAAGTACCATCAAAAATTTTGTTGGATACCCCGTACGCGTAGGAAGCCTGGCCTGCAAAACCATTTTCATAAGGCTTTCTCAATGTAAAGGACACATTGGTCGCATCACCACCTCCAGTGTTGGAAGCCAGGATAATCCTTCCATAGGTGTCATCGATTTCATCACTTCTACTATAGGTAGGCCTTCTATCCGGTCCGGTCAACAAAGAGCCGGTGGCATCCGGTAGGTTTAGGTTTTCATAATAGATATCGGTAATAACATCGGTATAAAGGAAATCTACGGAAGCGATCAATCCCCAAAGTGGCAGCTTCTGGTCCACGGCTATGTTGTACTTAATCACCTGTGGCAACCTAAAGTCCTCGGATATCAGGTCTATATTACCTCCCAATCCTCCGGAACCCGGAGCAGGATCTTCGAACTGATT
This sequence comes from Eudoraea algarum, assembly GCF_050589645.1. Classification (NCBI taxonomy): domain Bacteria; kingdom Pseudomonadati; phylum Bacteroidota; class Flavobacteriia; order Flavobacteriales; family Flavobacteriaceae; genus Eudoraea; species Eudoraea algarum. Next base: position 238,427 of record NZ_JBNGOQ010000004.1, on the reverse strand, counting down.
GTTTACATCGGCAACGAAGGGCTGCCCAAACTCAAAATTAAACCCGCCGGTGACCCCGTTGTTGTTGTAGGTTCCAGCTGGCCATACCAAGGGTAGTCTGGAAGTAAAGATTCCCAGGCCGCCTCGTACCTGTGTGGTGGAATTGCCATGCACATCCCAGTTAAACCCTATTCTAGGGGATATGTGGGCGTTGGCACCTATGGATTGTCCTACACGGGCACCTTGTAAATCTTTCCCGGCAGCCTCCAATAAAGGAATGGTGCGGGTATTGAAATCGTCGTTGACCGTACCATCCTCGAAGAAAGGAACATCTACACGCATACCGATGGTAAACTTGAAATTGTCGGTAAATTGCACCTCATCCTGCACATAAAACCCGGCCTGGAAGGTGGTAAAATCAGCAGATCCGGCAGATTCATCTCCGGTAACCCCGTTACCCACCAAAGAATATCCGTGCTGGTAAACATCGGCATCCTGTCCGGTAAGGAACTGGTTTAGACCAGAAGATGTCAAAGTAGTGCCATCCGCGGCAAACTGATCTTCAAAGGTGTAGTCCCCAAAGTTAAAGGCAAAGAAAAGGTTCTTTGCGGAAGCATACTCCAAGTTGGTACCTAGGGTAATGGTGTGCGCCCCGGCGTAGATCTCAAAATTATTGATCAAGTTGAATACGTCCTGGTTCAACAGGTTGGCCGTGGAAAAGGGCTCGGAACCAAAGGAAATCTCACCCAACCCGTCTTGGATATCCACAGTGGGGAAAGGATCTCCAGAAGGATCACGGTCGTCCCGTACCGTAGTATAGGTCAAAATTAAGTTGTTCGCATATTTGTTCCCGAACCTGGAGTTTAGTTCCAGGGCCGTAGAATTTGTGGTTGTCTTAAAAAATTCGGAACCGTTGATAAATCCTATGGTATTGTTATCCGAATTTCTCGCTTCCAAATTCTCTCCTTTTACCAAACCATGACGCAAGGAAAGCTTGTGGTCATCGTTGATGTTCCAGTCAATTTTTGCTGTGAACTTGTCACTCTCCAAGGTTCTGGTATTGTTGTTGAAGATCCCAGGATTGTAATTGTAGGTGTTCTGTAAAAAAGTGCTTAATCCATCAAGGTCTGCCTGTGAGGCCCGTCCGGTATAGTTGGAAAGGTTAAAAGGTTGCGGGGTTTCATCATCCTGTCTTTCGTAGTTTACGAAGAAGAACAATTTGTCCTTTACAATGGGCCCTCCAACACGGACACCGTAGGTAAGGGCGCTAAAATCGTCCACTTTTTCCCTGGATTCACCTGCACCTACCAATTCTGGCGGGGTCTTGCCCACTAGACTCTCATTTCGTACAAAGCCATATGCAGATCCCTCCCACCTATTGGACCCAGAGCGGGTAATGGCGTTGATAGATCCCCCGGAGAAACCGGATTGTTTTACATCAAAAGGCGCTATGTTCACCTGAAAGGTCTCGATCGCATCCACGGAAAATGGGTTTACACCGGTCTGGCCTCCATTGGTACCCGACCCTGCCAGGCCAAAAACGTCATTGTTTACAGCTCCATCAATATAGATGGCATTGTAACGGTTGTTTTGACCGGCCAGGGAAACGGAGAAACCGTCGTCACCCTCGCTCAACTGTGCCTGTGGTGTAATCCTAACGAAATCCGCGATAGATCGGGATGCAGCCGGAATGGTCGCAATTTCCCTGCTCGAAATGTTGGTGTTCGTTCCGGTTTTGTTCGAACCGAAAACGCCATTGGACACGGCCGTGATCACCACCTCGTCCAAGGCGGTAGCAGATTCGGACAGCTGCGAGCTAATCCTTGTGGTCTGTCCCAAATTTAGGTAGACCCCTTGCCGTGCATCATCATTAAATCCTACATAGGAAATGGTCACGGTGTACGGACCTCCTGTTCGCATACCCGAGATACGGTAGTACCCATCAAAATCTGTAGCGGCACCATACTTGGTCCCTGAAGGCGTGTGTACTGCTACGATACTGGCCCCTAAGAGGGGTTCCCCGGTGTTGTCGGTTACCTTACCTCCTATGGAAGCTGTGGTAACACCCTGTGCAAAAGTAGCCGCAGAAAAAAGCAAAGCGGCCACTACAAAGTAAAGTTTTTTCATTTTTCCAGTGTTTATTTGTTTTTAATCGTGGTACAAAAGTGCTGTATTCCAAACACTCCTGCATTAAGCCAACGTTAAATTAGTCGAGTTCAATTTAACATAAATTTTTCATAAAAAAAGCTGAAAAACAAGAAGTTATTAACTGTTGCTCAAAAATGGGGAAATTCTACCTTAGTTCTTAAAAGATTGCAAAAGCTGCATTGTAGAAGCATCGTGATCAGTGATTTCGGAATCCTGTATATCCTTTAAAATGGCTGTAGCCAACTGCTTCCCGAGTTCAACACCCCACTGATCGTAGCTATAGATGTTCCATAACACCCCTTGTACGAATATCTTATGCTCGTACATCGCGATCAAAGCGCCCAAGCTTTTAGGGGTCAGTTTTTTGATAAGTAGCGTATTTGTAGGCTTATTGCCCTCGAAAACTTTAAAGGGAAGTAGGGGCGCAATTTCCTTTTCGGACAGGCCTTTTTCTTTCAATTCGGTCAGCACCTCTGCCTTGGATTTTCCGTTCATCAGGGCTTCGGTCTGGGCGAAAAAATTGGCCATTAGCTTGTGGTGGTGGTCGGTGTCCCCATGTAGGGATTCCTTAAATCCAATGAAATCGGTCGGAATGAGCTTGGTCCCCTGGTGGATCAACTGAAAAAAGGCGTGCTGCGAGTTGGTTCCGGGTTCTCCCCAGATTATGGTCCCGGTCTGGTAGGCTGTCCTTTGCCCATTCCTGCCCACGCTCTTCCCATTACTTTCCATAATCCCCTGCTGCAAATAGGCCGAAAACCTATTCAGGTATTGGGAATAGGGAATAATGGCCTCCGTTTCGGCCCCGTGGAAGTTGTTGTACCATATACTCAAAAGGGCCAGGATAACGGGTATATTGTCCTCAAAATCGGCCGTTTTAAAATGCGTATCCATGTCATGGGCACCGGCCAGAAGGGCATCAAAATTTTCGAAACCTACCGCAAGGGCTATGGATAGGCCCACGGCGCTCCACAAGGAGAACCTACCGCCCACCCAATCCCACATGGGAAATACGTTTTCCTCGGCAATGCCGAAGGCTTCTATTTGGGCCGCATTGGTGGAAACCGCAGCAAAATGTTTGGCCACATCCTGTTGTTCCGCATAACCCAGGAACCACTTTTTGATGGTCGTGGCATTGCTCAGGGTCTCCTGAGTGGTAAAGGTCTTGGAAACCACAATGAACAGTGTGGTCTCCGGATCGAGCTCCTTAAGGATTTCGTGCACATGATCCCCATCCACATTGCTTACAAAGTGGGCCTTTAGATGGTTCTTATAAAATTTCAAGGCCTCGGTGACCATCGCAGGTCCCAAATCTGAACCCCCGATACCAATATTCACGATATCCGTGAATTTTTTTCCTGTGTATCCTCTTTTATCCCCGGAGATTACCGCTTCCGTAAAGGCCTTGATCTGTGCCTTGACACGGTACACCTCGGGAATCACATTTTCACCTGCAACTTGTACCGTTGCCGATTCCCTGGCGCGCAAAGCCGTATGAAGTACGGCCCTCCCTTCGGTCTCGTTGATCGTATCCCCCGAAAAATATTTCTGGATGGCATCTTTTAGTCCCATCTCACGGGCAAGTGCCTGCAAAAGGGACATGGTCTCCCCATTAATCCGGTTCTTGGAATAATCCAATAAAAAATCGCCCCAGCTTATACTGAACTCCTTGGCCCTTTCTTTATTGGCCGCAAAGAGATCTTTAAGTTTTAGGGTTCTGTTTTCAGTAAAATGTTGGGTCAGTTTTTCCCAGGCTTTGGTGGTGGTTGGGTCGGTGTTCTGTAATGGCATTTTATTGATTCAGCGTTAGGAGATCAACCTGAGATTCTTTTTCCGGGAAACCCATGCAATCCAACTGATCTTTTATGGGTGCTATAAATTCGGTATACTTGGGCCTTAAGGCTTCTGCAAGGGGTTCCGCTGCCGGTAGCTCCTCTCTAAAGGGGTCTACCTGCCGGCCATTTTTCCAGAAACGATAACATACGTGGGGGCCACCGGTATTGCCGGTCATGCCTACCCATCCGATAACGTCGCCCTGCTGTACAAAATCGCCCCGTTTTACCTTTTGTTTTTTCATGTGCAAGTACTGGGTACTATAGGTGCCGTTATGTCTGATCTTTACATACCGTCCATTGCCCCCGCGCCTTGTAGACTCGGTAACGGTACCATTGGCGGTAGCCAAAATGGGCGTGCCTACAGGTGCGGCATAATCCGTTCCCTTGTGCGGCCTAACCCTGTATCCGTAGTAGCGTATCCTCCTTTTTAGGTTATATCTGGACGATATTCTACTAAACTTTACAGGAGCCCGTAAAAACGTTCTTCTCAAATTATTGGCCGATTCATCAAAATAATCATCCAGGTTCTTAAGGGAATCCGCTTCAAAATTGAAGGCGTAAAAGGGTTTTCCATTATGCTCAAAATAGGCTGCCTCAATAGGTTCTGCCCCTGCATATATACTGTCGTTGATAAATTTTTCCTTGTAGATGACCTTGAATTTATCCCCTTTTTGTAGTCTGAAGAAATCTATGGTCCAGGCGTATATCTCGGATAGGTTGTTGGTTATGTTATAATCTATTCCCTGGTCCAGTATGGCTTCCGACAAAGAAGTTTCAATAATTCCCGAAGCTTCCCTTTGCACATACTTTACTTCCTTCTTCTCTTTGTAGGCCACCACAGAGTCCCTAAGGTCCACCACGGTATAATTGATGCGGTCGTTTTCATAGATGAATACTTGGGCCCTTTCTGTACTATCTTTGGATTTTAGAATCCAATAGGGTTTCCCCACCATAATCTTTCGCACGTCAAAGGTATCCCTGAATTCCTCGGAAACCCTTGCAATTTTGGGGTAATCCACCTTGTTTTGGAGCATGAGTTCCCCAAAACTATCCCCGCTCTTTACGGTATCTTGTTGTACCTTAAAGTTATCCAGGTTAAACCCATACTGCTTTACCACAACCGGTATTTCATCGGCTTTCACGGCGACCACCTCTTGCTTGAGGGGTTTGTCCTCTTTACAGGATGCCAGTAAAACCAATGCCAAAATGAAGCCCCAATATTTTTGCATGCCTATTCTATTGTTCTAGTTTTTCGGGGTTAAAGATATGGTCTACCCATTGTTTTCCCCAATTATCCAACTCTTTTTTTGAATACAGTTCAGGGAAAAACACCACTTTTTGAAAACTTGGAGGTAAAAACTTCTTCCAATTGGTGCCCCCTGTTGCATCTATTGCTTTGTTGTCCTTGGCCAGATATCTATAGGCAGAGCCCATATGCATCAATGGCCAATTCACGTTTGCATTGATATCCAATTTTTTTAACGCAGCTATCAGGGTTTTATTATGCTTAATTTCCTCAGGTAATTTCTGGTATTTGTGATATATGGTGGTATCCTTCAATTGTTTGGCGATCCGTATGAGCCTGGGCGTATACCGATACTCAAATTGCTTAAGGGTCAGGGTCTTTTCACCCGTTGCCTTATCCGTGGCTCCTTTTTTCCAATAGATATGCTCAAACAGCTCTTCAATACTATTCTTTGAGGAAAACCTATCCCGTTCGGTATGGTGTACCAAATTCTCCAAGGGCGTGGCGTAGACCTCGATCATTCTGTACTGGGCCGATTGAAATCCGCTAGCGGGCAAAAGGGCCATTCTGTATTGCAAAAACTGCTCGCGCTCCATCCCCTTTATCATAATACTAAAGGAGGAAATTAGGGCCTTGTAATAGCTATTTATCCTATTGACCTTCTCTATAAAAAAATGGGCTTCCTGTGAAACGACATCCACCAATTGTTTTTGCTCATGAAGAATTAATTTAAAATAGAGTTCCGTAATCTGATGGTACATGATGAAGATCTCCTCATCCGGGAAATGGGTCCTCGGTACCTGAAGACTCAAAAGAGTATCCAAATGGATATAATCCCAATAGGTAAGGTAACGCTGGTAGAGAAGCCCATCCAGATAAGAGCTTAAATCTTGACCAGAATTCTTATATTTTTCGGCGAGTTTGGCGATTTGCGATTCAATCCGCTCCTTATCGTTCATAAAGTGCCCTAATCCATTATTATTTTAAACTGGTTCCTTAAACCGTTATATCCGGCCAAATCTGCCTTTATGGAACCGACAGCCAAATCTGCCTTTATCCTAATGGGAATCTTATTGCGGTCGTTGGATACCCAAAGGGACAGACTTTCCTGTTCCTTAAATACCCTGCCCGACTGTACGTAAGGTCTAAATTTTAAACATTCTACCTTGCCGAACTTGGTGCGCAATATTTCTTTCCCCAAATACTTGAGCTTGAACTTAAAGATTCCATCATCATCGTAAAGCATATCCAACTGTATGGATTCACCCTTGACCAAATCATCCAATTCATAATTGCTTCTCAGGTAGTAGAAGGCAGATAACAGATCCTGTATACTATCCCGGATCGTAAAATTAAACTTTTTCTTGTTCTTCTTGTCATTTAGTACCGCAAGATCGTTTTCATGGTCAAAGTTTATTTCCACATCCTTGGTATAGCCCCCCTCATTGATCTTGCGCACAAACTTGTACGGTTTTCCGTTCTGTTGGCCAAAATAGCTTTCATAGGTGTCGTCTACCTTAAAAAAGATGCTAGCAAAGCCCGTGGTCCTTCCCCTGCCTACCACATGATAGACCGGAGTATCGTTTATAACATCGGTCTTTAGATGAAGGGTCGCAAAACTGGCATTCAAAAATCCATAATGTATTCTGAACTTAAGCCACTCTCCAGATTTAAAGGCAGGTCCTTTTTCTTGGGCATTTAAGGAAAGGCCCACAAATACAACAAGAACGATGTAAAGTTTTTTCATAGCCGAAAGTTGCACTAAAATTACTAAAACGGGATTAAATTATTTCCACTTTACATTTACTTAAACAAATTTTGTTCCAAAGTATTGCACAAAAAAAAGCCCAGTGTTGACACTGGGCTTTTCCTAAATAACCAACCAAACTTTAAATTATGAAAAACCAATACTTAAAGTAATAAGGGAACCACCCCTTATGTGTTACAAATTTAAGGCATCATTTCTGTTCTGTAAATTGTTTTAACGTACTTTAACTATCGTCTTAACAGTAATTTAGATAAGCCGGGCAAAAATTTGCAAATTATTAAGAAAGCAGGGGCCTTTAAAGGGTTCCCCTAGCCTCTTGTTCGCGTTCTATAGCCTCAAATAGTGCCTTGAAATTTCCAACCCCGAAAGACTGGGCGCCCTTGCGTTGAATAACCTCGATAAACATAGTGGGCCTGTCCACTACCGTTTTTGTAAACAATTGTAACAAGTACCCCTCCTCATCCCGATCGATAAGGATACCGTGTTTTTTTAGCACCTCAACGTCCTCATCTATTTCGCCGACCCTTTCCAATAAGTCGTCGTAATATTCTTCGGGCACATATAAAAACTCTACCCCTCTATCGCGCATGGCGGAAACCGTTTCCACAATGTTGTCCGTGGCAACGGCAATATGCTGTACCCCAGGGCCGTTGTAAAAATCCAAATACTCTTCAATTTGTGATTTTTTCTTGCCCTTGGCCGGTTCGTTGATAGGGAACTTTACGCGGCCGTTCCCATTGCTCATCACCTTGCTCATTAGGGCAGTGTACTCCGTTGCAATATCATCGTCCACAAAGGAAATGATTTGGGCAAAGCCCATAACTTCCCCGTAAAACTTGCACCAGGTGTTCATTTCATCCCAACCTACGTTGCCCACCATATGGTCTATAAATTTTAATCCCACTGGTTCAGGGTTGTAGTGCGACTCCCATTTTTTGTATCCGGGCAGAAAAACGCCCTGGTAGTTTTTGCGCTCAACGAAAATATGCACCGTTTCACCATAGGTGTAGATTCCAGACCGTATGGTATGGCCCTGCCCATCTTCCTCACGGGTGGGTTGCATAAAGGGCTTGGCCCCGCGCTTGGTGGTTTCCTCGAATGCCTTAGTGGCATCTTCGACCCATAAGGCCACCACTTTGACCCCATCTCCATGTTCCTCTATGTGTCTGTTGATTTCGCCCCCTTTTTGCAAAGGGCTGGTCAGTACCAATCTAATTTTTCCCTGTTTCAAAACATAGGACACCCGATCTTTAAGGCCTGTTTCCAAACCGGCATAGGCCTCGGACTGAAACCCAAAGGCCGTCTTGTAATAATGGGCGGACTGCTTCGCGTTTCCTACATAAAGTTCCACGTAGTCCGTGCCCAGGAGTGGAAGGAAATCCTCCGCGTCCGAAAATAGTTTCTTCAGGGAATATTCCGTGTTCTTTAAATCTTTTAAATTCTTTATTTCTGCTGCCATGATGTTCTTTTGAATAGATTAACTAAATATTGAATAAGGATATGTGTGGTGGAAAGTCTCCACCATGTCCTTACCACATAGCCCTGAGATGGGCAGTTATATCAATCCGTGTTTCTAGCATATCATCGGGAATCCGAAGTACAAATATCGTAAAAAAACGATCAACTCTCGATACGGCATACGGCTTAAAACCAATATCCTATACTAATAAAGATGTTACTGCTATCTATTTCCGGGGACCAGGAATACAATACCTGCATAGGGCCCATAAAGGACTCCCATCCGTATCCCAGTGAATAACCGGAAAAGCTGGGCTCCGTAAACCACTCCCCCGTCCGGAAAAGATCGTCGTCCACATTGGCAAAATTTGCCGAGAACATAAGATGGTTCTTTGGGGAGAATTCATAATCCAACCGCCCAAATGCCTTTACATAGCTGTTTCCTGGCAGGCTTAAAAAATCATAGCCCAAAAAGGGTACAAAATTATTGGTCAGGTTGTTCCCAAAGCCTCCCAGCACAAAATCAAAGGAAGTAACCCCGGAGGTGCCCAATTTAAAGCCCCCTTCGGTCTCTATGTTCAGGGAAAATTTCCCAGCCAAGGGAAAGGCCGCACCCATTCTGGCCTTGGCAATGGAAAACTCCTTGAAATTATCATTGAAATCGGATGAAAACAAATACAAGTGGAAGTCTCCGTTGAAGTACAAGCCCTTGCTTGGAAAATAATTGTCGTCATAAGTGTCCAGAATGAGATTCCCGTAGGCGCTAAAATAGTTGCTCTTTTCAAAGAATGTTCGGCCCTCGGAAGACAGGTTCAGGGCCATGTTGTTCCCAGCAGTGGAATCCCGTAATGTCCTGGTGCTATATTTTAGGAATTTGTGTTCTGCGCCCAGGGTTACGGCAAATTCCTCCTGAAACACGGTTTGTAGATAAATTTGATTGGTCAGGTCCGAAACATCCAGGTTAATGGAATTGATATTGGGGTCGTCAGTGACCTCAAAATTTGATCGAATCAGATCAAAATCTATTTCTTCCTCGAACTGATCAAATTTGGAATTGACCCCAAAGCTCCAATAAAATCCCTTATCCACATAATACTGCAGATTATACCTGATATTATCGCCCAAAATAAAGTCGAACGAAGCCACATCATCTTTAAGTAAAGAGTTCTTACGGGTTAAATTGATCATGGCCGCACTTTTATACAGGTCATCATAATGTGCGCCCAGGCGGATATAAGTTTTTGTAGGGTTCTCCCGCAGTTTTAAAATAAGGTCTACCCCAAGGCCATTGGACACCAACTCGTACCTCAGTCCTTGAAAGTTACTGGTAGCCGAAAGGTTGCTGATTCCCTGTTGCAGTTTTTCGAAGGTCGTTTTCTCTCCTAGGGGAAATCGCAACTTTCCTTTAACATAACCGCGGGTATAATTCTTGTTTCCACGCAAAATAAGGCGGTTTATGGTAATGGAGTCCTGCGGCTCAATGGCCTGTTTTATCGTTTTTTGACGGTTTTGCCGCATGGAAAGGGCCTTTAATGCCACAGTGTGCTGTTTAGCGGCCACTTCCCCACTTTTGATGATCTGGCCACCAAGGTCAAAATCGATGACCGAAAAATTGGCGATATCCGGCGTGATATAGATATCGGTCTGCTTGGATTTTTCGACCATATCGCTGACCGTTCTAAAATTGTTGATCTGCAACAAGATCTCTGTGGCGGAATTTAGGGATTCCCTGTCCGACAGACCGTGCTGAACATCTACACCAATGATGATATCCGCTCCCAGGGCCTTTACCCTTTCCACGGGATAGTTATTGACCACGCCTCCATCTATCAAAATGTTCCCGTCTATCTCCGAAGGTTCAAACAGGGAGGGAAAGGTGCCACTGGCCAAAATGGCCTCGGGGAGATATCCCCTGTCCAACAACACTTCTTCCCCCGTCTCAATATTGGTGGCTATACAGAAAAAAGGGGTGGGCAAGCGGCCAAAGTCATCTACATCCTTTACATGAAATAAAAGACGGACCAATTCATTATAGATATTTTGTCCTCTAGAGATTGCTGAAGGGAAGGAGATCTTAAAATTGCTGAAGGGCAACGTAAGCGCGTATCTTTCCGAATCCTCTTTTTCATAGAACGTTTTTGCATTTCTGGGCAGGTTATCCTGTATAAGCTCGGTGAAATCGGTATTTTTAAAAATTGAGTCCAATTCCCCCGCAGAATATCCGGAGGCATACAGTGCCCCTACAATGGCCCCCATACTGGTCCCCCCAATATAATCGATTTCCACTCCGGCCTCTTCGATCACCTTCAATGCCCCTATATGTGCCATCCCCTTGGCACCACCCCCACTGAGCACCAATCCGACTTTTACATCCTCGGCCTGTTGTTGTGCCGTAAGGGACAGGGACATGAGCAACAGGGCTACCCATAGATACGGTTTGCACCTGCCCTGTACAGGTTCTTTAGTGAAAGGTTTCATATATTTTCTTTGCTTTGACCATCCCGACGGATTTGGCCAAGTTTTCGATAGAGGCCTCCTTGATGCGCTTTACCGATTTAAACTCCTTTAATAATTCTTGGGCCGTTTTTTCTCCGATTCCTGCTATACCCTCCAGTTCCGAATCAATGGCCGCTTTGCTTCTTTTGTTCCGATGAAAGGTAATCCCAAAACGGTGGGCCTCATTACGCAATTGCTGTATGATGCGCAAGCTTTCCGATTTTTTATCCAGGTACAAGGGAATGGGATCGTCCGGAAAATAAATCTCCTCCAGGCGCTTTGCAATCCCAATGATGGCCACTTTGCCCCTTAAATCCAGCAATTCCAAGCTTTTAAGGGCCGATGACAACTGGCCCTTGCCCCCGTCAATGACGACCAACTGCGGTAGGGACTCCTCTTCGTCCAACATGCGCTTGTAACGCCTAAAGACCACTTCTTCCATGGAGGCAAAATCATCGGGCCCGGTCACCGTCTTAATATTAAAATGTCTGTACTCTTTTTTGGAGGGCTTTGCATTTCGGAAGACCACACAGGCGGCTACCGGATTGCTCCCTTGTATATTGGAATTATCAAAACACTCTATATGGCGTGGTTCTTCGGACAGGCGCAGGTCCTTTTTCATCTGGGCCACAATCCGATTGGCGTGCCTATCGGGATCCGTAATCTTGATCTGCTTAAAGCGCTCTTGCCTAAAGAACTTGGCATTCCGCTCGGAAAGCTCCAATAACTTCTTTTTGTCGCCCAATTTGGGAACGGTGACCTTTAAGTCAGGTGCTACCGTAATCCGGAACGGCACATAGATCTCGCTCGAATTGGAATTGAAACGCTGCCGTATCTCTATTATCGCCATCTGAAGGAGGTTTTCATCAGATTCGTTCAATTTCTTTTTTATTTCCATGGTGTGCGAACGTATGATGGAGCCGTGCGAAAGTTCCAAAAAGTTAACATAGGCAAAGACCTCATCGGATATCACCGAAAATACGTCCACATTGTTGATCTTGGGGTTCACTATGGTAGACTTGGCCTGGTAGTTTTCCAGTACTTCTATTTTGTCCTTTATCCGCTGTGCCTCCTCAAAATGCATTTGTGCGGCCAAGGACCGCATTTGTTTTTTAAAGTACTGCAGGGAGGTTTTGAAATTCCCTTTTATTATCTGCCTAATATCGGCTATTTGCCTGTTGTACTCCTCCTCTTCCTGAAGGCCTTCGCACGGGCCCTTGCAATTTCCCAGATGGTATTCCAGGCATAGCTTGTATTTGCCCGCTTCAATCTTTTCCTTGGAAAGATCGTAGTTGCAGGTCCTTAAAGGGTATACCCCCTTTATGAGATCCAATAAGGTGTGTACGGTCCTCATACTCGTATAGGGACCGTAGTATTCGGAACCATCCTTGATCAACTTACGGGTGGGGAATATTCTGGGAAAGCGCTCCTTTTTTATACAGATCCAAGGATAGGTCTTATCATCCTTGAGCATTACATTATATCTGGGCTGATATTTCTTGATCAGGTTGTTCTCCAACAGGAGCGCATCCGATTCGGTAGGGACCACAATATGCTTAATGGACCTTATTTTTTTAACCAGCACCCGCGTTTTTCCGTATTCGTGTTTTTTCGTAAAATAGGAAGAAACCCTTTTTTTTAGATTCTTCGCTTTGCCCACATAAAGTATTACCTCGTCCGAATCATAGAACTGGTATACTCCGGGGCTGTTGGGCAATGTACTCAGTTGTACCTCAATGGAAATTTCGGACATCTAATTGAACGCGATTTTACAGATCATTGTTTACAAAGTTAAATTACTATGTTTTTATGAAAGGGATAGGGCTTTTGTTTTTTTTAACTTCCCTTCTTTAACGGTTCCCGTAATTGGCCCATACGCAGTGTTTGGGTATTCCAGAACAGGAAAAACCCAAGGCTGCGCGCTTGGGAGTACAGCTATAGTTTTTTTGACGCCTTGATTTGGGTTTTTCGAAAATCCAGGGGCCGTCTTTTGCCATATCTTTCTTTTTTTTCTTAAAAATTCAAAAAAAATAAGGACGAAATGCCCAATGCCCAAATTGTTCCCAATTCCTTATTTGGCCATCTAAAATATTGAATATCATCTGTTTAAAATAAGATCTTTGTAAACTTTTTGTAATCCAAAGGAAAGGGAAATGTTAAAAAACAATTAAAAAAGCGCATTTCATCGGTAAAAAAGTGCCTTTTATGGGATTTATAAAGATTTTTCTTTACATTTATTTCATCAAAAATTTATAATCGTATGGAGAATTACTTTATTGTTGGAGGCACCTACCTTATTTTGATGCTCTTCTTCAAAATTTACTATGCAGTTGTTGTTAAGGAGTAGTTTTAGTTTTATCGTTTCCCCAATTTTTCCGAGAGCTTAGCAATCATATGTTGAAGCAGGAACTTCGATTACACTATCAAAATCTTAGAAACAGTTTATCTTCAGAAGAATTATCCTCGCTAAGTCTGCAACTGGCGAACAGACTTCTTGAACTCCCAATTTGGTCCTTTGATACCTATCATCTTTTTTTGCAGCTTGCAGAAAAAAAAGAGGTTGATACTTCTTACATCCTTTCCATTCTATTGGGAAAGGACAAAAATGTGGTGCTTCCCAAAATGGAAAAGGGCGGGATCCTACGGCATTACTTGCTTACCGACAATACCGTCCTAAAAAAGAACAAGTGGCATATTCCCGAACCTACCGGTGGACTCGAAGTGCCTGCATATCAGCTGGATGTAGTTTTTATGCCACTCCTTGCCTTTGATCAATTGGGCAATCGGGTGGGTTATGGAAAAGGGTTTTACGACCATTTCTTGGAAGCCTGCCATCCCAAAGTCCTGAAAATAGGGCTTTCCCTCTTTGAAGCGGAAGATGAACCCATTGCTGACATTCATAAGAACGATATTCCCATGGATTACTGCGTTACTCCCAGTAAAACGTACAGGTTCTAGGCGTCTTGCTTTGCAAAAGCCTTTTTGTTGAAGACCAACAATATACCTACCCCCGTGCTGATGGCCGTGTCAGCTATATTGAATACGGGTTCGAAAAATCGAAACCTGTTCCCCCCAAAATAGGGAACCCAATCGGGCCAGGTAGTATCTACCATGGGGAAATAAAGCATATCTACCACCCTACCATAAAAAAGACTGCCGTAGGGCTCATCCGAAAACAAAGTGGCCACCTGGTTATAACTGTCGTTGAACAAAACCCCGTAAAAGATGGAATCCAAAATATTGCCCAAAGCTCCCGCAAAAATCAGGGAAACGGACAAAATAAGGGTTCTGGAAGCCTTCTTTTTAATGGTGTCGTGCAACCAATAACCGATTCCCACAATAGCAAAAAGTCTAAAAATGGTCAAAATCAATTTTCCGGCCGATTCCGAAATAGGCAGGAAATCGCTGAGTTTGGTACCCCATGCCGCTCCAGAATTCTCTATAAAATATATTTTGAACCAACTAAAGACCTCTACAGAGTGCTCATAGATAAAATGTGTCTTGATGTAGATTTTGCTTACTTGGTCCACCAATAGTACCAAAGTAATTAGTATAAGGGACTTTTTTAAACTCATGCGTCAAAAATAGGTTGGGCAAAAATAGACATATTATTTGGTTTTCTTAAGATGTATGTTGCCCGTAGTTGTGCGTAGGGTAAAACGATTGTCTCCCTCGGGAATGGTCTCCTCGAATATTTTTCCATATTTGGAGGAAGCCTTGATTTCCGCAGCCCCTTGGCTTACATAAATATCTCCGCTCTGTGTAGTGACGGCTACGGTTTGGCCGGTGTTGTTCAGAGTACATCTGCCATCTTCCAAAACAACATCCAATTCTTCATAGGAGCCCGTAACGGTAATATTGCTACTGGTCCCATATATCTTTACACTTTTGTGCCGGGGGACCATGACCGTTAAGGCGATGGATATGACCTTATGTGCACTTAACTTGTCGTTTGGGTTTACGAAATTGGGCTGAAAACCTGTACTGACGAAGACCGTGGTACCTGCTTTCCGTATATTGAGCAGCAAATCCTTTTTGTATTCCCCATCTATAGTAGCCTCAACCACCATTTGATCCGACAAGGAAGTCCTCAGATCCACTTCAAAACAATTGTTGGTTTCTATTTGAATAGAAGAGGTGGTAGCGTCAATGTAGGATTTTTTTACAAGCTTCTGGGCAGCCAGCAAATTAGCACACAACAGTACCGAAATAAATAGTCCCTTCTTCATCCCCCCGCAAAAAACCACCTTTTCCGGCGTTGCATCTTTATTTCTGCATGTTCTTGGCCTCGATGCTCAATGTAGCATGTGGTACCAATTTAAGACGCTCCTTATTGATGAGTTTTCCTGTAACCCGACAAATGCCATACGTTTTGTTTTCTATACGCATCAAGGCATTCTTAAGGTCGCGGATGAACTTTTCCTGACGTATGGCCAATTGGGTGTTGGCCTCCTTGCTCATCGTTTCAGAACCCTCTTCAAAAGCTTTAAAGGTAGGTGCTGTATCATCCGTACCATTGTTGCCATCATTCATATAGGAGCTTTTGAGAAGATCCAAATGGCTTTTTGCCTTTTCTATTTTTTCTTCTATCAGAACTTTGAACTCTTCAAGATCTTTATCCGAATATCTTATTTTTAAATCTTGTGCCATCTTTTACTGTTTTTGGATAAACAATTTTGTATTTACTTCATCAAAGGTAATCGCTGTTCCCTTTTCCATTTGTTCTTCAAAATCCAATTCTGCTGTCAGCGTTTCCGTTTTAATATAATTCATGTTGCTCGCAACCGCCTCTTCAACAAAACCGTCTTTTAATATCTTTATATTTATTCTGTCCGTTACCTCAAACCCGGATTCTTTCCGTATGTTCTGAATCCTGTTTACCAACTCCCTCGCTATTCCTTCCTTTCGAAGGTCCTCGTTGATCGTAATGTCCAACGCAACGGTCAGTGCGCCTTCATTGGCCACCAGCCAACCTTCAATGTCCTGTGAGGAAATCTCTACATCCTCTAACCGTAATTTAATAATTTTATTTTCTAAAGCAAGTGATATTTCGCCTTCTTGCTCAATTTTTTGGATATCTTTCTGATTTAGAGTGCTGACGGCCATGGCCACTTCCTTCATTTCCTTGCCAAAACGGGGGCCCAACTCCTTGAAATTAGGCTTTATCCGCTTCACCAAAATCCCAGAGGCATCATCGAGCAGTTCCAGTTCCTTAACATTGACCTCCGATTTGATCAAATCCGCAACCGCCTCCAATTCTTGCCGTTGTCCTTCGTCTTGCACCGGAATCATAATTTTCTGCAAGGGCTGTCTTACTTTGATCTTTTCCTTCTGTCTAATAGATAGCACAAGGGACGATATGGTCTGTGCCTTTTGCATTTTGCTCTCCAAGGCCTTGTTCACCATGGCCTCATCACATTGCGGAAAATTGGACAGATGAACACTTTCAAAACGCTCTTTTTGTGTGACAGCTGTAAGATCGGTATACAAACGATCCATAAAGAAGGGTGCTATAGGGGCCGAAAGTTTTGCCACCGTTTCCAAGCAGGTATACAAGGTCTGATAGGCCGCTATCTTGTCTCTCCCATAATCGCCTTTCCAGAAACGTCTCCTGCATAAACGCACATACCAATTGCTCAGGTTTTCCTGCACATAGTCCGATATGGCCCTGGCCGCCAGGGTAGGTTCATAATCGGCATAGGCTAGGTCTACCTTCTTGATCAGTGTGTGCAGTTCCGATAAGATCCATTGATCGATCTCCGGGCGTTCATCCATTGGAACATCGGCTTCCGAATAATCAAATGCATCTATATTGGCATAGAGTGCAAAGAAGGAGTAGGTATTGTACAAGGTTCCAAAAAATTTGCGCTTCACCTCCACAATGCCATCGCTGTCAAATTTTAGATTGTCCCATGGGTTGGCGTTCGAGATCATATACCAGCGTGTGGCATCTGCGCCGTGCTCTTCCATGGTAGTAAAGGGGTCTACCGCGTTGCCCAAGCGTTTGGACATCTTCTTGCCGTTCTTGTCCAACACGAGCCCATTGGACAGCACGTTTCTGTATGCTACCGAATTGAACACCATAGTGGCTATGGCATGCAGGGTATAGAACCAACCCCGTGTCTGATCCACACCTTCTGCAATAAAATCGGCCGGGAACGCCGAACCCTGATCGATCAGGTCCTTGTTCTCAAAGGGATAGTGCCATTGTGCATAGGGCATTGAGCCGCTGTCGAACCAAACATCTATAAGGTCGTTCTCCCGTTTCATCGGTTTCCCTGAAGGAGCAACCAAGGTAATTTGGTCCACGATATTTTTATGAAGGTCTATTCTGTCATAGTTGGCCTCGCTCATATCGCCTACAACAAAATCGGCAAAGATATCAGCTTCCAAAACGCCTGCTTTTACCGCTTTGGCCATGGCTTCCTTCAATTCGGCCATGGAGCCGATCATCAACTCTTCTTTCCCGTCTTCGGTGCGCCAAATGGGCAGGGGTACGCCCCAATACCTTGAACGGGAGAGGTTCCAATCGTTCGCATTTGCCAACCAATTGCCAAACCGTCCTTCACCGGTTGCCTTGGGCTTCCAATTGATCGTTTCGTTGAGATCGAACATCCGGTCTTTGACATCGGTTACCTTAATGAACCAGGAATCCAGCGGATAATAGAGTACAGGCTTGTCGGTCCGCCAGCAATTGGGGTAACTGTGCAGGTATTTTTCTACTTTAAAGGCCCTGTTCTCCTCCTTCAATTTGATTGCAAGCTCAACATCCACCGATTTCTCCGGGACCTCGCCCTCCTCATAGTATTCATTCTTCACGTACTTGCCCCCAAATTCTCCAAGTTCCGGACGGAACCTTCCCTGCAGGTCTACTAAGGGCACTGGGTTGTTATTTTCGTCCAGGACCAATAAAGGCGGCACCTCGGGTTTCGCCTGTTTGGCCACAAAGGCATCATCCGCGCCAAAGGTAGGGGCCGTATGTACGATTCCGGTTCCATCCTCGGTGGTCACAAAGTCTCCAGCGATTACCCGAAATGCATTTTCCGGATGCTGATAGGGTTGGGCATAAGGGAGCAATTGCTCATAGCGGATATCCACAAGATCCCGTCCCAAGAAGTTGGCGGCAATCCTATAGGGTATTTTTTTGTCCCCAGCGCTATATTCCAGTAGGGCGGCTTCGGTATCCACGGATACAAATTTCCCTGCAAATTGTTTTTCGACCAGGGCTTTCGCCAATAGCACGGTAATGGGTTCAAAGGTGTATTGATTAAAGGTCTTAACCGCAACATAGTCTATTTTTGGACCTACCGTTAAGGCGGTATTACTGGGTAGGGTCCAAGGTGTGGTGGTCCAGGCAAGGAAGAACAACTCCCCGGGCAATCCATCGAACCCCTGGGGGAGGGAATCCCGCTTCACTTTGAACTGGGCCGTAACCGTGGTATCGGTTACATCCTGGTAGGTGCCCGGCTGGTTGAGTTCATGGGAACTAAGGCCTGTTCCCGCCTTTGGGGAATAGGGCTGTATCGTATATCCTTTATAGATAAGTCCCTTGTCATAAATCTGCTTTAACAACCACCAAACGGATTCCATGTACTTGGACTTATAGGTGATATAGGGGTCGTCCATATCTACCCAATAGCCCACCTTCTCGGTCATCTCGTTCCAAACATCGGTATAGCGCATCACCGCTTTTCTACAAGCGGCATTGTAGGCCTCTACGGATATCTTCTTGCCAATATCCTCCTTGGTAATGCCAAGTTCTTTCTCCACCCCAAGCTCTATGGGCAGGCCATGGGTATCCCAACCCGCCTTTCGCTTTACTTGAAAACCTTTCATGGTCTTATAGCGCGGAAAAATATCCTTGATGGTCCTTGCCATGACATGGTGGATCCCGGGCAAACCGTTTGCGGAAGGCGGTCCCTCGTAAAAAACAAAACCGTCCTTGCCTTCCCTGTTGGAAACACTCTTTTCAAAAATATGATGTGCTTTCCAATCGGCCAATACGGCTTCCGCCACTTTGGGCAAGTTTAGTCCTTTGTATTCAGCAAACTTCATAGACCTGTTTCGGTAACTCAAATTAAGGATGCAAAATTATAAATTTAGATTGAATTTAAAGCCTTCACGACCCATGAAAAGGGCATTAAAAGGAGTCATGGCCAACTGTTTGTGATATCTAGGGGGCCAAATGTGGAAATTAGGCCTAAAAATGGTAACCCAGACCCATAATGAAGTTCATTCCCGGTGCGGCTATTCCAGAGGAATAGGTCCTATAGCGTTGATCTGTAATATTTTCCAAACTAAGGGATGCCTTCAATGCGTTGGAAATATGGTATTGGGAACGGAAATTAAGCGTGTACCAGGAAGGGGAAAACGGATTTCCGTCGGCATCCGTGTCGTAGATAAAGGGCTTGCTACGTTCCGAAAGCGCAAGATCATCGAATGAAATCTCCCCGTTGTAATTTAAGAAGAGGTCTGCCTTTAGCCTTTCATTTTTCCAGGCAAGGTGAAAATCCCCAAAAGTGGGCGCTACATGCCTTGCCGCAGAATCGGTCCCGTCATCATCTTCCTCTATCCCCTCGGTTAGGGTAAGGTTCGAGGAAATGGACAGGTTTTCGGTAAGAAAGGCCTCCGCACCAAATTCAAATCCGTATACATAGGCCTTGGCTGCGTTCTGTATGGCCTGCACGTTGCTCAGTTCCCCATTGTATACGATCTGGGTCTCCCCGTTGAACTGAAAATCCCTCCGGACCAGGGCATCCACTAGAAAGGTATAAAAGGCGGTACCCTTCAGTACCACTTTATCCTTAAAGTTCTTGCGCAACCCAAATTCAACATTGTACGCATATTCCGGTTCCAGATCGGGATTGGGCACCACCACGGAACCCGGTTCGGAATCGAATATCTTTCCGATATCATCTATATTGGGCGCCCTAAACCCGGTAGAACCGTTTAAGGTAATCTGCAGATCAGCCTTGGGAAACCAGCTAAACCCGACACTCCCCGTCAACGCTCCGGTACTCAACCTGGCATCGTCAAAGGGAAAGGAGAAAAAAGTCTGGTCAAATAGGGCATCGATCCAAACATGACTATATCGGAGTCCGGAGAGCATGCTGAAATTTGGCTTTGCCTTATACTCGGCAGTAACATAGGCCGCAGCCGTTTGCCAGGTAGCACCATCGGGATATCTGGAGGCCGCAGCGGAGCGTACGTCCGTTTCTATATGATGCTGCCTACCTTCAGAGGCCACATGATTGAAAACATATTCCGTGCCATAGTACAGCCTTAGGTTGCCGATCCGTTTGTTCTCAAAATCGATATTCGCCGATAGGGCATCTACCTGTTCCTTGGTAGAAAATCGGATGGGATCCTGGAAGTCCCGGTTGTTCCTGCTCTCCTCAAATCGTTGATAGGCCGCGGTAATCTTGAGTCCGTCGTAAAATTTGCCCCGGCCCTGCTGAAATACATGCACGTTGCCCATAAACCATTTTTGGGGGCCGTAAAACCATTCCGCAGAACGCAGGCCATCGCCCTCGCTGTTCGGCCTGATCAGGCGGTCGTACCTGGAATAATCCGAGGTCTCGGAATAATAGGCTCCCAGGTCAAAACTCCAGGAGTTGTTCGGTTTAAATGCCACCTTTTGCATCAAATTGATCTGGTCGTAGCCCGAGGTAATCTGTTCACGGGGGCTCCCATTGGGCACCAGTATGTCCTCCCCGTCCCTGCGTACCACATAATTATTCCTTAGATATGAATCGGGGCCATGACGGCCCATGGTAAGATCGTCAAAATCATTATAGCTAATGCTGCTCAAAAAAGCCCATTTTTTTTTGCCAAGATTAAGGTCTGCGTGTACGGTGTTCTCGTTGTTCGCGGAGGCATACCTATAACTGGCATTGCCCGTAATCATCAAACTATCGGTATCCGAAAATTGAGGCTTGTGCGTGTAAAAGTTCATGACCCCACCAATGGCATCGCTTCCATAGATAACCGAACCCGGCCCAAAAATAACTTCCGTATTCTTTATGGTATAGGGGTCAATAGAAATGACGTTCTGTATATTACCTCCCCTAAAAATGGCATTGTTCATACGAACCCCGTCTACGGATAACAGCAGTCTATTGGTAGCAAAACCGCGAATCAAAGGGCTGCCACCTCCAAGCTGACTTTTCTGTACAAACACTTTTCCACTTTGTTGCAACAGGTCTGCCGCCGTCTGGGGGTTGGTAAAGGCAATGGTCCTGGCATTGATCGACGCTATTCTTTGGGGGATGTCCTTTTTTTGTTGCTCCCACTTGGAGATGGACATCACCACCTCATCGAGCTGTTGTGCCCGTAGGGTAAGATACACCCTGCCTCCTCGTCGCAAAAGTTGTGATTTTGTTGTTTTCCTGGTCTGATAGCTAATGTGCTTCAGCGTTAGTCGTTCGTTTCGATCAAAAACGGCGAGATCACACCTGCCATTGGCATCGGTAAGTGCGGTCTTGCTTTGATCGGTGTTAAAAATTGCGACATTCGGCACCGGCGTTTGGGTCTCTACATCCAAAACGCGTATCATTTGTGCGGAAAGACCATGAACCCATAAAAACAAAATAATGATGAAACCTGTCCTTCGCATACTAGCTAAATACTTCATTCAAAATGGCAAGTGATCTCGGTTTTTTAAACCCCTGCAAATGTAATTCAAAATAGAGAACAAGCGATTGCAACAGATCCCTTCTGCTGGCTTTTCCCATCTTGATTGTATGCATAGCATCAAAATTTGTGCCCAAAAACCTTTTAAAATATGCCAGCGTTTTATCCTGTATCATCGGGTTCAGGGAAGGGGCAACCACAAAGTTTCCCTCCTGGAGGTCAAAATAAGGGGCATCGTGGTGGGCGGTGTCCGGATAAAATCCCAAATATTTCGTAAGACCAAGCAAAAAGTAAAGATGGAAATTGGCAATTTTGTCGTGGGTATCCAACCATTGCAACGAAGCAGCTATAAAATGAAAAAGTTGCGGATTGGGTTCTTCCTCAAAGATACTGCTTCTTAGCACCTCGGCAAGAAACATGCTCATCGCGTTCTTGGTGATATCGGTATGTAGGCTGTTGTAGTGGTAGTCTACCCTTGCCTCACGGATGGTTTCCAATGTTCCTTTGTCCTTATGGTTGGCCACCAGTTCCAGTTGCATCAGGGGTTGAAAATAGGCCGATTTCAATTTTCCCTTCTTCGAGGCCAGCACTCCTTTTAGCAGATAGGTCTTCATACCGCTCGAGGCTGTGAATGCCTTTACGATCAGGCTGGTATCCCCATACTTAAGCGCCGATAAAACAATGGCCTTGGTCGTGATTGGCATGGACAGAAATTTGAATGCTCTAAGATAAGCCTATCCTGGACAATATGGTATCAAAAAAAGGCTTTCCAACCCAATGGAAAGCCTTCCTAACCTAAGCTGTTTTCTATTAGATGACCCCTTGCGCCAACATCGCATCCGCCACCTTGACGAATCCGGCTATATTGGCTCCTTTAACATAATTGCAGTAACCATCCGCTTCCTTCCCGTATTCAATACAGGAATCGTGTATTTCCTTCATGATACCCTTTAGCCGATCGTCTACTTCTTCCCTTGTCCAACTAATACGTAGGGAATTCTGTGACATTTCGAGCCCTGAGGTAGCCACGCCGCCGGCATTGGAAGCTTTTCCTGGTGCAAATAAAATCTTTGCCTCATGGAATTCGTGGATCGCTTCGGGGGTAGAGGGCATATTGGCGCCCTCGGCCACACAAATGCATCCATTTTTTATAAGGGTTTTGGCGCTATCCCCGCCCAACTCGTTCTGCGTGGCACAGGGCAGTGCAATATCACATTTTACTTCCCATGGCGTCTTGCCCTTGTGGAACTCCGCACTGCTGTATTTATCGGCATATTCCGATATACGACCTCTACGGTTGTTCTTCAGGTCCATAACAAAGGCCAGTTTTTCATTATCAATTCCGTCTTTGTCGTGGATGTACCCCGATGAATCGGAAAGGGTAACCACCTTGCCGCCCAACTGCAACACTTTTTCCGCAGCGTACTGGGCCACATTCCCCGAACCGGAGATCACAACGGTTTTTCCGTTTACGTCCATATCTTGGGTATTCAGCATGCTTTGCGCAAAATATACCGTACCATACCCTGTTGCCTCCGGACGTATTTTGGATCCTCCCCAAGAAAGTCCCTTTCCGGTAAGCACTCCAGTAAACTCATTCCTTATTTTCTTGTACATTCCGAAAAGGAATCCTATTTCGCGTGCGCCCACCCCGATGTCTCCTGCGGGAACGTCGGTATTTGGACCTATGTGCCTACAAAGTTCCGTCATAAAGGCATGGCAAAAACGCATTACCTCATCATCGGATTTGCCTTTGGGATCAAAATCAGATCCTCCTTTGCCGCCGCCCATGGGAAGGGTGGTAAGGCTATTTTTGAACACTTGCTCAAACGCCAAAAACTTCAAAATACTGGCATTTACCGAATGGTGGAACCTTAGGCCTCCCTTGTAGGGTCCTATGGCCGAGTTCATTTGTACCCTATACCCCCGGTTTACATGGATCTCTCCATCATCATCTACCCAGGCCACTCTAAAGGACAATAAGCGTTCCGGTTCTACCATCCGTAATAAAATATTTTTGCCGTTGTAAATTTCGTTGGCGGCAATATAGGGTATTACGGTTTCGGCAACTTCCTGTACCGCTTGGAGGAATTCAGGCTCATGGCCGTTTCGACCCTTGACCTCATCCATAAATGCTTTGATTTTTGCTTCCATAAAGACTTTGCTATCGGTTAATATTTGCCCGTGCACTACCGCTCAGGACAGACTGTCTCCTCCAAAAACCTCAGACAAAAATTAAAGAAATCTTAGGGATTCGGAATATTTAGGCAAAATTATATTATTTCTATAATTTGAACCCTATTTTTTTAAAAAATTGATAAAATGTCTATCCGATAGCCTGCTCCAGATCGGCAATAAGATCGTCCTTGTCCTCGATGCCCACACTTAAACGGATCAATGCGTCCACCACCCCGCTTTTTTCCCGTTCCTCTTTGGGAATACTGGCGTGGGTCATACTCGCCGGATGTCCTGCAAGGCTTTCCACACCGCCTAAGGACTCGGCCAGGGTAAATACCCTTAAACTTTCCACGATTTTAATGGCATCGGCATACGCGCATCCCCTGGTAACAAAGGAGATCATTCCGCCAAAATCATCCATCTGACTGGCAGCTATATCATGGTTGGGATGGTCCTCGAAGCCAGGCCAGTACACTTTTTCAATCTTGGGATGTTTGGCCAGATATTCCGCAACCGCCCTTCCGTTTTCGCAATGGCGCTGTATCCGAACATGTAGGGTCTTTATTCCCCGAAGTACTAGAAAACTGTCCATGGGGCCACAGACCGCCCCACTGGCGTTCTGAAGAAAATAGAGCTTATCCGCCAGTTCCTTATCCTTTACCACCAGGGCCCCTACCACCACATCGCTGTGGCCACCCAGGTATTTGGTAGCTGAATGCATCACGATATCAGCACCCAAATCCAACGGCCGCTGCAAATAAGGGGTGGCGAAGGTATTGTCCACTGCAAGCAAAATATCGTGTTTTTTGGCCAGGCCGGACACGGCGGCGATATCCACAATATGCATCATGGGGTTGGTGGGAGTTTCTACCCATATCAGCTTGGTCTTATCTGTAATGTACGATGCGATTTCGGATGCATCCTGCATCCCGATAAAATGGAATACAATACCATATTTTTCATACACCTGTCTGAAGAGACGATAGCTGCCCCCGTACAGATCGTTCGTGGAAACCACTTCATCACCGGGTTCCAACAATTTAATTACGGCATCGATAGCCGAAAGGCCACTGGCAAATGCCAGACCATAATTGCCGTTCTCTATGCTGGCCAATGAATTTTCGAGGGCCGTTCTCGTAGGATTGCCACTTCGGGAATATTCATACCCCTGATGTCCTCCAGGAGTGGTCTGCGCATAGGTAGAGGTTTGATAAATGGGGGGCATTACGGAGCCGTAGGCCTTATCCGGTTCTTGCCCTCCATGGATGGTCCTGCTGTTGAATTTTAGTTTTTTTTCGCTCATATGGTAAAATTATCGCTACAAATGTATCGTTATCTTTTGGAGAATACAATGAAGGTGTAGTTTTGCAGTATCCATTAAATTACATTTTATGAAGACCCCAGTAACCTACCTATTGTTAGCGGTGATGCTCATTAGTTGTACAGACAACGGCAAACTTACGTTCGAGGCGGCAAATTTCAATGCAGGGACCTGTACGGATTGTCCCCAGGTTTCGGTTAGTATCCCTATGGCCCTGGCAGAGGATAGGATAGCCACCACCATTAACACGACCTTGAAGGAAGAGGTAATTTCCCTATTGACCTTTGACGATGATGTTAAAGCGGTGGACATTGAGGGTGCCATAGGTTCCTTTAAAAACGGTTTTTTGGAGCTAAAAAAAAAGTATCCGACCGAAACCATCGGATGGGAAGCCAACATCGAAGGAAGTATCGCCTATGAAAACGTCCGTATTCTGACCGTTGAGCTAGGTTCCTACATATTTACAGGTGGAGCACACGGCTATAGCGCTACACGTTTTCTAAACTTTGATAAGAAAAAAGGGGTAGAACTTGAAGATTGGGAACTGTTCCGAAACCAAAAGGATTTTAAGCGATTTGCCGAAACCAAATTTCGGATCCAAGAGGATATCCCCCAGGATGCACCCATCAACAGCACGGGTTTTATGTTTGAAAGGAACGAGTTTTACCTCCCGGAAAATATTGGTTTTACCCAGGAGGGCCTGCAGTTGCTTTACAATCAATACGAAGTGGCCTCCTATGCCGACGGGCCCATTGTTCTCATCTTGCCCTATGCCGAGGTAAAAAGCTACTTATCCGGTAAAACCAGATCCTAAGCCGCCGACTCCCTTGCCAAGGCCTTCCTAAGCGCTAGAATGGACCCAAGATGTAGGCCTTCATGGTACAAATTAAAGGAAAGGGCATCTACCACATTATTCAATTGGGCCTTGGTACTCGTCTCATAGGCCATATACTCTTGGAACACGTTTTCCCGGTAATCTGTCCGGGTCTTTTCAATAGTAGTAAGCAGCAAGGCACTCAAACGTTCAATTTCCTCATCGCTTGCCGTACCATCGGGCACGGTTCCCTTTTTAAACTTCTCCACCAATTCCGTATCCACGAGCATGGGAAGTCCACTTCTGCGATAGACCAGTAATTGTTGGGTCACAACCACATGGGCTATGTTCCACCAGATGTTGTTACTAAAGCCATCGGGAATCTTCAACAGGCTTTCCCGGGGTGTTCTCAAGAGCAGGCTGTGGAGCAGCCTTCTGTTTTGCAGTGTTATATTCAGTAGATTTTCCAAAGGGATTGTTTTATCAGTTTTTAAAAATAGTACAATTCGCAGGAATTAGGTTTCTTTGTGATGCGATTTTCCGGTGACATCATCTGCTGACCGGTTCATAATGCCAAATCCGTTTAAAATGAAAAAAATCTACCACCTCGGAACCTGTGATACCTGTAAACGAATCCTAAAGGAATTACAGCCATTGGAAGGCTTTAACCTGCAGGACATTAAGACAGAAGGTATTACCCCTTCACAACTTGAAGCGATGCATGCGCTAACCGGAAATTACGAAGTGCTGTTCAGCAAACGGGCACGTTTGTACAAGGAACGCAATTTGGCGGCCAAGGCACTTTCCGAGACCGATTACAAGGACCTTATTTTGGAACATTACACTTTTTTAAAGCGTCCGGTGGTCATTGTACATGACAAAATTTTCATAGGCAACAGCAAAAAAGAGGTCGCCGCTGCCAAAGAAACCATACATTCTTGAACAAAAGGTCCTTAGCCATACTCGCGGCCCTGGGGGCGACAACCATTTATGGCTTAAACCATACCATTGCCAAAGGGGTTATGCCCCTCTATGTAAAACCTTTTGGGTTTATCCTGCTGCGCGTGGTGGGTGCCGCCATATTGTTTTGGAGCATTTCGGGCCTCGGTCCGAAAGAAAAAATAGAGCGAAGGGATTGGGGCCGTATTTTAGTCTGTTCCATCCTGGGCATGGTCATCAACATGTTGGCATTCTTTAAGGGACTTGAGCTGTCCACTCCCATAAACAGTTCGGTGCTGGTAACAATTACGCCCATTATTGTAGTGGTGCTTTCAGCCCTGTTCATTAAGGAAAAAGTAACAGGGCAAAAAGCTTTGGGTATTCTCTTGGGTCTCGTAGGCGCTCTGGCCCTTATTCTTTTTGGTGCGGAAATACGGCAGGACGCCCCCAACATTCCCCTGGGCAATACCTTGTTCATTGTCAATGCCACCTGTTATGGTTCCTATCTTATCGTGATTAAAAAATTGCTCGATAAATACCACCCTTTCACCCTGATGAAGTGGTTGTTTACCATTGGTGTGCTTATTAACTTACCGATTACCTATGGGGAGTTTATGGAAATTCAGTGGGCCCAACTTCCAATGGAGGTCATCGGTGCCATAGCCTTCGTGGTCATAGGCACTACTTTTCTGACCTACCTATTCAATGTATTTGCCCTAACACAGTTAAGGGCTTCTACCGTGAGCGCCTTTACCTATGTACAGCCCCTGATCGGGATTCTTTTTGCGCTATTCAGTGGAAAGGACCACCTAACAAGCATCAAAATTCTAGCAGCTGCCATGGTTTTATTGGGCGTGTACCTTTCTAGTAAAAGGCCTAAGCCAAGTCCTTAGGGAATTTTGACATGCGCCGTGTATCTTCTTTGGTAAGCACCCGAAAATCGGTTGCCCTTTCTACGGTGCTGAACATTTGCAGCAGGTCCTTTTCCAGGGCAACAAGTTTGCGTTGCCCCAAATCCATCCAGGCGCCCATCATTTCACAATGCGCAAAGTTCATCCCCTTGGCATCATAAAAGTTATGTCGAAACTCAAAAAATTTCCCATCCTCGCTGGTCCCCACCACTTCCAGGGAGACCCGTACGGGTTGGCCCGGAAAAACCTCCTTATAGTAGTACATATGTTCATAAAACACCACCGGTCCTATATTGCGTTCGGCCATGATCCGGTGGGTGAAACCTTGGTCTGCCAAAAAACACATTCGGGTGTGGACCATAAAATTGATATAGGCGGTATTGGCCAAATGTCTATTGGCATCCACATCGCTCCATCGTACTTCAAATTCCTTTAGATACATACGGTTTGTTAGGTTTTCTTGGTATATCGTTTATATACTGTTAAAAATACCATAGTTTTGGAAAAGCCGATAGGCACCCTCATAAATTTAACGAATATCCTTATTTTTAAATCGAACAAAATTTTTCACTATGAGCAAAAAAGCGTCCTTTATAAAAGATCTTTCCCTACCGGCCATTGCGGCTCCCATGTTTTTGATTTCCGGACCAAAATTGGTCATAGAATGTTGTAAAAACGGAATCGTAGGGACCTTTCCTGCCTTGAACCAGCGTAGCAGTGAAGGTTTCGAGGAATGGCTGATCGAAATTAAGACCGCTCTGGACGCCTTTGAATCCGAGACGGGAAAAAAAGCGGCGCCTTTTGGGGTAAACCTTATTGTGCATCAGACCAATCCAAGGTTGGAGGCCGATCTAAAGTTGTGCATGAAACACAAGGTCCCCCTAATTATCACTTCCTTGGGCGCAGTGTCGCAGGTTGTGGATGCCATTCACAGTTATGGCGGACTCGTTTTTCACGATGTTATCAAAAAAAGACATGCCCAAAAAGCGGCAGGTGCCGGGGTAGACGGACTTATTTTAGTAGCTGCCGGAGCAGGAGGACATGCAGGGACCATAAATCCGATGACCTTGGTGGCCGAAATCAAAAAATTCTATGACAAGACCATTATTCTATCGGGTTGTATCAGTACCGGTAGGGATATTGCCTCGGCAATGCAAATGGGCGCCGACCTTGCCTATATGGGTACCCGCTTTATCAACACCTTGGAAAGCAAGGCACCGGAGGACTACCGGAAAATGATTGTTGAAGCAGGGGCCAGCGATGTGATATATACCGCAGCCATCTCGGGGGTACATGCCAACTTTTTGGGGGCCAGCCTTCAAGCGGCCGGCATTAGCCAGGAAGACCTTAAAAAGGACGTTAAAGTAGACTTTGGAAAGGAATTGGATACAGAGGCCAAGGCCTGGAAAACCATATGGTCCGCGGGCCAGGGAGTAGCAACCATAGATGATGTCGTATCTGTAGCGGCACTGGTTTCCTCCTTAAAATCCGAATTTCATACGGCCATTGCAGAACAGAAACAGCTCCTGGAACTATACCCGGAATAGATAAAAGGCCATGTACGTAAAAAGAAATATTGGTTGGGGACTGATCTTAAGGTTTAGCTGGAAGAACATCTGTTTTTTTATTCTGTATTCCTTCATCATCTTTGGGATATACTCCTTTTTGGGGTGGGACTTCATCAACCTGCCCTTTGAACCGCTCACCGTTATTGGTATTGCCGTTTCCTTTTATATCGGTTTCAAAAACAGTCAGAGTTACGATCGTTTTTGGGAGGGCAGAAAAATCTGGGGCGGTATCGTGAATTACAGCCGTACTTGGGCCTTACAAGTGCTCTCCTTTGTTCGGACCAACGATGCTGAAAAGGACAGGGAAATGCAAAGACAGCTGATCCATAGACACATTGCCTGGATCAATGCACTACGGGTACAGCTACGCCAAGCACGCTCTTGGAGCCTAAGGGAAGCCAGGACAGTGGAGAAGTTGTACGATCGCCACGCCGAACGGAATATTTCCTGTAACGAAGCGTACAACTATGTAAGTATGCGGGAATTTTCAGATTTAAAAAAACGGGTAAACCCCGCCACCCATTTGATCAAGAACCAGGGCATGGAAGTGACAAAATTGAGACAGGGAGACATTATTGATGGTTTTCAAGAGGATCAGCTTCAGAGCATTCTGGAAGAGTTCTACAATTTACAAGGGAAGTGCGAACGCATTAAAAACACTCCTTTCCCAAGACAATATGGCTATTTTTCAAGGGTTTTCACCTGGATTTTTATTCTGTTGCTCCCCTTTGGCCTGTTAGATGTCTTTGAAAAACATTTATTGGAATACGATGAGGATACCATGGGCTGGATGATCTTTTTACAGATTCCCTTTTCCGTATTGATTTCCTGGATTTTTGTAACCATGGAAACCGTGGGGGACAATAGTGAAGATCCCTTTGAGGGCCGGGCCAATGATGTACCCATGACCGCCCTGTGCCGAACTATCGAAATTGACCTCAGGGATATGCTCGATGAGGAAGAACTACCCGAACCTATTAAGCCAAAAGATAATATTTTGTATTAATGCCGCTGGTTCCCACTACCTATGACCCTCCGTTTCCCTTTAAGAACGGCCATATCGCTACCATTTATGCCGGCATTGTTCGGAAAGTGAACGGTCTGGAGCAGCACCGGGAGCGAATTACCCTCCCCGATGGCGACTTTCTGGACCTGGATTGGAGTCACGCTTCGGTCAAAACACTTGGGGTGGTCATCCTCTTGCACGGCCTGGAAGGTAACGCCCAAAGGCCCTATATTACCGGGAGTGCCAAACGGTTCGTTGCCGCGGGTTTTGATGTCTGCGCGGTGAACCATCGAAGTTGTAGTGGGGAAACCAACCGCCTGTTCCGTTCCTATCATTCCGGAGCTACTGAAGATCTGGATGCAGTGGTCAACCATGTTCTCCACACAAAACCTTATCCCCAAATCTATATTAAGGGATTTAGTCTGGGCGGAAATATGGCACTCAAATATTTAGGCGAAGGCCTAAGGGTGCCCGAACAGGTGAAGGCGGTGGTAGCAGTTTCTGCCCCCTGTAGCCTACACAGCTCCCTGCTGGAATTGCTGAAACCCAAAAATTTCCTGTATGCCAAGCGTTTTAGGAGGCATTTAATAGAAAAATTAAGGGCCAAACAGCAGTTGTTCCCGGAACTAATTTCGGATGCCGATATCAAAAATGTGATTACCCTAAAGGATTTTGATGATATTTATACCAGTCGGGCACACGGATTTAAGGATGCGATTGACTACTATACCCAATGCAGTTCCTTGCAGTTTCTGTCCGGGATTCAAATCCCAACCTTGATCATAAATGCTATCAACGATTCCTTCCTAGGACCCGAATGTTATCCCGTAAGGGAAGCCGAAAACCATGGGAAACTCTACCTCGAAATGCCTAAATACGGGGGTCACGTTGGCTTTTATGCGCCAAAAAACACCACCTACACGGAAAAAAGGGCATTAAAATTTCTGCAAGAGTCCATTTAAATGTGGTATTGCTTATATTAGTGGTCTTAAACCAATTACCGATGAAAAAAATAATTACCATTCTAGCACTGGCCGCTCTGGTCCTTGGTTGTGGTGAAAAAAAGGAAGAAAAAAAGGAAGGCTTTGAAATGAGCCGTACCAAAAAAGAGACCAAGTCCGTCGTCTCCGAGGAAGTTCCTGTGGATTTGAGCAATAAGGGCGTGGGACCCATTACTTCCGTAACATTTGATGATGAAATCGACACGGAGCTGGTCGCCCAGGGTGAAGCCAAGTTCAAAACCATATGCACGGCCTGCCACATGGTAGATCAGCGCATGATTGGTCCAGCCATGGCTGGTGTATACGAACGTAGAAGTCCGGAATGGGTAATGAACATGATCCTGAACCCCGATGGCATGCTTAAGGAAGATCCCATTGCCAAGGCGCTGTTAAAGGAATACAACAATGCCATCATGCTAAACCAAAACCTTTCGGAAGAGGAAGCAAGGGCAGTGGCCGAGTACCTTAGGACCCTATAGGGCTTATTTAAAACTATGAAAGCACCTACCCTTACTTTTGGGATAGGTGTTTTTTTTGGTCAAAACCTTATGAAAAAACCGCAACAGCAGTTCACAAAACAGACCGACTTCTACAAAAAGTATCGGCCTAGCTATCCCGAAGCTTTACTTACGGATATCCTGGCCCTCACCCAGGGAAGGGAATGTTGCTGGGATTGCGGTACGGGCAATGGGCAAGTGGCCATAGTGTTGGCAAAGCACTTTAGGACCGTAGAGGCGACGGACATCAGCAAAAACCAATTGGCAAAGGCAGTAAAGGCCCCCAACATCCGGTACTCCCAGCAACGGGCCGAAGCCACCGATTTCGAGGAAAATACCTTTGATCTGATTACCGTGGCCCAGGCCGCCCATTGGTTCGATATGGATGCGTTCAACCAGGAATTCAAAAGAGTGGCAAAGCCTCAAGCCCTTGTAGCGCTGTGGGGTTATGACCTGGTGCAGGTAGATAGGAACGTTGATGCCCTGATGCAACGTTTTTATAGTGAAATCGTAGGACCCTTTTGGCGCCCGGAACGCCGACATATTGATCAGGAATATCGCAACATTCGGTTTAATTTTCAAGAGATAACATTACCCGGCTCCTATGCCATAGAGGCACAATGGGAACTCGAAACTATGGAAGGTTATCTAAACTCCTGGTCCAGTGTTCAGAATTTTAAGGAAGCCCGGGGAGAGAACCCGGTCAATCCATTTATCACCCAGCTAAAAGCCCATTGGGGCAAGGGGGCGATCAAAAAAGTTCGTTTTCCAATTTTTACCAGGATCGGGAAAGTCAGCAAGTAAGCTGCAGCCAAGCAATGCCAGATCTATAATCCAAAAACATGCTATTGGTACCAATCCATAACCAAAAAGGGGTGTTGGCTCATTATCGCTTTTAAAATGCCAATATAAGTTTTAGCTTCGTAAAAAATATCCCATAAAAAATCTAAACATGAAACAAATCACCAAAATTGCACTTCTGTTGTTGTTCTTTGCGGTATCGCTTGCCGGCCACTCACAAACCAAGAATTTTATCGATCAGCCCTATTTGGAAACTACCGCTAGGGTAGACACGCTTGTGGTTCCCGACAGGATCCATATGTCTGTCCTAATAACCGAAGCGGACACCAAGGGGAGGACGTCCGTGGAGAAATTGGAAAACAGAATGGCCACAGAGTTAAAGGCGTTGGGCATAGATACCGATAAGCAACTATCCCTATCCGATTTGGGAAGTAATTTTAAGAAGTATTTCCTTCGGAAGACGGATATTCAGAAAAGCAAGGAGTACCTGTTAGTAGTGTATGATGGCTTAACAGCGGGCAGGGCCATCCAAGCGTTGGAATCCATTGGCATTGCGAACGTAAATCTTGTCAAGACCGAATACTCCAAAATTGAGGAGCTTAAAATTGCGCTGCGAAAGCAAGCGGTAGGAAAGGCAAAAACACAGGCAGAGGCCATGTTGGAGCCCTTGAATCAAAATTTGGGCCGAGCCCTTTTCATCTCCGATCTAAATACCAATATCGTCCGCTTTCAACAGCGCGCCACCTATGGATTGGAGTATGCCAAAGCTGCTGATTCCTCACAACCCTTGGCCGTGGAATTTGAAAAAATTAAAGTGGAGAGCACGGTCAATGTAAAATTTGCCATGGAATAAGCTGTCCGTAGATCATATTTTGTCTACCACCACTTTGTAGGTAGGGTCTTCCAGGACATTGACCTCGATGATCTTGTCGGCGTTCGACAATAGTCTTCGACAATCCCTGCTCAGATGTTTTAAATGGACCTTCTTGCCCACCTTGTGGTAACGCTCCGTAATCTTGTTTAAGGCCTCAATGGCCGACATGTCCACGACACGGCTTTCTTTAAAATCGATGACTACCTCATCCGGGTCATTGAGGACATCGAATTTTTCGTTGAACATGGTAATCGAACCGAAGAACAAAGGGCCATAAATTTCATAATGTTTTACCCCTTCCTCATCGATATATTTTCTGGCGCGGATGCGTTTGGCATTGTCCCAGGCAAATACCAGGGCGGAAATAATTACCCCTACCAAGACGGCCAAGGCCAAATTATGCAAGAACACGGTTACCAAGGTCACGAGCACCATCACCAGCACATCCGATTTGGGCATTCTCCTAAAGGTCCTTAGGCTTGCCCATTCAAAAGTCCCCAGGGCCACCATAATCATCAGTCCTGTAAGCGCGGCCATAGGCATACGTTCTATAAGTCCCGAACCGAACATAATAAATACCAGGAGCATCACAGCGGCCACAATTCCCGACAGTCTGGCCCTTGCGCCATTGGAGGTGTTGATCAAACTCTGTCCGATCATAGCACAACCGCCCATCCCCGAAAACAACCCGGAAAGCACGTTGGCCGTACCCTGAGCAATGGCTTCTTTATTGCCCCGACCGCGGGTTTCCGTAATTTCATCAATAATATTCAGGGTCAACAAACTTTCGATCAAACCTACACCGGCAACAATGGCTGCATAGGGAAATATGAGTCCCAAGGTCTCCAAGGAAAAGGGAACAGTCGGTATGTGAAAGGGTGGAAACCCTCCCTCAATAGAGGCGATATCACCAATGGTCCTGGTATCGATATCGAAAAATACGACCAGTCCAAATATGGTCAGGATGGCAATCAGGGAGGCGGGCACGGCCTTGCTCAATTTGGGCAGTCCCCATATCATGACCATGGTCAAAAAGACAAGTCCCAACAGGATATATAAGGGTGTGCCGGATAGCCAGGCGCCCTCAGCAGTCTTAAACTGATCCAACTGTGACATAAAGATGATAATGGCCAGACCATTGACAAAACCAAAAATTACAGGATGGGGCACCAGGCGCATTAGTTTTCCCAATCGGAGAAAGCCCGCAGCCATCTGTAGGACTCCGGCCAAAATAACCGTGGCGAAGATATATTCCACCCCATGCGATTTTGCCAGAGCTACCAGTACAACGGCCACCGCACCGGTGGCGCCAGAAATCATGCCAGGACGGCCACCCAACACCGAGGTAACCAAACCCATAACAAAAGCGGCGTACAGGCCGGTCAAAGGCGAAAGGCCAGCGATCAAAGCAAAGGCTATGGCCTCGGGTACCAAGGCCATAGCAACGGTGAGCCCGGAAAGCACTTCCGTTTTATAGTTTACTTTCTGCGAAAAATCGAATAGGTTCAGGTACTTCTTCATAAACCCCTTAATTTAAGGGCGCAAAAGTAAGCTATAATCATCGTTTGCCACGACTAATCCGTGAAAAATTGGGTGTAGGCTAGAGAATACCTCCCATACTGCCTCCATCAATCTTAATGGCGGCCCCGTTCGTGGCGGCAGAAAGCGGACTTGCCATATAGGTAATGGTATGGGCCACCTCTTCCACAGAGGCAAACCGTTGCAGGAGGGAGGACGTACGGGTTTCCTTAAAAAAGTTGGCCTCCACCTCGCTGATGGTCTTCCCTTGCTTAAGGGCGGCGGCCTCCAAAAACTGTTCGGCGCCCTCGGATAAGGTAGAGCCCGGCACTACCGAGTTTACGGTTACCCCACTGCCTTTGGTGAGTTGCGCCAAACCTCTGGACACCGACAATATAGCCGTTTTGGTAACACTATAGGCAATTAAATCAGGAGGCACCAAGGTTGCACACTCGCTGGATACAAACAGGATACGACCCCAATTTCTCGCTAACATTTTGGGCAAACAGTGACGGGATAAACGTACCCCGCTCATCACATTTACATCAAATTGTTCGTTCCAATCCTTGTCCGTCGTCTCCAAAAAAGACTTGGCCCGGTAGATGCCCATATTATTGATCAAAATATCGATTTCAGGTAAATTTTGTAGCAGGGCCGCTATGGATGCCGTATCAGAAAAATCGGCCTGCAGACCGCTGGCAGTGTCCAGGCCCGTCTCCTGTTGCAAACTTGAGACAGCTTCATCGATCTTTTTGGTCTTTCTGCCATTAATGATCACATGGGCCCCTTCCTGCAATAAGCTCTTTGCTACCGCAAATCCGATACCGGAGGTAGAGCCCGATACAAAGGCGGTTTTTCCCTTTAACTGCAAATCCATATTTTTTGACTATTTCGATTATTAAATTGATTGTTTTTTCCGCCCTGATATCAAGTCCATATTCCCCACGGGCTAAACACCCACCACAAGAGTAGAACGAGCAGGACCAAAACGATGGTCAACACCACATCGGTGGAAAAGGTAAAGGGGGGCCTTGGACGAACGCGGTCAAAGGTTACCGCTTGGAGCACTTCTGCCGATTGCTGTTTTCCAGTTTTACTGACCACCATCAGGACTAGGGCGCAGAAAAGAAACAGAAACAAGGCAAAATGCAGAAAATTAATCTCTAGGAAGATGCCCAAGAGCGAGTCCTTTTCCACGTTTAGACTTCCTTCCTTGCTCATAAACTCCGTGACCAAACGTAAAACTCCCAGTACAAATCCAGCCCAAAGGGCCACAATAGCCCCACGGGCATTGATCCATTTATAAAAAAGACCAAACAAAAAGACCGCAGCAATCGGGGGTGAGATATAGGCTTGTACGCTTTGAAGGTATTTAAAAATTCCTCCATCCATAAGGGCCCGCATGAATGGGATCCAGCCCAAGCTCACAATGACAAGGACCACGGTGGCCAATTGTCCAAAACGGACCAGATCCCGTTCCGAGGCCTTGGGTTTCCATTCCCGGTAAAAATCGATTGTAAGTAAGGTAGAGCTCGAATTAAAGGCCGATGACAAGGAACTCATAAGTGCAGCCAACAAGCCGGCTATGGCAATACCTTTGAGTCCGGCCGGCAGAAAAGTGGTAATCATTGCGGGCAGCGCCTGATCCGCATTCTCCATGGCAAAGCTCAGTTCCCCTTGCTGCAACAGGGCATAAGCAATGACCCCAGGGATAAAAAAGATAAAGACCGGTAACAATTTCAAGTAACCCGCAAACAACGCTCCCTTCCGGGCATTGGAAACATCCTTTGCCGATAAGGTCCGCTGTACTATATACTGATCCGTACACCAATACCACACACCCAATATGGGTGCTCCGAACAACATGCCGGTCCAGGGATACTCCGTATCCGTCATGGGGCGCCACAGATTAAAAAAACGTTCTACGGGAGGATTGGAAGGCTGTTCCGCGGCAACCGCCAAGGTATTGACCATACCATCCCACCCGCCTAAATGATGTAGGCCAAAGAGGGTAACGGCAATAGTGCCTGCCAATAGGATAAAGGCCTGGACCATATCGGTATAGATGACCGCCTTTAGGCCTCCCAGAACGGTGTAAAAGCCCGTTGCGATCACGGTGACAATGGCCCCAGTCCAAAATGGGATGCCAATGGTCTCGAACACCAAGGCCCCTGCGAAAATTATAAGGGAGATCTTGGTAATCACATAGGCCAATATAGAAACTACGGACAGGTAGTTGCGGCAGGCCCTGGAATACCTTTTTTCCAGGAATTCGGGCATGGTATAAACACCAGTCCGCAGGTAAAAGGGTACAAATACCCATCCCAACAGGATCAGCACGAGCGATGCGATAATCTCAAAATTGGCCAAGGGCATATCTCCTCGAGCTCCCGCTCCGGATACGCCCAAAATAATTTCAGAACCAATATTGGAGGCGAAAAGGGAAGTCCCTACCACCAGCCAACCTTGACTTTTACCTGCAAGGAAATAATCTACGGAACCACGGGATTCCGATTTGCTTTGGGCCGCCCAACGGGCAATCCACAATATTACGCCAAAATAAACAAGGATAATGGCAATGTCCCAGGGACCAAGATGGTTGAACATATGTAGTTTTTGGTTAATTTACAGTTTGGTGGTTGGCGCAAGCTTACCATTTTTCCAGTCCCAATAGTTTTTTGCCCAGCTCGTTCAGATCGGCCACTCCGTATTTGGTCTGCTCCCAATTCCGTGGATCTCCGGGGAAGGCATATCCATCAGGGGCGATCCTATTTTTCCAGGAGTTTATACGCCATTGCCGCAAGGCCTCATTATCCTCCTCTGCCGGCATCATGGAAATATACTGGGCAATACGCACCTTGTCCTTGGAAAGGTTGGGACGAATACCATGGGGTTCTGTGCTGTTAAAGATAAGTAAATCCCCCGCTTCCATTTTTACCTTTACAATCTTGTCCTGCAAATCGGAAACATCCGGTTTAAAATGATCACGGTCTTTGGGTTGGGTCTGTTTCCAGCTATCATAATTTCTATACAGCCAGGGTATGCATTGGAAGCCGCCCATATTTTCATCGGTTTGATCGGCCAAGGCCAATACACCCTGCACATTTTGCGGTTGGGTCTCAGGGTCATAGTCCCAATGGATAAATCCTTTGTACTCATGTCCGGGCCTAATGGGGAAGTTCAAATTGGCACGATCAATGGTCACCCATAATTTTTCCGTACCCCATATATCTACAAAAGCATCGTATACCCGTTGCGATTGCCGGTTGTTCCAAAGAAACTGATTGTTGTATACTTCTACCATTCCGGTACCTGCAAGTTCTTTCATTTCGATTTCGGCACGTGTAGGGGCGTACCAGGTCTCAGGATCCTTGGGGTCTTTCTCATCAAATTCCCAGATAAAATCGGCCGTGGCCAGAGCCTGTTCCCTGGGAACGGCATTTTTTATAACGATATAACCGTTGTGCATCCAAAACTTCCAATCGTCTTCGCTCAGTACCTTTAACGGTCTACCGTTGCTCCGATCACTTAATTGTATTTTGCTACTGGTAGCCGTTGATGGGTTACCAGGAATGTCCTCGTGGGCCGTATTTGCCATTTTTGTCTTCGTGCTTTTCATAATCGTAGCGGTTTAAGAGTGAATAACTGAAGCAAATATAGCTGGAGAGGGCTTATGGGTTCAACCTCCATATTGACTAAAATTTGAATAATATTGATATTTTTTAATCCAAATTATGATAATAAATACATTTTAGTTAAATTTTGGATATGAAAATACAATTGGAAACGTTTAAGCAAGAAGCCGAAGGCTCGTTTAGATTGCTGCACAACCCCCGTTTGAACGACCTTTTCTATTGGCACTTTCATCCCGAGTACGAGCTGGTTTATATTGAGGGAGCCAACGGTACGCGCCATGTGGGCGATCATATCTCTACCTATAGGGAAAGTGATCTGGTGCTCATCGGTTCCTATATTCCCCACCTTAATTTTGACCATGGCGTACGGACCGATTACAAAAAGGAGGTACTGCATATTAACACCTCCTTTAAAAATAAACTGTTCCAGGAAATCCCGGAACTTTCCGAAATATTCGAACTCTTTGAAAAGTCGCAATACGGCATTGCCTTTAGCGGGGCCACCAAGGCCGAGGTAGGCGAACGTCTAAAGCGCCTTTATGCCCTCTCCCCATTTGAGCAATTTTTGGAGGTACTGCACATCTTCAAAATTTTGTCGAAAAGTGAGGAGTATATTCTGTTGCACGAACGCCCGGTGATTAACCGATATGGCAAAAAAGGCCAGGAACGCCTACGGAAGATCTATGCCTTCATTGATGAAAACTACCACAGGAAAATAGAGGTCAACGAGGTGGCTGCCATATGCAATCTTGGGAAGGCCGCTTTTTGTCGCTACTTTAAGAAGGCGGCAGGAAACACCTTTGTCGGGTTTT
The DNA here is from genome assembly GCF_050589645.1 of Eudoraea algarum. NCBI lineage: Bacteria > Pseudomonadati > Bacteroidota > Flavobacteriia > Flavobacteriales > Flavobacteriaceae > Eudoraea > Eudoraea algarum. The sequence goes on along the minus strand of NZ_JBNGOQ010000004.1, from coordinate 198,993 downwards.
TGAACCAATATCGTATTAGTCAGGCAAAACGTCTGTTGCTCACCGGAAAGAACGTAAGCGAGGCATGTTACGAGTGCGGCTTTGAGAGCCTGTCGTATTTTAATCGTACGTTTAAAAAGGTGGTCAGGGAAAATCCCTCCGGGTTTCGGAGAAGACATTCGGGTCTGCGTATCAACGGTTAAAAAAGAACCGCCCTGAACCTGAAGGTCCAGAGCGGTTCCCAACTAAATAACCAACCAAAAACTCTTTGCGTCCCAAACCGTTATTTGGGTTCGCTTTCTTTATTTCCTTTTGCGCTTTACGTTCATGACCGGATTGGAGCTCTTCTTCCTCTTCTTGCCCTGAGCGGTATCGCCAGATTTCAAATATTGTATATATCCCCTTCCTCTAAATTCATATACCGTTTCGCTGCTGGGGTGATATAATTCTATGGTACTATCATTGATAACGTACAGTTCAAAATAATCATTGCCCAGAAAATCATAATCCAGTGTTAAAGTTTTTAAGGTGTCATCGCCCTGCACATCATACACCTGATAATCACCTTCGTAGTCCCAGACCAAATCACCTATTGGTGTACCATTGGGGTCTATGGACGACCTGAAGAAATCCCCGTTGTCTCCAGAGAGGAATTGCAAATAGATTTCGTCATCAAAGTCGTTAATGGCACCAGCTTCACTCGTAAATACCTTTTCCCAGGCTCCGTACTCCTGTAAAAAATAGTGGATGTTATCATAGAACACCTGATCGTAATCAAAATTACTACGTTGGTACCCTTTTAAAAAGTAGGAGGTATCCGTAGGTGCGTGGTAGAGTTCCAAGGTACTTCCATTAATCTCGTATACATCAAACAACCAGCGCCCATCCACATCGTGATCTATTTCCACAGCGCCGGCCAAGGGGTCGTAATAGCCCACATCAATCCCCAGTCCGTTGCCGGTCTTGCCTATCCCCACAATGTTATTGTTGGCATATACCGCACCTCCCTTAAAAGAGATGGTAAAGGCCCGCTGTAAAAAAGGGACTTCCCCATTTCCTCTGGTAGCATTGATATCCACGTACCACAGTTCGTGCGACTGCAGGGCGGTGTTTACGTTGAATATGGGAACAGCTACAAAATCATCATCCAAGATGACTTCCGTGTAGCAGGAAGTGCTCAATGTTCCGATCATTAAAAATCCTAGTAGTAGTTTTATACCTCTCATAAATAACAGTGTTGTGGTTCTGCCCTGGTTAAAACAAATGCCGTGCCATTATTTTTAACTTATTGATTATCAAGTGTTAACATAAAGATTTTTTTATTTACTTTTGAGGCAATTATCATAAAGTATATGGATACAACACCCACATTTGCCGTCATCGGCGGAGGCAGCTGGGCCACGGCCCTGGTAAAAATGCTCTCCGAAAACATAGATAAGGTGAATTGGTATATGCGCAATGTGGACGCTCTACGACATATTGAGCAGCAAGGGCACAACCCTAACTATTTGAGTTCCGTGGAGTTTCAAGAATCACAATTGGCCCTATTTGAATCGCTCGATGAAATTGTTGGGCAGAGCGATATCCTGATCTTTGCCATTCCCTCCGCATTCCTAGAGGCAGAACTTAAGAAGATGAGCTCGTCCCTAAAGGGCAAGATCATTTTTTCGGCCATAAAGGGCATCGTCCCCGAAACCGGGTTGATCGTAGGGGAACATTTCCATGAGGCCTACGATATTCCGTTTAAAAACATAGGGGTCATCACCGGGCCATGCCACGCGGAAGAGGTGGCCCTGGAGCGCTTATCCTATCTCACCATAGCCTGCGCCGATGAGCGGAAGGCCGAACTGGTAGCGCATCATCTCAATAGCCATTATATCAAAACCAAGATTTCAGATGATATTATTGGGACAGAATATGCGGCCATGCTCAAAAACATCTATGCCATAGCAGCTGGAATCGCTCATGGCCTACGTTATGGCGATAATTTTCAAAGTGTGTTGATGAGCAATGCCATCCGCGAAATGGAGCGCTACATAAAACAGGTGCACAAAATGAAGCGTAACATTAACAATTCTGCCTATTTGGGCGATCTTTTGGTTACCGGTTACTCGCGCTTTAGCCGTAATCGGATGTTCGGCACAATGGTCGGGAAAGGCTATACCGTACAGAGTGCGATGATGGATATGAATATGGTCGCCGAAGGGTATTATGCCGCCAAAAGTGCGTTTCAGCTAAAAGTACGATTTCGAAAAAAAACCAAGACGCCCATTATTGACGCCGTTTATGCCATTTTATATAAAGGCAAAAGTGCCAAAAAAACTTTTAAAAATCTTACGGATCGTTTGGATTGAGCTATGACGGGGAAGCCCGATCAATTAAGCAATACCTCATCGGTTACACTCTTCCCTCGAGGGACCGATTCATTTTGGACATCAATAGTATTGGCATCATAGGACTTTATATGGTCCCTGTTCACGATATAGGAACGGTGCACGCGGACAAAATTTGAAGGCAACAGCCTCAAAGCCTCCTTAATGGTCCCATAGGCGGTGATCTTGGATTTATCGGAAAGGCGATAAACCACATAGTTTCCCAATCCTTCCACAAACAATATGCTGTCCAAAGGTACACGGTGCATCCTTCGGTTAGACCGTATTTCAAGAAATTTTTGATCGATGCCCTTGTTTTTTTCATGGGCTATTTGCCAAAGTTGAAACAGTTTGGCCCCCAGTACCAATAACACCGTGGTATTGATCAACACCACGGCCCTAATGAACATGGTGGCGCTGAACAGGCCATGTCCGGCCGTATTGAGCAAGAGATTTTCGTAAAACAAATGTATGAATATCCGCTGAAGCGCACCTGCCAAAAGCAACACCAGAACATAGCCCAAAAAGAAATGTGGGTACTTGCTTTTCAGTAAAAAACGGGGCAATAAAAAATAAATTACCAGGTAGACAGCCATTATACGTGTGGGCAACAATACGAACTCCAAATAGAAGGACGCGAGATAACCCTCATCGGTGACCCAGAGCAGCCCAAAAAAAATATAGTACGCTATCCAAAAAATGATATGGGTGGCGATGCGCGAATTAAACAGGTAAAAATCTTTGATGAGCTTCATGTACCTTAAAACTTATCATGATATAAAGGGTATTCGCATAATATAACTGTGGGGTTATATAAATATCGATTTGGATAAATATAGACAATCTAATTTTAAGGAAAATATAAAATTCCTATTATGATATCCAAAAAGAGTTTCCTGTTCCAAGTACTTTGCTTCCTGCTTTTGGGAGCTGTCCTTCATGCCCAAAAATTGGATCGTCGGGCCTCCTGGCAGGCCAAAATTTCTGGTCCTTCCAGCGAACAAATTGGGGCTGTCATCCAGTCCATTACCGAAAACAGTCCTTTGGAAAAAGCGGGATTACGGCCACAAGACCGTATTCTTAAGATAGATGAGGTCCTTATTTCGTCCGACGAGGTATGGACCGAAATGTCCTATGGTATCCGAGCGGGCAGTCCCATAAAATTGGAAGTCTTAAGGGGAGGACAGCTAATACGATCAAGCGTTTTGTTGCCGGCCATAAAAAAAGAACAACATGCGGGTATCGAAACCTTGTATGAAGCGGTTACCAGTGTTTATGGTTTGTCTCAACGAACGATCATCACCAAACCCAAGCGCCCGGGCAGGCAAGCTGCGATTATCCTGATCGGAGGGCTAAGCTGTTCAAGCATTGAGAACTACCCGGGTAGAAACAGCAATTGGGCCAAAGTGCTCCGAGATCTTGTTGAAAAATCCGATATGGTCGTAATGCGGGTAGAAAAACCGGGGGTTGGGGACAGCGAGGGTGATTGTTCCCGATCCGATTTTAGGACCGACGTGGCGGGCTTTAAGGCTGCCATTAGCGCCCTGAAATCAAAACCCTATGTAGACCCGGACCGCATTATTGTTTACGGCTCCAGTATGGGCAGTGCCCTGGCCCCCCTATTGGCCAATGAGTTTAATTTGGCCGGTGTTATCTCCGATGGTACCTTCTTTAAGACCTGGTATGAGCATATGTTGGAAATTGAACGGCGTATCCTGCAATTCAAGGGACTTTCGGAAACGGAGATCGTACGGCAAATGAATCGATATTACATCCCTTTGTACTACGGGATGCTCATACAGAAAAAGACCTATCAACAGGTAGTGGATGAATACCCCGCATTATCTGAATACAACTATCACGCTCCCGGGCATATGTACGGGAGGCCCGTGGCCTATTATCAACAGTTGCAGGACTTTGATTTGGCCGGAGCTTGGGAAAAGGTGAAGGTCCCTGTTAGGATCATGCGGGGCACAAACGATTGGATCATGTCTTCCTTTGACAACAAGATGATCATTGAAGTACTTAAGCGGAACGGCCATCAGGATCATGTGCTGTACGAATATCCGGGGCTGGACCACTGGAACACCATTCATCAAACCGCCAAGGACTCTTTTGAGGGGAATCCTGGCAAATGGGAGGAAAACATCAGCATGCAAATTGTGAACTGGGCCCGGGAAATTGCCGGACTGTCCACCATACCTGTACAAAACTAGCCCAGGAACCGTGGGAGAAAGAGCGGCTGAATCCTGATTAATTTCACTATTTTTAGGATTCATCAATTAAAGTCGTTCCTATGAAATCCCTTCTTTTTTGCATCCTGTTCGTTTTTTCCATGTCTTGTAAGCACACTTCCAAAGAAGTTGGTGCACGTTTAAATCAAGAAGCACACGCCTCTCAAGAAGGTATTGTATCGGGCTTTTTGGAAGTTCCGGAAAACCGATCGGTAAAGAACAGCAAAACCATACGCTTGGCCTATCGTGTACTAAAGGCCAAGGGTGATTCACCTAAAGAGGATCCCATTCTCTACTTGCAGGGAGGTCCGGGAGGTGCTACGCTGATCATGCAAAATTTCTGGAGCAACAATGCCCTGAGAGCCGATAGGGATATTGTTTTAATGGACCAACGGGGCACAGGTGAATCCAATGCCATTTGCAGTGATTTAGGTGCCCGGTTGATTCAGATCCTGTCCATGGACCTGACCCCTGAGGAGGAGGAAGTCAAAATTCTGGAGGCCACAGAGCGCTGTAAAAAGGAAGCTGTGGCCCAAGGGACCGATCTGTCCGGGTACAACAGTAGGGAAAACGCCGCAGATTTTGAGGCACTACGTAAAAAGCTGGGGTATCACAGGTGGAACATTCTCGGGGGTTCCTACGGCTCAAGACTTGGGCTGACCATCATGAGAGATTTTCCAAACAGCGTGCGTTCTTCCATCCTATTTGGAATCTTCGCGCCCGACTCCGAAATTTACACCCACTTCATCAGCAATTTCAACACCGCCCTGATGGCCGCTTTTGAGGAATGCGGTGAGGACCCCGATTGCAATATCCGTTATCCAAGGGTCAAGGCCCGTTTTTTTGAAGCACTGAAGCAGTTGGAAAAAGAGCCCATTTCCTTTTCCTACAACGGGGAACCCTTTGTTTTAAATGTGCAGGATGCCCTGTTGGTAGCACATCAACTATTGTATCAAAAGAGGATGATCGGGTTTTTACCCGCCTATGTTGAAGCGCTTAACAAGAGGGATCCGGACGGGCTCCGGCAGGCATTGGGACCCACCACTGCAACCGTAAATTTTATCAATTTCGCCATGTATATGTCGGTCATGGCCTATGAGGAACTGCCCTTTAACGGAACTTTGGAATTTTCCAAAGACCTGGAAAGACATCCGGAATTCAGTACGGGGCCCGCCTTTTTTAATTCGGACCCCAAGGCCTTGGAAAACTGGCACTCCTTTAGGGCCAAGGCCCATGAGGATCAGCCTGTTGTTTCCAACATTCCGACCCTTATAGCCAATGGCCGTTTAGATCCCATAACACCTGCTAGCAATGCCGTGGAACTGTCCAAAAACTTAAAAAACTCTTACTACATGGAATTTAAACGGGATGGCCATTCCCTGTTCAATTCGTGTTTTTTTGAAACCTGCCGTGCATTTCTGGATAGCCCCCAGGAAAGGCCCGATCTATCCTGTGCGGCCAAAAGCGGTCCTATCCCCTGGGAATAGAATTAAACGGAATAGGCGGCTAAACGCGGTCTAGGGAAAAGTCGGAATGATCCAGCAGTAAGGCCTGCAACTCCTCCTTATAGGACATGAGCTTGGCATTGTCCAACTTGAAGATGGTTCCGAATTCCTCGAGAATGGGGTCCATCAGTTTGCGAACGCCATCAATGTCAAAATAGAGGCGTCCCGTTCTTCTCACAAAGAAATCTGTGGGGTACTGTATCATCTCATAGGCGATACCGAAATGGAGTTCGGCCTTGGCCAATCGCACATAGGGGTCCTCGTCCTTTAATTTGTTGTAGCCCTCCAGGATCATCTCGGTCTGCTTCCCGTAGTTGGTCACCAAAAACCATGCATCGTATGCTACAAAGCCATCCGCTTTGATCCTATCGAACACTTCGGTAATATATCGTTTCACGTGCTTAAACTTCTTGAAATCATTTCCGGTCAAGGGAATAGTATCGGTACTGCACTCCTTGACCTCCCGATCATAGTCTTCCTTCATTTTATTGGCCACCCTGTTCACCACCCGCTCGGCCATTTTACGGTAGCCGGTAAGTTTTCCCCCAGCAATACTGATCAGTCCGGTTTCTGAGGTAAAAATCTCGTCTTTGCGGGATAGTTCCGAAGCGGATTTTCCCTCTTCATGGATCAAGGGCCGTAAGCCTGCCCAGGAAGAAACAATGTCTTCCATCTCCAAATTCAATTTGGGGAACATATTGTTTACTGCCGAAATCAAATACATGGCATCTGCCAAATCTACCCTAACATCGTCCTTATCGTTGTTGTAATTGGTATCTGTAGTACCCACATAGGTTACCTTGCCCCTAGGAATCGCGAACATCATTCGGCCATCCGGAACATCAAAATACACCGACTGTTTTACCGGGAGTTTTTCGTGCGGGAACACAAGGTGTACCCCTTTGGTAAGATGTAGGCGTTTCCCCTTTTTGGAATTGTTTATACTCCTAAGTTCGTCTACCCATGGGCCGGCAGCACTGATTACATATTTCGTCTTTATGGTAAACTCTTTATCCGAAGTACCATCCTTTATCTTGACGCCCGAAATTTTTTCGTCGGTATAGTCAAAATCGGTTACCGCTGCATAGTTGAGTGCCAGGGCACCATGTTGAAGGCTGGTCTTTATGGTTTCAATGGTCAAACGGGCATCGTCGGTCCTGTATTCCGCATAATAGCCCGCCCCCTTCAGGATCTTCTTGGGCAATAGGGGCTCTAGCTTTAATGCCTCTTTTTTCTCCAACATTTTTCGCTTATCGTCCCCGGTTACCTGGGCAAGAATATCATATACCTTTAAACCGATGGAGGTAAGCCATTTACCATAGGAGCCATTTTCGATCAGGGGAAGCAACATTTTCTCCGGAAGTACAATATGGGGCGCCAATTTATGTACGATGGCGCGTTCCGACCCCACCTCCTTGACCAACCAAAAATCAAACTGTTTTAAATATCGCAGGCCGCCATGGATCAGTTTGGTAGATTTACTGCTCGTTCCCGAGGCGAAATCGTTCTTCTCTACCAACGCCACTTTTAACCCTCTAGAGGCCGCGTCCAGGGTGATGCCACCACCAGTAATACCGCCCCCGATCACTACAAGATCAAAAACCTCGCTGGCCAATTTTTTAACGGTCTTTGACCTGTCCAAGTTTGAAAATTTGATATTCTCTTTCACACTATTTTTTTAATTCAATTTTCTTTTTCACTATCAATAAGACGCTCACCGTAAAGGGCGGTGAACCCGTCCAACGAAATCATATAATTTGCTAGCTTTAATCCAGATAAGAGCCTCAAATATAAATGTTTATATTCCTAATTCAAAGGGTGGCATCTACTCTATCGTTATAGTAATGGCAACTTCATGACCCAAGGCATCAACAGCAGTAATTTTATGGGTTCCTGGAGGAGGGAGCATAATTACTTCATGAAATTCCCTCGTTTGTGTCAGGAAGATATCGTTCAGATACCAAAAGACAGTGGCACCTATTCTGGCATGTGCCAATTTCAGCACCAATTCATTTTTATTTCCCTCAAAATTCTTGGTTAGGCTTATACGGCTGCCGTCCTTGGGGTAGATAAATTCCATAACGGGCGCTGTTATGGGACTACAGTCCTCCCGATACGGCGGGAGCTGTTTGTACGTGGGATGGTTTCCCCGATAATAAAACTCCAGCAATGGTGGTAAGGTAAACCAGGGTACCCGTAGCACCTGGGAAAGATCTTCACAGGAAGCGTTGACCCTAAACTGGTGTTGGGCGTCCAGGTGTACCCATTGGTGGTAGGGACAGGGACCTACCGAATTTGGTGCCTGGGGAATGTCTATTCTTTTTTTTTCACAGATTTCCCCAGCTAAAAATCCGCTCTGGGCACATACCGTTACTTCTGTAAATTCGTCCAGGGGTTTGGCAAACCAGCTAGATCTTGGTAAGAGGTCAAAAACATCGAACAGCAACGGAGCGGCACTGCTTAGCCCGGATACATTAGGCCTCCCTTCTCCATCAGCGTTGCCTATCCAAACGCCCACAACAAAATCTTTGGTAGCCCCAATGGCCCATGCATCCTTGTTCCCAAAGCTGGTCCCTGTTTTCCATGCGATTTCCTTGGAGGAGTCAAAAAATTCCCAGGCCTCGTTTCCTTCTGGCCGGTTTACCTCCTTCATGGCTTCAAACGTGAGATAGATACTGCCCGCATTGAAAATGGTCTTTTGGGTGTTCTTTTTTCCAAAATCGGCCAATTTGTCCGCTATCAGGATGGGTTCGACAAATTCACCTGTATAATATTCGCTCGACGTCGTATTGAAGTGCGCTATGGTAGCCGCCAGGGAGGCATAGGTTTTGCACAGGTCCCATAGACTGCTCTCCGCGCCGCCCAGTATAAGGGTAAGCCCGTAATGATCTGCAGACTTGTCAATGCCCTTTAGCCCAAATAGATCCAATTGATCCCGAAATTTATGTAGGCCATAGGACCGCAGTAGGCGCACGGCCGGAATGTTCAATGATCGGGACAAGGCCTTTTTGGCCCTTACGGCACCGCTGTACCGCTCATCAAAGTTTTCGGGAGTGTACCCGGCAATTTGGGTGGGAACGTCAGGAACCAACATATCGGGCAGTAGCTCCCCACTATCCAACATCGCCGCGTAGAGCAAGGGTTTCAAAACACTTCCGGTACTGCGGTTGGCCTGTACCATATCCACATCTTTTTGATGCTCCTTTTTGGTATCTGTGTTTCCGACATACCCCAAGACGGCCCTACTGTGCACGTCCAGGACCAAGACCGCTGCATTGTGCACTTGATTTTGCCGTAGTGCCTTGTGATGTTTGTCCACGAGACTATTCAAGTTTCTTTGAAGATCGGCCTTAAGGTTTGTCCGTATCCGTTGCCCCTTGTACTTTTTGGAAACAAGCTCCACCATATGCGGAGCCACTTTGGGCAAAGGGTAGGGTTTTTGGGGTAATTCCTCCAAGAGGGCCAGGGTGTAGGTTATGCTGTCCATTAGCTCCTTGCTATAGATTTTTTTGAGGAGCCTGTTTCGTTTTGCCAGTAATCGCTCTTGGTTTTTTCCCGGATAGATAAGCGCTGGCGCGTTCGGCAGTACAGCCAGGGTGGCCGCTTCCGCCCAGGATAATTGATGTGGCCTTAGGCCAAAATACCGCCAGGCTGCTACTTCCAATCCTACCACATTGCCGCCATAAGGTGCATTGCCCGCGTAGAGGTTCAGGATTTCCTCTTTGGAGTACCTCCATTCCAGGCGGGTGGCCAAAATAAGTTCAATGGCCTTTTCGAAGTAGTTTCTTTTGGTACCGTTTCGGGAGAGGCGAATGACCTGTTGGGTAATGGTGCTCCCGCCCCTTACCGTTTTACCGGCTCTCAGATTGGCCCCCAATGCCTTGGCCATAGCAACGGGGTTAAAGCCAGGATGTTGATAAAAATAGGTGTCCTCAAATTCCAACAAACAGGTCTTGAATTTATAGGGCAAGCTATCCGCTACAGGGAAGCGCCATTGACCATCATCCGCAATTTTACCCCCTAAAAGGGTTCCGTCTGCGCTTTCGACTATCGTTGCGGTGGGCTTGTTGAAGAGTTGTTTTGGAAGGCAGAAATAATAGCCGATCAAAAGAAGCGATAACAACAGTATTTTTCTAGGGTGCCCTTTAAGGTACGCTATACTTTTTTCCAGGAACGTTTTAAATGTGCCCATACAAATCCCTTGCCCGATGGGCTGATAAAACTTGCCTACCGCTTAAACTCGTATTCCCTTTCCACCAGGCAGATACGGACTTTGTACCAGCTGTACCAGTCCGATATTCCCTTTTCCTGTGCAAAGTGGTGGTCTGCATGTGCCTTCCAATTGGCAATGGCTTCCAGGGACTCCCAATAGCTGACGGTGACCCCAATTTCTTCACGGGCACTTTCAAAGCCCAGATAGCCCGGTTGTTGCCGGGCCAAATTTTCCATACGTTTCGCCATTTCGGGATATCCGTTTTCCCCAGAGGTCCGCGTGGAGGTGAATATAACTGCGTAATAAGGTGTTGTGTTGTTCAAGACATTATGGTTTAACAGCTTTTAGTCCAAATACTTTTTTTCCAAAAAATAATTGACCAGTGCCTCCTTCATCAGGACCGATTGTTCGCCGGCCTTTAAATGGGGCAATGCTTCCTTTACTTTGTAATGCGGCCATCCGTCTTCATCAAAAAACTCAAACTCGTAATATCCATAGGGTTCCAACAACCTGCATATGGCAATGTGCATGAGGTTCAATTTTTCGTCCTTCTTGTACTTCTTGTGGTACTGTCCCAATTCTTGTACCCCAACCAAATAGATTATCGCATCCATTTCCAGGGGATCGCCATCAGAGAACTGTGCGGACAGCTTTTCCACCAGCAAATCCCAGCGTTCCTTTAAAATGATGTCTCTTGACATTTAGCGGCGTCTTTTTGGCGTTTTAGGTTGGTCGTAGGCCTACTTCCGTTTTATGCCATCAAAGGTACAAATCAAAGTTCTATATTTGCCAATGAAAACCAATCGTTACAAAGAGATTTTATACCATTAAAAAATGCCTATGGGTTTTTTGGACATCGTTATTGGGCTATTATTGATCTGGGGACTTTATAAAGGCCTCAAAAATGGTCTCTTTGTGGAAATTGCTTCTATAATAGCCTTGGTCGCCGGACTTTACGGTGCCATTCATTTTTCCTATATCGCGGGGGACTACCTCTCCAAAAATATGGAGTGGAACGAGCGATATATTAACCTGACCGCCTTTATCATTACCTTTGTCATTATTGTTTTGGTAGTACATTTGGCCGGAAAATTTTTGACCAAAATTGCCGATTTTGCCCTGTTGGGCCTCTTGAACAAAATTGCGGGAGGGGTTTTTGGGGCCGTGAAAGTTGCCGTAATCCTTGGGGCATTGCTCGTATTTTTCCACAGGGCAAATACCTCGATTCAACTGGTGGAGGAAGATACCTTGAACCAATCCGTCCTTTACAACCCGGTTAGGGAGATCGGGGCTTTTGTCTTTAGCAAGGTGTTGAAAGAAGCGGAAACTCCCAAGGAACCATAATAACACTTGTCCATAAAAAATGCAGTACACAGATTTTTGGTGTTCTTAAACGATGGAAGGAACATCCTAGGTTTAGTTCCCTTATCTTGTGGCCGAGAACTTGGAAATGGATTTTGGTGTGAAGAAACTAAAGGACACGCCCTTTTACCGCAAAGCACTGCAGGAAATAAATTACTCTTTCGGCAACTACTATTTGTTCGATTCCTTTATTATTGCCGAAATAAACGAGGACGTCCTGTTCACGTGGGAAAATCATGGAAAAAGGGTCGCCGAGGATTTGACCAATCTTTACGACAATGACGGTCAGGATTATGTGCTGATTACACATCGTATCAATGCGTATTCCGTAATGCCAACGGATTGGATAAAGTTCTTCAAGAACAGCTATAAACTAAAAGGGTATGCAATTGTGAGCTATACCCGGGCAGGCTTTCTGAATGCCGGACTGGAAAAAATTTTTTTAAAGAGCAAGGTAAAGCGGTTTAAGTCCTTGGAGAATGCCATTGCCTGGGCTCAGGAAATCGCCAACAGCAAAACCCTATCCTCCTAAAGGGATTATGGCCGTACTACCGTTACCCATTTCCCCTTTGTCCGGACTGCATAATCACTGTCGTACATGGCCTCTGCCTGTGTTCCGGGCAGATAGTACCTCCCCAAATACGAAGCGTTGAGCAGCACCCTAAAAGTTTTGGTCTCCTTTCTTTTTAAATCGAAATAGAAATTGGCCCGATCATCCCTTAGGTCTGTATAGCTAACCTTGTTGTCCGTAAAGTCTCCAAAATCGGTAAAGCGGGTATTCACAATTTCCCAACCGCTCGGAAAAATTTCCGTCAATGCCATATCTTTTATGGCCTCCGCACTCGTATTGGTCAGGGTAACCTCAGCGACAAAATCTGTCCCCTGTACCAATTTGGAAGCGTCCAGACGTTTTCCGTCCCGGCCTTTAAAAATTGTAGTGGCCAATAGGTTCCGTTGCACCACTTTCTCTTGGCCAACTGGCAGAATACCACTGTTGACCACGCTCACAAAGAGCGTATGGCCCGAGGCGTTTTCCAACCGTACGTTCGCATTTCCGCTTTTAATGTTCCAACTGCGGTTGGCCAAGGTCTTTTCGGTACGGATAGGCTCTGTCTTCCCATTTACCACAGCGCTTCCCTCAATACCCTTGCCGCCCACCATCTCGGCAAATTTGGCCATCGCCAGCAAGCTGTAGGAAGTACTCTGCGTACTCATGTACCGCCTTTCGCCCAATCCTTGGGCCACCGTCTTAGCCATTTGTTGCGCCTGGGTCCTGTCCTGTAGCAAAACAAGGGTTTCCAAAGCCATGGCCCTGTTACGGTCCGCGGAACCATAGGTGTAGTAATCCTGGGTGTTGTCGGTAAAATCCAAATTTGCATTGCGTAGCAGTTGCTGGGCCACATTGGTCTGCCCTACCAGGGCATAGGCCGCTGCTAAGCGATAGCGGGCCTGACCGGACAGTTTAGAGGTTTCCCGAAGCCTGTTCATTGAACCTATGTCCGCGTTTCCGGAAAGCGCCAGGGTGTACAGGCGGTACGCCTGGGCCAGGTCAGGGGTGTGGATCCCTGCCCGCCATTGCTTTGCAATTTGTCTTTGATACCCGATCCAGGCAGCCTTAAACCCGAGTGGTAGCACATATCCTTTTTTTTCGGCCTCCAACAAAAAATGTCCAGCAAAGGAGGTACCCCAATCGTTGGCATGGTTTTGTCCAGGCCAATAGGCAAATCCCCCATTGGGCAACTGATACGTTCCCAAGCGATTGATCGCATGGGTTACATTATCTTGTATCCGCTTCTTTTTGGTCGCGGTAATATCAAAAATATCGGCCAGAAACAACTGGGGAAAAGCGGCCGAGGTGGTCTGCTCCACGCAGCCGTGAGGATATCGTATGAGTTGTTGCATCCTTCCGTTGAAATTCATGGGCGGAAGTGTGGAAAATTCAATTTGGACGGCATTGCTGCCCGCTATACCAAAAGTTTCTACAGTGAGGGTCTTACTGCTGTTCGCATCCAAGGTCAGGGTTTGGGCCGTCGTGGTCACCGGGTTGGGATTTACCACATCAATGGGCACTTCGAACGAAGCACTTTCCCCATGGCCCGATGCCTCTACCACTACTTTTCCTATCCCCTTGAAATCGGACACCTTTAATTCAAAATAGGCCATTTTCTCATCGGGACCCATAAAGGAAATCGACTGTGTAGCATTGCCTACTATGGTAAATGAAGGGTCTGGTTTTAATTGTATCCGTACATTTTTTACTTTCTTTTCCATGGCAAATACGGTAACCGGCAGCGTTACCTGCTCCCCAGGGGTGATTTTCCTTGGCAGTGATGCCAGGACCATAAGCGGTTTACGGACCGGTGTAGTTTTTTCTGCCATGCCATAGGCTTCTTTGCCACTGTCCCCGGCCACTACCATGGTACGCACAGACCCTATATATTTCGGGATTTTTATCTGGTGCGATTTGCTGGCACCCTCCTTGAGTTCAAAAGGGCCGAGATAAACTACCATGGGCTCGAACCTATTGGCTTTTTTATTTTTGGCCCCCGCAATTTCCCCATCACCACCAATGGCAAAGACTTGATCTATGCGTCCGCCATAAGCGCCGACCACATCATCATAAACATCCCAAGTCTTGACCCCTAGCGCCTCATGGGCATAGAAAGTACTCCATGGATCGGGTGTTTTAAATCGGGTGAGATCCAAGAGGCCCTCATCCACAATGGCAAGGCTATACGTCATGGCTTGTCCTTCTTTTTCGCTCACCTTCACAGTAATACGTTCTTCGGGCCGGAGCACATCGGGCATATCAATTTTGGGCTGCAGTTTTGTGGCAGGGTTCTCCACACCAATGGGAGCCACTCCGTACAAACGGATGGGGGAATCGTTCAAGGTGGTGGCATGCGGTTGTAACAGGGAAATATGGATGAATACGTTGGGGGCATATAATTTGGTGATGGGGAGTTGAAATTTGGTTTCTCCCTTGGCGCTCTCTACCCATAGGGACTCCAATACTTCGCTCCCGTTTTCAACCGTTACCAAGGCCCTGCCCTTCTCTGAGCTCGGAAAGCTGATGGTAGCCGTTTCCCCAACCTGATAATTGGTCTTATCCGTAGAAAATACCAGCATGGTTGCGGCAGAGGGGTCGTTCTTTCTGGATTTTCCTGCCCAACCTGGCCAATCAATATAGATGGCTTTTCCAGTGGCGTGCCCACCTCGTGTATCTTCTACGCGTACCAGATAACGTCCCCAATCAGGGTACTTTAACTCAAAATTGAAGGTTGCTTTTCCATCGGGCCCGGTGCTAATGGTCTCTTCAAAAAGCTTTTCACGGTAATTGCTGCTGCTAAAGCTAGAAAGATTGTCTGCCGAAGTGTCCCACCACCATCGCCAATTTACTTTATGGATTGACACCTTGAGCTCTTCGGTTGCTTTTGGCCTCCCCCGTTCATCCACACTGACCACCTCGAAAGTATGCTTTACATCGGTCAGCAACATACCCCTGGTTTTATCACCCTTGGGCACGTTAAGTCCCACATAGGTGGTGAAGGGAGAATAGGTTTTGGTAAATACGTCGGTACTAAAATCGCCACCATTTTCATATACCTTGGTCACAAAGGCTGCATTGAGCATTCCGGGAGCTACCGTTTTTAGTTGTGGGTCTATCGAAAACGCAGCTTTCCCTTCCGCGTTCACCTTGCCGCTAAATACCACTTGATCCTCTGTGGCAAAGCTGCGGGAGGGGTCATCAAAAGTATAGCCGGGAAAGGTCTTGAAACTGGTCTTTTGGGATGTGAATTTTGCCGTTACATCGGCCTTGAGGTCCTTGGCAATAGCACCGTGCAACCATTTTACCTCCAGGTCAGCGTTCACCGCTTTGTTGGCCGAAAGCATCTCTGACCCAAAGTCCGCTTTTATTTTTAAACGGTTGGGCTTTATGGTCTCTATCTTTAAGGTCTTGGTAAAGCTTGCTCCCCCAACCGATACTTTGGCCGTCCAATTTCCCGTGGGCGCGTTGGCATCGGTCTTTGCGGAAAAGTGGTAGAAACGGTTCAATCCGGAGGTCTGTATTTCCCGGTGCACCACTTTATTATAAGGGTCTAGGAGTTCTAACTTCACCGGATGGTTCGCAGGAAGATTGTTGGCATTATCGTTCAGCATAAAGGAAAGAAAAAGTTGGTCCCCCGGCCTCCAAACGCCACGTTCCCCAAAAATAAATCCTTTGATCCCTTTTTGTAACCGAACCCCGGAAACGGCAAACTTGCTCATGGATAGCACGCCCCCATCGTTTAATTTTACATAGGTCTTTTGCCCATTATTTTCCGCTATGGCAAAATAGGCGTTGTGGTCCGAATCAAAAATGGAGGTGCCGTCCGCATCCGTTACGGTTTGCCCCAGGGCTTGTTGTTGAAAATTGTAAAACGTGACGGTGGCACCGGCAACCGGGTTGGTGTTGAGAATATCATTAACGGCCACAAAATAGCTTTTGTTGACCCCCTTCTTGATGGTTACACCAAGATCGGTTGCCAGTACGTTGGTTCCCACTTTCTTAACGTAATAGTAGGAAATATGACAGGGGTTTTCCCGCTCGTTCCAATCATAGCCGTAGTAGTCATTGTAGTAGTTTTCTGCCCCGTCCCAAAAACTGGCTTCCGCCTCCACATCAAAATCTTCATTGTTATCCCCGTCCGAATCAAAATTGGTATTCTCACAGGTATAGCTGCTGTAGGAAGGCCTAAAGTTGAGCGCTACCCGATATATAGCTCCGGCCTCTGTGCTTATTAGTGATTTTAGGTCCAGGGCATGGGCGGCCCATTTACCGGTATTGGACAATGCTGTTTGAAGTATAATCTTCTTGCGAGCAATGGGACGTGCAACTGTCTTTAGACTATAACTGCCATTGAGGGTGTTGTTCTGTAAAAATTGTAGGATGTTGTTCCCATAAATTTTATATACGGAAACATCCACCGCCTTTAGGTTGACAGCTTCAAAATTTATCTTGAGATTACTGGACGATGGCAGTATGGTTCCATTGGAAAGCATCCGTACTTGTGGTTTTAATGCCTCAAAGGCAATCTGCTCCGTGAACCTCGACTTTAATTTATGTCCGTCCTCACTTTGGATGCCTGCAAAAACCTCCAATTGAGCTGTTCCCTTGATCACCGTGGACAGATATACTTTTAGGGTGTGGCCCGCTACCGAAAATCGGGCTTGATCATCATCTGCAAGGACGACAAGGCCTTTAAAATCCTGGTCTTTTTTAAGCGGATCGGAGAAATTGATCTGTACCGTCCTATTTTCTGCCAAATCTACGGAGACATCCGTAATAGTGAAGTTGTTTTTCCCCGGAATTACCAGGACATTTCTCCCTGAGCTCTCCATGTCATAATCGGATCCATCCCAAGAAACTTCCAACTCCGTGTCATGGGTTTGGCGTTGGATGCTGTCAATAGTAAATTGAAATTGGGTTCCTTCCGTAACGGCCTCATCAAACTTGAGCCGTACCGGCTTTCCTCCCTGCCGGACCCGAATCAATTTTTTGGCCGTGTCCAAGGACAACTGATCCGCACTTCGCAGTTGGCCCTCAATAAACTGTAACTCTTTGGAATAGGACTGCAGGGGATTGGTGTATACATTGAACTGTTGCTTCAGGGTCCTGACCCCAAAGGCCAGGGTGCCCAATTCCCGAGGAATTTCCTTGATAATCTTGTTCAGTGACAGGGTAACACGGTATTCCGTATCCTGTTCAAGACCAGCATCCGGAACAAAAGCAACGGTTCGCTCGTCCAGGACCAACACTTTGCCTTTTACCCTAGGGGAAAGGCGAATCAAATCTTCGTTTAACTCGTCTCCCTTGTTCCATGAGGTCACGGGCTGGTTTAGTACGGCCCGGATATCGCTTTTTGCCGAAATTATCCCAGGGGAGACCTCTGCAACGTAGGCCTCATAGGCACTGAGGTCATCATAGGAACGTGCCTCGCCCTCTTTTTTTGTTGTGCAACCTACCGCCATGCAGAAGGCGAGTAAGTATAAAAGTGATTTTGTTTTCATGGAAAGTGTTTGTACATGTAAATATAACGGTTTAGAACATTCTTGCGGCGGCGGTTAACGCAAAATCCCGGCCCATTCCGGGCAAAAATTACCATCATTGTCCCGGGCTTCCAATCCTGTTGGTTTGTCCCTTCCACGTATTTTTCAGAAAGCATGCCGCAGAGCCGTTTTCGACTTGCAAAAGCGATAAAAAAGGTGCAGATGGTCGAAAAAAACACTTTTTTCATGGATTATTCCGATAATATTTTTTAATATTACCCAGTTGATTCGATTTGTATCGATAGCACGAGAACCCCCAACTCTTCCCTCTACTTATCCCTGGAATACAAGAACACCCCATTCTTCCTTTTTCTATTTATGGCGAATAGAACACTATATGAAAATGAAAATGAAGGGTATGGCATGGGCATTGCTCGTTGTTGTCCTCGGTTCCTGCAGTACGGAATCCTTGGAGGAATCGCCCAAACCTATTGCGGAGGCAGCAAATGCCGTTGAAGTTGAAGAGGAATTGTTGGCCCTGGTCAATGAGCACAGGATATCTATAGGGCAACCTGCCCTGAAATTCAGCGCCGTGGCCTATGAATATGCCAATGCCCACACGGATTATATGATTTCCAAGGGAAGCTTAAGTCACGATAATTTTTCTTCCAGGGCTTCTGGAATATCTTCGGAGGTAAATGCAGCTCAGGTAGCGGAGAATGTGGCCAAAGATTATTCCAATGCCGCCGCCGCCCTACAGGGGTGGTTAAACAGCACCAACCACAAAAAAACCATGGAGGGGGATTTTACCGATACGGCCGTGAGCGTCAAAAAGGACCCAAGTGGCAATCTCTACTTTACCCAGTTATTCTACAGATAGGCTCCGTCAAAGCCATTTTCTTTTCTTACATTAGCATAAGAACAATATGGCTATGGCGATACGAGCCCCATTTAACCTCCATCATTGGATAAGCGAAAACAGGGATTTGCTTAAACCTCCCGTTGGCAATAAAAATCTATACAAGGAGGCGGGCGATTATATTGTCATGGTGGTGGCCGGCCCCAATGCCAGAAAGGATTATCACTATAACGAGACCGAGGAACTTTTTTATCAGTTGGAAGGCCAAATTGAAGTACATATTCAGGAGGATGGCAAAAAAAAGACCATGGAACTGGGCCCAGGTGATATGTATCTGCACCCAGCCAAGGTGCCCCATTCCCCAGTACGGCACGAGGGTTCCATAGGGCTCGTCATAGAGCGGAAAAGGGCCGATATGAATGTGGATGATGGACTCCTATGGTTCTGCGACAACTGCAACAACAAGCTGTATGAGGCGTATTTTACCTTACATGACATCGAAAAGGATTTTTTAGGTCATTTCAAGACCTTTTACGGATCGGAAAAACTACGTACCTGCGATAACTGTGGAACCATAATGCCGGTAGACCCAAGGTTTATTGCACAAGAATAAAAACATATGGATAGTATTGCTAGGATTTTGGTAGGATTAGTGGCGTTTATCCACTGTTATATTCTATGGTTCGAAATGTTTGCGTGGACCACTAGAGGAAGAAAGGTATTCAAAAACTTCCCTAAAGAACTATTTGAACCGACCAAGCCGCTCGCCGCCAATCAGGGATTGTACAACGGTTTTTTGGCGGCAGGTCTTATTTGGACCTTTTTTATAGAAGATCCCCTTTGGCGGGATAATATTTCCCTGTTCTTTCTTGGGTGTGTGGCCATTGCCGGAATTTACGGAGCCCTTACCGCCGATCGCAAAATATTTTTTGTACAGGCGCTTCCTGCCCTCTTGGGCATCCTTTTCGTCCTATTGCCATAGATGCGCTCAAGATATCCTTTCCCAGCCCTATAAAAGTTGCTTCTAATTTGTAGCTTTGCTGAAAATCTAACAATTCTTGCTTAAAAAGTTATAAAATGAATAAAGTTGCTGCTGCATTTGGAATTCAGGAAGCCCTGGACAAACTGGGGATCCAAACCGTAAATAATGGTACCGCTACCGGCTCGGACAATTTTGCATCAGGAGAGATAATCTCCTCCTATTCCCCAGTGGACGGTGCCCTGATCGCTACCGTAAAAAGCACCACCAAAGAAGATTATGAAAAAGTTATGGAGGTCGCCACCAAGGCCTTTGCCCATTGGAGGACGGTACCAGCTCCGCAACGCGGGGAAATAGTGCGTCAATTTGGGGAAAAGCTGCGCGAACTTAAGGAGCCTTTGGGAAAATTGGTTTCCTACGAGATGGGAAAATCCTATCAAGAAGGCCTGGGTGAGGTACAGGAAATGATCGATATCTGCGATTTCGCCGTGGGATTGTCCAGGCAACTCCACGGGCTCACCATGCATTCTGAGAGACCCGGACACCGCATGTATGAACAATACCATCCCTTGGGCGTTGTGGGCATTATCTCCGCCTTTAATTTTCCGGTTGCCGTTTGGGCATGGAATACCGCCCTGGCATGGATATGCGGGGATGTTTGTGTTTGGAAACCTTCGGAAAAGACCCCTTTATGTGGGATTGCCTGCCAAAATATTGCAGCGGACGTATTTAGCGCCAATGGACTGCCCGAAGGAATTTCATGCCTAATCAACGGGGATTACAAAGTAGGGGAAATGATGACTTCGGATTCCCGAATTCCACTGGTTTCTGCTACGGGATCTATCCGAATGGGGAAAATCGTGGCACAGGCAGTGGCCTCGCGTTTGGGAAAGTCCCTGTTGGAGCTCGGTGGCAACAATGCCATTATCGTAAGTCCGGACGCTGATATTAAGATGACCGTCATCGGTGCGGTATTTGGAGCCGTGGGTACCGCAGGACAACGCTGCACCTCGACCCGCAGATTGATTATCCATGATTCCATTTACGACAAGGTAAAGGATGCCCTGGTGGACGCCTACCAACAGTTGCGTATCGGAAATCCTCTGGATGAAAACAACCATGTTGGCCCACTTATCGACACGGATGCCGTTGCGCTCTATGAGCAAGCGTTACAGAAAGTCGTGGACGAAGGAGGCAAACTCATTGTAGAAGGTGGGGTGCTACAAGGTGAGGGCTATGAAAGTGGATGCTACGTGAAACCCGCTATTGCGGAAGCGGATAATTCCTTTGCGATAGTGCAGCATGAAACCTTTGCCCCCGTACTTTATCTGCTAAAATATTCGGGTGGCGTGGAAAACGCCATTGCCTTGCAGAACGGTGTTGTTCAGGGACTTTCTTCTGCAATTATGACCAACAATCTTAGGGAAGCCGAGCGTTTTCTATCGGCTAACGGAAGTGATTGTGGTATAGCCAACGTAAATATTGGAACTTCAGGTGCAGAAATAGGCGGCGCCTTTGGCGGGGAAAAAGAAACCGGTGGTGGCCGGGAATCTGGGTCGGATGCCTGGAAGGTATATATGCGCCGGCAAACCAATACCATCAATTATACAACAGAACTGCCCTTGGCCCAGGGCATCAAATTTGACCTGTAAACCTCAACTAAAAAACCCCTGGCCGCTCTAACGGTCAGGGGCTTCACAAACCCCATTGGTTTTAAGGATCCTAATATTCCAGCCCAAAATGGTCCATGACCTCGTAGTAGGACATTTTTTCAAAATCCTGTTTTGAAAACCCTTTGGAAGCCAATTGGCTCCCGGGGACTAAAATATATCTAAATGCGTTTCCGGAACCGCCAAATGTCCCAGGATCGCCAACCCCGTCGGAATTGATAAACTTGATAGTGATAAGTGCTTCACTGTCGTGATGAAATATGGTTTGAACCCCTGAAAGAATACCTCCGGTAAATGGGGTAATAATGGCGTCATCACCAAATCCGATAAATCGAACATATAACAAGACCACCCCGTTGTTAAGGACATTTTGGGTAAGATCATTTGCCACTACAGGGTAGTTACGAACATCGATACCAAAATCGCTCGACAATGCACTCCATTCTGCAGCTACAAAATCTACCCATTCCGAGTAGATTACATTGGCATTCCCATCAACACCATCTACCCCATCGGTTCCTGCAATTCCTTGAGGACCCTGAGGGCCAATTGCACCGTCTTCCCCATCCTCCGCGGAACAGGAGGTCAACACCATGGCAAGGACCATGGTTCCCAACATTAAAAATCTCATTGCTTTTTTCATAATTGTATGATTTTACGATTATATATAGCATTAAAATTATAATATAAACATCTGATTATAAGGGATTTATGTGTATTTGGTGTATAAAAAAGTCTAGTCGAAGAGGTATCGTGTACCAATGGAAAAAAGAAGAAAAATGTCAGGCAGTTTTACATGCAATGCTGGCTAAAAAATAGCATAGCACTATCTCAAATGGCACCAAAAAAAGCCCGCCGATGCCTTAGCTCCTTCATTACGTCAAAGGCGTAACTGGCTCAAAGCATCGGCGGGCTTTCAATTCAGCTTAACAACCGGATATATATGGAAACCGTTTGAAAGGTTTTCGGCTTATTCTATTATTTTAAACGTATTCCATTTTTGGGTTGTGGCCCAACTTTCACTGGTTTGGTCTCTGCCGTCCAACTGCCTCGCAACAAGGCTTGTGTGCCAAGTATCAGGAGCATGCAGCAAAAATTCACAAATTCTTTTATCGATCTTTTCATAATCCTCGGGTTCTTAAGGTATGGACAAGGTAAAAGTAGCCCATCTATGATGGAATGCCTATCGCTTGTGTGTTCCTTGCCTAAAAAATAATATGGACGGATGCTGGGATCGTGTATTTGGTCATATGCCATAAGAAAACCCGCTGCCCCTTTGATGGACCCAAAGTGGCAGCGGGTCTTTCCAACCAACTAAACTAAATCAAACTACACTTAAAATATGTTGAACCCTATCTCAATGCCGGATCTTTGTCGGGAGAAATAGGGTTTATCCTTATTGATGGTACTAAAGTCCGAATTATATATGGGACGGCATTCCGTTACTTCACAATTGGTAGTAAAAACTGTATAATTGGTTCATTTGATCAATTATTCGTGCATTTCGGAACAATAAAAAGGTTTTTTTTTATCGGCGAGACCTCAAGGATAAGTAACTGAATAGTAAGATTTAAGCCGTATCAGCAAACAGTTTTTAGGATTTTTTTAATACATTGTATAGCGAACACTAAATAACTATAACAATGACAAAAACAACGACCAACCTGATCGGAATAGCCATTGCGATTCTGGCGGGGACCTATTTTTTTGTGATGTACTGCAGCGAATGTGGGGCCAACCCTAAGGAGGTCTCTGCAAGCGAAGCCACAGTGCCCAAGGACGATCTTCCGCAAATGGAAACTACTGCACAAAGTGGAAAGGAAAGACCCGATCATGGACAGGCAAAGCTGAACCTACACTAAACAACTAACCCGTAAAACAAGAGACATGGATTTTGAAAATATGAACCTATGGTGTTGGGCCATACCCCTTCTGGTAGGGGTACTCTGCGCCTATTTTGGATATCTGATCGGTAAAAGCGGTGCGCAAACCACCGATGGCCCGGCCAACCTAAAACTGCTTCAGGACAAAAACGCAAAATTGGAGGCCGAGCTTGCGGCCTGCAACAAAAAACTGACCTCAAGCTCGGATAGTACTCCCGTGGCCTCCATGGCACCGTCCGGTACCACCGCTGCAAAGGGCCCGGTGTTCAATGCAGCTGCAGCCAAATCGGACATGGGCTTCAAAATAAAACAGGACGATCTGACCATCGTGGAAGGAATAGGTCCAAAAATAGAAGGTTTGTTCCATAACCATGATATCAAGACTTGGAAGGCCTTATCGGAAACTACGGTGGCCAAATGCCGCGACGTATTAAATTCGGGTGGAAATCGTTATAAAATGCACGACCCGGCCTCATGGCCCATGCAGGGTAAAATGTGTTATGAAGGTAAATGGAAAGATCTTGCCAAATGGCAGGACAAGCACAAGCACGGAAAACTATAAGCCCAAAAAGCGGGGCCTAAGATACGTCTATAGGTCCCTCTTTAGATGATGCCATTGGCTTCCACCCATTTAAAATGGTATTGCTCCTCGGGAAATTTCATACGGTCCGAAATGCGCTTTAAACGATCGGGTAACTTCATCAAATAGTCCCTCGCCCTTTCGGCGTCGTCGCTAAGGCTTCTTAAAGAGGCCAAATCCCAATAGGTGTTGAGCTTCCCAAGAATATCAATATAATCTTGGGCGGTGTATACTCCCAAACGTTGGGCACAATTGGAAAAGGTTTCAAAGGCCGTCCCTATGCTTCCACCGGACTCCCTTAAAAAGTGGGCCGGCATCACAATCTTCTTTTTCATCATATCCGCAAAGGCCAATAACATTCCGCTGGGATCCTCCCCGAAGATGGTTTTCACAAATTCCCGATAGGCCAAATGATGGCGCATCTCATCCCCGGAGATGATGGTACACATTTTTCCCAAAAGGGTATTGCCCTTTTTCTTGGCCATTTGCCCCACACGTTTGTGGGAGATATAGGTAGCCAGTTCCTGGAAACTGGTATATACAAAATTCTTATAGGGATCCCTATCGGTGCCTATATCAAAACCATCGGCGATTAGATGCTGCGTGGTAATTTCCATTTCCCGCATATTTACCCGTCCCGAGAGATACAAATACTTGTTCAGTACGTCACCGTGCCTATTCTCCTCCGCCGTCCAGGCCCGGACCCATTTGGACCAACCGTTTTTGTTCCCATCGTGCTGATCGATCCCTTCAACATCCATTAGCCAGGACTCGTAAGTGGGCAATGCCTCTTCCGTGATGGTGTCGGCGACCATGGTGACCCAAAAATCATATCCCAATTCCTTGGCTTCTTCCCGTATTTGATGTACGTCTTCCATAAATCCTTCGCCTTGGGAATCGGGTAAAAAATCCGTGGGCTGCCATATTTCCTCAATAGGAATAAGGAAGGAATCTATAAACCCATCCACTTTATGTTCTATGGCATTCATTACTTCTATGCGGATATTCTTGGGAGACATGTTGGTATTTTTGGTAAATATCCCTATTAATATTGGAATATAGTCACAAAGGACTATTAATTTTGGTTCCGCCCGTTTTCTCCTGGATATAAACTAAAGACCGGATCGCTTTGCCAAACTTCCTTGCTTTCCACATCAATTATGGACAAAGGACCTTTAAATGCTGCTCCTGTATCCACGTTCCACACATTGACCGCCCGTTGGGGAGTAGTCTTCCCAATTCGGGTTACAGGGGTATGCCCAATATAGACCTCCTTGTAGTGCAATAGTCTTTTAGGATACCGTGCATCGGTCTTCGGAAGGTGGGGATCAAGGGAAAGCGCCAGCTCCCAAAGCGTCCTATCCCAATAGAATGTTTTGGAAAAGTATTCGTAGGCCACCCCTTTAAGGTTGGTAAACCCGGCATGAAGAAACAACCTGTTCCCTTCATCCAAATAATAGTTCTCCAAATTCTGATAGAACACCATGTGACGTTTCTTGGTAGCGCTATCTGCCTTGGCATAGGACGCTACAGTGGTTTTTCCACCGTGTTGGAACCAAAGAGGCCTGTCCTTGGCCTCCAGCAACCAATCCATACAGAGCTCATCGTGATTTCCCTTTAAAAAGGTACACTGGTGGGTGTTGCCCAAGCGTATTAAAAAATTGACCGTTTCCACGGCCTCGCTCCAGCCATCCACGTAGTCTCCCAAGAAAATAAGATGATCTCTAGGGGAGGCCCCTGCTCGGTCCATAACCTGTTCAAGTGCCCTTAGTCCGCCATGGATATCCCCAATTACCAATGTTCTCATTGGGCAAATATTACAATTAATCCTATTGCTACCAACACCGCTACAATCAATAGGAAGATTTTCCAGAAGGAATAGGGATGCGTTCCACTAATGCTACCTGTTTGCCCATTGACATAAAAGTGGTATTCCTTGTTTTTGTAGCGATAGGAGCTTATGTATAGAGGTAAAAGAATGTGTTTAAAGGTCTCCTCCGTAAGTTTTATGTCTGCATGATGGATCCGTTGGGTATCCCCGCCTATGTCCCGTCGTATCCAGCTATGGGCAATTTGTTTGGCCTTTTGAAAGGACAAATGGTGACCGTCCTTAAGGGATATCGTGTACTTTTCAGTAACAAAGCCCGCCAAATATTTGGAGTTAAAAACCACCAATTCCTTCAAATTCCAATGGCTGATCTTGGCTGGGATTTCCCTTCTCTTTTTTTCCGATGCGTTAATCAATATATCATCTACAAAACCTTGTACAGAACCGGAAGCCGAGGACCACCTGGTCTTCCTGACCTGTCTGGTACGGTTCCCGTTTTTTGTTCTATAGGTCTGGGTCTCGTAGTAATAATCTCCCCGTTCCCCTTGATAAGCTGCCTTTAGATTGGCATCGAAGGTCCAGTAAGGGACGTACAGCCCGTGTATACTTTCAGGATCCAGGGCCGCCTTTTTTAATTTATTCGGTGCAAACCAAATTCGGTTTACCCAATTCTTAAAAATGTTCCGGGCCGTTTTGCCATCCAATTGAAAAGGCACCAACGCCCCTGGCAATATCCAACCCTCTTTTTCAATATCCTCTTTAATCAAGGGCTCTCCGCAATATACACAGTGCAGGGATTTGTAATTTTCCTCCACGTGTTGGTTGGCCCCACAATTCTTGCAATGCAGTAAATCTATGGTCTCCGTGAACGCATGGTTGCCCACCACCTTCAAATAGTGTTTAAGTTCCAGTTCCTCAAAACTGCTTTTGGCCTGTTCTATGAACTCCTCGTAACCACAGTATTCACATTTTAACTGGTGCGAACCCGGTTTAAAATTGAGTTCCGCACCACAGTTGGCACATGATTTTTTCTGTTGGGATTTAGCCGTTTCTTCCATATAGCAGGTGTTCCCATAAGGTGGGAATCCAAATAAAAATTGTAGGAGGTCCTATGTTGTCGGTAGTGGGGGTGGTGTGCTTCCTCCCAAAAATGATTTTAAATCCTCAACATCCTTTAAAGCAGTCCAATTGGCCATGCCCTGTTTCCAGATCAAGGAATCCCTGTTAATGGTCCTATTGGCGAACAGCTCCTTTAATTTGTCGAGCGAAACCGGACCGAGTTGTTGTCCATTGACGGCATAGTGGTACAGGACTTGCAGTGGTATCGGAGGAGGCGCGGACCCTCCTTGCGGCGGTGAGAAAGGTTGCTGTGTATGCTGTTGGGTCATCATACCGCCCATTTGTTGTGCCAGCACAAACCCCATGCCCATGCCCATGCCGGCGCCGGCCGTTCCCCCTTCGTTTTTGGCGGCAGCCTCCATGGCCTTGGCCGCCTTGAATTGGGAGAGTTTGGACATGTCTAGCTTATCCAATCTGCTATATTCAAAGATTTCCTTTTTAAGGTCTTCCGGCATGGAAACATTTTCGATATAAAATTTTTCCAATTCAATGCCCACCCTACCAAATTCGGGCTGCATAACCTCCTGACAGGTTTGGGATAGTTCGGAGGTGTTGGCCGCATAGAGCTCTATGGGAAGATTGGCTTCCCCAACGGTATCGGTAAACCTGGTAACAATCAGACTCTTGAGGTGTTCATTGATCTCATAATTGGTGAAGTTCCCGTCTGTTCCCACCACATCGACAATAAACTTCCCGGGGTCTCCAATCCTGAAACTATAGGTGCCAAATGCCCGTATTTCTACCAGTCCAAACCGATCGTCACTTAACATCACCGGATTTTTGGTCCCCCATTTTTCATCAGTAAACAAACGGGTGTTTACAAAATAGACCTCGGCCTTGAAGGGGCTGTTAAAACCATATTTCCATCCTTTTAAGGTGGTGAGAATCGGCAGGTTTTTGGTGTTTAGGGTATAGGTGCCCGGTTTAAAGGCATCGGCCAGTTGCCCTTCGTTGATAAATACTGCGGTCTGTCCTTCCCGAACAATGAGTTTTGCCCCGTTTTTAATTTCGTTCTGGTAGCGTTCAAAACGGTGTACAATGGTATCGTTTGTATTGTCCAGCCATTCCACAATGTCAATAAACTCATGGCTTAGCTTCTTTTTTATCTCATCGAATAAACTCATTTTAGATAGGTTTTTTTGTTTTTTAAAAGGTAATCATTTCTTCAAAACGGACCAAAGGTCAAGCGCTAATTTCCACGCGAATTTAATCCCATCGCTGTTCCTGTAAAATAAATCCCCTATTTTTTGGATTCCCGTGGTATTTCTAATTACTTTGAGGCCCCAAATGATAAGTGAAACTGGATGAGGAAAGTATATTGTATAGGTGAACTGTTGATAGATTTTGTAGCGGAAAGACAGGGAAACGATCTCTCCAAAGCAAATGAATTTACCAAAAAGGCAGGTGGTGCCCCGGCCAATGTGGCCTGTGCCATATCCAAACTTGGAGGGAACAGTATTTTTGTCGGTGCAGTTGGCGAAGACCCTTTTGGTACGTTTCTCCTGAACATTTTGGAAGGCTCCGGGGTGGATATCTCCCTGGCCCAACGTTCCCCTGTATTTACCACTTTGGCGTTCGTTTCACTGGCAGAGGACGGCGAACGGGATTTTGTCTTTAGCCGGGGAGCCGATCGGGAGCTGAAATATGTCGCTTCCGTAAAAAAGGATTTTAAGGGCAATATGCTGCACCTGGGAGCGGCAACCGCACTCTTGGGAGGCAATCTGGAGGAGGCCTATGGCCGTTATTTTTTCGATGCCCTTACCCAGGATACTTTTATAAGTTTTGATCCCAATTTTAGGGCCGATCTTTGGAAGGGAAATGAATCGGCCTTTATAAAAAAATGTATCCCTTTTATTGAAAAGTCCAATCTGTGCAAGTTTAGCTTGGAAGAGGCCCAATTATTATCGGGAAAAGCGGATATTGAACAGGCCTGCACCAACTTGCATGAAAAGGGGACCCATACGATAGCCATCACTTTAGGGGCCGAGGGCACATATATAAGTAACGACCACATAAAAAAAATCGTGCCAAGTGTAAAGGTAACACCGGTTGATACTACAGGGGCCGGGGACGCCTTTATAGGGTGTTTATTGCAGCAGATTTCCACCCTGAACCATCCAGGTCATATTTTGGAAGACGGTCCGCTTTTGGAGCAGATGGTGCAAAACGCGAACAAGGCAGGTGCAATTACCACTACAAACTATGGTGCCATCACCTCCTTGCCCACCAGGGATCAGCTGTTCCCCCATTAATTATACTGTACTTTTCGCAATATTCTGAGCGACTCCTTTAAGGATTGGTAGACATTGGCGTTATGGGCTTTGAGAATAGGTCTGGCCATGTCCATTTGATCTTTGGCTTCCTCAAAACCATTCAAATAGCAAATAAGATAGGTGGCCGGAAGATGCTTTAGATCTTCCCGTTCCGAAGCCTTCAACGAGATGTTTTTCTCCAATTTTTGGAGTAGGGCATTGTTGGCGTTAAAAATATGGTGCAGCGTTTTCTTATCATACTGCGGGGGATCAAAAATCAAATTGCTGAGAATTTGATATTTACCATTGTCCGAAAAGGTAATGACCACCTTTTCCAAAGGGAAATAACGAAGCTCCGACCCCAGGCCCAGTTGAACATATTCAATGGTCGTAAAGGAATCCTCATCAAACGAAATGGTAACCTCATCCAGGGTAGAATAAAACAGTTTCACCTGCTCGTTGATCAATTCGATATCCACACGGGAATAATAGGTTTCTTTTTTGACCTTCTTTTCATTCCCGGCCCAGCAGACCACAAATTGCTCTTTAAAAACCTTATAGTCGCTCGTTAGATCCTTATGCCTGTTGTTGATAAAATCAATGACTCCGTCCAAGGTGAGCTCAATATTGTTCCGCGCATGCTGTTCAATGGTGGCCACCGTTTGGGAGTTGATGTCCTTCAATTCAATATCAAAGGCCTTGGGCAGGCTAATGCTGCCTTCCCTAAAGAAGACCGCGCCCCCGTAATATTTCCAAATATTCTTCCGAAGTGCACAGACCTTCCCACTTGATTTTATACTTACCAGACCCACCACTTTACCTTCGGACAAGTGAGGAAAAGGAATATTCTCATAGGAGATTAAGGGCGGGTGGTCCAAATAGGCGTTGACCAAGTTTTGAATCTTGCTGTCATCGAAGAAGTCGACCCCAACAATCTCGTTATCCTCATCCTCCACCCCGATCACAATGAAAGAATTGTTTAGGGGATTGCTGTTGGCCAGGGCACATACGTGCTTTAGGAACTTTGCCTTGCCTTCTTTTTGTCCAATATTGATAAACCGCTTTTTGTCATAAAAGCTGTTCTCATCATTATGGGCCAAGAGGTTCTTTACCAGCAAGCGCT
This sequence comes from Eudoraea algarum, assembly GCF_050589645.1. Classification (NCBI taxonomy): domain Bacteria; kingdom Pseudomonadati; phylum Bacteroidota; class Flavobacteriia; order Flavobacteriales; family Flavobacteriaceae; genus Eudoraea; species Eudoraea algarum. Next base: position 169,005 of record NZ_JBNGOQ010000004.1, on the reverse strand, counting down.
TGTTAATCATAAGTCAGTATTCAGATGTGCCGTGCAGCCAGCTTGCCCAACATCCATGTCATTTGTCGGGAGTCTTTGCTCCCCCTTTTTCTTCCTTGGGCACCATCAAATCTAGGGCACCCTATGTCCTTGGCTCGCAGCCAAAAGCAAAAACCAATCCTCCAGTTCCAAATCAATTTTCGTGGCATTGATTGCATCAGTAAGGCGTTGGGGGGTAGCGGTACCCACGACCGGGTATACTTTGGCGGGATGTCTTAAAATCCAGGCCAGAAGGAGCTGACTGGCGTTGACGTTATATTTCTTTCTTAGGCGTTTCAGTACTTTCTTGATCCTTTTGGTTTTTTTGTCCTTTTCCCTGAAATAACTCCCCAATGGACTCCAGGCCATGGCCATTCTATCATTAGCAATCATATCGTCCAAAGTGCCGTCGTACATTGCCCCATCTGCCGTTAAGGAAAATTCCACTTGGTTTCCCGAAACCGGAACAGCGGTCTCCAACATCTCGATCTGCGAGGGGGTAAAATTTGATACTCCAAACGCCTTGATCTTTCCCTCCTTCTGCAATTGCGCAATGGCCTCCGCAATCTCCCCCGGATGCATTAAAGGGCTTGGCCTATGTAATAAAAAAAGATCCAGGTAATCTGTCCTTAAATTTTTTAAGGATTCTTCCGCGCTCCATATGATGTAGTCCTTGGAGTAGTTATAGTGTACTACTTTGTTCTTCCTGACTTCGGTGTCGAGTTGAATCCCACATTTGGTGATCAACTGTACGTCGGATCGGGGTATGCCGCTCTGGGCAAAGGCCTTGCCAAATACGGCCTCATTGGTATACCCTCCATAGATATCGGCATGGTCAAAGGTAGAAATGCCCGCGTTGAGACAATGCCCGATCAAAGCGATTAAATCCTTTTGCGAAAGGTCTTTCCCCCAGCTTCCCCAGGTCATGGTTCCGGCAATGATTTTGGAATAAGAAGTTGTATTGTCCATAGGTTGGTGAAAATAAAAAATAAATCCCTTAAATACTTCATAAAACTCGGGGGTTTCACCAATTTTTAACCAATAATTAACAGGGGATGACTAAATAAATTTTCATTTTGCGTTTTATTTAAATGCTTACTTTATTTGCATCAAAATTAAAATGGTTTCTATGGAAGAAAATACTACTATTGATATTAGTGCCGTGAACGAGAAAATTGAGAAGGAGAGCGCTTTTATAGATTTGCTCACAATAGAAATGAACAAGGTAATCGTTGGGCAAAAACACATGGTGGAACGATTGCTCATTGGCCTGTTGGGACAAGGACATATTTTACTTGAAGGTGTTCCCGGTCTGGCCAAGACCCTTGCTATAAATACCCTTGCCAAAGCGGTTAAAGGAAGCTTTAGCAGAATACAATTTACCCCAGACCTGTTGCCCGCCGATGTGGTAGGCACCATGATCTACAACATAAAAGAGAACGACTTCTCCATTAAAAAAGGGCCCATTTTTGCCAACTTCGTGCTTGCGGACGAAATAAACCGGGCCCCGGCCAAGGTGCAATCTGCCCTCTTGGAGGCCATGCAGGAGAAACAGGTCACCATTGGGGACGAAACCTTTATTCTGGACAAACCTTTCTTGGTAATGGCCACACAGAATCCGGTAGAGCAGGAAGGCACTTACCCACTGCCCGAAGCACAAGTAGACCGTTTTATGCTTAAGACCGTAATTGATTACCCCAAGATGAACGAGGAGCAACTGATTATGAGGCAAAATCTACTTCAAAATTACGATGCCGTTACCCCTGTGATTAGCCTTAAACAAATTCTAAGCGCCCAGCAGGCGGTCAGGGAGGTCTATATGGACGAAAAAATAGAAAAGTATATCCTGGATCTGGTCTTTGCCACACGCTATCCGGAAAAATATAATTTAGGAGATCTAAAACCACTCATCAGCTTTGGTGCCTCTCCCAGAGGAAGTATTAATCTGGGGAACGCCGCCAAATGTTATGCCTTTATCAAGCGAAGGGGGTATGTGGTCCCCGAAGATGTCAGGGCCGTGGTACACGATGTGCTCCGGCATAGAATAGGCATCACTTACGAGGCAGAGGCAGAAAATATTACTTCAGAAGAAATCATCAATAAGATTGTAAACGAAATTGAGGTGCCTTAGCATCCCGTTTCAAGTTTCGAGATTTTAAGTTTTAGCTGGAAACATTCATCAGGTGAACAAACTCCCGACGGAGCCCATGGATACCAAAGAATTACTTAAGAAGGTTCGCAAGATCGAGATAAAGACCAGACGTCTTTCCGATCATATTTTTGGTGGTGAGTACCATTCTACCTTTAAGGGAAGGGGTATGACCTTTAGTGAAGTGCGGCAGTATCAGTTCGGGGATGATGTGAGAAGTATAGATTGGAATGTAACCGCGCGGTATAACGAACCCTATGTAAAGGTCTTTGAAGAAGAACGCGAGCTCACCATGATGTTGATGGTAGATGTGAGCGGGTCCGAACTGTTCGGCACCTCCAACCAATTCAAAAAGGACATTATTACGGAAATATCGGCTACCCTGGCCTTTTCCGCCATGCAGAACAACGATAAAGCCGGGCTGGTTCTGTTTTCTGATGAGGTAGAGCTCTTTATTCCACCAAAAAAAGGGAAAAGCCATGTACTCCGGATCATTAGGGAACTTTTGGAGTTTACCCCAAAAAGTAGGCAGACCAATATTGCGGAAGCCTTGAAATACCTTACCAACGTCATGAAAAAGAAGGCCATTGTTTTTGTGCTTTCCGATTTTATCGCCGAGGATTATGAAAGGACCTTAAAGATAACCGGCAACAAGCACGACGTTACCGGCATACGCGTATACGATCAGCGCGAAGAAGCTATTCCCAACTTGGGAATGGTCCAAATGCGCGATGCCGAAACCGGAACCCTGCAATTGGTAAACACCCAATCCAGAAAGGTGCGCATGGCTTATAAAAAATACCATCAGGAGCGCGTCGATTATTTTGAGGATACCTTCACCAAGTCTGGCTGTGGTATTCTGAGTTGTCGGGTAGATGAGAGCTACGTAAAGAAATTATTGGGTTATTTTAAGCGAAGGGGATAGTACAAATGAAGTGTTCTAAAGTTACAGCTAAAGTGTTATTAGGGAGGGAGGTGCAATACCTCTTCTTTCTCCTCCTATTTGTGCTGGCTTCGTTTTACGGCAGGGCACAATCCTCCCCTTCCGTACACTCAGAAATCGATACCACTTTCATAAAGATAGGGGAGCAGATAAAATATACGATTACCGTGGAGACCGATTCTACCGATCTTGTCTTCTTCCCAGAGGGGCAGACTTTTTCTCCCTTGGAGACCGTTGAGGCCTTTGTGACCGATACCACACGTAAAAAGAATAGGCTCACCCTACAAAAAATCTACGCGCTGACGCAATTCGATTCCGGGGTGTACACGATTCCCCCGCAACGTATTGCGATCAATGAAAAACCCTTTTTTACGGATTCTGTCAAAATCAATGTGGCCACGGTACCTGTGGATACGCTTACCCAGAAGATGTACGACATCAAATCCCTTATCCCGGTAGAGAAAAGTTATTCCAGACTTTGGAAAGTCCTTTTGATAATCTTGTTGGGCCTGTTATTGGTGGGCGGATTGTTGTATTGGTTCGTGTTCCGCAAAAAACCGTTGACCGAAGAGGAGAAAGAGGCCCTTTTGCCGCCTTACGATAGGGCTTTGCTGGAGTTAAAACGCCTGGAAAATTCCAAGTACCTCATCCAGGACGAATACAAGCGGTACTATTCGGAGCTTACGGACATTGTACGCTCGTACCTTGAGGAGGACGTGCACGTTACAGCCCTGGAAAGTACCACGAATCAGCTGATCGATAAATTGGAGATGCTCAAGGATGCGGGGGAACTAAAATTGGAAGATGACACCATTCATCAGTTCAAAAGAATATTACAGACTGCGGATCTTGTAAAATTCGCAAAGTCCAAGCCGCCTACATCCACCGCGGAACAGGACAGGAAATCTATTGAGGAAATTGTCATTAAGACCAAGGAAGCCCTTCCAGAACCTACGGAGGAGGAATTGATGCAACAGCAGGAATATCAAGAAGAATTGGCTCGTAAAAAGTATCGGAAGAAGATTGTCATTGCCGTAGCGGCCACGGTTGCCCTTCTTCTCATTTCCGCAGTTTCGGCAGTAAGTTATTACGGTTTCAATCAGGTAAAGGATACAGTATTGGGTCATCCCACCAAGGAACTTCTGGACGGGGAGTGGGTATCCAGTTCGTACGGCTATCCCCCGATCAGCTTGGAAACCCCTAAAGTATTAATTCGACAGGACATTCCGCTTCCGGCAGAGGCAAGGGAAGATATTAAAGAACAGCACAACTTTATCTATACGAGTTCCATCGGCTTGTTCACCGTTGCAACCTCATCGACCTCCTTTACCGAACTTGCGGAACCCGATTTTGAAAAATCTATAGAACAGTTATTGAAAAACTTTGAGGATCAGGGCGCCAAAAATATCATTACCAAGCAGGAAGAGTTTACCACCACGACCGGGGTAACGGGAATCAAGACCTACGGCAGCGGAAAGTTTGCCGTTCCGGATTCCAAGGAACTGGTCAGGGGAAAATATATTATATTAAGTTTTGGCGGCAAAGGTTTTCAACAACAGATTCTATTGTCTTGGTTGGACAATGATTCCTATGCCGAACAGATTGTTGCGCGCATCCTAAGGTCCGTAGAAGTTAAAACAGAAGCGTAAATGTTAGAAAATATCGAATTTGCAAACCCACAGTTCTTTTGGTTGCTCCTATTGCTTCCGCTGGCTTTGCTTTGGTATTTTTTCAAACGCAAGGAAGAAACGGCCGCGCTCAAAATTTCGAGCATCAAAGGATTTTCGGATTCGGGGTTTTTGCCCAAACTGAAGCCCTTGTTGTTTCTGTTGCGCCTGTTGGCACTTGCGGCGATCATTACGGCACTGGCCAGACCACAGACAGAGGATATTTCTACCCGGACAAAAACTACCAAAGGGATAGATATTGTTATGGCCATAGATGTCTCCTCCAGTATGCTGGCAAGGGACTTAAAACCCAATAGGTTGTCCGCGCTTAAGGAGGTGGCCGGTGATTTTATCCGAAAACGGCCCAATGATCGGATCGGCCTGGTGGCCTATGCCGGGGAAAGCTATACCAAAACTCCTATAACCAGTGATAAATCGATTGTTCTAAACGCACTTCGGGAAATTACCTACGGACAGCTCAATGATGGGACAGCCATAGGGATGGGCCTTGCTACCTCTGTAAACCGCTTAAAGGAGAGCAAAGCAATTAGCAAAGTGATCATATTGCTTACCGATGGGGTGAACAACTCCGGCTTTATAGAGCCGCAGACAGCCGCCGATCTTGCCGTGGAATTCGGAATAAAGACCTATACCATTGGCCTGGGCACCAACGGCAATGCCCTTTCACCAATAGCCTATAACAGGGACGGGTCCTTCCGATATGGCATGCGCCAGGTCGAAATAGATGAAAACCTCCTAGAGGAAATCGCCGAAGTTACCGGGGGCAAGTATTTTAGGGCGACCAATAATGAAAGCCTGGAGGATATCTACGACGAGATCAACAAGTTGGAAAAAACGGAAATCGAAGAATTCAAATATTACAAATACGAAGAAAAATTTAGACCCTGGGTGCTTTTGGCAGGGGCTTTGCTTATACTGGAATGGTTCTTCAGGATAACGCTATTTAGAAGCTTTATATAAATTTTATGATTCAGCTCGACGAAAAAATATATTTCTATCTCCTGTTCATTATTCCCATGATGATCGTGCTGTTCGTTGCCCTGCAAATATGGAAGCGAAGTGCGCAGAAGAAGTTTGCCAGCCCGTCGTTATTGAGACGTTTAACACCAGATCGATCTAGCTTTAAATCTACCTTGAAACTCATTTTTTTGCTTTTGGGCCTAACTTTTTTGGTCCTTGGGCTGGTAAACCCGAAAATTGGCACAAAATTGGAGACGGTTAAACGGGAAGGGGTAGACATTGTCTTCGCGGTGGATGTCTCCAGAAGTATGCTCGCGGAGGATATTGCCCCAAACCGACTGGAAAAGGCCAAACGCTTGGTCTCCGAAATCATCAACCAATTGGCCAGCGACCGGATAGGGATTATTGCCTACGCCGGGCAAGCTTTTCCCCAGTTGCCAATAACCACAGACTATGGAGCGGCCAAAATGTTTTTGCAAAGCATGAACACCAATATGCTTTCGTCCCAGGGAACGGCAATCAACCAGGCCATTGAACTGGCGGCGACCTATTATGACGACGAAGAGCAGACAAACAGGGTACTGTTCATCGTTTCGGATGGGGAGGATCATTCGGAAGGTTCAACACTGGAAGCGGTGGATGTGGCGGTAGAAGAGGGGATTCGTATATTTACCATTGGTGTAGGAAAAAAGAAGGGAGGCCCCATCCCGCTGAAAAAAAATGGGGTTGTGGAAAGCCATAAAAAAGATGCCCAGGGCGAGGTGGTCATTACCAAACTGAACGAAACCATTTTGAACGAGATCGCTTCCGAAGGCAATGGGGAATACATTAACGGGGCCAATACGGAAGAGGCCGTTGAATATATCAAGGAGCAATTGTTCCAGATGGACAAAAAGGAGTTCGAGGCCAAACAGTTTGCAGAGTTCAAGGACCAATACCAGTGGTTTTTGGCCTTGGGGCTATTCTTTTTATTTTTGGACATCTTTCTGTTGGACCGAAAGACCCAATGGCTTAAAAAACTGAATCTGTTTAATGAAAAAGTGGATGAGTAACATGAGAACGATTTTATATCTTGTTTTTTTGGTCGGATGTGTTTCCTTTGCCCAAGAGGAAACCAAAGAAAATGAGAAGGCCCTGCGCGCTTCCAAAAACCTTACTTGGGAAGCGAACAAGGAACTTTCAGAGGACAATTTCATCAATGCCGAGGCCACGTATAGAAAGGCCATTTCCAAAAGCACAGAAAACGTGGCCGCGCCCTATAACCTGGGGAATGCCTACTACAACAAGGAAACCTATAGCGAAGCTTTTGCCCGATTTAAGCAAGCGGGCGATTTGGCAGAAAACAAAGCGGACAAGCACAAGGCCTATCACAATATGGGCAATGTCTTTATGAAGAACAAGGAATACCAAAAAGCGGTGGAGGCTTACAAAGAGGCCCTTAGGAACAATCCTACCGATGAGGAGACCCGCTATAATTTGGCCTTGGCCAAAGAAATGCTGAAAAAACAGCAGGACGAACAAAAGAACGACCAAAATCAAGGAGGAGAGGACAAGCAGGATCAAGAGGACAAAAAGGATAAGAATCAGGATCAAAAAAACGAAGGGGACAATAAGGAAGATAACAAGGGCGATCAGGACAACAAGGAAAACGAGGACAAAGGAGACGAGGGTGACAAGGGAGATGAAAAAAAGGAAGAGAACAAGGAAGGTGATGGAGATAAAAAAGAAGAAAAGAAAAAACAGCCAGAGCAGGGCGATCGGCCTAAGGACCAGAAACGTCCAAGACCCAATCAACTGTCTCCCCAACAGGTAAAGAATCTTTTGGAGGCTATGCAGAATGAAGAGAAAAAAGTTCAGGAAAAAATAGACGCCAAAAAGGTAAAGGGTGTTAAAACGAAGAATGAAAAAGATTGGTGATGTGGCTTATTTCTAAAAAATACTTCTTGCTTTTACCGTTGCTGCTCATGGTTTTTACCGTGAGGGCGCAGGATGGCGTTAGCTTTGAGGTTAAGGTTAGCAAGAGTAAACTGGGGATTAATGAGCGTCTACGGGTAGATTTTGTGATGAACAAGGATGGGGATGATTTTGACCCGCCCGATTTTAATGGGTTCAGGGTGCTTATGGGACCCTCTCAATCCATCAGTTCTTCGTGGATCAATGGGGTACGAAGTTTTTCCAAGACCTATTCCTATACCTTGGCACCCACCTCACGTGGCGTTTTCACCATCAAGCAGGCCACAATCGTCATAGATGGAAAAACCTATAAATCGCTCTCAAAAAAAATAGAGGTCACCGCCGCTGTGGACAAGCCCAGCGATCAAATGACCGTGGATGACGTCGCCGATGAAAGTCTCCATTTGGTGGCAGAGGTGTCCAAGGCCAATCCCTACCTTAACGAAGCGGTAAGCGTGGTATACAAACTGTATGTGAGTCAATTTATAACCGTGACCAATTTTAGGGCCCTGGACAATCCTAAATACAACAACTTTTGGAGCCAGGATATGCCGGTGACCAAGTATAATATACAGAATGGCACCTATCAAGGAAAGGCATACCGCTATGTGATTTTGAAGCGTGTGGTCCTGTATCCGCAAAAAACAGGGAAATTGACCATAGAACCCCTCTCGCTGGATGTAAGCGTGGATGTGCCTACCAACAAGCGCGATTTCTTTGGAGGTAGGATCTTTACCCAGACCAATAAGACGGTTTCCGCAGGTAAAAGAACGATAAACGTAAAGGCTTTGCCTTCGGATGGGAAACCTCCCAACTTCAGCGGGGCGGTGGGAAGTTTTGATTTTTCGGTGACTACGAGCAAGACCGATTTAAACGCATCGGAATCCCTTCAGGCCAAGGTGGAGGTAAAGGGAAAGGGCAATCTAAAATTGTTTCAGTTGCCCGAACCAAGCCTTCCCAGTGCTTTGGAAGTATACGACCCTGAGTTTAAGGAAAACGTGCGCACCACGCTCTCGGGCATGGAGGGAAAGGTAAGCAACAACTATACCATTGTGCCTTCTTTCCGGGGCAAGTATCCCATCCCGAGCATTTCCTTTAGTTATTTTGACCCCAAGACGGAGTCGTATAAGCGCTTGAGCTCCGAGGAAATTTTGATCAATGTCATGGACGGGCCGGCCGGAGAAGATACAGCAAGTCCTTTGGGGGCACCCCTAAACAACCGTCAGGCGGTGGTAAGCACAGGAAGTCAATTCAGTTTTATAAAACTGAAGCCGAATTTATCGGTGATCGGCACCAATTACTTTTTTGGATCCCCCCGTTTTTACATGTGGTTGTTCCTTCCGCTGCTGTTGATACCCGTTACCGTTCTTTTTGGGAAAAAACGGGAGGCCATTGCCAGTGATGTTGCGGGCAACAAAATAAAAAAGGCCAATAAATTGGCCAGAAAATACCTGTCTGCTGCCAAAAAGACCCTGGGAGACAAAGAGGCTTTTTATATCGCTCTGGAAAAAGCGTTGCACAATTATCTCAAGGCTAAACTAAAGATCGAGACCACGGAGTTCAGCAAGGACAAAATAAGCATGTTGCTTACCGAAAAGCAGGTAGATGAAACCACCATGGAAGGATTTATAGGCTTGCTCGAGAATTGTGAAATGGCCCGGTACAGCCCTTTTTCCGAGGTGCAGATGCAACAGGACTACACTAAGGCAAGTGACGTAATCTCTTATTTGGATAAACAGTTATAGCGCAAGATGAAGAAACTGATGCCCATATTTCTATTATTGCTCTCCCTTACCGGAACGGCACAGAACGATGCGCTTTTCAGCAGGGCTACAGAGGCCTATAATGAAGGTGATTATGAGAAGGCCTCCGAGGACTATCTCCGAATCTTGGAAAATGGCGCGCATTCGGCAGAGCTCTATTTTAACTTGGGGAATTCCTATTACAAAATGAACCAGATTGCGCCGAGCATCTATTATTATGAAAAGGCGCTGCTGCTAAAACCCAACGATAGCGAGATCAAAAATAATCTGAGGTTTGCCCAGAACATGACGCTTGATGCGATAGAGGAGCTCCCAGAATCCAGTATTTCCAAAATTTATAAGGGCATTACAGGGTTTTTATCCTTTGAACAGTGGTCTTACCTGGCCGTAGGTCTCGTACTCCTCTTTGTGTTGGCCTATATCGCGTTCTACTTCCTTAGATATGCTACCCATAAAAGAATCGCCTTTATTACGAGCATGGCATCCATGATCCTGGCCGTTTTGTCCGTGTCCCTTGCCTATCTGCAATACAGGGATTTTGAAGCGGAACAGCCTGCCATTGTATTTCCCGAGGAAACCACGGTAAAATCCGAACCCAACAATCGGAGCCAGGAAGCCTTTAAACTGCACCAGGGCACCAAAGTATTTGTTTTGGACCAGCTTAACGATTGGAAAAAAATAGCCCTGAGCGATGGTAAGACCGGATGGATCCCTTCGAGCGACATAAAGTTGTTGAAGGATTTTTAAAATTTGTTTAACAGGCACTCCGGGTAATCCTTCTATCTTTGTGAAAAATCGATTTTGCCCATGTTCAGGTATTTCTCGCACTTACTTCTTTCCTTTCTGTTGGCAGGTTCTATTTTGATGCCCTCGGTGATTACCTTGTTAGATTTCGAGGCGAAGGTCCTGATGGTCATGGATTTTGGTGAGGAAGAGAACAAAAAAAAGGAAGGGAAAAAAGAGTATAGCGAGAAAGAGGTCTTTTTTCATTCCCATTTGGACCCGGCAAATTTTCTGGGCAAGGAAGGGGCGAATGCAATTACTTTTTACGCTTCGGGCTGCTCGGACTTTATCAGGGAGATCCACCTACCTCCGCCAGAACATATCATTTAGTTTCAGGTTATTCTTATTTATCATCTAACCGTCATCATATTCCTTATATGATGACACAACAACTATTGATATGTTTAAATATATTAAAAACGACTTGCCTGCAAGTATCGTTGTATTTTTTGTGGCATTACCGCTATGTCTCGGCATAGCACTTGCAAGTGGCGCGCCGCTCTTTTCGGGGCTGATCGCAGGTATCGTGGGCGGTATTGTCGTAGGAGCTTTGAGCGGCTCACAAATTGGAGTCAGTGGCCCTGCTGCCGGATTGGCTGCCATAGTGCTTACTGCTATAGCTGCCTTGGGCAGCTATGAAAACTTTTTATTGGCCGTTGTCCTGGGCGGTGCCATCCAAGTGCTGTTTGGTGTCCTCAAAGCAGGGATCATTGGATATTATTTCCCCTCTTCGGTCATAAAGGGTATGCTTACCGGAATAGGTATTATCATTATTTTAAAACAAATTCCGCATTTCTTCGGATATGATGCGGATCCTGAAGGCGATTTTGCCTTTTTCCAAGTAGATGGAGAGAACACCTTTTCGGAAATCATCAATTCCCTTAACTTTATAAGCCTTGGCTCCACCATTGTGGCATTTGTCGGTTTGGGTATCCTAGTGCTCTGGGATCGGGTGCTGACCAAAAAGGCAAAAATATTTCAATTGGTACAAGGGCCCTTGGTCGCCGTCATCTTTGGCATACTATTCTTTGTCTTCGCTCAAGACAATGCATCCCTGTCCATTTCCACTCAGCAATTGGTAAGTGTCCCCATCCCTGGTGATGCCGCATCCTTTTTTGCACAGTTCAGTCTTCCGAATTTCTCCGAAATCGGAAATCCCCAAATATGGATCACGGCATTTACCATTGCCCTGGTGGCCAGCTTAGAGACCTTGCTCTGTGTTGAAGCTACGGACAAACTGGATCCAAGAAAACGGGTTACCCCAACCAATAGGGAGCTGCTGGCGCAAGGTACCGGCAATATGATTTCGGGAATGATAGGCGGCCTGCCCATTACCCAGGTCATCGTAAGAAGCTCTGCCAACATACAATCTGGTGGAAGGACCAAAATGTCTGCCATAATCCATGGTTTTTTTCTGCTCACTTCGATCATCCTAATTCCAAAACTATTGAACATGATTCCCCTTTCTGTTTTGGCGGCGGTGTTGTTCATTGTAGGATACAAACTGGCCAAACCAGCCTTGTTTAAGAAGATGTACCAACTGGGGTGGAAACAGTCTATCCCCTTTACGGTTACCGTTCTAGGTATTATCTTCACTGATTTGCTTATCGGAATCGGACTTGGCCTGGCCGTGGGCATCGTGGTTATTCTCATAAAGAGCTATCAAAATTCCCATTTCTTGCATATCGAGGATAAAAGCAATGGAAAGCATAGGATCAAAATGACCTTGGCCGAGGAAGTTACCTTCTTCAACAAGGGTGCCATCTTAAAGGAACTGGATAGTTTACCTGAAAATACCTATCTTGAGCTGGATGTTAGAAAGACCCGGTTTCTGGACAATGACATCGTGGAAATCCTGGAGGATTTTACCGAAAAAGCACGGAATCGACATATCGATATCAAACTTATTTCGGAACGTGGGGAAATCGAAAACCCCGATAGTTATTTAGAATTTTTTGAACTAAGATCAAAATCAGCATAAAAAAAATACGATGAAAGCACAAACAAAAGAAACGCAGGCGGCCTTGACTCCCTCGGCCGCCCTAGACTTATTGAAAGAGGGAAATCTGAGATTTCAAGAGAACAACCCTATTAACAGGGACCTATTGGAACAGGTAAGCGATACGGTCTCCGGACAGTATCCCTTTGCCACCATCTTGGGTTGTATCGATTCAAGGGTATCTGCAGAATTGGTCTTTGACCAAGGTGTCGGGGATATCTTCAGTGCCCGTGTGGCAGGGAATATTGTGAACGAGGACATTTTGGGAAGCATGGAGTTTGCCTGTAAGTTGGCGGGCACCAAAGTGGTCGTGGTCCTTGGCCATACGAGCTGTGGAGCAGTAAAGGGGGCCTGTGATGATGCCAAGTTGGGTAACCTGACCGCTCTGGTCTCCAAGATAAGGCCCGCAGTTGAAGCGGTTAAAGAGCCCAGGGAAGCTCAGGAGCGTACCTCAAAAAATACAGGCTTTGTCAATGATGTTGCCGTGACCAATGTGAACCTTACCCTTCAAAATATCCGTGAACAAAGTCCGGTATTGAAGGAAATGGAAGACCAGGGTGAAATACGGATCCTTGGGGCCATGTACGATATAAGCAACGGAAAGGTGACCTTTTTGGATTAATCCCTGTTTTATAAAGACTGAGGCCGATATTTAACAGAATATTGGCCTCTTTTTTTTGAGTAAAAATGGTATCTTGGAACCATAAGTTACACAACTAAACGACTATGAAGAATCTTTTTTCCAACTTTAAGGGCGATCTTTTTGGCGGTGTTACCGCAGGAATCGTTGCCTTACCCTTGGCATTGGCCTTTGGTGTAAGCTCCGGCCTAGGTCCAAGTGCTGGACTTTACGGGGCTATTTTTATCAGTTTTTTTGCGGCCCTTTTTGGGGGCACCAATACACAAATCTCTGGGCCAACCGCCCCTATGACCGCAGTGAGCATGGTGGTCATAGCTGGGATCATAGCCATCAACGATGGGGATATAAACAAGGCTCTGCCCGTTATTTTAACCGTTTTCCTCCTGGCTGGGCTTATGCAAGTGGGGCTGGGTCTATTGGGATTGGGGAAATACATCAAATACATTCCCTACCCGGTGGTTTCCGGATTCATGACGGCGATCGGGGTTATCATATTGGTCACCCAGATTTTTCCGGCAGTGGGCTATTATCCCAAGGAGGACATTGCCCTGGTGGCCGAATTTAAGCCTGAAGCGGAAGAGCTGATCTTGGAAAACATATTACGTGACGAAGCTGGAGAAGGTATTCTTGTCCTAGAGGATTTTGAAGAGACCATTAAGCGCGCAGGGGAAACCTCCCAACAAGAAATCCTTGAAGAGGCCAAAACCCTGGCGGCCAAAGAAGCTTCCGGTGTTGTAGGCACTATAAAGGTGCTGCCCAGGGCATTGGAGAACATCAATTGGTTGGAACTCATCCTGGCCCTGGCCACGATCATCATCATTTATGGTTTTAAACGCATTACCACCACCATTCCCAGTACGCTGGTGGCCCTATTGATTGTCTCTGGGGTGGCCTATGGCTTTGGGTTTGCTTATAGGCCCATAGAAAAAATACCGGAAGGGCTTCCCATTCCCAATATGGAAATATTTACGGGATTTGACTTTTCTTCCCTCTCGCCCTACATCTTTACCGCCCTTACCTTGGCCTTGTTGGGGGCCATTGACTCCCTGCTCACCTCCGTAGTGGCCGATAATATGACCAAGACCAAGCACAAGCCCAACAAGGAGTTGGTTGGTCAGGGAATTGGCAATAGTGTTGCCGCTATCTTCGGGGGCATCCCTGGCGCCGGCGCCACCATAAGAACCGTGGTAAATATCAATGCCGGAGGCAAGACAAGGTTGTCCGGAATGCTGGCTGGAATCATGCTTTTGATCATTTTACTGGCCCTGGGGCCTATAGCGTCGCAAATTCCGGCCGCAGTGCTCGCGGGCATCTTGGTAACCGTAGGCATAGGTGTTATGGACTACAAGGGCTTAAAGGCCATTCCCAGTTTGCCCAGAGACCTAAAGGTGGGGCCCATAAAACTCAGTTCGGAGGTCATCGTGATGCTCATTGTGTTGGTACTGTCCTCGGTCTGGAACTTGGTGTATGCCGTGGGTATAGGTCTGGTCATCGCTTCGTTGATGTTCATGAAAAAAATGGGAGATCTTACCGCGGAACGGTCAGACGTTAAATCCCTACTCTTGGAAAAATCCTGGGCAGATGAGGCCAAATTTCCGAAGAGCCTTCAGGAGGAGGTATTCATCAAGCACATAAAAGGACCTTTATTTTTTGGGTCCACCAGTGATTTTCAGCAATTGGCCAAACAGATTCCGCCGTCGGCCAAAAGTGTTATCATCCGTATGGATAGAATGCAGTATATCGATCAATCGGGCTTATATGCCCTGGAGGATGTACTTGTAGATTTGGAAAGTCAGGGGATAAGTGTGCTACTGGTGGATGTTCTAAATCAGCCCAGGTACATGATGGAGCGTATCGATATTATTCCCGATCTGGTCTCCAAAGAACATATCTTTGACACCTTTGACGAATGCGTTGCATGGCTCAAGGAAACGATGGACGTACAACCGTCCCCGGTGGAGGTGTAAATAATTTCCCCGGACTCCCGTAAAAGTTTTAAATTTGTCGTTCTTAGTTTTTTATATGATCGACCAGTTAAAGGAGCACATTGTAGCGGTAGAAGGATTCACTTCCAGTAAGGCGGAGGAAATTGAAGCTTTCCGAATCAAGTATCTAGGCAAAAAGGGATTGCTGAACCATTTTTTTGCCGAATTCAAGAATGTTCCACCCGATCAAAAAAAGGAGTTTGGGCAGACCATCAATCTACTGAAGCATTCGGCTACGGAAAAGGTAAGTACCTTAAAGGAAGCACTGGAAGAACGGAAGGGTGAAAAAACCCAATATGGTGACCTTACGAGGCCGGGAGAACCCTTGGAACTTGGGGCCCGGCACCCTATATCCATCGTTAAGAACCAGATTATAGAGATCTTTTCCAGAATTGGCTTTAATGTGTCCGAGGGCCCCGAAATTGAGGATGACTGGCATAATTTTACTGCCTTGAACCTTCCGGAATACCATCCGGCCAGGGATATGCAGGATACCTTTTTCATCCAAACCGACCCTGATGTGCTCTTGCGCACGCACACCTCCTCGGTACAAGTGCGTTATATGGAAACGCACAAACCTCCTATCCGGACCATTTCTCCGGGAAGGGTATACCGAAATGAGGCCATTTCGGCCCGCTCACACTGTTTCTTTCACCAGGTAGAAGGCCTGTATATAGATACCGATGTGTCTTTTGCGGATTTAAAGCAGACCTTGCAATTTTTCACTACGGAGCTCTTCGGCAAATCTGAAATTCGCCTGCGGCCCTCTTACTTCCCCTTTACAGAACCCAGTGCCGAGGTCGATGTCTATTGGGGTCTTGAAACGGAAACGGACTATAAAATGACCAAGGGAACCGGATGGCTGGAGATTATGGGCTGTGGCATGGTAGATCCCAATGTGCTGGAAAATTGTGGCATAGATTCCAATAAATATTCTGGCTTTGCGTTTGGAATGGGTATAGACCGGATTGCTTTGCTCTTGCATCAAATCTCGGATATCCGGCTTTTGAGCGAGAATGATATCCGTTTCCTGGAGCAGTTCAGGAGCTCGTTTTAAACGATATGAGAAAAGATATTGAAATTCCCGTTGTCAAGGATGTTCACGTTGCCATTATCCACGAGTGGAACGACGAATTTCTTTCAAAGGATTGGAACGCCTACATCATAAATAATAGAGATTCCAAAATTGACATGGTCCTGATCGTATCCAAGGGGTACGATGGCGATCGGAAAACCTCAACCATGAGACATGGCATAGGGGTAGTCCAGGCAAAGTCCTACGAAAAAATAGAGCCCTTACAGGAAGACATTTTTGCCTTGAACAACGAGTTTTATGTCACCTTCTATGCCGATGATAAGCTCTATGAAAAAAAATATTTTTTCGAAAAAAATACGGTCAATCCCAACAATTTGATCCATATTCCCTTAATTGAAAAGGAAGGTATTTTGGCGCAATAGTCCGACTTTGGCGGTTTTTACAATTCCGCCATGGAGATTCTGCGGTACTCCCACCCTCTCTTGTTCTCCCTGGAATTTGAACTACCTCAAGGGAAAGCCTTTGCCCGCCCACCAAGGATGCATTTCAATGACCAACCGGCCGGCCTTTACCATCGGGTCCATATTCGCTAGGCTGTCGGCCATTTCCAAAGTGGGGGTGTTGTAGATGGTTATTCCCCGAATATCGCCATCGTCCCCAAAAGGACCCGAAATATCGGCATAGCCCTCTTCGTACATGCGTCCCAAATGTGCCAGGTGCAATGCCTGCAGGCTATCGGCCTGCTGCTTGTTCTGCGAACGTTTGGGCCCGCTTTTCAAAAAAGCGATAAAATACTGCTGCATCAGCACGGTGTCCTTGGTTTTCCCATCTACATAATCAAAGGTCTTATACCCCTTTTCGGTAAGCTCGGCCTTAAGCTGAGCCACGCTTTTTGCTTTGCTCGGCGTTGGTTGTGGCCTATCTTCCTTTTTTGTGGCCTGAGTACAGGCAACAGCAAATAATAGGGCCAAAAATACATACGGATATTTCATTTTTCCCAGTTTTTATACGGATGTTTACTCAATTGCGAGTTGTAATATTCCGGCATGCCGGTAACCTCCTTGCCCAACCAAGGCGGTCTCTTGAAAGGCTGGCGTTCCTCCTGCAACTCTATCTCGGCCACCACCAGGCCCTCATTTTCACCCAGAAACTCATCCACTTCAAAAACATGGTTTCCCAAGGGCACGATATACCTTGTTTTCTCGAGCACGCCGTCCTCACATAAGGCCAACAGGGCTTCGGCATCATCAACTCCAATTTTCCTTTCCCATTCAAAACGGGACGTCCCGGTGGGATTGGATTTCCCCTTTACCGTCAAAAAACCCGTTTCCCCCACAATCCGTACGCGTACCGTACGTTCCGGGTGGGTATTCAAAAACCCTTGCACAATCCGGTTCTTAGAACGCGCCTCCGCTCTATATGCCGTTGAATTTACTAAAAATTTGCGCTCTATCTCTATCATTTTCAAAGCGTCTTTTCCGCTATGGCCTTGATTTTATCCGAAGAAACCTTAGGGGATTCAAACCTATGGTTGGCTAGCCAAAGCATGGCCTTTGCAATGGTGGCTGGATGAATGGAACGGTATTTTTTTAAGGATCCCACAAAAATGGGGTTTAACGCCTTCATCACTCGTTTGGCCAACCACTCCCCGATACGTTTCTCATTTCGTTTTCCTCCTATTAGTGAAGGCTGAAGGATATATGTCTTGGCGAGTCCCAGTCCTAAAACGGCCTCCTCCATGCGGCCCTTGATCTGGTTGTAGAAAACGGCACTCTTTGCATTGGCGCCCAAGGCTGAGACCACCACAAAGGTTCCAATGCCATTTTGTTTGCACAGTTGGGCCGCCTGTACGGGAATGCCGTAATCTATTTGTTCGTAGCGATCCCGATCCGGGGTCTTTGCTTTGGTGGTCCCTATACAGCAAAACACCTCATCGCTTACAAAATCGGTTTGATAATGCTGCAACTCCAACATACTAACCAGGTATTCCTTTACTTTGGGGTGGGTATAACCTATACTGGACCTGGAAAACAGTTTTATGGTCCCGTAGCGCTGGTCCGCGATCAACAGTTCTACCAAAAGCCCTCCTGTAAGTCCAGTAGCTCCAAGCACAATTGCGGTTTTCAGTGCTTTCATCGGACTAATATATCGTTTAAATTTGTAATATGTCCTACGATTTTCCCTTGCGAAAGATAATACATGTAGACATGGATGCTTTTTATGCCTCCGTGGAACAACTGGATCGTCCGGAGCTTAGGGGGAAACCACTGGCCGTGGGAGGCGGTGAAAAAAGAGGCGTGGTCTCGGCAGCTAGTTATGAGGCCCGAAGGTTTGGTGTGCGAAGTGCCATGAGCGGGTATTTGGCCAAGCGAAACTGTCCCGACCTTGTTTTTGTGAAACCCCGCTTTGCACGTTACAAGGAAATTTCGCAACAGATCCGCCAAATTTTTTATGACTATACCGATTTGGTGGAACCGCTTTCCCTGGACGAGGCCTATTTGGACGTCACCGTCAACAAAAAAGGGAATCCCTCGGCCACGCTTGTCGCCACCGAAATCCGTAAACGCATCCTCGACGAGCTAGGACTTACGGCCTCTGCGGGAATTTCCATTAACAAATTCATCGCCAAGGTAGCCAGTGATTATAACAAACCCAACGGACAGAAAACGGTGAATCCGGAGGAGGTTGTCCCATTTTTAGAGGCATTGGAAATCCGGAAATTTTATGGGGTGGGCAAAGTAACGGCCGAGAAAATGTACAAGCTGGGTATTTTTAACGGTAAGGACCTCAAGGAAAAATCCCTGGACTATCTGGAAGACCACTTTGGCAAAAGCGGCTCCTTTTACTACAAGGTGGTACGTGGTATACACGAGAGTGCCGTAAAACCGCATCGAACACCAAAATCCGTAGGCGCGGAGCGTACATTCAGTGAAAATTTGAGCAGTGAGATCTTTATGTTGCAACGTTTGGAAAGTATCGCCACGGAACTTGAAAAACGATTGAAGAAATCCGGGATTGCCGGTAAAACCATTACGCTGAAAATTAAGTACAGCGATTTTACCCTGCAGACGCGAAGCAAAACATTGCCGTATTTTATTGCCGATAAAGATCTTATCCTGGAAATGGCAAAGGAATTGTTGTACCAAGAGGAACTGCAAAATTCCGTGCGGCTGCTGGGCATATCCCTGTCCAATCTAAACACCGAAAAAAAAGACCCCCCAAAAGAGGAAATGGTATCGGTGCAATTGAAGTTCGATTTTTGAACGCAGGGTTTCCCATAAGGCAGCGTTGAGCATATTTTTTATATAAAGTAGACAGACTTGTTCATTTTTTATATATTTGCTTCATGAAGCGCTCAGAAATCAGGCAACACATTGTGGAGACGGCATCGGAATTGTTCTATGCCAAGGGGTACAATGCAACGGGCATCAACGAAATCATTGCGGAAGCCGGTATAGCCAAGGCCACGCTATACCATCATTTTAGGTCCAAGGACGCTATCTGTATTGCCTATTTGAAGCACAAACACCACCATTTCATGCATGCGCTCACCGACTTCATCCGGGCGCTGCCCAAGGGCAAAGGGAGAATATTGGGCGTGTTTGATTTTCTAAGCGAGTTTTATAGGGAGCCTAATTTTAGTGGGTGCTGGTGCATAAGGACGGTTGCCGAAATTCCTGCTGACGAGCTCCAGATCAGGACCGAAATCCAACAACAAAAAAAAGAACTGCTCACTTTTTTAAGGGAGGTAATCCTGGACAACCATACCGATGTTTCAAAAAGAGCCGCCAAAGAGCTGGCCCACAGCCTGTACCTTTTATACGAGGGTGCGGTAAGCGAAAGCCATTTACACCAAAACGATTGGCCCATTAAGTCGGCCAAAAATATCGGTGCCCAATTGATTTCTTAAAAAAATTTAATCTAAAAAAGACAGACTTGTCTGTCCATTATTAATTTAAACTCAATACAATGTCAAATTTTCAAAAGAAAACAGCCATCGTCGTCGGCGGTACCAGTGGTATCGGCGAGGCGGTAACACAATCCCTGCTAGATGCAGGAGCAACGGTACACGTAGTGGGCCGCACTGCAGACAAACTCCAGAACATAGCCGGTGTTGTCCCCCACAAGGTGGACATTGGCAATGAAACGCAAGTAGACGGACTGGTATCCGAAATTGGACAAATGGAGCGGGTGGATTACCTGGTAAACGCTTCGGGCATATTTGCCCCCAAACCCTTTTTGGACCACAGCCGTCAGGATTACGATTCGTATCTGAACCTTAACAAAGGTTTCTTTTTTACGACCCAGGCCGTAGCCAAAAAAATGAAGGAAAGCGGTGGTGGCTCCATTGTAAATGTGGGATCTATGTGGGCCAAACAATCCGTAAAGGCCACCCCGTCATCGGCCTATTCTATGCAAAAGGCAGGCCTGCACAGCCTTACCCAACACTTGGCCATGGAATTGGGCGATGCCAATATTCGTGTAAATGCGGTTTCCCCGGCAGTGGTACAAACCCCGGTCTACGATTCGGTCTTTGGAGGACGTTCAGAGGCCAATAAGGCCCTGGAGGGTTTTCATGGTTTTCACCCCATTGGAAGAAATGGCACCGCTGAAGATGTTGCAGAGGTCATCTCCTTCTTACTTTCCGATAAGGCCTCCTGGGTCACCGGGGCCGTATGGGATACGGATGGCGGGGTCATGGCCGGTAGAAACTAAGGGTAGCGAACACATTAAAAAGCCCCGAAAGTTCTAGAACTTTCGGGGCTTTCATTTTCTCGGTCTCTTCTACTTATTTCACAATTAGGGTATTATCAGTAGATGTTGGGTTCAGGGGACAAAAATATATGTACTCTCCTTTTTCCAAGGTGGTGGGTTTGGACGTTTGGGTCGCACCCGTGGCCACTGGTTTGGTCACATAGGCCGTTTGAATGTGGTTCTCAGGCTTGCTCACATCTTTTCCCTTTTCCACCAAAACAAAACCTACGTCATGTCCTACGGCATTGTTGGTAATCTCAAAAACATAGGTTCCAGCGGAAACCGTTAGTTGTTTCTGGGTAAACTGCCCAGGTGTTTGCTCCAAGGCGATTACCTTGGACGTTTCCTTCATCGCTTTCTCTTGGGCCGCCATGTTGAAGGATACGCCCAAGGCCAATACCAATACTGCTATTACTTTTTTCATTTTTGTTGTTTTAATTATGATTTATTTAGTTTACTTATGCTTCTATGGCGTTCAAAGGTTGTGCTACCGGAAAGTCTACGGGGACTTTCGTGGTTTTGTGCAAATAGTTGGAAATGGTCTTGTCACCAACAAGTACTATAGTATCCACAAGATTTTCTTTGGTCCAACCTGCATTGAAGAAGTTTTCCAAGACAGCGTCATCTGCAGCGCCCCTGTTTTCGGTCAGGTTCTTGGCCAACCGGGCCAAAGCATCCAATTTGTTGTCAAAGGAGGCGTTTCCATCCCTGAGTTCCAAAATTTGCTCCTCGGTAAAACCGTTCATTTTTCCTATCGCCGTATGGGCAGACAAACAATAGATACAATTGTTCACCTCGCTAACCGCTAAGTTGACCACTTCCTTTTCCTTGGCCTTCAAGGATGTTTTTGCATTTTGAAGTGTCAGGTAGTTGGCCAATGCATTTTCCGAATGCGCATAGGTGGCAAAAAGGTTGGGAACAAAGCCCACAGCTTTTTGAAGGTTGTCAAAAATTGCCTGATTGTCGGCGCTCACTTCTTCTCTCTTAGGTACATTAAATGTGCTCATAGTTTTAAATTTTTGTTTGCCCCATTTAGGGCGATTAATACACTGTTATATTTATGGTCTTTTAGAATTGAACAAATGGTTTTTCCGCATCACAATAAAAATCGTGATTGTCCTCCTCAGCACAGTTGGTCTTAGGACTTATCGTATGCACCACGGGTTCGTTGACCCGGTGGTTATTTGCTATTAAATTCAATACAGCTTGCAGTTTCATCCTTCACTAATTTTAAATTACAGGGCAAAGATGCGGCACTTTGCCATCTAGATGTTATGAAGGATTGCCCGAGTGCTTGTAGAAATTTCCCTTTAGGGAGTAATTAGGGCGGACTCCCTATACTGGGTGGGTGAGAAATTGGTCATTTTCTTAAAAAAACGACTAAAATGGGCCGGGTCATTGAACCCGAGTTCGTAAGCGATTTCCTGATTTTGTTTATCCGTAAAATTCATCAGTCTTTTCGCTTCCAAAGCCAGGCGTTCCAGGATGATTTGTTGTGGGGATTTTTGATTGTACATGGCAAAAAGGTTCGATAGTGTCTTGGGCGATTTAAAAAGCATCTCCGCATAGTCGCTTACCTTGCGCTTGCGCTTGTAATGCAGGTCTACCAAGACATTAAACTTTCGAATCACATCAATTTGTTCGTTATCCAGTTTTTTTACGATCAGTTGTTCCTTGGCCAGGCGGGTACAGATGATGATAAGCCGCTTCAACAACATCTGAAGCATATCGCCCTGAATTTTATCGGGGGTACTAAACTCATCCTCGAATACCTCGTACAAGGTGTTGAACTTCCTGAGTTGCTCCTTGGGTATACTTATAATGGGAACATCCTGTGTTCCAAAAAACAAGATCCCGTTGCAGGATACCTCACTGTCGTGGTCCGAGATACAATAAAACTCCCTGTTGAACAGAAAAGCGGTAAGCGGCCCCTGCTCCTTGTCATACGATACGTGTTGAAGATAGGTGGTGGTGACCAATTGGTCCGGGAGTAGCTCCATGCGTATGCCATCAATTTGAAAAAACACGGATTCCCTATTTCTGTTCCATAAAAATTTAATGGTCCCTGCGGTCGTTGAAAAGTAACCTTCGTCCTTTACTATATCATCGGTCAATCCAAAAATGGAGCCGAGCTTTGGGTCGTGAAATTCAAACTTCATAGGACGGAAATTTACGTAAATATGGCATTATATTGAAAGATTTTAATCGGGCTACCTCAATTTTTGGGCATCAAGTCCATAATAGTACTATCTCAGTCCTCTTTTTTTGTTTATGCTTACATAGGGTCCAACCCGATATCAGGTCCTTATCCTCAAACAAAATTGTTAATCTTTTCCTCAAATTTTCATAGCTCAAAACCTTTTGCTAGTATTGATTTCGAAATTAGAAAGGTGCCAAAGTGAGTTGGAGGCCCTTCTTTTGGGATAGGCCCTGTGTTTAACAAGCATAGGTTTTACACTTTAAAATTTTCAGATGGACGAAATAAAAGCCTATGATGAAGCGGCCAATACGTTTTACAGATCCAGGAACATAACCGCACTCCCCTTGGTTTCATGGGACCTGTTTGGTCCTTATTTCAACAAGCTTTGCAAGGACGCCAAGGACATCTGCGGGCTAAACCGCTTGGCCCAAGACAATCAATGGTCCTATACCGGCAAATTTGATCGGGCTTTGACAGAAAAGGAACACGTAATTGTGGTCACCGATGTGGAATTGAACATCGTGTATGCCACACACAATATATCCAAAATGAACGGCTACCCCCAAGCGGAGATTATGGGCAAGAAACCAAAGATGTTCCAGGGCAAGGATACCTGTAAGGACACGGCGCGTTACATTTCCAAGGCGGTGCGAAACAAACTTCCCTTTGAGGCCACCTTGTTAAACTACCGCAAAAACGGTGAACCATATAACTGCTGGATAAAGGGCGAACCTATATTTGATGGAAAGGGAAAGCTGGTAAATTTCATCGCCTATGAAAGAGAAGTGGCCTAAACACATAGGCCCATAAAGCAAAGGTCCCGATCAGGGCATACCTATAGGGACTTTTTTGTGTCACTTCCTTTGGGTTTTAGAAATTGCAGGTTTCGATCTCGGTAACCCGTAGCGTATTTACCATACCCTTGTCTTTTATCGGCATGGCGGCCAAGCTTATGAGCATATCGCCCGCATCCAAAAATCCTTTTTGGCATGCAATTTTATTCACATCCTCTATGGTCTCATCGGTAGAAACGTATCGGTCATAATAAAAGGCCTTCACGCCCCACAACAGGTTCAACTGGGTAAGTATCCTCTTGTTAGAGGTAAAGACCAAGATATGTGCACTAGGTCTCCAAGCCGAAATTTGAAAAGCCGTATACCCACTGTTGGTCAGGGTCGAAATGGCTTTGGCCTTAATTTCATTGGCCATGATCGCTGCATGGTAACAAACCGATTTGGTGATATAACGTTTGGTCCTGATATGGGGCGGGTCATGGGGAACCTGTATAAGTTCCGATCCTTCTACGCTTTGTAGAATACTCGCCATTTTTTCGATTACCTGAACCGGATAGTTCCCTACCGAGGTCTCCCCGGAAAGCATTACGGCATCGGCCCCATCCATGACTGAATTGGCCACATCGTTTACCTCGGCGCGTGTTGGGGTAAGACTGGTAATCATTGTTTCCATCATTTGCGTGGCAATAATCACTGGGATCCTGGCCTTTTTTGCACGTAGCACCAATTGTTTTTGTATCAGGGGAACTTCCTGGGCCGGCACCTCTACCCCCAGGTCGCCCCTGGCCACCATGAGTCCGTCGCAATAGGCCACAATCTTATCTATATTCTCAACGGCCTCGGGTTTTTCGATCTTGGCGACGATAGGAATTTTTTGGTCGGAATGTTCTTTGATGATATTCTGTAGATCGATCAGATCCTGGCTGTAGCGCACAAAGGAAAGCGCTATCCAATCCACATTTTGCGAGATGGCGAAAATGGCATCCTTGATGTCCTTTTCGGTAAGGGCCGGGAGCGAAATATTGGTGTTGGGTAAATTAACCCCCTTTTTGGATTTTAGGGGACCCCCTTGCACTACTTTTGCTTTTACCTCATCCTTTTTATTGGTGTTTAACACTTCGAATATCAACTTTCCGTCGTCCAGCAAGATCCGTTCCCCAGGATTTACATCTTGAGGGAAACTGGCATAATTCATATACACTTTTTCCGCATCGCCCTCAAAGGGTTTGCCGGTTACAAAGGTAATCTCATCGCCGGGAGCCACCACAACCTCACCGGCCATCACACCAACCCGAAGTTTGGGGCCCTGTAAATCTGCTAGTATGGAGGTATTGGTGCTCAATTCTTCGTTGAGCTCACGGATGAGGCCGATACGCTCGATAACGTCCTCATAATCGGCATGGGAAAAATTTATTCGAAAGACATCTACGCCTGCCTCGATCATACTCTTAAGCACTTCCTTCTTGCTGGTAGCCGGTCCTAGGGTGGCTACTATCTTGGTCTTTTTCTTGCTTGGCATTCTTTTAAAAGATTAAATTGTTTTTGGATTTCAACATATTGGCCTCAATGGTATATGCCGTTACTACCCTGGGTATTGAAAGGATAGACCGTACAAGCTCGTCATCCATATCCGAATCGTCCCGTTCTATTTTTAAGAAGTAATCCACATCTTTATGTTCCGGCACCAAATGGTGTAGGGTCAATGCAGGTTCATTCCTAAAGAGACCGCTTTGGTCCACTTGTTCCTCTGCGTTGCTGTTATTGGGAAGCAAGGTCCAGTACCGATCGTTTATCCTATCCCTCCATTCGAAAATGGGGAAAGAAATTTTTTGGGACAAATCCAAGTCTATTGCGGTCCTCGATAAATTCGATTTAAGGTACAGGTTAAGTGCATACGCCATGGCGTAATCCTCCAGACTACTGTGCAGGGCAATCAAAGCGAAGGAATCTTCGTAAAAGTCTCCTGAAATTTTGTGTATCGCCGCCATACCCACATATACGAATTGGTAAATATATAATTAATAAAGTAACTGGCCTAGTTAAGTATGGGGTTTGCGGGGGTTTTGATTTACGAAAACGTTGGAGTTGAACAATTTTTGTCTACGATTTATCCATTCGGTCCTGTAATGCGAAAAACGCCCTTTTGGAGGCCTTTTCCTCGGCCTTTTTTTTGGAGGTGGCCCTTGCCTTCGCCAAAACCTTATTTTCAATATAGAGTTTTACTGCAAAATGTTTTAAGGCATCGTTACCCGTGTCATCATAGACATCGTAGTGAAATGTCTTTTTCTGTTTTTGGCACCATTCAATGACCAAACTTTTATAACTGATGACCTGCCCCTCCAGTTGTTCTATATCCACATAGGGACCAATGACCCTCTCGTTTATGAATTTTTCGCAATAGCCATAACCTCGGTCCAGATAAATGGCCCCGATCAACGCTTCAAAGACATTGCCGTGAATGTTATCCCCAAAGTGGGATTTAGGTATACGGCTGTGGACGAACTTAATGAGGTTAAGGTCTTTTCCCAATTCGTTCAGATGCTTTCTACTTACAATCTTTGATCGCATCTTGGTAAGGTAGCCCTCATCTCCTGCAGGGACTTCATTGTACAAGTGTTTGGAAATAATGGTCCCGAGCATGGCGTCTCCCAAAAACTCCAGGCGTTCGTAGTTCATGGGTGTGCCGTGCTCGTCCCTTTTATTGGCCGATCGGTGCAAAAAAGCCTTTTTGTAGACCTTTAGATTTTTGGGTTTGAATCCTAGGATTTTTGTAATGCCCTCCAAAAAATCCCCATCTTCCTTTGAACGGGAATTGAATATATTGGAAGGAAACCCCATACTTTGATTTAACTGATTTTTTTGAACGCTACGCAGGCATTGTGGCCACCAAATCCAAAAGTATTGCTCATGGCAATCTTAACTTCCCTTTCTTGGGCCTTGTTCAGGGTTAGATTTAGCTTGGGATCAATATTCTCGTCTACCGTAGTATGGTTTATGGTGGGTGGCACCAAATTGTTTTCCATGGCCAAAATAGAGGCTATGGCCTCAATGGCCCCGGCAGCTCCCAGCAAATGTCCGGTCATGGATTTTGTAGAGTTAATATTGATATTTGGGGCATGCGCGCCGAACACTTTGGTAATCGCCTTTAGCTCCGCTACATCGCCCAAGGGTGTAGAAGTACCATGTGTATTTATGGTATCCACGTCCTCCGGTTTGATCCCGGCATCGTTCAAACAATTTTGCATAACACGTTCCACACCAATTCCTTCCGGATGCGGCGCTGTCATATGATAAGCATCACTGGAAAGTCCGCCACCGATCACCTCGGCGTATATCTTTGCCCCTCTGGCCACTGCATGCTCGTATTCCTCTAAAATTAGGGCTCCAGCTCCTTCTCCCAAGACAAAACCGTCCCTTGTGGCATCAAATGGCCGTGAAGCGGTCGCCGGGCTTTCGTTTCGCGTAGACAAGGCATGCATGGCGTTGAATCCTCCCATGCCAGCAATGGTCACTGCTGCCTCGCTTCCACCCGTAACCACTACGTCGCAATAGCCTAAACGGATGTAGTTCAGGGCATCGATCATGGCATTGGCCGAAGAGGCACATGCAGAAACGGTAGTATAGTTAGGACCCATAAACCCGTGTTTTATAGAAATATTGCCCGGGGCAATATCCGCTATCATCTTAGGGATAAAAAAGGGATTGAACCTTGGGGTACCATCCCCTTCGGCGTAGTTTAGCACTTCATTTTGAAAGGTTTCCAAGCCGCCTATCCCGGCACCCCAGACCACGCCAACCCGGAATTTATCGATTGCGTCCAAGTCCAATTTGGAATCGGCTATGGCCTCGTCCGAAGAAATAAGGGCGTATTGTGCAAACCTATCCAATTTCCGCGCCTCCTTCCGGTCAAAAAAATCTGCTGAATTGTAATTTTTTAGTTCACAAGCAAATTTAGTCTTGAATTTTTCGGTATCGTAATAGGTAATGGGTGCTGAACCGCTCTTACCGTTTTTTAATCCATCCCAATACTCCTCGATATTGTTACCTATGGGGGTCAAGGCCCCCAATCCAGTAACCACAACTCGCTTTAATTGCATTGAACCAAATTTTTGTTTTGTTCTAAGTCTAGTGAAATTAAAAAAAATTATCCATGCGGCATGATTACCACATGGATATTTTTAATCTTGTCCAAGTATCATGAAATTACTTCGCTTCCTCTATATAACTTATAGCTTGGCCAACTGTTGCAATGTTCTCAGCTTGATCGTCGGGGATTTGGATATCGAATTCCTTTTCGAATTCCATTATCAACTCTACTGTATCCAAGGAGTCTGCCCCTAGGTCGTTGGTAAAGCTAGCCTCGGCTACAACTTCGTTCTCATCAACACCTAACTTATCAACGATGATAGCTTTTACTCGTGATGCAATGTCTGACATAATAATTTTGGTTTTAAAAATTTAAATCGTTGGCAAAAATAAAAAACTTTGGTGTAATAACACTATTTGTCGTTAAAATGTACGGTAATTTAAGAAATTTAAGCGCAGGAGTATTACTTTAGTCCAAAAAATTTCGGCCCCCTAAAGGGTTTATATTGAATGAAACAGATTGTTCTTTTTGCTTCCGGGTCAGGTTCCAATGTGGAAAATATAGCACACTATTTTAGGGACAATCCAAAAATCAACATAAGCTGCGTCTTGACCAATAAGAGGGACGCCCAGGTAATAGATCGGTGCAACCGATTGAAAATCAATGTTTTGTTTTTTAACAGGACCGCCTTCTATGAGACAGACTGCGTTTTGTCCATTCTAAAAACTTTTGATCCCGACCTCATTGTACTTGCTGGTTTTTTGTGGAAAGTACCCGAAAAACTCATTGACGCCTTTCCCAATAGGATTATCAATATACATCCGGCCCTATTGCCCAAATACGGGGGCAAGGGCATGTACGGTTTTAAAGTGCACCAAATGGTAAAGGAAAACAAGGAAGAGAAGACGGGGATTACCATCCATTATGTAAACAACGCCTATGACGAGGGTGCTGTCATCCATCAGGCAGAGACCTCTATTCTGCAGACAGATACCCCTGAAACTATTGCCGAAAAGGTGCATCGTTTGGAATATGAACACTTCCCGAAAATTATTGAAAAGTTATTATTGTAACCCGCTATGGCCAAAAAGGAAAAGTTTTATACCGTCTGGAAAGGCAAGCGCCCGGGGATATACACTAGCTGGGAAGATTGCAAAGCGGCCATTGCGGGCCATAAAGGGGCCCAGTACAAATCCTTTCCTTCCTTTGCGGAAGCCAAAAAGGCCTATAACGGCAACTATGCCGATTACAAGGGGAAAAAAACGGGGCAGTCAGCCCTTTCCAAGGCGCAATTGTTGAAAATTGGAGCGCCCAACTTCCGCTCCATATCCGTAGATGCGGCATCTAGTGGAAACCCGGGGGTCATGGAATACCGTGGGGTGGACACCAAAACTGGAAAAGAACTGTTTAAGCAGGGGCCATTTGAACAAGGGACCAACAATATCGGGGAATTTTTGGCGCTGGTTCACGGACTTGCCTACTTAAAGCAACACCATAGCAACAGGATCATCTACTCCGATTCCCGGACCGCCATGAGCTGGGTGCGTAAAAAAACCTGCAACAGCAAACTTGTGGAAACCCCAAAAAACAAAGCGGTTTTTGATATGGTCCGCAGAGCGATAGCTTGGCTGAAAGCCAACACCTACAGCACGGAAGTCGTAAAATGGGAGACCAAGGCGTGGGGTGAAATTCCGGCGGACTTCGGGCGCAAATAACCCAGCCTAAAATTTAGTCCTGCCCTTATGGCGAATAGCTGTTCAAAAACGTATATTTGCAGCAAATTTTTGGATTACATGGGTAAACTTTTAATCGTAGGGTCCGTCGCCTTTGACGCCATAGAGACGCCCTTTGGCAAAACGGATAAGATTTTGGGCGGTGCAGCCCCTTTTATTGGTCTTGCAGCTGCACAATTTGACATAGAATCCGCCATAGTCTCCGTGGTTGGTGAGGACTTTCCTCAGGAATACCTAGATCTCCTAGCCGATCAAAATATCGATATTTCCGCCATTGAAATTGTGAAGGGGGGCAAAACCTTCTTTTGGAGCGGCAAATATCACAACGATCTGAATTCCAGGGATACTTTGGTCACAGAACTGAATGTAATGGCGGATTTTAACCCGGTAGTCCCTAAAAACTATAAGGATGCGGATGTCGTAATGTTAGGGAACCTTCATCCCAATATTCAAATGAGCGTGATCGATCAAATGGAAGTAAGGCCAAAACTCATTGTGCTCGACACCATGAACTTTTGGATGGACAACACTTTGGACGAACTTACCCAGGTAATCAAACGCATCGATGTTATTACAATCAATGATGAAGAGGCCAGGCAGTTGACCCATGAATATTCCTTGGTGACCGCGGCTGCCAAAATCCAACAAATGGGTCCCAAATTTGTGGTAATCAAAAAAGGGGAGCACGGTGCGCTTTTGTTCCATAAGGAGCACATCTTTTTTGCACCGGCACTCCCGCTAAAGGAAATTTTTGACCCTACTGGTGCGGGTGATACGTTTGCGGGCGGTTTTTCTGGATATTTGACCCAGACCGAAAACGTTTCGTTCAACAGTCTAAAGAACGCCATTATCCACGGTTCCAATCTGGCTTCCTTCAGCGTGGAGCGATTTGGTACGGAACGCATGCTGGACCTGGAGAAAAAAGAAGTGGCCCAACGGCTGCGCCAATTTAAGGAATTGACACAATTTGATATTGAACTACAATAAAACACGCCCTGAATTTTCAGGGCTTTTTTAATTTATATAGACAATGAGTGACGCCATTAAGCATGAATGCGGGATTTCCTTGATCCGTCTGTTGAAACCCTTGGAGTATTATAAGGAAAAGTATGGCACGGCCTTTTATGGGGTGAACAAAATGTACCTCATGATGGAGAAACAGCACAACCGTGGACAGGATGGTGCAGGCTTCGCCAGTATTAAACTCGATATGGCGCCTGGGGAAAGATACATGAGCAGGGTACGATCGGTGCAGTCACAACCCATACAGGACATTTTTGACCAGATCAATGAGCGTATCAACAACACCCTGCTGAAGCATCCGGAATACGAGCAGGACGTTACGCTTCAAAAAAAACATATGCCGTATATCGGGGAGCTTTTGTTGGGTCATGTGCGTTACGGCACCTTTGGCAAAAACAGTATAGAAAGCGTACATCCGTTTTTAAGACAGAACAACTGGATGCACAGGAACCTCATTGTTGCCGGGAATTTTAATATGACCAACGTAAACGAGCTTTTCGGAAATTTGGTCGAGCTGGGACAGCACCCCAAGGAAATGGCCGATACCGTCACCGTGATGGAAAAGATAGGTCACTTTCTGGATGATGCCGTTGCTAAACTGTACAAACAAATTAAGAAGGAAGGTCACAATAAACGGGAAGCGTCTCCCTTGATTGCGGAAAGGTTGAACCTGACAAAGATCTTGAAAAAAGCGTCCAAGAATTGGGATGGAGGTTATGCCATGACCGGCCTTTTGGGGCATGGGGATTCCTTTGTTCTCCGTGATCCCTCCGGAATAAGGCCCACCTACTATTACCAGGATGACGAAGTGGTGGTAGTGGCCTCTGAACGGCCCGCCATACAGACCGTCTTTAACGTAAAATACGAGGCTGTCAAGGAATTGGATCCGGGCCATGCCATCATCGTTAAAAAGAAGGGCGAAGTGTTCATTTCTGAGATATTGAAGCCCCGGGAACGAAAGGCTTGTTCCTTTGAGCGTATTTACTTTTCCAGGGGAAGCGACAAAGAAATCTATCAAGAACGAAAACTGCTGGGGAAATTGCTCTTCCCCCAG
This sequence comes from Eudoraea algarum, assembly GCF_050589645.1. Lineage (NCBI taxonomy): Bacteria > Pseudomonadati > Bacteroidota > Flavobacteriia > Flavobacteriales > Flavobacteriaceae > Eudoraea > Eudoraea algarum. The sequence goes on along the minus strand of NZ_JBNGOQ010000004.1, from coordinate 137,442 downwards.
ATACTATCCGCTATTGGAAACGACATAAAGAATACGGTGTTCTCCTATATTCCCAATACCGCCGAGACCTCCTTTTTCGGTATGGTAAAGGAGGCTCAGAACTACCTCAACAAGAAGAAAGAGGAACAGATTCTTTCCAAAGGAGCATCGATTACCAAGGAAGAACTTCATAAGATTTTGGATATCCGCCCCAGAATAGAAAAGGTGGCCATAAAGGACGCCAAGTTGCGTACCTTCATCACCCAGGACAGTAGTAGGGACGATCTGGTAGCGCATGTTTACGATATTTCCTATGGCTCTGTCGAGGAAGGCGATAACTTGGTCATTATCGATGACAGTATCGTAAGGGGCACCACCTTAAAGAAAAGTATCCTTCGTATCCTGGACCGGCTTTCCCCTAAAAAGATCGTGGTGGTGTCCTCCGCACCGCAGATACGCTACCCCGATTGTTATGGTATTGACATGGCAAAATTGGAGGACTTTATTGCCTTCCGGGCGGCCTTGGCCCTGCACAAGGAGAAAAATTCCATGCAGCTCGTTGACGAAATCTATCAAAAATGCCTACAACAGCTCAACTGTGCCGAGCAACAGGTTGTGAATCACGTGAAGGAATTCTATGCCCCCTTTACGGCCCACGAAATTTCCCGTAAAATAGGTGAACTTTTGAGTCCTGTAGATATTAGAGCGGAAGTACAGATCATTTACCAGACCATTGAAAATCTTCATGAGGCCTGTCCAAAAAATCTAGGGGACTGGTACTTTACCGGAAACTACCCCACGCCGGGTGGAAACAAAGTGGTAAATCGGGCTTTCATCAATTTTTACGAGGGAAAGAACCAAAGGGCCTATTAACAATTTTGTCGATAAACTGCACAAAATTATGCATTTCATCGATAATTCATGCTTTTCGTCGGGTTTTTAACCACTCGCGAGCAAAGCCGTTTACTTTAGACTCGCCATAGCATAAGTAGGTTAAGTTCATGGTAAGATTTGGGGCAAAAAAGGTGGAGACTTCTCCACCTTTTTTATTTTTCTACCCGCCTCGATATCCGCTCGCTACTTTCATTTCCCAGAACATTTTTTAAAAAATGGTAGTTCATCCGATTATAGGGACATTCATCTAAAACCTTTTTTCATCGATTGGCTATAGCATACATTTGGAGAACCATAGCATAAGTAGGTTAAGTTCATGGTAAGATTTGGGGAAAAAAGGTGGAGCTTCGCTCCGCCTTTTTTATTGCTGATAATCAACCGATTAGCTCACATTTAGACATAAAACTGCTGGAAACCGCTGTTTACCAATCCCTAAAATTTCTTAAAATTCCTTTGTTATTTCTCACAATACCAGTAATTTAGTATTGCCATAGCATAAGTAGGTTAAGTTTATGGTAAGATTTGGGACGAAAAGGGTGGAGGCTTCTCCACCCTTTTCTATTTTCCTTTTCTATTTTACTTCTTTTGTGAAAAGCAAAAAAGCCATCCCGCAATCGCAGAATGGCTTTTCAAAATCTGATTTAAAATCCTATTTGTTCGCAGCGTAATTTTCGCTGACTTTCTCCCAATTGATAACATTAAAGAAGGCACTGATATAGTCAGGACGCCTATTTTGATAGTTTAGGTAATAGGCGTGTTCCCAAACATCCAGGCCTAAAATTGGGTGGCCACCACAACCGATGCCCGGCATTAGTGAATTGTCCTGGTTGGCTGTAGAGCATACCTCTACAGCACCTCCTTTGTGCACACACAACCAAGCCCATCCGGAGCCAAATCTTGTTGCTGCCGCCTTGGAAAAAGCATCCTTAAAACCCTCGAAGGAACCAAAAGCGGTGTTGATTGCATCGGCCAATTCTCCAGTGGGGCTTCCGCCACCGTTGGGTGACATTACTTCCCAAAAAAGGGCGTGGTTAAAAAAGCCTCCCCCATTGTTGCGCACTGCGCCATTGGACATATCCAAATCTTGCAAAATAGCCTCGATCGATTGGTTTGCCAAATCCGTTCCTTCAATGGCGCCATTTAATTTTGTGGTATATCCATTATGGTGTTTGGTATGATGAATCTCCATTGTTCTCGCATCAATATGAGGTTCCAATGCATCGTACGCATAGGGTAATCTAGGTAGTTCAAAAGCCATGATCTATTTGTTTTTACGTTAATTTTTCCTGTTTCCCAAAATTACGGTTTTATGGACTAAATTCCACTATTAAATTGATAAGAACTCTCCCGGAATGCTTATTTTGCAAAGAAAAATAGGTGCAGGAAGCTGCTTTCAAAATATATGATGCCTCAGCGGGTTCGGGAAAGACATTCACCCTGGTTTCGGCTTATCTGAAAATTGTCCTGGCCTCGCCCTCCAACAAAAGTTTTCGAAAAATTTTGGCCATTACGTTTACCAATAAAGCGGTAAACGAAATGAAGCAACGCATCCTTACCAGTTTGTTCGAGTTTGGACAAGATCCCACACCCCAAGGGAGCAAGGATATGTTCCAGATGATTTGCAAAGAACTGCAAACCGACCCCAAAACCTTACAAGAAAGGGCCAAAGGGCTTTTGAAGGAAATCTTGCACAACTACGCCTTCTTTGATGTTTCAACGATTGACAAGTTTACCCATAGGTTGTTGCGCACTTTTGCAAAAGACCTAAAACTCCCACAAAATTTTGAAGTGGTCCTGGATACCGATCTATTGTTGGACGAAGCCGTAGCGCGTCTCGTTCACAGAGCGGGTACCGATGTGCAACTGACCAAATTGTTGATAGATTTTGCCTTGGAAAAAATAGCCGAGGACAAAAGTTGGGATCCAACCCCGGATCTGATCAAAATTGGCAAGCTCTTATTTAATGAAAACCACGTGCCACATGTAAAGGCAATGGACAATAAGGGACTTACGGATTTTGCAGCTTTGAAGAAAATCCTTTTGGCCAAAATGAACCAGGCCGGGGAAAAGGCGGTTGAAAAGTGCAAGGCAGTGCTCGACATTATTCAGGAACACGGCCTGGAAGCGGACGACTTCCCTCGCGAGACCCTGCCCAACCATTTCAAGAAAATTATCGCCAGGGAATTTGATCCTGCGAAACTTTATAACAATAAACTGGAGCAGAATCTTCGGGAGGGCAATATCCTAAAGTCTGGAGTATCACTACCTTCTGATCAAATTACCCCAAAAATTCTGGACCTATATCTAAGTGTAAAGGAGCAGTTGTACCATAGGGCGTTTCTCAAAAACAGCTATCAGAACGTGCTGCCCTTAACTGTGCTGAACGCTATTCAACAAGAGGTGAACACCTTGATAAAGGAGCGGAACCAGTTACCCATCTCTTCCTTTAACACCATAATCTCCAATGAAATTCGAAATCAACCCGCGCCCTTCATCTATGAACGACTGGGAGAAAAATACAGACATTACTTTATAGATGAGTTCCAGGATACTTCCGAAATGCAATGGAAAAACCTCATTCCTTTGATCAGTAATGCACTGGAAAGTGAAAACGAACAAGGGCAAAAGGGCTCCTTGCTCCTTGTTGGCGATGCCAAACAGGCCATTTACAGATGGAGGGGCGGCAAGGCAGAGCAGTTCTTGAACCTCATAAACCTATATATAAATCCCTTTGTAATCCCTCCCAAATTGGCATCCTTGCCTACCAACTATAGAAGTTCAAGGGAAATTGTTGAATTCAACAACGATTTTTTTTCCAGAACGAGCCCCTTTTTGAACAATGAAATCTACAATAGGATGTTCCTGGAGGGCAACCAGCAAAAATTCAATACCTCCGAGGGTGGCTTGGTGCAGCTCACCTTTCTCGAAAAAAAAGAAAATGCCTTGGACGAGTCCTATGCCCATGAAGTATTGAAGACAATTCAGGAAGTACGGGCCAAAGGGTATGCCTATAAGGACATATGCATTCTTACCCGGAAACGCAAACACGGTATTTTGTTGGCAGCTGCGTTGGCCCATGAGGGTATTCCCTTAATATCCTCGGAAACCTTATTGCTGCTGAGCAGTCCAAAAATCAAATTTTTAATCAACCTTCTCAAGTACTGTGATCAACCCAAAGATCGGGCAACGGCCTATGCCATCCTTTATTTTCTGGCCGAAAAAGACGGGCAAGGACATACGTTCATACAGCAGCATCTTGGAAACCTTCGGGAGATGCTCCTAGGTGAGTATGGTTTTGATCTGGACTATTTAAAAAGGTCTGCGGTCTATGACGGTTTGGAATATGCGATTAAACTATTTCAATTGGGGGAAGGTTCCGATGCCTACCTCACCTATCTTATGGATACGGTACTGGAAGTGGAGCAAAAAGAGGGGACAGGCCTGCAACTTTTTTTGAGTTATTGGGATAAGAAAAAAGACAGCCTGAGCATTGTGGCCCCACAAAACATTGATGCGGTCCAAATAATGACCATACACAAGGCCAAGGGGCTCGAATTTCCGGTTGTTATTTTTCCTTTCGCCAATTCGTTCATCTACGAAGAGATAGCGCCCAAACTTTGGGTGCCTGTACGAAGCGATTTTTTTGCCGGCTTCAAAGAAGTACTCATCAACAAAAAACAAGAGGTCATTGGGTATGGTGAAAAGGTCGGGGAACTATTCCATGAGGAGCAGCATAAATTGGAACTGGATGCCTTCAATATATTATATGTGGCACTTACAAGGGCAAAAAAGGCCTTGTTCATTATTTCTGAGGAACACTTGGATAGGAGCGGGCAGCCCAATACGCGGTATTATTCCGGCCTGTTCATTCATTACCTTCAGGACATAAAACATTGGGAGGGTCAAAAGAAAACCTATGCGTTCGGTGTTTTGAATGAAAATCCGGGCCCGCACACAGCCGGTGCCCAAAAGAAAAACATTCCCTACTCCTATTCCTTTAAGGACCGGCCAAGTTTCAATATTCTTTCAAAAGCTGGGCTGCTTTGGGATACCCAGCGGGAACAGGCGCTTTCCCAGGGCAACCTCATGCATGCCCTGCTGGGTCAAATTGAAACCAAAAAGGATATTGGCCCTGCCTTTGAGCATTTCCTTCAAAATGGGGATATTACGGCCGACGAACTGGATGTTCTGAAATCCAAAGTGCTCCAGGTGATTGATCATCCACAACTCAAGGTGTATTATCAAGAAGGGAACGTAATCAAAAATGAGCAGGACATTATAACTAAAAATGGATTAATTTTGCGACCGGATAGGGTGATGATACAGCAAGATATCGCTACGGTCATAGATTATAAAACGGGAGAGCGGAACAGTTCCTATGGGCAGCAGTTGCACCAATATGGCGATGCGCTGAAAGCTATGGGGTATGCCATCGAAAATTTGATCATCGTATATATTAACGACACTATAGTTCCAGAATTCATTTAAAAATCAAGGGGTATTATGTACGGAAAGATAAAACAGCATTTGCAAAAGGAGTTACAGGACATAGAAGAAGCGGGCCTGTTCAAAAAGGAGCGTATTATTACCTCCGCACAGGGCGCGGTAATAAAAATTTCCACGGGACAGGAAGTAATCAACTTTTGCGCCAATAACTATTTGGGACTTTCATCGCACCCGGAGGTGATACAAGCAGCTAAGGACACCTTGGATTCGCACGGTTTCGGAATGTCTTCCGTACGCTTTATCTGTGGCACACAGGATATCCATAAAACCTTGGAGCAAAAAATCGCGGATTTCTACGGTACGGAGGATACCATATTATATGCCGCCGCCTTTGATGCCAACGGAGGTGTTTTTGAACCATTGCTGGGCCCGGAGGATGCCATTATATCGGACTCCCTCAACCACGCCTCCATTATTGATGGGGTAAGGCTGTGCAAAGCGATGCGGTACCGTTACGCCAACAGTGATATGGCAGACTTGGAGCGCCAACTAAAACAGGCCGATCAGGACAAGGCCCGGTTTAAAATTATTGTGACCGATGGGGTGTTTTCCATGGACGGACTTTTGGCGCCCTTGGACCAGATCTGTGACCTTGCCGAGCAATACGATGCGCTGGTCATGATAGACGAGTGCCATGCTACCGGCTTTATCGGGGAAACAGGAAGGGGTACACTGGAGGAAAAAGGTGTGCTGGGCCGGATCGATATCATTACAGGGACCTTGGGAAAAGCCCTTGGAGGTGCCATGGGTGGATATACTACGGGGAAAAAAGAGATTATAGAACTGCTCCGGCAGCGTTCAAGGCCCTATCTGTTTTCGAATTCCCTGGCCCCGGCTATCGTAGGGGCCTCGATCAAGGTCTTTGAAATGTTGGACCGTGATACCGCCTTAAGGGACAAATTGGATTGGAACACCCGTTACTTCAAAAAAGGGATGAAGGCAGCAGGTTTCGATATCATAGACGGAGATTCTGCGATAGTTCCTGTAATGCTGTACGATGCAAAATTATCCCAGCAAATGGCCGATATGCTGCTGGAAAAAGGAATCTATGTTATCGGTTTCTTCTTCCCGGTAGTGCCCAAAGGAAAGGCCCGAATACGGGTACAGCTCTCCGCCGCCCATGAAACAGAGCATCTTGATCAGGCCATCAAAGCATTTACAACTGTGGGAAAGGCTCTAAATGTCGTTTAAATGCCTTTTTTTACATATGAAATGCGCAAAAAAAAATGAGAAATTGATTTTGTTAATAATTTTTAACAACTTACATTTGCGTCTAATAAACACTTAAACTTAAAATTTTGAACATGAAACAACTTAGCAAATTATTGGTTGTCATCCTTATTGTAGCTGTTGGTATGAACAACCTACAAGCGCAAGACGAGAACAACCCTTGGCAGATCGGTTTTGGTGTGAACGCAATTGACGTTTTCCCCACTGGCGATGATGATGCCCTAACCAATTTTGGATTTCAGACGGGTAGCTTCGGCAGTGAATTCTTTAACGCAAATGACCACTGGAACATTCTACCCTCTATTTCTTACGTTTCCGTATCCCGTTACCTTTCGGATGGATTCTCGGTTGGGGTAAGAGGTTCATTAAATAGAATTGAAAACCTTGGCGATGTCCGAGTTGATGATTTGTCCCACTATGCAGTTGACGGAACAGTCAAATATAATTTTCTTAAAAACACCAAATTGGATCCTTTCGTTGAAATTGGCGGTGGATATACCTGGGTAGATGAAATTGGTGCCGGTACTATTAATGGAGGTATTGGGCTAAACTACTGGTTTACCGATAACATCGGTTTTACCATTCAGTCTTCCTACAAGCACGCTTTCGAGGATTACTTGGTAAAACATTTCCAGCACTTGGCCGGACTTAACATCAGATTCGGTGGAACCGACACGGATGGTGACGGTATCTACGACAGGGATGATGCTTGTCCAGAAGTTGCCGGTTTGGAAGCCTTCAACGGTTGTCCTGATTCAGACGGTGATGGTATTGAGGATGGCAAGGACGATTGTCCTAACCAAGCTGGTTCCAAAGAAATGAACGGTTGTCCTGATGCTGATGGCGATGGTATTGCCGATAAGGACGATGCTTGTCCAAACGAAGCAGGTCTTGCCGCTTTGGCCGGATGTCCTGATGCTGACGGTGACGGCGTTGCTGACAAGGATGATGAGTGTCCTAACGAAGCAGGTCCTGCAGAAAACAAAGGATGCCCATGGCCAGATAAAGATGGTGACAGCGTTTTGGATAAAGATGATCAATGTCCTGATGTTGCCGGTACTGTAGCCAACAACGGTTGTCCTGAAGTAACCGAGGAAGTTCAGAAGCAATTGAACGATTACGCAAGAACTATCTTGTTCGATACAGGAAGGTCTTCTATCAAAGCAGAGTCTACTTCTGTAATGGTTGATATCATCCAAATCTTGAACGAGTACCCTAACTCCAAGTTTACGGTAGAAGGGCACACAGATAGTGTAGGTAGCCAGAAATTGAACCAGACGCTTTCAGAATCCAGAGCCAACGCAGTTCGGGATTTCTTGATCGACAAGGGAATAGGTGCAAGTAGATTGACCGCCGTAGGATATGGTGAGGACAAGCCTATCGCTACCAACAACACAAGAGCTGGTAGAACGCAAAACAGAAGGGTAGAAATCAACTTGATCAAGTAATCGGGTAAACCCTACCAAAATACTTTAAAAAAGCTCCGCCTTAGCGGGGCTTTTTTTATTTTTGGACATGCGAAGTTTTTTGGAAGAGGTCATCGAGGAAGAATGCAGTCAAACCGATTCGCTAGATCGTTTTGTTTTTGTACTTCCAAGCAAGCGTGCTGGCATCTTTCTAAGGAACTGTATTGCCCGTTCGGCTAAACGGACTTTGTTTTCACCGGAAATATACAGCATTGAAGCCTTTGTGGAAAAACTGTCCGGACTTACGTACGCCACACATACCCAACAACTTTTTGAGCTTTACACGTCCTACTTAAAAACAATAACGGGAGAGCACGACAATTTCCATGACTTCTCCAAATGGGCGCAGACCTTGTTGCAGGATTTTAATGAGATTGATCGGTATCTGATAGACGCCGAAAGCATTTTTTCGAACCTCGCCTCCATCCGGGAGATGGAGCATTGGGGCCCACATGCCGAAAAGACTCAAATGATGCGGAACTACCTCCGCTTTTGGAATCAGTTGGAAGCATTGTACACCACCTTCAACACTGCCTTGCTTCAGAAAGGAGTAGGCCATCAAGGGCTTGTATACAGACAGGCCTGCAAACAGTTGGAGGGCTATATGGGTCGTACCCGGGACAAAAGGCACGTTTTCGTCGGGTTCAACGCCTTGAACACGGCAGAAACCACAATCATTCAGCACATGCTATCCGCATCCGATGCCACCATCTACTGGGACAGCGACCCTTACTTTATAAACGATCCCATACACGATGCCGGTCACTTCATCAGAAAACACAAAAGCAGTTGGGCCTATCTAAAAGATCACCCACTTAGAGGCGTAAAAGAAACCTACCTTTCCCAAAAAAATATACAAATCATTGGGGTGCCCAAGCTGGTTTCCCAAGCCAAGTACGTTGGGAACTTGCTGAACCACCTAAAATCAAAAAACCCAAGCAGTTTAAAAAATACGGCGGTCGTTTTGGCAGATGAAACTCTTTTGAACCCGCTTATGAATGCTATTCCCCAAACCTTGGAGGGGGTGAATATTACTATGGGGTATCCGCTGTACAAAACCCCTATGGCAGGTTTGTTTTCACTTTTTTTTGATCTGTACGACCATAAGAGCCCTCAGGGGTGGTTTTACAGGGATATGTTGTCCTTTTTATCACATCCCTATTGCCAAGTGCTGCTCACCGGGGAAAAAGAAAATACCGCCTCCTATTTGAGTGAAACGATAAAGCTTAGGAATTGGTCGTATATCAACAGGGAAAAAATAGCTTCCCTGGCCCTTGGGGCCTCTCCGTTAGAAGAATTGCTCTTTGAGGGGGTGCCGCCTCCAGGCCTGCTCCTGGACAAATGTCTGTATATCATTGAAGTGCTCAAATCCAAGTTCCAGCAAACCGGGCAACCACTGGAGCTGGAATACCTCTATCGTTTCTACACCCTTTTCAACCAATTGAAGGAATGGGTGGCTGCCCACTCCTTTGTAAACGACCTAAAGTCGCTCCACAGTCTCTATGTAGAGCTACTATCCGCAGAAACACTTGATTTTAGGGGGGAGCCCTTACAAGGTTTGCAGCTCATGGGTATGCTGGAGAGTAGGAACCTCGATTTTGAAACGGTGATACTCACCTCGGTAAACGAGGGCATCCTTCCTTCGGGGAAGTCCAACAACTCGTTTATTCCATTTGATGTTAAGCTGGCTTTTGGTCTGCCCACCTACAAAGACAAGGATGCCGTATACACCTATCATTTTTACAGACTATTGCAACGAGCCAAAAACATATATCTCCTGTACAATACGGAACCTGATGTGCTGGAGGGTGGTGAAAAGAGCAGATTGATCACCCAATTGTTAACAGACGGGAATCGCCCTGGGGATATCACCGAACTTATCGCATCCCCGGAGATAAGCCCTATCGTACCCAGCTTGGAGACCGTTATCAAGGACGTGGACTTAATGGCACAGATCCAAAAGCTCGCGGGACGAGGATTTTCCCCAACATCCCTATCGAACTACATCAGGAACCCTATTGACTTTTATAAGCAAAACATCCTTAAAATAGAGGATCCTCTGGAGGTAGAGGAGATTGTAGCGGCCAATACCTTCGGCACCATTATTCACAATACGCTCGAAGACCTTTACCGCCCTTTAGTGGGGACTACGCTCACAGAGGCTGGCTTAACCAACTTGAAACCGGGCATAGAAAAGTTGGTCAGGCACCATTTTACAAGTTCTTATACGGATGGGGATATCGGTCGCGGCAAAAACCTCATCGCCTTCCGGGTGGCGGTCCGCTATGTGGAAAATTTCCTTGATCGGGAAATTGAGGAAGCAAAAAAACACCATATACGGATTTTAGGCCTGGAAGAAAGTTTAGAGATGCAGTTTACCCTTCCCGAAATTGACTTTGCCGTTTTTATCCGGGGGAAACTCGATAGGGTAGATGAGATGAACGGGGTCTTGCGTATCATAGACTACAAGACCGGAAAGGCCACGTCTGGTCAGGTAGAAGTGGTAGACTGGGAGAAGATCATTACGGATTACGATCAGAGCAAGGCCTTTCAACTTCTATGTTATGCATTCCTATATGCCAACAAACATCCGGTAAATAGCCTGGAGGCCGGAATCATTTCCTTCAAGAACCTCAGCGCGGGCTTGTTGCGGTTTGCTACCAAAGCGGCCAAAGGCAGCAGAAGCAAGAACACCACAATTGACAAGGACATCTTACAGCAGTTCCAGGACCACCTAAAAAAACTGATCTTGGAAATTTGTGACCCCAAAGTTCCCTTTGTGCAAAAAGAGGTCTAGCCCTATTTTTTATCCGGTCGGCTGGGTCTTATTTCCACTTTACTGGGCAAGGTGCGGGGATGCATTTTTAGCAGATCCAGCACCACTTGGCCAATATCCTCGGGCTGTATTTTCCAGGCATCCTTGTCCGAAGGTTCGTTGTGGTTAAAATGGCTGGCCACCGAACCCGGCATCAACGTACTCACTTTGATATCGTACTGCCTAAGATCTAACATAGCCGCCTGGGAAAAACCCACAACACCAAACTTGGTAGCGTTGTATCCGGCGCCAGAAGCAAAAAAGTTGGTCCCGGCCAAACTCGCCAAGGTCATATAGTAGCCCTTGGATGCCTTCAAGGCCGCTACCGAAGCCTTTAGCGTATGAAAGACCCCGTTGAGGTTCACATTGATCATCTCGTGCCACTGGGTCTCGGAAAGCTCGTCCACCGGAGCAAAATGACCCACTCCGGCATTGGCCAACACCACGTCCAATTGTCCCCAGGTATCCACGATTTGTTTCACCGCTGCCACTTCCTGCGCAAGTTGAGCAACATCCGAGGCTATAGGTAGCACCCGTGTGCTATCGCCCAATGCCTGGGCAGCCTGTGTTACCGTTTCCAGGTCTCGGCCACTTATGGCGACCCGCATCCCTGCTTCGAGCAGCGCTTTCGCAACCCCGTATCCTATCCCTTTTGAGCCTCCGGTAATGTAAGCTACTTTGTTTTTTAAATCCATAATCCTGTACTGTTTTTGGTGAAATTAAAGCCTTCCCTTCATATGTAAAAGAGGAAAGCGTTATTCTTTTCTTAAAAGAAAATGGGGCTGAATTTTGATACTTTGTCAAAAAAGTATTTCCTTTGGGCCTTCAAAGCTGGGGGATTAGCTCAGCTGGCTAGAGCGCTTGCCTGGCAGGCAAGAGGTCACCGGTTCGACTCCGGTATTCTCCACGATCAAGCGCAATTGGGATTGCGCTTTAAAACAAAGAAAAGCCACCGAATTTATTTGGGTGGCTTTCGTGTTTTAATCGCCCGTGACACCAGCCACGGCCAATTGTATTTGCAGGACTGGATATGGTCAGGAGCAATGCAGTTACTCCGGTATTCTCCACCAAGTAAACAAGGGCCTTCAAGAAATTGAGGGCTTTTTTGGTTTACATTTCAAACTACATGAATTACCCTTCATATCGATAAAAGGGTATGGCTCTGCTTCGCAATCTCCAATTCCTCATTGGTGGGGATCACAAGCACTTTCACCCCTGAGGGGTCTTTCTGAATTTCCCGAATGCCCGCTGACCTTTCACGGTTTTTGATCGGATCGATCGCAATGCCCAAAGCATCCATATCCTTGCAGACCATGCTACGCAACATATGGGAGTTTTCCCCTATACCCGCCGTAAAGATCAGGGCATCCAAGCCATTGAGTGCGGCTACATAACTACCGATGTACTTTTTGATCCGATAAGCAGTCATGGCCATGGCCAACTGGCAATCCTTGTTCCCCGCATCAGCACCCTTTTGGATATCCCTTAAATCGGAAAAACCCGTGAGTCCCATAAGACCGCTCTGTTTTTGAAGCATTTGACCCACCTCCTTGGAAGAAAACCCGAAAGTATCCATTAGAAAGAAAATAACCGATTGATCGATATCCCCGCTTCGCGTACCCATGATGAGCCCGTTGGAAGGTCCAAATCCCAGGGAATGGTCCACGCTTTTCCCTTCTTTTATTGCCGTAATGCTGCAGCCATTGCCTAGATGGATACTAATAATCCTGGAGGTAGTCCCATTTAGAATTGCCATCGCCTGTTCGGAAACATATTTATGGCTGGTTCCATGGAATCCGTAGACCCTTATATTGTGCTTTTCAGTTAGGTCCTTGGGTATGGCATACGTATAGGCCTTTTGGGGAATGGTTTGATGGAAAGCGGTATCAAAAACAGCGACCTGAATCGCTTTTGGGAACAGTTCCATTGCTGTTTCTATGCCAATGGCATTAGCTGGGTTGTGCAAAGGTGCCAGGGACGCAAGCCTTTTGATGGTTCTAAGGACATTGGGGCTTACCCTCACAGGAGCATCAAAGGCATCCCCTCCATGCACCACACGATGCCCCACAACATCGATCTCTTCACGGCTTTTCAAAACCCCGATCTCCGGATGGGTAAGCAGTGCTATGACCGCTTTCAATCCTGCGGCATGGTCCTTAAAATTTTCTGGCCTGTGCACGGATTGGCCTTTACTTTCGTAGTGCATATTCCCGTTCTCCAGGCCCAAGCGTTCAACCAACCCCTTGCAAAGTGTTTCTCTTTGGGGCATCTCAATTACCTGGAACTTGATGGAAGAACTCCCTGAGTTGATGACTAGGATTTTCATACCTTATTTTTGGTTGTCTTGTGCCTGTATGGCGGTTACGACCACCGTATTGAACACGTCGTCCACGGTGCATCCTCTGCTTAAATCATTTACCGGTTTATTTAGCCCCTGTAACATAGGTCCTATGGCAAGGGCTCCCGTCTCCCGTTGCACGGCCTTATAGGTATTGTTTCCCGTGTTCAGGTCTGGAAAAATAAGAACCGAGGCCTGTCCCGCGACTTCAGAATCAGGGAGTTTGCTTTTGCCCACCAGGGGATCCACCGCAGCATCGTACTGGATGGGACCTTCTATCTGTAAGTCCGGGCGTTTGTTCTTTACCAGTACGGTAGCTTTCCGCACCTTATCCACATCTTCCCCCTTGCCCGAGCTTCCGGAGGAGTAGGACAACATGGCTATTTTGGCCTCTATACCAAAGGCCTCGGCCGAAATCGCCGAGGACATCGCTATTTCTGCTAACTGCTCCGCAGTGGGATTGGGGTTTATGGCACAATCCCCAAAAACGGAAACCCTGTCCTCCAAGCACATAAAAAACACGGAGGACACCACAGAAGTGTCCGCTTTGGTCTTTATAAATTGAAGGGCAGGTCTTATGGTATGCTGGGTAGTATGTATCGCCCCGGATACCATCCCATCGGCATCTCCTTTGTATACCATCATGGTGCCAAAATAGGATACGTCCTGCATCATATCGCGCGCCATATCCATATTTACCCCCTTGTGTTTTCGCAATTCGTAAAAGGTATTGGAATAGTCCTCGAAAACATCGGACTGTACCGGGTTCAAGACAGTTAGCTGGGAAATGTCCTCCCCCAACTGCATCGCTCTCTTTTCGATTTGTTCCGGATTTCCCAACAAGGTAATATCTACAATGTCCAAAGTACTTAGCTCACAGGCTGCTTCTATGATCCTTGGGTCTGCACCCTCGGGGAGCACAATATGTTTCTTACTTCGCCTGGCCCGTTGTACCAGGTTATATTGGAACATTCGCGGCGTGGTCCCCTTGGATTGAAAGGTCATCAATCGCTCTAATAAAGGTTCACCGTCCACATGGGTGTTAAAAAGTGATATGGACGTAGTGATTTTTTGTTTGGATTCCGCGTAGATTTTCGATTTGATATTTCCAACGGCGTTCGCCGCATCAAAAGTTCCTTGCGGCACCGAAATAATGGGAACATTGCTCTTAAAGCCTTCCAACAATTTAAGAATGGAAGGTTCCGGAAGCAGTCCCCCGGTCAGTAAAATACCGGAAATGCTCGGGTAGTTATCCGATAGGTTGGCCTGTAAAGCCCCCAAAATAATATCGGCCCGGTCCCCTGGGGTAATGACTAGGCTGTTTTCCCTTAGATGGGTCAGGTAGTTGTGCAGTTGCATGGCGCCAACACCAAAACTGCCGGTCTGGTTATTCAGGTTTTCCTCCCCGAACAACACTTTGCCCTTTAAGGCCGCTAGGATCTCATTAAGGGTAGGATGGGACAGCGCTTTGATCCTGGGAATCGCGTACACCAGTGTTTCCCCCTGAAGTTCTTTCCCCAGCCGCTCACAAACAAGCGCTAGGTTTTCTGGCCTTACTTTATTGGCCACTGCCCCGAGAACTTCGATTCCCTTTTGTGTATAGGTGTTTACCGCAGATTCAAGATTTCCGCAGAACTCGTCCAGGGTCTTGCCTTTGGCATTATCCACTAAAACCACCGGGATTCCCAAATTTTTGGCGATGTCTATGTTCAGGTCAAATTCGATAATACTGCCCGCACTGGAGAAATCACTGCCTTCCACCAGGATAAAATCGAACTGCTCCTCCAACTTCTTATACTTGGCGATGATACGGTCCAAAATGTCGCCCTGCCGTCCGTCGTTGAAAAGATCTACGACCTGACTTTGGGTAAGCGCATAGGCGTCTTGGGGCTCGATATCCAGGTCAAAATGGGTAATAACCGTTTCGATATGATTATCGATACGATGGTCTTCTACATCATCTATAACGGGTCTGAAGTAGCCTACCTTGGCCATTTTACCAAGCAACAACTGCATTAGCCCTATAACCATCAAGGACTTACCGCTATGGGATTCCAAGGTAGCGATGTACAGGGATTTGGTCATTTTAAAAGGGTATGTTTTTGAACGATTATATCTACTTACAACACTGCGTTTGGACCTGGCCTCTCCGCCCTGCGTTTGCGATACAAAATAAGGCAAAATATATGCGTAACATAACAAACAAAGCATAAAGTATGCTTCCTGGAAGCTTCTTGATCCTTGAGTGGATTCTTCCCTGTCCGATTGTTTACTAGTTAAGGGGCTTAAGACAAACTATCAAAAAAAGTATGCGTTTGTATGATATCCAAAAATACATAAAGCAACCGGTTCATTTCCATTAATAATCTCCGGAAATAGGCTGATCGATCATGTCGACCAAGGTTTTTTTAGAAGAAAAAAGCCCCCTAAGCTGTCTGGGACTTTTTTAAAGCATTTAATCCTTCTTTTGGATACATAATATCAACACTGGAATGGGGGCGAAAAATTCAGACTTTGGAATGGTGTTCTTTTCCCATAATTTTTTGAAGAACCCTCTTTTTCGCCTAAAGACGCAGAGCAGGTCGGGATGCTGCGCCTGAAAATTTTCGAGCACACCCAAATACGTAGTGGGATTTTCGGTAATGGTGAGTTGTGAACTGATGTCCATCAGGGCCGTATTCACTTTTAGGTCCTCATCGGAATAGCCAGGGGTCTTTACCAATAAAAGATTGATTTGCGACTTAAATTTATCTTGTATGTAAATCAGCGGATTCAATATTCGCTTGCGCTTCAACACGCCGGATTTAAAGGCCGTTAAAATGGTCTTATAAGGCTTAAACGCGGTTCCCTTGGGAACGATCAAGGTGGGAATATCGGTCTGCTTCACTATTCTTCCCGATGTATTTCCCAAATAAAGCTCTTCTTGTATGTCATTGCTTCTGGGGGCAATAATAATTAGATCGATCCCTAGTTCCTTATCGATTTCATTTAGGCCATCTACAAGATCTCCGTTATAGGTGGCAATTTTAACATCCACCTTTTTGGCATCTATCTTGCCAATGACCTCTTTTAAACGGTCCTTGCTACTTTTGGTGGCTTTTTCCTCGATATTGGTCAGGCCGCCCGCTCTGGCCATTACACTGAAAACATCCATTACATAAATTTGGGATGCAAACTGGGATGCAAAATCTACCGCGTATTGCAAGGTTTCGTGCGCCGAGGACGACGTACCGATGGGAACCAGAATATTTTTCATAGTGAAGTTTTATGGTTATAGTATAAATTTACAATTAAATTGAAAACCTAAGTATGATCCGACGCGCAAAGATATCGGAAATAAACGATATAATGAACTTAACCAAAGCCTGTGCCGCCCATATGATAGCGAATGGGATCTATCAATGGAACGAGCACTATCCGTCCAGGGAAGCTTTTATGACCGATATAAAAAGAGCAGAGCTCTACGTGTTAGATCTAGATGGTGAAATTATTGGAGCCATCGTAATTTCCACCAAAATGGACGAGGAATACGTTCCGATCCAATGGCTCACCCCAAATGAAAACAACAGTTACATTCATCGTTTATGCGTGCACCCCCAACACCAGGGTAGAGGATACGCTCAGGACCTCATGCGTTTTGCGGAGGACTATTCCAGGAAGCACAATTTTAGCTCGGTCCGTTTGGATACCTTTAGCCAGAACAAGAGGAACCAGAGGTTTTATGAGACCCGGGGTTATAGGCGTTTGGCAGATATTTACTTCCCCAAACAAAGTGAACACCCTTTCCACTGCTATGAACTCGTGCTCTAAAACATTTCTTTTTTGAAGACGCTTATCACCTTTAAAACCATCAATAGGCTGGCCGTCCCCGCTACCGTAGCAGGTATCGCAGAACCCCTTTTGTCCATTACCGATACGGCCATTGTGGGCAACATTCCACAGAATGGACTGGAATCCTTGGCCGCAGCAGGTATCGTAGGTTCCTTTTTGTCCATGCTGATTTGGATACTGGGGCAGACCCGAAGTTCTATTTCCGCGATTATGTCCCAATACTTGGGAGCAGGCCGTTTGGAAGAGGTGAAATCCCTACCGGCACAGGCCATTTTTTTTAATATCTCGCTCAGCATCCTTATTCTAATTTCCACCATCTTCGTGGCCGAAGATATTTTTCGGCTTTTGGAAGCCTCTGGTAAGATTTTGGAGTTTTGCATCTCCTACTACTCCATACGCGTATGGGGCTTTCCCCTAACGCTTTTTACCTTTGCTGTCTTTGGTATTTTCAGGGGTTTGCAAAACACCTATTGGCCTATGCTCATTGCGCTAGTGGGCGCGGTACTGAACGTGGTGCTAGACCTTATCCTGGTATATGGCATTGAGGATTTCATAGCCCCCATGTATCTCGAGGGAGCCGCTTGGGCAAGTCTTATCTCCCAAGGGGTAATGGCGTTGATGGCCTTTGTGCTCCTGGTCCTGAAGACCCAGATAAGCCTTAGACTTCGTTTTCCGTTAAATCCAGAGTTGGGGCGTTTGGTCGTTATGAGCTTAAATCTTTTTGTGCGTGCCTTGGCACTGAATGCGGCCCTGGTCCTGGCAGTCCGTGAAGCAACGGCACTGGGCGACCGCTACATTGGTGCCCATACCATTGCCCTCAATCTCTGGCTCTTCGCCGCCTTTTTTATTGATGGCTACGGGGCAGCGGGCAACATTATGGGAGGGAAACTTTTGGGAGAAAGGGATTATAACGGACTTTGGAAGCTTTCCAAAAAAATTATTCTGTACGGTATAGTGGTAAGTTCAGCCCTTGCACTTGCCGGAGTGCTATTTTATAGGCCCATCGGAAGTCTCTTTTCCAATGAAACGGTGGTGTTGGAAACCTTTTACAGTGTTTTTTTCATTCTGATCCTAGGCCTGCCCATGAATACCGTTGCCTTTGTCTTTGATGGCCTTTTTAAGGGCCTAGGCGAGATGAAATATCTTAGAAACGTCTTACTTTCCGCTACCTTTTTAGGATTCATCCCTACGCTTTACTTAGGAAAGTTTATGGGATGGGGCCTCTACGGGATTTGGATCGCCTTCATCGTTTGGATGGGCATTAGGGGCGGGGCACTGGTCTGGAAATTTAGGCGAAAGTTTCGCCCCCTTTTGCAAAAGGGTTAATTTTGAAAAAACGCAAAGCGGATGGGTACCAACAGGGAAAACGGGAGTCTCTATACCAAAATTGAAAATGGGATCGCCACGGTAGAATTTGGGCATCCGGCAAGCAACTCCTTTGTGGCCGAACTTTTGGAACGATTGGCCAGGGAATTCCAAGAACTTTCAAAAAATCGTGAGGTATCCCTAATTGTTCTGAAATCAGAAGGAGATCGCACCTTTTGTGCCGGCGCTTCTTTTGATGAATTGGTAGCCATCTCCAATGAGGCCGAAGGAAAGGTTTTTTTTAGCGGATTCGCCCGTGTAATCAATGCGATGCGCCATTGCAAAAAGATTATCTTGGGTCGTGTTCAGGGCAAAGCTGTTGGCGGTGGGGTTGGACTCATCGCGGCCTGCGATTATGTTTTTGCCACGGAAGCGGCAGCGATTCGTCTTTCAGAACTTACCCTTGGCATTGCGCCCCTGGTCATTGCCCCGGTAGTGGAACGCAAGATTGGAAAGGCCGGTCTTGCAGAATTATCCCTGGCGCCCACCGAATGGAAAAATGCCTATTGGGCCAAAGAGAAAGGCCTCTTTTCAAAAGTTTTTGACAGCCCGAAGCAAATGGACAAGGAACTGTATTTTCACACACAAAAACTGGCCTCGTTTAATCCGGAAGCCCTAGCGGCCATGAAGAAAGTGTTTTGGGAGGGTACGGACCATTGGGATACCCTGCTTATCCAGCGGGCGGAGATGTCCGGAAAGTTAGTGCTATCCCCCCATGCGCAAGAAGCGCTTTCTACTTTTAAAAAATAAAACAATAAGCTCCAGGTATTCCCGTTCTCCTTCTTAAAACAATACTATGGATATGCTTTCCTTTTTGAATGGCGACCTCGTCTTTCCCTTGTTGGCCCTTTTTGTGGTCATCATCTATTTCGTAAATCGTGTGCGAAATCAACGGAAGTTTAAGCGATAAGCCCATATCTCTTTTTAACATCCGGGCACGCAACACCTGTTCAACAATCGTATCTATGGTTCACATGCCCCAAATAGATAACAAATGAAAAAAGCATTGTTTTTAAGCACTTTGATGCTGGCCATATGGAATTGTTCTGACAAGAATGATGACGATCAAATCAGCTGTACCGGAGTAGCCTGTACAGAAATCTTTGTCTCCTTTAGTGTGAATGTTCAAGACAGCTCGGATATGCCGGTCGCCCTGGATGAATTTGAGGTAAGGGATGCCACCACGGGGGAAGATCTTACCCGGCCTATCGACAATGACCCACAGCGGAATGAAGGCTCTTATCCCCTTTACGATGACCTCTTTGTGCCCGGAAATCAGAATACTTCCAGGGAAATTGTATTCAAGGGTTTCATCGGTGGCCAAGAAGTGGCCAATGTGGTCTACACCGTGGCAGCAGATTGTTGCCATGTGAGCCTGGTCTCGGGAAATCTCGATATCGTCATCGACTAAAAGCAATGTCGGCCTCCGACGGTTTCATTCTAAAGAATCCTTACCTTTGCTGGGCAAACAGGACCCATGTCAAATATCAGAATCACCAAGCAATTCACCTTTGAAACAGGCCATGCCCTCTTTGGGTACGATGGTAAATGCAGGAACGTCCATGGCCACAGCTACAAACTTTCCGTAACGGTCATTGGGAGCCCTATTACCGATACTTCCAATGTAAAACTGGGAATGGTCATTGATTTTGGGGATTTAAAGAAAATAGTGAAGGAAGAAGTTGTCAACCCATTTGACCATGCCACGGTATTCAACAAAAACACCCCTCATATAGAATTGGCCGAGGAGCTAATGGAACGTGGCCATAAGGTGATTTTGGCGGATTACCAACCTACCAGTGAAAATATGGTAGTCGATTTTGCGGCCAAAATTCGGGCACGACTTCCTGAGAACATTCAGCTACACTCCCTAAAGCTTCGAGAGACCGAAACGGCCTTTGCAGAATGGCATGCCGCTGACAACTAACATATTCCATGGGTTCTTTCCTTATCTTTACAGCCTAAATGAAACAACTGAACGTTCCAAAAGATAAAAAAGTCTACTTCGCCAGTGATAACCATCTGGGAGCCCCCACTGGTAAACAAAGCCTTCCTCGTGAAAAAAAATTTGTGGCCTGGTTAGATTATATCAAGGCCGATGCCGCTGCCATTTTCTTGCTGGGGGATCTGTTCGACTTTTGGTTCGAATACAAAACCGTGGTGCCCAAAGGGTTTACCAGGACTTTGGGGAAATTGGCCGAGCTATCCGATGCCGGCATCCCTATTTACTATTTTGTGGGCAATCACGATCTTTGGATGAACGGTTACTTTGAGGAAGAGCTCAACATTCCCGTCTTTCACGAACCACAACAGTACATCTTAAATGAAACCTCCTTTTTTATCGGCCATGGTGATGGCTTGGGCCCTCATGATAAAGGCTACAAGCGGATGAAAAAGGTATTTACAAAT
Organism: Eudoraea algarum; assembly: GCF_050589645.1. NCBI lineage: Bacteria > Pseudomonadati > Bacteroidota > Flavobacteriia > Flavobacteriales > Flavobacteriaceae > Eudoraea > Eudoraea algarum. The sequence continues at coordinate 116,609 of NZ_JBNGOQ010000004.1, read as the reverse complement.
CCGCTTGCCAAATGGCTCTTTAGATGGCTGCACCCGGATTGGGGTGTGCGTTTGGCCCAGCACCTGTCCGTAAAGAACAAATTAATCTCGGGAGATGAGGACATTAAGTTTTTGGGGGCAGACAAGGAGTGGTTGGTGCATTACGCCAAACGAAAATTGGAGCAGCGCCACTTCGACTATTTTGTCTTTGGACACCGCCATCTACCCCTAGAGATCGATCTGAACGAAAAATCGAAATACATCAACCTGGGCGATTGGATTTCCTATTTTACTTATGGGGTTTTTGACGGACACCGCCTGTTCCTGGAAAAATTTGACGATTAGTCGTTGACGATATCTCCCAACATATGGTCCAGATCCAATTGAAACAGGGTGCCCTGCACTAGGTCATGCACCGCCAGCAGTTCCTTCTGGTTCATCGCCAAACTAACCTGGGGCGCCGGGGTGTCCAATAAGAGCACGCGACAGGATTCGTTTTCCGCACAGTCCTTGCAGAGGGTATTGCTGTCCAATGTACATTTAATATGCCGTGAAAACTGAACCAGTTCCTCCTGGGTGAGCAAAAGTCCCGTATCCCGGAACACCATTTGAATTTTTTTAAGGTCCTTGGCCCTATTTCTTTTCCACTGGAAGGCCACGCCAAATTGGTTATGGTATATGGGATTGATGTCGTTCATGCCGATTAGTTTATTATTTCCTTTTGCTTCAATACGTTGACCCCCTGCAAGAGCGCGTCTACGGCCCTGGTCATGCTGCTTGCCGAAATCGTGGCCCCGGCAATAGCATCTATATTGTCCCCATAAATGGCGTTCTCCCCAGGGGCCAGGCCAATAAACTGTTTTAACCAGCGCTGAGATCCGATTTGTTGCCCGTAATCTTCCCTATATATCAGCACCTTCGACTTTTTGATGCTCAAATCCGGATGGAACAGTACCACATAATCAAATACCTTCTTCATACTTTTTGCTTCACCCAAATAGGCATAGCCAATAATAGTTTTTTGCTTCCTGATGCCGAATAGCCGACTCCCGTTAAAGGCGATTTGGGTAACTGCATCAACGGTTTCGGGCACCCGAAGGGTCTCTAGTCTAAAGGTATCCACTTCATAGGTGGTCCGTATGGCATGCTCCATCTTTGTGCGCAAACGGGATGAATGCTGAATGGTTGAAAACCCGTAAAATAGGGCAATCGCCAATAAAAGGATTGCCCCATGGCCCAAGTTGCTATTTCCCTTGAACATCCGCTTCCGGTTTATCGGCGATGAACTTAGCGATCAGTTCGGTAATCTCTTTTTTCCCGTGGGCTTCCTTGGCCAAAGGGTAGAAGTGCATGTACAAGGGTTTGTTGTCTACTTTTTTCTTTAGGGTCAGCACCCCTGCCTTATCATATATTGCACTCCAGGAATTACGAACCTTGGCCCAAAACTTCTCATTTTCCTTCCACCAATCCCGAGCCAGTTGGCAACGTTCATCAGCAACCTTGGTATACCTATTATAGCCCTTTTCCTGGACCAAGAGCAGGTCTTCCCTGTCATTCTCCCGTATCACTTTATCGTTGTCCTGTTCGTGTAGCCATCCATAGTCCGTAATCTCATGACGGTTGCCTCGGAACATGACGTTGTAATCGGTTCGCTTGGTATATTCCCGTCGGGGAAGTGGGGAAGCGGTTTTGTTCTCCCAGTAATGCCTGCCATCGGCATGGATCCAGGTAGCGGATCCCGAATATCTGGGGCTATCATCTACCTGAAATACTTTTTGCGTCCACTGTCCCTTTACCCTTTCCCTGGGAAGCGTTGTAAATTTCCAACTGTTGACCTTATCGTAGTAAAAGACTTCACGATTTTCATATTCCCAGTCCTGGCGCCAGTGTTTCACTACCATGGTATCGTTAACGACAAGCAGATGCTGTATGGATAACTTGTTATCATCCTCTTCAATAAGCTGTGCCCATTCCAGGGCCGATGCAGTGTAATCGTGATGCTTTTCATAATCAATTTCAGGGGCGAAGGTCTCGGTGTATTTGAACGTTACTTCATAGCAGCCGCACATGGCCTTAATAGCGGTAATATCCTGTTGTTTCTTTTCTTCTTGGGCATGGACCGCAAAGGTGAGTCCGCAAAGCAATGCGCTTAGGGCAATAAATTTCTTCATCATGATGGGTTTAAAGGGTTAACGTTTAAATCTGAGATCAAAAATATTAAATTTATTTAGATCAAATAAAAATAAGATCTATATATTTGTCAAAAAATTATTAGGAATGAATCTAAATAAGGTGTTAGCCCCTTTGTTTATTGTAGTTTCCACGAGCATTATCTTTTCGCAAAATAAAGTAGCGATCGCAGACTCCTTAGTGCTGGAAACCTTGGATGAAGTGGTCGTGACCGCTACGCGGACGCTTAGGCAGCTCTCTTCCATCCCTTTACCCGTAACCTTAATTTCCAAAAAGCAGCTGCGACAGACCGGGGTGGTCCGTCTCAACGAAATTCTAAATGAGCAGACCGGAATCATCACCGTTGCCGATGAAAGTGGCTTTGATGGTGTACAGATCCAGGGCATTGCTTCGGACTACGTACTTGTTCTTATAAATGGTGTTCCTTTGGTGGGCAGATCTGCTGGAAACTTTGATCTGAGTCGGCTTACGGTAGGTAACATCCAACAAATTGAGGTAGTGAAAGGCCCCTCCTCCAGCCTATACGGTTCCGAAGCGCTTGGTGGCGTCATCAATGTTATTACGGAAACCCCCAAGGATTCCAGCCTAAATGGAAGTGTGTCCTACAGATTCGCCTCCTTCAATACCCATGATGCCAACATGGCGCTCCGACAAAGAATAAAGCGTTTTGGATATTCCTTTTTCGCCAATACCCTACAAAGCGATGGATATGACCTGCGTCCGGACATCCAAGGACAAACGGTAGATCCTTTTGAAAACTACACCTTTAACGGGCAGTTTTTCTACGATTTTTCGGATAATCTAGTGTTATTCACTTCGGGACGTTACTACAATCAGCGACAAGAAAGCTCCTTGTCCGTGGAAGAAGACCTGTTTGAAGGAAGTAGCGACATTGATGAATTCAATACCCACCTTCGCCTAGATCATTCGACAGGCAAAAAACTCCATTTCCAATATGAATTCTATGCCACGAGGTACAAGGCCACCGAAATTTTGGAGAGCCCCATCACAGCCGATGTATTCAGCGAAAGTGAATTTGACCAGAACATGTTACGACCGGAAATTAGGGCCACCTACTCCTTAAAACCAAAACATACCCTTATCACAGGAGTGGGCTTTGCACATGAAAACCTGGATAGGACCTTTTTTGACGAGCAGGTCACTTTTAACTCGCAGTATGCCTATACGCAATACGACTTTTTCCCTTTTGAAAAACTCAATTTGATTATCGGTGCCCGTTTCGATGACCACAGCGAGTACCGCTCACAGTTTAGTCCAAAATTCTCTAGCCACTATGCCTTGGGTCCATACCTTTCCCTAAAGGGTTCCGTGGGCTATGGGTTTAAGGCTCCCGATTTTCGCCAGCTGTATTTCGACTTCACCAACTCGGCTGTGGGTTATACCGTATTGGGTTATAATGCGGCTATCGACAAGGTCCGGGAATTGGACGAGCAGGGCCAGCTCACGGATATCCTGTTTGATACTTCAGAGCTTGGCGAACCCCTGCGACCCGAAAGTTCCGTGGGCTACAATTTGGGAGCATCCTTTAAAAAGGGAAGGCTTGCCACCGATATCAACTTCTTTCGAAACGATTTTGAAAACCTCATCGACACCCGGATCATTGCCCGTAAAACCAATGGCCAGAACGTCTTCAGCTATACCAATTTCAACAGGATATACACCACAGGTCTAGAAATCAACGCCGAATACAAACTAGCCAAGGGCCTACAGATTTCGGGAGGTTATCAACTGTTATATACAAAGGACAAGGAAAAAAAGGTAGCCTTGGAACGGGGAGAGATCTTTGCCCGAGACCCGCAATCGCTTCAGACCGTTGTACTGGACAATTCCGATTACTTCGGCTTGGTGAACCGTTCCAGGCACACGGCCAACTTTAAGGTTTTTGGTAACGTTCCACTCTGGGACCTCAACTTTAACTTACGTATAAACTACCGGAGCAAATATGGCCTTTTCGATGGCAACGGCAACGGTATCCTCGATGATTTTGACACCTCCTTTGTAGATGGGTATGCCCAGGCCAACGTAGCGATTAACAAGACGTTCCATGATGATTATACCCTACAGATAGGGGCCAACAACCTTTTGGATTATACAGATCGTGAAAACATTCCAAACCTTCCCGGTATACAGGGCTTTGTAAAACTTAATATTCAATTCTAAAATCAATACCTATGAAATCTACATGTAAATTTATGTTCCTATCCTTGGTCGCAATGGTTTTTATGGCTTGCAGTGATGATGATGAAACTCCACAATTACAGGCCGTTGAAAGTAGAACTGCCAACAACATCCCCGCTCCGCAAACGGGTGAACAGGGCGAACCTGCCGGAGGACCCTTTACCAAATTCAGCTTCGCCACCGGTGCCGTAACCTCCAGTGAAACGGATTGGGATATCGCCTTTCGGGGCACCATTATTGCGGTAAACGGAGGTGCTGCGACCGGCACCAATGACGAACCAGCGCGCAACGGAAATGCAGCCGCTTTTCTGGCCACTGGCACCTTTGCCAGTATTACCAGTGCGGATGGCCTAAGCTTTATCCAGGACGCCGATGGTGCCTTTGCCGTCCCTACCGGAAGCGACAACGGCTGGTACAATTACAATTTTATGACCAACGTGGTGAGTCCCATTCCAGGAAGGATTCTGATGGTCCGTACTTTTGACGGGAAATACGCCAAGGTAGAATTCCTCAGCTATTACAAGGATGCGCCGGCGGCCCCTGATGGTTCTGTGGACGAAGCCCGCTATTATACCTTCAATTATATCTACAATCCCAATGCGGGCGAAACATCCTTGGAATAATGGGAAAATCTATACAACTCTTGTTTATCGCGCTTCGACTCATTTTAGGGGGCATGATGCTCTACGGAGGCATACAGAAATTTCAAAAACCGAATCCCGCGCCTGTGGAAGTGGTGGAGAAGGCCTCCAAATTCACCTCCCCGGACAAGGAAAGCACCTTACAGAAAATATTGTACATCAACGGGGCGAAACAGACGGGATATTTCTGGCAGCTCCTGGGGGTATGCGAAATATTTTTTGGCCTATTGCTCCTAATACAGGGAACAGGATTTATCGGTGCGGTATTCCTGTTGCCCATTACCCTGCACATCTTTTTGTTCCACCTATTCTTGGAAGTCGATGAAGTGGGGGAACTGATGCAAACGGCCGGTTTGTTGGGCATAAACATCCTCTTGGTGGCCAAGGAAAAAAGGAAATGGAAAAACCTGCTTTGGATTAACCCTTTGCCTTAGGCTTGTGTTAGTTGGTTTTCTTCAAGGCCCAGGGGGTAATTCCTTTTGGGCCTTATTTCATGATCTTATATCCCGAAGCTTTAACTGCAGGCTTACGTTCCCTTGCCATTCATTTTCCTCAATGGAAAAGGCGGCAGAAAAAGACTTTTTGTTGGAAATCAACGCAAGTCTATCCCCCAAACCAAAACCGATACCGCCTATAGGGCCGCTCCCATTTTGTATGGCGGAAAGCTTCAAGTGTTTTTGGTCCTCCCCTACACCCCTTGCATAGCCCGTATCGGTCAACCCTTCGGCCATAAAGACCGGGGCCATGTTACCAGGACCAAAGGGGGCAAACTGTTTTAGGACCCGCATCAATTTAGGGGTTATCTCTTCCAATCGGATTGGGGCATCCACGGTGATTTCCGGGCTAAGTAGTTCTGGGTCTATGGTAGCGGACACCACTTGCTCAAATCGTTGCTTAAAGTTCTCATACTGCTCTTCCAAAAGTGTAAGTCCGGCCGCGTATTTGTGCCCCCCAAACTGTTCAATGCAATCGGCACATCCTAGGAGTGCGTTGTATACATCAAAACCCTTGACCGAACGGGCAGAGGCCGCCAGTTTGTCCCCACTTTTGGTAAACACCAAGGTAGGGCGGTAGTAGGTTTCGGTAAGGCGAGAGGCCACAATGCCGATTACCCCCTTGTGCCAGGAATCCTTGTAGACCACCGAGGTAAATCGCTCTTCTTCCTTATTTTCCAAAATCTGGGCCAAGGCTTCCTGGGTAATTTCCTGATCCAATCCCCTTCTATCGGTATTGTACCGTTCAATTTCTTCGGCAAACTTCCTGGCCTGGTCAAAATCTGTTGCCGTTAAAAGATTTACAGCATGCTGGCCATGTTTCATTCGCCCAGCCGCATTGATCCGCGGCGCAATAATAAAGACCACATCGGTAATGCTGAGTTGCTTTTTTTTAAGGGTATCTATAATGGCGTTGAACCCGATTCGGGGCGTGGTGTTTATAATTTGTAGACCGTAATAGGTCAACACCCTATTTTCTCCGGTAATGGGCACAATGTCGGCCCCGATGGCGGTTGCAACCAAATCCAAATAAGGAACCAAATCGTCCGTATTTTGCCCTCTTCTTAGTCCCAGCGCCTGTATCAACTTAAAAGCCACCCCGCATCCACAAAGCTCGTCGTAGGGATAGGGACAATCCTCACGTTTGGGATCCAAAACGGCAACTGCATCGGGTAACTTAGGGCCAGGCCGATGGTGATCGCAGATGATGAAGTCGATCTCCTTTTCCTTGGCATAGGCCACTTTGTCTATCGCCTTTACCCCACAATCCAGGGCAATAATTAATGTAAATCCGTTGTCCTGGGCAAAATCAATTCCTTTGTAAGACACCCCATATCCTTCATCATAACGATCGGGAATGTACGTGGCCACATTGGTATAATATTCCATCAAATAGGTGGACAATAAGGCTACTGCCGTGGTCCCATCCACATCGTAGTCCCCATACACGAGTATGTTTTCCTGCTTGGCGATGGCTTTCCCTATCCGTTCCACCGCCAAATCCATATCTCTCATCAAAAAAGGGTCGTGCAAATCGGACAATTGGGGCCTAAAGAATTCCTTTGCTTCCGAAAAATTGGTAATGCCTCGCTGTACCAACAATTGAGCTACCAATTCGTCCACCCCAAGCGCTTGGGCCAGGGTGTCTATTTGTTGTTGTTCCGGTTTGGGTTTTATTGTCCAGCGCATGGTTAAGTAATACTGTTTACGTCAGTTCGAGTGGCATTTTGCGCATAGCAAAATGATGTATCAAGAACCTGTTACATAAATTTTTCTTGGCCAAATTGGGTAAGGTGTCATACCTACCTTTGATCAAGGCCTCCTTTTTGGCTCTAGACCATTTTTTTATCTGTTTTTCTTTTTCAATGGCAAGATGAGCACACGTAAATTCAGCAAAGAAAACTAAGCATATTGGCCTTCTTGTATAGGTGTGACTAACTGGGTGTTTTCCTGCCTGATGCTCTAACAAGCGTTGATTCAAATCAGTGGTAACCCCTGTATAATAGGTCCCGTCCGAGCATCTCAAGATATAAACATATGACACCTTCATTGTCCTTGAATTACCCCTTCTTCTCGATACAATTTCGACTTCGTCGAAATCACTCAAAGTGACGTTTAGGTATTCCGCCTAAATCCGTACCATACCCGTAACGACTTGCCTTGCTTGCCTATGATTCACATTCCTACCCCATATACTCAATTCTCCAAACTTACCCTTGCCCTTAAAGCTTGAACTTGAACTTCTTCTCGATACAATTTCGACTTCGTCGAAATCACTCGAAGTGACGTTTAGGTATTCCGCCTAAATCCGTACCATACCCGTAACGACTTGCCTTGCTTGCCTATGATTCACATTCCTACCCCATATACTCAATTCTCCAAACTTACCCTTGCCCTTAAAGCTTGAACTTGAACTTCTTCAGGTATGATGAAAAATGGTCTTGGTCTTAAAGTCCGCAAATCTCCTGAACATCTCCGAAACCCCACAATACTTTTCCAGGGAAAGATCTATCGCTTTTTGCAATTTTCCCTCTTTGAGATTGCTCCCATAAAAATGGTATTCCAACACCACCGAATCGTAATATTTGGGGTGTTCATCGGTAAGGTTCGCTATGGTTTCCATCCGGAACTCATCGACCTCCAATTTCATTTTTTTGATCAGGGAAGCCACATCCAGACCGGAACAGCCCGCAAGGGAGGAAAGCATCAGGGCTTTTGGCCGTAGGCCGTTACCCTCGCCCCCGTTTTCCGGTCCGGCATCGATGCGTATGCTTTGCCCGGACGGATTGTTGCTCTCAAAGGCCATATTGCCCAGCCATTTGGTGGTGATATGATTTGTTGTACCCATAATTTTTCGTTTCTTGTACCTCTCAAAAATACAACAAAAAGATCTTAAAAAAATCCCTATGCCCTTAGTACAACCCTTAGACCAAAGCCACGATAAAGAGACCAAGAAATTGGCCGAATTTTTTAATGAGACCTTGGGCTTTTGTCCCAATTCCGTGCTTACCATGCAGCACCGTCCGGCCATCTCCAAAGCTTTTATCAACCTCAACAAGGCCGTAATGGCCAATGACGGTAGGGTAAGCTCAGCACTAAAACGGATGATTGCTTGGGTAAGCAGCAACGCTACCGGCTGTCGCTACTGCCAGGCCCATGCCATACGCGCAGCGGAACGTTACGGAGCGGAACAGGAACAACTGGACAACATCTGGGAATACCGTACCCATCATGCCTTTTCTGAAGCAGAACGGGCCGCCCTTGATTTTTCCCTGGCCGCTTCACAAGTACCCAATGCCGTGGACGATGATATCAAAGCTCGTTTGTACGAACATTGGGAGGAAGGGGAAATCGTGGAAATGTTGGGTGTTATTTCGCTCTTTGGGTACCTGAACCGTTGGAACGACTCCATGGGCACCCATATTGAAGACGGCGCCGTGGAAAGCGGAGAACAGTACTTGGGAAAACACGGCTGGAACACCGGTAAACACCGCTAAATGAAAAAAGTCCAAGGACATTTGGTCGATATTTTTGCCCGGCGTATTTACGCCGCCGAACTCAGTATCTCCGAAGGCAAAATAGTGGCTATCACCGAAAAAGCGCACGAAAACAAGGTGTTTATACTCCCTGGGTTTATCGATGCCCATATCCATATTGAGAGCTCCATGCTTGTGCCGTCCGAATTTGCGCGATTGGCCGTGCTGCACGGGACCGTCGCCACCGTATCCGACCCTCATGAAATAGCCAATGTGCTCGGTGTGGAAGGAGTGGATTTTATGATCAGAAACGGGAAAAAGACACCCTTTAAATTTCATTTTGGGGCGCCTTCCTGCGTACCGGCCACGGGCTTCGAAACCGCGGGAGCAAACATTGATTCCGATGCCATATCGGATTTATTGTCTTTGAAGGACATCTACTATTTGGCAGAAATGATGAATTATCCCGGCGTGCTTTTTGATGATGAGGAGGTGCTTAAAAAGTTGTCGTGGGCCAAACATTATAACAAGCCCATTGATGGCCACGCCCCTGGATTACGCGGCATGGAGGCCAAAAAGTACATTTCCGCGGGCATCAGTACCGATCATGAGTGTTTTACCTATGCCGAGGCCAAGGAAAAACTGGAGCTGGGCATGAAAGTAATCATTCGCGAAGGGAGTGCTGCCAAAAATTTTGAGGCACTGATCGATCTGCTACCGGATAATTTTGAACGAATGATGTTCTGCTCGGATGACAAGCATCCCGACGACCTCATCCTGGGTCATATCAATCAACTCTGTGCCCGGGCAGTGGCCAAGGGTGTGGATGTGTTCAAGGTACTGCAAGCGGCTTGTGTAAACCCGGTTGAACATTATGGGATGGACGTGGGCCGATTAAGGGAAGGGGATCCTGCCGACTTTATCCTGGTAGAAGATTTAAAAGAATTCAAGGTACTACAGACCTATATCCAAGGAGAGCTCGTCGCAGAAAACGGCACCTCTTTTATTGATTCGGTTCCCTTTGAGACCCCCAACAATTTTAAGATCGGTCCCAAGAAGGAAGCGGATTTTTACCTGTCTGCCACAGCTGGGAACATTCGGGTAATAGAAGCTTTGGACGGGGAGTTGATTACCAATGAAATTATTGCCTCAGCTCTGGAGAAGGATGGAAAACTGGTGTCGGATACGGAAAACGATATTTTGAAAATTATCGTGGTCAACCGATACAATGACGCTCCGCCGGCCATAGGCTTTATAAAGAACTTTGGTCTAAAACAGGGAGCCATTGCAAGTTCGGTTGCCCATGATTCGCATAATATCATTGCGGTGGGCACCTCCGATGCTGAACTTTGCAAGGCGGTAAACCTTATCATAGGCAACAAGGGAGGCATCTGTGCGGTGCACGAAGAAGAGCAGCGAAGTCTTGCCTTGCCCGTTGCAGGAATCATGAGCGACAGGGACGGGTGGAGCACCGGGAAGGCGTATGAGGCAATCGATGCCATGGCCAAAGCACTGGGAAGCAGATTACGTGCCCCGTTTATGACACTCTCCTTTATGGCCCTGCTGGTAATTCCGGACCTGAAGCTTTCGGACAAAGGTCTTTTTAGCGGAAAAAAATTCGATTTTGTTGCTTTACGCCCCTAAACCAGAACTACTCCTTTTTGACAATCCGGGATATTCGTTCCTGCAGTTCCGGAACCACCTGATCATTGAACCAAGGGTTTTTGCTTAGCCAAAACCGATTTCTCGGTGAGGGGTGTGGCAAGGGGATATATTTGGGCAGATAGTCCCTATACGCTTGTACCGTTTCCGTAAGGTTCTTTTTGGTCCTTTCCCCCAAATAGTAGTTCTGGGCATAGGTGCCGATCAAAACAATAAGTTCCAACTGCGGCATCGCCTCCCACAGGGCTTCATGCCACAAGGGGGCACATTCTGGCCTGGGGGGAAGATCGCCCGATTTACCTTTTCCCGGATAACAGAAGCCCATAGGGATCAAGGCAATCTGCGATGCATCATAAAAAACGGCATCGGACACATTGAGCCATTTGCGGAGCTGTCTTCCACTGGGGTCGTCCCACGGAATCCCGGTTTCGTGTACCTTGGTCCCCGGTGCCTGCCCTATGATGATGATTTTGGCATCGGGGTGGGCAGCCACAATGGGCCTTGGGCCCAGGGGCAATTGAGCCCGACAGACTTCACACGCCCTAATGTTGGTGAGCAATTCTTGCATTACTTTTTACCTGCAACTACGATTACGATTTCTCCCTTTGGAGGTTTGTCGGTATAATGTTGCAAAACTTCCGTAATTGTGCCCCTTTGCGTTTCCTCATGTATTTTACTGAGCTCCCTAGAAATGGAAATGATCCTGTCCGATCCAAAGTAGTCGGCAAATTGGGTGAGGGTCTTGATCAGTTTATGGGGGGATTCGTAGAATACCATGGTCCGGGCTTCCCCAGCCAATGTTTTCAACCTGGTCTGTCGCCCTTTTTTTACTGGCAAAAATCCCTCGAATACAAAGCGGTCATTAGGGAGGCCACTATTCACCAAGGCGGGCACAAAAGCTGTAGCCCCCGGCAAACATTCCACATCGATTCCATGCTCTAGACATGCCCTGGTCAATAAAAATCCTGGATCGGAAATCGCAGGGGTTCCCGCGTCGGAAATGAGTGCCAGCGCGGCCCCGGCCTGCAAACGTTTAACAATACCCGCCACGGTCTTATGCTCATTGTGCATATGATGACTTTGCATGGGGGTATCTATTCCGTAATGCTGTAATAACTTCCCACTGGTACGCGTGTCCTCTGCCAATATAAGATCCACTTCCTTTAAGACCCGTAGGGCCCTCAAAGTGATATCCTCCAAATTGCCTATGGGCGTAGGAACGATAAAGAGTTTTGCCATTTTAGCGTGTTAGGGCCTCACCTGTTTTCCCAAAAAATAAGAGCTAAGCACCAAAATTATACCTATCAAAGCCCCCATGTGTTCCCCATCATTGTTCATAAAATGGGCAAAGAAGGCGAGCACAAAATTGAAGAAAAAGCCTGCATAGGCCCATTCCTTTAAGGCGCCTCCCCTATTGCTAAGGATTACACCGAGACCCAATAATTTTAGTACCGCAAGCGGATAGACAACATAGGACGGATGACCCAGCTTGGTGAAGGTCTGGGCTACCTCTTCATAATTAAAAAAATACATGCTTGCCGAGAACAGCATCAAAAGGGAGAAAAGGCCAGTGGCCACCCAATAGAGAATTTTTTTGGTTTTCATTTTACTAAGGTTGTTATTGGTTTATCGTATTAAAGATAACAAAATAACAATTCCTTGCTTATGAAAACTTGCGTTCGATCAAGGCCATGAAACGCGCTTCATACTGTTCTTTGCCCTCCCAGTTGTTGTAATCCGGTTTTACCATATTCGTTACAAAGGCAATGGACCGCTCTTCCGTATCTATGGTATTCAATTGGGAAAGCACGCGATTGTAATCCTCTGTGCTGTCATTAAAAAGATGTTTCACAAAGGCCAACCGATCGTTTAGGCCCACTGAAATGTCCTTGGTAAGCCGGTCGTTCAGGGATGTGTTCTTTGTGTCTTCCGACGGGCCGTTTAGCGCGTCCGGGGCTGTCCACTCCTTGTCGTTCTTCATTACATCCGACTTTGGCATAAACTCTGCAAACACCCTATCGGCCTCAGCGGCCGTGGGCATTTCCATGACCATGTCCTTGATCGTATCTATACCTGGTGTAATAATGTCCTCTTCGTGCGGATTGGTCTCCGGTACGGAGGTATTGGCATCCATTACCGCATTGGCCATTTTCTCAAATTTAGAGGCCACCACGTTTTTGGAAACATCTATTTCTATATCATTCAATTTCTCCTCGATAAACTTCAGCACCGCCAACTTTTCGTATAGCGTTTTTGCCGCTTCGTACAGTTCGTTTATTTCCGTCAGCCCCCGGGAGGTTATGATGTCAGTGGACATCTTTACCAGTTCCTCTTTCAATTTTCGCTTCATACCATTTTATTTTACCTTTCCAAAAAAGGTATATCTTTCTTTACTAATTTTGTGGTTCTTTTAATCAAGAACGAAAAAACAACATAATTTCGTCTAAAATTACAAAATGTTTCTCGAAAACACTGTTAATCACAAGGAACAATTCGGTTGGATAGAGGTTATCTGCGGATCCATGTTTTCAGGGAAGACCGAGGAGCTTATACGACGACTGCGGCGTGCCCAGTTCGCCAAATTGAAAGTAGAGATTTTTAAGCCCATTGTAGATACCAGGTACCATGAGGATATGGTGGTATCCCACGACGATAACGAAATTAGATCTACCCCGGTACCCGCTGCGGCCAACATAAGACTATTGGCCGATGGTTGTGATGTTGTGGGTATTGATGAGGCCCAGTTTTTTGATGACGAGATCGTAACGGTCTGCAACGATTTGGCCAACAAAGGGGTACGGGTGGTGATAGCAGGCCTGGACATGGATTTTAAAGGAAACCCCTTTGGCCCTATGCCAGCGCTAATGGCCACCGCGGAATACGTAACCAAGGTGCACGCCATATGCACCCGTACCGGAAATCTGGCCAACTACAGTTTTAGAAAATCGGATAACGACAAATTGGTCTTTCTAGGAGAGACCGAGGAATACGAACCTTTGAGCAGGGCCGCTTTCTTTAAGGCCATGTTGCGGGAAAAGATTAGCCAAATGGAAGTAGATTCCGAAGAGGTACTGGCCAACAAAAAGGACGCCAATGCCTAAGACCGAGGAAACCGTTTTGGAAATTGACCTGAGTGCCCTGGAGCACAACTATCGATATTTAAGGGCAAAACTTGCATCTACCACCAAATTTTTAGGGGTGGTCAAAGCTTTTGCCTATGGTAGTGACGCGACAAAAATAGCACAAAAGCTTGAGCAGCTCGGGGCAGACTACTTGGCTGTTGCCTATACCCACGAAGGCATTTCGCTGCGCAAGGCGGGCATTGCATCCCCAATTTTGGTGCTGCACCCCCAACCGGTAAACTTTACCGTGCTCATGGATCACCAATTGGAGCCCAGCCTCTATTCCCCAAAAATTCTAGCGAAGTTCTTGGAAGTAGCAAGGAAACAGGGTCAGAAAAAGTATCCTGTACATCTTAAATTCAATACCGGACTTAACCGTTTGGGCTTTTGGGAAAACGACGCGGATTATATTGCTGAAAAGCTTGCTGGACAAAAGGAAGTTGAGGTCCTATCGATCTTTTCGCATTTGGCCGCTTCGGAGGACCCGGCCGAAAAAGCGTTTACCCGGACCCAAATCGCCACCTTTACCAAAATTGCCACGGAAATGGACAACAAAATGGGTTGCCATCCCTTTAGGCACATCCTGAACACTTCTGGGATTCTCAACTATCCCGAGGCCCAGTTTGATATGGTACGAAGCGGCATTGGGCTTTACGGTTTTGGAAATGAAGCTTCCATTGATGCCCAATTGCGACCAGTAGCGACCCTAAAAACGGTTATTTCGCAAATCCATAAAATTGAGCCCAACGAAAGCGTGGGCTATAACCGAGCCTATACCTCCGAGGGCTACAGAGTTACCGCAACCCTCCCCTTAGGGCATGCCGACGGCATAGGCAGGCAGTACGGCAATGGCAAGGCATGGGTTACGGTTAAGGGGGCAAAAGCGCCCATCATTGGAAACGTATGTATGGATATGACGATGATCGATGTTACGGGTATTGATTGTAGCGAAGGGGACGAGGTCATCGTTTTTGGAAAAAGTCCCTCCGCCGAAGTGTTTGCCGCCAATGCACATACAATTTCCTATGAACTGCTTACCGGAATCTCACAAAGAGTCCGACGTATTTTTAGCGGGGACCCGGCTACACATTAACATTTTTTTAGGAATTTCTTTTTTTGATTATATTGCATAGGAATACTATTCAACTATATAAATAACTACACTAAAACACTAAGACATGTTAAAGGAATTCAAGAATTTTATTATGACGGGCAATGTTATCGAGTTTGCAGTGGCCGTAATCATGGCAGGAGCCGTTGGCCTTGTGGTTAACGGATTTGTAAATGACATTGTGATGCCCGTGGTAGGACAGTTTACCGGAGGTGTGGATTTTGCCAACCTAAAGGTTATCCTGACGGAAGCTTCGGGAGTTGCCGGAGAAGAAGGTTTTGTTGCCGAAAATGCCATCCGCTACGGCGCTTGGATCAATAGCTTGGTCAACCTGCTTATCGTAGGACTGGTCATGTTCATTATTATCAAGGCCTACAACAAGATGAAAACACCACCTGCGCCACCTGCGCCGTCCGGACCAAGCCAGGAGGAACTGCTTGCCGAAATCAGGGATTTGCTAAAGAAGCAATAACATAGTCCGTTCCCTGCTTTGGGGATATGACCGCTATACTACTGAAATTATTGTATAAACCGTCGATCGGGTCTCGCTAACCTGATTGGCGGTTCTTTTTTAATCAGTTGTGTTATTCATAACATTTTGTTATATTTTGATGATTCCTTGACAAAGCACTTGTCAAGTACATCCCATTGAAGTACATTTGCATCCTAAATCATAAACCAATGAAGGTAGCGGTTGTAGGTGCCACAGGAATGGTAGGCGAAGTAATGTTAAAAGTGTTGGCGGAGCGAAACTTCCCCATCACAGAGCTGTTATTGGTCGCTTCACAGCGTTCCGTGGGGAAGAAACTGTCCTATAAAGGGGAGGAGTATACCATCATAGGCCTTGAGGATGCAGTTTTGGCACGGCCCCATTTGGCCATTTTCTCCGCCGGGGGCGACACCTCTTTGGAATGGGCCCCTAAATTTGCGGCCGTGGGTACCACCGTGGTGGACAACTCGTCGGCCTGGCGCATGGATCCTGAAAAAAAGTTGGTGGTGCCCGAAATAAACGCTGCTGCCCTGACCAAGGAAGATAAGATCATTGCCAACCCCAATTGTTCCACTATACAACTGGTCATGGCGCTGGCTCCCTTGCACAAAAGATATAAGATGAAGCGCGTCGTCATTTCAACCTACCAATCCGTATCCGGAACGGGGGTAAAAGCGGTACAACAATTGGAAAATGAAATGGCAGGCGTACAAGGTGAGATGGCCTATCCCTATCCCATAAATAGAAACGCCCTGCCCCATTGTGACATTTTCCTGGAAAACGGGTATACCAAGGAAGAAATGAAACTGGCCCGGGAGCCTCAGAAAATATTGGACGACCGTACTTTTTCCATAAGTGCCACTGCAGTGCGCATTCCGACAGCTGGAGGACATTCGGAAGCCGCCAATGTAGAATTCGAAAGCGATTTTGATCTTTCGGAAGTCCGTCAATTGCTACATGAAACACCAGGAGTGGTGGTACAGGACAATCCGGACACCAACACCTATCCCATGCCTATCTATGCCCATGACAAGGACGATGTTTTTGTGGGGAGGATCCGCCGGGACGAATCCCAACGGAATACCTTGAACCTATGGATCGTTTCGGACAACCTTAGAAAGGGTGCCGCCACCAACGCCGTACAAATTGCGGAATACCTGGTAGACAAGCAGCTGATTTAAGCCAGCTATGATTGCAAGAATCTGGCACGGAAAGACACGTCTTGAGAATTAGGAGACCTATGCCCAGCTTGTAAAGAAATTGGCCACTCCAATAATGCCATGACAAAAGGTCTTAAAAAACCTTTCTTTTTTTGAGAAACATCAAGGAAAATGAGCGGCATTTTACCTTGATTCCCTATTGGGAAAATCTGGACGTTATAAAAAACTTTGCCAGCGCTGATTTTGAAAGGGCAAAATACCATCCGGGAGACGAGAACTTTCTGCAGGAGTGCGAAGAAACTGTACAACACTACGAGGTATTTGCCCCTTGAAGCACAATCATAAATTGTGTTAAAACCTTCGTCGGCCATCCATTTCATAGCCTATTTTATGGTATTTTAGGGCCGACTAATTTCCTAAAAAATGAAAAAAACAGCAGTTTTCGCGCTGGCCCTTATTAGCTTGGTGGCCTGCGAAACAACACCTAAAAAAGAACGCATTACCGTGAACTATCCTACTACCCAAAAAGTGGACACCATTGACACCTATTTCGGAACCGATGTAAAAGATCCTTATCGTTGGTTGGAGGACGATAGGAGCCCCGAAACGGAGGCTTGGGTAAAAACACAGAACCAAACCACTTTTGGTTATTTGGAACAGATTCCCTTTCGTGAAGAGCTTAAGGGACGCTTGGAAAAACTTTGGAACTACGAGAAATTGGGATCTCCTTTCAAAGAGGGAGATTATACCTATTTTAACAAGAACGATGGCTTGCAGAACCAATATGTGGTCTACCGTCAAAAGGGCGATGGAGAGGCCGAGGTATTTCTGGACCCCAATACCTTTTCCGAAGATGGGACAACCTCGTTGATGGGGCTCAGCTTTTCCAAAGATGGCTCCCTGGCGGCCTATGCCATTTCGGAGGGCGGTAGTGATTGGCGAAAAGTGATCGTGCTCAACGCGGAAAAAAAAGAGATTGTGGAGGATACCTTAATCGATATTAAGTTCAGCAATATCTCCTGGAAGGGCAATGACGGGTTTTATTATTCAAGTTACGATAAGCCCACAGGCAGTCAACTTTCTGCCAAAACAGACCAGCACAAACTGTACTACCACAAACTCGGCAACCCGCAAAGTAAGGATGAACTGGTCTTCGGCGGGGTCCCTTCCGAAAAACACCGTTACGTAGGGGGTAGTGTCACGGAGGACGATCGCTATCTTATCATTTCTGCCTCCAATTCCACTTCGGGGAATAAACTCTTTCTCAAGGATCTGGCGCACCCCAAAGGTGGGTTGATCACGCTTTTGGACCACACGGACACGGACAGTTACGTCATTGAAAATGTGGGTTCCAAACTTTACATCGTTACCAACATGGACGCGCCCAACCAAAAAATAGTGACTGTGGACGCCGCCAATCCCGCACCTGCCAACTGGAAGGACTTTATCCCGGAAACGGAGAACGTGCTTAGTCCCAACACCGGCGGAGGTTATTTCTTTGCGGAATATATGGTAGATGCCATCTCCAAGGTACTACAGTACAATTATGACGGTGAGCTGGTCCGTGAAGTGAAGCTTCCCGGTGTGGGCAGCGCCAATGGTTTTGGAGGTAAAAAGAAGGACAAGGAGTTCTACTTCTCCTTTACCAATTACAACACGCCAAGTTCTTCCTATAAGTATCATGTAACCACCGGTGATTACGAACAATACTGGAAGCCAGAAATCGATTTTAATCCCGACGCCTACGAGTCAACCCAGGTCTTTTATACTTCAAAGGACGGTACGCGTGTGCCGATGATCATCACCCATAAAAAGGGGCTGGTGTTGAATGGAAAAAATCCTACCATCCTATACGGTTATGGCGGTTTCAATATCAGCTTAACCCCCTCCTTCAGTATTGTAAATGCGGTCTGGATGGAACAAGGGGGTGTCTATGCCGTTCCCAATCTTCGCGGTGGGGGCGAATATGGCAAAAAATGGCATGACGCGGGAACAAAGACCAGGAAACAAAATGTTTTTGATGATTTCATCGCAGCTGCGGAATACCTCATTGAAAACAAATATACCTCGGCAGAATACCTCGCCGTCCGTGGAGGCTCCAATGGAGGCTTGTTGGTCGGCGCTACCATGACACAGCGCCCCGACCTGATGCGTGTGGCCTTACCAGCGGTCGGTGTTTTGGACATGTTACGCTACCATACCTTTACTGCTGGCGCTGGATGGTCCTATGATTATGGGACGGCCGAAGAGAGTGAGGAAATGTTTAACTATTTAAAGGGCTATTCTCCCTTGCACAACATAAAGGAGGGTGTGGCGTATCCTGCCACCCTGATTACCACAGCCGATCACGATGATCGCGTTGTTCCCGCCCATAGTTTCAAGTTTGCAGCCGAACTTCAGGAAAAGCAATCGGGCACAAACCCTGCCCTTATCCGAATAGAGACCAACGCAGGTCACGGTGCAGGTACGCCGGTAAGCAAGACCATTGAGCAGTATGCGGACATTTTTGGTTTTACCCTCTACAATATGGGTTACGAGACGCTTCCCAACAGGGCCGTATTAAAAGAATTTAAAGAATAACTATCAATATTTTAAACGAAAGTCCGTTTCTAAATAGGGGCGGACTTTTCTGTTTCGTAAATCCAGTGTTTTATAAATTTGACGGATATGCTCAAGGTAGACCATATTTCCTTTGCTTATGACAAGCATCCGGTCTTGGAAGACATAAGTTTTACCATAGGTGCAGGGGAGCACGTGGCCATTATGGGTGAAAGTGGATGTGGCAAAAGCACCCTATTAAAGATTATCTACGGTCTGCTACAGCTCAAGGTGGGAACGGTGCATTGGAGCAAGTCCCAGGTAATGGGCCCCTTATACAATTTGGTCCCCGGGGAACCTTATATGAAATACCTCTCCCAGGATTTCGATCTAATGCCGTATACCACGGTAAAGGAAAACATTGGGCAGTACCTTTCCGTTTTTGAACCCGAGGAAATGGAACGGCGCAGCATGGAGCTGTTGCAGATGATCGAAATGGAAGATTTCTCGAAAACTAAGGTCAAGAACCTCAGCGGAGGGCAGCAACAGCGGGTAGCCCTGGCAAGGGTATTGGCGCAGGAACCAGAAATCCTTTTGCTGGACGAGCCCTTTAGTCATATTGATAATTTTAGAAAAAACAGTCTGCGTAGAAATCTCTTCGACTACCTTAAAACGCGAGGGATTACCTGTTTGACCGCTACCCATGATTACCATGACATCCTTCCTTTTGCCGATAGGGTCATTGTACTGAAAGACCAACAGATCCTTGCGGACAAGGATACTTTGGAACTGTACAAAAACCCAAAGCACATATATGTTGCCTCCCTTTTCGGAGAGGCCAATGAAATCCCCATCAATATTGTAAAGTCCTATGCGGATACTAAAAGAAGAATTATTGTTTATGCCCATGAATTCCGGGTTTCCGAAACTTCAGGTCTGGAAATAACGGTCAAAAAAGCCTATCCCATGGGAAGCCATTTTATGATCAAGGGGGAATACGACGGACATATCATCTATTTTGAGTCCGCCGATGGTCTGGATCCCGATACCAAGGTGTTTCTGAATATCTCTCTTGAAACCATCAACAGCCGCTTAATGCCCTAGTCGGAACAGCCATTGGCGCATGTGTCAATCGCCCTATTTAAGTACCTTTGCAGGAAACGTCTACTTTGAACAAGGACCAAGTGGTAAAGGAACTACGTTATAAGGCCATCAGGAGTGGTGGTGCCGGAGGACAACACGTAAACAAGGTGTCCACCAAAATAGAACTGTCCTTTGACCTCGCGGGTTCCAACGGCCTCTCCGAAACCGAGAAGGACCGTTTGTATGAAAAGCTGGAAAACAGACTTAACAAAGAGGGCTCGCTCCTTTTACAATGCGATGAAACCCGAAGCCAATATCGGAACAAGGAACTGGTTACCCAGCGCTTCCTAAACCTTCTTGAAAACCTACTCAAGGTCCAAAAGAAAAGGAAAAAGACCAAGCCCTCCAAGACGGCCAAGGAAAAACGCCTAAGGGCCAAACAGAAAACGGCCGAAAAAAAAGCAGGTAGAAAAAAACCCGATTTGGACTAGGGACTACCGGACTTCCAGAACGGTAATCTCCTTGTCGTTAAAAACGAAGACGTCCCCTACCGATTTTCCCAAAAGGAAACCGCCAATGGGTGTGTTGGGAGAAATACAATATACCAGCCCTCCCTCTGCATGGCACTCCCCTGCAGAAATAGCCAAAAAATAATTGGCTTTGTTCGTGCGCACCAAACTCCCAAGGCCTATGGGGCCCTTGAGCGGGTTGATGTTCACTTTTGTAAGTGCCTGCGTCAGCGCTTCCGCCACCGCCAACTGCTGTCCCAACCGCTCCCTTTCGAGTTGCATGATTGCCCTTCCGGTTTCGTGCTTGTCTCCAGCACTGCTCTTCGTCTCCGAAAATAATGACTCCTGCAAAGTGGCCATTTGGGTTTGGAGACGCGTTACCCTGTCCTTGGCATAGGTTTGACAAAAATCGTAAAGCTGCTGTTTGATCGGGTTTGTGTCCATACTGGTATACTGATGCCTATATCCAATTGCTTTTTTCACCGGAAATCACTACACAAGATCTGCCAACGCCTTTCCAACCAGGCTGCCAATGGCAACACCCATCCCGCCAAGACGGACACCACAATAGACATGGTCCGAAAGCTGTTTTATCACGGGTCGTTTTTGGGGCCCGGTTCCCATAATACCGCTCCAACGCCGTTCTACGGCGAAAGGAACCCCTGGTAGAATAATTTCGTGGAGCATTGTTTCCAGTTGGTTTTGAATCAGTTTGGTCTTGCCGAAATCCATGGTTTCCTCTCCTTCGAAATCCAAATTACGGCCACCTCCCAGAAGGATCCTCTGGTCTATATTCCGAAAGTAGTAGTAGCCCTCGTCCAGATGGAAGGTGCCTTTAATATGAAGTTTCCCTATGGGTTTGGTAATCAACACCTGAGCCCTGGCCGGCCTAATATCCGCTTGTACGAGTTGTGATGCAAATCCGTTGGTGGCAATTAAGAGGTTCTGGGTTTCCAATTCAAACTGATCTGTCTTTATCGCTACCTTGCTTCCTGTTTCCTCAAACCCTCCAACGGCTACGGAATTCAAAATGCTTATCCCTGCTTCCCGTGTCCGCCGCAACAACTGCTGCATCAATTTGCCCGTATCCAACTGGGCCTCCAAACTATTGGTGATGTAATTTTGTTTTACTTTTTCAAACTTGAACACATTGGTCTGTTCTGCAAATGGGCGCTGTCTGAATACAGGTTCCAGCAGGTCATTTACCTTGTCAATGTTTGCCAAACAGCGTTCGTACAGTTCATTTTGGCTTTCCAAAAAAACCTCGTGCCCGCCATAATTTCTGAGATCGATAAGGGAATCCCCTAAGTTACTGCGCAGTACTTGTATGCCGTCCCATCGCATTTGGACCAGATCAAGGACCTCTTCTTCGGAATGCTGGCTGAGGTCTGCCAAAATTTCGGAAATGCTCCCAAAGCATGCAAAACCGGCATTTTTCGTGCTGGCTCCTTGCGGCAAGGTCCCCTTTTCGAGCACTAAAATCTTGGCTTCGGGAAACCGTTCCCTAAGTCGGAGCGCAGATGTGAGCCCAACAATACCGCTTCCTACAACGGTAAAATCGATATGTGACAACCAGGTCTTGTACTCCCAGTAACTTAGGTCCATGCTCATGTATAAAAAACTCCGGTGCTGGCCGGAGTTTGTAAATTAATCATCTGCTTGTGGTTCCATTTCAAAATCCTCCATGAATTTGGTGGTATAGTTCCCGGCCAAATAATCCGGATGGTCCATCAATTGTCTGTGAAAAGGTATCGTGGTCCGTATCCCCTCTATGACAAACTCATCCAAAGCCCGTTTCATCTTATTGATGGCCTCTTCCCTGGTCTGGGCAGTGGTAATCAATTTAGCTATCATGGAGTCATAGTTAGGCGGAATCGTATAGCCGCTGTAGACATGGGTATCCAGTCTAATTCCATGCCCTCCCGGGGTATGAAGGGTGGTAATCTTACCTGGAGATGGTCTAAAATCGTTATACGGGTCTTCTGCGTTGATCCTGCACTCTATGGAGTGTAGATTGGGCACATAGTTCTTTCCAGAGATGGGCACGCCACCGGCAACCAGAATTTGTTCCCTGATTAAATCGTAGTCAATGACCTGCTCCGTAATGGGATGTTCTACCTGTATCCGGGTATTCATCTCCATAAAATAGAAGTTTCGGTGTTTGTCCACTAAAAACTCTACCGTGCCTGCGCCCTCGTACTTTATGTATTCGGCAGCTTTTACCGCGGCCTTTCCCATATCGTCCCTAAGCTTATCGGTCATAAAGGGAGATGGGGTTTCCTCGGTCAGTTTTTGGTGCCGCCTTTGTATGGAGCAGTCCCTTTCGGAAAGGTGGCATGCTTTACCATATTGGTCCCCTACAACTTGTATTTCGATATGGCGCGGTTCCTCGATCAGCTTTTCCATATACATCGCGCCATTGCCAAAGGCTGCTGAAGCTTCTTGTACAGCGCTCTCATAGAGATCTGTCATTTGCTCCTCCTTCCAAACAGCCCGCATGCCTTTTCCCCCGCCACCTGCAGTGGCCTTTATCATTACAGGGTAGCCCATTTTTTTGGCAATTTTCTTAGCCTCGGTGACAGATTCCAGTAACCCATCCGATCCGGGAATTGTAGGTACGCCTGCCTTCTTCATAGTTTCCTTGGCCGTAGCCTTGTCACCCATTTTATCGATATGCTCACCCGAAGCCCCTATAAACTTGATTTCGTGCTCGGCGCAGATCTTTGAAAACTTGGAATTTTCAGATAAAAATCCATATCCGGGATGAATGGCATCCGCATTGGTAATCTCCGCCGCTGCAATAATATTGGGTATTTTTAAATAGGATTCACTGCTAGGTGCCGGACCGATACATACGGCTTCATCTGCAAAGCGCACATGTAGACTTTCCTCATCCGCCTTGGAATAGACGGCAACGGTCTTTATCCCCATTTCCTTACAGGTCCTTATAATCCGAAGTGCAATCTCGCCCCTATTGGCTATCAGTATTTTTTTAAACATCTTCCGAAATTTTAAATTTTAAATTCTAAGTTTTAAACAGGTTCAGATACAGGTAATACGCTCATTACTTGTAGTTTACCCCTTAAAATTTACTAAGATGGATCGATCAAGAACAAAGGTTGATCAAATTCTACCGGTGAGGAATCTTCCACCAATACCTTCACAATTTTTCCGGCTACCTCGGATTCAATATCGTTAAAAAGCTTCATGGCTTCAATCACGCAAAGGACGTCGCCTTTGGCTATGGTGTCCCCGACCTCCACAAAAGCAGGCTTATCTGGAGCCGACTTTCTGTAGAAGGTCCCTATAATGGGTGATTTTATGGTAATATATTTAGAGTCGTCCTCTGCTGCAGAGCTTGGTGTTTCACTTTCTGCGGCAGGCACCTCTGCCTGTACTGGAGGGACCGGTGCTACGGGTGCACCTGCAACCGGTATTTGCTGTACAAAGGTGGTTTCCGGTGCGGAACCTACCGCCCCGGTACGGATGGTGATCTTAATATCCTCCATCTCCAGTTTTACCTCACTGGCCCCTGACTTTGCCACAAATCTGATTAGACTTTGAATCTCTTTAATATCCATGGTGTTCTATTTAGTTGTTTGAATTAGTCTATGGGTTGTACGCCCACTTTAAATATATTGATCCCCAGGTAAATCCGCCCCCAAAGGCAGCGAAAACCAGGTTATCGCCCTTTTTTAATTGTTGCTCGTAATCGTGCAACAAAAGCGGTAAAGTGGCCGAGGTGGTATTGCCATATTTATGGATGTTGATCATCACCTTTTCAGCATCCAATCCCATACGTTTGGCCGTAGCGTCTATAATGCGTTTGTTGGCCTGATGAGGCACCAACCAATGCACATCTTCGTGCGTAAGACCATTGCGTTCCATGATTTTGGCGGAAACATCGGCCATATTGGAAACTGCGAACTTAAACACGGATTTCCCGTCCTGGTACACATAATGCTGTTTGTTCCTTACCGTCTCTTCAGAGGCAGGTAGCATTGATCCCCCCGCATCCATCTTTAAAAATTCCCTACCTATACCATCGGATCTGAGGAACTCGTCCTGAAGGCCCAGGCCTTCCGTATTAGGTTCAAAAAGTACCGCCCCTGCTCCATCACCGAAGATGATACAGGTAGTCCTATCGGTATAGTCAATAATCGAAGACATTTTATCTGCTCCGATCAACAGGATCTTTTTATAGCGACCCGATTCAATATAACTAGCCGCCGTTGACATCCCATATAAAAAACTGGAACATGCGGCCTGCAGGTCATAGGAAAAGGCGTTGGTAGCCCCAATTTCCGAAGCGGTATACGCAGCAGTTGCTGCAACCATGAGATCCGGCGTGGCGGTAGCCACTAACACCAAATCTATTTCTTTGGGATCTAGATTCCTTTTCCTAATAAGGTCTTTGGCCGCCCTTATGGCCATATACGAAGTTCCTTGCCCCTCTTCTTTTAAAATTCTCCTTTCCTTTATACCGGTTCTACTGGTAATCCATTCATCATTGGTCTCCACCATGGTTTCCAAAATTTTGTTGGTCAACACAAAGTCGGGGACATAGGCTCCTACAGCCTTAATGGCTGCCGTTAGTTTGCTCATGCTAAAACTGTTTTTTTGCCAAAAACCTTCAAAAATGCTTCAAAATTGGTGAAAAGTAATGATTTTTTGGGACTTTTAGCCTTAAAAGCAATGATTTTTGAATTTCACTTAAAATCATAAAAAAACTCCCACTCATCTAAAAGTGGGAGTCCCAAAAAATCATCTATCTGCTGAATTATGCAACCGCATCTTCAGTCTTGTCTATCAATATTTGACCTCGATAGTACAATTTGCCTTCGTGCCAATGCGCCCTATGGTACAAATGCATTTCACCCGTGGTGGGGTCCTTTGCCAGGGTAGGGGCAACAGCCTTATAATGTGTTCTTCTTTTATCTCTCCTGGTCTTGGAGATTTTTCTTTTTGGATGTGCCATTATGAACCTTATTTATCCGTTAATAATTTTTTAAGTGCATCCCATCTGGGATCTATTTCTCCCTTGTTTTCCTTAGTCTCTTTTGGTTGGAGTTCCTGTAACTTTTGCAGGGCCTCCGAATGTTTGGTACCATCCAAAACTCCAGGATGAACCCTTTTGGCAGGTACCGCCAACACCAGCATTTCATAAATATACTGGGCAATATTGACTTGATGTTCGCCATGGGGTATGACCAATATGTCGTCATCCTCATCGTTGTATTCCTCCCCAAATTTTACCACCAATTCCAAACTGGCCGTAATAGGTTGGTCGTAGGGCTCGCTAATAATATCGCAATTTACATTGACCGTGCCTTTGGCCATTAGCTCCAACTCCAACATCGTGCTCATCTTGTTCAATATTACCGTTAAATCAATGGCGGCATCATTGAACTCGTCATAACCAAAAGATTCAAAGAACTTATTTTCAATACGATACTCAAACTCGTGCTTTCCTTGCTTTAATCCCGAGAAAGGAATAGCAAATTCCTTATGCTTCATCATGTACAACGCTTGTTTAACGTATCTGCCTTAATCAAAGGCGGGTGCAAAGATATTATTATTTTAGTAAAACCCAACAATAATGGGCGAAATATATTTTGTTCCAAACGGGCTCGGCCAAGCCTATTTCTTTAAAGTTCCATCCGGTGCTAGCGCTTCATTTTTTGCTTTTGCAGGGGGTTCTCCGTGAGCTCTCTATATTCCATTCTGTTCCTATAAATCCGCAATGCCGTGAACAAGGCCTCCTTGAAGGAGCTCGCGTCCGCATTTCCCTTGCCTGCAATCTCATAAGCGGTTCCATGATCGGGGGAGGTCCGTACCCTGGAAAGGCCGGCGGTAAAATTAACTCCCTTTCCAAAAGAAAGGGTTTTAAACGGAATAAGGCCCTGATCGTGGTAGGCTGCCAAAATAGCGTCAAAATTCTTGTATCCATCCGAACCAAAAAAACTATCCGCCGAATAGGGGCCGTACACCAAATGCCCAAGATCGGTTAATTCCTTGATGGTGGGTTTAAGCACCTCATCGTCCTCTTTTCCAATGACTCCGTTGTCCCCACTATGCGGGTTAATGCCCAAAATAGCAATTTTAGGTTTGCGCTGCGCAAAATCCATTTTCAAGGACTTTTCCACGAGGGCAACTTTCCGTTTTATAAGTTCTGGGGTAATGGCATCGGACACCTCCTTTACCGCTACATGATCTGTGAGCAATCCCACTTTGAGCGTATCGGTAACCATGAACATTAGGCTATCTCCCTCCAATTCCTGTGCCAGATAGTCGGTGTGTCCCGGGAATTTGAAATCGGCTTCCTGTATGTTGTTCTTGTTGATCGGCGCTGTGACCAGCGCATCGATTTCTCCTTTTTTCAGGGCTTCAACCGCCGCCTTCAAAGACCTCACGGCATATTTGCCGGCTTCGGCCGTAGCCTGCCCGAAGGCTATCTCTGGTACTTCCTTCCATACGTTCACCACATTTAGCTTCCCATCTATCGCTTTAGAGGCATGGGCTATGCCGTGGTAATTGACTGCAATGCCCAGTTCGTTTTTTTGAAAGGAAATGGTCTTGTTGGAGGCAAAAATTACGGGCGTGCAAAAATCCAACATCCGGGTGTCCTCAAAAGTCTTTAGCACTACTTCGCACCCTATCCCGTTCAAGTCCCCAATAGATATCCCCACTTTAATTTTTTTGCTTTCCTGCATCCTGTGTATTCCGGTATTATCTCTAAATTTACAGCACAAAACTACTTAAATTAAACGAACCATGTTTACTGGGATAATTGAAACTTTGGGCAAAGTGGACCGCTTGGAAACGGAGGGCGGTAATCTTCATATTACGCTTAGCTCCTCCCTGGCCCAGGAATTAAAAATAGACCAAAGCGTTTCCCATAACGGGGTCTGCTTGACCGTAGTGGCCATAAACGGTGAAAACTACACGGTAACCGCTATTGAGGAAACCTTAAACAAGACGAACCTGGGGGGGTTAAAGGTTGGTGAACTTGTTAATCTGGAACGGGCCATGGTACTCGGTTCCAGGCTAGACGGACATTTGGTTCAGGGGCATGTGGACCAGACCGCCCAATGCACCGCAATCGCAGAACAGGACGGGAGCTGGTTCTTTTCTTTTGAGTATGACCCTTCCCTAAACAATGTGACCATTGAAAAGGGGTCCATTACCATTGACGGTACCAGCCTCACTGTGGTGGGTTCGGGATCACATAGCTTCAGTGTGGCCATAATTCCGTATACCTATGAACATACACGGTTCAATGCCTATCGGGTGGGCACCGTGGTTAACCTGGAGTTTGACCTCATTGGAAAATATGTTGCTAAATTGGTCGCTTTACAACAATAGGCGGCGTATTACACTTTTATAAAAATCTTCTTTCTGTGCATCACATAGGCCAGTAACATATAAAAGCTCACCACAGTCAATCCATAAAGTAGGGAAGAGAATTTGGCAGAAAGAAATCCGTGGGTGTATACCGTATCAAAAAGCCAACTGTGCAGGGAAGTCTCCTCATCAACCTTAATGGCGTAAAAAATCTTCGTCACGAAGCTGCTCAAAAAATAAACCGCGATCGCATTGGCGCCGGCATACTTGAAAATACTCCCAAATTTAATCCCCTTTACATCGGAGAGGTAGTAGATCAATGCTAAGAATACGTTGGCCCATCCTGCGGTAACCAGCACAAAGCTACTGGTCCACAAGGCCTTGTTGATCGGAAAAGCCAGGTCCCAGAGATGACCAAGAACAATCAGGACCACACCCATGGCCACCAGCAGGGTCTCTTTCTTTTTTCTTTTGGAAACCAGGACCATTCCGGTAAAAACGCCAAACAATGAAGATGCAATGGACGGCAGCGTGCTCAGTAGCCCTTCAGGGTCATAGTCCGCTCTGTACATATGGGTGCCAAACACCTTAAGGTCAATAAAGTTGGCCCAGTTGTTGGGTGCTCGATCAAAGGTGGGTTCCATCCCGTTGATGGGTAGGTAGCCCATCCATACCCAATAGCCCACCAAAAGGGAAATACAGATGCCCAACAGCACCTTCCAGTTACCGTGCAAAAACAAAAGTGCGGTAAAAAAGAAAACCACCCCTATACGCTGCAATACCCCAGGGAAGCGGATGTCCGCAAAATCCTTGAAAAACGGGAAATAAATGGTGAACGCTCCCAAGAAAAGGCCCAGACCGATCAGTTTTAGGCTCCGTACCGTAATTTTTTTATAGGTCTTGGAATCTGCTTTCTTGTTGCGGTAGGCAAAAACAATGGATGTCCCCACGATAAACAGAAAAAATGGGAATACCAAGTCTGTTGGTGTGTAGCCGTGCCATTTGGCATGCAAGAGGGGTGCATAAACATGGGACCAGGTACCCGGTGTGTTTACCAAAATCATAAGTACAATGGTAAGCCCTCTAAAAATATCGACGGAGATAACCCTTTCTTTCATTACGGCACCTATAAAATAGTATCCTTCATTCGGTTCCATACCCTAATGAGCAAGGCCGCCGAAACTGCTGCCGTGACTGTAAGTCCAGTGGCCCATGCGTAATCGCCATAAATCCAATACCCTGTGGCGAACATACAGGAATAAATGAGTATGCACCCCAGAACCATGGCCTTAAGCCCAGAGGGCACACTCCAAGGTTCGTCCGAGTTCACAATCTCTACCTTATCGGCCTCGGCCTCGGCAATTATCTTTTTCCATCCCGGACCTCCAGGTTGAATTTTTTTATAAAAGTTTTGAAGCACTTCTTTTGACTCCGGTTGGGTCATAAAAGTAGCGGCAAGCCAAATGATCGAGGTCGACAATACAACGAAGGGATATTCTGCCCAATCTGGGAACACCCCAGTATCTGCGGCAAAAAAGAAGGGGCCAACGGCAGTTAATTTTATAACTATTGAAATAATCCCGGAGGCGAACATTGCCGTTATTTCGCTCCAGGCGTTGATACGCCACCAAAACCATCTTAAGATAAAAATAAGTCCTGTGCCAGCTCCAAAGACCAATAACACTTCAAATAACTGTAAGGCGTTCTGCAACAGCAAGGCCAATGCCGCACTAAACACCATCAGGCCGATGGTAGACAACCTTCCCACCGCTACAAGTCTTTTTTCTGAAGCGTTCGGGTTGATCTGTTGCTTATAAAAATCGTATACGATATAGGAGGATCCCCAATTCAATTGGGTGGAGATGGTACTCATGTAAGCCGCTATTAAAGAAGCCAAGACCAGTCCCAAAAGTCCGCTAGGCAGCTTGGTCAACATGGCCGAGTAGGCCAGGTCATGTCCTAATTTGTCTTCCGCCACATTTGGAAACGCCTCGTGGATACTGGCAACATCCGGAAAAACGACCAAGGAGGCCAAGGCGACTAAGATCCA
This sequence comes from Eudoraea algarum, assembly GCF_050589645.1. Taxonomy (NCBI): domain Bacteria; kingdom Pseudomonadati; phylum Bacteroidota; class Flavobacteriia; order Flavobacteriales; family Flavobacteriaceae; genus Eudoraea; species Eudoraea algarum. Next base: position 86,561 of record NZ_JBNGOQ010000004.1, on the reverse strand, counting down.
GGGCCAAGGTCTTAAGGCATAATGCATAATGTTAAAAAAGAACGTTGCTCCTATAGCATGGTTCTCATCTTTGGCCGCAAGCATCCTTTGTGCTATGTAGCCACCACCGCCAGGTTCGGCGCCAGGATACCAAGAGCTCCACCATTGCACGGCCAGGGGTATAATAAACAAGGTTATCAATACCTTGGTGTCGCTAAAATCGGGGATGATGGAAAGCTTCCCCGCTACATTTTCATTGGCCATAATCCCGGCAATACCACCCACTTCGGGTAGATTTACCAGGTAGTAGGCCGCCCCAATGGCACCGCCCATGGCCACAAAAAACAATAGAAAATCGGTATAGACCACGCCTTTAAATCCGCCCAGGGCGCTAAAGGTAACCGTTATGAGACCCGCACTGATGACGGTCTGCCAGGGCTCCAGACCCAACATGATGCCACCTATCTTAATGGCGGCCAGGGTAACGGCAGACATCGTTATAACATTGAAAATAACCCCCAAATAGATTGCGCGAAACTTTCGTAAAAAACTGGCCGGACCTCCTCCATAACGAAGTTCATAAAACTCAAGATCCGTGTTGACGTTGGATTTCCTCCAAAGCTTGGCATACACGAACACGGTCAGAAGACCGGTAATCAGGAAGGCCCACCAGACCCAATTGCCAGACACACCGTTCGTGCGAACAATATCGGTCACCAGGTTAGGGGTATCCGTAGAAAAGGTAGTCGCCACCATGGACAGCCCTAATAGCCACCAGGGCATAGTGCGCCCAGAGAGAAAGAACTCTGAAGAACTCTTTCCCGAAGCTTTGGAAACATAGATTCCAATTCCTAAAACGATTGAGAAAAAGCCGATAATCAGGCTATAGTCAAGTGTACTTAGTTCCATAGTTCGGTTTTGGTTAAGCCATAAAGATATTATTTTTTGAGATACCTTTACCCAAGTCTTTCTAAACCCGACCATGTTCCTGTTCACCACCTTGGATATTTCTACACTTTCATGGGTGCTCGCGTTTGCGGGCTCCTTTGTGTTGGGGGTGTCCAAATCGGGCATAAAAGGTATTGCGGTCATTACCGTAACCCTTATGGCGCTGGCCTTTGGTGCCCGGAAATCTACAGGTCTCATTGTCCCTATGCTCGTTGTAGCCGATGTTTTTGCCGTGATCTACTATAACAAACATGCGCAATGGAAGTACATCTTTCGCTTTCTCCCCTGGATGACGCTGGGCATTGTCATCGGTGTCCTTATCGGCAAGGATCTTCCGGAGCGTTTGTTCAAGATCGGGATTTCAATTATTATTCTCATCAGTGTGGGCATGATGTATTGGTGGGATCGACGACCCTCAAAAAAAGTGCCCACCCATTGGGCCTTTGCTGGTCTTATGGGGGTTATGGCCGGTGTCACCACAATGATCGGCAACTTGGCCGGGGCCTTTTCCAATATCTACTTTCTGGCCATGCGCGTACCCAAAAATGTCTTTATAGGCACCGCCGCCTGGCTGTTCTTGCTCAACAACCTGATCAAACTTCCTTTTCACATTTTTGTGTGGAAGACCATAGACCTGGATACGCTCCCCATCAATTTACGACTGCTCCCTGCCATTGCCCTGGGATTGTTCGTAGGGGTCAAGTTGGTAAAACTTATCCGGGAGGGTTTTTATCGAAAAATGATATTGGTCCTTACCGGGATCGGCGCATTGTTGATCTTGTTGCGATAAGATTCCGCCAGCGTTTTGCCTATCTTTGTTTTTTAGAAGCATCCGAAATTCCAAAGAAAAACATGGCAACTTCCGATAGAATGCTCCAGGCCTTTCAGCGTTTTGACGACGCAAACAGCCAAGATCCAAATACGGAATCCTATGAGGGGAAAAGTTACCCGAAAGAGCTGTTATATGCCATTCGAATGACGGATACCCTGAATGCTTTCGCCCCCGATGCATCGGAACATCTGCAGTTGACCGCCCGATGCCAGCACATTTGTCGCTGGGAAATTCCAAGAGAATCCTACGAAATGGATCGCGCGGGCTATTTAAAATGGCGTCAGGATCTTAAAAAATTCCATGTGCAAAAGGCAAGCGTCATTATGGAAGCCGCGGGATATGAAAAGGAAACCATTGATAAGGTGGCCTTTCTTTTGGAGAAAAAGAAATTGAAAAAAAATGAGGAGACCCAGGTTTTGGAGGATGTAATCTGCTTGGTCTTTCTCCAATTCTATTTGGAGGCCTTTGCCGAAAAACACGCGGAGGAAAAGCTCTTGGACATTCTTCGGAAAACCTGGCGGAAAATGTCCAAAAAGGGCCGGGAAGCGGCCTTGGGACTGTCCTTGTCCAAAGTTTCTTCCCAACTCATAGCCAAGGCCATTCAAGATTGATGCCCTATCTTTACAAGGAAATTCAGTAAAAAAGAAGGATCCCGGCATGGAACGGAATGAATTGTACCCCATTTTTTTAAAGGTCTCCCAATTGAATGTTCTCATTGTGGGTGGAGGTAAGGTGGCGTTGGAAAAACTGACTTTTTTGCTAAAGTCCAGTCCCGCTGCCCGAGTGGAAATGGTGGCGTTGGAATTTTTGCCCGAGACCGTGGCCCTAGCCCAAAAACACCAGGTAACACTTACCCAGGATGCCTACCACGCCACTTGTTTGGAAGGCCGGCACATGGTGGTTGCCACAACGGATAAGACTGCTGTAAATGAGCAGGTCTATCACGATTGTCGGGCACGGCACATTCTGGTCAATGTAGCGGACAATCCGCCCTTCTGTGATTTTTATATGGGCGGAATAGTGACCAAGGGGAATGTAAAGGTGGCCATTTCTACCAATGGCAAATCGCCCACTACAGCCAAGCGCCTCCGCCAGTTCTTTGAGGACGTTATCCCGGAGAATATTGATGATCTGGTCAAAAACCTCAATGAGTTCCGAAAGACCCTTAAAGGCGATTTTGAGGAAAAGGTGGAAACCCTGAACGAGTATACCAAAGGCTTGGTGAGCAAGAAGCGGGCCGATGAAAATGAAAAGTCAAACTAAACCAGCCAAAAGAAGCGCTGGCAACTCCCGGAAATTTTCATCTAAACCCATTCCTTAGCCTACTCGCTCTAGGGACACTGCCATTTAATTCGGTAAAATTGCTATATATTTGTAGCCATGGAATCCCGTTTGTGAAATGGCATGGTCATTTAGCCACTTCCCGGACAGATTCTGACCAAACCCGCTCCGATACAAAATTTTCATCTAAACCATGACTGGTCATGAGAATTTTCTTCGGATTATTATGTTTACTTTTCCTTTTTAGTTCCTGTGGTTCCACATCTTTCCTGACCAAGAGGGATGGCTCTACGGGTAGGCTGGGCAGTGCGTCCAAATCCTCGCGCTTGGTACCCAAGGATGCACATAGCTCTCAGGGTCTTTTTACGGTGCACCAGGTGGGAAGCACCTATTACTTTGAGATTCCCGATAGTTTGTTGAACCGCGAAATTCTTGTGGTGACCCGTTTTATAAAGACTCCTGCCGGTGCAGGGAATTACGGAGGCGAGAAGGTAGGGGAACGGACCATTTTTTTTGAAAAAGGCCCAGAGAATACCCTCTTTTTGCGTGTTGCCACCCTGATAGGCACTGCCGATGAGGAAGACGCCATCGCCAAGGCCGTGAACAACTCCAGCATTACCCCTATTTTAAAGGCGTTTGATATTAAAGAGCGTAACGAGGAAGCACAGTCTTCCCTAATAGACCTTACCGATTTCATCAACAGCGAAAATCCGTTGCTGGCCTTGACCGAAGCACAGAAGGAAGCCTACAGACTCTCTGTTTTGGAAAAGGACCGGTCCTATATCAAGGAAATCCGTTCCTTTCCCATCAATACCGAAATTAGAACGGTAAAGACCTATCGGGCAAAGACAGGAAAGGGAAAATCCAAAAAGGAACTCCCGGCGGCAGTGCTTTCAGGGGCTGTCACCTTAGAGCTCAACAATTCATTTATCATGCTGCCGCGTGTCCCCATGCGAAAACGGTTTTACGATTCCCGAGTGGGGTATTTTGCCAGTTCTTATTTGGAATATGGAGATGATCAGCAAAAGGTAGATCGCAATATCTATATACACCGCTGGCGTTTGGAACCCAAACCGGAAGATTTGGAACGATGGAAAAACGGGGCACTTGTTGAACCTAAGAAGCCCATTGTCTATTACATTGATCCGGCAACACCCAAAAAATGGCGCCCCTATCTCATACAAGGCATCAATGATTGGCAGGTTGCCTTTGAGCAGGCGGGATTCAAGAATGCCATCATGGGCAAGGAGTGGCCAGAGAACGACCCCGATATGAGCCTGGAGGATTCTCGGTATTCCGTCTTGCGCTATTTTGCGTCGCCAAGGAAAAATGCCTATGGCCCCAACATCGTGGATCCCCGGAGCGGGGAGATTTTGGAAAGCCATATCGGCTGGTACCATAATCTCCTGAGCTTATTGCACGACTGGTATATGATCCAGGCGGGAGCTGTGGACGAACGAGCACGTAAGATGACATTTGACACTGCTCTCATGGGTAGTTTAATTCGCTTTGTAAGCGCGCATGAGGTAGGACATACCTTGGGGCTACGACACAATATGGCCGCTAGTTATGCCACGCCCGTGGAAAATTTAAGAAACGCGGATTGGTTAAAAAAAATGGGGCATACCAGTTCAATCATGGACTATGCCCGTTTTAATTACGTAGCCCAGCCCGAAGACAGTATCCCTGCAGCCTATCTCATGCCACGGATCGGAGATTACGACAAATGGGCCATCCAATGGGGATATTCTCCAAAGTCCCCAGATAGCACAGCGGTGCAACAAAGAGAACGCTTGAGCCAAATGGTTAGCGATAGCATTGCCGACAACCCCAGATTGTGGTTTGGGGGAGAGGGGCGCGACTTTGACCCCCGATCACAGAGCGAGGATATGGGAAATAACGCGATGATCGCAAGTACCTACGGTATTATTAACTTACAACGGATCTTGCCGCACTTGCCCGAATGGACCAAGGAACGCAGCAGTGATGACTATGAGAATCTAGACCGCCTCTATAAGGCCTTAGTGGATCAGTACAGTGATTACCTTTTTCATGTGGCCAAAAACATTGGCGGCATTTACACCACCCCCAAAACTCAGGGAGATGGTGGGGCGGTATACAGGCCTGTGCCCAAACAGATTCAGAAAGAGGCCTTGGTCTTTTTGGACCATCATATCTTTAGGGCGCCCAAATGGTTGTTACGGAACGATATCCTAAACGCTATACAATCACCACAATCCAAAGAATCGGTAACCCGCACCATGGAGGCTATTATGCTGAATTTGCTCGGGGGAAGCCGTTTGAGCCGCATGACTTTCATTGCGGAACGATATGGTAACGAAAATCCCTATCGGCCGGAGGAATATTTGGATGACCTCAACCAACTCATTTGGGGGGAAATGAACGTATTTTACCAAACAAACGCCTATCAGCGAAAACTACAAAAATCCTATGTGGCCAATATGATAGCGCTGTACAAGCCCGAAAAGGCCAACGGCATGGTAGAGCAGCTACTTGCGAAACTTTCCGAAGGGTATACCTCAAATACCGATGTGCGTTCCCTGGCATTAAGCGAACTGTTGGTATTACAACGCAGGATAAAAGGTACGATCCCGGTAATCACCGATAGGTTGACCATTGCCCATCTGGAATATTTAAAAAGACAGATAACCGAGGTCATTGGGGAGGACAAGGATTCCAATCTTCCGTATATCCCTTTTAACAAGGACCTTTCCATTAAGGCAAATGACGGCAACTGATCTGTCTTCCGAACCAAAAAACCCATAAGGCCCACTGTATTCCCATTTTTTGTACCTTATCGTTGTCTTTAAATCTGTGTAAAATGAAAAATATAATCCTCCTTCTATCTCTTGTGGGCCTTTTATCCATATCGTGCAAGTCCAGTGAGGCCACCAGTGATCGGGTCAATATTTATCGGGCCCAGGAAGCGACCGTGGGAAACGACCAGGTAAGCCTTTTGAACATGATGCGAAAAGTGCCTGGGGTCATTCTTAGGGGCAATATCCCAGTTTTAAGGGGAACGGTGAATTCCGTGCAACAACCGGTGGGCGAACCTCTTTACATCCTTAATGATTATCCTATCGGTCAATCCTTCCAGTCCGTCAATGATTTAATAGACGTTTCCATTGTAAAAAAGATTTCGGTGCTTTCCGAACCTTACTCCGCAATCTATGGTTCGAGAGCTGCGAACGGTGTTGTTGTAATTGAAACATTTTAATAAAAATACCGATTGATATATTTGTAGTTTTTGATTTCAAGTCTTTGGTTTTTAAGACTCTATAACATATGTACTTATCAGTATATTCTATTTTGTCTTTCGCCATTTCCGTTTGATTAGCGGTACGGGCGGAGCTTGGTCCACGATGATTTCCTTCACCAAATACTCAAAATTGTGCAGCATAAAAGCCTTGATTTCCTGCTCCTTTTCACGGCGCGCCGCATAACTGAACATACGGGTATAGTTGACCCCGTACTTCTTAAGGGCGCTTTCAAAAATGTTCGCCACTTCCCTGCGCTTGAAGAAGTAAAACAGCTTCCTTTCTGTAAAAAGGTCTACGAGCATTTTCTCCAGAGCAGGAATAGGGACATTCATCCTGCTTTCGGACCCCTTTTCAACAGGTGAACGAGCGATTAACCGCCTAACAATGACCGGATATTCACTTAGAGCCACGTAAAAGGCAATTTCCTTGCCCTTGGGATCAATAAAAAGCTCATGAGGGAAGTTCTCTTTTAGGTAATAGTACAGTGGGGCTACCGCCTGCTTTTCAATTTCGATAATAAGCATGGGCTTTCCCGCCCTTTGAAGTACAAACTCGTTCAGCCAGGCCGTGTCCCATATACAATAACGAAGCTCACCATATTTTTCGGCTATTCGCTGAAAAAGTGGTAGCAGCTCTTCCGAAAAGACAGGGTCAAATGCAGGGGTTTTGGCGATTGTATATACCCCTCTTTTTACCGTTTTTATGATATTTTTTCGCCTGAGGCTGTGGATCCGCCAGCCCAAGGTTCCCGCCGTCATTCCTGGCTCAAACTGTCTAAAAAAACGAACGAGTTCCTCTCGCGTAAAAAGTTGCTTGTTTTTAAACTCTTCAACCAGCGTATTTTCTATAATTCTTGAAACCATAGTTCAAAATATTCTCAAAGATAACTAATTCCGGTAAATATTGGAATACCAATAATCGGTGTTAATATTATTTTCTGGCAAAAATTGGATTTTAATTTAAAGATATTTATAACTAGATTCTCTTTAACTATATGTTTTACAGTGATTTATGTTCTTGGGCTAGTTTACCCTTACATCAGCGCTAGGATGGATTATTTCATTTGTTGGAAGCACAGGTCATGACCAGGTCCGTTCCAAGAAGTCGATAAAGTTTTGGTGCATAATATTCTCAATATCTCCTTGAGAATAGCCCCGTAGTTTGAGCATATCAGGTACTTTTTGCAAATCCGCTATGGTATCCAGATCGGCCGGGCTTTGTTCCTTCCCGAACGCCCCGTCCAAATCCGTGCCTATGCCCACATGCTTGGAATCTCCGCTTAGTTGGCAAATATGGTCAATATTATCGATCATTTGACCCAAGTTCACCCCCATACCCTCAGGGGTAGATTCCCCTCTAGTCCAATTGGGTACCATCATCCAAGCATCCAGGGCAACACCTATTACCGCTTTTCTGGAAATTAGCTCCTTGATCTGCTCATCGGAAAATTGCCGATTATGATCAACCAATTTTCTGCAGTTGTTATGACTGGCCCATACCGGGCCGTTGTAGATCTTCATGGTTTCCCAAAAACTCATGTCGCACAGATGGGTAGCGTCCAAAATTAAGTTCAATTCCTCTATTTTTTTGAGGAGTTCCTTTCCTTTGCTGCCAATACCCCCGACCGAGTCCGTACCATGGGCATAGGTGCCTGGACCGTAATGGGCGGGGCCAATGGCCCTAAGCCCAGATTCAAAGGATTTTTCCAAATGCGCCATGCTCACAATGGAATCGGCTCCCTCCAAGCTCAAAATATAGCCTATGGGCTTATCAGCGGATGTGCCCTCCCATAGTTTTATATGCTTCTTCAATCCCTGAAGGCCGGTTATCTGGACCATCTCCCCCAAATCCTCCATGGTCCTGTACCATGCCAGCTGTCCTTGGGTCTGGGCCCAAGCCTGTTGAGGCGAATTCCACCCCGGAAGTTGGCTTTCGGGTTTCACATAACGTGCAATCTGTGTGGCTACACAAAGTCCTATATTGCCCTCTCTCATGGCCTGTAAGGAAACGGTATTCTTTCCCCGATCCGGTCTATCGGTCATTCCCCGCTCACTTTCACGGATCTCATCCACCGTCCAGGTGAGATCCCGGTTCCATTCCATGGCGTTCATGGCGAGGTCTAGATGCGCATCGAGTATAAACATGTGATTTACAAATTTAGGATTAGGTAAGCATCTTATGATCGCGGGCCGCAACTTTCCAACGCCCGGTGACTTTGCCCTCTTTAACCGTCAGTACACTATCGTATTTGGCCACGGTGGGACAAATATGCTTGGGCACCACATAAGCAATATCTCCCGGGGCATAGGTGTCCGCTTCGGGGCTTTCCACAACCAGATGCTCCTCGCTCTGACCCATTTGGGTATACTGTCCCGCGTTCAAAAATTCCACCCTTGGAAGCGGCATTTCGGAAGCGACCGATTTATGCCCCAGGTCAAAACATAGGTAATCGGCCCTTGGCTTGCTGATTACCCTGGTCATCAAGACCGCCGCCGGCAGGAATTGCATTTCTGGAAAAAGTCCACCATAGCCACGATCCCATAATAGGGTTGTTCCCGGGCTCGTTTCCACGTTCTTTCTTGCTGCGTGGATTTCAAAGGAGGGCGATCCTCCGGCCACCATATGCTCTACGGGCATTCCTGCTTTTTGTAATCTTTCCTTTAGCTGTATCACCTCTTGGAAGGCCGTATCACACTTTTCTTTCCGCAAGCTAAAGTCGGGGTCCCTGATATGCCCATCATAAACGTGCAGTCCGGCCGCTACCAGCTGAGGGGAATCTACCAATGCCCTGTACAATTCAAAGGCTTTATCGCCCGGGACAATACCCGTCCTGTTCATTCCATTGTTGATATCGAGCCATAGCGAAACCACTTGTTCCTTTAGTTTTGCCATAGTCGCTATTTGGTCGATAATTTGCCCACTGTCTACTATGGCGGAAAATTTTGCCTGCCTGTAGGTTTCCATTAGTGCAAAGAGCCTTGGGATGTTCGCTCCGGTTGGTTGTACCGCCAACAGTATGTCGGTAGCGCCCGATTGCGCCAAAAGTTCCGCCTCCGCTATCGTTGCACATTTAAATTTATATATGCCGTGCTTCAACTGCATCTTAATGATTTCGGCCATTTTATGGGTCTTTACGTGCGGCCGTAAAAACTGGACCCCGCCCGAAATTCCAATCATTCTTTGGATATTCTTTTCAATCCTTTCTGGATACACGAGAAGTGAGGGGGAGATAACCTCCTCCGGCTTGTCCAATGCGTACCAATTTTTTTGCTCCATGGCTTAGTGTAATTCGAACATTGCTTCCACTTCAACAACAATATTGTCGGGCAACATCATGCCTACGGCGCTGCGCACCCCTATGCCATTCTCTTTTCCGAAAACATCGGCCATCAGTTCACTGAAGCCATTTACCACGTACGGTTGTTTTCCAAAATCGGGCGTGGAGTTCACCATCCCCAAGACCTTTACCACTCTTTTGATTTGGTCGAGGCCCCCAAAATGTGTCCTGATCGTGGAGAGCATGGTAAGGCCCACCTGCCTAGCGGCCTTTTTGGCCTGTTCCATGTCCTGATCATCCCCGGCACGGCCTACCATTAGGGTTCCGTCCATATTAATAGGCCCCTGTCCCGATACGTACAAGAACTTCCCCACAACGAGTATGGGGCGGTATACCCCAACAGGTTGCGGCGCTGGTGGGAACTCCAGACCTAATTCCTTGACTTTTTCAGAAGGTGATGTTTTGTTCATAATTGTAAGTTGTTTATAGCAATGCATTTAAAATTAAGACCCCTATCAGTCCCATGACCCCAACCGTAGTTTCCATAATGGTCCAGGTCCTAAGTGTTTCTTTTACCGTTAGATTAAAATATTCCTTGAACAGCCAGAAACCGCTATCGTTTACATGGGAGAGCATAAGACTGCCCGAGCCAATGGCAAGCACCATGAGTTCCGCACTTACTCCAGTACTGGAAACCAGTGGCAATACGATGCCCGCAGCAGTCAATCCGGCCACGGTGGCCGAACCCACACATACCCTGATCACCGTAGCGATAAGCCATGCCAAGAACAGTGGGGAAATGGTTGAACCCTTTAACATATTGGCGATATATTCGCTTACCCCGCTATCTACCAATACTTGTTTGAGCGCGCCCGCGCCAGCAATAATCAAAAGTACCATGGTAATGCCAGATATGGAGCTCACCAGGGAATCCATCACTTCCGTCATTTTCTTTCCTCTGGCAAGCCCTAAGGTATAAATGGCCACCAGTACCGAAATAAGCATGGCTACGGCAGGATTGCCCAAAAAATTGATGGTGCTTTTTAGGGGAAAGTCCTCGGGTAAAAACAAATCGGCCAAAGTTGCCGCGGCAATCAATACAATAGGGAGCAGGGCGGTAAAAATACTGACGCCCATACTTGGCATTTCGTGGTCCTCCAATACTCTGGGGTTTACAAATTCCTTCAAAGGGGTGGCATTTACGTTTTTTATGGTTCTGGAAAATAAGGGTCCCGCAATGATGATCGCTGGTATGGCCACGATGAGCCCATAGATCAGGGTTTTTCCTAGATCCGCATTGAACATTATGGTAATTGCCGTTGGTGCGGGATGGGGTGGAAGATACCCATGGGTTACCGAAAGGGATGCCAGCATGGGAAGTCCTACATAGAGCAAGGGAAGCCTCGTTGCCGCGGCCACGGTAAACACCAGGGGGACCAAGATTACAAAGCCCACCGAGTAGAACATGGGAATACCAACGATAAAACCCGTTAACACAACGGCCCATTGCACATATTTTATCCCAAAGGTAGACACTAATTTGGTCGTTATCCTTTGTGCAGCTCCGCTATCTGCGACCAGTTTGCCCAACATGGCCCCGAGCCCTAAGATCAAGACCAGGAAGCCTAGGGTGTTTCCAATCCCCGCCTGGATGGAATCCACGACTTTTTCCAAATCCATACCCTCGGCGATACCGACGAAAAGTGAGATGATAATAAAGGTGAGGAAGGCGTTTAATTTAAATTTTGCAATGAGTACAAATAAGAGTACAATTCCAATAATAACAATGATCAGTGGCATATGGTTGAATTAAGTGAGGTCATAAAAATACTGATTCGATCGGAAATACCATGGTATAGGGGCAACTCTCTTTAAAATGTACCTCCCTGTTCCCGAGACCAAAACGGTATGGGGCACGATCGGACCCATATAGGTGCGGGGTTTGGAATTCATTTTATTTAAGGTTTAGGGTCAAAACTGCTTTAGATAACTGATTTTGGCAATGGCCTGCCGTTCTGTTCGTTGCCCCAAGAGTGTATCGTTAAAATCTTGATCGTTGAACACCAAATAAATGAACGACAGGGGTCTGTACTCCCATGAAAAGCGAATGTTTAAATTTCGCCTGTTGTTTTCCGAATTGCTCTGATAAAAGGCGGACAGCTGTATCCTAGGATTCCATGCGAAACGCCCTTCCAGATTGTACAGGTCCACGGTTTTGTCCGTGCTGTTGATGCCAACGCCACCGAACTTAACGCGATTAAGTCCTGCACCAAGGGAAATATGCGGTAGCGGAGCATATTTTGCCTGGATGTCATAGGAATCCAATCGGCCATTGAAGTAACTTCCAAAATTGACCGTGCCATTGATATTGAATTTCTTTGAGGGATCGGTACTGGCTAATAGGGTATGTTGCACATAGTCATAGGTTCCAACACCAATGGGAACCTCCAAGGGCGAAAAAGCTTCGGTCAGGCGTTGAAAAAACAGGTTCACTCCATACCCAAAATAGCCGCCGTTCTGCAAATTGAGATAAAAGGGAAACGCTCCAAGCTGACGTTCGATCAACCGACCTGTGGATGCCCGGTGGTAGAACTGGGCAAAAACACTGGGTTCAAAAGCACGGAGCCATTTCTTAAACGGCAGGCGTTCTCCTCTAAAATAGTGGATCAATCCCGGGGTGGTCCCAATAACATCGTTTCGCGAAATGAATCCTAAGGCCGGGTCAAAATTCTCAGTAACGACCGATTGTGTCCACCACCCTTTCCAGGTATTGGTGGAGTAGAAGTACTGGGCAATGCCGGAAAATCCATTTCCGCCCACCTCGGTATTCCCCGAATAACTTAGCAAGGTGTTAAGGGAGTGCGATTCCCCAAAGCGCACGAAGGCATCAATGGTTCCGGTGATATTTGTATTGTCCGGTCTGTTCTTTGTGGTGATCAATGTGCCTATACGGTTTTGCTTGCCAAAGTTTTCCGAGTAGCGTCCTACAAAAAAATTGGTCGCAGGCGTAAGGGAGTCTCCCCGTTGACGCATCAGGATGGCGCCGTAGTTCCGTTGGGTGGAACGATTTACAAAGCGCCCTCCGGCATCTATGGGTATGGGACTGGCCTGGTCGTCCAGACCAATTCTTCTGCTAAAAAAGGGCTGTACCCGCATGGACCCCCCTTGTGAACCGCTCCCGGGGCGAACATTAATGCCAAATAGCGATGCGTTCTCCAGGAAAAACTGTCTTCGCTCCGGAAAGAAGACCGAAAACCGGCTGGTATTGTTCACTTGCCGATCTACCTCGGCCTGGGCAAAATCGGTGTTTACCGTAACATCCAAAACCGCATTGGGATTCACCGCCCACTTTAATTCCCCGCCGACTTTTACATCGGTGGTCTCGCTTTCCACGTCCGAATTGGATCCCTTGGTTTGCTTATAAGAAGTTAAAAAATAAGGTTGTACGATAATATTGGACTGTGGGGGTGGGGGCCTAAGATTGGTGAGTTCCCCCGCATAATCCATCCGGGCAGAATTAAAGGACCTGGGGAAGGCCGAAAAGGCCGTTATTTCATTGGTCAGCCGTCTGTTCCTATATAGCTGAAATCCCCAGCTCTGGGCCTGCTCCCCGGTGTTGGGATACCGCAAGGTTTTCCATGGGATCGCTATCTCCGCGACCCAGCCCGTATCGGTCCTTGTGGTTCGGGTTTTCCAAAGTCCGTCCCATTCAATATCATAATAAATCGCATCAAAGGACAGGTAATCGCGTTGCACTCCGTAGGGGTTGACCACAATCGACATGGCATTGCGTTCATCATTGAAGCCGTCAAAGCAGAGCGTGACCAGGTCGTGGGTCCTAAAGTCAAAATCCCTTTTGAAATCCGTGGCCCTAAGGGCGTCCTTGCCAAGGGAGTCATGACAAACAATCCCGAAATACAGGTTGTTTTTATCAAATAGCACCTTGATTTCCGTATCCTGTGTGGGAGGCGCTCCTTGATTGGGTTCTATCTGGGTAAAGCGCGGTGAGGGCTTGGCTCTCTTCCAGCTGGGCTCGTCCAGTACACCATCAATCTTTAAAGGCGAGCTTATGGCTACGGCCTCTAGCTTTTTTTTAACCGGGTCTGGCTTAAAGACAATAGCTTCCTGTGCAGATATTTGACAAAGGGGGAGAAGGACCAACACCAAAAAAATCGATCTCAGTCCCATCCCCACAAGCCAAAAGTGTGCGCTCTTTTCTCCATTAAAAATGAACCTTTGGACGGCCCACGCTACAAGGACCGTCATCCGGTTCTATTAGAGCTGCTTTACTTTTATGTTGCGCCATTTGACCTTGATGCCACCGCCATCGTGAATCTGAAGTGCGATAGCGCCATTGCCTTCCCCTATTTTCTGGTCCTCTATATGTACCATCTCCTTACCATTTAGCCATGAGGTCAGTTTGTCCCCAACAACCTTGATCTTTAAGGTATTCCATTCGCCTTGTTTGAGGTATCCTTCCTTTTCGGGCTCGGGTTTAATGAGCCATCCCCTACCATAGGATTCATAGACCCCACCCGTATGTTTTCCGGCCGGAGCTACCTCTACCTGCCATCCACTTACCTTGGTGCCCTCAACGCTAGACCTAATAAAAACACCGCTATTCCCATTGGCTTCTTGCTTAAATTCCAATTGTAGTACAAAATTCTTATAGGACTCCTCTGTGGCCAGATAACCATACTGCTTGTCAGGGCCGCTTTCCGAGACCAGTAGGCCATCTTCCACATACCATTTTTCGGTGCCATAAATGGTCCACCCGGTCAGATCTTCCCCGTTAAACAATGATTTTTCCTGGGCCGTGGCGCTAAGGCCCACAAGCAATATGCCCATAACGATACTCTTTACTCCTAGTTTCATTTTTATCTTTTAAGTTAATTCTGCGTTGTACAATTCAATTTTCAGACCGTGTTATGCGGAACGATCTTAAGCGTGTTCATGACCACAAAGAAATGACGGCCTGTGTAAAATGTGGGGTACCAAACGGGGTAATGAGAAAAAAATGTTGGTTCAAAGTTTAGATTGATGGTTCAAAGTTTCCGGTTTCTGGTTTCTGGTTTCTGGTTTCTGGTTTAGCAACGGACCATTTTTTATTGATTATTGCTAATTGTTCATTGTTTATTGTCAACTGCCCACTGTGATCATAAACCGCAGCCTGTGCCTCCGCTAAAGCTTGTGCCTCCGCTAAAGCTTGTGCCTCCGCTAAAGCTACGGCGACATGCGGATGGCGACATGCGGATGGCGTAGGTGTGCCCACTGTTTACTGCCGACTAGGACTCCCAACCGCCCACATTTAATTGAATTGGATTCCGCACTAAATGCGGAATGACAAATCTAACAGCGATTTCAATATTGTGCCGTTGCTATACGCAATTCAGCAACCTTCAAGAGATAAACCAATGGCAAACTACCCTTCTGTCCCCAACGCTCGCTTTGCTGCACTCTGACTGACAATGTACGTTGTTTTGTCATTCCGAGCCTGCGAGGAATCCCTGGTTCTATTATCCAACAAGCGAAGAGGGAATAGGCAAAAGCGAAACGAGTCCATAGCTGGTAATTCATCAATTCTTAACGCTTCAACCCATCACTCATAATTGAACACTGCCCGCAGCCGACTGTTTAAGGTTGATAATTCTCAGTCTCCAATATCCGTTATGCCAAGAATATGGAACAAAGACCTGGCTAGATACAATACACATCTCTGGCAGACATAAAGTTTATCTCTTGTAGACTTAAGGTTTAACTTTGGAAGACTTAAAGCTTATGTTCTGGAAACTTAAAGCCTAACTCTTGCGGACTTAAGGCTTAACTTGGGAAGGCTTAAAGCTTATCTCCGCGAGATTTTAAATACCTCTTTGGCGGATTTAGAGGTGAGAATTGTGAATTTGGAATTGGGTGTATGTAATCACAAAGGCTCTCACCTTGGTCCTCTCCCAGGGGAGAGAAGGTCCGCCTTGGGCATGTTTTTTACTACCCTTCCGTCCCAACGCTCGCTTTGCTTCGGTCGGGGCCACCTTCCCTTAACAAAAGGAAGGAGCTGTTTGGAACCACGAATGATGAATTTCGAATTACGAAAGTTGAATGTGGTATTTACGCCTATCACTTAACATTTAATACGTACAGCCATCTACCGTCAACTGTTAACTGCTTACTGTCAACCGATAACTGCCAACTGTTTACTGTTTCTGGTTTCTCGTTTACTGTTGATTGACAATTGTTCCCCGTCAGCCCTAACCCATCACTCATAATTCATCAATCCTTAACTCTTTAATCCATAATTCATAACCCACACTTATGGCCTACCGTCAACCGCCAACTGCTCACTGCCAACTAATAATCCCTATCCCGAAACTATTTGCTGAAAGGATACTCCATAGTCCTCATCGTATAATTTGCGATATAGCTTGGCAAAATTGTCGTGCACGGTATGCGCCAAACTTAATTTTCCCTGTTTTACCAGGACCTGTAGCTTTAGGCGAAGTGCCTTCTCGTTCAGTTCATCATAGAGGTATATGACCTCTGCGATCCGAAAGAGCAAATCGGCGTGCTTTTCCATGTTGAGCTCCACGGAGCATCGCAAACACTGCTCAATGATCCTATTGCTGAATTTTTCGATAAAGGGATCTAGCCAGGAACGACTACTGCTGGCCAACAGTCGGCCCTCCTGTAAAATGGAAAGTACTTTTGGCAATTCTTTTTCCAACAGGGACACCTCATAGTTTTCCCTAAGGAACAGATCCAGGTAGTTTTGGCATTCCCCATAGTCAAAATAACATCCGTCACCGATTTGCATATACCAGTGCTTGTTGACAAAGGCGAGTTCTATTTCCGAGGAAGAGGCCAATACGGTCCTTAGGTTCTGTATGCTGGTCCCCCTGGTGTTTTTGGCGCCTTGGCTGGTAAGGCCCGGCCACAGTAGTTCTGTTAGATGGTTGGTAGAAATCCCTTTCCCTTGCTCCTGACTGTACAAAAGAATAAGGGTAAATATCTCCTTTAGTTTTGGGGAAAGCTTTTTGGCAAGATCCCTTCCCGATGCATCGTAGACCCTTAAGGTACCGAAACACCTCAACTGCTCAGCCCGCCCTTGGTATTCAACAGTTTTGTTTTGAATTTTGGGCGTAGGTATCGGTTTATACAAAGAAGCTGTCTCCTTCTTTTTGCTCTTTTTTCTCCATATAAAAATGGTAAGGGCAAGTAGTGAAACCAACACTATTGCAATGAGGGAAAAGGTATAGGGAAATCCTTTGCTTTCCTTGTGCGGGTGCTCATATTGATACCGTATCTCCTCGGCATTGAGTTCTCTTTCCCAAATTTTGATTTGGCCCAAGTAACCGGCAAAAAACTCTTCCCAAAGATTGCTCCCCACTAAAATATGATAGGTAGACGGTACGTATTCCGAAATCAACTTCACCCTATCCGTGCGTTCCCCGTTTACGTAAAAAAGTAGTTCGTTGTCCAGTTTGGCATGGACCAAGGCAACATGCGTCCATTGGTTCAGGGGAATCGGTGAGGCCTCCGAAATATAATCCTTTATGCCCGCCATGGTGAAGGTCAGGAAGCCTTCGTGCAGCTTTAGCACAAAATTGTCGCCCTTCCCCAAAATACTGTTGTTAAGGTCCAGGGTGGTGGGTTTCACCCAGGCTGATATGGTAAATTCCGACTGCAAGGCTACCCTGCTGCCCAACCCGGCATCCACATAAGCGCGATCCCCAAAAAAACCCACCGTGCCGAACAAAGGGTCTTCGTTAATCTCCACGCCATTGGAAATGATCTCCTTATCGTTTTTCCGAACCGTATTGACCACGGATTCCCTAAACACGAATTCATCCGTTAAGCCAAAATCGGTGTCGAGACGAAAAGCGACAAAGTCCTTGGGGTTGTGCTGGTTCTCCACGGCCGTAAAAATAATGTCAGGGGAAAATCGATACCCTGCCTTGTGGGGAACCAAAACGGGCAAGGTTGGCTCCTCCTCCAAAATGGGAAAGGAAAAAAACCCATTGACCCTGCTTTTTCTAAAATCCTTAAACGCCACCCCGTGCAAGGGTCCTTCTTGGGTCCGGACCTGGCCGAACACTTTTTCCATGGTGTTGATCTGGCGGACCAGACTATCCACTTGGCCCAAGGTGTTGCCGGTGGTCTTAATAAAATTGGGAAGGGTGCCAAAACGGTTCCATATGGCCATGCATTTGTGTTCCAGGGCAAGTTCTGCTTCATCAAACTGCACCAAATGCAGCGCTCCCGTGCTACCAAAGTCGTCCTCGGAATCCCCGCTGAATCCGTTTAAATGATAAATTTCCACATAGCGCTCAGGAATCTGAAGCACGGTAATTTCTTTGGAAACCGGCAATTCCACGACCTTGTCCTCCAACACGACCAAGGAATCGGAATAGGTGCCATAGGTATCAAAAAAAGCAGTGTTGACCGCGTCGTTTTCGGAAAGAAAAACGGCGAGCGGGGTCTTACCTTCCATTACCGTCTGTAGGTCGGCGAGGTTGAGCTCGTTGAGATCGACCAATACGTGCGACCGTAGTTTTAGCCGTGTTTGTGCTTCTGGTCCAAGCGTATTGTACTCTTGTCCAAAGCCCGTCCTTAGCCCGCAAAGGAATACGATCAACCAAAATATGTGCAGCCTTTTATTTTTCAAAAGTGTTGTTTCTGTTCTTCTTCATTTACCCTAAACTTGTACTATTTCAATTGCCCCTTTAGAGCTTCCTTGCTACAACAATATGGTCTTTCCTGTCCTGACAGATTCATCTGCAGCTAGCACCACCTGCAAACTGCTGATCGCATCCCCAATATGGTCCGATAGGTCCAGGGACTGTTCTATGGCATTTAACAGGAACTCCTGCTCCATTTGGCAGAGCGCGTCGTGGTCCGGTTCATCGTCCGTGTACAGGAATTCGTCGGGTTTGGTAAAAACCCCTTTTTCATCCAATTGTCCATGGTGTATCTGCAGACAGCCCGTTTGGGTATGTCCTTCGATATTATCGGATTCCGCATCCGTTTTTTCCACAATGCTCACACTTCCCTTTGGCCCCATTACGTCCTTGACAAAAAAAGCGGTTTCGCTGATCATGGGTCCCCAGCCGGCCTCGTACCAGCCTACCGAGCCATCTTCGAAGGTCACCTGCAATTGCCCATAATTATACATTTCCACGTCAATTTCATCGCTTAATCTGGCACCAATAGCACTTACCTTTACCGGTTTTGCCATTGTCATTTGGCACATGATATCAACATAGTGCACTCCGCAATCTACGATAGGCGACATGGAGTTCATCAAATTTTTATGGGTAATCCATTGGTTTCCTGAACTTTGTTGGTTCAGGTTCATCCGCATCACCAGGGGCTTTCCCAGGGAGCGGGCCAGGGCAACGAATTTGCTCCAGGCCGGATGCACCCGTAAAATGTAACCAATCACCATCTTGCGGTCCACGGTCTGGGCCAGTGCTGCCAGTTCTTTTGCCTCCGCAACCGTGGTGGCCAAGGGCTTTTCCACAAAGACATGTGCTCCGGCCCTAAGGCTTTTCCGAACGTAATCTGCATGGGTTTCCGGGTAGGTGTTTATGGAAACGACCTCGGGGGCGGTGGCTTTTAAGGCCTCGTCAAAATCGGAAAAGGTCGGCAATCCGCCCAATTCCCGGGACAGTTTATCGCGGCTTTCGGGATTGCGGCTTACCAGGCCTACTATGGTAAATTTGTCAAGTTTGTGGTACGCCCTTGCATGGGAAGTTCCCATGTTACCGCAGCCCGCCACCAATACACTATACGTTTTCATTTGTTTCTTTTTATTTTGGTCCCTGTTGGATCGAATAGTCGCTTAGGCCTATTTTCTGGATTCCTGCGAAGGCAGGAATCCACTATTCATCCAGAACCTGGCCTCACCCCAACATGCTTTACCCCACCATTATCCCTCCATCAATGTTTATTGTGGATCCCGTAATAAAGGAAGCGTTCTCGGACAAAAGGAACAGGGCCAGCTTGGCAATATCATCGGGAGTTCCAAGCCGCTGTACCAGCGTAGCCTCTGCGGCCTGGGCCACAGCCTCCTGCGGAAATTCAAAAGCTTTGGCAGAGTCCCATATCAACGGGGTGTCTACAGGACCCGGACATATCGCGTTGGCCCGTACCAAAGGGCCATAGTCCTTGGCCATCTGCTTTATCAAAGCCACCTGGGCCGCCTTGGAAGCACAGTATGCCGGGTGTTTGGGGAAGGCCTTAAAGGCCGCTATGGAGGCATTGGCCAATACTATCCCGAATTTATTTTTGAGCATATGGGGCAAAGCGTATTTGGCAAGATAAAAGAGTGAGCTAAGATTGGTGTTCAGCGTTTCGTGCCAAGATTCGATGGAAAGGGAAGTGACCTCCCCCAGGCCAAGTACCCCTGCATTGGCGACGATGGTGTCCAATTTTCCAAAGCGGTCCACCGCGGTCTCCACCAACTCTTTGTTGGTATCCGGAGTGCCAATATCGCCACAGACCAAGGCGCTATTGGGATGAATCTGCTGCAGTTCCGCCAATAAGGACTCCCCACGTTCCCGGTTACGTCCGGCAATGACAAGACTTGCCCCTTCCTCGGCAAAGGTTTTCGCCATGGCCCTGCCCATACCACTGGTGGCCCCAGTGACGATTATTACCCGGTCCTTTAATGCTCCCATAGTACTTTTACTCTTTTTTGGGTCGTAATTGAGCGGCCTGTGGAGGCGCTTCTTTGTCAATCCCTAAAATTATCTGTTTTTGCGCTAACTTCTATAGCAAAAAATGTCCTTTCCTTCTCATTTTCTAAAGGAAGGCGCGAGTAAAGGGGTTTAGGTACCTTTTTTAACGTATTTATCTGTATCTTTTTGGCAACAACCCTAATCGCTAACGTTTTGAAATATTTATCCTTTCTATTGCTCCTTTGCCTGGTGGCGTGCAAGCCATCGAACAAATCAAAAATGCAGCGCACGGCGACGGAGGCAATGCCTGCCGATGAAATGACAGATCCAGTCTTCTTTGAGCTTAGGACCTATTACGCCGCCCCTAATAAGTTGAACGCTCTTTTGAAAAGGTTCGAGGACTACACCCTAAAGATTTTTGAAAAAAACGGCATGCTGAACATGGGTTATTGGACACCGATAGAGAACACCGAAAACAAGCTCGTTTATCTGCTTGGCTATGAAAGTAAGGGGCAGAGGGACTCAGCTTGGGCATCGTTCAGGGACGATCCCGAATGGAAGCAGGCCTATGCCAATTCCATTGTTGAAGGAAAATTGGTAGACTCCGTAGATCAGCTGTTTTTAAATTATACCGATTATTCCCCACCACTTAAAAAGGAGGATAAGGGCCCGCGTGTTTTTTCCCTTAGAACCTATTATACGCATACAGGCAAACTCGATAATCTCAACGCCCGTTTTAAGGACCATACGCTCGATATATTTACCAACAATGGGATGACAAATATTGCGTACTTTGATTTGGACGAAGGCCAGGAAGGGTTCAACAATACTCTGGTTTATCTCATAAGTTTTCCGGACACCCTTGAAAGAAAAGAGGCCTGGAAGCGCTTTGGGGAAGATCCCAATTGGAAGTCGGCCTACGCCAATTCCAGAAAGGACGGTCCTTTGGTCGATTCCTTGGTCCATGTGCTGCTGAATCCCACATCGTTTTCGCCTTTAAAATAGGAAAGCCGTTATTTCGATGTTTTTATTTTTTCCAGGATTTTCAGTTTAGTGTCAGGGTGCAGTTGGGCCGCATCCTTATCCGATCGGGAGACTTGTATCATTCGCTTTAGGGCTTGTTCGATCAAGAGGGATTGTCTTTCGTAGGATTTGCAGGCAGCGCACATGACCACATGCAATCTGAACCGCATGCTTTCGATTGTCGACAAGCCCACGAGCTGTTTTTTTTCGACCAGCTCCGTAACCTGCTTGCAGGAGAGGAACATGATGTTCATAAGCGTTTTGACCATACCGAAACGAGTTTGAAGATTTAGCGTTTCCAAAGGCGATCAATGCATTTTTTGAGCATTAATTTCGCCCGATGTACCATTTGCCAATAATTGGACGGCGTTACCTTTAGTTCCTGACAGATCTCTTGACCCTTCTTGTTCAACAGATACTTGGAGGTGATGACCAAACGCCAGTTTTCCGGGAGTTCTGCCATACAACTGCCCATTACCTTCCTGAATTCCATATTGTCCAACAGATGTGATTCCTCTTCCCATAATACCGCTCCCTTGGACAAGGTCCATCGTTGGTGGGCATCAAAATGGGAATCGGTCTGTTGTACAAAGTTCTGTTCGGCCCGGGTTCCGTCAACCGTGATGCTTTTGACCTTTTTTCTGTAGTAGTCAATTATCTTATGGTTCAGTATGGAGAACAACCAGGTCTTTGCCGACGCTTTTTCCTCGAAGTTTTTGTGATTTTTTACGGCGGCCAAGAAGGTTTCCTGCACCAAATCTTCCGCTATTTCCCTGGACGATGTTTTATAAAAGCTCCATCGGAACAGTTCATCCGAATACTTATGGAACCAACTTTCGACATCGTGTGGCATGGCGTTTAATCGATTAAGACAACATCTCTGTAATTAAGGTCGGTAAATAACGCCTTAACTTTCAGAAATTAGCGCCCTGTTCCCACTTCCTGGTGCTTTAAAAACCCTTTTTGTGCACTCAAGGAGATGGATTGCGCTACAATCTGGGATTGTTCCATGTGGTTCTCATAGTCCGAAAAAATACCGCGTCCCCTGTCAGGATTGTAAGGATCTACGTCTATTCGTTCGCAAAATCTATGGGCACAATGATAAAAAGGACCACTAAAATAATCTCCGGCACGCTCGGTATCGGCGTACTAGTGGCGCTTGGTATTGCCTATTATATGTTTAACCTGCCCCACCGGGATGTGCAAGCTGCGCAGATAGATTTCCGTTTATCGTCAACAGAAATTGTAAACCAATATTTGGCCGATGCCCCTTCGGCAAACGACAAATACCTTCAGGAGGAAGGGGATTCAAAAATATTGGCTGTCACCGGAAAAATATTCTCCATCCGCGAGGACCTGAACCAACAGAAAGTGGTCCTGCTCAAGGAAGCTACCGAACATGCTGGGGTAAGCTGCACCTTTACCGAAGCCACGGGCAAGAAGGTGGAAAATTTGGATATAGGCCATACCATTACCGTAAAAGGTGTTATACGCTCCGGTGCAGGTTTTGACGAGGATCTGGATCTTTATGAGGACGTGATCATGGAAAAATGTGATGTAATCGAAAAATAAATATCAAATAGTAACCTTTTAAAAGCAAGTAAAAATGAACAAACTATCGGTAATGGCTATGGTATCAATAGCTTTGGTATTCATGGCCTTTAAGCCCCTAATGGGCAAATTGGTGAGCAAGGATGCACACATCAGCTTCTTTTCGCATACGGCCTTGGAGGACATTACGGCGAACAACTACAAGGTGGTGAGCACGCTTGATACGGAAACGGGCGATCTGGTGTATTCCGTGCCCATGCAAAGCTTTGAATTTGAGAAGGCCCTCATGCAAAAACATTTTAATAGCAAAGGCTTTTTGAACACCAAGAAATTTCCCAAGGCAAAGTTTACCGGAAAGATTACCAATCTGGAAAGTGTTGATTTTAGCCAGGACGGTACTTACGAGGCTGCGGTGGCAGGAGCGTTGAATATTAAGGGCGAAACCAAACCCATGAACGAAAAGGCAACGCTTACGGTTGCTGGTGGGACCGTGTCCCTGGAATCAAAAATGATGGTGGTCCTGGCCGATTATGGCATCACCTTTACCAAGGGCAAACCATCTACCAACGTAGCCAAGGAAGTGGAAGTGACCGTAAAAGCGGTCTATACAAAGGAATAATACATAGTAACGTTTAAAATAGTACAAAAAACAGCAGCTGGGCAGCACAATTCGATGTTCATATTTTTGATTATTGATGGTTTTGTGTTTTAGAGTTGTTATGGATGTTTCGCGGTATGGGATATACGATATCTTTTTAACTGTGCTCACTATATTTTATATGTCATGAGTTGAAACGTCCGCCAGAATATCGGCTGTTCCGGCTGTTGTATTTGTAGAAAAAAAGCCTAAACTATGTTTGCGTCTTCCATACAGATTTTGGAGCAACTTAAGCAGGTGCTGTTGCAACTTCCCAAAGATTGCTATGACCGACCCTGCAACCTCCTGTCCCATGCCAGCATAGGACAGCACACTAGGCATATTATAGAATTTTATCAATGCCTTTTGGCCGGTTATGAAACGGCTGCTGTTTTTTACGACAGGCGAAAAAGAGATCAACGCATTGAGCTAGACGTACATTTTGCGATAGACCGATTGCTGCGGATTCAAAACGCCCTTGAGCGCCCTCAAAGAAGGCTATTGATCTATTATGAATTGAACGGGCGTCTAACCAAATTGAAGTCCAACTACCATCGCGAGCTAATGTACAATCTGGAGCATACCATACACCATCTGGCATTGATAAAAATAGGTATTGAACAACTCACCGATATCGTATTGCCAGACTCCTTTGGCGTTGCGCCCTCCACCTTGCAATACAGAACACAAGATCAAAACGTCCAGTAAAGTCCTGAGCTTCTTATTTTGCAGCCTTCCCAAAATACAGGGAATGTCCAAATTCTGCCATTTCCGCCAGATCTTCAATAATTGCTGCTCCCAAGTCTTTGTTGTACCAACGCTGTAATTCCTCCTTGAACGTATCGTTGATTTTTCCATGTTGGGCCTTGTGGGCCATCACCAGTTTTGTTGCCTTTTTTGAGCGTGGGCCCCAGGTGTTCACCACATTGTATTCCCCATCCAGGATTACAAGCTTTGGAATGGATCGGGTTCCATTGGTCAAAAAATGGTCCATCAACTCCGCATGTTCGTCCCGTAACAAAATTTTAAGGTCGATGCCAGGTACTTCTTGTGCAATTTTATTCAAGATTGGGATGGTCTGCGCTCCGTCCGCACACCAACTTTCCAAAAACACCAACCAGGTCTGTTTTTCCGCTAGACCCTTAAACGTTTGTAGTGCTCGCTCCGGTATTGTCAGGGTCTTATCCAACCTTCGCATCCTACTGGCGTTCAATTTGGTAAAATCTATGCGCTGTTTGGTCTGTTCCGGGCCGCCTGTCCTTTCTTCCGCAACAAGCTGGTTAACCCATTTTATATATTCCTGGTACGTCCAGCTTTTAGGCATGGCGCCTTTAATTACTTCATTGATCATATGTCATAGTATTTCGTTCACTTTTGTTTTTAAGACTACATTATCGCTATTAAAAAATCCTCCGCGGTTCTCCTTTCTTTCCAAGGACTGACCGATGATCAAGTGTGCCACATTGATCATATTTCGCAATTCGCATAAGGCGGAATTCACTTTGGACACTTTGTAAAACTCCTCTACCTCCCTATACATCAGATCCAAACGTTCCTTTGCCTTTTCCAAGCGATGATTGCTACGTACTATACCTACATAATCCCTCATCAAGGCCTGCAATTCCCTGGTGTTATGTGTTATGATGATATGCTCCTCGGTAACACCGGTGCCCTTGTCGTTCCAATCAGGAATGGCTATCGGTATTTGCTGAGCAGAATTTAAGCTGAGGTATTCGTAAATATTGTGGGCATATACCAATGCCTCCAACAAGGAATTGGACGCCAACCTATTTGCGCCATGCAGTCCGGTCCTGGAACACTCGCCACAGGCGAAGAGGTTCCGGATCGATGTTTTCCCGTCCTTATCCACCAGGATGCCCCCACACAGATAATGGGATGCCGGTACCACAGGTATCCAGTCCTTTTCCATATGGATATGTTTTGATAGGCATTTTTCATAAATGGTAGGGAATTGGTCCTTGAATTTGGATATGTCCAAATGGGTGCAATCCAAATACACGTATTGATCTCCCGTTTTTTTGAGTTGGCTATCTATACCCCGAGAGACAATGTCCCTGGAGGCCAGCTCTGCCCTTTCATCGTAATGGAGCATAAATCTATCCCCGTCCGTATTGCGTAAATAGGCGCCAAAACCCCTTACAGCTTCAGAAATCAGGAACGCTCGCCCTTCTTGCGCATCATATAATGCGGTAGGGTGAAACTGGATAAACTCCATGTCACAGATCCGGGCCTTTGCCCGATATGCCATGGCAATGCCATCCCCGGTTGCAACCATAGGGTTGGTGGTATGACCGTAGGTCTTGCCAATGCCCCCGGTAGCCAAAACCGTTGCACCCGCTTTTATGGTTTCAATATTTCCGGTTTTTTGATTTAGAAGATAGGCCCCATAGCACGAAATATTTTCCGGATCGGGTATTTGCAATTGATGTTCCGTGATGAGGTCTATGGCAAAATGATAGTTTAATACGGTAACATTGGAGAGTTGATGTACCTGTCTTAGCAGGGTGGTTTCTATCTCATGGCCCGTAATGTCCTTGTGATGGACTATGCGATATTCCGAATGGCCGCCTTCCCTTCCCAAATCCAATTTACCGGCATGGTCCAAATCAAAACTGGTGCCCCAACGCATCAGGTCGTCCAGCCTTTTTGGTCCCTCCTTTATCACCATTTCCACTACCTGTGTATCGCACAGGCGGTCCCCGGCGATCAAAGTATCCAGCACGTGTTTCTGAAAGGAATCTTCCTGGGCATTCTGTACCACCGCAACACCTCCCTGGGCATACTTGGTGTTGGATTCATCTTCGCTGGCCTTGGTTACAACGCATACTTTTTTATCCTCAAATTTCTCCGCAATTTTTACGGCAAAGGTCAATCCTGCTATGCCGGAACCGATGACCAAATAATCTACAGTTATCATTGGCTGTTATTTTGAAAGTTGGAGCATTCGTTCTATGGGAAACAGTGCTTTTTCCCTAACATCTTTGGGAACGTCCACTTGTGGACATTCGTGAAGCAAGCAATCGTATAATTTCTGAAGCGTATTCACTTTCATATAGGCACACTCACTACAAGCGCAGCTGTTATCTTCTATGGCGGGTGCGGGAATCAATACCGTTCCCGGTACTTGCTTTTGCATTTCATGTAAAATTCCAGCTTCGGTAGCGACAATAAATTTCTCTTCGGGATGTGCTTTTACATACTGTATCATCCCTGCTGTAGAGCCAATATATGTCGCTGTTTTTAAAAGGTGTTCTTCGGATTCCGGATGGGCAATGATCACTGCATCCGGATTTTTTTGGCAGAGGTCCAATAATTTATCCACACAGAACGCTTCATGTACCATACAACTGCCGTCCCATAGCAACATCTCCCTGCCCGTCTGTTGTATGAGGTATTTCCCCAGGTTTCGATCTGGAGCAAAAATAATGGGCCTATCCGCCGGTATGGATTTTACCATTTTCAGGGCATTGGAAGAGGTACATACCAAATCGCTCATGGCCTTGATCTCTGCCGAACAGTTGATGTAAGTGATGACCACATGGTCTGGATGGGCCACTTTGAAGGCGGCAAAGGCTTTTGGCAGACAGGAATCGGCCAGGGAACAACCTGCGTTCAAATCTGGTAAGACCACCTTCTTTGCAGGGTTAAGGATCTTTGCCGTCTCCGCCATAAAGTGCACCCCCGCAAACACAATGATATCTGCATTTGCCCTTGAGGCCATTTGGGCCAATCCCAAGCTATCCCCCACATAATCCGCAGCTTCCTGTATTTCGGGACGCTGATAATAATGTGCCAGAATCACGGCGTTCTTTTCCTTTTTCAGCTTCTGTATTTTAACCTTTAAGCTCACTTTTTAGGGAACATTCATTACCGTGGAAAAATAGGGGTGCCTACCCTGGTTCACTATGACAAAAATCATAATTAAATATAAAAGTGTCTTTTTATTATCTTTAACCCTTAAAAAAACCGTTCTATGCTATCCAATGCCTGTAAGTATGCCATAAGGGCCATATTGTATTTGGCGATACACAGTGATGATGCCCATAAAATAAGGGTGAAGAAAATTGCAGAGGAGTTAGAGACCCCGCAGGCCTTTTTAGCACAATTGTTAAGACAACTTACCGCGAACAAGTTGGTCTCCTCCACCAAGGGTCCCGGGGGAGGATTCTATTTGGATGCGAGAAATAGGGAAAAATCGGTTTGGGACGTCATATCCTGTATAGACGGCACCCATAAATTTGATGCTTGTTTTTTGGGCCTCTCCCAGTGCAACGATATCAACCCCTGCCCAGCACATTATCTAGTAGCTCCGTTCAAAAAGAAAATATTAAACGATTTTAGGGACAAAACCATTTCCAAACTTGCGAAAGAAATGGAAAAGAAGGGCACTATAATTTCTTTGAAGGATTTTAGTTTAAAATAGCCAAGCAAACCGGGTATACGCCCTATCCCATGGCCGTACTAACAAGCCGCAAGCCACATTTTCCTTTTTAACGTGATAGCTAGGGCCTATAATCTTCTGCCGCTACAGTAATTTACAGCTTGTCTATTTCCAAACGTAGCCGGTTTAGGGTGGTCATTCCCCTGTCCAAATCGTCCAAAATCTGAGATTTTGAACTTTCAAAGGCGTTTTTTACACTCCCAAAAACAGTTTCATAATACGCAATGCCCTCCGTGAGGTTTTTTGCAAATGTTGACAGGTATTTCCTTTGTTTGTCGCTGATGGAATCCTTGGTTTCCTGGAGCGATCGTTTTAAAAAGTCGATATAAATGGTAAGCTCCTTTATAAACATGTTTGGACGATCGGTCCTTGAAATCACATTGGATTCTCCATAAATATGACCGGTAATTTCCTTTAAGCTTGAAGTTTTTGAGAAATAGGCCATATTGGGACCTGGGCAAACGGATACCCCCTCACCTTCCGTTCTGGTATCCAGGTCGTATTTTAACAAAGCCGTGGTTCCCAATCCAACACAGGCGCACGATTTTTGTACAATTTTATCGTATTCCGCTTGATACGCTTCCTTTGAAAGCGCTTTCTGGTCCAATTCCTTGATCTTCAAGTATTGATATTGTCTTGATGCGGTACAAATTCCCTTTTCCGTAAATTCCTTGTTCAGGGCCACATATTTTTTGGGGCACGGACTGCCAGGTCTATTTTTTTCTATTAAGGCGAACTTTTCCAGGTCTTTGGTATTTCCCTTAAGGCTATTGAAAGGCACTCCCAGGGGAGAGATATCACTTAAATGTAAATCCTCTTCTTTGGCCTTGGCCAGTTTGTCCAAAGTGTCATCGTCTACTGTTGTTGCCTCGGGCACCAAAAGAAAAGGGGTCCCCCACCCAATGGAATCCACCTTGTAGTGCTCTATTAAAAACCGATGTTCCTCCGCGGTCCCCACGCCGCCCTGAGCAGTGATCTTAATGGGCAGGGGCGATGTGGGTACGGGGCGTTTTTTACGGGAAAGCGTTTCGGTCATTATTCCATGTAATTCTTGGGTCAGTTCTTCTTTCCGGTCCCTGAACTGTGCCAATATGGGACCCATCAGATATCCATCTGTTGCAAATGCGTGGCCCCCACAATTTAATCCGGATTCAATTCTGTATTCTGATACCCACAACCCCTTTTTTGCAAAGAACTTCCCTTGTATCAAAGCAGATCTGTAATCACTTACCTTTAAGGTTATTTTCTTTTTGACCTGTCCCATGACATCAGGATAAAAATCTTCAAATTCCTCCATATAACTGTACAATCTAGGGTTCATTCCGGCAGACAGTATTACCGATGAGGACAAATCGCTATGGGCATACCCCCTTAGGGCCGCATGGGCGTCATTATATTGGGTAGGCAATCGCTCTGCTTTTCTATAGTTTTCCTTATCTACCTTGGTCATGATGTTAACGTCAATACTGCCCATGGCCAGATTGGTTTCAACTAGATCTTTGAGCTCTTTCAGATTAAAACTGGGAGAGGTCAAACGCTTAAATCGTTCCTTAAGGGCCGATGTATCGGGCAAGAGATTAAAGTACTGTTTCAGGTCATTGCTGCACTCCGCGCTAACGGTTTTGAGTTTTTCAAACTTTTTTTCTGCCAAACCGTTGATCAAATTTAGATAGGAAGTAATCCTCTTGGCCCTAAAGTCCTCTATGCTTTCCGTGATTTCCCGATACGGAAGTTGAAATAGGTCACAATACATTTTTCTGAGTTTTTCCAAAAGGACATCGTCTACCAAAGAAATAACGGAATCTATGCCCAAATGGGAAACTTTCAAGGGGGTATCAACGGTAAAGCCTATTCCCATGACGGGAATATGGAATGAATGCTGCTTCATTAAGACGGTGTGGTTTTTTGTGATTACATGGTTTCACGGATTTCTTGCCCAACCCTTATGTTCTGGCGGACAAGACCCTAATTTCACCCGTATTGCCGATTGCCTAAAATCTCTGGTGTATGCAATGCGGGGAGTTTTCGCCAAAAGTCACAAAAGGCACGGGAACGGCATATGACAATTATCATATGTTAAGAACTTCCAACGGCCATGGGGCAATCCCCTATTTGCTGCTTTTCCCTGTTTTCCGTAATAGTTTCGACGCTTCTATTGGCCAAATTTGGTTCAGGACGCTGGGTATGGTAGTGCCTCAGTCGGTGCTCCTTTTGTCGACCGGAACTAAAATTGGAAACCCGTTTTAAATACCCAATTACCCGGGTGGCGTGGTCCACGTTAAGGGATCCGCACTGGCTACATTTAGACAAGGTGCGCTTGTCTATATGTTTACAAGCATTGCAAACGGTAATTCTTATGTTGAAGCAAAAATAGTTGCATCCTGCCTTGGCCGTAGCATGAAGGAGTCTGATAAACCCCTCTTTGTTGGGCGCCTCTTCAAGGTTTAAGTGCAAGGCAGAACCCCCATCCAGATACTTTATGGTCTCCTTGCCGTGCAGCAGGATCTTGTCCAGCGTATTTGTTTTTTGGTCCTCTACCGCATAGAAATACGAATTGTAACAGTCCCTGGGTACAAACAGCCCGTCTTCCCTGTCCCACTTGGCATTTTTTATTCCCAGATTTTCGGCAGGCACAAATTCTGTATTGAACATATATCCATAACGCTCTTTGGCAGCCCGGTTTTCGTGGTAGATTGCCTTGAGGTGTTTGTTTACGAAACTCTTATATGTGGCGTTGTTGCCCACTTTGACGCCCTGACTTTCCGCTGCTTCTACCATACCATTGATTCCGATGGTCAAAAATTGTTTCTCCAACAAAATAAAACCAGCTTGATACACGGGAAGCATTCCTGCCTTGGCATATTCATCGATAAGTTTTCTGAATGCCACCTGATATTTATGCACTTTTTGTACCTCCTCCGCGATATTGGCATTTTTTTGGACCAGGCGGTTCATGTTGAGTGTAATGACATTGATAGACCCCGTTGCCACGCCGCCCGCTCCCAGGGAATAGCTAAACGTATGGTCGCTAATTTCGTTCCGCAAACGGCAACAAGAGGCCAAACTGTCCGCGTTCTCGGACTGATAGATAAAAAAAGAATTGCCCTCGCTCAATTCTTGCGCGCACATTTCCGTAAAGTCCATGTCCACAGGAGTACCCTCGTTCACCAGCATAGCTGCGGTGACCACGGGGAAGGTCAAGACCGCTTTTTTTCGCTCCTCATTGAACCACTTCATGAAGAATGTTTGTAGTCTTTTTACACTTTCCCATTGTGGTCTGGCCATGTCTGGAAATACGAAGTCGCCGAACATGCTGTTGAAATAGGCTTCGTCATAAAGGGAAATATTCCAAAATACGGATTGGTAGCCTCTGGCGGCAGCGGGTTGGTTAATGGCGTATACTACGTGCTGTAAATGATTTTCAATTAATTTTTCGTGGGTATGCAGATAGTTTTCACCATAGTCCTTGGTCGCAAAATAATCGAAATACATTAAAAACTCTACTGTGGCCAATGCGCCGGCAAATTGTGAACTCACCGCAAAAACAAGATTGACAAACTCTCCACAATAACTTTCCAGGTGTTTTGGGGCCATACTTTCTCCCCCTAAATTGGTGAGGCCATCCAGCAAAAAGGGATACATGCTTATGGATACGCAATAGGGTTTCAAGGAGGTTTCATCGTGTACGTATATTTCATGGGACTCTATCTGCCTAAGGTATTCATTGGCCAGATCGCTTCCGAACAGCGAGGCTATTTTTTGTTTGACCAGTGCCCGGTTTACCTGTATGTTGATATCCTTATTTAATTCCGCTTCCATGGTGGCTATGTTTTTGGAGGTTACGTTGGCATTGGAATCTACCTTGGAGCCATCTGCGGCGTTTGTGGATTGCAGGTAATGGGAGATAAAATCTATTTTCTTGGCAATTTGGTCGTTTGAAAGTCGGATCATATGATTTTAATTATGGATGAATAAATGGTTTAGTATCGCATTGCTTTTTACGTTCTTGAATTTTTGATTGGTGGTCTTGCTGTCCAGGCCCCCATATTTTTTATCCCATTTGCCGGTCTTGATCCAGGTGAGCTGTTCCAATATCCTAACATCAACGTTTTCCTCCCCGGTATACAGGCAGGTTTTGAATCCCTTGGTTTTAGCGTACTTCAGATGGGCAATCAATTCTTTTTTATGCCATTCTCCCCCCATAAAAACAACACAGCTGGCCAATCCCCGATATTGCTCCAATATAGCTCCGTACACCTGCTGGGTGAGCTTTTTCCCGCTCCCTTTTTTCCAGAGGAAAGGAGAGTGACAGCCATCGCATTGCAGGGGACAGCCCGAAATGGTAAAGCAAAGGCTGAGCTCTCCCGGCACCTCCTGGAGGACCACGTTGAAATCATAGTAATGCATAATTAACTATTAAATGACCTTTTTATCATTTTTAAAATTACTATGTTCCTCAACTGCTTTTTAAATGACGCTATCTAGTTATCAAAGATCTTATCAACAACCCTCGCGGTTAGTATCCTCAGGTGGTTAACCCGGTTCTAGCCTGGTATTGGCTTCAAAGAAAAGGGGAAGCTTGTGGACCTAGCGGGATTTCACCTGTTCAAGGCGATATTCCGACGGTGTAGTTTGTGTTCGTTTTTTAAAAGCCTGATTAAAGGCCGATTTGGAATTAAAGCCCACCTCATAGCAAATTTCCTTAATGCTCAATTCGGAATGCATAAGCCATGTTTTTGCCTCCGAGATCCTGTGGTCGTTGATCCAATCATTGAAGTTTTTTTCAAACGCGCTGTTGATGATTTCGGAAATGCGATGAACCCCTAGGCCGGTAGCCTCCGAAATCAGATTGCGATTTAAGTCCGGGTTTTTGTATTCCTTTTGATGTAGCACATATGCAAGTATCAGCGCAAGCTCCTCATCGATGTTCTTGATTTTTTCGTTCTTGTAGGGAATCCGTATCCGCATGTTCGAAAAGGCTTCGGGCTTGGTGATGATCTGTTTTATTGAAATCAGCAAAAAGACAAAACAGAAAAGGTTGTAGATCGTAGTACTGATGATGACGATGCGGTTGACCGAATCAAAATTCAAGCTCATCCAAATAGACTCCGCCAAATAGAGCACGATCAGTCCCCCAAACCCCAGGGTTATGGTCCGCATCCAGTCCTTTCCCTGTTTTAAGGGAACGGACCACCTAAGCTTCAGGGCAGCAATAAAATATACCAGCAGTACGGTGGCATAATAAAGATTGTAGAACCATCGTGGTGTTTCCAAGATTCCCAGGCCGTGTAGCAGAAACAGGGACCACAGTCCCGCTTCCACAGGAACAATATGCCATAGGTATCCACGGGTAGGGAGGCCGTGGAATTTTCGCATATAGTGGTAAAAGGTAGGGCCGTACAGCACTACCATGGATAAGGAAAATAGGGCGTATATGCTCAACTCCATCACCCCGCTTACCATTAAGAGTCCACCCATCAAATGAACAACAAGGTATGCCAGTAGGATCAGTAGATACAGGTTTCTGTCGCCCTTTCGTGCAGGCAGGATACTGAGAATAAAAACCAGGATGATCGCCGCGGTCAGCGCAAGGGCATTAATTATACTTGGCCACATAAGGGAATTCTTTAAGTAAACCACCGGTGTATTATCTGGTACGGATTCATAAATCCCTACCCCCCATTGAAAATCATTGGGTTTCTTTATCCTATTGAAAACAAATATAGCGTGAAATGACCTTTTTAGAGCTTATCCTTTTTTTGACCGCCCTGGCATTGCTAGTGGTACTTTCCTTTTTTGGAGCACACAGAAAAATCCAAAAAGCCCTGATCTTGTTAGGTCTGGCCGTTTTTACCCTACACCTCCTGGTAGGGTTGCTACGGTGGCAAATGGCCTTGGTCTATTTGGTCATGTTCTTATTGGGTCTGCTGTATTTTAAGAAATCGACCAGTTATTTGTTCTTTAGGGTTTTTGGCTTTCTCATGGGCATAGTGCTCATGGGCAGCTCCGTTTTCTATGCTGTCACCATGCCCATCCTGGACTTGGACGCACCCCAGGGAAAATACGAGGTTGGCAATACTGTGCTAACCGTCAGGGACGAAGGCCGCATGGAGTTCCGCTCCAAGGACCCGAATGACAAGAGGGAACTGCTCGTGGAAATATGGTATCCCGGGGAGGGGCGCACAGGCGGGGCAAAGACCCTATGGGCCGGACTTTATTCCGGAGAAGGGGATGTCGTTAGCTTTTTCCTGAATTACCTGCAGGAAATCCAAACACACTCGCATCCTAATCTGGCGCCGGCTAAAGGCAGCTACCCGCTTATCCTGTTCAATCACGGCCTACAAATGTTTAGCTCCCAAAACACCTTGTTAATGGAGCATTTGGCAAGTCACGGCTACATTGTGGCGAGCATAGGGCATCCGTATGAAAGCATCCGGGTAGACCTTGGGCAGGATAAGGTAATACTCCCAGAGTTTGTGACCAGCTTGGAAAAGTTCAAGGAGGGGATGCAATGGATTGCGGAAAGCTCGGAACCGGTGGTAGCCGTCCATAAGGAGATTGCCTCCCTGACCGATCGGGAAGCGCGCGGCAAGCGGGTACTGACCGTCCTTGAAAAAGCGGATGCAATCAACAGCACCGTAGTGGAATGGACCAAGGACAACCAATACGTTTTGAGCTGGTTGCTCGAAAACCCTCCGGCCCTATCCGGTTCCCTTCCAACCATTGACCCCGAAAAAATTGGGGTCATGGGCATGTCCATTGGCGGGGCAACAGCCGGAGAGTTGTGTTTGGTGGACCCCAGAGTGGTCGCCGGCATCAATATAGATGGTCTGCCCTATGGCGTACACCAGAAAGACAGCCTTAAAGTGCCCTTTATGCTGTTGACCAGTGAAGATGGCAAGGGCATGCACGACTTTATGTTTTTACAAAGTCAGGCCGATTATTATGAATGCCATCTTACCAAGACCCGTCATGCCGACCTGACCGATATGGCCGTTGTTTGGCCCATTTTAAAATACTACGGGCAATCCGGGGAATTGTCGGGAAAGCGTGTTGTGGAAATTATGAACACGGCCATTTTGAATTTTTGGGAACAGTACCTAAAGGGAGAGGAAACGTACAATCTTTCCAAATCTACTTTTCCGGAGCTTCACGTGCAATCCAATAGGAGCGATTAAAACCATAATATTCCTGTGGTTTTTGTTTTATAATCTGTCGGGCGGGCCCTAGAAGGTTTAAGGGTTTTTTTGTTGCGAAGGTTTCCATATTCCCTATCTTAAGGACTGCACAAATTCTTCCCCCGATCTGGATCTTCACCGGATGTAGCTATTCCCTGCAATCCGGATTCTTGGACTATCGTCCACTTTTCATTTAATAAAAACTTTATTCATTATGAGAAAAGAACTGTTTCTTACCTGTTTGGCAATTCTACTGTGGGTGCTGATCTTTATGTGGCTGGGAAGGGCCTATGGCAACATAGACCTCTGGGCCGTAATGTTGATAGGGGCAACGCTAATTGCCTTTTTTGGATTGCTTGGCCTACCCGGGGGTATTGCGCCAGATGGTTCTATTAAAGAGTCGCGGGTAAGGCTTGCCATTGCTGGCAGTTTGATTATAATTTACCTCGTGTACTTTGGAAGCGTTGTCTATCTGGACGATTCGCCCAAAGGGGTAGATGGGAAAACCGTGGAAAGTTTTGCGGAGACGATGATGCCGACCCTCACCAACCTGTTGACGGTTACCATCTCCTTTTACTTTGGCGCCACCGCGGCAATCGAGGTTGCGGATGCGGTATCTAAGAAAAAGAAGGGTAATAAACCATAGACTCGACACAGCTTTTGCCTCAACTTTATTCTACAAAAAAAGCCCTAGCGGTAGCTAGGGCTTTTCTATTGGCGTGCCACGAGCGTGCACGCTCGCGGTAGCTGGGCCACTGCAGCCATCGAAGTTGCAGATGCGGTATGCAAGAAAAAGAAGGACAAATCGTAAGGCCTACAAAGTTTTTTATCTTTAAGGAGAAAATATAACCGCCGCGGGAAAGCATCGTTTATTTAGATAAAAAGGGGGGCAGGTGTTTTGGGATAAAATCCCCTA
Source organism: Eudoraea algarum (assembly GCF_050589645.1). Classification (NCBI taxonomy): domain Bacteria; kingdom Pseudomonadati; phylum Bacteroidota; class Flavobacteriia; order Flavobacteriales; family Flavobacteriaceae; genus Eudoraea; species Eudoraea algarum. The sequence continues at coordinate 50,523 of NZ_JBNGOQ010000004.1, read as the reverse complement.
CAGAAAAAAGTGTCCCTGTATGTCCCAGGGCCGTTTGCTCGGAACACCTGGTCTTGGCCATTGGAACGGTTACAGGCATAAACACCCTTAGCAATTGGGATAAGCAACCCTATTATGAAGACAAATAAAGTATCGGACTTTCTTGGGGTTACCTCAGATAAATTTCAGAACAAGCTGTTTTCCCTATCCATTGTTAATTACCACCAAGCTGTTTCCGAAGATTGGCATTATCATGAGAACATACATTTATCGGCTATTCTTACCGGAGGAAACCGTGAATCAAGAAAGAAGGAGGACATCCAGGTGAGGCCGGGTAAAATCATGGCCTATAGGGAAGGTGAAATTCACCGAAATAGAAATACGGTGTTCCCATCGAAGAATCTAAATATCGAATTAGGCACCGCTTTTTTCGATGACGAAATACAATTTTCAAATTTGTGCCCGGGGAGCGATGCCTATTTGTCCCTGTTGAAGGTCTTCCATGAAGTCTCAATGAAAGACACCTATTCACATGAATCCATTCGCCAAATTTTAGACTCCCTTTTTTATGAGGATGATGCATCGGGTACACCCGATTGGATAAGTTCTATAAAAATTTTATTGAATGACAGGTGGCAAGAATTTATTTCACTGGACGAACTCTCGCAGGAGCTGGATCTTCACCCCGTTTCGATCTCAAAGTATTTTGCTAAACATGCAAAATGTACGCTGGCAGATTATATGCGGAAAATAAAGATTGAACGCGCTGTCCACATGATTTTCGATTCAAGGACCCCACTTACCCAAATTGCCCATCACTGTGGCTTTTCCGATCAAAGTCATATGAACCGTCTTTTTAAATATTATGTGGGATTTACCCCAAAAAGCCTCCGCGCGATTTAATTTCCTATTTAGGCTAATTTCATTCTATTTTCAAATTACATTATTTTATTTATTTGTCTTCTAAAAATGTTGGCAAACGTGTCCAAGCTTTTCTGGATTGGCCAGAAGCGCCAGTGCCCTGGTTGATGACGTCCTGCCACTAAATTGGTATTCGCAATGTGTTTTTTCAGCAAAGAAAGAAATCGAGGTAGAAATCCTGAGAAACCCGTTTTGAATCACGATTGGCTCTATGGCGGAAAAATTGTGAAGTCAATAATCGGGATGTCATTCTGGATATTTATGGGTGCTCACTTGTTGTTCGGTCAAAAAGGGGCCTTGGAAAAGCAGAAAGGTGAGTTTTTGAACGATTTGGTGCTGAGCTTTAAGAATGAGTTTTTATGGACGGAAAAAGGTGAAAAAATTGCCGAAGCACTTGATGAAAAAATAAAGGCCGGTGACTATTCAAGCATTGAAGAACTTGATTTGTTCGTTGCAACCTTAAATCGCGATCTGTATACCCTGTCCAATGACCTGCACTTAAAAATTGATGTGCACATTGATGTGCCAAAAAAGTCCTCGGATTTCACGCAACAACCAAATAATTCATTCCTTACAAAGGAGCTGGTAAGTCATGGTATTTACTACCTAAAGTTCGATGTTTTTCCAAGACTGGGCACAGATTTTGAAAAAGAGCTCGTTGAACTGATGTCGTCATTTGTGAACCCTAAGAAAATCATCATAGATGTAAGGGACAATTCAGGCGGGTCGGACGAAACCGTCAATCACCTAATTGGATATTTTTTTAGCAATAGGAAAAAACTAGCAACCAGTTATCAATGGAACGAAACTCCCAAGGAGCTATGGGCAATACCAAAGCCCCAATCCAAGGCCTTGTCAGAAGTGGAATTAATCATTCTTACAAGTCAAGCCACATTTTCGGCCGCCGAAATTTTTGCGCAAAGACTTCAACTACACAATAGGGCCGTGGTGATAGGAGAGGCAACCTCTGGGGCAGCTCACCGAACCATGACGTATTTAATGAGCGAAAGGTTCCTTTTGCATTGGCCGTATGAAAGGTCGACACATGCAAGGACCGGGGAAGATCTGGATGGTGTTGGCATAACACCGGACCATCTTGTTCACTACAACCATGCGAAAGAGGTCGCCGTACACTACGCCAAGACAGGAAAAGTACTTGAACAAAACGAAAACCCTGTACCAAAAACCTCAGCGTTATTGGAAGATTTGATTATTGCGCTAAACTCCAAATCCGACTTTTCTTATAGGGAGTTTGTCATTGATTACGGCCTGGAAAAAAGCCAAAATCAAATTTTGAGAACGCTTTTTAAGTTTAGGGCGGTATGGAACACGGATTTCAACGGACGAATAACCAATGTTCACCATATTTCCGAAAGCCAGTCCAGGGTGTTTATTGAGACTCCTTACGGCATTAGTCAAATGAAGATTTATTTGGACGACAACGGTAAAATTGAAAAACTAATGATGAGACAATAGTGTTTGTACAGAACCCAGCAGCTCCCCTACTACCGTCAGCTTGTAGCTGGTGATTGCAGCAGAGTAGGTAACAGAATATAAATGCAAAAACCCGCACCAATTGGTACGGGTTTTGCGCTTGATGTGGTCCCACCCCTCCTACGTTACACTTCGGCGGGCAGGCTGGACTTCCCGCCCAGGGCCAAAAATGGCAAAAGCCCCAGCTTTCGCTGAGGCTTTTGGTACCACTTCGTGGTCCCACCTGGACTCGAACCAGGGACCACCTGATTATGAGTCAGGTGCTCTAACCAACTGAGCTATAGGACCAATATTGGTAACCACTAATTTCAATAAACTTTTTGCCCGTGCTCTAATGCCGACGAAGCTCTGCTTGTCGGCATCCCGATATTCCGCAACGCGGAACCGTCGGGACCAACTGAGCTATAGGACCAATATCGCAATCGCGTATGTCAAAAAACTTCCAGGGTTGCATCATCTGCAGGGCCTGAAAACGGGATGCAATATTACTACTTATTTTTAAAGGGTGCAAACAAATGCCGCCGCTATTCCCCTCTTTCCTGGCAGAGTTCTATCAATACCCCATTGGTACCCTTAGGGTGCAAAAAAGCCACCCATTTATTGTCCGCCCCTTTTTTTGGCGTCTCGTTCAGCACCACAAACCCCTCGGCCTTTAACCTTTTTATTTCGGCCTCGATATCCGTCACATCAAAAGCGATATGGTGAATGCCCTCGCCTTTTTTAGCGATAAACTTGGAGATTGGACTGTCCTCCGAAATGCCTTCCAACAATTCTATCTTGTTGGGGCCCGTCTTGAAAAAGGCAGTCTTTACCCCTTCGGAGGCCACCTCCTCGGTCTTATAGCAGGCGCTGCCAAAAAGTTTTTCAAAAAGCGGAGTAGACACGTCCAAATCCTTTACCGCTATACCAATATGCTCTATTTTGTTCATTTCTGATGCCCGGGTTTCAGTATCTCTTCAATTATACTATCTAAGATACATTATTCTCCGTATTTTTGCCCCATGGAAACACAACGACAGAAAAAAATTGGGGGGGTTATCCAAAAGGACATCGCCGACATTCTGCAACGCGCGGCCACCGATGGCGGACTACGGGGCACGCTGATTTCCGTATCCAAGGTCTCCGTGACCACAGACCTGTCCCAGGCCAAGGTGTACGTAAGCATCTTTCCTACCGCCAAAGCAGAAGAACTGCTTCAGGGTATCCGGTCCAACCAGCCCTTGATCAAGCACGAACTGGCCCAACGTACCAAAAATCAATTGCGAAGGATTCCCGAGTTGGCTTTCTTCCTGGACGACTCCCTGGAATACATCGATAAAATTGAAAAATCGCTCAAAGGCGGGGATAATCCCATTGAAAACCCCGACCTTTTGGACAAAAGAAAAAAATCCTAAACCGCTTTCGTTGAATTTTCCGTTCTACATCGCCCAACGGTACATTAAGTCCAAGAGCAGCCAAAATGCGGTGAACATTATCAATTTTATCACTTTTTTGGTCATTGTCATCGGTTCGGCAGCCCTTTTTATCGTGTTATCCGGCTTCGCGGGCCTAAAGACCTTTAGTCTGTCCTTTAGCAATTCCATTGATCCCGATCTAAAGGCACAGACAGCCTCTGGGAAGTTCTTTTCCATCTCGGCCGATCAAGAAAGGGACCTTGCAAAAATCAACGGGCTGGTTTCCTATGCGAAGGAGTTGGAGGAACGGGTCTACCTGACCCACAATCAAAAAAGCAGCATTGCCTATATCAAGGGTCTGGACCACAATTATAACCGTGTCACCGGAATAGACAGTACCCTCTATTTTGGGCAGTGGGCCACGGACCAGCAACAGGGCGTGGTCGGCATCGGAATTGCCAACCTGCTGGGTCTTACCGTCAACAACTATCGCAGTCCTTTGGTAGTACTGGCCCCCAAGCCGGGAAAAGGGCCCTTGTCCACCAAACCCTATAATGAAATTCCCCTTGTGGTCAGTGGGGTCTATGCCATAGAGGAAAACTTGGACAAAAAATACGTGTTTACCGATCTTTCCCTGGTGCAGGCGTTACTGGAAAAGGACAGCACCCAAGTTTCGGGCCTCAATTTTAGATTGGAACCTTCGGCCGATGTGCCACAGATACGAAATGAAATTACCGCTGTACTGGGCAATGAAATTGTGCTGAGGAACCGCCAGGAACAGAACAGTGCCCTCTACAAAATGTTGAATACCGAAAATGTGGTAACCTATCTTGTCTTTACCTTGGTGCTTATTATTGCTCTTTTCAATGTGGTGGGGGCCATTATCATGATGATCTTGGACAAACAGCAAAATTCAAAGACCCTTTTTAGCCTGGGAACTACGGTTCGGGAACTTCGGAGGATTTATTTCGTACAGGGTATCCTGGTTACGGGTCTTGGTGGTCTTATCGGGGTAGTCCTGGGCGCTTTGTTGATCGGTTCTCAATTGGCCTTTGGCTGGTTCAAAATAACCCCTTCCCTGGCCTATCCGGTGGAATTTAATCTCATGAACGTGCTCTTGGTGTTCACCACGATACTCATTCTGGGCTTTATCGCCTCCATGATCGCGAGCAGTCGAGTAAACAAAAAACTGGTCGCCTGATCAGACAAACTGGTGGTCACCAAATTTTTCCAATACTTCGTCGAAAGCGGCGAACACATCCACCGCATCGTCACTGGTCACCATTTTCATCCGGTATTCCTTAAAATTGGGTATGCCCTTAAAGTAATTGGTGTAGTGCCTACGGGTCTCAAAAACACCTAGTTTTTCCCCCTTCCAATCTATGGCCATTTGTAAATGCCTTCGGGCGGCTTCTACGCGCTCTTCCATGCTGGGGGGCATCAAGTGGTTCCCTGTTTTAAAGAAATGCTTCACTTCCCTAAAAAACCAGGGGTAACCAATGCTGGCACGGCCTATCATGGCACCATCCAGGCCGTATTGGTCGCGCATGCGCATGGCGGCTTCCGGGCTGTCTATATCCCCATTGCCAAAAACCGGAATATGCATACGCGGATTGTTCTTCACCTCGGCGATAGGGGCCCAGTCCGCCTGGCCCTTGTACATCTGTACCCGAGTCCTTCCGTGTATGGCTATGGCCTTGCATCCCACATCCTGTAGGCGCTCTGCCACCTCAACGATTTTGATTGAATTTTGATCCCATCCAAGGCGCGTCTTTACCGTTATGGGAAGCTTGGTGCGTTCTACCATGGCCTTGGTCAAGGAGACCATCAGGTCAATGTCCTTTAAGATCCCCGCACCGGCACCTTTGCTCACCACTTTTTTTACGGGACATCCGAAATTGATGTCTATGATGTCCGGACCGGACCGTTCCACAATATCCACGGACTGTAACATGGAGTCCAGGTTGGCGCCAAAAATTTGTATGCCCACCGGACGTTCCTTCTCATAGATATCGAGCTTCATGACACTTTTTGCGGCATCGCGGATCAGCCCTTCCGAAGAAATGAACTCGGTGTACACCACATCGGCCCCCTGTTCCTTGCAAAGGGCACGGAAAGGGGGATCGCTCACATCTTCCATAGGGGCGAGGAGCAAGGGAAAATCCGGTAGTTGTATGTCTCCTATCTTGAGCACTATTCCTTTATTTTTGAATTGCAAAGATATTGAAATCCCGCTTTAACGAAATATTGATGCGTTTTTCCAGGAATTGATGCTTCCCATCCATAAATATTCTATTTTCGCTTGCTCTAAAAAACCCCGCCCGATGAAAAAAAATCTTCTGCTTTCTTTGTTATGTGTGTTCGCTTTAGGTTGTTCAAGCGGAGATGATTCAAGCACCAAGGAAGAATCTGAAGAAACAGAGTTCATTGGTGGTGTATTGGAAGGCGGCATTATGTTAAGAACGCAAAAGGAAGTGGACGAATTCGCCGCCAAAGGGTATACCGGAATTACGGCTTCCCTATTTTTAACCGGTGTGCTTACAACAGGAAATGCCGTATTTGACCCTATCAAAGATATCTCAGCTCTGAACACACTTACCTTTATTGGTGCCGACATCAGGATTTCAAGAACCGAACTGACGGCCTTAACCGGTTTGGAGAACTTAACTTCCATTGGGGGCGATATCTTTGTCTGTATTTGCCCAACTGGCGATGATGCTTGTCAAATTTGTGGTAGTCTTATCACCGATTTTTGTGCCATTAGGGCCGCTTTAACAAATAGTAGTGATACTTCAATTCAGATAAGAGGTCTATTTACCCCATCCGTGGAGGACATCATTGGTGGTAATTGCAGTCTTTGATTATTCTGGGAATTCATAGGTATAAAGGTTTTAGAAACTTCTATCTTTGCCGTCTTAGTAGCAAAGGACGTTGTAGCGCATGAAACATATCAGGAACTTTTGCATCATTGCCCATATCGACCACGGTAAAAGTACCTTGGCCGATCGCCTATTGGGTTTTACCGGGACCATTACAGAACGTGAACAACAAGACCAATTGTTGGACACCATGGACCTGGAGCGCGAGCGCGGTATTACCATAAAGAGCCATGCCATACAGATGGAATATACCTATCAGGGCGAAAATTATATTCTGAACCTGATCGATACCCCTGGACATGTGGATTTTTCCTATGAGGTTTCCCGTTCCATAGCGGCCTGCGAAGGGGCACTGTTGGTGGTAGATGCCGCTCAGAGCATCCAGGCACAGACCATCTCCAACCTGTACCTAGCCCTGGAAAACGATCTGGAAATCATTCCCATTTTAAATAAGGTAGACCTTCCCAGCGCCAATCCGGAGGAAGTGACCGATGATATTGTGGACCTCTTGGGATGCAAACCTGAGGACGTTATCCCTGCCAGTGCAAAGACAGGAATCGGGATAGAGGATATCCTAAACGCCATCATTGAGCAAATACCGGCCCCTAAGGGCAATCCCGAAGAACCCTTACAGGCCCTGGTGTTTGACTCGGTCTATAATCCGTTCCGTGGGGTAGAGACCTATTTCCGGGTCATCAACGGAGAAATCAAGAAAGGACAGAAAATTAAGTTCGTGGCCACGGATAAAACCTATTTTGCAGATGAGGTAGGCACCTTAAAATTGACCCAGCTGCCCAAACCTGTCATCAAAACAGGGGATGTGGGTTATTTAATCACTGGAATCAAGGATGCCCGCGAGGTAAAAGTGGGGGATACCATCACCGATGCCAACGACCCTACCCAAAATGCCATTGAAGGCTTTGAAGATGTTAAGCCCATGGTCTTTGCCGGCATTTATCCGGTAGATACGGAGGATTTTGAGGAATTGCGCTCTTCCATGGAAAAGTTGCAGCTTAACGATGCTTCCCTGGTTTTTACGCCAGAGAGCAGTGCCGCCCTTGGGTTTGGTTTTCGCTGCGGATTTTTGGGTATGCTCCATATGGAAATCATTCAAGAGCGGTTGGAGCGGGAGTTCAACATGACCGTAATCACCACCGTGCCCAATGTAAGCTACCATGCCTACACGCGCAAAAATCCAGATACACCCCTTATAGTAAACAACCCCAGCGACCTGCCGGATCCCTCTACCGTAGACCGGGTGGAGGAGCCCTACATTAAGGCCACCATAATCACCAAGGCCGATTTTGTGGGCAATGTGATGTCGCTATGTATCGAAAAGCGAGGGTTGATCACCAATCAGACCTACCTGACCACGGAGCGGGTGGAGCTTAATTTTGATATGCCTCTGGCAGAAATCGTCTTTGATTTTTACGATCGGCTCAAGACCGTATCCAAGGGCTATGCTTCCTTTGATTACGCACCCATTGGGATGCGGGTTTCCAAACTGGTGCGCGTGGATATTCTGCTGAATGCCCAACCCGTGGATGCACTTTCCGCTTTGATCCATTTTGACAATGCAGCGAACATCGGGAAAAAAATGTGCGAAAAATTAAAAGAACTGATCCCTAGGCAGCAGTTCGATATCCCCATCCAAGCCGCCATAGGCTCCAAAATCATTTCACGGGAGACCATCAAGGCCCTTAGAAAGGACGTTACCGCCAAATGTTATGGCGGCGATATTTCCAGGAAAAGAAAACTGCTCGAGAAGCAAAAGAAAGGGAAAAAGCGCATGCGCCAGGTAGGCAATGTGGAAATCCCACAGCAGGCGTTTATGGCCGTGCTAAAGTTGAACGATTAAAAAACCAGGCCAAGGCCCTGGTTTTTTCACTTTGGTTAGGTTTGGTGGCCCCTATTGTGCCGTGCAAAGAAGATCTACAAATTGCTTGGGGGTAAGACCCAACAGCTCCGCAGAGCTGATGGTATCACTTTCCTCGCCAGAGGTAAAGGTGTAGGTGCCGTCCCCATTATCGCATATCTCCACATTTTGTCCCTCAATGGAACAGGACTCACAGTTGCCGTTGTCATCATTATCATCGGAACAGGCGTTAAAGACCAGAGCAAGGACAAAAATTGCTGGTAGTATTTGCTTTTTCATAGAAAGGTGTTGGTTTGTGGTTCGTAATTCAGAATCTAAACGCCACACCATCGATCATATTGCTATTTGCTGGTGCTTTTGCCCTATGATGTTGTGAACCAAAAATAAAGTGTAGTGAACGTAGGCTATTTGGGCACAGCCCTAGTCGTGTTGATCTCTTCCAGGTCGAACATCTTTCCCATATAAACGAGTCGGGAACCTTCTTCAAAATTGATGAATTCGTCACTGAAGGAGGAGATAATCTGTAGATTGCCGTCGGGAGTCTTTATAAAAATAGGGACGATATCATTATCCGCTTTGGTTATTTCAATGAGTCCCCTATAATGTGACTCGTCCTTAAGGCCCATTTCATGAATTGCAGGATAATGTCTGGCCGCCTCGGTCAATTTTATAAAGTCATCGGTATGCGAAAACAGGCCTTCTTTTGGATTGTTCTCCGGATCGTTCATCTCATCCGTGTTTACCAATCTAAAGGCTCCGTTCTCCCCAAACTGTCTTTTAAATTTGTTAATGGCATATTCATTGATCTCAGAATTTCCTGTAAGCGCCATGAGATAGCCCATATCGTTCAATTCAATGTTATCTGCCAAGGTATCGGAATAAATGTTGGCGGTCATCGCTTCCAGGCCCAGCATTTTGGCCTTTTCCACATTGGTGGGGTTATTATCGATCAGCACCACATGCCTGTTGTTCTGCTTAAGGTAGTTTCCGATCAGTCGCGACACCTTGGACGCGCCTATGATCAATATTCCTTCCGATTCCATTAAAAAAACACCGACCAGTTTGGCAAAGAACCGTGCCGTTGTAGCGTTGAGCAATACGGTCCCCAGCACGATCATAAAGACCAGAGGGGTAATGTATTCGGCCCCTGGCTCGCCCTTCAATATTAGTTTGGAGCCAAAGAGCGACGCGATTCCCGCAGCTACTATCCCCCTAGGGCCCACCCATCCAATAAACAGTTTCTCCTTTAGTTTTAGGGAAGACCCGTTTGTACTTAAAAACACCCCCAATGGCCGTACCAGAAAAACAATGGTGGCGAACAACAGGACGGTTTGCCAGTTATAGATCAATTCCATATCGCTGATGTTGATGTTGGCCGCAAGCAGGATAAAAAGGATGGAAATCAATAAAACACTCAGCGACTCCTTAAAATAGAGCAGTTCCTTTAAGTTGGGCAAGTTCATGTTTCCCATGACCATCCCCATGACCACCACGGCCAAAAGACCAGATTCGTGGGCAAATAGATCCGATTCTACAAATACCAATAACACGACGGACAAAGAGACCACGTTCAACAAATAATGGGGGATAAAGTTTTTCTTTATGGCAAAGGCCAGGGCATGGGCAAAGGTGAATCCAAAAGTGGTCCCGAACAACAGTATCTTTCCAAATTCGATCAATGCGGTCATGGTATAGGCTTGGCCGGCGCCCACACTAATAAACTCAAAGACAAGCACCGCTACCAAAGCCCCTATAGGGTCTATGAGTATCCCCTCCCACTTTAGCACCGCCGAGACGTCTTTTTTTAGGGGAATGTTTCTTAGGATAGGAGTGATTACGGTTGGGCCGGTAACAATGATCAAACCCGAAAAAAGAAAGGATATCTGCCAACTAAGTTCAAAAATATAATGCGCTGCCAAGCCTCCTCCAAAAAAGGTGACCAGAGATCCCACCGTTATCAACTTGGTGATAACGGGTCCAACATTGGCAATTTCCGATCGTTTTAAAGTGAGTCCGCCCTCAAAAAGGATAATACTAATAGCGAGCGAAACAAAGTAATAAAGGCCCTCGCCGGGAAACAAGCCCTTTTCGCCATTCCAAATGGGTTCAATGAGTTTTCCACCATCCTCCGTAAACAGGGTGGCTATCGGGCCTACTAGGAGCCCAATCAGTATCAAGGGCAAGATAGCCGGCAATTTTAACCGCCAGGCCACCCACTGGGCAATGATGCCCAAGATGATTATTCCCGCAAGTTCGAGCATAGAACTATTTTTTTGAAATTTACTGTTTTTATTCCAAAAACTAGAATTCAATCGCACCATAAGCCCCTATTTGGAATATTGTGCTATCTTGGGGTAAAAATTTGTGCTATGCCGATAAGCGCTAAACCCTTTAAAACCATCTTATTTGGGTTTGCATTTTCCCCTATGCTCAAGATCAACATCTTGGAAACCACACGTATTGCACATTTTTTTGATGCAAAACTTATTCTTTTGCACGTAGGGGACAAGACTTCGGAAAAGGCCGAAAAAATACGTGCCATCTTAGAGGAAATTGAGCATAAGGACCTGTCCATAGAAATTCAATGGAAACAAGGTTCGCCTATTGGAACTATATTGGACACCTGTAGAACATCCCATATTGACCTGCTAATTTTAGGGGCGCTTCAACATGAGAACATCTATCAATTTTATGTAGGCTCCATAGCCCGTAAATTGACCAGACAGGTGTGTTGTTCCGTTTTGTTGCTCATTAAGCCCTCGGCAGAGCGCGTCCCCTGCAAGCACATTGTGGTGAACGGATTGGACGCGCCGGAAACCCCCATGGCCATTTCCAATGCCTGCTATGTGGCAAATGCTTTGGGGGCACAGCAAATAACCATTGTTGAGGAAATCTTGCAAAAGGAAATACATGTAAGTGTGCAGGACGACAAATCGCTCAAAAAAGCGAACATTGTAAAAGAAAGATTGAAACATAGGGAAGAATCCCGGGTGAGGAATGTATTGAAGACCTTTCCGGACGCCCTTTTGAAAAATATAAAAATAAAAACGCAAAGTATCTTTGGGAAAAGGGGATATTCCATAGGCCACTATGCGGAAGTAGTGCGGGCAGATCTGTTAGTGATGAACGCACCCATTAAATCAGGTCTGTGGGACCGTATCTTTCCCCATGATATCGAGTACATTCTATCCGATCTGCCAACTGATTTACTGATTATCCGCGAATAAATTTGACACCTAAGACCCGCCATACCAAAGCCTTTCTAAGTGCCTTGCCTAAAAATATTTTTTCAGGTTTTGTGGTATCGCTTATCGCTTTGCCATTGGGCCTCGGCCTGGCCATTGCCAGCGAGGCGCCTCCCATATCGGGTATCATTGCTGCCGTGGTGGGGGGAATTGTTGTTTCCATACTCGGAGGGTCACAACTTACCATCGCCGGACCGGGTAACGGACTTGTCATTGTCCTCTTGGGGGCCATTACCACCTTGGGCGGGGGCGATCTGTACCAGGGGTATCTGTTTACCCTTGCGGCCATAGTCCTTTCCGGAGTGCTAATGCTACTCCTGGGGTTCTTAAAGATGGGGCGTCTCGCCGATTTTTTTCCGGCCTCGGCCATCCAGGGCATGCTGGCGGCTATAGGTCTGGGTATTTTGGCCAAGCAATTTCACATTATGATAGGCCATAACAACGAGCACGGGAGTATCATTTCCCTTTTGTTTCAGATTCCAAGTGGGGTATGGGAATTAAGGGAGGCCACAGACCCCGGGGAATGGGTGGCCGCTGGAATTGGTGTCATCAGCCTGCTCATTATGATTTTCTATTCAAAGATCCGGAACAAATATTTTCAATTGATCCCGGCGCCTATGTGGATCTTGATTCTTGCCGTAGGCTTTAGCTACAGTTTTGGTTTGCTGCGAATGCCATATCCCATGGACGCCTCCTTTCTGGTAAACATTCCCGACAAGGTCCTGTCCAGAACGGCATTTCCCGACTTTTCCATAGTATTCCAAAGCAACTTTCTTGCATCGGTCTTTGCCATAACCTTGATCGCCAGCATAGAATCCTTGTTGAGTATCAAGGCCGTGGACAAGTTGGATCCAGAAAACAGAAGGTCCAATGTGAATCGGGATCTAAAAGCTTTGGGTGTGGCCACCGCCATCAGTGGTATCCTGGGGGGCTTAAATGTGGTTACCGTAATCGCGAGGAGTTCGGTCAATGTGAACAATGGTGCCTCCAACCGATCCGCCAATTTCTTCCATGCGGCCTTTTTGGTAGGTTTTGTTCTGTTGTTTCAGGAACAGCTCCGAAAAATCCCGTTGGCTGCGCTAGCTGCTATTTTGGTGTACACCGGGTATAAATTGGCCACCCCTAAAATCCTGGGTAAAATTGCCAAAATTGGGAAGGAACAAATCGTTATTTTCCTGATCACCTTGCTTACCACCTTGTTCACCAACCTCATTACGGGAATCAGCGCCGGTATCTTGGCAACCTTCCTTATCCACATTTTGATCAACAAAAGCGTCTCGCTTTTTTTAAGTCACTTATTTAAGCCGAACATCCTACTCTTTAAGGAACGGGACGGCGGAAACTACTATGTGAGCGTAAAGTACTTTTGTAGCTTCCTTAATTTTTACAAACTAAAGAACAAACTCGATGTGGTTCCGGAAACCGAAACCGTGGTACTCGACTTTTCCATGTGCAATTTTGTGGACCACACGGTCATGGAAGGCCTGGAAAACTATACGGACACTTTTTCCAAGAAGGGCGGCAGCATAGAAATCATAGGCCTTGATAGGCACGGGACAGACTCCAAGCACCCCTTTGCCATACGAAAAATACTGCCTCTGGGTTCCCTAAAACCAATTGAACGCTATTTCACCAAGCGGCAAACCACCCTTAAAGCCATGTCCAAGGAGTTCAAATGGAGCTATGACCCAAAAAAGAGTACGGCCGTGGACATGCTTCGCGATTTTGTTTTCTTTAGGACCCGGGAAATCCAGTATCGCTACAATCGCTTGGTCGATGGAGAAAAAAACGTCAGCGTATTCGATCTTGAATTTACCGAAGGGGCCTTTATTGCCAGGGAGGTCATAAAGACCACGGTGATGCATATTGCCCTGAACGAAAAGATTCCGGTGTTTACCCTGGATCGTGAAGGCCTGTTGGAACTGCTCTACAGTTTGGCCGGTTTCAAGGATATCCAGATCCCCCACCATGCCGATTTTAACAAACGCTTTTATCTGAGCGGCGAAAATACCGCGGACATACAATCGATCTTCTCCGATGAACTGATCCTATTCTTTGAAAGCAATCCGTACTATCACGTAGAATCTAACGGGTCTGCCTTACTTATTTTGAAGAAAGAGCGCTTGCTGAGTGTACAGGAAATAAAGGCCTTGATCTATTTTGGGCAACAGTTGTCCCGCTTGGTACAGACCCGGATAACCGCATTTTAATTTGTTAAAAAACAGCTAATAACGGCCGTTTGGAGCGAAAATACCTCCCGCTTTTCTTATTTTGCGCCTTAGGATCATTTTTGAATGAAATTATACCCTATAGAGACAGGTAATTTTAAGTTGGATGGAGGGGCCATGTTCGGAGTAGTGCCCAAATCGCTTTGGAACAGGACCAATCCTGCGGATGCCAACAATATGATCGACCTTGCTGCCCGATGTTTGCTGATAGCGGATGGGGACCGTCTCATTCTAATCGATTCCGGTCTGGGCCATAAACAATCCGATAAGTTTTTTAGCTATTACTACCGCTGGGGAAACCATTCGCTGGATGCCTCCTTACAAAAATATGGGTTTCATAGAGATGATATCACGGATGTTTTCATGACCCATTTACATTTTGACCATTGTGGTGGAAGTGTACAATGGAACAAGGACAGGACAGGCTATGAGCCCGCCTTTAAAAACGCCATCTTTTGGACCAATGAAGCGCATTGGGATTGGGCCATAAGGCCTAATATAAGGGAGAGAGCTTCCTTTCTGCAGGAGAACCTCCTGCCCATGCAGGAAAGCGGCCAACTTAAATTTGTCGGTCGTGGGGACGGCCCCTTTGTGGAGCGGTCCGAACTGGGTTTCGGGATTCTATTCGTGGACGGCCACACGGAAAAACAGATGTTGCCACACATTGACTATAAAGGAAAGACCTTGGTTTTTGTGGCAGACCTCATCCCAACCGTGGGACATCTTCCGGTGCCCTACGTCATGGGATACGATACAAGGCCCTTGTTGACCTTGTCCGAAAAGGCATTGTTTCTGGATACCGCGGTACAAAAAGGACACCATTTGTTCTTTGAACACGATGCCCATAATGAAGTCTGCACCTTACAGCAGACAGAAAAAGGCGTGCGCCTAAATAATGCCCATACGTTCCATGAGCTGTTCAATTAAATCTATTATGGGACAGGGCAGAACGCATCACAATGTGGCTGGAAATTTGTACTTTCCCCGCTACAAAAAAGAAACCGCTGTCCGTGTTACCCAACTGGGCAAGGTTTTTGCAAGATTGTACCTAAAAAGAAGGTTTTATCATATATAAATAAATTTTAATCCATGAATATTTCATTTTCTAAATCATTTTTGGGGCTTTGTACAGTATCTGCCCTATTGGCCGGTTGTGGTGCAACCAGCTTGGTATCTACGCCCATCGAAAACATTGATACCATTCCCTTAAAAATCTCGGAACTGACCGAAACGGAAAAAAAGAACTGGGGCCATAAAGATCTCCTTACCGATACCATTCCGGGCATGAGCATAGATAAGGCCTATGCCGAAATCATTGGAAACAAAAAAGGGCAAAAGGTAATCGTTGCGGTTCTTGATTCGGGAATAGATCTCGAGCACGAGGATCTCGACGATGTGCTCTGGACCAACAAAAGGGAAATTGCCGGTAATGGAAAGGATGATGACGGCAACGGATATGTTGATGATATCCACGGCTATAACTTTTTGGGCGAATCCTACAACGAGCAATTGGAGTTTGCCCGAATGATCCGCTTAGATGTGGGCGATACAGCGCTAAAGGCCAAAGCCAAGGCCAAACTGGACGAGGATTATCCAAAGGCACAACAGAACAAACAACAATACGAACAAATTTTACAAGCGGTGACCAACGCCGATGCGGCCGTAAAAAAAGCCTTGGGTAAAACAACCTATACCAAGGAAGACCTTTTGGCCCTGAAACCAGAAGATCAAGCAATGCAGCAAAACGTGAGCATTTTAATGCAAATGTTCAACTACGCTGACACCATTCCCGAAGTGCTTGATGAACTTAAGGATGGTATAACGCATTTCTCGGAGCAACTCAACTACAACCTGAACAAGGATTTTAATGGAAGAAAGGTTGTAGGCGACAATCCGTACGACCTGAAAGACCGTGGGTATGGCAACGGAAATCCCCAGGCAAGAGTGACGGATGAAAGCCACGGCAGCCATGTGGCCGGTATCATTGCGGCCGAACGCAATAATGGTAAAGGGGTTAATGGTGTTGCCAACAACGTGGCCCTTATGAGCATCCGTGCGGTACCCAATGGGGATGAATATGACAAAGATATTGCCCTAGGCATTCGTTATGCTGTGGACAATGGCGCCCGCATCATTAATTGTAGCTTTGGAAAATCGTTTTCCCCAAAGGCAGAATGGGTCTACGACGCTATAAAGTACGCAGCATCCAAGGATGTCCTAATTGTGCACGCTGCCGGAAACGATGGGGCCAATTTGGATGATCCCAAGAATCCCAACTTCCCCAATGATCATAAGTTCCAAGGTTCGGAAATTGCGGATAATGTAATTACCGTAGGTGCCCTTACCAATAAATACGGTTCCGAAATGGTGGCTTCTTTTTCCAATTACGGAAAGGCCAATGTAGATGTTTTTGCCCCAGGAGCAGCCATTTATTCTACTTTCCCCAACAATTCTTATGAATCCATTGGGGGAACCTCTATGGCAGCACCTGCAGTTGCGGGCATTGCGGCTCTGATCCGCGGGCATTATCCAAAACTTACCGCGCCCGAAGTAAAGAAGATCTTGATGCAGTCTGGTCTAAGCACCAAGGCATCTGTTATTTTGTCCGGGGAAACCGGAAATACCAGCACTTTTGACAAGATTTCGAAATCGGGCAAAATGGTGAATGCGTACAACGCGTTGATCTTGGCCGAAAACGTATCCCGTGGAAAGGTAAAATTGAGAAACCATGCAAAATAAACTTTTGGTATCCGTGAAAATTCTTTTTGTTTTCCTGTCGTTTGCCCTTTCGCTCCAAGCCCAAAACCGGGGGTCGTACTGGCAACAGCACGTAGATTATACCATGGATGTGACCATGGACGTAAATACTTATCAATATTCGGGCACCCAAAAATTGATCTATACCAATAATTCGCCAGATACGCTTTCCAAGGTCTATTACCATCTGTATTTCAATGCGTTCCAACCGGGAAGTGAAATGGATGTCCGGCTCCAAAGCATCAGGGATCCCGATGGACGGATGTTCGTGGATAATAAAAGTCGGATCGCTTCCTTGGGGAAGGATGAAATGGGCTACCTAAAGGTGTCCTCCCTTGAACAAGAGGGCAAAGCGTTATCGTACACCGAAGCCGGAACCGTGCTGGAGGTAGAACTCCTTGAACCAATTGCCCCTGGGGGCAAGACCACCCTCCAAATGGTCTTTAACGGCCAGGTCCCGGTACAGATCAGGCGTTCGGGCAGAAATAACAAGGAGGGGGTAGCGCTTTCCATGAGCCAGTGGTATCCCAAACTGGCCGAATACGATTTTGAGGGCTGGCATGCCGACCCCTATATCGCCCGTGAATTTCATGGCGTCTGGGGCGACTTCGATGTGAAACTTACCTTGGACAAGAATTATATTGTTGGGGGCAGCGGATATCTGCAGAACCCGCAGGAGGTAGGTCACGGATATGAGGCCCCGGGCACCCAGGCAAAGAGGGTAAAAGGGAAAATGCTAACCTGGCATTTCAAGGCGCCCAAGGTGCACGATTTTATGTGGGCAGCGGATCCCGAATACCTTCATGATACGCTAGAGGTAGCCGATGGGCCAACGCTTCATTTTCTGTATAAAAACAACCCTGCCATCCTTGAAAACTGGAAAAACCTGCAGCCGAAGACCGCACTGGCCATGGAATTCTTCAGTAAACACATTGGCCCTTATCCTTATGACCAATACTCTGTAGTACAGGGCGGCGATGGAGGCATGGAATATGCCATGAGCACCTTGATCACAGGGGAACGAACCTTTGGTAGCCTGGTGGGGGTCATGGCACACGAGATGGCCCATTCCTGGTTTCAACACATCCTGGCCACCAATGAGGCCAAGCACGAATGGATGGATGAAGGTTTCACCACCTTTGTCTCCACACTCTGTATGAACGAAATCATGGAAGAGGGAAAGGAAAACCCCTTTGAAAATGTTTATAAGAGTTATTACGCCCTGGCAAATTCTGGTCAGGAACAGCCACAGACCACCCATGCCGATCGTTATGGCGCCAATTTCGCCTATGGCATCTCGGCCTATAACAAAGGGTCTATCTTTTTGTCCCAGCTAGGTTATGTCATAGGACAGGACAAGCTCATGCAGACCATAAAAAAATACTATGAGGATTTTAAGTTTACCCACCCCGTGCCCAACGATATCAAGAGAACAGCGGAAAAGGTTTCCGGCCTTGAGCTGGACTGGTACCTGACCGATTGGACGCAGACCACCAACACCATAGACTATGCCATAAAGGAGGTGGTCGCCGACGGGGAAAAGACAAAAATAATCCTGGACCGCAAAGGCCTTATGCCCATGCCCTTGGATATTCTAGTGGTCTACCAGGACGGTACCCGGGAGACCTTTTATGCGCCCTTGCGCATCATGCGGGGCGAAAAGGAAAATCCATTTCCAGACCTGAAAAGAACAGTGCTGCCCGATTGGCCTTGGGCATTTCCTACCTACGAATTTACTGTAGATAAGCCTATTAGTGCAATTTCAGGAATTGTTATAGACCCTTCCCATTTAATGGCAGATGTTAATAAAGAGGACAACAGCTATCTCTCCCCGCAAAAACCGGAATAACGGGTAGGCGTGCACACACTTGTTCAACCGCTGGTTATTTGGAAAATCGGCCGGTGTTTTTATACATGTCGTTTTTGGCCGTATGTTCCCGATTATACATGAGCAGATGGTCCTTGTCCAAGGTTTTGTTCCGATAACCCAAAAGATGAAAGAAGGATTTGGTAAAGAACCTGGCAATCTTAAGGTTTACCAAAAGACTTTCCTTTTGCGTATCGGCCCAAGAAATCCCTGGAAGCAGCGTTAACAGACGGTGCAATTTAAGCCTTCGCAGCAGTGCGGACCACTGTAGCGCCCAAAGCGGAATTTTCCGAATAAGGAAAAAGCCTTCCTGGCCCTGTTCCTGGTAAAGTGGCATAAATACAATGGCGTCCTTTTTTGCCCGTACCTTCCTTTCTTCCTGCATGGCCATTACGGTTCCCTTGCGGACCTCCTCAAAATTTTCAAAGCCCAGGGCCATCCGAAAACGACCTCCAATGGGGATCAAGTACCGGTGTACCACTTCATAGAAACTGGTATTTCCTGAAGCAGCCTGTTGGAGGTTTTGATAATACCGGTCAAAATTGGCAGCCTCATTCCTTTGGAGGCAGCCTGCAAATACCAGGGCCAGCCCTATAAAGGCCATGCTGTTCTTAACGCTGGCTTCCTCCGTATGCTGGCCTGCCTCAAAACCCAAGGACACATAGCCCAGGGAATTGATATAGCTCAGTAAGGGGCCCTCTAGATATTCCTCTATGCCCAAGACGATGGGTACGGGAAAGTGTTTGGAAAACCTCCTATTGATAAGGGCGTCGTTTATGGTAATGAACGGCATGGTCCTCCCGGAGGTGGAATGGATGTCCACAAAATAGAAAGGAGGTGTATGTAAGGCAATAATGTTCAGAACAAGGGCATGGATTTCGATTAGTTCGTGTTCCTCGTGGGAAAGATCTGTTTCCTTCTTCGTCTTTATGGCCTTTATTCCTGCCGATGTCCATAGTCGATTCAGATCCGTATCCAAAAAACGCTTTCGCTGTAATTGCGCAGGAATATTCCCGTGGATACCGTATATCGTTCCTCGGATGCTGGCCGAAGACATTTTAAGTTTTTGAAAAGTCTGCTCAAGTGCGTCAACACCGCAGGGTTCGTTCCCGTGGATGCCCCCAAAAAAGACGACGGTAGGTCCTTTTTGTTTTCCCTGAATATGGCCTATGATCCTCAATTTCGTAGCACTTAGCTGTTTTTTTGACATTGCGTAGGTCATAAGCTAGAAGTCGTTGGAAGTAAGAATTCCTAAAAGCTGTTGCCCCGTTACTACGGGTAAACAATTGATTTTCTTGGATGTCATTAGGGCCTTAGCCTCCGTCATCTGCATTTCGGGAGTTGCTGTAATGAGGTTTTTCTTCATCATGTCGGCGACCCGTTGATCTCCTTTTTCAGGGTGCTCCAAAAAGTTCTGAACATCGCTCCAACTAAGTAGTCCCACCAATTTTAGGTGTCCGTCCAGGATGGGGACATGATGTATGTTCTTCCATTGCATCATTTTCAGCACCAAGGCCGCACTATCGTTTTCCTGCGCGGTAATGGTCCTCGTAATCATGCACTCTCCAACGACCTTTTTCTCCAACGTAAACACGGCTTCATCTCCCCTTGGAAGTTGCCAAGCATCCACCGGATATCCTTTTTGCTGTCTTTTGTACATCGTAGCGGTCAATACCTTAAGGGCATCTGGTGTTTTATGTTTTTTCATAAGGCTTCGTAAAGCGTTTACCGTCCATCTAGAGCCGCATTGTGTTCGAACCCTATTTTCAATAATGGACAGATAATGTTCCACGTCCTTTGGTGCCACATCCATCGCATACAGTCCTTTGTAGGCCATGGGCAGGAATACATCCAAAAGCAGTTCTTGGCTGGTGTATAAAGCCCCGTTCCAATAAAACTGTGCGGCCAGGCCATATCGGGCCGCATTAAAAAAATTGCCCTTGGCGTCCTTAAAGTCCATTTTGGTGTGTATTTCCTTGAAAGCATGGGGCCGTCCACGCATTACCCCCACCCAGAACATCATATTGGCCATCTCATCCTGTACGGAGGGCCCCGCAGGCATGTACCTGTTCTCAATGCGTATATGCGGTTTGCCATTGCCCACGCCATAACAAGGCCTGTTCCATTTGTAGACCGTGCCGTTGTGCAGCCCCAATGCCTTTAGTTTGGGTATGCTTCCTTTTCCCAACTCGTCCAGGCTGTCGGATTCAAAGTCGGCCGTAATCAGACTCCTAAAACCGATTATGGAGTCTTTAAAGAAATCTACCAGGGAACCGCGCACCCAATCGTTTCCAAAGTTTACCCTGCTGTCCCTGTGATTTAGGATAAACGTACTTGCCCGGGTATCTATGCTTTGGGTAAAAAGAGCTATCCGTGTTTCTGCCCAAAGCTCCCGGCCCATCAAGAGAGGCGAATTGGCACAAACCGACAATATGGGCCCTGCGATGGCCTGCGCCCAATTATAGGAATCCCTAAAATCGGCCGGGTCAATCTGTAAATGGCTCTGAAAGCTGGTGTTGCATCCTTCGTAGAGAATGGAATCATGGCGCAGGTTCACCTCATCTACCCCCTTTATATGCAATTCAATATCGTGCTTTCGCAATTCCTTGATTGCGTCGTTCAGCACAGCGTACCGCTTTGCGGGGGTCATAAAGGACAAGTCCAAATGCCGCGCCTCAATGGTAGGGAGAATGCCACTGAGCAGTACCTTTGCCCCGTGTTTTTTGGCCGCTTTCTTCGCTTTGTCCAAAAGTCGGTTGAGTTCCTCGTGCATTTTTGAAAAACAGTCGCCTTTTAACTGGGCCGGGTCTAGGTTGATCTCTAGATTGTACAGGGCCAGTTCCGAGGTAAAATGCTCGTCATTGATTTCCTTCAGTATTTCCATGGCGGCCCGGGAGGGTTCCCAGGATTTGTTTACAAGGCAGAATTCCTGCTCGGCGCCGATTCGGATGGGGGCCTTCTCGAATAAATTGTGCTTCAACATATATTCCAGCGCCTCAATATCATTTAACAATTGCCTTATATACGGCGCTTTGTTAGGGCTTCCTACTAATTTTTCAACTTTAAGTTCTCCCATAATCCACAGGTGTTGGGCCGGTCTATGTGATATGCGCTCAGCCTAAATACAATACAATATACCCTGCTTTTCTTCCGGTAAATATGACAAAAGTCATCTCGTAAAGCTGTGGATTTTATTTTTACTTTTACGCCACCATGGCATTTACATTTCCCAAAAAGGAAAAACTAAAAAGCAAAAAACGCATTGAGCAATTGTTCAGCGAAGGACGGTCCATATCCCAGTATCCGATTAGGCTCATCTATTTGCAAACGGAGTTGTCCCAAGAAGCAAAAATACAGGCCGGCATGGCCGTCCCTAAAAAGAATTTCAAAAGCGCGGTAAAAAGGAACCGTGTCAAGCGTTTGCTCAGGGAAAGTTATCGCCTGAACAAAGATGTGGTTTTTAACAACATAGAGGGAAACTTTGCGTTTCTATTTTTATACCTTGGCAAGGATTTGCCCAGTTATCATAGGGTTGAGGATAGCATGAAACAGATACTTCAAAAATTTATAATACAGTACCGCAATGAAAAAGTTGGTTAAAAAACAAGTGTTGATCCCTATAGTCGCAGTCCTTTTTTTGCTGGCGGGATCTAGTTTTAAAAGCGATTTTTTTGAAATCGCCAAACAGATCGAAATCTTCACCACGCTCTTTAAGGAGTTGAACATGAACTATGTGGATGAGACCAATCCGGCAGAATTAATGGATACCGCCATCAAGAACATGTTGGACGATCTGGACCCCTATACCAAGTTTTTGAACGAACAGGACGTAGAATCCTATAAAATAAACAATGCGGGCGAGTATTCCGGTATCGGTGCCCTGGTACGATCCTATAAAGAAAAATTGTTGGTCATTGAGCCCTACAAGGGATATCCAGCAGACAAGGCCGGCCTTAAGGCCGGGGACGAGATCATCAAAATCGGAGATATCAAGGTCTCTGATTTTAAGGACAATGCCAGTGAGCTGCTCAAAGGGGCCAATGGCACTGAGGTAACCGTTACCTACAACAGACAGGGGCAGATCAAAACCACTACCCTGGGCCGGGAGGCCGTAGAGGTAGATGCCGTACCTTATTACAAAATGGTGGACGATAAGATCGGGTATATTGTTCTGGCAAGGTTTAACCGTAAGGCTTCAGGACAGACCAAAGCCGCGCTAGTGGATCTTAAGGGCCAGGGAGCTGAAAAAATCATCTTGGACCTGCGTGGAAATCCAGGTGGACTCTTATCGGAGGCCATCAACGTGACCAATCTATTTGTGCCCAAAGGCGAGCTGATCGTGACCACAAAATCCAAGGTAAAAAAGTTCAACAGCGAGTATAAGACCAAAAACAAGCCTTTGGATGTGGATATTCCCTTGGTGGTTTTGGTAAACGGTAGAAGTGCCTCCGCCAGTGAAATTGTTTCCGGAGGCCTACAGGACCTTGATCGTGCCGTGATCATGGGTGCCCGTAGTTTTGGTAAGGGCTTGGTTCAAAGACCGCTGAAATTGACCTATGGTACGCAATTAAAAGTGACCATTTCAAGATATTATACCCCATCTGGCCGGTGCATACAGTCCCTGGACTATTGGAACAGGGATGATCAGGGCAATGCGGTAAGGAATACGCAGTTCAATGATTTTACCACAAGGAACGGCCGTAAGGTACAGGATGGAGGGGGTGTGCTGCCCGATATTGAAATAAGTTCGGTCAAAACAACTACCCTGACCAACGCACTATTACAGAACAACGTCATTTTTGATTACGCCACAAAATATCACTACCAGACACCTTTGGACAACTTGGCCGACTTTACCTTCGCCGAATCCGATTTTGAAGCTTTTAAAACCTATGTGTCCCAAAGCGATTTTACCTTTGAAACACAAGCCGAAAAGGCACTTAAAGCAGCAATGGATGGTAAGGACAAAGATATTTTTGGGCCTGCCGTCAATGAAAATTACGAATCGTTGCTGCTGGAAATCAACAAGAGTAAAATTTCGGGCTTGGACAAGTTTCAAAAGGAAATTCAAAAAAACCTCGAAGATGAAATCATCAAGCGCTACTTCTATCGCGAGGGCCTGTATGATTATTATCTAAATCATGACGACGCCATTTTGGCCGCTACGGAATTGTTGGCAAACCCCGCCAATTATGCCGGTATTTTGAAATAAAGTGATGTGCGAAATTATTTGTATGAGTTCGTATGACATTTTTTGAATGGTTGCTCTTTTAGGTGATTGCTGAACTAGACTCCATTTTTTTACCTTTTTCATTTAGACCAGCTCAGATAGATATATTTAGGCTGTACCGTTTTTAGCCCGTCAAAAATTATTGTATTTTTGGCCTGGTAATCCGCTCATTATTTCTATACCTGTTCCCATTTTCGATTTCTTTGTGCAAATGATGTATCACGCAAAATGAAAGTATCTGTTGTTAGTCCGGTTTATATGGCTGAAAGGGTTCTTTCCCTTTTGGTGCATAGGATTCAAGATAGCATGGAAACCGTTGCCGAAGATTACGAAATCATCTTGGTTGAAGACGGCAGTCCTGATAATTCCTGGAGCATTGTCGAAGGTATTGCGTCCGCGAACAAGGAAGTGGTCGGAATAAAGCTTAGTAGAAACTTTGGACAGCATTACGCAATTACTGCTGGATTGCAACAAGCTAGGGGAGATTGGATAATCGTTATGGATTGTGATCTTCAAGATCAACCCGAAGAAATTCCGGTTTTGTTTAAGAAGGCAATGGAGGGGTATGATATTGTGTTGGCAAGAAGAAAAGCCCGGAAAGACAATTTTCTTAAAAAGCAATTTTCGCTCTGTTTTTATAGATTGCTTTCATTCTTTACAGACACAAAACAGGACCGGTCTGTAGCGAACTTTGGTGTTTACCATAAAAAAGTTATTCGGGCCGTTTTGGACATGGGTGATATTATACGAGTGTTTCCTATTATGGTTCAATGGGTTGGTTATAAAAAAACAACAGTCGACGTAAATCATGCTAAAAGAGAGGCCGGTAAGTCCTCCTATACTTTTCAAAAGCTTTTTAGGTTAGCTGTCAATATCTTTTTGACTTTTTCAAACAAGCCCCTAATTCTTACGGTGAGGTTTGGGTTGTTTATTTCACTGGTTTCTTTTTTGGTGGGTATTTTTTACTTGGTCAAATACCTGACTGGTTCTATTGTTGTTCTTGGTTATACAAGCCTAATTCTATCTATTTGGTTTTTGGCAGGGATAATTATCTTTTCAATAGGGATTTTGGGATTATATGTCGGGAAAGTGTTTGATACTACAAAAAAAAGGCCCTTTTTTATAATCGACAAAATAGTCAAATGACGCATTTTCCAAATATTCATTCAGAGCATATAAGTGTCGGCATTAACACTGTGATAGAGCCTACCGCAAGCATTAAAGGGCTTAATGGAAAGGCACATAACATTGTTATTGGTGACAATTGTTACATTGGTTCCAATGTGCAAATTATTATTGATGAATTTGATATAGGAGACTATTCAAAAGTTCATCACCATACGAACATCCATGGCTACAAGCCTTGTACGATAGGTCATAATGCTTGGATTGGGCAATACACCATAATTGATTCAATAGGGGGCGTGACGATTGGAAATAACTGTGGGATAGGTGCGCAATCCCAAATGTGGAGCCATATAAAGTACGGTGATACCCTTGAGGGAAGTCGTTTTAAATCGGAAAAAGAGCTTGTAATCGGTGACGACGTTTGGTTAGTGGGGCATTGCATCCTATCGCCTGTTTCCGTAGAGAGCAAATCCATGGCACTCGTAGGGTCTGTAATCACCTCAGATATGAAATACAACCGCATTTACGGGGGTTCTCCTGCAATCGATTTAACGGACAAAATTGGACGCCCGTTCCAAGAAGTGCCTCTTCCCGAAAAAATAAGGGTAATGAATCAGTATTTACAAGATTTTAGTACTGCTCCACGGAAGCTGAGAATAATCGAAAATGAAGCTGAAATAAAAAATGAGGATGTTACTTACTTCATTGTCTCATCAAGAAAATACACGAAAAGGAATACACTCGAGGAAATTGCATTTATGAATTTTTTGCTTCCGGAAAAAGCTAAGTTCACCCCAATGTAAGATTTATGATACCATTTAACAAACCGCATTTGACGGGTGAGGAATTTGGTTATATCCAGGATGCCGTCAATAGTGGGCATCTCTCCGGTAATGGGAAATACACTCGTTTGTGCCATGCGTTTTTTAAAGAGCGTTTTGGGTTTGGAAAATGCCTGTTGACCACGTCCTGCACGGATGCCCTAGAGATGGCTGCCATATTATTGGATATTAAGGAGGGGGATGAGGTGATAATGCCTTCATACACCTTTGTTAGCACTGCCAACGCCTTCGCACTAAGAAAGGCTAGAATTGTTTTTGTTGATTCACGCGAAGATTGTCCGAACATGGACGAGTCCCAGATTGAAGCTTTAATCACCAAAAAAACTAAGGCGATTGTTCCGGTTCATTATGCCGGAGTGGCATGTGATATGGGTGCAATAATGAAGTTGGCCGACAAATACGGCCTGTTTGTCGTTGAAGATGCGGCTCAGGCAATAGACAGCTATTATGTTGACCCTGCTGGTAACAAAAGGGCGTTGGGGTCGATTGGGCATTTGGCTACTTTTTCTTTTCACGAAACCAAGAATATTATTTCAGGAGAGGGGGGCATGCTGGTCATAAACGACCCTAGGTTCTATGAAAGGGCCGAAATTATTTGGGAAAAAGGAACGAATCGTTCCGCTTTTTTTAGAAACGAAGTAAACAAATATGAGTGGGTAGACGTTGGGTCTTCGTTTCTCCCTTCCGAGATAATCGCTTCTTTTTTGTATGCACAACTAAAAGCGCTTAAGGTCATTCAGCAACAACGACAACGTATCTGGAATACATATTACAATGAACTGAAAGCATGGGCCATGGACCATCAGATTCAATTGCCCATTGTTCCTGAATACGCGACTAACAATGCACATTTGTTTTATATGGTTTCGAATGGAGAGGAGCAACGCGACTTTATTATTAAGCATTTGAGGAATAATGGGGTCTTGGCAATTTTTCATTACATAAGCTTGCACAAAAGTCCCTTTTACAGCGCAACGGGTGATGTCCGGGTACTGAAGGAATGCGAACATTATTCGGATGCTTTAATCCGCTTACCATTGTTCTATGGCCTTTCAAAAAAAGAATTGCATCATATTGTCAATAGCGTACGTTCGGTGCGCTTATAAACCAAACCTAAATGAATCTAATGTTGGTACGATTTAAATCCGCTCTTGAAAAACCCTCCTGGTCTCTAGTTCTGGGGTTTGTGTTTATTTTGGCCTATTATTCGCCATTTATCTATTATGGTGAAAATTCCTTTGTGCGGATACACGACAATCTTGACTCCAATATTGCCTGGGTAAAGATGTTGCTGGATAACCAAGCCTTTTTCTCTTCCCCTATAACATCGGTCCAGCAAGTATTCAACGGTGTTCCAAGGTCATCCTTATATGGGACGTATGATATTAGCATATTATGGTTTTCACTTTTTGGAATGTACGGAGGGTATGTTGTAAACAAAGTAATTATGAGTTTGGTTGCATTTGTTGGCATGTATCTCTTGTTAAAAAAGTATTTCTTGAACCAAAAGGCCTTTGAACCGATTTCTTGTGGGGCATCTATACTGTTCTCTTTACTTCCCTTCTGGTCATTTACCCTGAGCGTGAGCGGGCTTCCCTTGCTGTTGTATGCGTTCCTCGGCATCAGAAAAGGAGAGCGGCATTATGTAAATTGGATCATAATTGTTGTGTTGGCATTTTATTCCTCCTTGATTTTGTCCGGTCTTTTCATCTTAATCGTTCTGTCGTTGGTGCTGTTACACGACTTGATACGTGAGAGAAAATTCAATTTTTCTTTTTTTTACGCCATTGGTTTATTAGCTGTCCTTTATTTGGTTGGTCATTTTCCCTTAGTCTATTCCTTTCTTTTTGATAGCGATTATGTGTCGCATAGAACAGAATTCCATAAAAAACCATGGAATCTGTCCGAAGCCTGCTCTCATTTGGAAACTATATTAAGGTACGGGCAGCATCACGCCCATAGCTTACACGAATATCTTTTGATTCCGGTACTGGTGGCGCTCATTCTTAGGCTTATCACGAGAAAGCCTAGCAAAAAATACATCCTAGTCCTAGTTTTTATTCTATTAACTTCTTTTCTTTATGCTGCGTTTCGGTGGGAAGCGGTTTCCGACTTTTTCGTTGCGCTAACCTCTCTGTTGCCCATTCAGCTTCAAAGGTTTCACTTTTTACATCCTATGCTTTGGTATGTGCTTTTTGCACTAGCCCTGGCCACATTCTTCGAGATGGGAAAAATTGGCAGGTGGGTAGCATTCCTCCTCTTGTCATTACAGCTTGGGTTTATCATTAGCAAACATGAATTTTTAACCCAAAACCACGAACCCACCTATAAACAATTCTATTCGGTAAATCTGTTTGACAAAGTAAAAAAGACAATTGGTGACCCTGTTGATCAATATCGGGTAATAAGCTTGGGTATTCATCCTTCCATTGCCCAATACAATGGATTTTATACGTTGGATGGGTATCTTCCTAATTACCCTTTACAGCACAAGCATGAATTTGGTCGAGTTATCGAGGGGGAGCTAAAAAAAGACGCATACCTTACATATTATTTCAAAAACTGGGGTTCTCGGTGTTATGCCTTTACCAAAGCCTTGCGAACCAATTACTTAAATCCAAATCCAAAAATCATAACCGCTTTGGACTTTGATTTTAAAGCGCTAAAAAAAATGGGGGGGAGATATCTTCTGTCCAGCGCGGAAATCGATTCCAAAGCTGTTCAAGATATACGTTTAGTGGGGGTTTTTCAGGACCCTGATTCCTATTGGGATATATACCTTTACGAAAACGTATCCGAAGCGCAATAGTTGTTCGCAATCATCTGAGCATATTTAGTTACATTTACTGGTGTATGAACTTAAAGAAAACATAGATTCAGAAATGTTAAGGTGCTTTTTTTTAGTGGTAGCCCATGTCTTCCTCTGGACTGTATGTGGTTGTAGTGAGGGAAAGCGAAAAGAGTCTGTAACAAAGTCCTATGATACCTGGTCCTCTTATCTGGGAGGGCCCGACCGCAACCACTACTCCACCCTATCACAAATCACCAAGGAAAACGTTTCCGACCTTAAAATAGCCTGGTCCTATTCCGCCCCCGATTGGGGCCAGATGCAAATGAATCCCATCGTCGTAGATACCATTTTGTACGGCGTTACCGCCGCCCTAAGGGCAGTGGCATTAAATGCCAAAACAGGGAAGGAACTTTGGCGTTTTGGGGATTCACTAAAAGTATGGCACTCTACCAGCCGCGGGGTCTCTTATTGGGCAAAGGGAAGGGACAAGCGTATTTTGTACACCATGGGTTCCCATCTGTACGCGTTGAACGCACTAACGGGAAAACCCATAGCCAGTTTTGGTCAGGGAGGGAAAATCGATTTGCGTTCAGGACTTCCCCAAAGCGCCAAGGACAAATTTGTAATATCCAACACCCCAGGCACCGTATATCAAGATCTTATCGTAATGCCCCTTCGGGTGTCCGAGGGTGCCGGTGCGGCGCCCGGGGATATCATGGCCTTTAATATCCTCACCGGGGAACTGGCCTGGGGGTTCCATACCATTCCTCATCCTGGTGAGCCCGGTTACGAAAGTTGGGAGAACAAAGAGGCCTATAGGGATGATAAAATAGGCGCGGCCAACAATTGGGCGGGCATGGCACTGGATGAAACAACCGGAATCCTCTACGTTCCCACGGGATCTGCTGCCCCGGATTTTTATGGTGGCGATAGAAAGGGAAGCAACCTGTATTCCGATTGTCTTTTGGCTCTGGACGCCAGCACCGGAAAATTAGTCTGGCATTTTCAATTTACCCATCACGATATTTGGGATCGTGATCCTCCCGCTCCGCCCAACCTGGTCACCGTATCCAGGAAGGGGGTAAAAATTCCGGCCGTGGCCCAGGTAACCAAACAGGGCTATGTATATGTTTTTGACCGCAGGACCGGCAAGCCCTTGTTCGATATTACCGAAGTACCCGTACCCGAATCGCACTTGGAAGGGGAACAGGCCTGGAAGACCCAGCCTATACCCGCAAGGCCAAAGCCCTTTGCACGGCTCTCCCAGGATTTAACCTCAGAGGACATCAGTCCCTATGCAGAAAACGAGGCCGCATTGATGGAAATCCTGGAAAAAGCAGACAAACGCCAATATGCCCCTCCGAATATCACCCCTGTTTTGCTCCTTCCAGGCTATGATGGGGCCGCTGAGTGGGGCGGGGCCTCCGCAGATCCCGAAGAGGGCATTCTATATGTAAACGCAAACGAAATGGCGTTCCTTTTGCAAATGGAGCCCAAGGATGAGGAAAATCAGCTATCTCCTGGGGAAGGAGTCTATCGGAAGCTATGTGCCAGTTGCCATCAAAAAGACCGAGAGGGAATCTCCGCAAGCGGCTTTCCTTCACTCCTTGGACTAAAATCCCGTAAAAACAAGGAGGAAGTCGCCCTGACCATAACCCAGGGAAAGGGAATGATGACCGGCTTTCCTCAACTTACAAAGGAAGAAATAGAGGCATTGCTACGATTCTTGTTTGATCAGAAGGAAACGCTGGAAAAAGATAAAAAATACTTTTCGGAAGGGCCGGAAGGGCCACCGTACCAACACAAAGGATATACCAAGTTTTTGGATAGTCAGGGACTTCCGGCCATATCGCCCCCATGGGGAACGCTACATGCCATTGATCTAAATACGGGCAGCTATCGCTGGTCTGTTCCTTTTGGGGAAACAGCGGCCCTAAAGGCGCAGGGTTTTCCAACAACAGGGACCGAAAACTACGGTGGGGCCGTTGTTACCCAAAACGGTCTATTGTTCATTGGTGCCACCAAAGATGGGTTTTTCAGGGCCTTTGATAAACATACGGGGAAAATACTTTGGGAGTACCAGCTCCCTGCGGCTGCCTTTGCCACCCCGGCCACGTATATGGTAGATGGAAAACAGTATGTGGCCATTGCCTGTGGCGGGGAAAAACTGGGCACGGACAAAGGAAATAAAATCGTTGCCTTCGCCCTGGAATAGGCAATACAAATCCGATGATGTATTTTTGGCCCATGAAACGGTTCCTTATTCCACTTCTTTTTTTCATCTATTGCACGGTTGTTGCGCAGGAACCGCACAGGTATGAGAGAGGAATCATTATGGATTCCCTGGAAGTATCGAACTCCGAAAACGAGAGCTTTGCCCTATATCTCCCCAACTCCTTTGATCCCAACAAGCTCACTCCCGTTTTGTTCATCTTTGAACCGGCGGCTCGTGCAAAACTGGGAGTTAAGACCTTTATCCCCGCCGCAGAAAAATATGGCCACCTGCTGGTGTGTTCCAACAACATTAGAAATGGATCTTACGACCATGGCTTTGAGCTTACCAACCGTCTGTTTGCCCATATTTTTTCAAGATTCTCCATTGACGAAAACTTGATCTATCTGGCCGGGTTTTCCGGTGGGTCCCGTTTGGCATCCGCAATAGCGACCACTACCGACAAGATGGCGGGTGTAATTGCCTGTGGGGCCGGGTTTGCCCATATTCCCTTCTACCAACCCACAGTACAGGAATATGCCTACGCGGGCATTTGCGGAGATCGGGATATGAACTATCGCGAAATGGTCAATGTTCGCAATCTGTTGGAAAAGATGGATTTTAATCACACCCTGATCACCTATGATGGCGATCACCGTTGGCCGCCTAAAGAACAAATTTTAAGGGCTTTTGATTGGCTGCAGGTACAGGCGCATAAAAAAGGCCATGTTATTATGAAAGATAGTGATCTAAAGCGCTTATATCTCCGTGATTATCAGTTGGCCCAAAAAGAAGAACATAAAGAGAGATGGGTACAGGCAGCGGAAAACTATAGCCGCCTGTTGCGTACGTACAGCAGCTTCTTCAATACGGATACGGTTAAGCGAAAATTTAAGGCATTACAACAGGACAAGACTTTTAGGAGCAATCTTAAGGCCATGGAAAAAGTATTGGAGACCGAAGCCCAGCTTGTGGAAACCTTTAACAGGCGTTTGTTAAAGGATTTTGAATCGCCGGAAAAAAGCGACCTTTCCTGGTGGAAAAAAGAATTGGAGGCCTTGGAAAAGCTAGGGGTTGATTCCGGTCCGGAAATGGAGAAGATGGTAGCGCGGGTTCGATTCCATATCTTTGCCGTTGCCTTTTCAAGGAGCAACCCCAACCTCCATGAAAGTTCGGAAGCACAGCAACAATTAAGCACGGCCCTTAAAAAGTTGGTCTACCCCGAAACTGGGCGAAAAAACAGATGATTTGTTGCTTTGCAAGTAATTCCAAAATACCTATGAAAGGAAAAAGATTAAACGTATTGGAACTCTTTGCCGGCGTTGGAGGTTTTCGCTTGGGCCTGGAAAGTTCTGGAAACTTTCAAGTTATTTGGAGCAACCAATGGGAACCGTCCACCAAGGCGCAACACGCCTCCTCGGTGTATGAAAGCAGGTTTGGGGCAAAAAACCATTACAATGTCAATATCGAGGAGGTCCCTATTTCAAACATTCCCGATCATGATCTTCTGGTCGGTGGTTTTCCTTGCCAGGATTATTCCGTTGCGACTTCCTTACACAATGCGAAAGGGCTCCAGGGTAAAAAGGGAGTTCTATGGTGGTCCATACACAACATTCTGAAGCATAAAAAAAAGAAACCACACTATCTTTTTTTGGAAAATGTGGACCGCTTGCTGAAGTCCCCGGTAAAGCAGCGGGGAAGGGATTTTGCCATTATGTTAAAAAGTCTTGATGATTTGGGATACGCCATGGAATGGCGGGTAATCAACGCTGCAGATTATGGTATGCCACAGCGGAGAAAGCGCATTTTTCTTATGGGTTACCACAGGTCCACAGCATTGTACCATTCCTTGGAGAAGACCCCTCAAAAGGATTGGATGTTGACCGATGGTGTCCTGGCCAATGCCTTCCCTATCGAGTCAACGACAGCTCCGACCGCCTCACTAAAGCTAGAAGGCAATTTAGTGGATATAAGCCAGGGCTTTAATCTTGGTAAATCACTTTCCCCTTTTCTCAACACCGGGACCTTAATAAACGGCAAGGTGTTCACATTGAAAACGATGCCCGCCTATACAGGTCCAAAAATGGTGTTGGGGGATATTCTACAAAACGGGGAAGTGGATAGGAATTTTTTGATTCCAAAGGAGGACCTCCCAAAATGGGAATACCTCAAGGGTGCCAAAAAGGAAGGAAGGAAAGCTAAAAACGGGTTTAGTTATCAGTACAGTGAGGGCAGTATGACCTTTCCAGATGATATAAACGCCGCCTCACGAACCATAATTACCGGGGAAGGGGGCAAATCGCCCTCCCGATTCAAGCATGTGGTGCAGTCGCCCGCTGGCCTAAGACGCTTAACGCCAGTGGAATTGGAGCGCCTAAATATGTTTCCGGACAATCATACCAAAAAAACCGGGGTGTCCGATGCTAAAAGAGCTTTTTTGATGGGCAATGCCCTTGTGGTCGGAATCGTAGAGAAAATCGGGGCATCGTTATACGCCAAAATCAATTCTTGATTCTCTTGGGACGTCTCATGCCTATGTGTGGGATGCCGTCTTCCAAATACCCTTCACCAAAGGCCGTGAATTCCAATGAAGTGTAAAACTTTTCTAGATGGGCCTGTGCAGATACCTGTATTTCTGTCTCCCCAAAGTGCGCTACAACCGCTTTTATCGATGCTTCCATGATGTCCCGGCCATAACCGTATTTTCGTTCATCGTCACGCACCACTACCCTGCCTATGCTGGCTGCATCAAAATAATCGCCTGGGCCAAAAATCCGGGTATAGGCCACCACTTCATCCTTTTTAATCCCCAATACGTGAAGTGCACTTTTATCCTTGCCGTCCATGTCCTGGTATACACAATCCTGTTCTACGACAAAGACTGCGCTGCGTAATTGTAAAATGCTATAGAGCTCTGTGGTGGTTAAGCTGTCAAATGTCTTTACAACTGTTCTCATCATCTTATCCTAGTCCTGTACGATTATCTTTTTACTGTCACATTTGCCAAACTCTGGCTGAATGTTTACGTGATTGATACCAAATTCGCGATAGGCCTTTTCCTCTATCTGGTTCAGTATCGCATCAAACTCTGAAAGCTTAATATCCTCTTTGAAATCGATATGCGCCTCAAGATGAACCTCATCCTCATTGAGCTGCCAAATATGCACATGATGTACGTTCTTAATCGGAGGTATTTCGTTAATGGCCGCAACGATTTGCTTTACCTCTATGGTCTCAGGGGTAAACAACATCAGTACCTTGGTGGATACCTTTAAAAGATCGTATCCCATATAGATCAGGTAGACCGCTATTATCAAGGTTAGCGCGGGATCTATCCAGAAGAGGCCAAAGAATTTCATTAAAATTCCCCCGGTCAACACTGCGACCGAAGCCATCATGTCGGTAAACAAATGCAAATAGGCCGATTTCATGTTCATGTTACGGCTCGAATCCCGTTTTAGCAGAAGTACGCTAAATCCATTGGCCACAATCCCCAAAAGGGAAAGCCAAATAACAAGATCGGATGCTACTTCCTGCGGTTCCAAAAAGCGTTCCACAGCTTCCTTTATCAAAATAATGGCCACAATGATCAAGGTAGCCGCATTTACAAAAGCTGCTATAATCTCCGCTCTTTTGTACCCAAAGGTCTTATTGGAGGAGGCTTCTTTTTTGGCCAAGAGATTGGCACTATAACTTATTAAAAGGGAAAGGACATCACTGAAATTATGCAGCGCATCCGACAATAAGGCCAAACTGCCCGAAACAATGCCCCCAACCACCTGGGCCAGGGTTATAAGCACATTGAGCAGGATGGAAATAACGAGGTTACGGCCTTTCAGATCGGGATGGGTATGCGAGTGATCGTGACGGTGGGAATGTCCCATGGACTACATACAAGGTATTTTTTCTATTCTTCTTTCATGCCTACCTCCCTCAAATTTGGTGTCCAAAAATGTTTTTACCATTTCCAGGGCCTGCGGTAGGGCAATAAAACGTGCAGGTAAACTAAGAATATTGGCATCATTGTGCTCCCTGGCCAACTGTACTATTTCCTTGGTCCAGCATAATGCGGCCCGTACCTTTTGATGTTTGTTGGCAGTCATGGAGGCCCCGTTACCGCTTCCACATATGATGATGCCCCAATCTACATTTCCCTCGGCCACATCTTTTGCAACGGGATGTACAAAATCCGGATAGTCCACACTGTCGCTACCATCGGTACCATGATTGTTAATTTCTATACCCTTGGATTTTAAAAGCCCCAGGATGGCAAGTTTGTATTCCGTGCCGGCGTGATCGTTACCAATAGCTATTTTCATAATCTGTTCTGCTTAATAAGGACAAAGGTACAAATAGATACGATTACAAGATAGAACCGGGCTTATTAACAAGACATATTTTAAAAAAAGTTGAACGTATTGTAAATTAAGGTCTTATGATTTCCAAGGCATTGTTAACAAACCACTAATAAAAAGTAAGTACTAAATTTTTATTTCCTTCCAAAATACTGCCTTACAAAACAACCATCAGAACCAACAATTAATTTCTTAAATGATATTGAGAAGATATTCAAATGTATCCTACGGAAATTAACAGCGGGAAAAATTTTACTTATCAAAAAAATGCTGTTCAAAATGGTTATCAGCATTCGTTGATAACAAACCTAAGTAGCTGATTTGTAAAATGGAATATGTTGTACAGGTCAGGTAGAAATTGTCAACAAATTCTAAAAATGGTTAACAGCAAAATTTCAACCGGTTTTTTATTTCAATTATCAACATACTATAATAAACATCATTTTCCTTTTTAAAATTACTAAAGAAAGAAATAATTATAATACAATTGTTCATAAGAACGTTCTTCTTAGATGGATAAAAATCAATGTTGGTGAATTGGTTGTTGGGGTTAGGGAAACAATTTAGGAAGGTGGGAGCTTTATATGCCTTTCCAAGGGATGTTGAAAAAGTTAAGCTTGGCCCTGGAAGGGGCAGCCATTAATATTGAATAAGTTTTATCTTACAGGAACCACCAATAGATTATAATTCGTAATTTTCGCGAAATAAAAAATTTGAATGTCGAAGAAACAAAAAAGAACAAAAAGTCAAAGAAAAAACGAGATTACCAAAGGAATCTTCACTGTACTTGAAAAAGAAGCCAACAAAACTTACAATTATAAGCAAATTGCAGCCAAACTTAACATCCAAGACCCTTCTGGACGTAATCAGCTGATAAAAAGCCTGGTTCAATTAAAAGAGAAAAAAAGAATCTTGGAAGTGAGCAGGGGCCAATACCAGGCACTTGCAATTGCTAAGACCTCCCATTCCGGGAAGGTGGACATCACCGCAAGAGGTAACGCCTATATTATATCGGAGGAGTTGGATGACGATATCTTCGTGCCCTACAACAAACTCAATAAGGCGTTCCATGGGGACATTGTTGAGGTGTACGTTTTTCCTAGGAGAAAAGGGAAGAAACCTGAAGGTGA
This sequence comes from Eudoraea algarum, assembly GCF_050589645.1. Lineage (NCBI taxonomy): Bacteria > Pseudomonadati > Bacteroidota > Flavobacteriia > Flavobacteriales > Flavobacteriaceae > Eudoraea > Eudoraea algarum. The sequence goes on along the minus strand of NZ_JBNGOQ010000004.1, from coordinate 14,195 downwards.
AGTGACCCGGATAATAGAGCGAAAGAAGTCCGAATTTGTCGGAATTGTTGAAATGCAGAAGACCTTTGCTTTTGTCCGCCCCACGGATTTCAGGATGTATACGGATATTTTTGTCCCCAGGGACAAAATAGGGAAGGCACAGAACGGGGACAAGGTCATTGTAACGATTTACGATTGGCCCGATAAGACAGATTCACCCTTTGGGAAAATTACCGATGTTTTGGGGAAACCCGGGGAACACCAGACAGAAATACATTCCATATTGGCAGAATACGGCCTCCCGTACGAATTTCCGGCCGAGGTGGAACGTTATGCCGATACCTTGGACACGACCATAAAAAAGGAAGAGATTTCGAAAAGACGGGATATGAGAAATGTCCTCACCTTCACCATAGATCCAAAGGATGCCAAGGATTTTGATGATGCCTTGTCCTTTGAACCTTTGGAAAATGGGAATTACGAAATAGGAATACATATTGCGGATGTGTCCCATTACTTACTTCCAGGGACCATTTTGGACGACGAGGCCTATGAACGGGCGACTTCGGTCTATCTTGTGGATCGGGTAGTGCCCATGTTGCCAGAAGTGTTGTCCAATAATGCGTGTTCCCTGCGACCACATGAAGAAAAATACACCTTCTCCGCCATTTTTGAACTCGATCAAAACGCACAGCTCAAGGGACAATGGTTTGGGCGTACGGTCATCAACTCGGATGAACGTTTTGCCTATGAAGAGGCGCAGCATATCATAGAGACAAAGCAAGGAAAAATCCCGTCAGACATTTCCATTCGCGAAGGAGCGTATTCCGTATCGGACAATGTGGTCCAGGCCACTTTGATATTGGACAGGCTTGCAAAAATTATGCGAGCGGCGAGAATGCGCTCTGGCGCTATTTCGTTTGATAAGGTAGAGGTACGCTTTAAGCTCACCGAAAATAACGAACCGGAGAGCGTATATTTTAAGGAAGCCAAAGACGCGAACAAACTGATAGAGGAGTTCATGTTGCTGGCCAATCGCAAGGTAGCGGAATTCATTGGCAAGCAGAAGCCCACGAAGACCTTTGTATACCGTATCCATGACGAACCTGACGAAGACAAATTAATGGCTCTGAACGGTATAATATCCCGATTTGGACATAGACTTAACTTTAAGGACAAAAAGACCGTTAGCGACTCTCTAAATAAGCTTCTCGAGGACGTTAAGGGCAAAAAAGAACAGAATTTGGTAGATACACTTGCCATTCGCAGTATGAGCAAGGCTATTTACACCACGGACAACATAGGGCACTATGGCCTGGCCTTTACCTATTACTCCCATTTTACCTCCCCAATTAGACGCTACCCTGATGTAATTGTGCATCGATTGCTTCAGCATTATCTCGATGGGGGCAAATCGCCCAAGGCCGAGATTTACGAGGAAAAATGTAAGCATTCATCTGACATGGAAAACCTTGCCGCCAATGCCGAACGCGATTCCATAAAATATATGCAGATAAAATTTATGCAGGACCATAGTGATAGGGAGTTTTTAGGTGTAATATCGGGCGTTACCGAATGGGGCATCTATGTAGAAATTATTGAGAACAAATGTGAGGGCATGGTGCGCATCAGGGATATAAAAGATGATTATTATACCTTTGACGAAAGGCAGTATGCCATAGTCGGAGAACGCAAAAAACGCATGTACCAGCTGGGCGATGAAGTCCATGTTATGGTGAAAAACACGGATTTGATAAAAAGACACTTGGATTTTACCCTAGTGGAACAAGATTTGTAAACGCAACAGGAGCATCTCTAAAACCAATACCATGAAAAAACTGATTTTATGCTTGGTCTTACTGTTCGGATTTCCGTCCCTAAGGGGCCAGGAGGAAAAGATAACCCGGGAACTAGAGAAATTTACAGAGATTAAGGGTTTTGACGGCATTTCCATCAACTTGATAAAATCGGATAGTAACAGGGCGGTGATTACCGGGGCCAACACACAAAAAGTGGCCATAGTGAACAACAATGGCCTACTGAAGATACGCATGCAGATCGATAAGATCTTTAGTGGATACCGAACCTTTATTGACCTGTATTACACCGAAACATTGGTGGTCATTGATGTAAATGAAGATGCCAGAATTACATCGGATCAGACCCTAACACAAGAGGTATTGGAACTTAAGGCTCAAGAGGGTGGAGAAATAGAATTGAATTCCGAGGTTGAACAACTATTGATAAAGACCGTGAGCGGTGGTGTGATCACGGCCACTGGAACGGCCAGGGTACAGGATGTAAATATTAACACCGGCGGCGTATATCAAGGAAAGGACATGCGCACAAAATTTTGCACCATTGCGGTAAATGCGGGCTCCAGTGCCGAAATATATGCAACGGACTACGTGAAGGCCACGGTTAAGGCAGGGGGCGAGGTATCGGTATACGGCGATCCGGCCAAAATGGACGAGAAGACGGTGTTCGGAGGCAAAATTACAAGAATGTAAATTACGAGAACCAAGGACGTGCTATGTTAGAGGATATACAGGCGGCGATACCACTGGGCTTTTTATTGAGCTTTATCATAGGGCCTGTTTTTTTTGTGCTATTGGAAACTAGTGCAGTCAAAGGATTTAGGGCCGCCCTTTGTTTTGACCTCGGAGTAATTTTAGCCGACCTGCTTTTTATTACCATTGCCTACTTCAGTAGTTTTCAACTTCTGGAAAACCTGAGCAATCAACCAGGACTCTATGTTTTTGGGGGCGTCATTCTCTTAGTGTACGGCATTACCACCTTCATTAAAAAGCAGGCCAAGGAAGCGCAACCCAATCTAAGGGTTACCAAGGGCGATTACCTTAGTTTGTTTGTAAAGGGCTTTCTGCTCAATTTTATCAACATTGGGGTGCTGGTATTCTGGTTGGGCGTCATCATCGTCGTTGGCCCTAGTTTGGACAATGACCCCGATAGGATAGTGGTTTTCTTTACCGCCATGATCATCGCCTATCTTATTACAGATGTTTTTAAGATTTTACTGGCCAAGCAACTTAGAAGGCGCCTAACGAGCAAGCGTATCCATCTTATAAAAAAGGGAATAGGGGTTATTTTGATTATCTGTGGGCTGGTGCTGATTACCAAGGGCTTTTTGCCCAAGGACAGGTTGAACATAGAAAAGGGAATCGAAATGATGCGAGAACAATAAGTTCGGTAGTTGGCCAAAAACAAAAAAACCTGCCGTTGAAGACAGGTCTTTTTTTGGAGGCATCGAGCGGATTCGAACCGCTGTACAAGCTTTTGCAGAGCTGTGCCTAGCCACTCGGCCACGATGCCATTATTGTGGTGCAAATGTAGTACTTTTTTAAATTTACAAAAGGTAAATTACAATCTCTTTTCGTTTAGTTGCACGGTAACCATTTCAACATCCCCGCCTATAGGAGGATTTATCTTGGAAACGGAGACTTCGGCTTCGGTGGCCATCTCGATTTCTGAAAAAATACGATTGAGTATGCGTTTTGCCACATGCTCCAATAGTTTTGAAGCAATTTTCATCTCTTCCACTACAATTTGGTTGATCTGGACGTAATCCACGGTATCTGCCAATTTATCGGATATCGATGCTGGAGAAAGGTTTGCGCGGACCAAGACGTCTACCCGGTAATCACTGCCTATGATACTTTCCTCGGCCAAGCAACCGTGATGGGCATACACCCTAATATTGTTTACTTTTACGACTCCCATGTTATGGTAAAATTTGCACAAATTTAGTGCAAAGGTAGGACAATTACCCGCTTGTAAACGGAATTGTTAAGGATGCGTAGGGACGGGTTTGCCATCCATTAATAGGTACATCTGCAATTGCTCAGGCCCTGGAAGAGATCTACCCCTACGGTAAGCACGTGGGTCCCCGTACTGAAGCCCAGAATCTCATTGAGAATGACCTGATAGGAATACCCAAAGTAAAAGTTACTTTTCTTGAACCCAACAATAGGGGCTATATACAAAGGATCGCCAATTTGGTCGTTCAGAAAACGATAGGTGACGCCGGCGTAGTAATAATCCTCAAAATCGTACCAACGAAATTTCACGTTCAAATCCGTCACGGACCGACCATCACTTTCGAAAAGCTGGAAAAATATCGAGGGTTCTATCTCCAGATTGCTGTTTTTGTTCTTGGTATAGCGGTAGCCCGTGTAAACGTAGTAGTTTCTCAAGGTGTTGGGCTCAAAGACCGGATTGAATTGCGTAAGGTCCTTCTCCAACAAGTTGGAGGCGTTTACGCTGAAGTAGAACTTGTCCTTTCTATAGAGAACACCAATATCAAAATTGTGGTTGGTAGTGGCCCTGTCATCGGTTACACTGGGGTCTATGTCATCGAAATTCTCGATATCGATCCTGAACTGGTTAAAATTGTAGGAGGCCCCAAAAGAAAGAAACTCATCGTCATACCGGTCCAAGGTCAAATGGTGCGCGAAAGAGGCACGGGCGCCACGCTGTTTTGTTTCACCATTGCTGTCATTGTACAATACGATGCCTATCCCCGATCGTTGGCCGATGCGCATATCCGCCGCAAGGGACTGGGTGTCCGGGGCGTCTTTAATGCCCACCCACTGGGTAAGTCCGTTCAAACGTATTTTTACATGATCCCCGATGCCGGCATAGGTAGGCGACATCACAAAGGGATTGTCGGCCAAGTACTGCGACAGCTGAGGTATGGTCAGCTCTTGTCCTGTGGCAACAAGCGCGCTCACGAGCAGCATTAGAGTCAATATTTTAGTGCGCATAATACTGTAGGTTAAGTTTTTAGCGATAAAGGGTAAAATGTCCAATAAATTCACGGTCATCGGTCTCGCCCTGAAGCTTAATTACATACCAGTAATCGCCTGTAGGGAGCTCTGTATTGTGATACATACCGTCCCATCCCGGGTCATTCAAGCCCATTCGATAGACCTCTCTACCATAACGGTCAAATATGATGGTTAGTATCTCGGGGAAAGCCTCTTGGTTTCTGGGCACCCAGAAGTCATTGAGACCATCTCCATCCGGGGTAAAGAAATTGGGAATCTCGATATCTATAAACTCTATAAATATGTCTCCGGAAACCTCACAACCATTCTGATCCACCAGCCTTACGGTATATGTATCGGTTCTGTTTATGATGAAGGTGTTGTCCGTTCCGTTGTCCACATCGCCAAAGAAAAAGGTATAATCCTCCAGGCCTCCAGCGGCAACAGCGGTGATCTCATTGATATTGTTTTGCTCCAACGTCAGGGTCAAGGGTTCAAAATCCAAGATTTCGAAATCGACCGTATTAACACATCCGTTGGCATGCGAAATAGCAATGAAATGCATTCCCGGTGTGGAATCCCTAAAATCGGGATTCAGTTGCATATCCGCCGGATCGGTGGAATCCAGGGCATACATTACAGAGCCCAGAACGGTATCGTCCTCGAGTGTAATGTTCACATAATTGTTTGGGGTATCCCCATCACATTCATAGACGGGAACAACCGTTGCATTGAGATTTACACCAGGGTCAATAGTGATGATAAGATTGGTTTCACAATCCTGGGCATCTCTAATGAACACCACATAGGTACCTGCAGCCAAATCCGTAAAACTCGTTTGACCCAGCACAAAATCTGCATCGTTGTTGGAGTTTAGGCTTGTTCGGTAGGGCGCTGTACCACCATTGATCGTCACATCTATGGAACCGTCCGCACTACCGAAGCAAACTTCGGGCAATGCCGTAAACGTGGCATCTATGGGCGCGGGCTCCACAATGGTGAACTGGAAGGGAATAAAACAACCCAGCTCATCCTGTGCAATTACATCATATACGCCCGGCGCAAGATCAGTGAACACATTTTCGGTATCGAACTGATTGAGGTTCGGGCTTATGGCATATAGGATGCTTCCGGTTCCACCGGATACTTCAACGGTTATTGTACCATCATTCAGTCCGGCACAGGTTACATCAGTAAACTCCTGCCTGTCGATCTGTAGGGGAGCGGGATCGGTAATCAACACTTCGTTGGAGACCGTCTCACAATCAACACTGGTAACGCGTACATAGTAACTTCCGGCAGTGAGGCCGTTGAACTCATCGCTGGTCTGTGGACCCGCCAATAAACTCGTCAGGGCGGCATCTCCATACAGTTCGTACGAATAATTGCCCAGACCTCCGGTTACGTTGGCAATAATGGTCGCCGTGGCCTCGCCGGTACAGTTGATAACGGCCGCACTGTCATCAATAGTTATGGTCAAGGGTAGAATGGGGTCAACAGTAATTTGATTCGAAATCAAACCACTACACCCAAAGGCATCCTGTACGTAGTATTGATAATCTCCTGCGGCAATTCCGTTGAAGGTATGTGTGGTTCCTCCGCTGAAAGGGAAGAAGGTTACATTGTCCGTACTATATTGATAAGGTCCGGTACCGCCAGTGGCAGAAAGTTCCAATGAGGCATGGGTGGTACAGGTCAAAGGACTCGTCTGTATCAGAGAGCTGGCCACATCCGTCGGTTCGCTAATGGTCACCTGAATGGTTTCCACACCACAGCTCCAACCATCCGAAACGGTGATGCTGTATATACCAGCACCAAGGTTATCAAATATTGGTGAACTCTGTGCGCCACTGGTAAAGGTAATCGTTGTACCCACAGCATCGTAATAGTTCAATTGATACTGGTACACCCCTTCCCCATTGAGCACGTTTATGGCGGTCACAGTGGCATTGGTATCCCCAAAACAGACCAAAGTGGTTGGTGTTGCGGTTATATCCGCTGTAATTGGGGTGGGTCGGATCAAGTTTATCGCATCATTGTACACGCAACCGCCGTTATCGGTTACGGCAATGGTGAAGTTCCCTGCGGAAAGACCGGTAAAGACATGACTGCCGACGTTGGAAACATTGTATACCTGAGCTGTTGTGGTATTGGTCAATACGATATCGTATGGGGCATACCCACCATTGGGGTCCACCAATATCTCGCCCTGGTCGTTGGTACAGGTCACATTGGCTTCCTCAGATACAATGGCCACTAACGGGGTATCCGGAGAGACTATTGTAATCGTGTTGGAATCTTCCACACATAGGGGGTTGGCGGTTTCGGTTACCCTTACAAAGTAATTTCCACCTGAGAGTCCAGCTATGGGGAACGGATTTGTCGTGGTGTTGCCCGCACCTGTGATTCCTGTAGTTACACCAGCATCGGTAAACACTTCATAGGTATACGCACCGGCATAATCCGTTACAGTTATTTCCAGCGCACCATTGGTATCGCCAAAACAGGTCACCGGCGTGGTCGCCGTTGCTACGACGTCAATAAGGTCATAGGGAGCAATCACATAAGGTGCTGTATCCACATAGCAACCCGTTGTTGTATCGGTAACCCGGAAGGTATAGCTTCCCACAGCGGTAAGGTCAAATTCCGTCGTGGTATTCAAGGCCGTTGGGACTTCGGTTCCATTTGGATTCCCAAGCGGCAAGAGTTCATAGGTATAGCTGTTGGCCGGATTGCCATTATCGGCAACGGTAATCGTTACTTCCTCGGGTCCCGCACAGCTTATCGCCACATCTTGGGCAACGGTGGCCATGAAGGTGTTCAAAGGCTCAATCGTAGGCACGGCAAAACTTACTGGGCAATTGTTTGCATCGGTGACGTATACCGTGATATTTTGGGCGGTTCCATCATCTATGATTTCAAAGGTGTTGGCCGACTGGAAGTTTACATTATCGATACTGTACAGATAAGGTCCGGTTCCGGAAGGCACTCCAGGAGTGGTTGCACCATCCAAAATATTGACAGTTATAGTCGATGTGTTCACACTGTTGTCCGGATTACAGTCGAAGGCCGTAGCCGATGCATCGATCAACAGTTGCGTAGGCTCAGTGACTTCCACGGTTTCCCTCAGCGAACAACTTCTACTGGAAATTGCCTCTACCTGGTAGAATGCGGCAGACAACCCACTGAATGTCGGATCGGTCTGCGGACCGGCCAATAAGGTGGTGCCCAGGGCATCGTACAGGTTATAGGTGTAGATCGGGTTGTCGTTTATGCCTAAAGCGGCCGGGGTCAGATTAACGGTAATCTCACCATCACTAAGGCCGTTGCACGAAACGTTGACAATAGTATGTGGATCAAAGGTAACCGGTGTTGGTGCATCCAATACCTGTGTGATTGTTTTTGTACATATGGGACTTGCCGTATCAAGATCGGTAACCACAAAACTATAGGTTCCCACCTGCGTCAGTCCGGTGAACACCCCTGTTGCATTGGAAACCGTGGTGACCAGATCAGGGAAGGTGATGGTGAAATCAAGGTTGGCGGATCCTCCGCTTGCAGCGACAGTAATCTCACCTCCAGGAGTTGCCGTACAATCTATCGGCTTAACCACGGTGGCAACAAGGTTTATCTCCTCGTAAAGCAGTACAGCGGCTGTCGTAAAGGAGCACGACCACTGGTCGGTAACGCGCACCTGGTAGCTTCCCGCTCCGAGCCCTGGGAACACGGTGGTTGTCTGGGGCGCTCCGGTATCGATGCCCCCCCTTACGAGCTGGTAGGTATAGTTGCTCCCCTGTCCGCCGGTGGTTCCGATCACTTCGATCTCTCCCTCGAGGTTGGTACAGTTCTCCTGGTTGATCTGGAGGCTTGCCGAGATGGGCGTGGGGTCGACCAGGGTCACATCGGGCAACTGGAACTCGCACCCGTTCATATCGGCCACCCATACCTGGTAGTCGGTCCCAGGTGCCAGTCCGCCCGCAAGGGCTGAGAAGCTGGGCGAAGCCTGGTAGCTGGCCGGGTACGTTGGGGCCGGGTTGGATGCCAGGTCCACGAAATAGGTATATCCTCCCCATCCCCCGAGTACGTCTATGACCTCTATTACGCCGTCGTTCAGGGCGCAGGTCACGGGTGTCACCTGGGTGTTTGCGGTGATCGCCGCCGAGGGCCCGTTGATGGTGAAGGCCTCGGTATTGGGGCAGAAGGGGTGGTTGGTCTGTGTTATGGTCACGTAATAGCTTCCGGCGGCCAGGTTGATGGTGGCCGTTGGCCCGTTGGTGGCTTCGTTACCGGTGGCCACTGAGGTATCGTCCGCCATGTTGGCCGGAGTCCCGTTGGTATCGAATATCTCCCAGTCGAAGCCTCCGGGATAGGTGGCGTCCACGAGTTCGAAGGTAACGGCGCCGGTATTGGTCCCGAAGCAGATCACGTCGCTGAGCTTCACCACGTCAATGGTAAAGGTATTGGGGTCGGTGATGGTCTCGGAAGTGCTTATGGTACACCCGGTGTCCACGTGCCTTACGAGGAAGTTGTGGGTCCCTACGCCGAGTCCGGCAAAGACGTTGGATGCCTGGTAATTGGCCCCGTTGTCGATACTGTACTCGAAGCGTGTGGGGTCGCTGTTGGTGGAGGTCACGGTGACGGTGATCTCCCCGTCGGTCCCCGGGGTACAGCTAATGGCCGCTGTGATGGCGGCCGAAGCCGTCAACAGTTGGTCATAGGGCAGTATGGTCGCCGTAGTGGTGCCCACGCACCCCATATCGTCGTAAACGTTGATGATGTAGGTCCCCCCCAGGAGGTCGGTCTCGGCATATGAGGTATTGGGCCCTGACTGCACCACGACGTCGTCTCCGGTGGCGGGGGTGCCCTGGTCGTCGATGAACTCGTATAGGACATAGGAGCCGCTCCCCCCCGTGACGGCGGTACCGTCCACGGAGATGATGGCACTGTCCACGTTGTTGCCCGTGGCACAGGCGAATTCGGTGACGGTAGCATTCACATTTGCAATAGGATCGGGCTGTACAATAACTTGTGCTATATCCGTGGTACAAGCGTTGGTTGCTGTTGCACGAATGGTGTAGGTAATCCCGGCACCGACAACACCTTCCAATCCAATAAAACTTGCAGTTGTAGCGGTGGTCGCTGTGGGAGCTATCGGGAAAGCCGCGCTACTTCCAGGTCCGGATATGATTTCAAAAGTATACGGCCCAACGCCATTATCTACGGCGGCGACGGTTATGGTTCCGTCATCGGCCCCGTTACAGGTGACATCGGTAAAGGCGCTTATGGAAAGAATCGGTAAGACCGCATCCACAAGTTCTTGATCAATCGTGGTACTACACGCATGTCCAACGGCTTGATCCGTAATGGTAAAACTATAGGTGCCCACTTGGGTCAGTCCGGTAAATACACCGGTGGTATTGGCAATAGTGGTAACCAGGTCGGGGAAGGTGACCAAATAGTCGAAGCTTCCGGAGCCCCCGGTCTGTGTAATTGTTATTTCACCGCCCGGAGTTACGGTACAGTCTATGGGTTTTACGATAGTTGCCAAGGGGACAATTTCATCATAGAGCAGAGTCGCCGGTGTCGTAAAGGAGCACGACCACTGGTCGGTGACGCGCACCTGGTAGCTTCCCGCTCCGAGCCCTGGGAACACGGTGGTTGTCTGGGGCGCTCCGGTATCGATGCCCCCCCTTACGAGCTGGTAGGTATAGTTGCTCCCCTGTCCGCCGGTGGTTCCGATCACTTCGATCTCTCCCTCGAGGTTGGTACAGTTCTCCTGGTTGATCTGGAGGCTTGCCGAGATGGGCGTGGGGTCGACCAGGGTCACATCGGGCAACTGGAACTCGCACCCGTTCATATCGGCCACCCATACCTGGTAGTCGGTCCCAGGTGCCAGTCCGCCCGCAAGGGCTGAGAAGCTGGGCGAAGCCTGGTAGCTGGCCGGGTACGTTGGGGCCGGGTTGGATGCCAGGTCCACGAAATAGGTATATCCTCCCCATCCCCCGAGTACGTCTATGACCTCTATTACGCCGTCGTTCAGGGCGCAGGTCACGGGTGTCACCTGGGTGTTTGCGGTGATCGCCGCCGAGGGCCCGTTGATGGTGAAGGCCTCGGTATTGGGGCAGAAGGGGTGGTTGGTCTGTGTTATGGTCACGTAATAGCTTCCGGCGGCCAGGTTGATGGTGGCCGTTGGCCCGTTGGTGGCTTCGTTACCGGTGGCCACTGAGGTATCGTCCGCCATGTTGGCCGGAGTCCCGTTGGTATCGAATATCTCCCAGTCGAAGCCTCCGGGATAGGTGGCGTCCACGAGTTCGAAGGTAACGGCGCCGGTATTGGTCCCGAAGCAGATCACGTCGCTGAGCTTCACCACGTCAATGGTAAAGGTATTGGGGTCGGTGATGGTCTCGGAAGTGCTTATGGTACACCCGGTGTCCACGTGCCTTACGAGGAAGTTGTGGGTCCCTACGCCGAGTCCGGCAAAGACGTTGGATGCCTGGTAATTGGCCCCGTTGTCGATACTGTACTCGAAGCGTGTGGGGTCGCTGTTGGTGGAGGTCACGGTGACGGTGATCTCCCCGTCGGTCCCCGGGGTACAGCTAATGGCCGCTGTGATGGCGGCCGAAGCCGTCAACAGTTGGTCATAGGGCAGTATGGTCGCCGTAGTGGTGCCCACGCACCCCATATCGTCGTAAACGTTGATGATGTAGGTCCCCCCCAGGAGGTCGGTCTCGGCATATGAGGTATTGGGCCCTGACTGCACCACGACGTCGTCTCCGGTGGCGGGGGTGCCCTGGTCGTCGATGAACTCGTATAGGACATAGGAGCCGCTCCCCCCCGTGACGGCGGTACCGTCCACGGAGATGATGGCACTGTCCACGTTGTTGCCCGTGGCACAGGCGAATTCGGTGACGGTGACCACTGGAATATTAATGATGTTGGGTTCCGCAATGACAATTCCTGCGATGTCCGTGGTACAGCTATTGGTGCCTGTCGCCGTAACCGTATAGGTGTTCGGCGGTAAATTTTCAAAGGTATTGGTAGCCGCATTGAAGGTGCCTGCTACCGGTGAGATCGTATAGGTCAACGGATTGATACCATTTTCTGTCTGGAAAAGGCTTATGGATCCGTCATTGGCACCATTACAGCTTAGGTCTATATGGGTTTCGGTGAAAATGGGCGTAACCGCTGCCGGGACCACCACATCAATGGACCCTAGACAATAGGGCACCGAAGTACTCGCATCATAGACGGAGACGGTGTAGGTACCGGGCAGGCTCGCCAAGGTCCAAACAAAGGGATCTGATGGCAGCGCTGTTTGTACTTGGTTTACGGGTCCTGCAACGGAGTATTCATAAGTGCCGGAACCGGCAATTACATCGATTGTTATCTCTGCATTATTGGCCGGGGCCACCTCACAATCCAAGAGTGTGGTCAAGGTAGCATTGAATTGCAACGGAGGATGTATGGTGAAATTTTCTGTTTCCCCACATCCGTTGAGATCCCTAATTTCAATGGTTTGCGCGGCTCCTGAACTGAGTCCACTTACCGTATATTCGTTACTCACGTTGAAGGTAATACTCTGGTAGGCGCCTCCATTGACACGTAGTTGATAAGGGGTAATTCCGGCCACATCCAAGGTAACCAGTACCTCAAAAGTTCCTTCGGCCACACACTCGTCCACGATAGACAAGGAAATTTCCGGACTTGGGTCTAGATTTACCGTAATGGCGTCATTTTGGATACAATTGTTCGCATCTTTTACATACACGATGTAATCACCGGATTCCACGTTGGATGTAGTAGCGCTTACCCACCCAGCGGAAGCCGCAGTAGGTGCTGGATCAGTGCTCAACAAATACTGAAATTCATAAGGAGCGGTACCAAATTGCGCAGTAGCGGTAATTACACCGGCATTCAGGTTACAATTGTCATTGGTAGGCGAGGCCGCTGTTACCGTTAAGAGGTTGGCAGATTCGTCTATGGTAAAATCGGCCGTGCTTATGGAACAGCCATTATGTGTGCCTCCAACCTCGGTCAACAGGATGTAATATACGCCTTGTGGCAAGGTGCCAAAATTGGATATGCTAACCCCTCCTGCAGGGGGATTAACAGATGCCGTTCCGGTAAAACCGGTGGTAAGATTGGACTGGGCATTAAAGATTTCATAGGTAACATCCGTGGCTCCAGCGTCGTAATTGTCAAAGGTAAACGAAACATTTCCGTTGGCAGCCCCGGTACAGGTAATATTGGCCACAGCGTCCAAGGTAGCGGTCATGTTCGAAAGGGTATTGATCGGAGCGGCCGCCGTTTCAAAGTAATAACAATTGGTGGTGATATCATGCACCACGAACGTATAGGTAATACCAGGGGTAAGGCCCGTAAAAGTATGGGTAGGTCCACCCGCAACATCTGGCGGGAAATAGGTGGAAGCGTAGGGCACCGCGAAAGTATCCAAAATTCCAAATTCATAGTTTGTTCCCAAAATGGCGGTTGTTACGGTTACTACAGCTGTTCCTCCAGTTGCGCAATCTGCCGTTATCGCCGAAACGTCTATATCCAGATCATCCGGGGGAGATGCAATAATGTTGGTGGTTCTTACAGAACATCCATTGGCATCTACCACATCCACTTCGTAGATGCCGAATTCCAAGATGGCAAAGGTGTGGTCTTCCCCACCTGAGGTGGTTACATAGTTATCTGTATGACCGTTATTTCCAGTAAGATAATAGGTATATTCCGCTGTTCCTCCGAGCAAATTCTCGACGGTAATCGACCCGGGGTCGGTTCCGGTGGCCGGATTACAGGTTATGGGCACCAAATTAATGCCATAGGTGATGGCATCGGGCTGGTTGATGGAGACTGGAAATACCGCAGAGGTACATCCTTTATCATCTGTTATGGTCACTTCGTAGTCCCCTGCAGGCAAGCCCGTAGTCTGTGTACCATAGTTGGTAGCCGAAACGGTTTCTATTACCTCAATGACGTATGGTGGACTTCCTATAGACGTATCTATGACCACATCCAAGGCGCCCGTGCTGTCTCCGTTACAAAGGACATGGGTTGGCGTAATGGAAGTGATGACAGGGGTATCGGCGGGGTTAACAACGATGGCATTGGTCACTACGGTACAGGCCGTAGGTGCCGTGGTATCGGTTACCCTAAAGATATAGGATCCAGCTGTAGGTGTGCTAAATACATTGGCAACAAAGTTGGTTGTGAAATAATTAACTCCTGCATCGTTGGACCACTCGTAGGAGTAGCTTCCCGAACCTCCGCTGGGCGTTATGGTTACCGACGCATTGGCCAAACAGGTCAGGTCCGTATTTAATAGGGCGTTGGCCGTAAGTTGTGGGTTAATGGTCACGGACTGCTGCGTTGCCGGGCATCCGAACTGGTCCTGTACGTCAATGGTATAGGTTCCGTTGGCCAGGT